>NZ_AMRX01000007.1 GCF_000300815.1 Gayadomonas joobiniege G7 | reverse complement strand
GAATGCTATGCATTTTCGCATGATCTTTAAATAATCTGCTCGGAAAACACCGCTAAAACTAAAAAAAACGCCCAACCGCGGGGAGTGCGTTTGGGCGTTTTTAGTAAACTCAGTTAATTACTAATTAGTATTTTAAGCTAATACCAGCGAATAAACGTGGGCCATAATCATTGATTTCGCCAAGGTTGTCTTGAACGAAGAAATCTTGAGATTTAGGTGCGCTGAAAATGTTTAGCGCTTCTACTTTGACTCGGATATTGCTGTTTACTTTATAAGATGCACGAACTTCCCAAACACCTACCTCGTCAACATAGCGCAAACGAGTACCATTGCTGGTATAAGGTTGGAAGTACTCACTGCGATATTTGTAAATGACCGCTGTGTCTAAGTCACCAATTTGATAATACAATTGTCCGCTTAATACGTGTTCAGAAAAACCAGGCACTGAAGCTGGAGGGACAATGCCATCAGTTAATTGAGTGGTATTGCCATTTACGTCAGTGATAAAAGTATCGCCATATAAACTATCTTCAAATTCAAAGTCTGTATCAGCATAGTTGTAACCAATCTTCATACCAATACCATTGTCCCAACGGTATGAAAAAGAGGCTTCTAGACCATAGATATCACTTTCATTGTCCGTTGTTACCGAGTTGGTTACTGGTAATGTGACTGTATCATCGCCAATAACATAATCTTCAAGTGTTGTTTGTTGCTGAAAACCACCTTGGAACTGCTTGTAGTATAAACTAAAGGCCAAGATTGAATCTTCGTTTGGATACCATTCTAATGCTAAATCATAGTTCCAAGACATCAGTGGCTGAGTGTCTGGGTTACCAGAACCATTAACCGACAATAGCTCGTCTAATGAGGTTGCAATAGAATCATCGTCAGTTTCAAACTCTCGGCTGTACCCCATATCCCCCGGTTCAGCTCTAGACATACCGCGATAGACACCGGCACGCAATAAAATATCATCGCTGTAGTCAACAACTAAGTTAAAGCTAGGTAATACTTCAGTGTAACCACCGCCACTTTGAATGCGTTCTAGGCTACCTTCAATTTCGTTTAACTTGTATTGACCTGTTACATCGTCAATTTCTACTTCGTATGCTGATCTAAAACCAACCGAGGTGACCTCTGTATCAACAACACGCACGCCGAAGTTACCGCGAATAAATTTACCAAACATTTCAGTATCATAGTTTGCCATCACATAAGCGGCATTGGTTCGTTCTGTTACATCTATGGTGCCAGCATCTTCATATTCGACGTCTGGGTAGGCATAATCTTCACCTAAAACGTTAGCAACTGACTGAGAAAAACAGTTATTGTCATAAGTCGCCCAAGAAGAGCCCGTACCGCTTTCGATAACGTTGCCATTGCTGTCGATATGAGTAATTAGATTGCCATCAGCAACACTGCTTAAAAAATCAGTTTCCGGGAAATCGATCTGGCAATTTTGCAAAATGCCTAAAGCATCTGCTGAAGAGCTTGGCAGAGCATATTCAGTTCGAGAGCCATTACCTTGGTTACCGCCATACTGGACAAATGTCATTTCTGAAGCACGTAACCCACCTTGAATGCTAGTGATCACATCACCAGGCAAAATGTAGTCAAAATCTAACCGAGCGCCGACCACTTCATTAACACGTGAGTTTTCTCTATCCAGACGAGATCGTAAGCTATCTGTAAAATTAGAGATATCCGTTAGGTCAATATCTGTTACCGTAAAATGCGGTATGGTTTCACCCATATCCCAGCTAAAGAATGGACGGTCAGAAGTGCGGCCTCGGTTTGAGATTTGTAATTCTTCACGTTTAGTCTGCGAAAATGCTAAATCTGCGCTGATGGTTAAATCACGAGAGTATTTATGTTCAACATTGATGCCATAGCCTTTGTAATTTTCTTCTCGGCTAAACTGTTCACCAGCAGACTCTATTCTTTCGTTGCCTTCCCAATGTAAGATACCGCCAACGCTATTGGTGACTAGGGTTGGTCCAGTGATACCTGGTGTTACGCGTTTTTGTAAAAATACTAAGTCGTGCCGCGCTTCTTTCTGCACACGGTCTGAGATCTGCATATCAAGATTGATATCCCAGTCTAATGCTGGTTGATATTGAACTGCAAAAAATAAAGCATCACGCTCGTCTGATGTTTCGTTTTGACGGAAACTACGGCTGCTGCCGGTCCAAGCATATGGCGTACCAGCACTTTCGGCTTTACCCGTTGCCGGATCTATAGTTGGTTGATAGCCTTGGTTACTATCGCCACTTACTTGGTCTTCACAATCACCCGCTGAGCTACGGTAAAAACCTTCGTTCGTATTAGTGGGATCATTTAAACATGCCCATAATGACGAACCAGATGGGCTAGAGCTACGATATTCTGCTTCTGGCTGGCTGATGTCTTGGCGCTGAACACCGACTGATATACCAACAGCTTGGCCATTATCAAACTCGAACTGGTCAACATAACTGACAGTACCACGGTAACCTAAGTCACTGGATAGAGAGTTTTCAACATTACCAGCATCAGGGTTGTAGTTTAATTTTAGTTCACCTTGAACTCGCTGTTTACCAAAATCAAGCGGGCGAACAGTCTCTAGAGTGATCACACCGGCAACGCCCCCCTCAATCATTGAGGCATCTTGAGTTTTATAAATTGCGACTTTTTTAACTAATTCAGACGGGAACTGAGAAAAATTTACCGAGCGGTCACCGCTACCATTGGTCGCTTCCCGACCATTGATGTGTGTTGCGCTTAAAAAAGGACCTAGACCACGAATAGTGATTTCTGTCGCGCCACCGTTTTCACGGTGTGATGCCGCACCCGTAATAGATTCTAGCGCTTCACCAATAGATAGTGCAGGTAATTCACCAATATCATCAGAAGAAAGACCATCTACGACAGTTGTTGCTTCACGTTTAATGGCAATCTGATCTTGAATGGTTTTACGTGTACCTACAACACCGATAACTTCAACATCTTCTTGTGCTTCGGCACCTGCGTCTTGTGCTTGGGCGACAAATGAAAACGAACTAGCCATACTTGCCAATAAAGCCGTTTTAACCCATTTAGACACAGGTTTTAAAGATCTTTGATTGGTTGCCGACACAGTTGAGTCGGTGTCTTGTATTTCTCTATATCTCAATGACATATCGAGGTCCCCGTTAGTTGTTTATCTATACTTAGATTTGTGTGTGACATGTTGTTGTTATGTTACACATATATTTATCATTTAATATACTTGTATATAACCAATGGGTCAACCAGATTGTAAGTTAAATTTTTGGTTTTTTTATGTGTTTTTGTCTTATTGTTTTGTGTGGTTTTGTAAGTCGAATTGTTTTCGGGCGGGAATGATTGATTTTATGATATTTTTTGATGATTCTAGGGCTTTTATACTCCTTTTTTTGTCAGACAGGTTATGGGGCCTTTCGATAAGGCCCCAATAACATGTTTAGAAGTTTATTTAGTTGTTAGACATAGTCCAAGTTGAACCAGCACCTACATCGGATTCGTTGATGTAGTACAAACCTTTAGCGCCTGCGGCAGCCTGAGCGCCATTCGCATCGGTTTCAACTAAACCATTGTTTGCGGTTACAAGTTCTGGAACTTCTTTCCCATTATCAGCTGGATTCTGATCGATGGCACCATCGGTATCGAATGCTCCATTTCCATTTGCATTTGTTTCCAATACTTCGTTTGTATCCCAAGCGGCTTTAGCATCACCATGGTAATAACTGTCGGTAAACCCGAAGTTATTGGTAAAGCTAGAGTTGCCACGATCGACAAGATCACAATCATATTCGAACGCATGATCACTGCTGATATCTTCTGAATCAAATGCTAAACCTTGAGTGGCTGAATTTTCATTTAAGCCGTTGGCAATTAGGTTTGCGTCAAAATTGATTTTGAAAAAGTTCCAGCTAATCGCAAACAGTTCTGGTGCGAGTGCCGCGGTTAGCTCATCACAGTCGCCCACCGGCGCTTTAGAACCGATTTCAGTGCTAAATACAATTGGTTGCACAGAGTTCAGTATAGTGTTGTTAGTCACTGTTAAAGTGAAGTCACCGGCACTATCTAAAACGGCCTGGTTACCTGAGTTTGGAACACCGCCATCAGCCTGAGATAGTGGGTTTGCAGTAAATACAATACCACCCGCTTCTTTATTGCTAGAACGAATACCAGCAATGTAGTTATTACTAATAGTATGTCCAAACGGGGTTGCCAAAATACCCGCTGGTCTGTCATCAGTGTCAGCAATGTTTGTTGTGCGTATAATGATGTTGTCACTGACATTGTTAAAGCCACCATCTTCTAGTGAAATACCGCCATTAGTATCAATGATTGTATTCCCATAGATTTGTGCATTTGAAGTCTGAACACGCATCATACGACGGCCCGTGACTACTCCTTCAACTCTGTTATAGCGAATAGTAAAGTTGGCGTTATTTGCTGCATCTGTACCTGTTGTACTACCTACATTAAATAAGTGTAAACTAGAGTTACTATAGTTGGGGTTCGCATCGGTGCCTTTAAACAAATTATATTGAATAACATGATCCGAACTTGAAGAAGACATCTTAATGATAGAGCCAGCAGTTGCATGGTCTCGATCAGTAAAGGTGTTGCGTTCAACCAATGCAGCAGACCCTTTCAACATCACCCATTGAGGGTCGCTTGTATTCAAATCACTTTGATCCCCACCCATGGTGTTGTGAGAGAATACAAAGTTCGCACCTTCAGAATATATAATTGCAGACTCTTCGGTCGCACAAGTTGAACCGGCTTTAGTATCTATGTTAGCAAAAGTGATACCTTGAATTTTAGCCCCATCTGTTTCACTTGTTACATGAATACAAAGATCGCCAGTGATGGTTGGAGATTCACCTTCTAGTGCTCTTAGTGTTGCAGATTTATCTATTGTGATAGCATCTAAATCAGCATATACATTGGTATTAAGACCAACAACCTGGCCGTTAAACAAGCCATTGCTTAACGTTGTGTTTAACTCATTAACATCATTGACTATGGTGGTATAAACAACAGAGGCAAGTTCATCTGTTACAGTCGCAGTAAATCCGTCGTCGTCTGTGTAATTCACGCTTACTGAGATGATTGCGCCAGCATGGTTGGTTGGGGTAAAGGTTTTGCTGGTTTCACCCGCGATAACTTGGCCATCGGCTGACCAAGTGTAACTAACATTGGCCTCTGTTACGCCATTATCGTCTGACAGTTCAGCGGTCAGTGGAGCATCCACTAGGTAAGGTGCTGTGCCCATAATGGTCACAGTGCCAGCCGCATCCACAAGTTTGTCAGTGACCGCCACAGTTGGCGCAGAAGTGTTATCTTCATCAAAGCCGTTTTCATCTGTGTAAATCACTTGAACGCTAATGGTTTCGCCTAAATAGGTATCTTCAACGACATAGTTAGCAGATGTTTCTCCGCTAATTGCTTGATCTCCTGCAAACCACTGGTAGCTTACACTAGTTGGCACGCCATCAGCGTCAGTAATTTCAGCCGTTAGGGTATTACCTACCGTTGGTGTGCCAGTAATATCTACAGTACCTTCAGTATTTTCTCGGGTAACGGCCGCAGTGGGCGCTGATGTTGGCGACTCATCAAAACCTCTAATGTCTTGATAAGTTGCTTGCACTGTAATCACCTCGCCAAAGTGCTCTTCGGTCAATGTTAGTTCTGAAGTCACTTCACCATCAATGCTGTTACTGCCGGCAAACCATTCATAACTAATTACTGTGGTATCATCAATACCGTTGTCGTCAGCCACATTCGCAGTTAACGTATTACCAATTACCGCTTCTCCACTGATGGTGACTGTCCCATCGAAAGGCACAGCCGCAACAGCTGTGGTTGGATCACTAATATGAGATTCGTTAGTGCCACCTTCATCGGTATACATAGCCTGCGCTGTGATCTCTTTACCAATGTGATCTTCGGTTAGGGTCAATGTATTAGAGTTCGCCCCTTCAATTACTGCACCATCTGCATACCAATAATAACTTACGCTCCCTGAGATACCATCTGGGTCTTCAACTGAAACCGTTAAGGTATCTCCATCTTTCGCGGTCCCTGTTAACGCGATAGAACCTAAGGTGTTTTGATTATTATCAGTGCTAGTATCTGTATCTATTGTACAGCCAGCCATTGCAGCGGCAATCGCACATAGGGCAAATGATTTAAGTTTCATAATGATGCCTATCTCCTAGTTGAAGAACATGTTTAGTTTAAATACCTTGTTGTTACCAATTTTCCTGAATTTAATTAACATCTACTAGGTGTTTTTTAAAACAGGTTTTCTTGTAATTGTTAACCTGATTGTTATATAAGCATATAAAGAGGTCATTTTCCACCTTTATTTAGCTAAAGTTATTAAATAATGTTAATTATATGTGCTTTTTAATGGCTATTTATGTGAGGTGTTACAGAGAAAACAGCTATGATAGGATCTTCGCAAGGGAATAGGTCAGGGGATTTTTTGTTATTTTTCAACTTTATGTCAGTGACTCTGTAAGCACAGGTTGTACTGTGCTTACAGACTATAACGATTAGGATTTTGGCTTAACCGGCTCTACTTTAGGGCATAAGAACCATATACTCGCCATCACAATAAAGGCAAGACATGCACCTATTACAAATACCACTGTATAATTGCCGTCGGCTGTTAATTGAGGAACCAAATAGATTAACAAACCTGCTGCAAGCTTGGCGGCCATGCCGGCAAAACCAGATAAAGTGCCAACCGTTTTACCGCTGAAAAGATCGCTCGGCAAGGTTTGTACATTACCGATTGAAGTCTGAAAGCCGAATAAAATGGTGGCCATAATTAATACTGCCGCCACTTCGTTCGCTGGATCTGCTAATAGAAGTAAAGCGGGTAGCATAATAAGGCAGCCCAATGAAATCACAAGTTTCCGTGTTTTATTAACAGACCAACCGGCTTTTAAACGATTCTGGGCTAATAAACCTCCAAACCAAGCACCCAGCATCGCACCAACATAAGGTACCCAACCGTAAATGGCTAAACCTTTAACGTCCATTTGGTACACTTCAACTAAATAGGTGGGGATCCAAACAATAAATAGCCACCAAATAGGATCTATTGCTGCAGTCGCAATGATAACGCCCCAGCTTTGTTTGTGTGATAATAATTGTTTTGTTGTTGGCAAATATTCAGCTTGGATAGAACCGTCGGCATTTTTTACTTCGTTCTTTTGCCCAGTTAAGATGTATTGACGTTCTTCTTCAGTGATCCATGGGTGCGAACCCGGTGGTGATTTAACTACAATCAACCAAGGAATTAACCATAACAACCCGGTACAGCCAACAATGACAAAAATTGCTTGCCAACTAAAAAATAAAGCTAAATAGGCAATTAAAGGAATAGAGATGATGCCACCAATCGCTGCACCTGAGTTAAAGATACCCTGAGCCAAAGCACGTTCTCGTGTTGGGAACCACTCAGCATTTGACTTTGCTGCACCTGGCCAGTTGCCAGCTTCAGAGACCCCTAAAATCGCACGAAAAATACTAAAAGTTAAAATACCTTGTGCAAACGCATGTAGAATAGTTGCTAATGACCAAATACCAATAGATAAAACAAAACCGATCCGGGTTCCAACCCAGTCAAATATTTTACCGAATAACGCCTGACCAAATGCATAGGCAAACAAGAAGACAATACTGATAATACCGTATACTTCTTTTAATTCTGCGTCCGTTTTTTCAGGATATATTTCCTTCCCCATAAAGGGCCATAGCACGCTTAACGATTGTCTATCGATATAGTTGATCACAGTTGCGAGTGCAACAAGTGTGATAACCCACCATCTCAAATTTTTCATATTTTTTTACCTTTAGCTGATGCAATTAAATTTGGTTTAACGCGTAAATTACGGATACATCCTAACTAATCCTAAGTGTTAAGCTTAGGTTATAAACCGCTTTGTTAGAGCTTTTTAGCTATTTAGTTATATTGCTATAGAGTAAACTTTTATAGCAAAACGAGCTTCATTAAAGAATGTAACCAATAAACCCTGCATTTGTCAACTCAGTGTTTAATTTTTGTATTACATGTTTGTGGTTTTTTGGTCTGACGATTGGTTGGTCTTGATATTTAGACACCTACGGGCTAAATGTTCTTAGGAGTGGCTTGGGCCTGTCCATCAAAAATTAAGTACAGGCCCTACTAAAAACTGATTTACTTAGCCATGGGGGCTTCAGAATCTGATAACTTCAATTTAGTAAAGGTTACTTGCACATAGTCACCATTCTTTTTATCAGTTTCCCAGTCTCCAGTACCTTTACAGGCTGCGTACCATCCACCAGGGGCATCTTTAGTGCTGCATTGGTTATAGGCGCCCGCTTTGAAATAATGCCAATCACCAGTATAACCAAGTTTATGGTCAAGTGGGTCTACTTGGCCATTTGCGTCAACATTATTGGCTAAATTTATAGAGTAATTCACGGTTGGTTTACCGTCAGCTGTAAAAGTTAAATGCATGATATCTTCATGTACATTAACAGTGTAGCTAAAAGTTTCGTCTAACTTTATACCTTCAGAACCAGGATCTGCCGAGTTTTCCCAAGTGTTTCCCCACACCGGGTAGGCAATATCGGTTCGGTTTTTGTCTTCTTTAGCGAGGTTGCGTTCGTACGTCCAAAATACTGAACCTGTGTCATGGTTAGGCCATTTTTTATAGTATATTTTTAATGGTTCGTTGCCATATCCAAATCCTAATCGAGTCGCAATCAAAGCAGGATCTTTACCAGCGTGAATTTGTCCAACAACAACTGAATAAGCAGGTGGTTTGTCTGGGTGTCCAGCTCGAGTCGCGACATGGTTAACCTTTAATGTCGCTTCAAGCTTGCCACCGACAGAGCCAAATCTTCGCGCCCATGGATGTGACGCCAAAGCAAAGTTATTTTGGGGCGCTTTAGTTTTTATTCTCAAGTTGCCGCCACGTATCATTTGACGTAATTCACTGCGAGTATTAGACGAGTTTGCCGATGTTGAAGCTTTGTTTGGGGCGGCAAAAACCATATGGCCATCTTCATTTAGATAAAAATAGTTAGGGTGGGCATACTCTTGGATTTCTTTTACATCAACCTCATCAACTTTACCATCGCCGTTGTCATCTAAGGGTAAGGTAATTTTCCAGTGGCTAAGATCAAATTGAGTGCCGGGAGCAGTCGCATTTTGACTACTCATTGAATTTTCAGGTTGGGTGCTACTGCAACTCGTTAAGAATAATGCACTAACACCGATAATACCGCTTAGGGTATTTAAAGAAAATTTAATCATAGCTGATCCTGTCTATTAAATTGTTTTACATTTGTTGTACTTTTTTAAAGTATTATTGTTAATTTGTCAAATCGGTTTTTTATTTATTGTCTGTTTGGTTTTTGTCTAATTGACAGATTTTTGTATATATTTAGGCTGTTTTTAAGTTCCTCGCACATCAGCATGATCGAGGTTAACTGCTGATAAATAGAAAAATTAATGAATTTCTAAAAAAAACTCTGTAATTTTTACCATTTTTTTACCAATTAAAAACTAATTTTTGTTATTTTTTACTTTTTGTTGGCTTGTCTCTTGTATTTATTTGTGTATGACACTAAATTTAATTTGTGTCATACATTTATGATTTGTTTAACCTTATTAATTGGAGATTTACAATGCAAGATATGCAAGGTAAAACCGCTATTGTGGCGGGTGGTGGACGGGATATTGGCAAAGCGTGTGCAGTAGAATTAGCTAAACGCGGTGCGAATATAGTGCTTACATACCATTCAAGTTCAGCATCTGCTGAGCAGGCCGTCAATGAAATAGAAAACTTAGGGGTACAAGCCTTAGCTCTGCAAGCTGATTTAACACAAGCTGATCAAGTTGATGCAGTGGTTAAAAAAGCGCTAGCGACTTTTGAAAAAATTGATTGTTTAATTCACGTTTCAGGTGGTTTAATTGATAGGGTAAAAATCTCTGAAATGTCTGATGAACATTGGCATAAAGTGATGGATGTCAATTTAACCTCGTTATTTATGATGACCCGTGCTTGTATTCCCCATATGCCAAAAGGGAGTAGTATAGTGACTTTTTCATCTCTTGCTGCCCGCGATGGCGGTGGTGGTGGGGCGGTTGCTTATGCAACTTCTAAAGGGGCTATTATGACTTTTACAAGAGGTTTAGCGAAAGAGTTAGGGCCAGATATTCGTGTCAACAGTTTATGTCCTGGGATTATCAGTACTGGGTTTCACGATACTTTCACCCCAGATGATATCCGCGAAAAAGTGGCGGGCATGACGGCTTTGAAGCGGGAAGGGTCTGCAGAGGAAGTCGCCAAAGCTGCGGCATTTTTAGCCTCTGATGAATCTTCTTACATTACCGGTGCCAATATAGATATTAATGCTGGATTATATTTTTCTTAAGTTGGTAAAACGGATTAAAATGTTAACTAAAAAAGGGGAACCCTTTTTTAGTTAACGCGACCAGTAACCACATGATCAAGCGAATATAAACCGCGGGTTTTTGTTGTTTGCTTTTTAATTTGCTCCAATGCTTTTGCTTCACTGGCTTCAAACAAAGCGTTAATTAAACGCTGAAAATGTTTATGCATTGCCGTGCGTGCGGCCCCTGCATCCCGCTCTTTTAACGCATTTAAAATTTCTCTATGCTCTTCTAATCGTTTTTGATTACTTTGGCTACAGATGTCTTTATAAGCTTCGGCTACTTCAGAGTTTGTTGTGCGGATTTTCCATAAGTTTTGAATCGAGTTGAGAATCGCATTGTTTTTTGTTGCTTTAGAGATAATTAAATGAAAATCTCTATCTGCTTGTTCAACATCTTGACCCAACTCCATCTGAATCATTGTTTGATCTAATGCCGTTAATTGTTCATCGGTAATATTAAATGCTGCTAGTGCCGCAGCTTCCCCTTCAAATAAAGCTCGAGCTTGCGTTAATTCAAACGCACTAATTACAACATTGGCTTCTTTGTCTTCGGCGTTTTCTAAAACATAAACCCCTGAACCCGACTTAACTTCGACTCGACCTCTGACTTCAAGTGCAATAATTGCTTCTCGAATTGTTGGTCGGCTAACATTATATGTTTCAACAAACTCCCGCTCAGGAGGGAGTCTAGAACCAGGCGTAAATTCGCCTGAGTCGATCCTTGATTCGATTTTATCGACGATGCTCCAAAACATTCTTTTGCTTTTCATTGTGAATACTCTTTTTTGCTGATTTAACCGCTAACTGTTAATTCTACCCTGAATTATGTATTTAACAAAGTCTGTTGTAAGACAATTTAAACAGAATTTAACTGAATTTTAATTCTAGCCTAAAAAAAATAAATTGTAAGTCAGTTTTTGTATTTTGTGTTTGACATCATCTTGAGTGTTTGGTTAGACTTGAATCTAATAATGTTACAAAACATAGTGCCAAACTCGTTTTAATTAGTTTTATAAGTCTATTTGTTAACATTTATTTTATAGCAAATATACATAATGAGTGGAAAATTAATTGTTTGTCATTATTTTTTTTTGCGTATCGTCAGAGTGATTTTTTAAATCCATCCGACAATGATGTGGAGCGCTAACAAATCGAAAGTAACTAAGTTTTAGTTATTTTTAATATTTTCATTAGGGGGAAAAATGAAAATTGCAAGTTCAGTTTATCTTAAAGGTGTTTTTGCAGGGGCATGTTTGTTGGGGTGGGGACCAACAGCCTATGCTGAAATTTACCAAGTGGCCGATCAAGCTCAATACAAAAAAATAAGTGAAAATTTACAACCCGGAGATGAAGTTGTTTTAAAAAATGGTGTTTGGAAAGATTTTGAAATCGTCTTCCGTGGCCAAGGGACCAAAGATGAACCAATTGTTTTAAGACCAGAGAATAACGGCGATGTTATTTTAACCGGCCAATCTAATTTACGCTTAGCTGGTGAACATTTGTTGGTCAAAGGGTTAGTTTTTAAAGAGGGATACACGCCAACCAGCGAAGTCATTTCGTTTCGGTATAATAATAAAGAGTTAGCTTATCATAGCCGAGTCACTGAAGTTGTGATCGATAACTACTCTAACCCTGATAAGTTTGAAACGGATTATTGGGTCGCTTTGTATGGCCAACATAACCGTTTCGATCATTCTTTTTTACGTGGTAAACGTAACAGAGGAGTAACCTTGGCCGTAAGGTTAAACTCAAGTGAAAGCCAGCAAAATCATCATCAAATTGACCATAACTATTTTGGCCCACGTCCGACTTTAGGTTCTAACGGTGGTGAAACGCTTAGGGTAGGCACAAGCCATTATTCGTTAACAGATTCTTATACCCGAATTGAAAATAACTATTTTGACCGCTGTAATGGTGAAGTCGAAATTATTAGCATTAAGTCAGGTAAAAATATTATAAAAAATAACCTGTTTTTTGAGTCAACGGGCACTTTAACCCTGCGTCACGGAAACCAAAATACGGTCGAATCAAATATCTTTTTTGGTAACGGGAAAGCTCATACAGGTGGTATCCGAGTGATTAATCAAGGCCAAAAAGTTGTTAATAATTACTTAGAAGGTTTAACCGGTTTTCGGTTTGGAAGTGGTTTAACTGTGATGAATGGTGTACCTAATTCACCAATTAATAGATACCATCAAGTTAAAGATGCTCTGATCCAAAACAATACATTAATCAATGTTGAAAATATTCATTTAGCTGCAGGCGCGGATAGCGAGCGAAGTGCCGCGCCAGTTGATTCGAACTTCAGTAAAAACCTAATTGTTAATCAATCCCAAACCTCTCCGTTCGAGATTTTTGATGATATTAGTGGAATCGAGTTTGCTGATAATTTAGTGAACTTCGATACTCAAGCATTTGGTCAAGGTTTTTCGCAAACCCAATACGCCCAGCTAAAAAGGGATAATAATGGGTTGTATTATTTGCCAGGTATTGAGCAAGGTGCTCGTATTGAACGTGTATTGCAGAAATCTGAAACCGGGCCTGCTTGGTATTCTAAAAAAGATCTCTTAAAGCCGTTAAACAGTGGCAAAAGTATTTCAGTAGCATCCGGCTCTAGCTTGGCCGACGTTATTGCGAGTGCCGATTCAGGGGATACTTTAGTGTTAGCTGCTGGCGATTACACAGTGAGCCGTATTTTACAATTAGATAAAGCCATTAGCATACGCGGCGAAAAAGGTGCTGAGGTTACCTTGTACCCGCAACGCGGTACTTTGTTTGAGATCCAAAACAAAGGGTCGTTGGCTTTATACAATTTAACGATCAATGGTGCTAAAAGCCCCGATTCTACAGGCAATGTGTTAATTCGCACCAAAAAATGGGGTATGTACTACAATTATAAATTATTGATGGATCAGGTGGATGTAAGGGATCTGGACGTGAATAAAGCCTTTGATTTTTTTGCTGCTGGGGCTCGCAGCCTAGCGGATGAAATTCGCATTACCAACAGTCGATTTAGCAATATTAGTGGCGGGGTTTTATTGCTTAATAAAGAGACAGATGATTTAGGTATATATAATGCTGAATACGTCACTTTAGAGAATAACCAGTTCAGCAAAGTACAAGATGTATTATTGGATTTATACCGAGGTGGCCGTGACGAAAGTACGTTTGGACCGCACCTTAGTTTTCAACACAATAAAGTTTTTCAAGTTGCAAACGGCAAACGTAACAAAACGAATGCGAGCTTGCGTTTACATGGTGTACAGCAAAGCTTGGTTGCTGAAAACCAGTTTGTCGACAGCGCAAAAATTGTTGTTGAACACACGGTTGGTGATCCTAACACTGTCATAAAAAACAATTTGTTCAAAAATACTGCAAAACCTGAAGTCAAAGAGTTGGTTTTTGAGCAAGCACCAACTGCAATACTTAATAATAATAGGGTTGAATAGAGGGTGACTGATCACTGGCTGTGGCGCTGCCACGGCCAGCAAAATTTGAAGGCAATGAAATGAAAAAACAAATCGCCTTGATGGGCGAATGTATGCTGGAGCTGAGTCGTTTAGATGCTGACACCCTAAAGCAAAATTTTGGCGGGGATGTATTTAATACAGCCGTTTATCTGAAACGAATTTTTGCAAACACAGAAACCAGTTTATTAACTTGTGTTGGGCAGGACGCATTAAGCGAGCAGATGTTGCAAGCGTTTGCAAACGAAGGACTCAATAATAAATTAGTCAGCCGAGATCAAAAGTTAATTCCCGGCGCTTATTTAATTAATACAGACGAAGCGGGTGAGCGAACTTTTGTTTATTGGCGCTCAGCGTCTGCAGCTCGTCAAGTCATACGTTATTTAGACGAAGCAGAGCTAAAACAACTTGATGAACTGGATATGTTCTTTTTTTCAGGCATTTCTTTGGCGATTTTACCGCACAGTGATAGGTATGAGTTTTTTCATATTTTAGCTCGGCTGAAAAAAGCCGGCGTTAAAATTGTATTTGATCCAAATTATCGTGCGCGTATGTGGCGCTCGGTTGATGATGCTAAAAATGCCTTTGAACAGGCTTTTTCAGTGGCTGACATCTTATTACCAGGCATTGACGATTTTAATCAACTATATCAGCTTAATAATGCCTCTGAAATTATGGCATTTTGCAAATATTATGAGTTTTCAGAATTAATAATTAAAGATGGTGCGCGTTCTGTCACTTGCGTCAGTGGTCGTGATATCCGTGAAGTTGACGTAACGCCAGCGGACACTGTTGTTGACTCGACGGCAGCCGGTGATTCTTTTAACGGTATTTATTTAGGTGCCCGTTTAAATGGCTTAGCTATCGAGCAAGCGGTTCAGTTAGCTAGTCAGGTTGCATCTTTAGTAGTGCAATATAAAGGTGCCATAGTGCCGAAACAAATATTTAATCAAGTCAGTTCTAAATTAACTGACATAAACTAGCTCCCCATAGGACCGGTTTTCCGGTCGTGCCTAAAGCCGACAAGGATGTTGCTTTATTTATAACTGTAAATTGAATAAAGGTATAAACAGATGCATACAAGAAGACCTATTATTATCGCAAACTGGAAGCTCAATGGCGGTTTAGATTTATTATGTACGTCGGTGGCTTCTTTTATAGGTAAACACCATGAGGCTGAAATTGTCGTCTGTCCTCCGTATATCTATATTCGAGAGATGCTTAATTTTTTACGTCATTCTGAAGTTTTTATTGGTAGTCAGAATGTCAGTAAGTTTGAATCAGGGGCTTATACAGGCGAAACATCAGCACAAATGTTAAAAGAGGCAGGATGCGAGTTTTGTTTAATTGGACATTCAGAGCGACGTTCAATGTTTCGCGAAAATAACGCCAGTTGTCAAATTAAAGTGGCTCGAGCCTTAGCAAACAAATTAACGCCAGTATTATGCATTGGTGAAAATGAAGAGCAAAGAGATAATCAGGTCACCAAAGATGTATTGACTCGTCAGTTGGAAGAGTCACTTGAAGGCATAGAGTTAACTGGGGATGATATATGTATCGCTTACGAACCGGTTTGGGCAATTGGCACAGGTAATGCGGCGTCGCCAGAAATAGCACAGGAAGTTCATCAATTTATTCGACAAGAGTTGACTTGTTTGTATGGCGCAGAAACGGCACAAAAAATTCGTTTGTTATACGGTGGCAGTGTAAATAAAAATAACGCAAAAGACTTACTTAGTCAGCAAGACATTGATGGACTATTAGTTGGCGGCGCCAGTTTAGACCCAGATCACTTTTTAGCGATTTGCCAGCAAGCCACTATTCAAGCAGAAGCTCAATTAGTTTAACAACAGGTTGCAAGGAGACAGACAATGACAGAACACACAAACAAATTTCCAGCAGGTGTTTTAACTGGTGATCAAGTAAGCGAATTATTTGGTTATGCTAAACAAGAAGGCTTTGCTTTACCCGCCGTAAATGTGGTGGGGACCAACTCAGTGAACGCGACGTTAGAAGCGGCTAAAAAAGCTAATTCTCCAGTGATTATCCAGTTTTCAAATGGTGGAGCTGGCTTTTTTATTGGCAAAGGTAGCCAACTTTCTTCGATTGATGCTGCGGTTGCCGGGGCCGTTGCCGGTGCACACTATGTGCATCAGGCGGCTAAGCTGTATGGCGTGCCGGTGATCTTGCATACGGACCATGCAGCAAAAAAATTGTTGCCTTGGATCGATGGTTTGTTAGATGCGGGTGAAGCTTATTTTGAGCAAACGGGTAAACCTTTATTTAGCTCTCATATGATTGATTTATCGGAAGAGTCATTAGAAGAAAATATTGAGATATGTGCTAATTATTTAGAACGTATGAGCCGCATTGGTATGACGTTAGAAATTGAATTAGGTTGTACTGGTGGTGAAGAAGATGGGGTTGATAATACAGGTATCGATAGTGCTTCTTTATATACCCAACCTGAAGATGTTGCGTATGCCTACGAAACCTTAAATCAAATTAGTGATAAATTCACCATTGCAGCTTCGTTTGGTAATGTACATGGAGTTTATAAGCCAGGTAATGTAAAACTAACGCCTGAAATACTTAAAAACTCACAAACCTATGTTAGCCAGAAATATGATTTACCACATAATAGTCTAAACTTTGTATTTCATGGCGGATCTGGCTCGTCATTATCAGATATCCGTGATGCGATAAATTACGGTGTCATAAAAATGAATATTGATACCGACACCCAATGGGCGACTTGGGCTGGTGTGAAAGATTATTACCAAGCTAACGAAGGGTACCTGCAAGGTCAGATAGGTAACCCTGATGGCGCCGATAAGCCAAACAAAAAGTACTATGATCCAAGAGTTTGGTTGCGAAAAGCAGAAGAAAGCATGGCCGCACGTTTAGCGACCACATTTGCTGATCTCAACTGCAATAATCGTCTGGAGGGACTTGAATGAAACGCTTAATACCCACGCTAAAAGGCGATAAGGTTGAGCTCGAACTATTAATGTTAGTTCGCACTATTTTAGCTGGCTGCAAAGAGATTGCTTTTCGAGTGAGCCAAGGCGCATTAGGGGATGTTTTAGGCTCAACGTTAGATGAAAACATACAGGGTGAACAACAAAAAAAATTGGATGTAATAGCCAATCAATTATTAAAAAGTATGTTGTTATCTGACGAAAATGTTCGTTCAATTGCATCAGAAGAAGAAGACTCAGTGGTGCCAGGTGCGGCTGATGGGCGTTTTATTGTTGCATTTGATCCCCTTGATGGTTCATCCAATATTGATATTAATGGTCAAATTGGCACTATTTTTACTGTATTTGCTGCACGCCCTGAATTAGCGGCAGATGATCCTGAGCAATTTAAACAAACAGGACGCAAACAGTTAGCGGCTGGGTATGTTCTGTATGGGCCATCGACTATGTTGATGTTAAACACGGGGGGCGCCACCCGCTGTTTCACTTTAGACCGAACTCATGGTGGTTTTCTGTTGACAAATGAAGCGGTTAGTATACCAAAACAAACAGCCGAGTTTTCAATCAACATGGCCAACTCAAGGTTCTGGTTCGAACCAACCACTAAATATATTGCTGAGTTACTGCAGGGAGAGGTGGGTCCTAGAAATAAACGCTTTAATATGCGTTGGAATGCGGCCATGGTCGGTGATATTCATCGTGTTTTATCGCGTGGTGGGATCTTTTTGTATCCAAAAGATAATCGTGATGCAGATAAACCAGCCAAATTGAGACTACTTTACGAAGCAATGCCAATGGCGATGTTGATTGAGGGGGCTGGTGGCAGTGCGTATGCCGAGTCTTCCGCTATTTTAGATATAGAACCAGATTCACTTCATCAGCGGGTGCCTGTTATTATGGGGTCTGCCGACGAAGTGGCCCACGCAGTAAGCTTTTATTAATAAATTCCAACTTAGATTCGCTCAAGGATGAGTGAACTGAGTATTTTTAATTGTATTGGTTATTTATTGAGTGTCGCTCACTTAATGTGAGCGACCTTTTAGCAACCGGGTCAATGGTGGCCTGTTGGAGTTAGATATGCGGTTATTTTACTGGCTAGTAAATATTATCTTAACATACACATTTTTTTGTCAAATAGCGTTGGCTGAAACAGTCATCCATCATAATAAAATAACTTCGGCGAAAGAGTCATACCAGCTTTCATTATTGAAGTTGGCGCTTTCTTATAGTGAGACAAACTATACTTTTAGTGAATCAAAACACTTTTTAAGCCAGAACAAACTATTAAACGATTTGGCGCAGGATAAAGTGAATGTTGCTTGGGTGGGGACTTCAAGTGAATACGAACAAGAATTTTCAGCTATCCGCATACCACTATTTAAAGGTTTATTGGGTTATCGGATCTTTTTAATTAGAGAAGATAAACAAGATGAATTTGATCAGGTAAAAACACTTAACCAACTTGCTCAATTACAAGCAGGTCAGGTGACCAGTTGGACTGACGCTAAAATCCTCAGTCAAGCAGGGTTGGATGTGGTTACGACCAATAAATATCCTAATTTGTTTTATATGCTAGAGGGAGGGCGCTTTGATTATCTTCCACGGAGCGTGTATTCGCCATGGGCCGAAATGGCTTCACACCCTGAGCTACCGCTGGCAGTCGAAAAAAATCTGATGATAGTGTATACCTTACCAGCTTACTTTTTTGTAAATAAAAACAACCATAAACTAAAAGATGATATCTATTCGGGTTTATTAAATGCCATTGAAGACGGTAGTTTTGATCGCTTCTTTTATAGTCATCCGCTTATTAAAGAGGGCTTAGAACAAAGTAAAATTAGCAACCGCAAGATATTTTTTATCGAAAATCCGTTTTTACCACCATTAACACCAACCGAGGATAAACGTTTATGGTTTGATGTTGGCGCTTATGCGCAATAGCTTCATAAAATAAGTCCCCACCTAAATCACTTAGTCAGTGGCACGAACTGGTATTTGAGTAGAGTTCAGCTAAAATGAATATTGTCTTAAGTCACTTGGAGAATTTATGTCGCTGTCTCGCAGCCAAATGTTAGCCATTTTAGTTGGGCTCTTTTTTATTTATTCGTTAATTTATCCTTTTGTAAAAAAAACACCTGAGGTTAGTTTTCCTCCCCCGCCTGATTTTAAATCTTTTGCCGCTGGTAGTGAGCGTAAAAACGCTTTTTTTGATTATTTCACACCGATTGTTGCACACCTCAATTCACAACTAATGCAAAAAAAAACAATTTTGATGGACTGGTCCTCGCGTAAAACGAATTTGTCATCCACTGAGATTGAGCAGTTAAATGCTTTAGCACATGAGTTCGATATTGAAGATTTTGATCGGAAGAATCCGATGCATTGGAAGATACTTGAGCGGCGTGTTGATATAGTCCCTTTATCTTTAACCCTGGCACAGGCAGCGAACGAAAGTGCTTGGGGCACCTCACGCTTTGCTCAGAAAGCCAATAACTATTTTGGTCAATGGTGTTTCAGTAAAGGTTGTGGATTAGTGCCCAGCGCCCGCGCGCAAGGTAAGTCTCATGAAGTTGCTGCTTTTAATAGCCCTCTTGAATCAGTGTATAGCTATATGATGAATATAAATACGCACAGAGCTTATACTGACCTACGCGTATTGAGAGAAAAATTAAGAGCGCGTCAGCAGCCAGTGACAGGTGTGAGTTTAGCCGCGGGTTTGAGTCGTTATTCCGAACGGGGTGAGGCATACATCAAAGAAATTAGAGCCATGATCCGGCATAACAAACTTGAATGAAAAGGCCAGTACCGTAATACACTTTAAATTTGTTAAACTGGTTTAAGTATCATTTTATTTCGGTCGTACAATTTGTTCCGTATTTTACTTGTTTTTGTTTGGAGTTTTATTAATCTGCTGCCCGCCGCTGCTCAAGCGGCTGGTACTTTGTCTATAATTATAGATGATGTTGGCTACCGAGCAACGGATACCCGCTTGTTACGGTTACCACATCAAATTACTTTAGCCTTGTTGCCTGCAACGCCCTATGCAAAAGAAATCGCCCAGTTAGCTAAAAAACAATCGCGTGCTGTCATGTTACACCTGCCAATGCAATCTAAGTCAGGTTATAAACCAGAACCCAATACGTTAACCTTGCAAATGACTCCTTTGCAACTGCAGCAAAATGTTCGAAAAGCCTTGGCTGATATTCCCGATTCAATCGGGATTAATAATCATATGGGAAGTCTCTTAACAGAAAATAGTTTGGCTATGTTGGCGGTGATGCAAGTACTAAAAGAGAAACAACTATTATTTGTTGATAGCAAAACCAGTCATAAATCAGTTGCATATCAAATTGCTAAAGATATTGGTGTGGAGGCCTATCAAAGGCACGTATTTTTAGACAATCTAAAACAAATAGATAAAATCAGACTGCAATTAGATAAAGCCATTCAACAAGCTAAAACGGGTAAGCAGGTTATCGCAATAGGTCACCCGTATCCGCAAACACTGACCGTACTTAACCATTATTTAACTCACCCTGATAAATTGCAAGGGGTGGTATTGCGCTCTATGGCTGAACTAAAACAGCCTCTTGTTAGTCGTAATACCATCTTAGAACAAGCCTCAAAATAAGGATAATAAAATGAAACCAATACATTCCGCTTGCTTGGCTGCATTGTCGCTGGCTGGCGTTTTATTGGCTTGCGCGCCTCAGCCTAAGTTGGCGGATGAGACGCAGCCGGCGGTCACTGAGCAGAAAAATATAATTATCACAAAAAGCCCAAAAGATACTCGAGAATATAGATACCTTGAATTAGACAACAAGATGCAGGTGGTTTTAATTTCAGATACTAATAGTCAACAGTCTGTTGCCTCTTTGTCTGTCGGGGTTGGCAGTTATCAAGATCCAGAAGAACTGCCTGGCTTAGCTCATTTTTTAGAGCATATGCTTTTTTTAGGCACAGAAAAATATCCGCAGCCTTCAGGTTTTTTTAAGTTTGTTGAGGGGCATGGCGGTTTCTCGAATGCATACACAGCCAAAGACCATACTAACTATTATTTTTCTATCCAAAGTACCGAGTTTGACGCCGCGCTCGATAGGTTTAGCGATTATTTTAAAGCACCCAACTTCAACCCCGAATACCTTGAAAAAGAACGCACAGCAGTCGATAACGAGTGGACTAAAGGCCGTCAGCAAGATGGTCGGATTATGCAGCGGGTCAGAGGGTTAACGGGTAACCCAGCTCACCCACTGAGTCGTATGAGTGTCGGCAATAAACAGACATTAACTGATCTGCCATCGGGCCGCTTATTAGACCATGTAAAAAGTTTTTACGAGCAAAATTATTCAGCCAATATTATGAAGTTAGTGGTCGCCGGAAATCAATCGCTTGATGAGTTAGAAGCTTTGGCTAAAAAACACTTTTCTGCGATTAAAAATCACCAAATTGAGCGCCCACACGTAGCTGAATCAGGTTATTCATCTGAGCAGCCAGCAAGTAAAATATTTTACCAACCACAGCAGCAGATGAGACTTTTATTGTTAGAGTTTCCAATCCCAGATAATCATGCTAACTGGCAACATAAAAGTAATTCATATATCCGCAACCTGTTAACCTCCGAAGATCCGGGTACTTTGGGTGATTATTTACGGAAACAAAATTTAGCTGTCTCTAGTACGGCTTATCTAGCACCAGGTTATTATGGTCCAGACGGCTTTGCACAAATCCAAATAGAATTAACTGAACAAGGTTTAGCGCAGCAAGATAAGATCATCGCTGCGGTGTTTGCTTATATTGAGTTAATCAAAAATCATGGTATTAGTGAAAGTGCTTATCAAGAGCTTGCGGCTATTGCTCAAGATGAGTTTGCCAACCGAGATAATGCTGGGCTGATGCAGACCGCTACCCATTTTTCTTCTGCGATGTTTGATTACCCAGCGGAACACTTAAATGATGCTGGCAAGCTGTTTGCAGGTTTAGATAAACAAGAAGTTAAAAAACTATTGGCGCATATGACTATTGACAATCTAAGGCTTTGGATTGTTGATGAAAATGCAAAAGTTGAGCATGAAATTCCATATTATAAAGGACGTTATGACAAACAAGTGATTAGCGAATCCGAAAAATTACAGTGGCAGAGAATGGCACAATCAATAAAACTCCAACTACCGAGTGAAAACCCATATTTTAGCCAACAAAAAAACCTGAACATTAAAGCCGAATATTTAGTCCCAACTCAGCTTTACCACCAAAACAACATCGATGCCTGGATCACTCATAGTAAAGGATTTCAGGACAATCAAGGATGGTTTGAACTTATTTTAAATACTGGTATCGGTGACCAAGATGCTCATCTAAAAGTCCTTAGTCGCGTATTTTTAAATATGTTTAATGATCACCTGATCGCGTTAAGAGATAAAGCGGGTCGCGCTGGCATTCAAATTAATATACTGCCTTACTGGGGAGGAAGCCTGAGAATTCAGCTGCAGGGGAAAAGTGATAAACATCCTCAACTGATGCAGCGTATCTTGCAAGAACTGGCTAGTTTTGAGCCGACATCAGAGCGCTTTTTGCAAACCTTGTCAGATTATAAAGACGAGCTAAATAACTATGCTTTAAAAACACCAGCTGAGCAAGCTGGGATTTTATTAACCCAGCTTAGCTATCAGGCTTTTACTTATCCGCAACTGTTGCAGGCGAGTGACTATGTTAAACTTAATATGATCCCCGCGTTTAAACAAACACTGCTTGAGCAAAGTCACAAGATGATATTTGCCTATGGGGCTTATAATCGTGAGCATATCTTAACCATTGTTGAACAAGTAAAACAGATACAAGGTACCCAAACTAAGGCTATCGCTCGTTATAAAAACCAGCTAATGCCCATTTATGCCGATAATCTGCTTAACTTTAAAGAGAAGATCAGTCATACAGACACTGCAGTACTGGAGGCTTATATCTCGCCTACCGCTTCATTAAAAGAGGCTTTATTACTGCAAGTTCTGAATAGCCGCTTTAAAAGTGCTTTTTTTAAGCAACTAAGAACAGAGGAGCAATTGGGCTATCAAGTGGCTAGCATGGCGTTTGATTATGATGACCATCCAGTGTTTGCAATGTTAGTACAAAGCAATCATGCTACTGACAGTCAACTAGTGCAGCGCTATCAGGCGTTTGTCGCCGACTTTCAAAAACAGTTAGCAGACATGACAGAGGCTGAGTTTAATCAACTTAAACAAGGGGTACTGAGTCGTTATTTGCAGCCACCGAATAGTCTTTATCAAGAGGCGTCGCCGATCGTAAACGATTATATTGAATCAAAACTCAGTTTTGACACTCGTGAGCGAAGTATAAAACTGTTGCAAGAGATGAAACTGTCTGAGTTAAAAGTATTATATCAAGATTTAATTGTAGGGGATCAGCGCACGCGTTTATTGATCCAATTACGTGGGCAAGGGCAGTCTCAAAAATAAAGTGGCTCTACTAAATTAAAAAAACCAGCCATTTGGCTGGTTTTTTCTGAGTGTTAAATGCAATTAATTATACTTGCAAATAATCCATAATGCCTTCAGCAGCCTTACGGCCTTCATCAATCGCGGTAACCACTAAATCGGCACCACGAACCATATCACCACCGGCAAAGATTTTTTCATTGCTGGTTTGATACTTGTATTCGCTTTCAGGCGAAGCAACAACACGGTCCCATTTATCTAAGTTAACCCCATAATCGGCTAACCAAGGGGCAGGGTTTGGTTGGAAACCAAATGCAATAACCACAGCGTCACAATCAATCACATGCTCAGATCCTGGCACCTGCTCTGCACGGCGACGACCATTTGCATCCGGTTCACCCATTTGTGTTTTTACAAACTTAACGCCGGTGGCTTTGCCATTTACATCTACTTCAATGCCGATAGGCTGGCGATTGAAGATAAATTCAACACCTTCTTCACGCGCGTTCTGAACTTCACGGCGTGAGCCAGGCATATTCGCTTCGTCACGACGGTATGCACAAGTGACTTCGCTCGCACCTTGACGGATAGAAGTACGCACACAGTCCATTGCAGTATCACCACCACCTAAAACGATGACACGCTTGCCATTCATGTCAATATATTCGTCAGCAGACTTTTCCAGACCGATTAAGCGATTTGTATTGGCGATTAAAAAAGGCAGCGCATCAAACACGCCGTTGGCATCTTCATTTTCAAAACCGCCTTTCATGTACTTGTATGTACCCATGCCTAAAAATACCGCATCGTACTCATCAACCAAAGTTTGAAACTGAATGTCTTTACCCACTTCGGTATTTAAAACAAACTCAACACCCATTTCTTCAAAGATTTGACGGCGAAGTTTGATGACGTCTTTTTCTAATTTAAACGCTGGGATACCAAAGGTTAATAAACCACCGATTTCTTCGTATTTATCGAATACAACAGGCGTTACCCCATTTCTAACCAATACGTCAGCGGCAGCTAAACCGGCAGGACCAGCGCCAACAATGGCCACACGTTTGTCGGTTTTAGTGACTTTAGACATATCCGGACGCCAGCCTTGTTTAAACGCTGTGTCAGTAATATATTTTTCTACCTGACCGATAGTTACCGCACCAAACTCATCGTTTAAGGTACAAGACCCTTCACATAAACGATCTTGAGGGCATACACGGCCACACACTTCAGGCAAGCTGTTGGTTTTATGTGACAGTTCCGCAGCTTCCCAAATACGTCCTTGGTTGGCTAGCTCTAGCCATTGTGGAATATAGTTGTGGACTGGGCATTTCCATTCACAATATGGGTTACCACAGTCCAAACAACGATCTGCTTGACCTTCAACTTGCTGGTCACTCATAGGTTCGTATATTTCAACAAACTCAATTTTACGCGTATCGATCGGCTTCTTTGGCGGGTCGATACGCTCTACATCCATAAATTGATATACGTTTTTGCTCATACTTGTCTCCTTACTTAGTCTCAACTCTCAGCTCATCAGACGAACGGCTGATGTGACCAAGTAAGTTATTTACGTCATTCGCTTTTGGCTTAACCAGCTTAAACTTAGCTAAATATGCGTTGAAGTTGCTCAGGATATCCTGCGCGCGTTCACTGCCGGTTTCTTCAAAGTGTTGGTTAACTAAGCCACGTAAGTGCTCAACTAAGATTGATTTTTCTGCAAAATCAACACATTCAACCAGCTCTTTGTTTAACTTACCTTGCAAGCTATCATCTTCATCTAACAAGTAAGCAAAACCACCTGTCATACCCGCACCAAAGTTAACCCCGACAGAGCCTAAAATTACCATGATGCCGCCTGTCATATATTCACAGCCGTTATCCCCTGTGCCTTCAACAACGGCGGTGACACCTGAGTTACGAACGCCAAAACGTTCACCTGCTCGGCCCGCGGCAAATAATTTACCGCCTGTTGCACCGTATAAACAAGTATTTCCTATAATAGAGCTCTCGTGTGATTTATAGCTAACGCCTTTAGGTGGACGGACAACAACTTTACCGCCAGCCATACCTTTACCGACATAGTCGTTGGCGTCGCCAGTTAATATCAGGTTTAAACCACCTGCATTAAAGACACCAAAACTTTGGCCAATGGTACCTGTTAAGTTCACAGTGATAGGCTGCGCATGCATGCCATTGTTACCATGATTTTTAGCAATTTCACCACTTAATAAAGCACCAACAGACCGATCAGTGTTGCGTACTGAATATCGGTAAACGCCACCAGTTTTGTTAATAACGGCTTGTTTTGCGTCCTGTAACATTTGTTTATTCAGGTCGCCGTTATCAAATGGCGGGTTACGTGATTCGGTACAATAACGGGCTGTTTTTTCACCTGGCTCATTGTTGTATAAAACACCTGATAAGTCTAATTTCTGTTGCTTAACAGTTTCGCCTTCAATTAACTCTAATAAGTCAGTGCGACCCACTAAATCATTGAATTTTTTAATACCTAACGAAGCCATGATTTGACGAACTTCTTCTGCAACAAAACGGAAGTAGTTCTCGGCCATTTCAGGTAAGCCGTTAAAGTGCTCAGCACGGAGCTTTTCGTCCTGTGTTGCAACCCCAGTGGCACAGTTATTCAGGTGGCAAATACGTAAATATTTACAGCCTAATACAACCATAGGGCCAGTACCAAAACCAAAACTCTCAGCACCCAAAATAGCGGCTTTAACCACGTCTAAACCTGTTTTTAAACCACCGTCTGTTTGCAGCCTTACTTTATGTCGTAAGTTGTTTTCAATCAGAGCTTGCTGAGTTTCGGCAACCCCTAATTCCCACGGAGAACCCGCATACTTAACCGAAGTTAATGGGCTGGCTGCAGTACCACCGTCATAACCAGATACAGTAATTAAATCAGCATAGGCTTTAGCAACACCTGTTGCTATGGTCCCTACGCCAGGTTCAGATACTAATTTAACAGAGATAAGCGCGTCTGGATTGACCTGCTTTAAATCAAAAATTAGCTGCGCTAAATCTTCAATTGAATAAATATCATGATGCGGAGGTGGTGAAATCAAAGTCACCCCGGGCACAGAGAAACGCAAAGTTGCAATATACGGGTTAACTTTATCGCCGGGTAGCTGACCACCTTCACCCGGCTTAGCACCTTGAGCAACTTTGATCTGAATGATTTTAGCGTTAACTAAATAGTGAGGTGTTACCCCAAAGCGGCCAGAAGCCACCTGTTTAATATTTGAGTTACGCTCGGTGCCAAATCGTTTTGGATCTTCACCACCTTCACCAGAGTTAGAGTTACCCCCTAAGCGGTTCATCGCAATGGCTAAGGCTTCGTGAGCTTCTGGGCTTAGAGCACCAATAGACATAGCTGCTGTATCAAAACGAGGGAACAGATTTTCGGCTGCTTCTACTTCGCTGATATCAATGGCATCACCCGCTTTAATTTTAAATAAGTCACGGATACAGGCCACTGGGCGTTTATTGACTAAGTCTGCAAACACCTGATAATCTTTGTAATCGCCAGATTTCACCGCTTTTTGTAACGTGGTAACTACGTCTGGGTTATACGTATGGTATTCTTCCCCGTGAACATACTTTAACAAACCACCATGGGTGAGCTTTTTACGCGGTAACCAAGCAATGCGTTCTAAGTTTATGATGTCTTGCTGGAAGTCTTCAAAACCCGAACCTTGCAAACGACTGCTGATACCACGGAAACACATCTGCATCACTTCATCGTTGATACCAATGGCTTCAAATAATTGAGACCAACGGTAACTGGCAATAGTAGAGATACCCATTTTTGACATAATTTTAAACAGCCCTTTGCCAATCCCTTTACGATAGTTAGCTACCGCAGTTAAAGGATCTTTTTTCAGGCTGTTGTTATCAACCAGTTGCTCAATCGTTTCATATGCTAGGTATGGATATACAGCCGTTGCACCTAAACCAATTAACACGGCAAAGTGGTGTGGATCTCGTGCTGAAGCTGTTTCAATCACTAGGTTAGAGTCACAACGTAGTTCATTGTCTAATAAGGCTTGTTGTACTGCACCAACCGCCATAGCAGCTGGAATTGGTAGCTTGCCTTTTTCGATATTACGATCAGATAAAATAGTGATCACACAGTTACGTTCTTTAACCGCAGTCACCACATCTGCACATAAACTAAGCAGGGCCTCTTTTAAGCTTTTTTGCTGAGGGTCATAGTTAATATCAAACGTTTCAGATGCATAATGTTTGTTATCTAGCGCTTTTAACTGCACTAAATCTGTATACATAAGCACAGGCGAGTCAAACAATACGCGGTTAGCGTGACCTGTTGTTTCACAGAAAATATTTTGCTCACGGCCAATACAGGTTTGTAAACTCATTACATGATTTTCACGCAATGGATCGATTGGCGGGTTAGTGACCTGCGCAAACATCTGGCGGAAATAATCATACAGCGTACGGTTTTTTCGTGACAGCACAGCCATTGGGGTATCATCACCCATAGACCCGACTGCTTCTTGGCCGTTTAATGACAATACTTTAATCACTTGGTCGATTTCTTCATAGCTATAATTAAATAACTTATGATAAACGGCCAACTTGTCGTCATCCATTTCACGTTTACCAGTTAAACCTGGGTCGCATTGATCAAATGGCGTTAAATGGCGAATATGCTCATCCAACCACTTGCGATAAGGATGGCGATCTTTCAAATCTTGGTCGATTTCACTACTGCGCCACAATTGACCTGTTTTAGTATCAACTGCCAACATTTGGCCAGGACCTACACGGCCTTTTTCAATCACTTCATCCGGTGAATATTCCCAGATACCGACTTCTGAAGCCAATGTGATAAAGCGGTTGGTTGTGATCACGTAACGCGCAGGACGTAAACCGTTTCTGTCGAGATTACAAGCAACATGGCGGCCGTTGGTTAACACGATACCTGCAGGACCATCCCAAGGCTCCATGTGCATCGAGTTAAACTCGTAAAAAGCTTTCAACTCTTCAGACATGCTTGGGTCGTTTTGCCAAGCGGGTGGCACTAACACACGCATTGCACGGAATAGGTCCTGACCACCAGCTAATAAAACTTCCAACATATTATCTAATGAAGAAGAATCAGAACCTTCAGTGTTTACAAACGGAGCAGCATCTTTCATGTCTGGCAAAATCGGCGACGCAAATTTGTTTTTACGAGCCGCGGCCCATAAACGGTTTGCTTTAATGGTGTTGATTTCACCATTGTGCGCTAAAAAGCGGAACGGTTGTGCCAGTTTCCAACGAGGTAAGGTATTAGTTGAAAATCTTTGGTGGAATACACAAATAGCAGATTGCATTCGCAGATCTGCAAGATCTTCATAAAACGCAGGCAAGTCAGCCGGCATAACCAAACCTTTATAAACTGTTACTAAACCCGATAAGGTTGCAACATAAAAGTCGTCATCGTCTTTGATACGTTTTTCGATACGGCGACGGGCAATGTACAGACGGCGTTCTAAATCGACGTCTTTCCAGCCGCTTGGCGCATTACAAAATACTTGTTCGAATTGAGGTAATTGAGATGCCGCAATTTCACCTAGAGTTTCATTGTTTGTTGGCATCACACGCCAGCCTACAATGGTTAAGGTTTCACGTTCTAGCTCTTCTTCGATTACCTGACGGGCATGTGCGGCTTTTTCAGCATCTTGGCTCAAAAAGATAGTACCAACACCATAGTTGGCAGCCAGCTTCCAGTTATTTTCTTCGGCGATCGCCCTAAAGAAAGTATCTGGTTTTTGCATTAATAAACCGCAACCATCACCTGTTTTACCGTCGGCAGCAATACCACCACGGTGTTTCATTCGATCTAACGCACCAATCGCTGTGCGAACCAATTTGTGGCTCGCTTCACCATCCATATGCGCGATAAGGCCAAATCCACAGTTATCTTTTGCTTGGCTAGCGTCATATAGTTTCATTAAAACCTCCGAGGCCCACGGTCTTTCCGCTGACTATACTCAGTGCAAATAGCACTGAAAGTTTTGCGCTTAACCATGTATTTTCATTCAGTTATATATTCGACAGAACCTAATACAATAACTATTTATTGTAAAAAGATCAATCTGAGAGCGGCATGCTCTCGCCTAGGCAGCACAGCGAGTGTGCTGCGTATGTTCGCTAATTTGCAGTAAATTCCTGCTAAATGTTGCTATCTTCAGTTAAATGTACGCTTGAATGTGCGCCTTCTTATTTTAAAATTAAAACAATATTTATTGAACTTGAGTGAATAAACATTCACTCAAAGTGTATATTTATCTTACCAAGATTGATAGCCGTTCGCGATGCCTTTGCTGGCAACACTGACGGCATCATGTGCATGGAGAGATTCATAGTGGTTCACTCTAAGCCAAAAGTCGGTAAAATCTGGCACTGCATCTAACGCGTGTTTTAAACGACGTCCTGCATCTTCGCAGAACATTAGGTTTTGCCCGTTTAAGCGGGCAAATTCTTGCTCGTCTTCTCGTTTAACCGCAGCTTGGACCGGGGTTTGCAAAGCGTTTTCAATCAGGTCCACTAAATCAGCAATTGGAAACTCGGTTAATTGCCGAGCAAGTTTAACTTTTATTTGTGCTGAACTACGTTGGCTGTGAGGCGTCGCTACTATACCTTCAGTGGTTCCCAACCACTGATGCACGGCGGTCGCATCAACTTGGTCTGCTTGCATAAACTTGCTTTCAAACGCTTGTTGGATGAGTTGCCTAGCAAGTGCTGCTGAACAAGGACAAGTTGAAGAATAGGGGATTTCTAACTTCATTTCTACATCTAATGATCCGTCTTTGTAAATAGCAGCTAAAGAGACAGGGTAAGCTTTCCACCCTTGCTTGCCGCTAATTAAAGACTTTCGTCGCATGTGGTAATCAAAATCGAATTTTACAAATGCCTGATCACTTAAATCTTCATGGCTAGCCAAAAAATCAGTCAGCAATTGCTCTAAGCTGACTTTAGATAAACTGCCTTCAGTCGACAACTTGTCTAATAACAAGTACAAGCGTGACATATGAATACCTTTTGCTTCCGGCTTAATCAGGTTCACAAAAGCTTCAACCCGTGCACTGACAACACGCTCAGGTTGACCCTTGCTTTCGACTAAAACAGGGACCTCAATTTCACTCATGCCAACCCAATCTAATACACCCTCATGCTGGGCAGCGGATTGGTTGGCGACATCTGGCATAGAAGCTGGCATTCATACTCCAAGTTGATAATTGTAAAGGCTGATTAAAAAAAGGGCGCACTTTATACCACAAAAATGACTTTTTGGCTGCGGAAATTTTTGTTGTAGAGCGTGCTAAAGGCCGTGGTTGACCTATAACGCTATTTTATCACTGATTTACGACAGCAAAAACTTGTCGCTTGTATGGATATTCAATTAGAACAAAATAATTTAAAAATCCTTTCATTCTTTGTCTAATTAGTTTTAACTGCAAAGCGTGCATTTTAGCTCTGTTCGTCTGATGACGTGATCTGTTGCAACTGCGCAAAATCAGTGTCGCCTTTTAATACCTTCAATACACCATCTTGCGATAAGGTGCGCATACCATCTGTCAGACATTGTAGTTTTAACTCGGCAATAGGTGCATTTTTATAAATCAAGCTGCGCAGTGTGGGGGTCATTTTCAGCAGTTCATGAATACCTGTACGACCTTTATAGCCAGTGTGAGAGCAAACATCACAGCCAACGGCTTTGTATAAAGTGGTAGTGTCATCTAAATTGAGTTCCGCCAGATAGCGCTCACCATATTGTCGTTTAATGAAGTCGACCTCAATAGAAGAAGCTTGATAGGGCTGTTTGCATTTTTTGCACAAAGTTCGAATAAGTCGCTGAGCAAGAATGCCCAAGCAGGCATCTGAAAAATTTACTGGGTCCAAACCTAAATCTAATAATCGAGTAATGGTTTCGGGGGCAGAGTTAGTATGCAGTGTTGATAATACTAAATGACCAGTTAATGAGGCTTCAACCCCTGCATGAGCGGTTTCACGATCACGCATCTCACCAATTAAAATAATGTCGGGATCGGCGCGTAAAAAAGCGCGTAATGCCGTTTTAAAATCAAAACCGATTTTGTTATTCATTTGGACTTGTTGCAGACCTGGTTGCGTGATTTCAACAGGGTCTTCAGCCGTCCAAATTTTTTTATCGGGCGTATTTAGTTGCCCTAGTACTGCATGTAAAGTGGTTGTTTTTCCGGAACCCGTTGGTCCAACTACTAATAAGATGCCATGTGGTTTTTCAATAAGTTTGAGTAGAGTCGTGTGGTTGTTTGGAGATAAATTCAAGGCATCAAACGGCATAGCGCCACCTGAAGCTAAAATACGCATCACGACACCTTCTCCAAACACGGTTGGGATCGTTGCTACCCTGACTTCAACAATATTGCGTCCTAAACGGGTCGCAAATTTGCCATCTTGTGGGAGGCGTTTTTCGGCGATATCTAATTTAGCGATAATTTTTATCCGTGCGATAGTAGCATTATGATGCGAGGCGGGAATTTCAATAATATCTTGGCAGACACCGTCGATGCGCATTCTAACTTTTGTAGGTGCTGAGCCTTTCCCAGGATCAATATGAATATCAGAAGCATCCAATGCTTTGCCGTCAGCTAAAATTCGATTCACTAAACGTACGACAGTGGGTGCATCTTCGGTAAGGTGTTCTTCCTCGTCACGTTCAAATTCAAGTGAATCTTCGCTAATCTCGTTAACGATTTCTCCAAGTTGACCACCACTATCTGAGTTTTCGGGGCTTTCTCCTAATAAAGTTAAAATATCGTCGGGCAATGCGACACATAACTCATAGGTTGATAATCCAGTTGCGTTTTCTATCTCTAACAATAAGGTTGCGTTGGCTGGTTCGGCCATCACAACTATCGGACTCATCTCAGGGTTAGCTAAGATAATGATATGGTGCTTTTTTTTGTAAGAGTCATTCAATTGCTGATTAAGCGGATGAGGTTTTAGCGGCGTATTTGCCGTAATATGGCGTACTTGGTAATAGAGTTCAAGCGACTTACCTATGTCTTCTGGTGCTAGGTGAGCATCTTCGATTAGACGCCTAATGAGATCGACATAACTTTTGCATTGCTCTTCGTATTTATCAAGTTGAGGCTCGGTAATTAAGCGCCGGTGAACGAGATATTCAAAAGGTGTATTAGTGCCACCTAAATCGTAGCGGAATTTATGGGCAAGAAAGGTGGCAAGTTCAACCGCTTTTGCTTCATCTTCGTCGGTAAAACTCGGCGCATTTTGGCGGTTAATTAGTTGAATAACCCCTAATATTAGGTCATTGAATATAATAGGGACGACCAACATGTTGTTGGTGATAAAGTTGCTCTGACGGTCAAAACGAGCTGCAAATTTTAGTTTTGGATGGATAGCGCTTAATGCTTCAGCATCGTAAGGATCTTCGATACGTACGCTGTTCTGACTGAAAGCCACGTAACCCGCGACCGACTGCGGTCCTATTGGAACACGGATTTCTTTTATTTCTTGACCTGATTTATAGCGAGAAATGATTTCATGGCTATTTTTTTGTCGTTGATAAATGGTCAGCCGTTCACAATCAAATAATTCGAGGATCTCGGGTTCTAACTTAGGGAGTAGTTCACTAAAATGAGTCGACTGATGGATTTGATGAGCGAGCTTAGTTAGGGTTTCGTAAAAGTCTGAACTCATATTTAGTACACTCTATGTTAACTAACTGAAAATAATAATTGCTCACCTCCCTTGAAACGTTATTGGCAAAATATGCCCCTGACACACCATCTTAAAATTAAACTTAGGTGAAAAACCAGTACTTAGCGACAGATTGAATAAAATTCGATCGTTTTTGGCAATTAAACTTGCATCTGAGCTTTAACTGCGTATAATTCGCGCTCACCGTTATAAGGTAAGGCTAAACGCCTGCACTTATTAAAACAACGGGCACCCTGGTCATCCAATTTAGCAACTTGTTAGATGGATATGTCAGAGTGTAGAAACAACGAACCCGATAGGGGTTCAATATGACATCGAACTCTCCCTCACCCCGGAATAGGTGTGTGCTGGGCGGAGTTTATTTATTTTCGTTCTTTATATACTGGAGCTTGGTCAATGCCAAATCAAAGAATACGCATTCGATTAAAAGCATTTGATCATCGTCTGATTGACCAATCAACGATGGAAATTGTTGAAACAGCAAAACGAACCGGTGCTCAGGTACGTGGTCCGATCCCTTTGCCAACTCGCAAAGAGAAATTCACTGTTTTGATCTCACCTCACGTTAACAAAGATGCTCGTGATCAGTACGAGTTACGTACTCACAAGCGTATGCTTGACATTGTAGAGCCAACTGACAAAACAGTTGACGCATTGATGAGATTAGATTTGGCTGCAGGCGTTGATGTTCAAATCAGCCTTGGCTAATAAGCAATTTGAAAGTTAAGAGGTTTTAAACATGGCTATTGGTTTAGTCGGACGTAAAGTAGGTATGACCCGTATCTTCACTGAAGACGGTGCTTCATTACCTGTTACTGTCATCGAAGTTGAAGCCAACCGTGTCACTCAGGTTAAAACTGTCGATACAGACGGTTACCGTGCACTTCAGGTTACTACAGGCGCGAAGAAAGCAAGTCGCGTAAACAAACCACAAGCAGGTCACTTTGCAAAAGCAAATGTTGAAGCTGGTCGTGGCCTGTGGGAATTCCGTTTAACAGACGGCGAAGGCGAGGGCATCGAAGTTGGTTCAGAGATCAAAGTAGATATTTTCTCTGAAGTTAAAAAAGTAGACGTTACCGGTACTTCTAAAGGTAAAGGTTACGCAGGTACTATTAAGCGTTGGAATTTCAGCCGTCAGGGTGAAACTCACGGTAACTCTATCTCGCACCGTGCGCCGGGTTCTATTGGTCAAAACCAATCACCTGGTAAAGTCTTCAAAGGTAAAAAAATGAGCGGCCATATGGGTGCTGAGCGTGTTACCACGCAAAACCTTGAAGTAGTACGTGTAGACGTAGAGCGCAACTTATTATTGGTTAAAGGTGCTGTCCCAGGCGCAACCAATGGTAATGTTATCGTTAAACCAGCGGTTAAGGCTTAAGTCTAGAGGAGACAGATGATGGAATTAACATTGAAAGACGCATCTGGCGCGCTTGAAGTTTCTGAAGCGACCTTTGGACGTGAGTTTAACGAAGCTTTGGTACACCAAGTTGTTGTTGCATATGCAGCGGCAGCGCGTCAAGGTTCGCGTAAGCAAAAAACTCGTGCGGAAGTTAAAGGCAGCACTAAAAAGCCTTTCCGTCAAAAGGGTACTGGCCGTGCACGTGCAGGTACAGTAAAAAGCCCAATCTGGCGTTCTGGTGGCGTGACATTTGCTGCTCGTCCACAGGATCACAGCCAGAAAGTTAACAAAAAAATGTATCGCGGTGCAATCCGTAGCATTTTATCTGAATTAGTTCGTCAAGAGCGTTTAATCGTTGTTGAGCAATTTGCTGTTGAGTCGCCTAAGACTAAAGAGTTAGTTGCAAAATTAAATGAATTAGAGCTGAAAGACGTGTTAATCGTCGCAGACGAAGTTGATGAGAACCTGTTCTTAGCAGCTCGCAACCTGGTTAAAGTAGATGTCCGTGACACCAACGGTATCGACCCAGTTAGCTTGATTGCTTTTGAAAAAGTATTAATCACAGCTGCCGCGGTTAAGAAGCTTGAGGAGGCGTTAGCATGATCAGTCAAGAACGTTGTCTAAAAGTTATTTTAGGTCCGCATATTTCTGAAAAAGCGACTGTAACTGCTGAAACTCAAAATACTATCGTATTTAAAGTAGTTAAAGACGCAACTAAAGCAGAAGTAAAAGCTGCGGTTGAAGCTTTATTTGATGATGTCAAAGTAGAAAGCGTCCGCACTGTCAACGTTAAAGGTAAAACTAAGCGTTTTGGCGCGCGTTTCGGTCGTCGTAGCGACTGGAAAAAAGCGTATGTCACATTGGCCGAAGGCAGTGAATTAGACTTCATTGGCGGCGCTGAGTAACAGGAGGATATGATAAATGGCTATAGTTAAGTGTAAGCCTACATCTCCGGGTCGTCGCCATGTAGTTAAAGTGGTTAACCCAGAGCTGCACAAAGGTGCACCATACGCTCCTTTGCTAGAAAAAAATTCAAAGTCAGGTGGTCGTAACAACCAAGGTCGAATTACGATTCGTCATGTTGGTGGTGGTCACAAGAGTCATTACCGTGTAATTGACTTTAAACGTAACAAAGATGGTATCCCAGCTAAAGTAGAGCGTTTGGAATATGATCCAAACCGTAGTGCTAACATTGCATTAGTACTTTATGCAGACGGTGAGCGTCGTTACATTCTGGCTCCAAAAGGTATTAGCGCAGGCGCAGAAATCGCTTCAGGTGTAGATGCACCTATCAAAGCGGGTAATACATTGCCAATGCGTAATATCCCAGTAGGTACTACAGTACACGCAGTTGAACTTAAGCCGGGCAAAGGTGCACAAATTGCACGCTCTGCGGGTGCTTATGCTCAAATCGTTGCACGTGAAGGTACTTATGTAACCATTCGTTTACGTTCAGGTGAAATGCGTAAAGTATTAGCTGACTGCCGTGCAACTATCGGCGAAGTAGGTAATGCTGAACATATGTTACGTCAATTGGGTAAAGCTGGTGCTACGCGCTGGCGTGGTGTGCGACCTACCGTTCGTGGTGTTGCAATGAACCCAGTTGATCACCCACACGGTGGTGGTGAAGGTCGTACTTCGGGCGGTCGTCATCCAGTATCACCTTGGGGTACACCTACTAAAGGTTACAAAACTCGTAAAAACAAGCGTACTGATAAATACATCGTACGTCGTCGTACTAAATAATTTGTGAGGAAACACCATGCCACGTTCTCTCAAGAAAGGTCCATTTATTGACCTACACTTGTTGAAGAAGGTTGAAACAGCGGTGGAAAGCGGGAATAAAAAGCCGATTAAAACCTGGTCTCGTCGTTCAATGATCATCCCTGATATGATTGGATTGACCATCGCTGTCCATAATGGCCGTCAACACGTTCCAGTATTTGTTACTGATGAAATGATCGGTCACAAATTGGGTGAATTTGCACCAACTCGTACTTATCGCGGCCATGCTGCCGATAAAAAAGCGAAGAAGAAGTAAGGGGTAAGTTATGCAAGTTTTAGCTAAACACAAATTTGCCCGCCTTTCTCCACAGAAAGGTCGTTTGGTAGCAGACCAAGTGCGCGGATTACCAGTTGATAAAGCATTAGACATTTTATCTTTCAGCTCTAAAAAAGGTGCTGACTTGGTGAAAAAAGTTCTGATGTCTGCAATTGCAAACGCGGAACACAATGAAGGTGCAGATATCGATGAATTATCGGTAGCAAAAATCTTTGTTGATGAAGGTCCGGTCATGAAACGCATTCGACCTCGCGCGAAAGGGCGTGCAGATCGCATCATTAAGCGTACCAGCCATATCACTGTGGTGGTATCAGATAGCCAGGAGAATAAGTAATGGGTCAGAAAGTAAATCCTACCGGTATTCGCCTTGGTATCACTAAGCCATGGAGTGCTACTTGGTACGCCGGTTCTCAAGATTTTGCAGACACCTTAAAAAGCGATTTTCAGGTACGTAAATACCTGACCGAAGAACTGAAAAAAGCTTCAGTTTCTCGCATCGTGATCGAGCGTCCTGCAAAAAGTATCCGTGTGACTATTCACACTGCCCGTCCGGGTATTGTGATTGGTAAAAAAGGTGAAGATGTTGAAAAGCTGCGTTTAAAAATCGCACAAATGGCAGGCGTTCCTGCGCAAATCAACATCAGCGAAGTTCGCAAGCCTGAGTTGGATGCACAATTAGTTGCTGAAGGCATTGCCAGTCAGTTAGAGCGTCGTGTTATGTTCCGTCGTGCGATGAAGCGCGCTGTACAAAACGCAATGCGTCTAGGTGCTAAAGGTATCAAAGTTGAAGTCAGTGGCCGTTTAGGCGGTGCAGAGATCGCTCGTGCAGAGTGGTATCGTGAAGGTCGTGTACCTCTGCATACTTTACGTGCAGACATCGACTACTCTACTGCGGAAGCTGCAACAACTTACGGTATCATAGGTGTTAAAGTTTGGATCTTTAAAGGTGAAGTATTAGGTGGTTTACCACTGACTAACCAAGTTGAAGAACCAAAGAAAAACGACCGTAAGCCAAAAGGTAAAAGTCGTAAGCCGCAAGGAGATCGTTAATGTTACAGCCAAAAAGAACCAAGTTTCGCAAGCAGTTTAAGTTGCGTAACCGCGGTGTTGCTAACAGCGGTAATAAAGTAAGCTTCGGTAGCTTTGGCTTAAAAGCAACTGAGCGTGGTCGTATGACTGCGCGTCAGATTGAAGCTGCACGTCGTGCCATGACTCGTCACGTTAAGCGTCAAGGTAAAATTTGGATCCGTGTTTTCCCGGATAAACCAATTACCAAAAAGCCGCTTGAAGTTCGTATGGGTAAAGGTAAAGGTAGCGTTGAATACTGGGTTTGCCAAATCCAGCCAGGTCGTGTTTTATACGAAATGGACGGTGTACCAGAGCCATTAGCGCGAGAAGCTTTTGCATTGGCAGCTGCAAAGTTACCATTTAAAACAACCTTTGTAACTCGGACGGTGATGTAATGAACGCGAACGAATTAAAAGACAAATCAGTTGAAGAATTGAAAGCTGAGTTGCTTGAACTTTTACGTGAGCAATTTAATTTGCGCATGCAAAAAAATACAGGCCAACTTTCGCAAACTCATTTGCTGAAGCAAGTTCGTCGTAATATTGCACGTGTAAAAACTGTGTTAAATAGCAAGGCAGGTGCGTAATGAGCGAAACTAAAGTACGTACGCTTCAAGGGCGTGTTATCAGCGACAAAATGGATAAGTCTATTGTTGTAGCGATTGAGCGTTTTGTAAAACACCCAATCTACGGTAAATTTATCCGTCGCACCACTAAGATCCACGCGCACGATGAGTCAAATTCTTGCAGCATGGGTGATTTAGTGACTATTCGCGAATGTCGACCTTTGTCTAAGAAAAAATCTTGGACTTTGGTTGAAGTTGTCGAAAAAGCTTAATTCATTCAATAAGCTGTAAAATAAATTGAAATGATCGAGCCTTTTTTGGGTTCGATCATTTTTTTATCTATGAAAATAGATTAGTTGTGGTATAATGCCGCGCCCTTAAGGGCAGCCAGACCTTTATTAGGTATTTATTAGTAAAGCGGAGCACGAAATGATCCAAATGCAAACAATGCTAGACGTCGCTGATAACAGCGGGGCTCGTAGCGTTCAATGTATCAAGGTTCTGGGTGGTTCGCACCGCCGTTATGCAGGTATAGGCGACATCATTAAAATTACTGTTAAGGAAGCAAATCCTCGCGGTAAGGTTAAAAAAGGTGACGTTTACAATGCGGTGGTCGTTCGCACCAGAAAAGGCGTTCGTCGCCAAGACGGTTCTTTGATCCGTTTCGACGGCAATGCTGCCGTTCTATTGAACACTCAGCATGCGCCAATCGGTACTCGTATCTTTGGTCCAGTAACGCGTGAACTTAGAACAGAAAAGTTCATGAAAATCGTTTCTCTGGCGCCAGAAGTTTTATAAGGAGCTTATGATGGCAGCAAAGATCCGTAGTAATGATGAAGTGATCGTCATTGCAGGTAAAGACAAAGGCAAAACTGGTAAAGTTGTGCGTGTTTTAACCGGTGACGATAAAGTTGTAGTGGAAGGCATTAACATGGTTAAGAAAGCCGTTCGCCCTAATCCTCAAACTGGGGAGCAAGGTGGCTTACAAGACCAAGAAGCACCACTGCATGTATCTAACGTAGCGATTGTTAACCCGGCAACGGGCAAAGCTGATCGCGTTGGTTTTCGTGTAGAAGACGGTAAGAAAGTTCGTTTCTTTAAGTCTAACAACGAAACAATCTAAATTTTGTTTGGAGTGTAACGATGGCGAAACTGCATGATTTATACAAAGATACAGTTGTTGCTGAATTGACCAAACAGTTCGGTTACAAAAGTATCATGCAAGTCCCTCGGATAGAAAAGATTACCCTGAATATGGGTGTCGGCGAAGCGATTGCAGATAAAAAAGCTATTGAGTTCGCAGTAGGCGACTTAACTGCTATTGCTGGTCAAAAACCAGTAGTTTGTAAAGCTCGTAAGTCTGTAGCAGGCTTTAAAATCCGTGAAGGTTATCCAATTGGTTGTAAAGTAACTCTACGTGGCGAGCGTATGTGGGAATTCTTAGAACGTTTAATTTCCATTGCAATTCCACGTATCCGTGACTTCCGTGGTTTACCATCTAAATTAGATGGTCGCGGTAATTACAGCATGGGTGTACGCGAGCAAATTATCTTCCCAGAAATCGACTACGATAAAGTCGATAAAGTACGCGGTATGGATATTACTATCACTACCACTGCTGCTTCTGACGAGGAAGGTCGTGCATTGCTGGCTGCTTTTAACTTCCCGTTCAAGAAATAGGTGTAGAGTTATGGCTAAACAATCAATGAAAGCGCGTGAAGCAAAACGTGCAAAATTAGTCGACAAATACGCAGACAAACGTGCTGCGTTGAAAGCGACTATAAACGACGTAAATACTTCAGAAGAAGAGCGCTGGGAAGCTGTACTGCAGCTGCAAACCCTACCACGTGATTCAAGTCGTTCACGTCAGCGTAACCGCTGTAACGTAACTGGTCGTCCGCATGGCTACCTTCGCAAATTCGGCTTAAGCCGTATTAAATTGCGTGAAGCGTGCATGCGTGGTGAAATCCCTGGACTAAGAAAAGCAAGCTGGTAAGCGGCTACAGACTGGAGTATCGAATTATGAGCATGCAAGATCCAATCGCGGATATGTTCACCCGCATTCGTAATGGTCAGTCTGCACGTAAAGTGTCGGTGACCATGCCTTCATCAAAACTGAAAGCATCTATTGCTGAAGTTTTAAAAGCTGAAGGTTATATTGAAAATTATGCTGTGACTGGTGATGTCAAAAAAGAACTTGAAGTTACTTTAAAGTACTTCAATGGCAAAGAAGTTATAGAGTCAATTTCTCGAGTAAGCCGTCCTGGCCTGCGCATTTACAAAAAGGCAGGTGACTTGCCTAAAGTAATGGGTGGCTTGGGTGTTGCTATTGTCTCTACTTCTAAAGGCATTATGTCAGATCGTGCTGCGCGTAAAGCAGGCATGGGTGGCGAAGTCATCGGTTACGTAGCGTAAGGAGAATAAAAATGTCTCGAGTAGGTAAGTCTCCTATCGCAATTCCTGCAGGCGTTGAAGTAAAGATTGCAGGTCAGGAAGTAACAGTTAAAGGTGGTAACGGTCAACTGAGCGTTGCAATTAACCCAGCTGTTGAACTGGTACAAGAAGATAACACTTTGCGCACATTACCACGTGATGGTTTTGACGACGCTGGTGCTCAAACGGGTACTGCTCGTGCGATTATTAACAACTTAGTTGTTGGTGTTAGCAAAGGTTTTGAGCGCAAATTGCAATTAATCGGTGTTGGTTATCGTGCCGCTGCAAAAGGCAAAGTGTTAAATCTGACTTTAGGTTTTTCTCACCCAGTGAATTTTGAAGTGCCAGAAGGCATTACAATTGAAACGCCTAGCCAGACTGAAATCCTGGTAAAAGGTGCTGACAAACAACTGGTTGGTCAAGTAGCTGCGAAAATCCGCGCTTACCGTCCGCCTGAGCCTTATAAAGGTAAAGGTGTTCGTTACGCTGATGAACGCGTTCTACGTAAAGAAGCTAAGAAGAAGTAAGGTAATACGATGGATAAAAAAGCATCTCGTCTGCGTCGCGCTACGCGTGCACGCGCAAAAATCAGAGAGTTGGGTGCAAACAGATTGGTCGTTCACCGTACTCCACGCCACATCTATGCGCAATTAATTGCGTCTAATGGTGGTGAGGTACTGGCTTCTGCTTCTACAGTAGAAAAGACCATCCGTGAAAGCATCAAATACACTGGCAACGTTGAAGCTGCTAAGTTAATCGGTAAAACAATTGCAGAACGTGCAATTGAAAAAGGCATCAATAAAGTTGCTTTTGACCGTAGCGGTTTTCAATATCATGGCCGCGTTCAGGCACTTGCCGACGCTGCTCGTGAAGCTGGACTTCAATTCTAAGGGTAGTAAACAATGGCTAATAATGCAGAAGTTAAAAACAACCCAGAGTTGTCTGAAAAGTTAATCGCAGTTAACCGCGTTTCTAAAGTGGTTAAAGGTGGTCGTATCTTCAGCTTCACAGCTTTGACTGTAGTTGGTGATGGTAACGGTCGCGTTGGCTTCGGTTACGGTAAAGCACGTGAAGTTCCTGCTGCTATTCAAAAAGCAATGGAACAAGCACGTCGTAGCCTGGTGACTGTTGATCTTAAAGGTCACACTTTACAGCACCCTATTAAAGGGCGTCACTCTGGTTCTAAAGTATATATGCAGCCAGCATCTGAAGGTACAGGTATCATTGCCGGTGGTGCAATGCGTGCAGTACTGGAAGTGGCAGGCGTACAAAACGTTCTGTCAAAGTGCTACGGCTCAACTAATCCAATCAACGTAGTTCGTGCAACTATCAACGCGTTGGCTAACATGAAGTCGCCTGCAAAGGTTGCTGAAAAGCGTGGCCTGAGCGTTGAAGAAATTCTGGGGTAAACAATATGGCTGGTAAAACTGTTAAAGTGACTCAAGTCAAAAGTTCTATCGGACGTTTACCTAAGCATAAAGCAACACTGCGTGGTTTAGGTTTGCGTAAAATCAATCATACAGTTGAACTAGAAGATACCCCTTCGGTTCGCGGTATGATTAATCAAGTTTATTACATGGTTAAGGTGGAGGGTTAAAATATGTATTTAAATACACTTAGTCCTGCCCCTGGTTCAAAACCAAGCAAAAAACGTGTCGGTCGTGGTATCGGTTCTGGTTTAGGCAAAACTGGTGGCCGCGGCCACAAAGGTCAGAAATCACGTTCAGGTGGTTCTGTTAAGCCAGGGTTCGAAGGCGGTCAAATGCCAATTCAGCGTCGTCTGCCTAAGTTTGGCTTTACTTCGCGCAAGTCTCTGGTTTCAGATCAAGTTACTTTATCTGAAATTGCTAAAGTAGACGGCGACGTAGTAAGCTTGCTTTCTTTAAAAGCAGCTGGCTTGGTGAAGAAGCATATTGAAGCAGTTAAAATTGTTAAATCAGGTGCTATCAGCCGCGCTGTAACCGTTCAAGGTATCGGTGCAACTAAAGGCGCACGTGAAGCAATCGAAGCTGCCGGCGGTAAAATCGAGGAATAATTGATCCATGGCTAAACCAGGACTGGAATTTAACAGCACGCAAGGCGGTTTATCGGAACTTAAACGCAGACTCCTATTTTTATTAGGTGCTCTGGTTATTTTCCGCGCCGGTTCATATGTCCCAATTCCGGGCATTGACCCTGCTGTCCTTGCGCAGTTGTTCGAACAACAAAAAGACACTGTGCTGGCAATGTTTAACATGTTTTCAGGTGGTGCGCTTGAGCGTGCGTCTGTGCTAGCACTTGGTATTATGCCGTACATTACTGCGTCTATTATTATGCAGCTGATGACGCATATTCACCCGACTTTTCAAGAATTGAAAAAAGAAGGGGAGAGTGGGCGCAAAAAAATCAGTCAGTACACAAGGTATGGTACCCTGTTGTTAGCCATTGCCCAGTCCACGACTATAGCCAATAGCCTGCCCAATATGGTGCCAGGCTTGGTCATTAATCCAGGCTTTACTTTTTATTTCACAGCTGTTGTGAGCTTGGTTACCGGGACTATGTTCCTCATGTGGCTGGGTGAGCAGATCACTGAGCGTGGTATCGGGAACGGTATTTCAATGATTATCTTTGCGGGTATCGTTGCCGGTTTGCCAACTGCCATTGGTCAAACAGCTGAACAAGCCCGACAGGGTGAATTACCGCTTATTTTATTATTAATTATCGGTATTATTGTTTGTGCAGTGACTTATTTTGTAGTGTTTGTGGAGCGTGGCCAACGACGTATCGTTGTTAACTACGCTAAGCGCCAGCAGGGCCGTAAGGTGTTTGCTGCGCAAAGCACACATTTACCATTAAAAGTTAATATGGCGGGTGTTATTCCCCCTATATTTGCATCAAGTATCATGTTGTTTCCAAGTACCATCGCAACTTGGTTTGGCCAAAGTGACAGTGCATTTGCCGACGCAATTGCTCAAATAGCCGTTGTGCTATCACCCGGACAACCCTTGTATATGATGTTATACGCAGCAGCGATTATTTTCTTCTGCTTCTTCTATACAGCATTAGTATTTAATCCACGCGAAACAGCTGATAACCTGAAAAAATCTGGTGCGTTTATCCCAGGCATACGCCCTGGTGAACAAACCTCTAGATACATAGACAAAGTAATGACTCGCTTAACTTTGGCTGGTGCACTTTATATTACTTTTGTGTGCTTGGTTCCTGAGTTTATGATGGTATTTTGGAATGTTCAGTTCTATTTTGGCGGAACCTCTCTACTTATCATAGTTGTAGTTATTATGGACTTTATGGCACAAGTACAAACACACCTGATGTCCAGCCAGTATGAATCTGTGCTGAAGAAGGCTAACTTAAAGGGCTATGGTCGATAAACCATAGCCATTAACGGAGTCGGAAAATGAAAGTTCGTGCATCTGTTAAAACCATTTGCCGTAATTGCAAAGTTATTAAGCGAAACGGTGTTGTGCGAGTGATTTGTTCTACAGATCCTAAGCATAAACAGCGTCAAGGTTAATTATTTAGGCGAATCTCGTCTTTTTTATTGAAATCTAGTCTCGGCTTGAGTATCCTTACGGGCTTTTCGGCTGAGGCTAACTAAATTTAGGAGTGCGTATAATGGCCCGTATAGCTGGCATTAACATTCCTCTACACAAGCACACTGTGATTGGTTTAACATCAATCTACGGTGTAGGCAAAACCAGAGCAAAAGCTATTTGTGCTGCATCTGGTATTGCTGAGACAACTAAGATTAAAGACTTAGATGAATCTCAGCTGGACCTGCTTCGTGAAGAGGTTGCAAAGTTCACCGTTGAGGGTGACTTACGTCGTGAAGTATCTATGAATATCAAGCGCTTGATGGATCTCGGTTGTTTCCGAGGCTTTCGCCATCGTCGTAGCTTGCCTGTTCGCGGTCAAAGAACGAAGACTAACGCGCGTACGCGTAAAGGTCCTCGTAAACCTATTAAGAAATAAGTAGGAGAGTGAATAATGGCTAAAGCTCCAGCACGTAGCACGCGTAAGCGCGCAAAACGTCAAGTCGCAGATGGTATGGCTCATATCCATGCTTCTTTTAATAACACAATTGTAACGATTACTGACCGTCAGGGAAATGCACTTTCTTGGGCAACTTCTGGTGGTTCGGGTTTCCGCGGTTCTCGTAAGTCTACTCCATTTGCAGCCCAGGTTGCAGCTGAGCGCGCAGGCGTTGCAGCGCAAGAGTATGGTTTAAAGAATCTGGAAGTGTTTGTAAATGGTCCAGGTCCAGGCCGTGAGTCTGCGATCCGTGCATTAAATGCAACAGGATTTAAAATTACAAACATTACTGACGTCACGCCGATTCCACATAATGGCTGTCGTCCACCGAAAAAACGTCGCGTTTAATTTGTTCCTCTGATACTGGAGAAAGAAGATGGCAAGATACATGGGGCCAAAACTCAAGCTCAGTCGTCGTGAAGGAACAGATCTGTTTCTAAAAAGCGGCGTAAGAGCTATTGATTCAAAATGTAATATCGAAACTGCACCAGGTCAACACGGTGCACGTCGTGGTCGTTTATCTGACTACGGTTTACAGTTACGTGAAAAGCAAAAAGTACGTCGTATTTACGGTGTATTAGAAAAGCAATTCCGTAACTATTATAAAGAAGCTGCGCGTTTAAAAGGTAATACCGGTGAAAACTTGTTAAACCTTTTAGAAAAACGCCTAGATAACGTAGTTTACCGCATGGGTTATGCTTCAACTCGTGCAGAAGCTCGACAGTTAGTGAGCCACAAGGCTATCACTGTTAACGGTCAAGTTGTTAATATCCCTTCATTTTCTGTTAAACCAGAAGATGTTGTTGCGGTTCGCGAAAAAGCCAAAAAGCAAGCACGTATTGCAAGTGCCCTTGACTTGGCTGGTCAGCGTGAAAAGCCGACTTGGGTCGAAGTAGATGCAGAGAAAAAAGAAGGCGTATTCAAGCGTTTGCCTGAGCGTACTGATTTATCTGCAGATATTAACGAACAGCTAATTGTAGAGCTTTACTCTAAGTAAAGTTAATAAAATAGAGAGGAAACGATGCAGGGTTCTGTTACTGAGTTCCTTAAGCCGAGATTGGTCGATATCGAAAGTCTTGGTCCTTTTCGTGCAAAAGTGACCCTTGAGCCGATGGAACGCGGTTTTGGTCATACTTTAGGAAATGCGTTACGACGTATTTTATTGTCTTCTATGCCTGGTGCTGCTGTCACTGAAGTCGAAATCGACGGCGTGTTGCACGAATACAGCACCAAAGAAGGGGTACGAGAGGACGTCATTGAGATTTTATTAAATCTCAAAGGGTTAGCTGTTCGCCTCGAAGAAAAAAGCGAAGCGACATTAACCTTAACAAAAAAAGGTGCAGGCCCTGTCACTGCAGCTGATATCACTCACGATGGTGATGTTGAAATCACGAATCCGGATCACGTTATTTGCAACTTAACTGGTGATGCAGAATTAAACATGCGCATCAAAGTTGAAAAAGGACGTGGTTATATTCCGGCTTCAGCGCGTCGTTCCTCTGAAGAAGATGATCGTCCAATTGGTCGTTTATTGGTTGATGCGTCATACAGCCCAGTAGAGCGTATTGCTTATGCAGTCGAATCTGCTCGAGTTGAACAGCGTACTGACCTTGATAAATTGGTCATAGACATGGAAACAAATGGTACCCTTGAGCCAGAAGAAGCAATTCGTCGGGCGGCTACGATTTTGGCAGAACAGTTGGATGCATTCGTTGAATTACGTGATGTTTCTGAGCCAGAACGTAAAGAGGAAAAACCAGAATTTGATCCTATACTGTTAAGACCAGTTGACGATCTTGAATTAACTGTACGTTCTGCTAACTGCTTAAAAGCAGAGCAGATCCAATACATTGGTGATCTTGTTCAGCGTACTGAGGTTGAGTTGCTTAAAACACCTAACCTTGGTAAAAAATCTCTTACTGAGATTAAAGACGTATTGGCCTCACGTGGCCTGTCTTTAGGTATGAGATTAGAAAACTGGCCACCGGCCAGCATCGCTGAAAAAGACTAAACCGTTTCTACATAGATATTGGTAGAAGGAAAGCATTATGCGTCATCGTAAAAGTGGACGTCAGCTTAATCGAAACAGCAGTCATCGCAGTGCAATGTTCAGCAACATGGCCGGATCTTTAGTTCGCCATGAAGTGATTAAAACAACTTTGCCTAAAGCGAAAGAATTGCGTCGTGTTATCGAGCCGCTGATCACTTTAGCTAAAAAAGATAGCGTAGCGAACCGTCGTTTGGCGTTTGCACGTACCCGTGATAAAGAAGTTGTTGGTAAACTATTCAGCGAAATTGGTCCTCGTTACCAAGAACGCCCAGGTGGTTATACTCGTATTCTTAAATGTGGTTTCCGTGCAGGCGACAACGCGCCTATGGCTTACATCGAGCTGGTTGATCGACCAGAGGTTGAAGTCGAAGAAGAAGCTACAGAAGCAGCAGAATAAATTTTTGCTGAATAAAAAAGCGCCCCAGGGCGCTTTTTTTTTACCTGAAATACTCCCCCTCATTGTATTGCATCTTTATCCTGCTTTTTTTAATATAGCTAGCACATATAACTTATATAAAAAATCTATAACCCAACAGGCAATCTTGAGGAATGTTTTTATGCCATTCACTGCAGCTCAACTGGTCGCTGACGTTCGACTCCAAATACCCTCTATAACTTGTGCCGAGCTGGCAGAGAATAAAGCCGATTTTCTTTTAATAGACATACGTTCAGCGACCGAACTCAAGGCGGGTTATATAGAAGGTGCGCATTTCATTGACCGCGGTTTGTTAGAATTTAAAATTGCCCAGCTTGGGCAAGGTCAAACACTAACGGATAAGCTAAATTCTTTATACGAGCAACAAATTTGTTTATATTGTAAGTCAGATGGTCGTTCAGTGTTAGCCACGGAGCAAATGCAACGAATGGGTTTTAGCCGGGTATTCAGCTTAGCCGGGGGATTTGATTGTTGGCAAAAAAACAAATATCCGGTGGTTAAACATGACTGATTTTACCCCCTATAGTGCCATCTTAGGTGGATCACTAATTGGTTTGTCGGCATTACTCTTATTAATCGGTATTGGGCGTATTGCTGGTATTTCAGGTATCGTAAGTCGGCTATGGCAAAATCCAGGCCCTGATTTAAGCTGGCGTTTATACTTTATCGTCGGTTTGATTATTGGGCCCATTATCGCAGCTTTGTTCGGTGTTAAAACACCACAAATACCGCCAGGCTCGCCTTATATGCTGATCATAGCGGGCTTTTTAGTTGGTTTTGGTACAGTTTATGGGAGCGGTTGCACAAGTGGCCATGGGGTTTGTGGTTTATCTCGCCTTTCGCGTCGATCAATTGTTGCAACCCTAGTGTTTATTTTAACTGCAATGATAACGGTAGCGCTTTTTAGAGGGTAAAGATGTTTTCTAAAAAAAGCTTTTTAGCGTTATTTGCTGGCATTATCTTTGGTATAGGTTTGTCCATTTCGCAGATGACAAACCCGCAAAAAGTGAAAAACTTTTTAGATATTGGTGGGCAGTGGGATGCTAGTTTAATATTTGTGATGGGAGGCGCTCTGATAGTTAGTGGGTTTGCTTGGTATTTGGCCAAAAAAAGAGACAAACCGATTTTAACAAAACAGTTTTATTTACCGGACAATCAATCAATCGATCGTAAACTTATCATTGGCGCTATAGCTTTTGGTATTGGTTGGGGGGTGTCAGGTTTATGTCCAGGCCCTGCAATAGCATCGATTGGATTTTTATCTAGTGAACTTGCTTATTTTTTGGTTGCTATGTTGATTGGCATGGCCGTTGGCAAAAAAATTAAAGGTTAAAAAATTAAAATGAAACTATTTGTATTTGAACACTGCCCATTTTGTATTCGCGCTATGATGGTTGCAGGGTACAAAAATTTGCCCATTGATGTTGAGTTTTTACAAAATCAAGATGTAGAAGCTCGGATCAGTAAAGTTGGTGCTAATATGGTACCTATTTTGCAAAAACTTGACGGCGGTTACATGGCTGAAAGCCTAGATGTGGTTGATTATCTCGACCTAAGTGATGGTAATATAAAATTGAAACCTGGTAACCATCAAGAGGCCATTAATGATTGGCTACTACGTGTCACTAACACTAATAATTTATTAGTTATGCCGCGCTGGCTTAAAATTAAATTACCTGAATTTCCTCATCAAGCCGCAAAAGATTATTTTGAAAATAAAAAAAGCAAAATGCTTGGTGTTAGTTTTGATGAAGCATTAGCACAGAGTGAAACTCGAATTGAAGCAATGCAAAGCTATTTAGCTCAGTTAGACTTTGTTGAGCCACCAAGTAAAAGAGCCGATCAGCTAAATTATGATGATATCTTATTATTTCCTATTTTACGTAACCTAACAGTGGTAAAAGGACTCGAGTTTCCAGCACATTTAACAAACTATACAGAGCAAGTGGCAAAGCTTTGTAAAATAAAATTATTTCATTCAGTGGCTGTGTAAATGTTAGCTGCGTTTAGCCGGGGGGCATTGATTTTGCTGTTTTTAGCGCCTGTACTCTCGGCGAAGCCGTTGCCGAAAATCACACCAGAGCAAAAAGTATTGTTTATTGGCGATAGTATTACCTATGCAGGTCAATTTTTAACTTATTTTGAAACATTATTGACTTTAAAAAACAAGCAGCAATATCAGTTTTATAACTTGGCTTTACCCAGTGAAACTGCGTCTGGTTTATCTGAGGTGGGTCATGCCAATGGACGTTTTGCACGCCCAGATGTTAAAACCCGCTATCAGAAAATTTTACAACAGTTAAAACCAGACCTAGTTGTGATTTGTTACGGGATTAATGACGGCATATACCAAGCGTTTGATGAAACACGTTTCAGCGCGTACAAAAGGGGCATGCAGTGGTTAGCAGAACAAACAGAACAACATAGTATCCCTTTTATATTCATCACAGCGCCAGTCTATGACGTTAGGAAAAATGCTGCATATGCCAATGTACAGGATATTTACGCAGCTTGGTTAATGAGCAAATACTATACAGACGACTGGCCTGTTATTGATGTTTATCAAACAAGTAAACACCATTTATGGCAAAAACGACAGCAAGATGTTTCTTTTTATTTAGCAGCTGACGGCGTACATCCAACTGACTATGGCCATTGGGTGATTGCAAAAGCCTTATTTGACGCATGGCAAATAAACGAGTGGCAAAATGACGAGCGTTTTGATAAAGCGCTGGAAAACTATGCAAACGGTGAAAAAATCGCAGCGCTGATTAATAAAAAACAACACTTAATTAAAGCGACTTGGCTCACTCATATTGGTCACACGAGACCGGGAATTAAAGACGGTTTACCCCTTATCAAACTTAATCCAGCAATAAAAAAAATGACTCAACGGATAAGTCGCTTATTGGCAAACTAAAACTTAACAGCTGTAGGAATTTGTTATTTGAAAATAAAATTGTAAACAAAAAACAAATAATAGTTTAAAGATTTAGGTTGTTTTGTCATAATTATCATTGATTGTTTTATAACTGCAAAAGGTAAACTATCAGTGAATGATGCCAATCCTGTGTTATCTGTTGATAAACTGCACAAAGCCTTTAACGGCAAAACGGTTGTTAGCGGCTTAACTTTTGACCTTTATCCCGGTGAAATTCTGGCGCTCGTTGGCGAAAATGGCGCTGGCAAATCAACGAGTAAAAATATGCTGTGTGGTTTGTTGGCACCGACTGGTGGCGAGATACTTATCGAGCAGCAAAAGGTAGCTGAGGTCGATGGCGCCCTACATGGCATCTCTGCAGTGCATCAAGAGCTGAGTTTATTTAAAAGTTTAACGGTTGCACAAAACCTTTGCATTAATGATTTACCTGGCAGCAATCTAAATATAGATTGGTCAAAAGCTGAAAAAATAGCCCGAAAAGAATTAGATTTTTTAGGCGTTGCAATCGATCCACAAGCTCTAGTGGGCGATTTAGGCGCTGGTAAACAACAAATTGTCGAAATAGCCAAAGCTCTGTTGCATGCCAATAAAGTGCTGATTTTAGACGAACCCACAACCTCATTAACCAAACCCGAACGGGAAAAATTGTTTGCAGTGATGCAAAAATTAAAAGCTCGGGGCGTCGCTATGATATTCATTTCACACTTTATGGATGAAGTTTATCAAATGGCTGATAAATACTTAGTGCTTAGAGATGGTCAACAGGTGGCTGCAGGGGAACTTGCAAAAACACCAAGATCTGAATTAGAAGCGTTAATGGTTGGACGTGAAATGACACAAAGCCAGATTGAGCTGGCGCCACCACAAAACCAAGTGAGTTTAGCGGTGAGGCAGCTTACGTCATGTCACTTTAATCAAATCTCTTTAAATTTAAAAAAAGGCGAAATTATCGGCATAGGGGGGTTGATGGGCGCCGGACGCACTGAACTAGCTGAAGCCATTAGTGGTTTAAGACCTGCACAAGGAGAAATTTATATAGGTGGCAAATTTATCAAACGACCCAGTTTGGCGACTATGCTAAAACATAAACTTTGTTATGTTACAGAAGACAGACGGGGTTTAGGTTTGTTTCCTCAGCGCAGCGTTAAAGAAAACATGACCGCTGCTAACCTGAGTAACTTCGTGCAACCTTTGTTTCGCGGGATAGGTTTTAAGAATGAGCAAGCGGCTGCGCAGCAAGTGGTTGATAAAATGAATGTGGTTCTACCTGATATTAACAGCGCAGTCAGCCATTTAAGTGGCGGAAACCAACAAAAAGTTTTATTAGGGCGCTGGTTGGCTTGTCAGCCTGAGATACTGATTCTGGATGAACCGACGAAAGGCGTTGATATCGGCGCTAAGTTGGATATCCACAAAAAAATAGCCGCATTGGCTGCCTCTGGTGTTGCTGTACTTCTTGTCTCTTCAGATTTACAAGAGTTATTGGACCTAAGTCACCGCATTATCGTCATGCGTACTGGTGAACAAGTTGCTGAATTTAACCGAGATGCGTTTGACCCAACTAAAATTATCGCTGCGGCGGCCAGCTCGGCTTATGCCAAGGAGACAAGTTAAATGTCATTTAAGTTACTGTTTAAGCAAAAATGGCTGCCGATCGCGGTCGCAGCTTTATTGATGTCTATTTTTTTGAGTTTTGTGTCACCGGCTTTTTTAACCTTAACAAATTTTGAATCAGTTTTGGTGCAAGCCAGCGTAACGGCAATAATGGCAGTGGGTATGACGTTTATCATAATACTTGCAGGCATTGATATCTCAGTTGGCGCTATTTTGTTTTTTGTTTCTTCTTTATTTGCGCAGACACTAAATACGACGGGTTCTGTTGCATTGGCCTTTTCCGCCGCTGTGATATCAGGGTGTTTATTGGGTACAGTGAACGGCTTATTAATTGTGCGCTTTAAAGTAACCCCATTAATTACCACGCTAGCCACATATACCATTTATCGGGGAATGGCTTTGCATTTAACCAGCGCGCAAAATATTCCTGTGCCGCGGGAGATTGGCTGGATGGGCAATGGTAGTTTTTTATCTATTCCGGTACCTGTCTGGTGGATGCTCGTATTTACCGTTATTGGCATCTATCTACTATCTCAAACCCGTTTTGGTATTTATTGTAAAGCGATTGGCTGCTCTGCTCAGTCGGCAAAAGAATCGGCTTTGCCTATTAATCGAGTCAATATATTGGCGTATGCCATTGGTGGTTTGTGTGCTGCGGTTGCCGCACTGATCCTGATTGCCCGGGTGGGAGGCTTACAATCAGGTATCGGCATAGGATTAGAATTTACTGTGATAGCCGCAGTCATTTTAGGCGGTACAAAATTGTCAGGTGGTTCAGGGTCGGTCGCGGGTAGTGTAATAGGCGCAATCTTTTTAGTACTTATAGACAACGGTTTAAACTTGTTCAATGCCTCACCTTATATCTACGATATCGTACGTGGTTTTGTCCTGATAGTGGCCGTTTTGGTTGATCGAGTTTCGGTTATAAAAAATCAGCCAAATGCCCTTAAATTTAAAACTTCTAGTGAAGGAAACTAATATGAAAGCTTTTAAAAAACTAGTTATTTTAGCGCTATTGAGTGCATCGCTTTTAGGCCAATGGGTGATGGCCAAAGAGATACGGATTGGCTTAGCTGTTGATCAATTGTTTGAAAGTCGAGTTGCAGAAAATAATGCAATTAAAGCGGCTGCTAAAAAGCGCGGCTTTCAGATCATTGAAGTAGTTGCTGACGGTGACGCACAAACTCAAAATGCTCAGATTCAATCGTTAATCAGTCAAAGAGTTGATGCCATTTTGGTGTGTGCAGTTGATCAAAATACCATTAATGGTGCTTTAATGCGTGCGCAGCGAGCACGTATCCCTGTTATCGCTTATGATAGAAAATTACCCAATGAGAGAGTGTACCAAGCGTATGTCGGCCCAGATTCAGTGCAAGATGGTTTTTTAGCGGGCCAACATATGGTTAAACAGTTAAAAGACCATTCAGGTGAGATCCTTGTATTAGAACTGCTCGGTGCGCTAAATGATCAAAATGGCATTGACCGTAGTAAAGGTTTTCAGCAAGCTTTACAAGCGCTGCCAAACGCTAAAATAATCTCGGTGCCAACCGACTGGGATTCAGCGAAGGCATTAGCCGCGACCCAAAACGCATTTCAAGCGAACCCGTCAATCAAAGCGGTATTTGCTGCTACAGATACCCAAATCCCAAGCATAGAAACGGTTTTAATTGGTTTAGGTAAAGCGCATCCAGTTGGTCACCCTAAACATATTGTAGTCACAGGTGTTAACGGCAGTAATGATGGTTATCAGGCGACTAAAAAAGGGTTTGCAGATGGCATAGTCGTCATGAATCTCGATCAAATCGGTGAAAAAAGTATAGCCCTAGCAGAAAAGCTGATCAAAAAACAAAAAGTTGAGAAAAATCATGTGGTTGCCGGATATTTTTATCATTCAGGCAATATAGTTAAAAACAAAGATAAAATCTGGGGCGCTGGCCAGTAAGGATCATCCATTGAAAGAGGCTCTGAGTAATCAACTAAAACAAAATCCGGCCATGCCTATGCTGGCAGTATTGATGATTTTATTTTCAACACTGTCCCCCTATTTTTTTGATGCGATTAACATGGAGTCGATTGCAGCAAATAACGCGGTTATTCTGATCGCGGCTGTTGGCATGACACTGGTCTTTTTAACCGGTGGCATCGATCTTTCTATCGCCACCGTTATTAGCGTTAGTGCAGTTATGGCTGGGGTTATTATGGGGCACACAGACAATGTTTTATTGGGGGTACTGACGGCCGTTTCGGTGGGTGCTGCTTTTGGTCTGTTAAATGGCTTTTTAATTGGCTTTTTAGGCCTGAGTCCTTTCATTACCACCATGGGCACCCAACTGATTGCCCGTGGTATCGCTTTTAGCGTATCAGAGGGCATTGCAGTGCAAGGCACGCCTGAGCCAGTAATAGATTTTGGTTTTGCGTTGGTGATGGGGATCCCTAAAATTACTTTAGTGAGTTTTGCCGTATTGTTAATTGTTGGATTTTTAGTGGCATTAACCAGTTGGGGGCGATACATCATTTTATTAGGCAGCAATCCCCTAGCAGCTCGTTATTGTGGTTTAAACACCCGCTGGTTAGAGCTTAGTGTGTATTTAGCTTCGGGGATTCTTGGCGGTATTGCCGGGTTTATTAGCATAGCTAACTTAGGCAATGCGCTACCAGGAGTAGGGGATACGTTATTACTTATTATTATTGGTGCTGTGGTGTTAGGCGGTACCAGCATGAATGGCGGCGAAGGGTCGCTGACAAAAACCTTATTCGGGGTGGCAGTGTTAGCTGTTTTGACCAACGGACTGAACTTACTTGGGATCCCGTTTTACGATCAATTGATGATTCAAGGGGCGTTGATTTTTATTGGCTATAGTATTGCGATGCGCCTTAACCAGGCGAAACGTTAAATACCATCAAGGAGATGAAAAATGAAACCTTTTTTAATGATTAAGGTAAGCTTGCTGATGAGCGCCTTGTATACGGTGGCGGTGCAGGCTGAAATGAGCATCAAAAGAACTCAATTCGGTCAATATCAGGGACAGCAAGTATATCAATACCATTTGCAAAACAGCCACGGAATGCAGCTAAAAATAAGCAACTACGGGGCAACTTTGACCTCGTTAAAAGTACCGGATAAAGACGGAAAGATCGCTGAAATTACCGCTGGTTTTGATCAATTTGATAGTTATTTTAGCGATGAGTACAACAAAAATAACCCCTATTTTGGCGGCGTGGTTGGCCGCTATGCGTCATTTTTACGCGATGGACGCTACCAACAGGGCGGGCACACTTATCAACTGTCTAAAAATGCCGGTGAGCACCATTTGCATGGTGGTACTAAAGGGTTAGATAAGCGTATGTGGCAACTAAAGCGCTTTTATCAAAGCCAAGATGCGGCTGTGTTGCAGCTTGTTATTCAAAGTCCAAGCGGGCAGGAAGGTTACCCAGGAAATTTAGCGGTTGTTGTTGAATATCAGCTAACCGAACAAAATGAAATCCGTATTCGTTATTTGGCAACGACTGATAAAACGACGCCGCTATCATTAACTCATCATGCTTATTTTAATTTAAATGGCTTTGAAAACACAGTTTTAGACCATAAGGTTCAAATCGATAGTAATGCCTATTTAAAACCGGGCGCAGATAATATTTTAGATGGCACTTTAGCGAAAGTGAGCGGAACAGCAGCTGATTTTGGGCAAGCAAAATATTTAAAAGATGCTTTTAAAACATTAAAGTCAGGATTTGAGCATTATTATGTATTTGATAACCCAGAGGCTAAACTAAAAAAAGTTGCCACTATCAGCCATGCTATAAGCGGCCGTTCAATGCAGGTATATACAACAGAACCAGGCGCTTTGTTGTATACAGGGCGTTATACTTCAGATAAGTTGGCGCGTGAAGATGGTACCCAATATGGTCAATACAAAGCGATTTGTTTTGAAACCTCTAAATACCCTAATGGCCCAAATATTAAAAATTCACCACGGACTTTTTTACAACCTGGAGAAATTTATGACGAAACCACTGTGTTTGCGTTTGCTTGGTAGCGCTCGGTTAAGTCGGTAAAACAATACCGGCTAACCGTTTTGAGACGCTATGATACCAGTTATTGAAAACCAGCTGTATATCATTTAAAACGATAGTGCCAAAATGATGGTCGCGATATTTTTTACACAAAGCATAGATGTGTTGCGGATCATTCACAGGCACTCGGAAGCGGATCAGCGATGTGTGCGCCGTACCTGGCCAATAGCGCTGACTGACTGGCACCGTTAACTTAGCGCGTGAAAACTGGAAGCGCAGTGCTTGCCTTAGTTCGTCTAATGCATCATCCATGGGGAACCCTTGCAATATTATACACTGGCTTGATGCCGAAACGCCTTGAAACTGTATTTTTATTGCCGAGGATTGTGCGAGTGCGGCATAGAAGGCTTCACACAAAGTCGTAATATCAAGGTCTTCTAAACGAAAATTTTCTCGACAGGATAACAGGGTAAAAATAGTTAAATGTAGATCTTCAAGTGGCTGATAGTATTGTTTGGGCTCTAGCGCCTGGATTTCGTTTTGAAATCGGCTAATTTCGGTTAGTAAAGATGGGTTTATTTGCTGCAGATAAGCTAATGCCGTGATGCCTCTTCTAGTGTCACGCTTTTCATGCAATAAATAAGGATCTAACTCAATTTGATTGTTTTGCGAAGCCAACTTAAAAGATTGCCACATTTTATCGTATATTGTTTTTTCGGGTCTATTAGCAAGCGTTTTTTTGCTTAGGGAGTCGGCCATGTTGGGCATTTTTTAGCATTTGCAATTATGGTGTAGTGGCAAGATTAGCACAGCTCGTGCATTAACTGTAGGCTGTTGTATTTTTCTGGTTTAGTAGATTTAAACGGGTATTCTATCGAGCGGCTAGCCTTTAAAATTTGCTTTTAAGTTAACAATTATTTATAAGTATGTTTTTGTTATCGGATAAGGAAAACAAGTTGAGCAAGTTAAACTGCAAAGGGATCAGCGCAGCGCTGCTGGCCAGTGTTTTAATGATAGGCTGTTCTATATTGCCGGACGGTGCTTATATTGGGGCCAATAATGCCTATCAAGAAGGCGATTATAAATTAGCGATAAAAAAAGTGAATTCGGCATTACACAGATATAAAGGCGAATATACCAATGAAAGCCGAGCCAGTTTGTATTTGATAAAAGCGCAAAGTTTAGCGGCTCTGGGTGAAAAGCAACAAGCGCAAGCCCTTTATTATCTGATAAGCAAGGCGTATGCCCAGACAGAAGCCGGTTTTTTAGCCAGCCGACTCGTGGTGGAAAAACAGCAAAATGAATACATAGCTCAACATCAAGTTTCGTCTGCATCAGGGGATCTCGCCATGGCCATCAATGATTGTCGTTCAGGCGCTACCCAAAAAGCGCTGGAGTATTATGGCGTCACCGTTGCCAGCGTCAGCCAATCTCAACAAGATTATCAAAGCAAAATGATCGACAAAAATGAGCAATCCAGCAAGCTGCGTGTGCATGAGCAGCAATGGACAGAACAGATCGTCTCTGCCAGTGGGCATAAAATACGTTTAGAAACGCTAAAAGAACAGGTCACTGAGCAAGCCGATCAGATTAAAGTGAACTGTCAGTTAAAAGCCAAATTAATTTAACATGGTGCCTAGATGTCACAAACATGGAATGCTAAAAAGTATAGCCAAGATGCCACATTTGTTTCTCAATTAGCTTCGCCTTTATTAGCTTTGTTGGCTGCAAAAGCCAACGAACGAATTTTAGACCTAGGTTGCGGCGATGGCACGCTTGCAGTTAAATTGCAAAACCTTGGTTGTCAGTTGGTGGCTGTCGACTCGAGCCAGTCTATGGTTGAGCAAGCTTTAAATAAAGGCATTACTGCTTATTGTCAAAGCGGTGAAGCATTAAACTATCAAGCTGAATTTGACGCTGTGTTTAGTAATGCAGCGCTACACTGGATGTTGAAACCTGCGGCGGTGGTTCAAGGCGTCTATCTTGCATTAAAGCCCGGAGGGCGTTTTGTTGCTGAAATGGGTGGCAAAGGGAATATTCTGACAATTCGTCATGCAATTAATGCAGTTTTTCAACAACATCCAGAGTTTGGCGAATATCATTCACCTTGGTATTTTCCGTCTGCCGAAGAGTATAAAGAATTACTTGTGACTGCCGGATTTAAAGTGCAAAGTATTGAGTTGTTAAAGCGTCCAACGAAAATTTCGGCAGGCATTGAGCAGTGGTTAACAATTTTTGCTGCGCATGCGACCGAAGGATTAGATAATATGCAAAAGCGCCAATTCATAGAAGCAGTTGCTGCCTACTTAAAACCCTCGTTATACAGCACCCAAAACGGCTGGATAGCCGACTATGTCCGTTTGCGATTTATCGCCTACAAACCTGAGTAACTAAGGCGGTATTTAATAATCTCGCCTACACTCAAAGTGTTGCAGATAGCGAGGTGATTAAATGGGCAAACAAGAATGCCGATTCGTTTTGTGTTGTTTAGCTTTATTCAATTTTTCATGTTTGGCGAGCTCTGTATCGGCTAAACAAAATATGCCAGTAGAGTTAAGCTTTAGCAATTTGTACTTAAGTGAGGGGCGAGATAACCTTGCCGGTGATAATTTATTTAGTTTCCAGAGCGAGTGGCGCATTAATGAATTGGCGGTGCAGCCTTGGTTTGCTTGGTCGGGTCAACGCGATTATCAAGAATTTAACTTAAATCTGGTTTATCCATTGGCTAAACTGGCAGATGTTTCTGTGCAGCTAGCTTATGCATTTTTAGTTAATAAAGAAGTGAAACACGGCCATTATCAGGATCACGAAGTAAGCCTTATTTTTAGCTGGGCCGATCAAAAAGCGCTGAGTTTGCAATCAAACTGGGTATATTCAGTCGATACTCAAGGGCTATTTATTGATCTATCTAGTCAATTAGCTCTGTACGAAAACGCAAATTTTGCTTGGTCAGCTGGATTTTTAGTGGCTTTGAATGCGGATTATATTGCCGATGCTCACAATGGTTTAAACCATTGGCAGCTGTCTAACCAGTTACAATTACAATTGAGCCAAGCGCTGAGTGGTGGCTTGCAGCTGGCTTATTCTCATGCCATTGATAAAGATGCCAATCGTTATCCGGGTGATGAGACATTGGCCAACGTTAAATACGTTGGCCTAATATTAAACTACCACTTTAATTAACTGCGGGTAGCTTATTGGCTAATTCAAGCAAATCATTCACTTGATAATCGGGCGTTTGTGCCAGTGGGTAGAGCACCTTGCCTGGACGTTTAATAAACGCTGTTTGCATGCCCGCAGCTTTGGCCCCAGCAACATCCCAACCGTGTGCTGCGACCATTAAAGCCCGCTCAGGTTGAATCGATAATTGTTTAAATAACCACTGGTATGCGCGTAAGTCTGGTTTATATACTTTGGCATCTTCAACACTGTATCTGGCATCAAAATAATCTATTAAACCTGCATTTTTAAACTGGGTTTTGACGCCGTTATTTGATGAGTTAGTAAAACTGACCAACTTATATCCTTTATCGCGTAGCACCTGTAAACCAGCTTTGACATCTTGATGAGCGGGTAAATTAAGTAAGTTATTCATTATGGCGGCTTTCGCTTGTGCTTGCGCTAATGGAATTTTGTTTATTTCAGCAACCATTAACAGTGCTGCCACCCCGATTTCACCAAAATCCCGATAATCGCCAGTCGCCGTGGTCACTAGTGAGTGATGTAGCATGGTTGAAAACCATAAGGGCAATAAGTCTTCACGACCACCTAGTGCTTCCCCAATACCAGCGCGCATACTTTCTAAGTCGAGTAGGGTTTCATTCACGTCAAATACTATCACCTCAGGGGGAGTGGCGGCGATTGACATACGGATACCTCCAAGCAGGAATAATGTAACTAGAGCAGCATATAGTAGAGTTTTGAGTTTAGACATAAGCTTAAATTTAGTTGAGAGAATTTAAGCTTATGCTAAAAGCTCAGACGTATAGAGTCAAAATAAATTTGAATGATTATTCAAATTTATTTCTCTAAGTTGACGACAACACGGCCACGGATATGCCCTTTCAAAAGTGATTCAGCGGTTGCAATACAGTCGCTTAAACTTATCTCACGGCTAATACTGGTTAATTTAGCAGCATCAAAGAGTTCTGCTAATTGTTGCCAGGCTTGTTTACGTTTTGCCAGTGGCTGCATAACACTGTCTATACCGTATAAAGTAACGCCACGTAAAATAAATGGAGCGACAGAGGCTGGTAGGTCCATTCCTTGTGCCAAACCACATGCGGTAACTGCACCGCCGTAGCGTGTGGCCGCTAGCGCATTAGCCAATGTATGACTTCCCACACAATCAACCACGCCAGCCCATTGTTCTTTTTGCAAGGGTTTTGCCGCTTGTGAAAGTTCACAACGATCAATGATACGGCAGGCACCAAGGGACTGTAAATAATCACTTTCTTCTGGTCGGCCTGTAGATGCAGCGACAGAATAGCCTAACTGAGACAACAAGCTGATAGCAAAACTGCCAACACCACCATTGGCTCCGGTGACCAAAATTTCGCCATCTTGTTTTTGAATACCATGCTGTTGTAATGCCATAACAGATAACATTGCTGTATAGCCGGCGGTGCCAATAGCCATTGCTTGATGGGCGGAAAAGGGTTTTGGTAGAGGGATCACCCAAGCTGAAGACAGACTCGCTTTTTCAGCCAAGCCGCCCCAATATTTTTCTCCGATACCAAAGCCGTTTACTAATACCAAATCGCCAACTTGATAGTTAGCGTCTGAACTTTTGCTCACTCGACCGACCAAGTCGATACCCGGAACCATAGGAAAGCTTTTTACCACCGGAGCTTTGCCCGTGATGGCCAGCGCATCTTTATAATTTAACGTGCTCGCCACAACATCTACTAATAAATCGCCTTGCGCGAGTTCAGATTCGTTCAGTGCTTTGAGTTTGGCTTGCGTGCCACTAACGGCTTTTTCGATCACAATTGCGTTAAACATCGTTTTCTCCATGGCTTTAAAAGGCCAACGTTAGAGGAATTGATCGCGAATTGCAAAGACCTTATTTGTTAAATACAGGGGCTAATCGCTGTAATAAAACATTTATGCCCATAATATCAAAAGCATCTATTTTGTCATTTAACTGGTGCCCTAAATGGTCTAAATGGGAAGTGTTTTCGTTAGTTGATTGCAGTAGTATCTCACTCAGTTGTTTAATATCATTCAGGTTATTACTTCGCACCGCTTTATGATACTGGTTTTTAAGTTGTTGATAAGTTTCTAATGATAAGTGCTCAAATGCCAGTTCAGTTGCTTCTGAATCCATTTGGTTTGTTCCAATGCTATCGTTCGTCTTTTCAAACGTTAAGTACTGGCATAAAGTCGCAAACAGCTCGGCGCGTAAAATTGGTTTACGTAAAAAATGATCAAATTGGTATTTTTGAGTTTGTTCACAATCTGACTGCATCGCAGAGGCGGTTAGCGCGATGACAGGAAGATCCGGACATTCCTGTTTGATCAATTCAACAGCCTCTAAACCATCCATTACCGGCATTCTTATATCCATAATAACTAAGTCGATAGCTTGCTGTTGACAAATTTTTACCGCTTCAGCACCGTTTTCTGCTTCAACTATGGTCACGTCGCTTTTACTAAAATTATTTCTAATCAAAGCTCGATTATTGGCGATATCATCAACCGTTAAAATGGTGCAAGGAGCAAATCGTATCGTATCGGGGTCAACAGTAGCAGGATTTGTCTCTGCTTCCACTTGCACCGCAGCTATGTCTTGGTGTTTTAGCAGCACGTTAAAGCAGCTACCTTGGCCTAACTCACTGTTTAACGTAATTTCACCACCCATAGCTTCCACCAAACGTTTGGTGATAGATAAGCCTAAGCCAGTGCCGCCGAAGCGTTTGATATCCTGGCCTTCTTGCTGTTCAAAAACATTAAATATTTTTTCTTGCTGGTTTTTTGCAATCCCTATACCGGTATCTTCAACCGAAATCAATAAATCAACTTTACTCAAGTGTTCATCAATATTCAGTGCTCTGATGGAGAGGTTTATTTCGCCTTGCTCGGTAAACTTAACCGCATTGCCTATCAGGTTAAACAGAACCTGACGTAAACGCACTGCGTCTAATAAGATGGCGGTAGGGATTTGACCATCAACCGATAAATTAAAAGCAATTTTTTTCTGTTGAACCTTAAGTTGGAAGATATTTTTTATTTCTTCGAATAATTGATAGAGGTTACAAGCCTGTTTGTTAATCTCTAATTTGCCAGATTCTATTTTAGACAGGTCTAAAATGTCGTTAATTAGCGTTAACAGAGTATTTCCTGCATTTTGTATGGTGCGGATAAAGGTTTTATTTTTTGCATCGTCTATGTTGGCATCTAATAGCTCAGTAAAGCCAATAATAGCGTTCATTGGGGTGCGTATTTCATGGCTCATATTGGCCAAGAACTCAGACTTTGAACGGTTTGCTGATTCCGCCATCTCTTTGGCGGCTTTTAGTTGCTCTTCCATTGCGACCCGCTGGCTTAAATCTATTGCAATTGAGAGCAAGCAGTTTTGTTCACGGTAGTTGATGGGAAGTACAGACACCAGCATTGATTTAAGCTCACCACTGGGGGCTCTGATTTGAATGATTTCTTGATCGACACTTTGCCCACTTTTAATTTTTTTTATGATTTTGTCTCGATCGGCCGGATTGTGATAAAACTGCAAAATATTTTTTTGTTTAATTTCGACCGACGTCAATTGATATTCTGTTAATGCGGTTTGGTTTGCCATTATGATGGCACCGGAAAGATCCGTAATCAATAAACTCAATGGCACCTTATGAATTAATGCTTCTAGTTGTTCGTGGCTTTTTTTCAGTCGCTGCTCAAGCCGGAACTCTTCAGTTTGATCCCTTAAGGTTAAATTAAAGCAGGGTTTGTTATCGTATTGGATGGGGATCAAGGTAATAGAAAAACAAGCCATTTGACCCGTTAAGGTTTGCATTAACCAATCAAATCGATAACCTTGTTGCCGGTTCGCTTTTACAAAATGTTGTTTAAAACCTTCAACACCCGCTGTCGCTGCAAACAGTTGATGGATATTTTGCTGCACGATCTGACTTGAATGACGTGCCCCTAACAGCTTAATCGAAGCCTGGTTGCACGCTAATATTTGATCTTGATGAATGATCATATGGCCATCTAAAGCGCCATCAAAAAGGTTTTTAAAATTGTCTTTTTCGTTTTTTAACAGCTTTTGCGCATGCTTTTTTTGCTCAATTTCATTTTTCAACCGCATGTTCCAACTAATGATAAAACCAACAATGATCAAACAGATTAAAATGACTTGTATTGTTAATTGGTAATCATGCTTTTGAGCAAATTCTACTTGAGTCCATTTTCGAATAATATCGGACTCATGATGTTGAGACAGTGCAGGCAACAACAAGTTTAAAACGGCAAATAACTCATCAAGGTTTTTATTTACATGCCAGGTGAGTTTCATATCCAGGTCTGTTTTACCCACCACTTTGATATTGTAATAACCACCGGATGTAATCAAATAACCAGCCTTTGCAAGCGACATCACTGCCGCGTCTAGTTCGCCAGATTTGACCTTATCTAGAGCTGCTTGCGCCGATGGAGTATCTATAAAGTTTAGCTTTGGATAGTTTTTACGCAGCGCGTGGGTATAACCGTAACCTTCTATCACAGCGATGCGTTGGTTTTTTAATTCAGTTATTTTGTTTACAAACGAATGATCGTTTTGCATCAAAATGACAATCGGGTTTAGCAGGTAGGGTTTAATGGCGCGATAGTGGCGCTTTAGTCTTGCATCATCAGCATCACTAGAGATCATATCGGGTTTTTGTTGATCTGCATACGCTAAGGTTTGTAGCCAACTATCACTGGCCAAAAGTTCAAACTTTAAACCGGTTAAGTTGGCTAATATAGCTAAATAATCTGCAACTATGCCTTCAAATTCACCTGCTTCATTTATTTGCTCAAACGGAAGCCAATCTGGGTCGCCACTATAACGTATCGTATGATTTTGACTGAGCCATGTCTGTTGACTGGGGGTGAGCTGATTGATCTGGGGCTGCAGTGGATGGAGTGTGTCGCCAAGTATACGCTTTTGTATGTGCTGCTTTTCAGTTTGACTAATGGCTTCGATTGCTTCGTTTAATAATGGCCGCAGCGGTTCTTTTGAGGTACGAATAAACAAATAAAAATGCCTCAGCGGTTTATCTGCACCCTCGTCTAGCAGAGTTAAAAAAGGTAAGCTGTAGGCACCGTGAGCGTTATTTTTTGAAATTTTTTGCTCGCTTACGAACAGCTCGATCTGAGGATTATCCAATAGCCATTGCTGCGTATTTTGTTCGTTCGCTTGCAGTGTTAACTCAACCCCAGCCTTTTGTGAAATCAAATCTAGATAGGCTTTTTGCAAAGCATATAATTTTTCGGCCGGAATATTCGTAGCTATAGATGCTGCAGCTGGCAAAATCACAGCCTTCATAGATTTAGGCGCCATCGATTTATTCGCAGCAAGTGTTGCTGGGCTAACGATGAATAAGAGTAGGATGGTAAACTTAAACACCAGTTTGGGCAATCTTGATAAACTCATCTAAATGCTCATTAAAAATTTTAACTAACTGAGGATCAAAATGTTTACCAGATTGCTCATTGACAAAATCGACGGCTTCGCTGATAGGCCACGCTTTTTTATAACGCCTTTTATGGGTTAGCGCGTCAAATACATCGGCGATCGCCACAATACGGGCGTAAATGTGAATATCTTCACCGGCTAAACCCTGCGGATAACCACTGCCATCCCACTTTTCATGGTGCTGCGAGGCAATGATATTCGCTGCCGTAATATATTTGCGATCAGACATGCGCAATATTTCGCTGGCTTTAGTGGTATGGGTTTTCATTATTTCAAATTCGGCAGGGGTCAATTTACCAGGTTTATGTAATATTTCATGGGGGACCGCAATCTTACCTATATCGTGCATAGGTGCTGCATGATAAATGGTATTGGCATCATCATCCGACAAACTAGGGTGATACAGAGCCAAGAGTCGAGAATAATCAGACACTCGTTTAATGTGGCTTCCAGTTTCATCCGAGGTGGCTTCCATCAATTCCATCAGCACATAGATCATCTCTTTCTGACTTTCTTCTAACTCAGTTTCGAATCGTTTTTCTTTATGGATGAGGGCGCTTTGCAAATTGAGGTTTAAATCTTTTAATACTTTTTTAGCAGAGGAAAGTTCTAGGTGATTATTGACACGAGCGATAAGTTCTTCAGAGTGGAAAGGTTTGCTTAAATAGTCGACTGCACCTATTTTAAATGCCTTAGCGATAGAATCTATATCAACTTTAGCTGTTAAAAAAACTATTGGGATTTCTGCATATTCAGGTCTAGCTTTGAGATGCTCGCAAACCTGATAGCCATTCATTCCAGGCATCATGATATCTAATAAAATCAGGTCAAAATCGTAATCTTGACATAACAAGAGCGCTTGTTCGCCATTTAATGCATACGAAAATTGATACCCTTGCTCTTTCAACATATTCATTGCAACTTGAATGTTTTCTGCAATGTCATCCACTATCAAAATGTGGTACTGCGCCATATGTTCATTCCCTCGTTTTTTTAATTATTTATCCGCTAAAAAGCGGTAAAAACATATTTCTCCAATTGGGCATCTGCAACTTCGCTGCCATCTCTTAGTTGCCGAATACGCACCAACAAATAACCTAAATCTGGTGCTAACCAAAACTCAGTGACTCTATCACTGCCGTCATCTCGGATCCTTTGTAATTTAACCGTATTTATTTTTCCTGCAGGTACAGTGAGCTCTTCTTCTCCAACCACTTTAAACTTATAGAGTTTGTCTCGTTTTTTGTGGTCGATCAAATAATAACTCATCTCAGTTTTACCGGCAGCTAAATCCAGCTTCATTTGCAGCTGGTAGCTCACCTCATCGTACCATTGAATGTTGTTATCGACCGGCAAAAACTTTTGTTTTTCGAGATCCTTTACGCCTTCGTACATAAAAGCTAAGGTTGTACTTTTATCTGTTCCAGTGCCTTCTCGTTTAAATAAGTAACGAGCCGGCGTCACTTGATCTTTAAGCACAGTTAACTCAGATGTCTCGCGTCTGTGATCACTTAAAATTAATAATGAAAGATCAGAAAAATAGGAAAAAGTATAGCGGTTTTCACCGATTTGAGAAAGCTGACGCTTCGCCGTACCTAAGTTAAGTCGCCCTTTAGCGACTTTATATTTCGCGTTGAATGGCGTAAGCACATTATTTATTTTGACATCTGTCTGCTGCGCGATGGCAGGAGCGACTGAAAGTAACGATAAAACGACAGATGATAAAACAATTAATTTATTCAGCATATCTTATCCCGGTTGTGGGCAACTCATTATTGTCTAACCAAACTCGACCACTTTCCATTTTAAGTCGATCTTGGCAAAACCATTCTATTGCCTTAGGGTAAATGAAATGTTCCTGTTTGTGAATCCGTTGTGCTAATGTTTCTGCAGTATCTTTTTCATCAATCAGGATACTTACTTGACAGATAACTGGGCCGCCATCTAATTCTTCGGTCACAAAGTGAACACTAGCACCATGTTCTCTGTCGTTAGCGTCTAACGCTCTTTGATGAGTATTTAGACCCTGGTACTTAGGCAACAAAGATGGATGAATGTTCAATAGTTTACCTTTGTAACGGGCAACAAATTGAGCGGTTAAAATTCGCATAAAACCAGCAAGAACGATTAAATCCGGTTGATACCGATCAATCACTTCGGCGAGCGCTTGATCATATAACTGACGGTCTGGATAATCACTATGAGGGAGTGAAATCGCTGGAATCTGATGCTTTTGAGCTCGCTGTAAACCGAATGCAGTGCTTTTATTAGAAATAACTGCACAAATCCGGCCATTAATTTGGCCGGATTCAGTTGCATCAATCACTGCTTGTAAGTTGGAGCCGTTTCCAGAAATTAATACAAGAATGGATTTCTGCACGACTTAAACCATTTCTACCTGAGCTTCGTTTTCATTAGCTTCGCTTATATGACCAATCAACCAAGCTTTTTCACCACTTTGACGTAAAGACACCAAAGCTTCTTCAACATCGTCTTCATGCACAGCTAAGATCATGCCTACACCACAGTTAAAGGTGCGTAACATTTCGTGCGTTTCGACATTACCAGCGGTTTGCAGCCAATTAAATACTTCTGGCCACTGCCAGCTTTTTTGTTCGATAACAGCTTTGCTATTTGCTGGTAATACGCGTGGAATATTTTCCCAAAAACCGCCACCGGTAATATGCGTAATCGCATTTACATTAACGCTTTCTAATAACTTGAGTATTGATTGTACATAGATTCGAGTTGGCGCCATAAGGTGGGATTTAAGCGGTTGACCATCTAATGGTTGTTCTAAATCTGCATTTGAAACTTCTAAAATTTTACGAATTAACGAATAGCCGTTTGAATGTGGGCCTGATGACGCCAGGGCAATTAACCTATTACCAGGTTGTACTCGGCTACCATCAATGACTTGTGATTCTTCGACTACCCCGACACAGAAACCCGCCATGTCATAGTCTGCGCCTTCGTACATGCCCGGCATTTCTGCTGTTTCACCACCAATTAATGCACAATTAGATTGCTGGCATCCTTCACCAATGCCGCTGACAACTGAAGCAGCTACATCCACGTCTAACTTGCCGGTGGCATAATAGTCAAGGAAAAACAGAGGTTCAGCCCCCTGAACTATTAGATCATTGACACACATAGCCACCAAATCTATACCTACGGTATCGTGACAATTTAAATCAATAGCCAATCTTAATTTAGTCCCGACACCGTCTGTGCCCGAAACCAGCAGTGGTTTTTTGTATTTTTCAGGTAGTCGGCAAAGCGCACCGAAACCACCTATGTTGCCCATTACCTCTGGACGTCGGGTTTTTTTAGTGACGTCTTTAATACGTTCAACTAGTTGATTACCTGCGTCAATGTCGACACCTGCGTCTTTATAACTTAATGATTGTTTTTGCTCAGCCACTTGCTTTCCTAAATTCAAAACCTAAAGAATATCGGCATATTGTATCAAGTAAGGATCATGAATAAAAAGAATTTTACGTACAAACTTAAAAACCCTAAGTACAGGGGAGGTGAAAACGTATTACCTCAACTTGTGAAGACTAGCCTGAGCCGTTAAAATAACGCTTTTGATGAGGTCATTAATAAGTGGTATCAATATGTGTGTGCAAGAATTAGTAAAAAAGTTTAGTTGTATTTCAGTGACGGATGCAAAAAGTTTATATGGCGAAACACAGGACGCTCTGCCCTTATTAAAGATCAATCACGAATTATTCGATGCTGTTATTGCTATCCAAGGGGCTCATTTAGTCGAATTCAGCGCCAAAGGCAAAGATCCTTTATTATGGCTCAGCCCACAGGCTATTTTTAAACAAGGGAAAGCAATTCGTGGCGGCATCCCAGTTTGTTTTCCTTGGTTTGGTGATAACCAATTAAGTGAAAATACGCCAAGTCATGGTTTTGTGCGTAATCGAGACTGGCAGTTGGCAGACATTGACGTCACTGCAGAGCAAGTGAGTATAACCTTTAAGTTTACCAGTAATGAAGAAACTCAAACTTTGTACCCTTATTCTTTTGAGGCTGAGTACAAGATTCAACTAAACCATCAGATAGAGCTTGCGCTAACAGCAATCAATCTCAGTGACACTTTGATGCCAGTTAGTTTTGCTTTGCATAGTTATCACCCTGTGGCAGATATTGAAACCGTTTATATTGATGGTTTACACTACACCACCTATTTAGATAATACAGCGCAGTTAGCTGCTAAAATACAGCAAGGCCCAGTGCATTTTAGCGGTGAATTAGATCGAATTTATCTAAATGTTGCCGAGCAGCAAAGGATTCAAAGCAAAACACCTATAGTGTTACGTAGCAAGAATTGCCACTCTGCGATAGTCTGGAACCCTGGCCCAGAAAAAGCAGCTCAATTAATTGACTTAGGCGAGCAAAACTATCCTTCGTTTGTGTGTGTTGAACGTGGAAATGCATTTTCGGATAGCTGGTATTTAGCGCCAAAAGAAAAACGCCAAGCGGAGCTGTTAATAGGATATGCTGATGGTATTTAGCACATTATTTATTGATCATGATGGAACTTTGGTAGACTCTGAACCAGCGCAGCATAAAATTTGGCAACAAGTGTTAGCACCATTTTCAATTTCACTTAGTTTTGCTGATTTTAAACCTCGCATCGGTTTATCAGGTGAGTCGACGGCTACTTTTTTTGTAAATAAGTTTAACTTACCTATTAGTTCAGCCGAGCTTAGCCAACTAAAAGTGGATGCCACCTTAACTTATATTCATACTGTTGGGTTTACCTTGATGCCAGCGGTTGAGCAGTTTTTAACGAGGTTTAAAAAGTTTCAGCCAGAAGCTAAAATAGCTTTGGTATCAGGGTCAGACAGGTCCCATGTGATTGCCAGCTTGGCGCATCATCCTCAGTTACCCATTGATTTGGTTGTCGCAGGCGGGGATACCAAAAATACCAAACCTAACCCAGAACCTTACCTCAAGGCCATTTCAGATTTACAGGTTTTGGCTGAGCATGTTTTGGTGTTAGAGGATTCTGAATCTGGTATTCAGGCAGCAACTGCTGCTGGTCTTACAACTTACGCGCTTGCCCATGCATACTCGGATAAATCCTCGTTGCAAAAAGCGGATAAAATTTTTCATCATTTTGACGAATTAAATGCGCATTTTTTTGGTTAATTATACTGAACTTGATTTGTTTTTTGTCCGTAATAAAAATAACAGTTTAAAACACATTTAAGATTTATGAAAACACTGGTAATCGGCGCAAGTATCGCAGGGATCGCTGTTGCTTACAGACTATCTCAAGCGGGACATAAGGTCGTACTACTAGATAGTAAAAATTCACTTTTCACTGCCGACTCAGACGCCCATACAGCGGTGCTGGCAGCGGATGACCCAACTATGCTTGAATTGTTTCATCAATGGACAGAAAACGGATGGTCGTTCCCAGTCGAGCGGCAGCTGGTTGATAGTCAGGATGCCAAACTAGCCGAAATAGCAAAACGTCCGGTGCAGTTTGATTGGTTACAGGCAGAGCCTTGTTTTTATCACTTGTTGAAAGATGTCCGTATTTTTACTAGGCAAACGATCGAAAGCATAACAAAGCGCCGTAGTGGTCTATTTGCAAATACTGCGAGGCATACCCAGTTGGGTCCGTTTAATCGTGTGATTGATGCTCGACATGGTGGTGAAGCAACCCGTGAGATGTGGTGCCAGTTACAGTTAAATAAAAAGCCTAATATAGATATGCTCAAATCTATGGCTAAACAGATGCGGGCGAATGTGTTGATCAGCTCACCTAGCCGTCATGCTAAATATGCGTTAACAGCGCGTAAGCAAGTGCCTTTGTCGCAAAAACGTCGGCTGCAACAAGCCATCGCTTATTGGCAGTCTACGGTTGCTGGATTTTCGCAAGCGTTCGAATCTAACCGAGAATTACAACATACCCACTTTAATTGTGAAAGATTTGATCCGGATTTAGTGGAGATATGTCATAATAAAGCCGCCCACCGGCTTGACTTTCAAAACCAGTTTTTAAGTGGCCATGAGTTTGCTGAAAGTCTTTTATTAGCAAGACATTAAAGAATTTAGACGTGATATAGATTTTTTTAATAAATTTGTGTTTTGGTTACAAAGTTATCGTGATTTGGGCTTGAAACTTGATTAAACTCTACAGATAATTGATGGGGTGTTAGGCAGTTCAGCGAATTCTGGTTTGGTGTTTAAAACAGGAAGCTGTAAAAACACGTTTTATTTCGCATTTATGAGTTTTAATATGCTTTTGTTGTTCAGTAGTGCGAAAAAAATCACAAGTTTACAGGTATATTGCTACTATAAACACTGAATCGGGTAATATATACATTATTAGTAGCTAACAAGGAGCTTGCTTCACACTTGGCTACCGAGAAAGTAACAAAAGCATTTTGATCTCTGTTCAAGAAATTTGAGTACAACAGGATTAGGGCTCTTGCTTAAAAAATGACTCAATAAATATTAAGGATGTTCTCATGACTAAAATGTTCAAACTAGCAAGTCTGACAACTGCACTGATTTGTTCTACATATGCGAATGCGGAAGCACCTGTTTATGTAACAGGCGGTGCAAGTGCATTTTTCTTTGATACCGATGTGCACAATGTGGACAATGGTGCTGTTGGACCTTGGGTTGGCTTAGGCTATCAGATTGATAAAAACTGGGCTGTAGAATTAGACTATAACTGGTCTGAAACTGAAACAGATACCCCATCTCAATTTGATACAGATGTAAGTTTGTTATCATTAAACGGTTTATACCGATATGCTCCAGTTGGTCAAAACAGCTGGATCGCCAAGGCTGGCTTGGGTCAGTACACTCTTGACGCCGATACGCTGGGTGAAGAAGAAAAATTTGCATTAAAAGCTGGTGCAGGTTACGAGCATTATTTTACTTCTAATTTATCTGCTACTTTTTTCTACGAACTTGTTGCATCTTTTGATTCAACAGTTATCGAAAGTTTACCAAGCATCGGTTTAAAATATCAATTTGGCCAAACAACTTCTAAGTCAGATGACATGACTAAAGTTGATAACTCAAATGCAATGGCTGACGCTGACAAAGATGGTGTAGCTGATAGCAAAGATATGTGTAGCAACACACCAACAGGTGTTCGAGTAAATAGCCAGGGTTGTCCTTTTGACCGTGATTCTGATGGCGTTTATGATTATAAAGACGAATGCCCGATGACACCAAACGGTGTCGCTGTTGATAGCAAAGGTTGCCGTAAAGAAGAGCCAAAAACAGTTTCTGTAGAGCTTTATGTTCAGTTCGAATTAGAAAGTGCGGTTGTTAAACAAAGATTCCACGGCGACATTAAACAATTAGCTGACTTTATGAAAAAGTATCCAAACAGCAAAGTTGTTTTAGTTGGTCATGCCGATTCAACAGGTCCTGCGGACTTCAACCAACGTTTATCTGAGCAGCGTGCACAAAGTGTTGCCGATTATATGGTTAAAGAGTTCAATGTTTCTTCTTCTCGAATCACTACTCGTGGTGAAGGTGAAAGAAACCCAATTGCTGACAACTCTACTCGCGAAGGTCGTGCTAAGAACCGTCGTGTAACTACTACGTTAGAAGCACAAAGCAAATAAGCTGAGTTCAACTAAGCAGTTTTTAAAAAACCCACCTTATGGTGGGTTTTTTTTGAATCAGCCGATTTTTAAGCAATGTTTTTTACAGCTCAGCGTAATTTTTTTTCTGAATAAGCTCGATTGCATATCCATCCGGATCTTTTACAAAAGCAATCTCAGTAGTGCCACCTTTTACCGGACCTGGCTCACGGCTGATAATGCCGCCAGCACTTCGGATCTGTTCACATTGAGCATAAATATCATCAACTTCTATCGCAATATGACCGTATGCATTGCCAAGATCATATTCATTGGTATCCCAATTATAGGTCAACTCAATAACCGCTTCGTCAGCCTCTGAGCCATACCCTACAAACGCTAACGTATATTTGTATTCTGGATTGTCGTTTTGCCTTAATAGCTGCATGCCCATGACTTGAGTGTAAAACTCAATTGATTTTTCTAAATTTCCCACTCGTAACATAGTATGTAATAAACGCATTTTTTAACTCCGTATTCGTTTGTGGTTTTATTTTTTGCTTTGCATTGCTCTGAATGATTTAGGCTACATTTTGCCTGTTGCCGAGCGCGTTAACAAGGGGATGAGCGTGAGTGCTTATTCCAAGTTGAAAGCAATGTTTAAAAATATTTGTGATTATTTTAGAGGGGCAGCGAATAATTAGATAATCAAGTCGTTTGGTTATATTGTGGGAATAAACAAGTGGATAAAAAATGTATCAAGACCAATAGCTTTCATACAAGGTTTTTAATGATAATTAAGTGGGAAGGTGTCCTCTTTCAAAGAGAAAAAACTTTAGTCCTGGAGTTTTCGCGAAATGAGCAAAACTAAAAAGAGGTTATTCGCCCAAGCAATGGAGCAACATAAAGGTATCGTATTCAAAGTTGTGAATTCATACTGCCCGAATATTTATGACAGACAAGATCTTGCGCAAGAGATATTAACAACTATGTGGATTACTTTTGATAATTACGATAACACATCTAAGTTTTCAACTTGGATGTACCGAATCGCACTGAATGTAGCAATTTCTTATTATCGAAAAGACAGCAAACGAGCGGATAAAACAAGTTTGCCTGATGAACAAATTGTACAGATACCAGATCTGTCAGACGTCCACCAAAGCGAGGATATCACTCTCTTGTATCAATTTATTACACAATTAGATGAATTAAATAAAGCAATTATACTGCTCTATTTAGAAAATGAGTCTCACGAGACAATCGCCAATACTTTAGGCATTAGTACGAGTAATGTCTCAACACGTTTAAGCCGAATTAAAGAGTTATTAAAAAAACAATTCAACAAACGGGAGTCGTAAAATGAACTTAGATAATCTAAAAAATCATTGGCAACATCATCACTCTGCTTGCGGTTCTGAATTTGCAATTAATGAGGCAATTTTGTGGCAAGTTAAAATCAATAAACAAATGACACACCTTAATCAGATGAAATGGGCGCGTATTTTTGAGAGCTGTGTATTTTTGTTGATTATTTTTTTGTTAGGGCAATATATTGCTGATAATCTGAGTGTATCCGCATCTTTTATCTCTGCATCCATTCTTATTATTTTTGCGATTGTCGGGTTCGCTGGAAACATAGGGCAAATTGTCTTGATCTCAAAAGTTGATTATGCCAATCCGGTTAGCCAACTGCAAAAAGACATGTTTCGCGTTTGCTCACACAAATTACAGTTAACTAAGTTGTTATTAATGTCAGCACCATTTTATTTTGCCTATGTCTTTATTGGCTTTGATGTTCTTTTAGGGGTTGATTTATTCAAACATTTAACACTGAAAATGATTTGTTTTTATTCGTTTTTTTCAGTTTTTTTATTTTTTGTCATGGCTGTGTTGTTAACAAAATTAGATTATAAAAACATATCTGTTGTTTGGGTAAAAAACATTATTAATTTTGTTTTGGGCCCTCGATTAGTTAGTCTTGCACAGTTTGTTAATAAGATAGACTCTAACGAGCGTTAGCGTTTCGCTAAAAGTGAATGGCAGCCTGTTAAAGTTTTGACTGATATTGATGTTATTCAGTTTTATCTTTAAACTCGCATAAGTCTTCAATAATACAGGCTCCACACTTGGGTTTTCTTGCGACACAGATATAGCGGCCATGTAATATTAGCCAGTGATGTACATCAACTTTAAAAGCTTTTGGCACTACCTTTAATAATTTTTGCTCTACTTCGTTGACGTTTTTGCCCACTGCTAATTTCGTTCGGTTCGAGACTCGAAAAATATGGGTATCAACGGCAATGGTTGGCCAGCCAAAAGCTGTATTTAAAACAACATTGGCCGTTTTTCGGCCGACACCCGGTAATGCTTCAAGGGCGGCTCTATCTTCAGGGACTTGGCTTTGATGTTTATCAATTAAAATACGGCAGGTTTTAATTACATTTTCAGCTTTGCTATTAAACAAACCTATCGTTTTTATATAATTTTTTAGTCCTTCTACGCCTAGGTTGTAGATAGCTTCAGGCGTATTAGCAACCGGGTATAGTTTTCGGGTGGCTTTATTAACACTCACATCGGTCGCTTGGGCTGATAAAATAACCGCAATTAAAAGCTCAAACGGGCTGTTAAATTCTAATTCTGTAGTGGGATTTGGGTTATCATCTCTGAGCCTCGAAAGCATAGCAATGCGTTTTTCTTTGTTCACGATTGGCTCTCCAGCGTTACTCGGGCTCGCTCGATTTTTTGTGATTTCTGCTGACCCACTACTAGGTTTTCAATACGTTTGTCGTAATGATTTTTTAACGCGATGAGTAACCCCATCACAATAAACGCGCCGGGAGGTAAAATGGCGACTAAAAAGCTTTCTTCAACGTTAAATAAATTCATGGTTAGGTGAGTGGCGCCTTCACCAAATAGTAGATCTGCACCGCTAAATAAGGTTCCATTGCCTAAGATTTCTCTGATAGCGCCTAAAACAGCTAATACCATTAAAAATCCAGTGCCCATCATTAACGCATCCCAAGCGGATAAGAGTGGGTTGTTTTTAGATGCAAAGGCTTCAGCGCGACCGATGATGGCGCAGTTGGTGACAATCAAAGGGATAAATATACCGAGCGTTTGGTAGAGCTGATAAGTGTAAGCATTCATAATCAGTTGCACACAGGTCACCAAAGACGCAATGATCATAACAAATACAGGAATTCTTATCTCATTTGGGATCCAGTTGCGCACAATAGACACACTAATGTTCGATCCCAACAATACAAATAAAGTCGCTAAACCTAACCCTAACCCGTTAATCAATGTATTTGTTACCGCTAGCAGAGGACATAAACCTAACATTTGCACTAGCGCTGGGTTATTTTTCCAAATACCTTGCCAGCTTATTTCTTTAATCGGACTCATTGCTCAACTCCACAATTGGCTGCTTGAGAAAATAAATCAGGTTGCTGTTGTGCCCACAATAAAGTGTCTTTTACTGCATTGACGACGGCTCTTGGGGTGATTGTTGCGCCAGTAAAAGCATCAAACATACCACCATCTTTACGGACAGCCCATTTTTGTAAGTTATCCGGCTCTATACTTAAACCATTAAAACTTTTTATCCAGTTAGACTTTTTAACTTCAATTTTATCACCTAAACCCGGTGTTTCGTTATGCGCTGTGGTTCGCACACCAAGGATCTTAAATTGACTATCCACCGCAACCAATAAGTCAATTCGACCGCTATAGCCGTCTGGTGCAAAGGTTTCAATCGCTAGGGCAACATTCGTTTGTGCCTGGCGTGCGCGGAAAATTCGGGTCTTTTTTTGTAAATGGTTTTGCCGAACGATACAATCATTGGCGACATCGTTATCATAAAGGTTAGCGGCAATAATTTGATTAATGTTACGCACAATGGCATTTTCTTTTTCGGCCGCGATTCTATCTTTGGTTAAAATAAAGGTCCAAGCGGTTAACCCTGTGGTGACTAAAGCAAACAGGGTTAAAATAATACTGGACCGAGTTATATTCTTAATTGGCATAACTTAATTATTTTCCATAAGTTTTTGGTTGACTGTAGTAGTCTATTAATGGCACAGCCATATTGGCTAATAATACAGCAAAAGCGATACCTTCTGGATAACCACCAAAATTGCGAATTAAAAAAACAAGCACAGCCACTAGCGCACCATATATCAATCTGCCTTTTGCTGTGGTTGATGCAGAAACAGGATCAGTTAATATAAAAAATGCCGCAAACATGGTCGCACCTGAAAACAGATGTAAGATAGTTGATGCTGACCCATCTGGGCTTGCGCTGTGTAAAATAAAGCTAAACAAGGTTAGGGTAAGCAGAAAAGCCACTGGAATACGCCAGTTGATGATTTTTTGTTGCAGCAAAAACAAGCCACCTAACAAATAAGCTAGATTTACCTCAAACCAAGCGATCCCAGTCCCCTCGCTGAAGACCTTTTGATTTAAGATCTCTTGATAGGTTTGCTGGTTAGTGAGTGCTGTTTTTACGGTATCTAATGGGGTAGCCATAGTATAGCCGTCAAGGTCGACTCTTAACTGAGCTAACGAAAAACCTGTTTCGCTGTATCCGGTAAAAATAAGCATTAGCGTGTCTTGAACCGTGACTGGGTATTCAACTAAAGATAAGGGGGGTACCCATAACGTCATCGATAGTGGGAATGAAACCAGCAATACTACATAACCAACCATAGCTGGGTTAAATAAGTTTTGCCCCAAACCACCATAAATTTGTTTTGCAATAACAATTGCAAAAATTGCCCCAATCACCACAACCCACCATTGGGCCAATGGCGGCACACTAATGCCTAATAATAACCCAGTTAATAAAGCACTATTGTCTTTTAATCTGGGTAGTACTGAGCGTTGTCTCATTTTTAAACAAGCTGCTTCTGCGGCCACGGCGGCCAATATGGCTAAGCAGATTTGCACTAGGGTACCAATGCCAAAATACCAAGTTTGAACTGCAATACCTGGTAAGCAGGCAATCGCAACAAACAGCATCACGGCTGGGGTTTTTCGTCGAACATGCGTATGAGGAGAGCTGGCGATTTTAAAGTTCATTAATCGCCCCCTAATTGTTTGCGTTTTGCTTTTGCTTTTGCAATAGCAGCTTTGATTCGTTGCGATTTATCATCCTGTTGGCTCATTTGATTTGTCTCACCGGATGCTGGTTTGTCAACGGTTGGTTCCGGTGTTTTTGGGTCACTCTGCTCAATAGGCTCAACCACGTTGGCGTGCTCACCGTTGTCGACTTTTTGTGCAGCGGCTTTTTTAGCTTTGGCCCGGGCTATTGCCGCTTGAGCTTTTTCTTTGGCTGTTTTTCCAGTGTCCGATTGCTTTGTGTCTGCAGCTGATTGCATGGCTTCATTGTCAGCTTTTTGAGCAGCGGCTTTTTTAGCTTTGGCCCGGGCAATTGCCGCTTGGGCTTTTTCTTTGGCTGTTTTTTCAATGTCCGATTGATCTGTGTCTGCGGCTGATTGCATGGCTTCATTGTCAGCCTTTTGAGCAGCGGCTTTTTTAGCTTTGGCCCGGGCAATTGCCGCCTGAGCGGCACTTTTAGGTGAATTGTTTTTTGAATCTGACGCAATAGTCGATTGAGCTGGCGCTTGTTCTTTTGCTTGATCTGTACTGCGGCTCGCTTTTTGCGCTTGTGCTCGCGCTAGTGCTTGGGCAATTTTGTCTTTTGCGCTAGCGTCTTCTTGCATCGTTTGTTTGCGTTTTTCTGCCGCTAAACGCTGTTTTTCGATCCTGGCTTGTTTTTCTTCTTCTAAACGCAATTGTCGTTGGTTAAACCTTTCTTTCGCTTTTTCGGCTTTTTCATTTTCTGCGGCTTGCTGGCGGATATTCGCTTTGGCAACCCGGTAATATTGAACCAGAGGGATCTCGCTCGGACATACATAGGCACAAGCGCCGCATTCAATGCAGTCAAATAGATCAAAATGCTGCGCTTTTTCATACTCACGCGCTTTACTGTGCCAGTATAACTGCTGCGGTAACAATGAGGCAGGGCAGGCATCGGCACAATATCCACAGCGAATACACGCTTGCTCATCGGCTGGATCTGGCAATTCGTTCATCGCGGGCGCTAATAAACAATTGGTAATTTTTGAAACTGGGGTTAATGGCGAGTGAATACTAAAGCCCATCATAGGACCACCCATAATTAAGCGACCTTCTGCTGGTTGGTTATAACCAGCTTGAGTTAAAATATGTGCCACTGGTGTGCCTATGCGCACCCAATAATTACCAGCTTGAGAAATGCTTTCACCAGTGAGTGTCACGACGCGCTCGATTAAAGGTTCGCCGTGAATTACGGCTCGATAGGTGCTGTAGGCAGTGGCGACATTCTGCATCACTATACCAATATCTGCCGGAATTCCTCCGCTTGGAACTTCTTTGCCAGTTAGGACCTGAATTAATTGTTTTTCACCGCCGGTTGGATATTTTGTCGGTACTACACGAACGATAATATCCTTTTCGTCTGCACTTGCTAATTCCATTGCTTTAATGGCTTCAGGTTTATTATCTTCAATTGCAATAACAACCAGTTTGGCTTCAAGCAGGTGGTTTAAAATATTTATGCCAGCAACAATATCAGCAGCGTGTTCGCGCATCAGGGCATCATCAGCTGTGATATAAGGCTCACATTCAGCCCCATTAATGATTAATAATTCAATGGCTTCGGGCCGACTATTTTTAATATGAGTTGGAAAGCCTGCACCTCCTAATCCAGCAACACCAAGCGATTTTATTTTATCTAGGATCTGGGCTGGTGGAAGTTGCTGATAATTATCAAGCCCTTCGCGCTGGCACCATTCATCTGAGCCATCGGCTTCTATAATAATTGTTTGTTCACCCAGACCTGATGGATGCGCTAATATGTGTTCACGAATGTCTGTCACTATTCCCGAAGTTGGCGCATGTACAGGAAGTTGCATTGCCGTATCTGCACGGCTAAGCATTTGGCCTTTTTTAACTTTATCACCCACTTGAACGCAAGCTTCAGCTTGTTGACCAATATGCTGCTTTAGCGAAACATAATATTTGGAAGCTAATTCGGGTCTTTTAATTTGCCCAGTTTGTGACAATGATTTTTTTTGTGGCGGGTGCACGCCACCTGGAAAGCGCCATAGGTAACCAGATTTAATCGTTTTTATAAGACTGTCCACACTAACCCCAATCAATTTAATCTATTTGCTGCACTGGAATGGATTGCAGTTGCCAGCGCCAATTATCTGGGCGGGTTTTGACTGGTAGCATATCAATACAGTCAACAGGGCAGGGTTCAACACATAAATCACAGCCAGTACATTCATCTTCAATGACGGTATGCATGTGTCGCGCGGCCCCTAAAATGGCGTCTACAGGACAAGCCTGAATACATTTAGTGCAGCCTATGCATTCGTCTTCGCGAATATATGCGACCTTTTTTACAGGTTCGGTCTGCTCACCTTCTTCTGTGCCGGCAAGTGGTTTGGCTTCAACACCGACCAAGTCGGATAGCTTTTTTATGGTTGCATCGCCACCCGGTGGGCACTTATTGATATCATCGCCGTTGGCAATCGCTTCAGCATAAGGGCGACAGCCAGGATAACCACATTGACCACATTGAGTTTGTGGTAGAATCTCGTCAATTTGATCAACTAAGGGGTCACTTTCTACCTTAAATTTAATTTTGGCATAACCTAAGAGAGCGCCAAAAATCAGTGCAAGTACCCCAAGTACTAAAATTGAATATAAAACAATATTCACAATTTAATTAAACCTGTAAATCCTAAAAATGCTAAAGACATCAAACCTGCGGTCACCATAGCAATAGCCGAACCGGAGAAAGCTTTTGGCACATCAGCTGCCGCTAACCGCTCGCGCATTGCAGAAAATAATATTAAAACCAACGAAAACCCTGCCGCTGCTGAAAAGCCATAAACAGCCGATTGAATCAAGTTATGGTCTTCGTTTAGGTTTAAAAGCGCAACGCCCAATACTGCGCAGTTTGTCGTGATAAGGGGTAAAAATATCCCTAAAAGCCGGTACAGCGATGGGCTGGTTTTATGCACAACCATTTCGGTAAATTGCACAACCACGGCAATGACCAAAATAAACCCTATGGTTCGTAAAAATTCAAGCGAGAGTGGCTCTAACAAGTATTTATTTAATAAATAGCTTGCGACCGAAGCCAGTGTTAAAACGAATGTGGTTGCAAGTGCCATTCCGACTGCAGTTTCCACTTTACCTGACACCCCCATAAAAGGGCACAGCCCAAGAAATTTTACCAGTACAAAATTATTTACGAGTACTGTTGCGATAAACAGTAAAAAATAGTCAGTCATTGCGAGTTGTCAGCTTGATAATTGATAAATACGCCCAGAAAACAGGGCGTATTATGAGGCCTAAAGGAAGATTTAACAACTTACCATCGATATGGTTTTTTTATTGGTTTAGAGTTCGCTTGGCTTACTAATAAAATAACCTTGCGTGCCATCTACCAATAATTGCTCGAGCATATGTTTTTCTTCTTGAGTTTCAACACTTTCTGCGATGACAGACACGCCGAGCCGGTGCGCTAAATCAACAATCACACGCAAAAAGTACTGGTTGGTTTTATCATCATCGATTTTACGGCTATAACTGCCGTCAATTTTGATAAAGTCAGGTTTAATGTCGCGGAAAAACTTAAACGAGGTAAAACCCGCTCCAAAACGTTCAACTGTCACTCGAGAGCCTGCTCTGTGTAACATTTTTATAAAACGCTGCGACGCAGGCAAGTTTTGCTGCATGCCAAATTCGGCGATTTCAAAAACCAGTCGGGTCGCAATAAAAGAGTCTCTTAACAATCGCCGCTCTAACCAAATGCAAAATTTTTCATCATGTGCCGAGCGCGCGGTAATATTAATACCAAACGATTGGCTTTGCAGGTTCTTTTTATGAATGGTTTCAATTGTTGCTTCAATGATGAGCTTATCTAAATCGATGATTTTATCGATTTTTTCGGCCATAGCGACAAACGAACCTGTTGGTAGCAGATCACCTTCGAGGTTGGTAAAACGAGCCAGGATTTCTGAATACATTTTATTGCTGCGGCCAGCCGGCTGCACGGGTTGGTGGAACAGGCGCACATTTTGGTTTTCGATAACATCGTCGATAACGATTTTCCAATTTTGATTTCCGTATCTAGCGCTGACATTATTCAACACAGATTTATCATTTTGGATATGCCAGCCATTGGTATTTTTGGTTTGTGCCATACTAATGCCAGTATCAGCTAACGCCAAAATCTCAGTTAATTCTTGACCTGATTTGTAAGAGACTATCCCTGTATAGGCAATACCATTGCTCTCGATCATTTTTTGTAATTCGGTGAAGCGTGCAAATAAATTCTGTGCAAGTTTTTCTGATTCTTTGATCGTAATATTAGGCACTATGAGCGCAAAATCTGAGCCGTTTAGACGGAATAATTTAACGTTTTGATAGTTGTTACCAACACGTTCGATTGCTAAACCTACATCTTTAATATATTGGTCGCCAGCATCATAGCCTTTGACTTTATTAATATGCTGTAGTTCGGTGGCGCGACAGATTGCTAAAACGCCAAACTGACTATCCCCGTCAGTTAATGACTGCTCCATAACACGTAAAAAGCTAGCTCTGTTAGGAAGTCCAGTCAGGTTGTCTCGGGTCGCTTCTAGCTGGTAGTTTTCGGCAGAAACTTTCCACTCGCGGATAGTTTCTTTTACCTCTTCACGAATTTCATCCAGTTTGACAACTAAACGGGCAAACTCTTTTGGCAGCATTTTTTTGGCACTGTCGATTAGATCATCGTTTTCGTTTGTTTGCATCCTTAATTTAGCAACAATCCAATTGACATTTTTTAGCAGGACACGTTTTAAAACTAGCCGATCGGCGATGGTAATCAATAATGCAAAAACTAGTGCTACCAATAAAATGCTACGGACAAGTTTATCAAATAAAAGATATTCTTTTTCGCTGGCCAATACAAAGCGTATGCGAAGATCTTGTTTTGCATTTTCTACTTCATATAACTGATTCTGAGTTTTGATTGAATCTAACAGAGTGCCGGTCAGTGTGCCGTTCACTTGGGGTTTTTCAAAACCATATTGAACATCGTTATTTAAGTTCACTGATTCAACTTTTAAAGTCGCGTAATCAAAGCTATTTTTTATACTTTTAATAAATTGTTTAGAGCTAAGGTTATTATCAGCTAATAACACGGCTAAGGCGCTTTGGTGTTGGGTATTTAACGCTTCTGTATATTGTAAAAAAGCTTTAGCGCTCGCATAAATCAAAACAATAAATAAAACTAAAAATGCGATTAAGTTTTTTACTAAAAATCTTCTAAACATGCTCATAGGTGTTTTTGTGCTCCTTCAATGATACAGCTTCCAGAGTGAGTATAATATAAGCCAGATGAACAGCGGATTCGGGCATTAATACGCTTATTGTCGCAGGACTGCATAAAAAAAGCTATAGCGAGGAACTGAATGAACTCACTGGTCGATAATTAGTTTAGCACAAAAGATAAACAGGAGAATAAAAATGGAATAAAGCAGATTGCTCGGAGAGTATACCGTCTGGAAGAGGGCTTTTTATTATGTTTGGCTCCCCCTCCCCGACTCGAACGGGGGACCTGCGGATTAACAGTCCGTCGCTCTAACCAACTGAGCTAAGGGGGAACATACATAATAAACATCAAACAATCATATTGGCTCCCCCTCCCCGACTCGAACGGGGGACCTGCGGATTAACAGTCCGTCGCTCTAACCAACTGAGCTAAGGGGGAATATCATCGTCTCAACGGGGGCGCATCTTAATGATAGTCGGGCTGGCTGTCAACAAAGTTTTTTACAAAATTTAAGATATTTTTTTGATTGGCCGATTTTTGTCCATAATAAGTAGGTTTTGAAGGGTGCAGGGGACTTTTTCATGGTTTAGCTTGGCTGTTGAAGCTAGGTGATGATCATTTTTAAAAAACTGCGGTCAAAAACTAGACGCCTCCATCTGCTTTGGGATGTGATAAAAAAGTAATCAATTTCGTTGCAGGCCCGAGTTTATTTGGCTTTGCAGAGGTTATCCACTCTATCTGTGGATAAGTATGTGAATAAAGCGGAAAATCCGGCGCTAAGCCGCGTCTTTTCTATGTCAATACTGATTTTCAAAAAATCGTAATAATTTTTTATTCTCTTTTAAAATCATTTGCTTATGTTTTTTTTGCTAGATCTTGTTGGGATGGTCTGATGATCTTGGCAAATTTGCAAACAAGTAAAACTAATTGTGCATATAGTGATTCTGTCAAGCCAATTTTTTTACTTTTTTTGATTGCAAAACGAAATTTATTACGATTTGTAGTATTCGATATACTGTGTTTTTTAACATCTTTTTAATTTCTTACGATCACGGGTTTACATCCTTTTTAGAGTGTTGAGGATGATTTTTTGATCAAAGCTGCATTTATATAAAAATTTCGAGCTTGGCTCGCCCTTTACTAGTGGATAACGTAGACTAGACAAGTTTTATTAAAGCCTATCAAAGAGATTGGAAAGTGTCTGCAGACAAAAAACGAGATTTATTAAATAAACCTATCGCGGCGACGCTAAAAAGTATGACAGTGCCTATGGCAATGGGCATGATCGCGTTAATGTCGTTTAATTTAATTGATACTTTTTTTATTGGATTACTAGGAACAAATGAATTAGCTGCAATCAGTTTTACTTTTCCGGTTACTTTTACCGTTATTAGCCTGATTATTGGTCTAGGGATAGGCACGTCAGCTGTTATTGCGCGCAGTTTAGGGTCGGGGGATGAAAGTTTAGCCCGCGATCAAGCCACCACAGCACTATTTGTTTCGCTCATTTTAGTAAGTTTGCTGTCGTCACTCGGATTAATTTTTATTGAACCTATTTTTAAGCTACTGGGTAGTAATGACATCATCTTAAAACATATCAATGACTATATGTCACTGTGGTATTTCAGTTCGGTGTTTTTAGTTTTGCCTATGGTTGGCAATTCGGTGTTACGTGCTTCAGGAGATACTAAAACACCTAGTTTAATTATGGGCGCGGGTGGTGCAATTAATGCCATTTTAGACCCTATGTTTATTTTTGGCTTCGGTCCTATTCCTGCGATGGGGATTCAAGGTGCAGCTATTGCTACCTTACTGGCATGGATCTGTGGTTCTATAATCATTGTATATACCCTGAGTATCCGCCGTGGTTTAATGCACCTTTATTTGCCTGTATTCGCGCGATTCAAAAGTGCAGCGAAAAAAATCTTAACAATTGCGCTGCCAGCGGCAGGGGCTAATATGTTAACGCCATTAGCAATGGCCATATTAACGGCGATAGTGGCCAATTATGGTAAAGAAGCAGTGGCGGCATTCGGTGTTGGGCAACGCCTTGAGAGCATTGCGAGTTTGGTGGTACTGTCTTTATCCATGACGTTGCCGCCATTCATTAGCCAAAACCAGGGCGCAGGATTTTATCAAAGAGTGCGTGATGCGTATAAAATATGCTGTCGTTTTGTATTGGCCTGGCAGTTTTTTATTTATTTATGTTTAGCCGCACTTGCACCTTTGATTGCTATGGCTTTTGCGAGTGAACCAGAGGTAACCTATTTAATTAAAATGTTTTTGTGGATAGTGCCTTTAGGTTATGGTGTGCAAGGTATTGTGATCCTTACAAATTCATCTTTTAATGCATTGCATTTACCAAACCGAGCATTATTGCTTAGTTTTATTCGGTTATTTGTTTGTTATGTCCCTTGTGCTTATATTGGCGGAGAGCTGTTTGGCATTATCGGATTGTTCGCCGGTTGTGTTCTTGGTAATTTTATAATGAGCCTACTTTCATATTCGGTTTTTCAGCGTGTTAAGGAGTCGTAATGGCTACACCAAGTTTTACATTATCCTCTGATTATACTCCAGCCGGGGATCAACCGACTGCGATAAAACAACTTGTGACAGGCATTGAAGATGGTTTAGCGCATCAAACCTTATTAGGTGTGACTGGTTCAGGTAAAACTTTTACGATGGCGAATGTCATTCAGCAGTTGGGGCGACCCACCATCATAATGGCACCCAATAAAACTCTGGCAGCGCAACTATACGGTGAAATGAAAGCCTTTTTCCCGACTAACGCGGTTGAATATTTTGTTTCTTATTATGATTATTATCAACCAGAAGCTTATGTACCTTCAACCGATACTTTTATTGAAAAAGACGCTTCGATCAATGAACACATTGAGCAAATGCGTTTATCGGCAACCAAAGCTTTATTAGAACGTCCTGATGTCGTTATAGTGGCGTCGGTTTCAGCCATATATGGCTTAGGGGATCCGCAATCGTATATGCAGATGTTATTGCATTTAAAACAGGGTGATTTAGTTGATCAAAGGGATATATTACGCCGTTTGGCCGAGATGCAATATACCCGCAATGATATGGAGTTTGCTCGCGGTACTTACCGAGTTAGAGGAGATGTCATTGATATTTTTCCAGCCGACTCAGAAAAAGAAGCGATTCGTGTTGAATTATTTGATGAAGAAATTGAACGCATCAGTGAGTTTGATCCATTAACCGGAGAAATTTTTCAGCATTTAATTCGCACTACTATCTATCCTAAAACTCACTATGTCACCCCAAGAGAAAAAATACTTGAAGCAATAGAAGAAATAAAAAAAGAACTCACACAGCGCTGTCAGGATTTGCTGGCGGCTGGTAAATTAGTTGAAGAGCAGAGGTTGCGCCAGCGTACCCAGTACGATCTAGAAATGATGTTAGAGTTAGGCTACTGCTCAGGCATAGAAAATTATTCTCGTTATTTATCGGGTCGCGGGATAGGTGAGGCACCGCCAACCTTACTTGATTATCTGCCTGAGAACGGCATTATGATGATCGATGAATCACATGTCACTGTGCCGCAAATTGGGGCCATGTACAAAGGCGATAGAGCGCGCAAAGAAAACTTAGTTGAATACGGTTTTCGTTTGCCATCCGCTTTAGATAACAGACCCCTGAAGTTTAATGAATTTGAGTCTATTGCAACTCAAAGCATTTATATTTCTGCAACGCCAGGCCCATACGAATTAGACAAATCTGGATCTGATATTGCTGAGCAGGTGGTGCGTCCGACAGGTTTGTTAGATCCAGAAATTGAGGTGAGGCCGGTTGCTACTCAAGTGGATGATTTGATGTCTGAAGCACGCAAACGCATAGCCGCAGGCGAGCGAGTTTTAGCAACCACTTTGACTAAACGAATGGCAGAGGATTTAACTGACTATCTAAACGAGCACGACATTAAAGTGCGTTATCTGCATTCAGATATAGACACGGTTGAACGTATGGAAATTATTCGCGATCTTAGACTCGGCGAATTTGATGTGTTAGTTGGTATTAACTTACTCCGAGAGGGTTTAGATATGCCAGAAGTGTCTTTAGTTGCTATTTTAGATGCGGACAAAGAGGGGTTTTTACGTGCTGAACGTTCGCTGATCCAAACAATAGGTCGCGCGGCGAGGAATTTAAATGGTAAAGCGATTTTGTATGCTGATCGTGTCACTAAATCAATGCAAAAAGCAATGGACGAAACGGCGCGGCGGCGGGAAAAACAAATGGCACATAATCAGGCTTTGGGGATCACGCCACAAGCATTGAATAAAAAAATCACAGATGTAATGGACTTGGGTTACCAAGACCAGGCGGCCGACGGTAAAATTCGTCTACATAAAGTAGCAGATAAAAAGACCCGGTATAAAGTTGCGCGCAGTGAAGACATTGCAAAACAAATTCAAACATTAGAAAAACAGATGTTTGAACATGCTAAAAATCTAGAGTTTGAGCAGGCCGCTAGTTTACGTGACGAGATAAATGAACTACAACAATTAATGATACAAAGCTCATGATAGAGTTTTTTAAAAGGAGAGAAGCTGTGCTTGAAGTTATCAGTCGGTGGTATTATCGACGTTTTTCGGATCCCGATGCAGTTACCCTAGCCCTTATTTTGTGTTTTTTATTCGCTTTTGTCATTTTTTTAGGTGACATTTTGGCACCTGTGATTGTCTCTTTGGTATTAGCGTATTTATTAGAATGGCCCGTTGAAAAACTCCGTGCCATTGGCGTGCGCCGTAGTATCTCAGTGGTTGCTGTCATTATTTTATTTTTCTTTTTATCCATTACCTTGTTGATAGGTTTGATCCCTAATATTTGGCAACAATTGACTAATTTGATTACTGAAATACCAAATATTATTCAAGAAGGTCAAAATTATTTATTAACTTTACCGGAAGAATATCAAGGTGTGATCAACCCTGAACAAGTTAAAAATATCAGTGACTCTTTGCGCAACCAATTTGTGACCACAGGTAAAGGTTTAGTTAGTGCGTCATTAAATTCACTGGTAACCTTAGTCACTTTGCTTATTTATTTGGTGCTGGTACCGCTATTAGTCTTTTTTATGTTATTGGATAAAGAAAAGCTATTGGCTCAGATCTTAAGATTTTTACCCCGCAAACGAAAGTTAGCGAATCGGGTTTGGGGTGAGATGAACCAACAAATTGGCAATTATATTCAAGGTAAAGTCATCGAAATTTTAATTGTTGGTGGTGTGTCGATCGTGGCGTTTTTGCTGCTCGATTTAAGATATGCTGTGCTGCTTGGTGTCGGCGTAGGGCTTTCGGTTTTAATCCCTTATATTGGCGCTGCAGTGATCACTATTCCAGTGGCCATCGTCGCTTTGTTTCAGTGGGGGATCACGCCTGAGTTTTGGTATGTCATGATAGTCTATGGTGTTATCCAAGCGCTGGATGGTAACTTATTAGTGCCATTATTATTTTCACAAGCGGTTAATCTTCATCCCGTTTTTATCATTGTTGCTGTACTCTTTTTTGGCGGTATTTGGGGATTTTGGGGCGTCTTTTTTGCCATTCCTCTGGCGACTTTAGTTAAAGCTGTGATTAACGCATGGCCCGGCAGTGAGCGGGTTGAAAGCGAAGAGATTATAATTGAAAAATAACCTATGAGGTTTACCTAACAATACGCCTTTGCCTTTCATTCGTAGCCGCCATAAATACTTGATGGCGGCATGTTTGTTATTTTAAAACTTAGTTCTAGATTCACATTGCCGCGACTGTTCTGACTACTCTGTAATTTTTAACATCACAATATAAGCTGTTAACAGGGCGTTATTAGCGTTTCCGGGTGACGTGAATTATCTGGTATGACCAGATGCTCAGTGCTACGTTTGGCAATCTCCAGTGTTGACATTTTGTATTTACCTGTTAATTTATTTTTAATAAAACGATTTACTAAATCGTTTTGGTGTTTTTGTGTACAGTTTTGGGTTGCTAAGTATTGGGGCATAAGCGGTATACATAAATAAATGGCTATGAAGCAAATATGATGATTTGGATGGTGAATTTATGGAAGTTAAGTTGAATAACATCTGTGCTATTTTACGAAGCCAAGCTGCGGCTAAGCATTTACCTACATGTGCTTTATTCGCTCTCTTGGTAGCACCTAACATTGGCGCGCAACAAACATTAAATGATGAAGAGCTAGAAGTGATTACCGTCAGTGGTATACGTAGCGCTTTATCAAGTGCTTTACTGGAAAAACGAGACTCGGATAATTTAGTTGAAGTGATTCAAGCAGAAGATATCGGCAAGTTACCCGATCAAAATCTTGCAGAAGTTCTGGAAAATATTACAGGGGTACAGATCACTCGCTCAGCGGGTGTTGGTACAGGTGTACAGATTCGTGGGACAAATGCAAACCGAACCGAAATTAATGGGGTGTCGACAGTGAGTTCTGGGGCTGGTCGCAGTGGCATTAACTTTGAAGATGTTTCTGCGTCTATCATTGCGGGTGTCGAAGTGACCAAATCGCCGGACGCCAAAACGATTGAAGGCTCGGTTGGTGGCACCATAAACTTACGTACTATACGTCCTCTTAGGCTTACAGATACATTGGCTTCTGTACGCGTTCAGGTGGAATCTAGCAGTTTATCCACTGAAGGGGTAAAACCTAGGTTCTCTGGCAGTTATGGTGATAACTGGAAAATTGAGTACGGTAAGCTTGGGGTCGTTGTTAGCGCTAGTTATGCCGAGCAAGACGTCACTGCGTTTCGTCCGCGGGCCGACAGGGATCATGTGGTGACGAGCGACGGTGGTACATTAAATGCCCAAGCATTCGACTTTTTGGGCATTCAGTTTTTAAACCAAGATTATGATAACCACGAATACAAAACGATTAACTTAGCCGGTACACTAGAGTGGGCACCCAATGCCGATACTAAAGTCTATCTTGATGCGGTAATCAATGACCAGCAACGTAACTCGGATGGGATTTCAGTACAGGCCTCTGGCGTTAGTGACTTAATAGGTGTTTCTGTGCCGAGTGCGTTCGAGACCGTTAATTTTGGGGTTTTGGATGGGCAGGATTTAGGAACGATCAAAGCAGCAATAAAAGGGGTGATACCCGTGGAAGAGGGCGGCGCCGATCCAAATTTAAGGTTTGCCGGCGATACCAGCTCACGCGATACTAAAAGTGAAATCTTTCGATTGGGTGGAGATTGGCAAGGAGAAACCATAAAGGTAGCGCTAGAAGCTTCGTCATCAAGATCAGATTCCAGCACACCTCGAATTAACGCCACACTTAATTTTATAAACCCAAATGCGGCAATAAATGATTCGAACGAAAATGGAACGCCTTTTATTTATGATCTTACGGGAGGATCGTTAGCTTTTGGCATCGCTTTTGGATCTGCTAATGCACCAGATCAAGCCGATCTGTTACAACCAGAAAATTATCTGCTGCGCTCAGTTGCAACGTCTGGTGATATTGCTGAAAACACCGAAGATGCGTTACGAGCTGATTTTATTTATGATTTAGACTGGTCGCTATTAACCACATTAGATTTTGGCTATCGCCACAGTGTCGCTACCAGTATGACAGATCAAATCCGCTCAAACGTTAATTTGCGAAGTTACGATGATAGTCCGCGCGGTAATTTATTTTCTGAATTATTGACCCCCGGACCTGATAACTTTGGTGAGGCGGATGGACGCTCGCTGTTTGTAAAAGATTATTTGATGATTAACCCAGACATGATAGCGGCCGACCAAGCGGGAGTTTTGCGCACACTTAATGAGGCGGTCACTGAACATGGCGGGTCAATTCCGATCACGGCACCAACCTCGGAAGTCGATGCTTTTTTTGATATCGAAGAAACAACCGACGCATTTTATCTACAGGCCAACTTTTCAACTGATTATATACGCGGTAATTTCGGGGCACGGTACCTCACCACAGAAGTGGCGTCAACTGGTAATTCAACCACAACAGACGCCAATGGCAACCCAACGGTATCCAAGGTAACCACAGTGGGCGATTATGACTTTTTACTGCCACGTATCAATATCGTTGCCGACGTGACGGATGATGTTGTTGTACGCGCTGGCTGGGGCAAAGATATTCGCCGGCCAGACTTTAATGCTCTATCAACCTCTGTCACCTACAGCACCAGTCCTAATCCACCCGTACAAATCGGTAATCCAAATTTAGAGCCTGAAGAAGTCACTTCAATTGATGTGTCGGCAGAGTGGTATTTTGCCCAAGCGAGTGTTGTTAGCATAGGATATTTTCACAAAACTCGAAAAAATTTATTTGCTGCTCAATTTGAAGACCCCTATGAAGATCCGGAAACAGGCTTTCGTGATACTGAGGGGCCAGACTGTGAGCAAGGCGGTATATGGAATCCAATTGCTGATATTAATGTATTTGGTCCTGTCGGTGTTGGAGTTTGTGTCCCGTGGGCAACCACCATCAATGATACTGGAACCACTAGCCAAAAAGGCATCGAAATGGCGGTGCAATACGATTTATCGGGTTTTGAAAAAAACTTAGGTTGGGCATCGGGTTTTGGCATACTCGCCAACTACACCAAACAAGAATTTTCAGGCGGTGAAGCCGTTGACAGCGCAACGAGTCGCGCAAATGCCGTATTTGCCGCGACCACAGGTATTGATGATATTCAAGTCACTGCTTTACATGGTTTACCCGATTTGTCAGAAAATGCTTATAACTTCACTTTATATTATGAAAAGTATGGTTTATCCGCTCGGATGCGCTACACCTGGCGCGAAGCCTATCGTTCGGAAGACTTTGGGAGTACTTCGAGTTACCCGTGGGGTTTTATGGTTATTCAGGAAGACAGAGGGCAATTAAATGCCAGCATTAATTATGATCTGACAGACCAGCTGAGCATAGGTCTTGAAGGTGTTAACTTAACCGAATCTGAAGTGTCGCAATCGTGCGTAAATGGCGGTGCTTTATTGTGTTTTCAGGGGCTAACAGACCGCCGCATCACTTTGGGTGCAAGTTATAGTTGGTAATTGATATGTCACCAAAATTTGAAAATTTTAGCTGGAGTCTAAAAATGAAGTTAACCAGTTTGTTGTTGAAACCCTTTTTGTTATGCGCAATATCTTTTGCTGCAAACGCTGGCCAGCCTTATACCTTAACAGAGCACGACGTGACTGTGACTCAGGGAACAATAACCTCTGCTAAGTTAACCGATGCGGATGGGGCTTATTATAAAGCGAATATTATTATTCCAGCTCAGATCAAAGGTCATCAAATTACCGCAATTGGTGATCATGTGTTTCAGGGAGATGGGATCACCAGCATAGAGTTACCTGCTAGTTTACGTAAAATAGGCGCTTTTGCATTTCAAAATAATCGCATTCAGGTGCTTAAATTGCCAGCTAAGCTCAACTTTATTGGTGAAGGGGCGTTTGAGTTTAATAATATTACTGAAGTTTTGTTACCTGAAGGTTTAACTAGTATCAGTGCAAGTGCATTTGCAACCAATAGTATCACGAGAGTCACTTGGCCAGCCGGTCTAACGTCGGTCGGTAGTAGTGCGTTTAGAGATAATAGTTTGATGGTGGTCGAATTACCTGGTAGTGTCGAAAAAATTGGAGACTTTGCATTTCAAAACAATAGGATCACGCGCTTGAAGTTACCGGAGGGCTTAAGCAAAATTGAAAAAAGTGCATTTAATGTTAATTTTTTAATGGGTGTGGAGCTGCCGGATAGCTTAACATCGATTGAAGAAAGTGCATTTAGAGACAATCGTCTAACTCAAATAAAATTACCCGATGGCATCCAACACATAGGTGACAAAGCGTTTCTGGCAAACCGCTTACACGAAGTTGAATTACCCGCAGCGCTTACATATATTGGCAAAGAAGTATTTAAAATTAACGCAGAATTTAACGGTTTTACATTGCCGGGCAATCATACCAAAGTGCGCTGGTTAGCGAGCGATGGCACGCTTTTGCATGCAGATCAAACACTGACTAAGCAACAGAGCCACCTTAGTTTTAAGCGCTTAGGCCAATAAACCATCCGTTCATAGAGTCTGTTAATACGCCAGCCACTTGCTGAGCTGGCGTATTTTTAGCTTCATTCAGTTTTCATCTGCTGGCAGTGAAGAACCTTTGTGATAGCTAACACAGGTGCAATTAGTTATTTTCAAGATGCGCGATAACCACATCATGATGATCTTTGGTTTTAAATTTATCAAATACATGGCTAATAGTACCGTCTTGTTCCACTAAAAAACTGATTCTATGGATACCGTCATACTCTTTGCCCATAAACTTCTTTAGTCCCCAAACACCAAATGCTTCCGCGATTTTATGCTCAGGGTCAGATAATAAGGTGAAGTTTAACTCATGTTTTTGCTCAAATTTTTTTAATTTATCAGGCTGATCCGGGCTCATTCCTAGTACTTTAACGTTCAATTCAGCTAACTTTTTATCACTGTCACGTAAATTACAGGCTTGGGTCGTGCACCCTGGCGTCATGGCTTTCGGGTAAAAGTAAACCAGTGCTTTATGGCTTTTTAACACTTCTGATAGTGCCACTGTTTCGCCATTTTGGTCGAGTAATTCAAATTTTGGCGCTTTATCACCTGCTTTTAACGTATTCATCTTAACCTCGTTACTGTTTAATGTTTTTGAATTGAACTTGTGTTAAGGCATATGTTAGGTCAAATTGACCTGTCAGGGCTAGTCCTAATCATTACTAGCGATTCGTCGACAAAAATTTCATCGAATTTTAGTTAAATCATTGTCTTTCGTTGGCTGCACCTTTACCATAGAGGGCTTGATTTTATGGGGGCAATAGATGATCCGAGGAAGCTTAGTAGCATTAATTACACCGATGAATCCCGATGGTACTGTGGATTTTGATAGTCTTGACGCTTTAGTCGATTTTCACTTAGCGGCGGGTACTCATGGTATCGTAGCCGTAGGCACAACGGGCGAGTCGGCCACTTTACCAGTTGATGAACATTTAGCTGTGGTCACCCGAGTGGTTGACCGTGCAGCGGGTCGGTTAAAAGTTGTTGCGGGTAATGGTGCCAACTCAACAGCTGAAGCCATTGAACTGACTCAGGCAATGAGCCATTTAAAGCTGGATGCTTTTTTAAATGTTACGCCCTATTACAATAAACCCTCACAAAAAGGGTTAATAGCACATTTTGAAGCAATCGCTCAAAGTAGTGAAATCCCGCAGATTTTATATAATGTGCCGGGCCGCACCGCAGTTGATTTATTACCAGAAACCGTTGCTGAACTGGCTAAAAATCCTAAAATCCAAGGGATAAAAGAAGCCACTGGCAGCATTGAACGCTTGCGTCAAATTAAAGCTTTAGTGCCGGAAGATTTTAGTTTGTTAAGCGGCGATGATGCCACCTCGTTCGAGTTTTTAAAAGCAGGAGGTCACGGCGTGATCTCTGTTACCGCGAACCTGACGCCGGAAAAAAGTGCAAAAATTTGCGATTTAACGGCTCAGGGTCAATATGATGAAGCAAAAGCGATTGACGATGGTATTCAAGTTTTACATAAAGACTTGTTTGTTGAATCAAATCCTGTTCCGGTGAAGTGGGCACTATACCGCATGCAAAAAATACCTTTTTGTATTTTCCGTTTGCCATTGACTATGCCGGAACCAAATTCGCAAAAAGTAATCGAACAAGCTTTATTGGAAACAGGCTTAATAAATGATTAAAAAAATAACCACACATAGTGGCCTGCTCGTTTTAGCCACTGTGCTTTTGGCCGCATGTGCCGGGAAACCCAAACAGATTGATGGTGGATTTGAATATCAGGACTATGCACCTGCAGAGCCGATTAAAATTCCGCAGTCATTAAGTTTTGATCCAAAAATTAGTGAATACCGAATTGATCATCAAAGGCCTGTTAGTGGATCGGAAGGGCAACAATTGTCCATTTTTCCGCCGCGCTTAATTGCACCTATTGTTACCGGTAGCCATATTGATGAGCTAGACCCTAGAACCACCATTTGGTTTGAGCAAAACGAAAATATCGATAATCTGCAAGCGGCAATTTGGAATGCTGTGCGTGGTTACCTTAAAAAAAATGATGTGCCGGTCGCAAATTATAGTGAAGCAGCGGGTGCTTTAGAAAGTGGCTGGTTTAGTTACCATAAAACTTCTGGCTGGTGGTTGTGGCAAGAAAGCAACGAAGTTGAAGCTTATAAATTCAGGTTTTGGGTAAAAATGAAACCGCATGGCCGCTCAGGATCCTTAACGGTTGAGCTCATTGAACGCAAAGCATTAACGGATAACTTGGATCAGTATTTATTAGATGATGATATATCACTGGCCACGGAAACCTTAAACGGAGTCATTGGTCACTTTGATTATCGATTACGGTTAGATGCTGAAAACCGCCGGGTACAATATGTCCGTGGTATTCAGGTTCAGTTATCTGAATCAGCGCGTGGCGAGCCTGCATTTTTAATTGATGCACCATATGATCATGCTTGGATCCGTGTCATTGAAGCATTGGATTTTTACGATGTTGTGATGACAGATGTTAACAAAATCCAAGGTCGTATTTATGCACGAGTTAAAAGTGACAATAAAGGTTTTTGGTCTAACTTATTTAGCAGCAGTGAAAAAATTGGGTTAGACAAAAATACCTATGTGCTAGAGTTAATTCGCCAAGGAGATAAAACCCTTATGGTAGTGAATGACCAAACGTTAACTCCAATTAAAAAATCTCAACTGGAGCAAGCGCTGCCAAAATTAAAAGCGCGTTTAGCTGAAGATCTAGAATAAAGATTGATAAAAAGCCAGCATTTATGCTGGCTTTTTTGCCAGAAAATCATGCAAAGTTTTTACTGTTAGGAGCTATTTAATGAAAAATGTCATTTCTGATATGGATGGTGTTTTGTATCGTGGCAAAGAGCTTATTCCTGGGGCTAAAGAGTTTGTTGCCCGTTTAATTGAATCTGATACTAAATTTTTATTTTTAACTAATAACTCCGAGCAAACGCCAATTGATTTAGTCCGTCGTTTAGAAGTTTTAGGGGTTGAAGGGTTAGAAGAAAAGCACTTTATCACTTCAGCCATGGCGACTGCGCGTTTTTTACATAGCCAGAAGCCTGGTGCTAAAGTGTATGTTGTCGGTGGCGGTGGTATGGTTAGCGAACTGTATAAGTTAGGCTTTTCTATTACCGATAATGACCCTGATTATGTGGTTGTCGGCAAAACGACCTCATTTAATTACAGCATGTTAAAAACAGCCACTCGTTTAATTAATAATGGTGCACAATTTATTGGGACAAACCCAGATATTACTGATCCCAGTCCAAATGGTTTAGAACCAGCGAGTGGTGCCATTTTGGCTGCGTTAGAAATCGCCACTGGCAAAAAACCCTACGTGGTGGGTAAACCTAATCCGTTGATGATGTTAATTGCTAAAAACGAATTGGGCGTACATTCTCAAGATACGGTAATGATCGGCGACCGTATGGATACTGACATAGTGGGTGGTTTGGAAGCCGGTATGGATACCATTTTAGTTTTGTCTGGGGTGAGTTCACGAGAAACTATTGACGAATACCCGTATAACCCAACACATATTTTTAATAATGTGGGCGAAATCGAGCTCGATAAGCTTTAAAGCTGGTTGGCTTTACGAAAACGTCCCTGATAATCAAACAGCCGTTGGCGGACTTGCCAGCCGCTGTTTTTTTGTTTTCGGGCAATCACAAAATCGGGGCAGGGTAGCTGGTTATAATCCACTGGCTGGCGAATACAGCGGCCAATAAATTCTTGTTCAAAGATTTCACGGCTTTTTTTATAAGCTAAATTAAAGCGCTCATTTAGGGTTTCTCCATCTTCACCATGATAGGTTAATTTAATCTGATGTTGATTTTTTTCGCAGGTTAAACCAGCGACTCTGAGCACTTTAGCATCTTTTAATTGCAATGCTGCTTTTAGCTGTTCATCTGGGTCCACTAAAATGTACCGGCAGTGTTGGCATTTACGAGCGGCTATGTCATTTTGTTGATTGCACTCTGGGCATTGTTTGTATTTAAAGCGAAAGCTGCATTGCAGGGGGGGATCCTCATTAATTAACCCCCAACAGCGGCGCCCATAATGTTCTATCAAGTCGCCGTCAGCGTCCACTTTGCCCCAAAAGATGTTAGCAAAACCACATTCAGGGCATTCTACCTGCACCGGCTGAGTATCTTTATTGGGTTTAGGACTGCCCACTTCAGGGTAAAAAATGTCAAAATCATTGCCAGCATAATCCATGATCAGGCAATCTTTTTTACCTTCGGCCAATCGCAGTCCGCGACCAACAATTTGCTGGTACAAACTAATTGATTGGGTAGGTCTTAAAATAGCAATAAAATCAACGTGGGGGGCATCAAAACCAGTAGTTAAAACAGAAACGTTGACGATAAATTTTAGCTGTTTGTGCTTAAATGCTTCGATTTGCTGGTCTCTGACTGTATGCTCTGTGCCGCCTGTGATTAGTGCCGCGCTCATGCCGGCATTACTTAGATACCTGTATACTTCCTCGGCATGTTCAACGGTCGCTGCAAAGACCATCACGCCTTGACGTGATTGTGATAACTTAACAATCTGCCTGCATATCGCTTCGGTCACCCGTGGACATTCGCTTAACAGTTGGTTGAGTGCTTGTTTAGGATATTCACCAAATGTATTACTAGGCAAAGACGAAAAGTCGTATTGCTCGGTTGCGGCATTTACCAGTTTGGGCGCGGTCAGGTAGTTTTGTTTGATCATTGCCGCTAACGGCTGCTCAAAAATACACTTCTCAAACTGGGCCGCCTGTTCGCTGCGTGCAAAACCATAATAGTGGTAGCGGTATATCCAGCCGCTGCCGAGCCGATAGGGTGTTGCGGTTAAGCCTAAAACACGCAATTTCGGGTTGAGTGTTTTAAGTTTATTTAATACTTTTTGATATTGGCTCTTGTGCTCGCCATTTTGCACACTAATGCGGTGGCATTCGTCGATAATACACAGCGAATAACACTGGTTAAAATCTGCCAAGTTGGGCGCAACGGATTGAATACTGGCAAAAGTGACTTGGGCTTGGTTATTTTTTTGTTTTAAGCCAGCTGCATAAATGCCAGCATTATCGGAAAAATGAGCATATTTTTCAAAGTTTTGCGCGACCAGCTCTTTAACATGGGTTAAAACTAAAATACGGCCACGAGCGCGTCTGGCGAGCTCTGCAATGACTAAACTTTTACCGGCTCCAGTGGGTAATACGATAACCGCAGACGATTCACTGCTTTTAAAATGATCGATACAGGCATCAACGGCTTGCTGTTGGTAGGGGCGTAATTGATACATTAAAAGCAGGTCACCTCAATGAAGTGACCTGTTATTTGTCGAGTTAATATAATTACAGCGCTGAGATCTCGTCATATTGCTGTTTAAGTTTGTTTAAAGCTTGCTCAAACTCAGCCTGCTTGTCTTTTTCTTTTTGCAGCACAGCGGCCGGTGCATTATTGACAAATTTTTCATTTTTTAATTTGCCTGCAACACGCTGCAGATCTTTTTCATTTTTATCAATCGCTTTTTTCAGCCGTGCTAATTCAGCGTCTTTGTCAATTAAACCAGCCATTGGAATTAAAATAGCCATATCGCCAACATACGCAGTGGCGGAAGCAGGGCCTTTTTGATCGTCCGCTAACACCTTAATGTCATCCAGTTTAGCGAGCGAACGTAAAAAGCTGTCGTTTTGATCTAAGATGTTTTGATCGCTTGTGGATACATTTTTAACCAGCACAGAAAGTGGTTTATTGGGCGAGATATTCATTTCACCACGAATATTACGCACCCCTAAAATAAAGGTTTTTAACCACTCAACATCCGCAATTGCGCTTTCGTCTATTTTATCAGCTTGGAAACTAGGGAAAGGTTGTAACATGATGGTGCTTGCGTTAACGCCAGCGAGTGGGGCGACTTTTAGCCAAATTTCTTCACTGATAAACGGCATTACAGGATGCATTAAACGCAATAACGTTTCTAAAACCGTTACTAGAGTTTTTCGCGTCGCTCTTTGCTGAGCTTCGCTACCACTATTTAATACCGGTTTCGTGAGTTCTAAGTACCAGTCGCAGAACTGGTTCCAAGTAAATTCATACAGATTCTGCGCAAGTAGATCAAAGCGATACTGATCAAAATGACCACGTACACTTTGCACTGTTTGTTGCAGACGACCTAAAATCCACTTATCCGCCAGCGAATAATCAAGTTCGCCGCCGTCTTGACCACAATCTTGGCCCTCAGTATTCATTAATACATAACGGCTTGCGTTCCATAGTTTATTACAGAAATTACGGTACCCTTCTAAACGCTTCATGTCCCAGTTGATATCACGGCCGGTTGAAGCGAGTGCGGCTAAGGTGAAACGCAAGGCGTCAGTTCCATGCGCCTCGATACCGTCAGCAAACTCTTTACGGGTGCGTTTTTCAATTTTAGCGGCCAACTTAGGCTGCATCATATTACCGGTACGCTTTTCAATTAAATCGTCTAGGCTGATACCATCAATCATATCTAATGGGTCGATCACATTACCTTTTGATTTAGACATTTTATTGCCTTCATCATCTCTAATCAGGCCTGTGACGTAAACGGTTTTAAAAGGTACTTGAGGTTTGCCATTTTCATCTTTGATAAAGTGCATCGTCATCATGATCATGCGCGCAACCCAGAAGAAGATAATATCAAAACCTGTAACTAACACATCGGTCGGATGGAAAGTTTTTAAATCTTCAGTATTATCTGGCCAGCCAAGGGTCGAAAAGGTCCAAAGTGCTGACGAGAACCAAGTATCTAAAACGTCATCATCTTGTTTTAGTGCAACCGTATCATCAAGCTGATATTGCTTGCGAACTTCTGCTTCGTCCCGACCCACATAAACCTGACCTTGTTCATCGTACCAAGCTGGGATCCTGTGTCCCCACCAAAGTTGGCGGCTGATACACCAGTCTTGAATGTCTCGCATCCAGCTAAAATACATATTCTCATACTGTTTAGGCACAAACTGAATATCACCGTTTTCAACTGCTTCGGTGGCTGTTTTAGCCATTTGCTCAACACGCACATACCATTGATCAGTTAAATAAGGCTCAATGACGACACCGGAGCGATCGCCGTACGGCGTTTTATTGGTATGAGGTTCAATTTTTTCTAATAATTCAGCCGCTTCAAATTGCTCAACAATGGCTTTTCTCGCTGCAAAACGATCTAAGCCTTGTAAATCGGCTGGTATGTCTGCACTAAACTCATTGTTTGCTGTGCCGTCGGCATAATATACTTCACCCTGAGCCACAACTTCTGCGGTTGGGCTTAATACATTGACCATTGGCAGGTTGTTTCGTTTACCTACATCATAATCGTTAAAATCGTGTGCTGGTGTGATTTTTACGCAGCCGGTACCAAATTCTTGATCAACATAATCGTCTGCGATAATTGGAATACGACGATTAACAAGTGGTAAAATAATTTCTTTACCGACTAAAGCTTGATATCTCTCATCGGCAGGGTTGACGGCTACGGCCGTATCACCCAACATGGTTTCTGGTCTAGTGGTCGCAACAACCAAGTAGTTTTTGCCGTCTTTAGTCACCGCCCCATCAGCAAGCGGATATCTAAGATGCCAGATTGAGCCTTGTTTTTCTTTGTTTTCAACTTCTAAATCTGAAATGGCTGTTTGCAGTTTAGGATCCCAGTTGACTAAACGTTTACCGCGGTAGATAAGATCGTCTTGATATAAGCGTACAAAAACTTCTTTAACCGCATTGGATAAACCATCATCCATCGTAAAACGTTCGCGAGTCCAATCAAGCGAGTTGCCTAAGCGGCGCATTTGCCGAGTAATAGTACCGCCAGATTCTTCTTTCCATTGCCAAACTTTATCGATAAATTTTTCACGACCTAATTGATGCCGGTCTGGCTGGCCTTCAGCAGCTAACTTTCGCTCAACCACCATCTGAGTGGCGATACCAGCGTGGTCTGTACCCATTTGCCATAAAGCGTTATGGCCATCCATACGTTTGTAACGAGTCAAGGCATCCATGATGGTCTGTTGGAAAGCATGGCCCATATGTAGACTGCCTGTGACATTTGGTGGTGGGATCATGATGCAATACGCATCACCTTGCCCAGCAGGTTTGAAATAACCTTTTTCTTCCCAAGCTTGATATAAAGCTTGTTCTATATTTGATGGATTAAATTTAGTGTCCATAACGTCTGTGTTTACTCTGTTTCTGTAGGTGCAAACTGGGCAGGTTGAGTGGTTAACTCATACCCTGCCGCACGATAATTTTTATATCTGCTACGTGCTTTTTCTTTGCCGCTATTATCGGCAGGCACAAAGTCAAATATCTGACGGAATTGGCCTGCGAATTCAGGAACCTCATCAGTCAGGTTTATTAGTATGTGGAAGCCTTGTTGAGAGGCCTGATAACCCACTTCAACCGGCGGTCGCTTGCGACTTTTTTCGCCTTGTAATTGATGTGGGACAAACCGAGCTGGATCAAATTGCCATAACAATTCGTCTATTTGCTCAGCTTGTGTTTGCCCAGCACAATAAATGAATAGGCTTTGCCGTTTTCGGTAATACTCTGATGCTAACTGGCAAGCATATAGCTGAGCAGAAGAGGGCCCGCCTGGCGAGCCCTCTTCTGGCAATAAATAAAAAGTAACTTGAGCTGCCATTAGTTGTTATTTTGTGTTTCAGCACGTTCTATTAAATATTGGGTTAATAAAGGAACAGGCCGACCTGTCGAACCTTTATTTTTGCCCGACTGCCAAGCCGTTCCAGCAATATCTAAATGCGCCCAGTTATATTTTCGGGTAAAGCGTGATAAAAAACAGGCTGCCGTAATACTACCAGCTGGACGGCCACCGATATTGGCCATATCAGCAAACGGACTTTCTAACTGCTCTTGATAGTCGTCCCATACGGGTAACCGCCATGCGCGATCGCCTGAATGCTCAGAAGCATTCAATAGGTCATGAGCAAGTGGGTTATGTGTACTCATCAAGCCAGTTGCATGATGGCCTAAGGCAATTACACAAGCGCCAGTTAAAGTGGCGACATCAATCACAGCTTCTGGATTATATCGTTCTACATAAGTTAATGCGTCACATAAAACTAAACGCCCTTCGGCATCAGTATTTAATACTTCAACTGTTTGCCCCGACATAGTGGTTAACACATCACCCGGCCGATAAGCGCGTCCATCTGGCATATTTTCGCAGCCAGCTAACACACCCACTACGTTAATAGGTAAGTTTAGTTCAGCCAATGCATGCATAGTGCCTAATACAGACGCAGCGCCGCCCATGTCGTATTTCATTTCATCCATTGCAGCACCTGGTTTTAATGAAATGCCGCCCGTATCAAATGTTAATCCTTTGCCAACTAAAACAATCGGCGCTTGCTCATCGTGACTGCCTTTATATTCAATTAATGACATGATAGATTCGTTTTCGGAACCGCGACCCACAGCTAAATAAGAACCCATTCCGAGCTTTTCCATCTCGGCTTCGCCAATTAATTTGGTATTTATGCTGTCATATTGCTTGGCTAATTCACTTGCTTGTTCTGCTAAATAGGCCGGGTTGCAAATATTAGGTGGCATATTGGCGACATCGCGACATACTTTTTTGCCATTGGCAATTGCTAAGCCGTGTTCGATGGCTTTTTCCCCTATGCCTAACTCTCGTCTGGTCGGCACGTTAAATACCAGCTTTCTTAGTGGACGACGGGTTTCACCTTTTTTACTTTTTAATTGATTAAATTGATACAGGCTGTCATGAGTACTCTCAACCGCCATCCTAACTTTCCAGTAGGTATCACGACCTTTAACATGTAATTCAGGTAAAAAACAAACAGCTTCCATTGAGCCTGTTTCGTTTAACGTATTAATGGTGCGAGTGATAATTTGTTTATATTGGCGTTCGTCTAACTCTCTCTCTTTGCCACAGCCGACTAATAAAACACGTTCGCTTAATATATTTGGCACATGATGAAGTAATAAAACCTGACCGGATTTACCTTCTAAATCGCCGCGGCGCAGCAAGTTGCTCAGATAACCTTCACTGATTTTATCTAATTGCTCGCCAACAGCAGATAATCGGCGAGGTTCAAATACACCAATGACGATACAGGCGCTGCGTTGTTTTTCGGCAATGCCACTTTTTACACTAAATTCCATGCTCACTCCTGTTTTTAATTTAAGCGTCTCGCTGTGATTAATCATTTAGCGTCACTTAATACTCTGATTAATTGTAATTTTCGGTTACAATTTAAAAATTAGCCATAATAAAGCGAACTAAAGCTGCAAATTATGAGTCGCTGTTTTGAGAGTTTTGTTATTAAAACACCGAGTTTACTCAAATTTTGAAAAAATTGCAGCAAAATACAATAAATACGGGTATTGCCTTGATCATTTTCCGCTATATTTTCGCCGAAACTTTTAAAGCCCAGTTTGCTGTGTTTAGTGTCTTACTGGCAATTTTCTCTTCGCAAACCCTGATGCGGGTGTTAGATGATGCGATGGATGGTGCTGTGCCAACAGATTTGGTTTTAAGCATGTTGTCGCTGAGTTTGCCTTCGTTAGCTGGTTTAATACTCCCTTTAAGCCTTTTTATTGGTATTTTTTTAGCGCATGGTGAAATGTATGCCGACAGCGAAATGACGGTATTAAAAGCCTGTGGTATCAGCGAGTGGTATGTTACTCGAGTAACCTTAACCTTAGCCGTTATTATTGCGTTAATTACCGGGTTTTTTGCATTATATTGGACCCCTGCGGCGTATCAGGAGCGGGAAAATTTACGGGAAGAGATCCGGGCTAATGTAGGGATCTCCAGCTTAATCCCTGGTCAGTTTAAAGAATCCAGCAATAAAAAAGCAGTGATCTTTGTGCACGATAATGACCCTGAAAAAGATTTGCTGGATCGGGTGTTTGTGGCGCAAGTCAGTCCATCTGAGGCCAATGCTAACCGCTTTGATTTGGTATATGCCAACCAGGGTTCGGTAGCCACTATGGCAGATGGCAGTGAAAAATTATTTTTGCATAATGGTACTGTATATCAAGGTTCAACTGCGGCGCAGAACTATCAAATTACCGACTTTGAAGGCTATAGCATGATCATCAAAGAACGTACTCTAGAAGAACAAAGATTGCGGATCATGGCGGTACCCACAACAGAATTATGGGGCTCACAGGAAATTGAACGCATTGCCGAGTTACAATGGCGTATTTCGCTGCCGATTAGTGTCATCATTGTCGCTATGATCGCGGTCCCCTTGGCAAGAGTCCGGCCAAGGCAAGGAAAATATGCTAAGTTGGTGCCGGCTTTCGCAATATATCTTTGTTATTTTTTACTACTAATGGCCGGAAAATCGGCAATGGAAGACGGTAAAATCCCACCTCGTATCGGGGTTTGGTGGATACATGCCGGTGCTTTTATTTATGCGGCTTATTTGTTTACCACAGAGCGTACTATGGGCCGTCGCTTATTAAACAGTTTAAAAAGAAGACCTGCTAGAGCATGATAAAGCTGCTGGATTTATACATTGGTCGTTCGATTGCGAGCGCAACATTTTTTTCTGTCTTTACGTTAACCGCGCTAAGCGGTTTGATTCGGTTTGTGGAGCAGCTGAGATACGTAGGACGAAATGACTATGGGATGTCAGAAGCGGCCCTCTTTGTGGTTTTTTCGGTCGCCCGCGATATTGAAATTTATTTTCCAATGGGCGCTCTGTTAGGCGGCCTTTTGGGCCTTGGGGCATTGGCTTCAAACAGCGAGCTGATTGTTATGCAAGCTGCGGGTATGTCTAAGTTGCAAATCGTTAAATCAGCGATGAAAACCACCATGTTAATGGTCGCTATTGTGGTTGTGATTGGCCAATGGATCGCGCCACAATTAGAAATAAAAGCTGAAACAGTCAGAGATAATGCTTTATACGGTCAGCAAACATCGTTAAAACCGCAAGCTATGTGGCTTAAAGATGGTACTAGTTTTGTTCATGTGGCCGATGCAAATGATAGCAACGAGTTGCAAGGGGTCACTGTATACGAATTTTCGCCACAACTGCATTTATCTAAAGTGATTTATGCTGAGCTGGCCAAATATCAAAATGATCAATGGCAGATGCAAAATGTGCGTTTAACTGAGCTTGATAATTCACAAATAAAGCTGACCGAATTGGCCGAACGTAGTTGGCAAACCCCTATAAGTCCAGACAAATTAACTGTTGTAAATGCCACCCCAGAGGCTTGGTCACTGGCCGACTTAGCTGATTATTTAGATTATTTAAATAATAATGAGCAAGACGATAGCCGTTATCAATTAGCCTATTGGCGCAAACTATTTCAGCCAGTTACTGTGGCCGTGATGATGTTAGTTGCCTTGTCATTTATTTTTGGACCATTGCGTAGCACTTCAATGGGGGCACGCATTTTGTTGGGAGTTATTACAGGTTTTGGCTTTTTTATCACCAACCGAATTTTTGGCCCTGTTGTACTCGTCTTTGATATTTCTCCAATCATAGGCGCTTTAGCCCCGAGTTTAGTTTTTACTACCATTGCTATTTATTATTTGAAAAAACATTAGTATCTTGCATGGCTGGCAGCAGGAGGTCGCCGGCTTGAATATTTAATAAAAGTGATTTTTGCTCACCTGTTAAGGTTGATGTATAAGCTGAGGTTTGAGTCACTGTGAGTTTTAAATCACTGCGAATGAGCTGCTGATATGACCGCCCCTGTCTGTCAGCAAAAGTTTGCTGGTGATATAATACAAAAACATCACCAAGGCGAACGCCATTTTGTTGTCCCATGTCCATGGTGATTTCATTATTTTGTTGTCGGATCACTTGACCATAACTGGCCGCGCAGGCCATATAATTATCAATTTCTGCAATTGCTCGCTGGATCTTTTGATTCAACATCTGACCATATTCGGATACCCAAAACTGTCGGCTATAGGGATCTATTCGCTGTTCAAGTGGAAACGTCCATTGCGCCTGGTCCTGATAATTAAGCCGTTTAACATGTTGTCCCTGGATCGCATCATATAAGTTCAATTGCAAAACTAGGTAACGAGTGGGGGCAGCGCCACTAAACCAGCTGCTAAATTGATTTGGGCGCTCACCCAAAGAGATGTCTTTTATTTGTCCCCAAACTAAAAATTGACTTTGACTTTGCTCGCCTAAGCTCTGTAATTGGGCTCTATGCTGTTCACTGCGGCTTGTTTGGCTGGTTAAATTTACGGTTATTGGTAAGCTTGGTTGAACAATAAAATGTTGGCTCGACTGTTGCGCATGATCAGTAAACGACTCAGCGAGACTTTCACCTAACTGATATAAAGCACCGACTTGAGCGTGCCTAGGATGATTAATCGTAAAAGGTAAAAAAGAGAGCGTTTTACGATAATCAGAACTGATACATTGGCGCTGATCAGAAAAAATCTCCGCTTTAAGTTGCACTGAATAGCGATTGCCTTGTGTGCTTTCAGCTAAAATTTGTACTTGATTAACAATTGCAGTGCTGCGCACATGAAATTCATCGTGCGTGAGTTGGCCGTTGCTGACTTGTTGAGAGCTGCTAATCGTAGCGCCTGACTGTAGCACAGCGGTTTGCAGCGCTTCTTCAATGGCCTGCTTGCGCGCGGCTTGGACGTTGCCTTGATTAATCCAACCTGAGCCAGATGACTGGTACCAGGTGGCACAAACAAATTGGCTGTTAAAGATTAAACTTAAAAATAAAAGTATACGCATGCGAAGGTCACTATCTTGGTTAACAAAAGTCGGTTATTTGACAGATAATTTAATTAAATAATCCGTTTAAGATTGAAGCCAAAACTATGCCACTTTGACATTTTGTTTGATTGAATGCCGATCCAGCTGCCGAAAGCCATTATTTTTCAATCTTTCTGAGCGAGTTGCATAAATTGGAACTGCTTTTGCATACCTGCTAATCATCATTCATTTTGACGGCCGGGTGTCATTTAACCGACGGAACACATTATGCGTAAACAGCTTATTATAATTCAGTTAGGCTTATTTAGTTTGTTGGCTGCTTGTAGTTATACCCAAACACACAGCTATCAAACCTTAGTGGATCAGGCGTCACCACCCCCACGACAGGCACAGTTTAGTGCTGACTCAATAAAGGCTTATACCTATCGTTTGGCTGATGAGCTACTGTTGTCGCTACAAGAAACAAGCTTTAACGGCCGTTTAATGGTGGTGCCATTCGTTGATGCACAAACACTTAGTGCCGAAGACGCAGTGGGAAGGGCGCTTTCAGGTTTAAACGCTCAGTTAGAAAATAGTTTTATTTACGAGATGCAACATAGAGGGTTTAATCTGGTTGATTATAAGCTGACTGGAAAGGTAATTTTTAAAGGCCAGTCTGAGTCCATATGGAGTCGTGATCTTGGTCAATTACAGCACAGCACAGATGCAGATTATTTATTGTCAGGGACACTCACAGAACATGAACAAGGAGTCATCGTAAATGTGCGTTTGATCCGGTTAGAGAATAAATTAATTGCCGGTACAGCCAGTGGATTTATTCCACGTAACGTTTTTGTTTCACAACGACAAGTGTATTCGGGCGCGGCTGGTATTCAGCAAGGCCCAGAGCCGATTAGAATCCAGGAGATGCCATGAAATACCCTAGTTATTTAATACATTTTTGTTATGGGTTGGCAGGTATAAGCCTTGTGGGGTGTCAGCATTTATCAGTAGAGCCGGTGCAAGTACAAAAACATCACCAATGGCAAACTGAATTACCCGACCGAGATATGATTATCTCTGCAGTCGGGTATGCCCCAGTCGCAGAGCAAGTTGCAGACTCGTCAGCGGCGCGCACGATAAAAGCCATTAAAGCGTCTAAGTTAGATGCGTATCGGACGCTAAGTGAAAAAATCCATGGATTAAAAATATCCGCCGAGCAAAATATTGCCGATTTAACTTTGCAAAATGAAAACCTCAGGGCAAGTTTGCAAGGTGTGATTCAAGGCGCTAGGGTAGTTAAAACCTATCAGCTTGATGGTGTATATGTAACCGAAATGGAACTTAATTTGCGCGACATCTACCGTATTCGCGCGTTTTTACAACCAAATCAAAAATTAATCAGTGCTGATTATTATTGAGCCAAGGGGTAAACGAATGAAACCATTTTATATATCTATATTCGCAGCCTGTTTATCAGCCTCCTGCAGCAATACAGAGTCAGTTGTTGGTCAAAATAGTGAATACACAAAAAGGGGCCCGAATCAGCAACAAAACTGGCAAGCCAGCTCAGGTGAACGCATTAGTCTGCAACAAAAACAAACGCAAGATGCACAAATGCAAATGGCTGGGGTATCGGATTATGTCGCTAAAATGGCTCGGCAGATGGCCGAAAATGCAAAATATATAAGTGCGCAAACCCCGATTGCTGTGACTAGTTTTGTGCCTTTAGATTCAACGCTAGAAACAACCAGTTTGTTAGGACTACATATAGCCGAAAGCTTTTTACATCATATGCAAAGTTTGGGTTTAGAAGTGGTTGATTATAAAACAACAGGGATAATTCGAGTGACCGAAGAAGGCGATTTTGCATTTAGCCGAGATACTCACGAATTGCAATTTTCGTTTCCTATTGAATATATTCTATCAGGTACTTATGTGCCCACCAATCAGGGCATAGAAGTGAATGCCAGACTCATTAATGTAAAACACAAAAACATAGTTGCTTCGTCGCAAGCTGAGATGAAAATAAAAACAGATAATCTGTTTAAATTAAATAAGCGCCAACAGGTTACACTAAGCACACAAGCTAAATAATCGCTGTTGGAAAATTTGGCAGTTCAAAAAAGTAGGGGGCTTAACCTGGTAAGTTGTTATATGTGGGGCTGTTAAGCTTTAATGCCTTTGCCTAATGTTTGTGATTGCGCTTGCCCCAACTTATCGTAAGTCATTGCATCGTGATTTTTTAATGACAGAATCTTCTGTTTTAAGCGCTGTAAGTTACCTAAACTGGTTCGGATGACACGCTCATTAATTTGATTTTGGCTTTTAACATCAGCCAATAAAGTCTGAATTTCAGCCACCGCGTCAATAAACTCATCTTGCTGCTTTAGTGCTGCAAGTTCAGGCAGTTGTTCAATCGATTTATCTAAGCTTTCTATCTGTTGTAATAAAACCACTTTTTGTTGGTTTAATTCTTCGATTTGCTGAGGCTGGCGCAATTTAAAAGCATCTAATTCACGTGTTAGTAGTGCCATCAAATTTTTCAGGCTCTCTTTCTGGCGATTTAATAACTCTGATACTTGGGTTTGCATATAACCAAATCCTCTAATGGCTAGTTACTATAAACCAAACAATTTGCTTTCGCTTGCGATCATATTAGCAGCCAATTTTTCTGCATCGACTTTATACTCACCCGCTTCAATTGCTTTTTTAAGCCGTTCAACTTTATTTTCATCAAAACCACTGGTTGATTGTGATTTTTTATTTAAGTTGTTCAGGTTTTGTGCTGTTTGAGTCAGCGATACTGCATCCTGACGAGAGCTGTTAAGCTGTCCTGAACGCTGCGCATTTTGCGTTGCATTCTGGTTAAGTTCTTGATTCCCTTGAGCTCTCTGCTGGCTCTCTTGAGCACCAGCTTGCGCCAGATGTTTATTAAGGGTGTTAATGTTAATAGCCATAATAAATACCTAATTGTTGTCACATGCTTTTATATCGGCGGTGGCAACAAAAACTTTAGTTAAATTACAGGGAAATTCTGACCGCAGAAACAGACTCTACACGACCATGAACAATACGACTAGATGCTCGGTTACGCACTTGTACAGTTTCGCCAATGGCTGCATCATTTAGCGCGATCCCGACGGCTTTTACCGACAACCCTGCGTTACTTGCTTCTATTGTAACCAGTTCTCCGGCACATACAAAACAAATATTGCGACTTTGCAAAATTTCTCCAGCGCGGATTTGCCGTTTACTCTTACTGCCAATTAAACTGTTTATATCACTGATATAGCCATTTCGGGTCCGGTTTTTAGCGACTTCAGACAAACTGACATCGTTCATAGTGATCGTTTTTCCTGCTTCGATATAGCCATTGGCAATCACGACAGGTGTCATTATTTTGACTTGCACCGGTACATATAAAGTCCAGCCATTGTTATCATTACAGCTTATTTTGACTGTCATATTGCTGGAGTAGGGGTTTAAATTTGGAATCGCTGCGCTTAATTCGTCCTGACAGGGTTGTATTTTAATGCGGGTATCAATCTGTGCTGCTTGCGCTTTTAAGTTTTCTTCGCTTTGACTTGGGTAAACAGAAAGCGCATGGCGCTCTGCCAGATCTTGAATGTCGTCTCTGCTATAAGTGACTGCTGCGGCCAAATGAGGAAAAAGGATAAAAAAGACCCCTAACTGTTTTATTATCCGGTTCATAAGTTTCACCTTTCTGTTCTAGAATACTATGCTTAAGCGATAAAAAGAGTTATAAATGTATTGCAAGCGTCAATTTTCCGTTTGCCTAAATTTATATGAGTGGTAATAGGCAAATACTGTGCCGTAAATACGCTGGAGAAAAAAATGGCCGGAGTACTTGATTCCGTAAACCAAAGAACCCAATTGGTGGGGCAAAACCGCCTAGAATTATTATTATTTCGCCTGCAGGGGCGCCAACGCTTTGGCATTAACGTGTTTAAAGTACGAGAAGTATTGCAGTGTCCAAAACTGACCGCTTTACCCAAACGCAATCCTTTTATTAAAGGGGTTGCACATATTCGTGGGCAAACCATTTCAGTGATAGATCTAAGCTTAGCCACAGGCGGGCGGCCAATTGATGATACCAGCAATTGTTTTATAGTGATCGCAGAATACAATCGCTCAGTACAAGGATTTTTAGTCTCTTCGGTAGAACGAATCATTAATATCAATTGGGAATCTATCATGCCTCCGCCTCAAGGTGCAGGGCGGTTTAGCTATCTAACAGCGGTGACCGAGGTTGACAAAGAGCTTGTTGAAATATTGGATGTCGAAAAGATCCTTTACGAAATTTCTCCGGTTAGTACTGATGTGAGCGATAATGTGAAAGCGCAACAGCCGGATAAAAGTGTCTTTTTAAATAAAAAGATCTTGATAGCCGATGATTCATCGGTTGCCCGCAATCAGGTTAAAAAAGCACTGATGAATTTGGGTATCGAAATGGAATTGACCAAAAATGGTAGTGAAGCACTTAAACGTTTGCGTGAAATCGCAGCTGAAACGGGTAATGTCATAGATCAAGTGCCTTTATTAATATCAGATATTGAAATGCCTGAGATGGATGGTTACACCCTGACCGCTGAAATTAAAAATGATCCTAAGTTGAGAGATTTAAAGGTGATTTTACATACCTCGTTAAGTGGTGTTTTTAACCATGCAATGGTTGAAAAAGTCGGTGCAGATGATTTTATTGCTAAGTTTAACCCAGATGAGTTAGCTGCTATCACCCAAAAATGGCTAGTCGCTGAATAGAGGTATCGAGTGCTGGATAAATCGATCCGAGCGGCGGATTATGAAAAATTCTGCCGTTTTTTAGAACACCAGTGCGGCATTTTGCTTGGCGAAAACAAACAATATTTAGTTAAAAGCCGCCTGTCGCCTTTGCTTGTCACTTTTAATGCCACTAGTTTAAGCGATTTAATTAATCGGGCTATGTCGGTCCGCGAACGAGAGCTCAGGCTTGCAGTCGTCGATGCGATGACGACCAATGAAACCCTTTGGTTTAGGGATAGTTACCCGTTTAATGTACTCGGCGACACTATTTTACCTGAATTTGCGCAGCGCACGGGATCACTTAAAGTCTGGTCTGCAGCTGCGTCTTCTGGACAAGAAGCTTATTCTATCGCGATGACTGCATTAGAGCGTCAAAATCAGCTTAGACGACCAATAAATGTACGTGTATTGGGGACGGATATTTCTAATCAAATGATAGCCCAATGCAAAAAAGCCGAATACGAACCATTGGCGTTAGCGCGGGGCTTAAGTTTAGAACGCAAACAGCGTTTTTTTGAACCGGCGGAAAAACCAGGGGCGATGCGGGTAACATCAAAAGTACGCCAAATGGTCGATTTTCGCCACCTTAATTTGTTGGATTCGTACGCCCTGCTGGGCAAGTTTGATGTTATATTTTGCCGCAATGTTTTAATTTATTTTTCACCTCAGAATAAACAAAAAATTCTGAATCAATTAGCCCAATCTCTTAACCCAAATGGTTATCTGTTTTTAGGCGCATCAGAATCTATTTCTGGTTTTGATAGTCCGTTTAAAATGCAGCGTTGCAACCCTGGAATAGTATACCGACTGGCTTAATATTGCCGCTGATATAGTGGCAAAAGCTTGCCTCTATATCAGTGCCAAAAATCCAACCTTTCCTAATTCATTGAATTTGTTATAAAAAGCAAAAGTTGTTTGCTGTTTTTTATTTGGCATTCAATTTGCATTATCTTTAGCATAGAGCTGAGGAGACAAATTTATGGCGATTTCTTTAGATAGTTATATGGGCGTGCAAAGTCGCGCTATTCAACTGCGAACCGAGCGTTCAGAAATACTTGCAAGTAATATTGCAAACGCAGATACCCCGGGCTACAAAGCCAGAGATTTTGATTTTAAAACAGCGATGGCTGGGGCAAGCCGCCATTATACGAATGCACTAGAGCGGACCAGTGATAAACATATAGCCGGTCAGTCACAAATTAATGATGGTCTCTCGTACCGTGTGCCGACTCAAGCAGATACCGGTGACGGTAATACGGTTGAATTGCAAGCGGAACGTAACGAATTTTTACAAAATCAGTTACGTTATAACGCAAGCGTGCAGTTTTTAACAGACAAAATTACTGGCCTTAAAAAAGCCATTACCGGAGGGCAAGCCTAATGAGTTTATTTAATGTCTTTGATGTATCTGGTTCGGCGATGCGAGCTCAATCGGTACGTTTAAATACAACCGCCAGTAATTTATCGAATGCCAACAGTGTGAGTTCGTCGGTGGAGCAAACGTATCGCTCACGTCAGCCTGTATTTGCCGCTCAGATGAGCCGGGCTGAATCTAACTTAGAAGGTGCGTCGAGCGTGGGTGTTGAGGTAAAAGGTATTGTTGAAAGCAATAAACCGTTGAATATTGAATATAATCCAAATCATCCCATGGCGGATGAAAAAGGATATATCTATAAACCTAACGTGAATGTAATGGAGGAGATGGCAAATATGATCTCCGCCTCACGGGCTTATCAAACTAACATTCAAATTGCTGACAATGCCAAAAAAATGCTTTCAAGAACTTTACAGATTGGGCAAGGGCGCTAAGGAATAAATTATGACAAGTGTTAGCAGTAGTACCCTAAATTCTCTGTATTGGGACAAAACTGAACAGGCGAATGAAACTGAAGTTGAGCGCAATCAGATGGATCAAGAGGATTTTTTTTCCTTATTGACCACTCAGCTCGCTGCTCAAGACCCGACAAACCCAGCCAGTAATGAAGAAATGATTTCTCAAATGACTGCATTTACAACCGCTGATGGGGTAAATGCCTTGGGCGAAAAATTCGACGTACTATCAGCGCAGCTCAGTCAGTTTTTAGAAAGCACGGCCGGTAATCAAACGTCTAATAGTGCTTTACAGGCATCCTCCATGATAGGCCAACAAGTTTTAGTCGGTAGTGAAGAAGCCCCTTTGTTTAAGTTTGCAGAGGATGCATATGGCATGGCCGGTCAGCTGATGTTTGATGACAGTATGAATGATATTCGATTAGAACTAAAAGATGCATCTGGCAAAGTGGTGAATACTCTGGAGCTTGGTGCTGCCACCGAAGGCCCTGTCAGCTTTAACTGGGATGGCACAACAGCCGAGGGTGAGCAGCTGAGCGAAGGCGTGTATACCTTAACTGCGACGGGTATCAATGCCAGTAGTGGTGAACGTGAAGAGATAAGTACAGCCACATACTCTACGGTTTCAAGTGTGAGTTTTGGTGCTGGCAATAGTTTAAGTATGAATTTGGCTGGGCTAGGTGCGTTTTCAATGGACGATATTTTAGAGATCAGTTTATAAAAAGTTTTCAGGTACAACATAAGAGGTGATGTATGTCATTTAATATTGCATTAAGTGGTCTTTCGGTTTCGCAAAAAGACCTTAATACAACAGCAAATAATATTGCGAATGCGAATACAACGGGCTTTAAAGAAAGCCGAGCTGAATTTTCGGATGTTTTTTCGAACTCAGTATTTGGCGGTAGTAAAACCAAAGTGGGGGACGGTGGTTTAACTTCAGTGGTTGCACAGCAGTTTAGCCAAGGGAGTTTAAAATTTACCACCAACTCACTTGATTTAGCGATTACAGGCAATGGTTTTTTTGCCACGACGCCAGATATAGAGTCACGTGATATGACATATACTCGGGCCGGGAATTTTAAATTAAATGATGACAACTTTGTTGTCACCAACAAAAACGACTACTTGCAAGTATACCCAGTAAATTCTGATGGCAGTTCACAAGGGGTTTCTCTTTCAACGACAGTGCCTTTAAGAATTCCAGATTCAGCCGGTGTGCCAGTGCAAACTTCATCCGTCGAAATGACCTTTAACGTTGATGCTACGTCACCAGGATTAGATCCAGTTAACTTCGATCCAACCGATCAAAGCACTTATCATGCATCTTCATCTGTGACCATTTATGACTCTTTAGGTGAGAGCCATATACAAACTAATTATTATGTTAAAGATGTCAATGCAGCGCAGCAAACACCACCGATCAATCGATGGTATGTGTTTTCATCGATCGATACCGATGACAGTGGTAATCCAATCCCTGTGGATTTGAATGGCCGGGCTGTCGGGGGGAATGCCAATGGCGGGGCTCAGGTCACAGCGTCACCGCAATTAGGTGCCTATCCAGCCGGTGATGGAAATTTTGTTGGGGTGCCAATTGATTTTGATAGCCAAGGGAATGTGCAGTCTATTAATGGGTATACGCCGGGTATCGATCAAGCCCCGTATGTGCAAACACAAAATTTAGGTTCAGATATTGCAAACGGTGAAGCGGGTGTACTAACCAATGGTGCCAATGGTTCACAGCAGGTAGATATTAACTTTGATAATCCGACTCAGTTTGCGTCTGCGTTTGAAGTGACTTCGCTAGAACAAAATGGAGCGACTGTTGGTCGCTTAACCGGAGTATCAATCGGTGATGATGGTCTGGTTTCAGCCAACTACTCAAATGGCACTGTAGATTATTTAGGCCGAGTTGCACTGGTGAGTTTTGCCAATGATCAGGGGTTGCAGCAGGTGGGTAATGCAAGCTGGAAAGAAACGACAAATTCTGGTCAAGCACTTGCTGGTGAAGCAAACTCAGGCACTTTTGGAACAATTGTTTCATCGGCGCTTGAGCAATCTAATGTAGACATTACCCAAGAGCTGGTTGACTTAATTACCTCACAAAAGTCGTTCCAAGCTAACTCGCGAGCGCTGGATGTAAATTCGCAATTACAGCAAAATATTCTACAGATTAGATAATAAAATTAACCTCTTACGTACCTCCATTAAAAGAGCAGCTTAGCTGCTCTTTTTTATTGCTCTTTTTTAGCCTCTTTCTTGTTCGAAAATCATACTCTGGCACAGCTTGTGCATATTCCCTATTAATAGTTTAACCGTCAAAAAATTTACGGGGGGCGCATGGATAAGTTTTTGTATATTGCCATGAGTGGTGCTAAACAAAACTTGAACAGTGTAGCACTGCAGGCAAATAATCTGGCCAATGCTAAAACGATAGGTTTTAAAGAAGATTTGTCACAGGCCCGCAGCATGCAAGCATTTGGTGAAGGTCATCCATCGCGGGTTTTTTCGATGACTGAACGGCCAGGACAAAACATGTCAGGTGGCACTTTAGTCACCACGGGGCGAGACCTAGATATTGCGATCCAAGGGCCAGGTTGGTTGGCTGTTGAAGACAATTTAGGTCAAGAAGCCTACACCCGAGCCGGTAATTTACAAGTGACGGTTGAGGGTTTATTGACCACGGCCAGTGGTCAACCTGTGATGGGCGATGCAGGCCCCATTATATTGCCTGTGCCTGTTGATAAAATTGAAATTGGTCAGGACGGCAGTATCGTCGTGCGACCACAAGGGGCACCCGCCAATTTTTTGGAAGATGTTGATCGCATTAAATTGGTTAAGCCAGAGAGTGATTTTGAGTTAGAAAAAGGTAATGACGGCTTGTTTCGCTCTAAACAAGAAGACGCATTTGGTCAGCGGTTGGCCTATCCAGCGGCGGCCGATGTGCAAATTGTTAAAGGCGCGCTTGAATCAAGCAATGTTAACGCGGTGGGCTCTATGGTTGAAATGGTGTCTTTGCAGCGACAGTTTGAGATGCAAGTAAAGTTAATGAAACAGGCGCAAACCATAGATCAGCAATCCGATACCCTAATGCGGGTCTTTTAACTTTTAGTGGAGATAAATTATGCATTCAGCACTTTGGATTAGTAAAACAGGTTTAGATGCACAGCAAACCGACATATCCGTGATTTCAAATAACTTGGCAAATGCCAGCACGGTTGGCTTTAAAAAGAGTCGCGCGATATTTGAAGATCTTTTGTACCAAAACATCAACCAGCCTGGTGGTCGTTCATCGCAGGATACCGAGTTGCCGAATGGTTTGATGTTAGGGGCAGGCGCTAAAGTGGTGGCGACGCAAAAACAATTCACTCAAGGCAATACGCTAACGACTGAAAACTCATTAGACGTCATGATTCAAGGCAAAGGCTTTTTTGAAGTCCTGCAGCCTGATGGAAATATTGCTTATACCAGAAACGGACAATTTACGCTTGATGAAGAAGGTCAAATGGTCACGTCAGGCGCAGGTTTTTTATTACAGCCTGCGATTACAGTGCCACCTGATGCTCAGTCAATTACGATATCGCAAGATGGGGAAGTATCGGTTACCTTGCCCGGTGAAGCAGATAATGCCGTTATTGGACAGTTAACTATCTCTGATTTTATTAATCCATCGGGCTTACAGCCTGTTGGGCAAAATTTGTACACAGAAACGGCCGTCAGTGGTGCGCCCGTGCAAGGTAATCCGGGTGTGGATGGGTTAGGCACTTTAGTGCAAGGGGCGTTAGAAACTTCTAACGTAAATGTGACCGAAGAACTGGTTAATCTAATTGAGAGTCAACGCGCGTTTGAAATGAACTCAAAAGTCATTTCATCGGTTGACCAAATGTTAGGTCAGGCGGTTCAACAGCTTTAATGCATAACAGGAGACGGCTGATGAAACATATGATTTTGGCAATAGTTATGGTAACCAGTATGTTAGGTTGTGCCAGCCGACCGATGCTAGCGCCACAGCCGGATGACCCTGATTTTGCACCGGTAGAGCCAGTGCCACAACCGGTTGCTGTGGTGCCCAATGGTTCATTATTTCAAGATAATTCACCGAACAATATTTATTCAGACAGTAAAGCGCGCCGTATTGGCGACATCATTACTGTGGTTTTGCAAGAAAATACCTCAGCATCAAAACAAGCAAAAGCTGAATATGGCAAAGAAAATGAAGTCAATATGCAACCTTTTGCAGCATTGGGACGCAATGCCACCATTGGCGGCAACCCGTTGTCAGTCGGCTTAAATTCTGAAACAGAATTTAAAGGGGATTCAAAAGCCGATCAAAGTAACAGCTTGAGTGGTCAGATCTCAGTCCATGTCACTCGCATTTTGCCAAATGGCAACTTAGTGGTACGGGGAGAAAAATGGTTGACATTAAATACCGGTGATGAGTATGTGCGAGTCACAGGCACAATACGACCTGAAGATATTTTAAGTGACAATACGGTGGCGAGTAATAGAGTCGCCAACGCACGAATTCAATATTCGGGCACAGGATCTTTTGCTGATGCTAACAAACAAGGTTGGTTATCAAGGTTCTTTTATTCAACTTGGTGGCCATTTTAAGGGGTAACTTATGTTTAAATCTCTTTGTAAAATTACCTTCTGGTTAATGATTAGTAGTGGGTTGTGTACAGTACAAGCGCAGCGAATTAAAGATCTTGCGAGTATTCAAGGTATCCGGGACAACCAATTAATCGGGTATGGATTGGTTGTTGGTTTGCCAGGTACGGGTGAGCAAAGCCCTTTTACAGAACAAAGTTTTAGAACCATGTTAAATAACTTTGGTATTAGCATGGATCCCAATGTAAGCCCCAAAATTAAAAATGTTGCGGCAGTGGCAGTGAGTGCCACTTTGCCGCCGTTTACTAAACCCGGCCAAACGATAGATATTACCGTTTCTTCCATTGGCAGTGCCGCTAGCTTAAAAGGTGGCACCTTGTTGCAAACATATTTAAAAGGTGCCGATGGCAAGGTATATGCGTTGGCCCAAGGCAGTTTAGTGGTTGGTGGTTTTGGTGCACAAGGGTTGGATGGCTCTAAAGTAGTGATAAATACCCCAACTGTTGGCCGGATCCCTAATGGCGCTTTGGTTGAACGTGAAATTGCCACTTCTTTAACGCATGGCGATCATTTAACATTTAATTTACATAGATCAGACTTTACTACGGCTAAACGTATGGCTGATGTGATTAATCAATTAGTCGGCCCCAACTCAGCCACCGCCATTGATGCCACATCGGTTAAAGTGATAGCACCGCGTGACCCTGGGCAAAGAGTTTCGTATATCGCGACGCTGGAAAACTTAGAATTTGTACCCGCTGATGCACCGGCTAAAGTAATTGTTAATTCACGGACTGGTACTATAGTAATTGGTAAAGATGTGCGCTTAGCACCAAGTGCTGTCACTCACGGAGGTTTGACTGTGACCATTGCTGAAAATCAGCAAGTCTCTCAGCCAAATCCATTAGCGGGCGGCCAAACAGCCGTGACTCAGCAAAGTGTGATAGATGTGCGTCAAGATGACAGCCGTATGTTTGTTTTAGACACAGGCACTACACTTGACCAATTAGTGCGGGCGTTAAATGAAATTGGTGCTGCGCCTGGAGATCTCATGGCGATTTTAGAAGCGCTCAAAGAATCCGGTGCTTTGCAAGGCGAATTGGTTGTTATTTAACGAAGTGAGCAGGGGTAGTGCAAACCATGAATCGGTTAGAGCAAAGCAGTTTATATCATGATACTTCGGGGTTAGACCAACTAAGGCAAGCCGCGCAGCAAGATGATAAAAAAGCCTTGCGTGACGTGGCTAATCATTTTGAAGGCATTTTTATGCGCATGATGTTAAAAAGTATGCGTCAGGCCGAAGATGTATTAGCGGATGATAACAGTCCCTTCAATAGTCAAAATGTTCGTTTTTATCGTGGTATGCATGATGATCAAATGGCGAATGATTTGTCAGCCAGTGGCGCGCTTGGATTAGCCGATTTAATTGTTGAGCAGTTAGATCCTACTCAGCACCGCAGCCAGCGAATCCAAATTCAGCAAAACAATTTAGATCGCACCAGTTATTCGTTTAGCCAAGCGGCCCAAAATGCAAGCCAGAGCGCGGCCACTAGTGCGTCTGAGCAGATTAAAAAATCGCCAGAATTTACTTTCACTGGCAAACAAGATTTTGTTCGTCAATTATTGCCAGTGGCCAGTGAAGTGACCAAAAACTCGCCAATTTCGGCAGTGGCTATGGTGGCACAGGCGGCTTTAGAGACAGGTTGGGGACAAAAAATGATTAAAACGGCCAGCGGTGAAAATGCCTTAAACTTTTTTGGCATTAAAGCAGATGGCCGTTGGCAAGGAGATAAAGCCGTTGTTGGCACTTTAGAATATCGCAATGGAATAGCAAAAACCGAAAAAGCGGCTTTTAGAGCCTATCAAAGCCCGCAGGAGTCTATGCAAGATTATCTTGCATTTATTCAAAACAGCCCAAGGTATCAAAATGCGGTTGCTCAATCAGGGAATGAAACTGAGTACTTTAAAGCATTGCAACAAGCGGGTTACGCAACCGATCCTGAATATGCAAACAAAATTATTAATATTCTAAAAGATCCTGTATTTGAGCAAGCTAAGAATATGCTAAAGTTCTAAATTAAGCGGCCGATACAGTGTATAGGTATCTTAGTTTTTATTGCGTTTCGGTTATTTTTAGGCCATTAAATTATGACAGACTTGCTTAAAATTGGTAGTTCAGCTTTATTGGGAAACCAAAGCCTGCTTGCCACTACTAGTAATAACATTGCAAATGTAAATACGCCCGGGTATACCCGTCAGCGTACAGAATTTAGCAATTATGTTGAGTGGGGGGTTGGCCGCTCTGAAGTCGTGCGTATGTACAATAGTTATGCCGTCGATCAATTGCGCCGTGATACGAGTGTCAATAGTAAAAGCGAAACCTTAGCGAGCAATACCTCCAATTTAGAGAACCTGTTTTCAGATGAATCTTTAAGTTATGGTGATGATTTAAATAATGTTTTTGAACATCTAAACCAAGCCAATGATGACCCGCAAAACCTAGTGCCTAGAGATCTTTTTATTTCAGATGCCAACGCATTATTTAATAATTTAGAAAACTTAACAGAGCGTTTATTACAACAGCAAAAACATGTGAATCAAGAGATCAAAGGGCAAACATCAGAAACCAACTCATTGATATCTGGCATTTTTAATTTAAACGATAAAATTGTTGCTGATAAAAAAGCCAGCATCAATGGACAGGCATCACCCGAGTTATTAGATGAACGCAATGAACTTGTGCGTAAACTCGCCGAAAAGATGAACATAAGTGTTTTAGAAGACGATGCCGGCCATTACCAAATTAGTACAGCCAATGGCCAATCGCTTGTCACTAATGGCACTTATTATCAATTAGAAACCCGTACAGGCAACCCGGATCCAGCCGCACTAGAGTATAATTTAGTACAAGCGGATAACCCTAAAGTGGTACGTAGCTTTGATACTGATGGTCTGAGTGGAGAAATTGGTGGACTCATTTCATATCGCAGTGATACATTGAATCCAGCGATTAACTCGTTAGGCAAATTAGCGTTAACTTTTGCTGATGCAATGAATGAGCAAAATAAAAAAGGGTTGACGGCAGAAGGAGAGATAGGCCAGGATTTATTCAGTTTGCCAGTCACTAATGCCCTTGGTTATCAAGGTAATAGTAGTGCCAATCATTTGGTGCAAGCCCAAGTGGTTCCGGGTCAAGGTAGTCAAATTACCAATTTTGACTATCAAATAGAATTTACCAGCGCCAGCGAGTATACAGTACAAGCGTACGACGGCAGTGACCCGGTCGGCGGGGTGTCAGGCCCTTTTTCTTTTGGTCAAAACCCAGCAAATTTTCAAAATCCAGTGGACGGTATTCAATTTAGTTTTCAGGCGGATGGCAGCTTTGTTGAAGGGGATACCTTTATGGTGCGTCCAACTCGGTTGCAAGGAAATCCTGTAGAAACCTTAATCTCCCGGCCTGAAGATCTTGCATTGGCCGCACCGGTGGCAGTGAATCAAAATAATTCAAATCTTGGTTCGGCTCGCATTGAGTTAACTGACGTAAGTACGACAGATCCTTCGATTAGTGGTTTTGATCAAAATGGTTTAAAACAAAGTGCGCCTGCTGAGATTATTTATACTGAAAATGACACCTATCAGGTTAGAGACACCCAAGGCAACATTTTAGGCGAAGCCAGCGATGGCGAGCAAATTATGAAGCAATTACGTGATAATGGCAGTTTTCCTGTTGTTTCGCTGGGAGGGAGCTATCCTGGTTACGAAATCAGCATAAGTGGCACCCCGGAACCAGGCGATTCATTTTCGTTAACTTTCAACGAGGATGCTAGCCATGATAACTTTAATGGCTTGTTATTAGCTGATTTACAACAGCAAAATACCGTTAGAGCAGATTCAAGTGGGCAAGCTGAAGCGAATCAGACATTTTCCGAGTCTTATGCTCAACTGGTGGGTCAAGTGGGCAATCAAGCGCGTGAAGCCAATATGGCGTTTGAATCCTCGAGCACTTTATTACAGCAATCAGAACTTAGAGTCGAAGAAGCCTCTGGTGTTAACTTAGACGAGGAAGCGGCTGATCTGCTCCGTTATGAGCAAGCTTATAATGCATCTGCAAGAATTATAAGTGTTTCGCAAACCTTGTTTGACTCATTACTTGCGGCGGTAGGGTGATCTTATGCGTATTACGACTAATATGATTTACAACCGCAGTTTGGATAACATTTTAGATAGCCAAAAGCGTTTATTAAAAGCCAGTGAAACTTTAAATAGTCAAACCGACATCCATAAACCTTCGGATGATCCCACGGGTGCCAGCAAAGTGATTCGTTTTGACGAAGATCTGGCCAAAATTGAACAGTATCAGGATAACGCAATTTCTTTAAAAACTGGTTTAGTTGGACAAGAGACGGCGCTAGAAAACATGTATGGCGTGCTGAACCAAGCGAACTCCTTAGCCTTACAAGCTGGAAACGGCGGTTTAAACGATGCCGATCTAAAAGCCATTGCGGGTGAATTGGAACAGATAACGGCCAGTTTAGCCGACTTAATGAATAGCCAAGACAGTCAGGGTAACTATATTTTTTCTGGCACTAAAGCAGATACTAAACCCTTTGTGCGCAATAGCGCGGGTGATTATGTATATCAAGGCAATCAAGCAACGAATAAAATTCAAATTTCTGAAACGTTAAAAATTGAAGCTGGCATTGCCGGTGGTGGTGCTGCAATATTTGAGCGTGTCGCCAGTCGTGAAAGTGCTTCTATGTTGGCAACGTCGACAGCATCAGGCACTGTGCGAGTCGCAGATGCGGATACCTTTGACCAATTTCACCAGACAGAGTATCGTCATATTCCCCCCGCTGCGGCAGGTTCAAATAATTATTCTGTCGTGTTAACCGCAGCAGATCAATATGAAGTACGCCAAAATGACGGCACAGTATTACAGACGGGCCCCTTTACCCCGGGGGAAGGGGTCGCTTTTAATGGTTTAACGTTAGACATACAAGGTAGCCAAGGCGACAGTTTTGATTTTACTTTGGATCCGCGGGCGAGTGGCAATATTTTAAACTCGCTGACCGATCTGGTGAAAAGTTTACGTAGTAGCAGTCATACTGATGATGCATTAACAACACAAATCCAGTCGACCATGTTTTCAATTGAAAAGACACAAGAAAGCATGAGTGCCGCGCGGTCACAAATCGGTGGTCGTATTAATGTAATGGATAGCGTAAATCTATCGCAGGAAGATTTAAAAATTAATATCCAAGAAGCCAAAGCCAATGTTTCTGAAGCCGATCTAGCAAAAGCCATAACCGAGTTGCAAAAACAAGAGACTGCTTATCAGGTGTCAAATACCACTTTTGGGCGTGTCAGCGGTTTGTCTTTGTTTAACTTTATCTAAAGCCAGACGAAAAGCCTTATGTTAGAATATCCGGTAATTTGAGTTATCGGATTGATTAGATGTTAGATAAAGTTCGTGTAATTTTAGTAAATACTTCGCACACAGGCAATATTGGCTCTACGGCTAGGGCCATGAAAACAATGGGACTGTCTCAGCTTTGTTTGGTTGATCCTGTCAACCCACCTGATAGCCATGCTAGCGCATTAGCGGCGGGTGCAACTGATGTATTAGGGAATGCAAAAATTGTTTCAACACTCGATGAAGCCATCCAGGGTTGCCGCTTGGTGATAGCGGCCAGCGCGCGTAGCCGAACCCTGTCGTGGCCAGTATTGGGGCCACGTGAAGCGGGTCAGCAATTGGTCAAAGAGGCAGCGACAGGAGAGGTTGCACTAATTTTTGGCCGTGAAAATAATGGTCTGACCAACGAAGAGCTGCAAAAGGCTAATTTTCATGCGATTATTCCTGCGAATCCAGAGTATAGCTCATTGAACTTGGCAGCTGCGGTGCAAACCTTGTGTTATGAAGTGCGAATGGCTTATTTGGCAGGGCAAAGTTACCCTGAGCAAGATGAAGCGTATCCACTCACTGATGAGATGGAACGTTTTTATCACCACTTAGAGCAAACCCTCAGTCAAACAGGATTTATTGTAAAAAATCACCCAGGGCAAGTAATGCAAAAATTACGACGCCTGTTCAATCGGGCACGACCAGAAAGCCAAGAGCTCAACATTTTACGTGGCATCTTATCAACTATAGATAAGTTAAAAAAATAACAGGCATAGTTTAATGTTTGAACGTTTAAAAGAAGACATTCAGTCGGTATTTCATCGCGACCCAGCGGCACGAAATTTTATTGATGTGTTGACGAATTATCCAGGCATGCATGCAATTTGGTGGCATCGGCTGAGTCATCCTTTATATAACAAAAACTTTAAATGGTTAGCGCGGTTTGTTTCCAATTTGGCTCGCTGGTTAACCGGCATTGAAATACACCCTGGTGCTAAAATTGGTCGGCGTTTTTTTATTGATCATGGCATGGGCGTGGTGATTGGTGAAACCGCAGAAATAGGAGATGATGTTACCTTATATCACGGAGTCACCCTAGGCGGCACCAGTTGGCAAGCAGGTAAGCGTCACCCAACTTTATTAGATGGTGTTGTTGTCGGGGCAGGTGCTAAAGTTTTAGGACCTATCACGATTGCAAAAAATGCCAAAATTGGCTCCAACTCTGTTGTTGTTAAAGACGTTCCTGAAGAGGCAACTGTGGTTGGTATTCCGGGTAAAATTGTTAAACGTAAAAGCAGTGCCAGTGAAGTGTCCGCTGGAACGGATAAAAAGCGCCAAGCGATTGCTAAAAAATACGGTTTTGATGCGTATGCTGTTAGTGAAGATAATCCAGATCCTGTTGCGAGCCATATAGGTAAGATATTAGATCACCTTCACTATATGGACAGCAAGGTATTAGATATTTGTCGTGAAGTGAATCGCATGGGCGGTAGTGTTTGTGATAAAGAAATGCCGCAACTGGCTATTGATGATGAAGATGTGGTGAAAGCAGAACAAGATGCTGCCCGTCATCGTGCGGCACGTATGGAAGCTTTTGACCCACAAATTTAAGGGCTCGCTAATGCAAGTTTTATCTATTAATGTGAGTAAAAAACGGAAGATTAAACATTTAAATCGGGAAATAGAAACGGGCATCTTTAAACAACCACTAGCTGAAAATAAAGTGTTTATCGACACCTTAGGTTTAGTTGGTGATGAACAAGCCGATTTGAAAAATCATGGTGGCCCCGATAAAGCGGTTTATGCTTATGGATACCAGCACTATGATTACTGGCGACAAGTTTTGCCAAACCAGCCGTTAAACTATGGCGGCTTTGGTGAAAACCTTACGCTAGCAGAACTGGCTGAAGAGCGGGTTCAGATAGGGGATACTTTTGGTTTAGGTGAAGCTAAACTTCAAGTGACCCAGCCTAGGGTCCCTTGTTTTAAACTCGGCATCAAGTTTGATTATTTAAAAATGCCTAAACTGTTTACTCAGTCGTTAAAAACCGGAATCTATTTTCGTGTGCTCAAAGCGGGTGAAGTGAAAGTTGGTGATAAATTAGTTTTGCTCGAGCAGGCACGAGATTCAGTCACGGTTCAGGCCGTTTTTTCGGCTTATTTTATGATGCAAAAAGCGGCCGCCACGCCAGTCATTAAAAAAGCTGCTGCGCATCCAGCTTTGTCAGTTGAATGGCGCAAGCAGTTAGAAAAATACTTAGCTAGAAACTAACGGATGCTCCTGTGATTTTTCATCCGTTAAAAGTTTTAAACTTTCTTTCGCAAAACCGGCACCCACTTCTTTGTGATAGTTAAATACTGAATGTGCACCATGTTTAAGTAAAATATCTTGTTCATCTGAGTATTGACAAATCGCTGCGATCTGACCGTTATACTGACTAATTTTTAGTTGTGAAATAACATTTTTCATATCTGGCAATGAAGGCAGTGCCAGTAAAATAAGTTTAACCTTGGTTAAATCAATTTGCTCCCAAAACTCAATATCTTCAGCATCGGCTAAAGCGACATTTCGCTGCAATTCGTTTTGTTTAATGACTCTGTCAGAATCCGCGTCTAAGCCCCATACTTTATCTCCGACGGTGGATGCCAATAGATCGTAACTGCTGCTGCCAACTCGGCCCATACCGACAATCAGAATCTCGGCATCTTTGGGCAAGTTAGCCCCGGCCGAATTCAGGGTCTGGGATCGCTCAAATTTGATGATCATCGATTTATAGCGTGAGTAATAAATATGTGCATATTTAAATACTACACTACTAATGATGAATGAAATGGTGACTGCAATCGCAATTGAAACCAGCCACTCAGCTGAAAGCCAATTTTTATCAACACAGATTTTGGTCACAATAAGGCCAAATTCGCTAAAATTCATCAGCGCCATGCCAGTCAAAAAACTGGTTCTGGCTCGTAATTTAAAGCGAGTTAATACCCAGAAGAAAATTAAAAATTTAATTGGAAGCAATAAAATCAGCGCGGATGCCAACATGAGGCTATCCCAATCGGGTAATGCGGTAAAGCCGATTGATAAGAAAAACCCGATCAGAAAGAGATCTTTAAAGTTCATTAAGGCTTTGTACAGCTCGTTCGATTTCACGTGTGAACTAAGCAGCATGCCAGCGACCAGTGCCCCTAAATCACCTTTAATACCAAAGGCATAAAATAGCTCATAACCGCCAAAAGCAAAACAAAATCCAATTAGAGCTAATAACTCACCGTGGCCAGCTTGTGTTAATAAGCTGCCGAATAAGCGCTTTAATGGCCATAATAAAACTAAAAATATTGCATATGGGCTAGGGACTGTGCCAAGTGCAGCCACCAAAAAGATCACAGCGGCAAAATCTTGCAAAACTAATACGCCAATAGAAACCTTGCCATGACGGGTTTTTAGCTCACCAGTTTCTTCTAAAATTTTGGCCACACAGACAGTACTGCTAAAACTCAATGCAAAACCGACTAATGCCGACGCTTGCCAAGATAATTCGAAGATGGAAAAAGCGGTTAGGTAACCAAGCGCTAGAAAACCTCCAGTGACTAAAAAGGTAATAGCGACCATAGGTAGGGCAGAACCAGCGATCACGCTAGTATCTGTCAGGTCTTTAACCCTTACTTTTAACCCTATCGTAAAGAGCAATAAGGTGATGCCCAAATCGGCCAAGGTTTCTAGATTGTCCAGTGGTTCTAGGCCATAAGCGTGCATGGCAAAACCGGCAATCAAGTAGCCGATCATTGGAGGCAGCCCAGCTTGTTTTAGCAAAAAGCCAAACGCAAAAACGATTAATATCCAGTATAAATCCATTCAAAACTCAAAATTTACTAATTAAACTCCTCCAAGCTTAATCAATAAAAATGAATCTGTTAAGAAATGCATACAAAAAATCATAATTGTATGCATTTTATGTTTATGTGACTCACCTAATCTGGCGTCCGAATACCCTCTATCATTTGTTGGATATCTGCTTCAGGTGCACGACCTAAATAAGAGATCACAAATGCCAAGGTAAAGTTAATAAAGGCTCCAACCGCGCCAAAAGCTTCCGGAGAAATACCCAACAGCCATTCGTCTGCATTATCAGCAAATATCTCAGTGCCAGGGATAAAGAAAAAGCCTTTGAAGCAGAAGATATAGATGAGCGTGCTCAATAAACCGGCTAACATGCCGACAATGGCCCCTTGTTTATTCACACGGCGGCTGAAGATCCCCATCATCAATGCTGGAAAGATAGAGCTCGCAGCAAGACCAAAAGCGAGAGCCACCACTTGAGCGGCAAAACCAGGCGGGTTCATCCCCAAATAGCCAGCCACCACAATCGCCCCTATCATGGCTAAACGCCCGGCATTTAGTTCAGCTTTTTCAGTTATATTTGGCATAAAAGTGCCTTTCAGTAAATCATGTGAAATGGCCGAAGAAATGGCTAGTAATAAACCCGCAGCTGTCGATAAAGCCGCAGCTATGCCCCCCGCAGCAACCAACGCAATTACCCAATTGGGTAGTTTAGCAATTTCAGGGTTTGCTAAAACCATAATATCACGGTCAACTTTGACTAACTCGTTGCCCGCCCAACCATAAATTTGCGCTTTAGCCTGCATCTCTGGATTGTTTTCGTTGTAGTACTGAATTTGGCCATCATTGTTTTTGTCGTCAACCGCCAATAACCCAGTTGCTTCCCAGGTTTTAAACCAGTCTGGCCGCTGTTCATAATCTAAGGCGGCTGGTGGCAACTGAGAGGTACTGGTCGAACTTATTGAGGTATTTTGCTCAGTTTGCACTGGCTGCATTGTTTTCAAAAGATTAAACATAGACATACCACCGACTGCTGGGGCTGTCGTATATAAAATAGCAATGAATACCAATGCCCAACCGGCGCTGCTCCTTGCTGCTTTAACGTTAGGCACGGTAAAAAAGCGGATAATGACGTGCGGTAAACCAGCCGTACCTATCATTAACGATAGGGTCAGCAAAAATAAATTTATCGTTGAACCTTTATGTTCAGTAAATTGCGCAAATCCAAGATCTGCTAATGTTGCATCCAGTTTATCTAATAAATAAACTGTTTCACCTGACGTAGTTTGCAGTTCGGCCCCTAAACCTAACTGAGGTAAGGCAACACCAGTCAATTGCATTGAAATAAATACCGCAGGCACCGTATAAGCAAAAATTAAAATTACATATTGGGCAATCTGAGTGTAAGTGATGCCTTTCATGCCACCTAACACGGCATAAACAAAAACGATACACATGCCAATTAACACGCCCATTTCAAAATCCACTTCTAAAAAACGACTAAAAGCGACTCCAACGCCTTTCATTTGGCCGATCACATAGGTTACTGACGCAATAATTAAACAGATAACAGCGACAATACGAGCGGTACGTGAATAAAAACGATCGCCGATAAATTCAGGCACAGTGAACTTACCAAATTTACGCAAATAAGGGGCAAGTAGCAGAGCGAGCAGTACGTAACCACCAGTCCAACCCATTAAATAAGCTGAGGCGTCATAACCAATAAAAGCGATTAAACCTGCCATCGAAATGAACGATGCTGCAGACATCCAATCGGCCGCCGTTGCCATACCATTTGCAAATGGGTGGATGCCTTTACCAGCAACATAAAATTCACCCGTGCTGGTTGCGCGGGTAAGTATTGCAATTGCAATATAGACTAAAAATGTAGCCCCTACGACCAAATAAATGAGGGTTTGTAATTCCATTTTATTGTGCCTCGCGCTTGTTTTTTAGACTGTATTTGTCGTCTAACTTATTCATGCAATATGCGTAGATAAAAATCAATGCCACAAAACAATAAATAGAACCTTGTTGGGCAAACCAAAAGCCCAGCTTATAACCACCGATTTGCCATTGATTTAAAAAGTCGAACAATAAAATGCCGCAACCAAAAGACACCGCAAACCAAAAGAATAAACAAATTGCCAGAATTTTTAGGTTAGCTCGCCAATAAGCGGCTGAAAGGGAGTGATTGTTTGCAGCCATTTACACCTCACATGATTTTATTATGTTAGGTGTAATTTAGCCTTAAATGTTGTAATAGTGCAAATTAAATTTTAAATTGTGTTTCATATATGTTGCGTTAGACGTTTTATTGCTAACGAAGCTGCAAAAAAACCAAAAGTCCCTGTGACCACCACACCAGCGCCAAACCCAGTTGCACAATCCAAACCACTGCCGCCTTGCATTTCTGGTTTAGCTAAACATGTGCCACCATCGTTGGTAGGGTACTTTAGTTGCTCTAACGAGTAGACAGCATCTATTGAAAATTTGCGTTTGGGATTACGAGAAAATCCATACTCACGTCTGAGTGTATTACGAACCTTAGCCAAGAGGGGATCCTGGATTGTTTTAGCCAAATCACCGATCTGAATTTGACTGGGATCAAGCTGGCCACCGGCACCACCAACGGTCACCATTTTAATTTTATTTCGTTTACAGTGCGCTATCATAGCTGCTTTACAGGCGACACTGTCAGTCGCATCTATCACATAATCAAATTCGGTCGTGATGTATTCGCGAACTGTTTCTGCAGTCACAAAATCTTCAATTGCAAAAATTTGGCAGTCGGCATTAATTAACTGAATTCGAGTCGCCATCGCAGCACATTTACTTTGCCCATAACTGCCGCTAACTGCGTGAATTTGACGGTTTGTATTAGAGACACAAATATCGTCTAAATCAAATAAGCTAATTTTTCCAATAGCACTGCGGGCCAGTGCTTCGGCTGCCCAACTGCCGACCCCGCCTAAACCAACCACAGCGACATGCGACTCGGCTAATGTTTTTAGACCAGGTTCGCCGTAAAGTCTGGCTGTACCGCCAAATTTATTTGAAAAATTATCTGCCCGCATACGACCTCTGACTTGAGTTTATAAAGCCGTCCATTATACATTAGTTTTTAAATAATCAGGTACTTTACCGGAAAGGAATTATTATGCAGTTAGATTTTTCTAAATTATCGTCACCGCAAGCTTATTTTGCGATGACTCAAATGATAGTACCGCGGCCGATAGCTTGGGTATTAAGTGAACATGAAACCGGGGGGTACAATTTAGCACCCTATTCTTTTTTTAATGCCATCTGCTCTGCACCGCCGTTATTAATGTATTCCGCTGGCAAGCGAAAGAGTGGTGAAAAAAAAGATTCAGTGGCAAATGTTGAGCGAACTCAAAAAGCTGTAATTCATATTGCCTCTGCAGACCTGGTCCAGCAAGTGCAAGACTCAGCTCAGCCGATCCCGCCAGATCAATCTGAAGTTGATTTATGCAAACTTGAGCTCACTGACTTTGACGGTTTTAGCTTGCCTCGGGTAGCCGCGTGCCCAGTGGCATTTGCCTGTGAGCTTTATAAATTGGATACGATTGGAGAGCAGCCACAAACACTTGTGTATATGCAAATAATACAGGCTTATATAAATGACAAGCTGATGTATAAAGACGATAAACAAAGAAATAAAGTGAATAGCCTAGCGTTGAACCCATTAGCTCGATTGGGGGCCGGTGAATTTGCCAGTTTAGGCGAAATTATTATGCCAGAAGTTTGAATGCAATCGCTGCTCAGACTACAATGCCGCGAAAAACAGTTAGCAGGTAAAATTTTATGATTAAAGTAGGTATTTTTGGCGCGAATGGCCGTATGGGCCGAGTGCTAATTGAAGCAACACAGCAAAATGAGCAAACAGAGCTTGGCCAAGCTTTGGTTCGCCAAGGTAGTCCTTTTGCTGGGATCGACTGCGGTGAAATTGCCGGTATAGGTCAGTTAGGGCTCACCGCCACTGAGCAAACCAACGCAGCAGCTGAAGCAGACGTATATATTGATTTTACATTACCGGCCGCCAGTATCGAAAATTTAAACTGGTGTGTTGAGAACAATAAAGCAATTGTAATAGGTACCACGGGTTTTGATAAAGCGCAACTCGCTTTAATCGATCAAGCGGCAACTAAAATTCCGGTTGTTTTTGCTGCCAATATGAGTGTCGGGGTGAATTTATTATTTAAACTATTGCAAACCGCCGCAAAAGTGATGGGTGAGCATTCTGACATTGAAATTTGGGAGGCACACCATAGGTTTAAAAAAGATGCCCCATCAGGCACTGCATTGGCGCTTGGTCAAGTAATAGCGGATACATTAGGGCGAGACCTGGATAAACATGCTGTTTATGCTCGTGAAGGGATCACCGGAGAGCGTAGTAAAGATGAAATTGGCTTTGCAACAGTGCGGGCCGGTGACATAGTGGGAGAGCATACAGTGATGTTTGCTGACATTGGAGAACGCATCGAAATAACGCACAAAGCGTCAAGCCGCTTAACCTTTGCGAAAGGCGCAGTAAGAGCGGCAGATTGGCTTGTTAATAAACCAGTTGGTTTGTATAACATGCAAGATGTTTTAGCCTTGGCTGATTAAACAAAACATTGATTTTTACCTGTTTTGTTTGTTTTTTGGCGTTAACGGCGTATTTTTCAATGTTTTTTAAAATCGTCTGGTCATTTGAGAATAAATCGTATAAAATAGGCAAGATTTACGCGCAGCGATTTAAGATCGCATTTCAAGATTTCTGAGAACGGGTGGCTGTTATTAATAGCTCCCGTTTTTTAATGTTCAGGAGGTCGTTTTGGCTGAAACTGCCTTGTTAGTACTTGAAGATGGTACTGTGTTTAAAGGCACTTCTATTGGTGCTGAAGGTATGTCTGTAGGGGAAGTTGTTTTTAATACTTCGATGACGGGTTATCAGGAAATTCTAACTGATCCCTCATATGCCGGACAGATTGTCACATTAACTTATCCACATATTGGTAATACTGGAACGAATAGCGAAGACGAAGAGTCGAGTGAAATTTGGGCAAAAGGCCTAATTATTCGTGATTATCCACTATTAGCCTCTAACTTCCGCAATCAGGCTAGTTTGTCTGATTACCTTAAGTCTCGTAATGTTTGTGCAATTGCTGATATTGATACTCGTCGATTAACGCGTATCTTACGCGAAAAAGGTGCCCAAAACGGCACTATTTTAGTTGGCGATGATGCAGAAAAAGCATTGCAAGCAGCAAAAGACTTTCCTGGTTTAAAAGGATTAGACTTAGCCAAAGAAGCTTCAGCAAAAGAAACTTACCAATGGACGGAAGGCACTTGGCAGTTAGGTAAAGGGCATAAGAATGCGAATGCTGACACATTTAAAGTGGTTGCTTATGATTTTGGTGTTAAACGTAATATTTTACGTATGTTAGCTGATCGTGGCTGTCAACTAACCGTAGTGCCGGCTCAAACGCCTGCGAGCGAAGTGTTAGCGATGCAGCCTGATGGGATCTTTTTATCTAATGGTCCGGGTGATCCTGAACCATGTGATTATGCAATTACTGCCATCAAAGAAATTTTAACGACGGATATTCCAGTATTCGGCATTTGTTTAGGCCATCAGTTATTGGCATTAGCCAGTGGTGCAAAAACAGAAAAAATGAAGTTTGGTCACCATGGTGCCAACCACCCAGTGCAAGATTTAGAGTCGGGTGTGGTGATGATCACCAGTCAAAACCATGGTTTTGCGGTGGACGAAAAAACCTTGCCGGACAACCTAAAAGCGACTCATAAGTCGTTGTTTGATGGCTCATTGCAAGGTATTCACCGAACGGATAAACCGGCCTTTAGTTTCCAGGGACACCCTGAAGCGAGCCCGGGCCCTCATGAAGCGGCAGACTTGTTCGATCATTTTATCGAGCTAATGCAAGCTGCCAAGTCAAACTAAATTTAGCCAGACAGAGAATTATCCGATGCCAAAACGTACAGATTTAAAAAGTATATTAATTTTAGGTGCTGGCCCGATCGTTATCGGCCAAGCCTGTGAGTTTGACTATTCTGGTACACAAGCCTGTAAAGCTCTGCGTGAGGAAGGCTACCGTGTGATCTTGGTAAACTCTAACCCAGCAACCATAATGACAGATCCTGAAATGGCGGATGCAACTTATATCGAGCCAATTCATTGGGAAGTTGTTGCCAAAATTATCGAAGAAGAGCGCCCAGACGCTGTTTTGCCAACTATGGGTGGGCAAACCGCATTGAACTGTGCACTGGATTTAGATAAACATGGTGTGTTAGACAAATTTGGTTGTGAGCTTATTGGGGCAACAGCAGACGCCATCGATAAAGCTGAAGATAGAGACAGATTTGACAAAGCAATGAAAGCGATTGGGTTAGAAACGCCCCGCGCTGAAATTGCTCACAGTATGGATGAAGCACTTGACGTTCTAACTAGAATTGGGTTTCCATGCATTATCCGTCCTTCATTCACCATGGGTGGCTCAGGTGGTGGTATTGCTTACAATATCGAAGAGTTTGAAGAAATCTGTACCCGCGGGTTAGATTTATCTCCAACCAATGAGCTGTTGATTGATGAGTCATTGATCGGTTGGAAAGAATATGAAATGGAAGTTGTTCGTGATAAAAACGACAACTGTATCATTGTTTGTGCAATCGAAAACTTTGACCCTATGGGGGTTCATACCGGTGACTCTATTACCGTTGCCCCTGCTCAAACACTGACAGACAAAGAATATCAAATCATGCGAAATGCCTCGATGGCAGTACTGCGTGAGATAGGTGTTGAAACTGGTGGTTCAAACGTTCAGTTTGGTATCAACCCAGCGGATGGACGTATGGTGATTATCGAGATGAATCCTAGGGTTTCTCGTTCATCGGCATTAGCGTCAAAAGCGACGGGTTTTCCAATTGCTAAAATCGCAGCTAAACTTGCGGTCGGTTATACCTTAGATGAGTTAGATAATGACATAACCGGAGGCAAAACGCCGGCATCATTCGAACCGTCAATAGATTATGTTGTGACTAAGGTTCCAAGATTTAACTTTGAAAAGTTTGCTGGTGCCAATAATCGTTTAACGACTCAAATGAAGTCTGTTGGCGAAGTCATGGCGATAGGTCGTAACCAGCAAGAATCATTACAAAAAGCATTACGTGGCTTAGAAACTGGCGTAAATGGCTTAGACCCAATCGTTGATTGGTCGGATTCTGATGCAGAAGCACACTTGCGTCACGAATTAAAAGAGCCAGGCGCAGAGCGTATTTGGTATATCGCAGACGCTTTTAGAGCCGGTTGGACTGTCGATGAAGTATTTGCCATTACGAAAGTTGATCCTTGGTTCCTAGTACAGATTGAAGATTTAGTGTTAGCCGAAAAAGATGTTGCTGAAAAAGGCATGTCTGGGTTAACTAAAGAATTTTTATATAGCCTTAAACGCAAAGGTTTTGCCGACAGTCGGATTGCCGATTTAATTGGTGTGGCTGAAGCAGAAGTGCGTAAAAAACGCCAACAGTTTGAAATCTTCCCTGTGTATAAGAGAGTGGATACCTGTGCCGCAGAATTTTCGACGTCAACGGCATATATGTATTCAAGCTATGATGAAGAGTGCGAAGCCCAAACCACTGACAAAGATAAAATTATCGTTTTAGGTGGTGGTCCGAACCGTATTGGTCAAGGCATCGAATTTGATTATTGCTGTGTGCATGCAGCCATGGCACTGCGCGAAGACGGTTATGAAACCATCATGGTTAACTGTAACCCAGAAACGGTTTCAACTGATTATGACACCTCAGACCGTTTATACTTTGAGCCTGTCACCTTAGAAGACGTTTTAGAAATTGTTCGTATCGAAAAACCAAAAGGGGTCATCGTTCAGTACGGCGGGCAGACACCTTTAAAATTGGCTCGAGAATTAGAAGCAAACGGGGTGCCTGTTATCGGGACATCGCCAGATGCGATTGACCGTGCAGAAGATCGTGAGCGTTTCCAACAAGCTATTGAACGTTTGGGGTTAAAACAGCCCGCTAATGCGACAGTGAAAACCATGCAAGAAGCGCTTGAAAAAGCGAGTGATATTGGCTTTCCTTTGGTTGTGCGCCCTTCTTATGTTTTGGGTGGCCGTGCAATGGAAATTGTTTATGATTTAAATGACTTAAAACGTTATTTAAATGAAGCCGTGAAAGTTTCTAACGATTCTCCTGTTTTATTAGACCACTTCTTAGATGACGCGGTAGAAGTTGATATTGATGCTATCTGTGACGGTGAGCAAGTTGTAATTGGCGGCATTATGGAACATATTGAGCAAGCTGGTGTTCACTCGGGTGATTCAGCCTGTTCATTGCCGCCATACACTTTAAGTCCCGAAATCCAAGATGGTTTGCGGGATCAGGTGAGCAAATTGGCTTTTGAATTAGGTGTGGTTGGTTTGATGAATGCCCAGTTTGCTGTCAAAGATAACGAAATTTATCTGATTGAAGTCAACCCTAGGGCTGCTAGGACAGTTCCATTTGTTTCTAAAGCAACCGGCATCCCTTTAGCTAAAGTGGCTGCGCGCGTTATGGTTGGTCAGAGCTTACAGGCACAAAACTTCACAAAAGAAGTGATCCCACCTTATTATTCGGTTAAAGAAGTTGTTATTCCGTTTAATAAATTCCCAGGTGTGGATCCTATCTTAGGCCCTGAAATGCGCTCAACCGGTGAAGTGATGGGAATTGGTGATAACTTTGCAGATGCCTTTGCTAAAGCACGTTTAGGCGCTGGTGATTCAGTGCCTAAAGCGGGTCGAGTATTATTATCTGTTCGCGAAAGTGATAAAAAGCGAGTGGTTGAGCTTGCCCAGCAGTTGGTTAAGATCGGTTATAAAATTGATGCAACCAAAGGCACAGCCGTGTTATTAGCGGGAGCTGGTATTGACGCACGTATCGTCAATAAAGTCTCTGAAGGCCGGCCGCACATCGTTGATCGTATTAAAAACGGTGAGTACGACTATATTATAAATACTACCGAAGGGCGTCAGGCTATTGCTGACTCAGTGCCAATTCGTCGTGGAGCATTACGTTATAAAGTAAACTATACGACCACACTGAACGCCGCGTTTGCTACTTGTATGTCTCATGCAGCAGATGACAGAAATACGGTTAATTCAGTGCAGTCTTTGCATAAAAGGGTGCAAGTATGAATCAAATACCAATGACAGTGAAAGGTGCAGAAGCCTTAAGAAAAGAACTTGAGCATTTAAAATCTGTCAAACGGCCGCAAATTATTGCGGCCATTGCTGATGCACGTGAGCACGGTGATTTAAAGGAAAACGCTGAGTACCATGCCGCGCGTGAACAGCAGGGCTTTTGTGAAGGTCGCATTCAAGAAATTGAAGGCAAACTGTCAAATGCACAAATTATTGATGTTACTAAAATGCCAAATAACGGACGAGTTATTTTTGGCGCAACAGTGACTATTGAAAATTTGGATACTGAAGAACAAGTGACTTATCGTATCGTTGGTGATGATGAAGCAGATATCAAGCAAAACTTAATATCTGTGAATTCGCCAATCGCCAGAGCTATGATAGGTAAAGAAGTCGACGATGCATTCGTTCTACGAACCCCAGGCGGCGAAGTAGATTACGAAATATGTGACGTTGAATATAAGTAAAAACAAAAGCCGACATTTTGTCGGCTTTTTTTATTTTTTAGGTAATTGAATTTTATTTTCTTCACTTGGCCTAAAAATAATTAACGTATGACCGATAGTTTGGACCTGAAAGGCTTGAGTTTGACGCACAATTGCGTCTATGATTGCTTTTTTCAAATCACGTTCATCAGTTGGAATTTTAACTTTGATAAGTTCGTGGTGGGTCAGGGCCGAATCAATTTCAGCAAGTACGCCTTCAGTTAACCCATTAGCGCCCAGTTGAACAACTGGCTTTAATGGATGTGCTTTGGCTTTTAAAAATTGTTTTTGTTTAGTTGAGATACTCATAAATTCAGTTTTTAACTTCTATGGCTTGATTTTGCGACATTTTACCGCCATCTAAGGCGTATTACTAATTAAACCCGTTTATAATGGTACAGAAAAAAAAATCAGCTAGTAGTAAACGCTGGCTTAAAGAACATTTTGACGATCCTTACGTGCAAAAAGCGCAAAAACTTGGGCTACGCTCGCGAGCGGTTTTTAAAATTGAAGAAATTGATAATAAAGATAAATTATTGCGTCCAGCGATGACAGTGGTTGATTTGGGCGCAGCGCCAGGCGGCTGGTCTCAATACGCAGTGGAAAAAGTTGGCCAAAAAGGTGACGTGATCGCTTGCGATATTCTAGAAATGGATTCAATTGCAGGGGTCGACTTTTTACAAGGCGATTTTCGCGAAGAGGCTGTTCTGAATGCATTACTTGATCGTATTGGAGGTAAATGCGTAGATATTGTAATGTCTGATATGGCGCCCAATATGAGTGGTAATGAAACCGTTGATCAGGCGCGTTCAATGTACTTGGTTGAATTGGCATTAGATATGTGTCATCAAGTTTTGAAGAAAAATGGTAAATTTGTGGTCAAAGTATTTCAAGGGGCTGGATTTGATGAGTTTTTAAAAGCTACCCGAAGTGCCTTCAGCCAAGTTAAAATTCGAAAACCAGACTCGTCAAGAGGACGTTCGCGCGAAGTGTATTTTGTTGCGTCTGGGTACAAATATTAAGTCGACAAAGAGGTTAGTGTCTTGAGTGATATGGCTAAAAATCTGATTTTATGGGTCGTCATAGCTGTTGTTCTGATGACAGTATTCCAAAGTTTTTCACCCGGTGGTGGTGCACAAAGCAAACTGGAGTACAGTACTTTTGTGAAAGAAGTTGATCAAGGAATGGTCAAATCGGTTAAAATTGATCCACAATCTGGTGTCATTAAAGGAACCAAAAAGTCGGGTGAATCCTTTGAAACCGTATTTCCAATGCGGGATGATAAAATTTTAGACGAATTATTAAATAAAAATGTTAAAGTCGAAGGGATAGAGCCTGAAGAGCCTAGCCTGCTTGGGACTATATTTATCTCTTGGTTCCCAATGATCTTACTGATCGCAGTGTGGATCTTTTTCATGCGCCAAATGCAAGGCGGTGGTGGAAAAGGTGCCATGTCGTTTGGTAAAAGCAAAGCCCGTTTAATGAGTGAAGACCAAATTAAAACCACTTTTGCCGATGTTGCAGGTTGCGATGAAGCAAAAGAGGATGTGGTAGAACTCGTTGACTATCTAAAAGATCCGAGCAAGTTTCAAAAACTGGGTGGTAAAATACCAAAAGGTGTTCTTATGGTTGGACCACCAGGTACAGGTAAAACTTTGTTAGCCAAAGCAATTGCAGGTGAAGCCAAAGTCCCATTTTTTACTATCTCAGGTTCCGACTTTGTTGAAATGTTTGTTGGTGTGGGTGCATCACGCGTTCGTGATATGTTTGAGCAAGCTAAAAAGTCAGCGCCTTGCATTATTTTTATCGATGAAATCGATGCTGTTGGTCGTCAGCGGGGTGCCGGATTAGGTGGTGGCCATGATGAACGAGAGCAAACACTGAACCAAATGTTAGTCGAAATGGACGGCTTTGAAGGCAATGAAGGTATTATTGTTATAGCTGCAACGAACCGACCTGATGTATTAGATCCGGCGTTATTACGCCCTGGTCGTTTTGACCGTCAAGTAGTTGTTGGTTTACCAGATGTTCGTGGTCGAGAGCAAATTTTAAAAGTGCATATGCGTAAAGTGCCAATTGGTGACGACGTTGATGCCTCTATCATTGCTCGTGGAACCCCCGGTTTTTCGGGTGCCGATTTGGCTAACTTAGTGAACGAAGCCGCCCTGTTTGCTGCGCGTCAAAACCGCCGATTAGTTTCGATGGAAGAGTTTGACAAAGCGAAAGACAAAATCATGATGGGGGCCGAACGCAAATCTATGGTGATGAGTGAGCCAGAAAAAGAAATGACGGCTTACCACGAAGCGGGACACGCGATTGTTGGTCGTTTAGTACCAGAACATGATCCTGTTTATAAAGTGAGTATCATCCCACGTGGCCGAGCGTTAGGTGTGACCATGTATCTACCTGAACAGGATAGAGTCAGTCATAGTAAGCAGCATTTAGAAAGTATGATAGCCAGTTTATATGGTGGTCGTTTAGCTGAAAAAATTATTTATGGCATGGACAAAGTAACTACAGGCGCTTCAAACGATATCGAACGTGCGACTGAAATTGCGCGCAAAATGGTAACTCAATGGGGTTTATCAGAAACCCTGGGTCCTATTTTGTATGCCGATGAAGAAGGTGAAGTTTTCATGGGCCGTAGTTCTGCCAAGTCTAAAAGCATGTCAGATGAAACGGCGAAAGCCATTGATGCCGAAGTTAAAGGGTTATTGGATCGCAACTATCAGCTGGCCGAAAAAATGTTAATGGATAACATTGACATTTTACATTCGATGAAAGACGCGCTGATGAAATACGAAACCATTGATGCTAAACAAATTGATGATTTAATGGCGCGACAACCGGTTCGTCCGCCAGCGGATTGGGATAAAAAAGATGATAAACCGTCAACGGGTTCTGGTACCCCGCATAATTTATCCAAAACGTCCGATGATCAAACATCTGAGTCAACAGAAAGCAGCGGTGTTGATACCAGTAAACAAGATCCAGAAACAAAACATTAAATCACTAAGCCCCGTTTAGCGGGGCTTTTTTATAATAATGAAAATAACAAACCTACTGAATCAAAAAAAACGCCCGTTATTGATGGGCATTTTAAACGTAACCCCAGACAGCTTCAGTGATGGCGGCCGTTACAACCATATCCACAGTGCTTTAAAACAAGCTGAACAAATGATAACTGACGGGGCCGATATTTTAGATATTGGTGGTGAGTCTACTCGGCCTGGTGCCACATTTGTGCCTGTTAAAGAAGAGTTAGCCAGAGTTTTGCCTATTTTAAAAGCAGTTAAACAAAACTTTTCTGTGCCTGTTTCAATCGACACCTATAAAGCTGAAGTCATGCGCGCTGTGATCGCAGAAGGGGCTGATCTGATTAATGACGTGAAAGCATTAACTGAACCGGACGCATTAGCTGCGGTCGCAAACACCAATGTTGATCTTTGTTTAATGCATATGCGTGGAACGCCGCAAACCATGCAAAAAAATACCCAGTATGAACAAGGTGTATTGGTTGAGGTGAAGAATTTTTTTAAGCAGAGAATAATAGCCTGTCAGCAAGCGGGTATTGCCAGAGAACGCTTACTCTTAGACCCGGGGTTTGGTTTCGGTAAAAGCCAAACAGATAATTTTAAAATGCTGGCAGAATTTGCCAGTTTTAAAGAATTTGAGTTGCCTTTATTAGCAGGTATTTCACGAAAATCTATGCTCAATGCAGTGGCACCGGCAGAGCCAGCTCAAAGAGTTTATTCAAGTATATGTGCCGCCACGATAGCCATGCTTCAAGGCGCACAAATTATCAGAGTGCATGATGTTGCAGCGAGTGCAGATGCTATTGCCGTTACGGTTGCAACGCTCAAGGAGAAAAATTGATGAAAAAGCAATATTTTGGTACGGATGGTATTCGAGGAGAAGTAGGCAATGGGGTTATCAATCCTGAATTTGTCTTAAAGTTAGGTTGGGCCGTTGGCCGAGTGTTATCACAGCAAGGTACACATAAAGTGTTAATTGGTAAAGATACTCGTATTTCTGGTTATATGCTCGAATCAGCTTTAGAGTCGGGTTTATCGGCTGCTGGGGTCGATATTGGTTTATTAGGACCTATGCCGACACCCGCTATCGCCTATTTAAGCCGCACCTTTAGGGCAGACGCCGGCATAGTGATCAGTGCATCACATAACCCCTATCAAGATAATGGCATTAAGTTTTTTTCTAAAGACGGCACTAAGCTAGATGATGATTTAGAGTTGGCGATTGAAGCTCAGCTGGATAAACCTATGACAACAGTGCCGAGCAATGAGTTGGGCAAAGCAAAACGAATTGAAGATGCCGCGGGTCGTTATATTGAATTTTGTAAAAGCCGTTACCCGTCAGATATGTCATTAAAGGGCATGAAAATTGTTGTTGATTGTGCCAATGGTGCGACTTATCACATTGCCCCTAATGTATTACGTGAACTTGGGGCAGACGTGGTAGAGATTGGTAGCAAACCCGATGGTGTAAATATTAATTTAAACTGTGGGGCTACGGCTTTAGGTGCATTGCAAGAAAAAGTGCAAGAAGTGGGCGCCGATGTGGGGTTTGCGCTTGATGGTGATGGTGACCGATTAATGATGGTTGACCATAAAGGTAATGTCGTAGATGGCGATCAATTAGTTTTCATTATTGCTCGAGACGCGCTACGCAGCGGTCAGATGCATGGCGGCGTTGTAGGGACTGTGATGAGTAATCTAGGCATGGAGATTGGTGTTAAACGTTTAGGTATCCCATTTGCGCGATCTAAAGTGGGTGATAGATATGTGCTTGAATTGCTGCAACAAAATGGTTGGTTTATCGGCGGTGAAAGTTCAGGTCATATTTTAAACTTAAATATGACCTCAACCGGTGATGGAATTATTTCGGGTTTACAAGTTTTAAAGGCGATGCAAAGCTCTGAAATGTCACTCTATGAACTGTCGTTGGGGATGGATAAATATCCTCAAAAACTAATCAATGTGCGCTATCAACCGGGACAAGATCCATTAGCCGATGTTAAGGTCAAAGCCGCCGTTGCAGCTGCCGAAGCTGAAATGCAGGATACCGGCCGTGTACTAATGCGTAAGTCAGGAACTGAACCTGTGATCCGGGTCATGGTTGAAGGCCAAGCGGAATCCCAAGTGAATAAATTAGCTGAGCAAATTGCTGAAACGGTTAAAGAATCTGTAAAATAATTGAATTTTTGCTTGTATCCTGAAAGCAGGGTAGTTACAATCCTGCCCGCTTTCTGATGGAGTACTAGATGAAACGTAAGCCTATTGTTGCAGCAAATTGGAAAATGAACGGTAACCGGGCACTGGTAGACAAAGTATTAGAAAGCATCCGAATCACGGGCGTTGATAAAAACGTTCAGGTTATGTTAGCCCCTCCAGCGACTTTATTAAGTTACCTTGCTGAACAGGTCAAAGACCTTAAGCTTGATGTAGCCGTCGCCGCTCAAAACGTAAATGAAATGGAAAAGGGTGCGCTAACCGGTGAAATTTCGGTTGCTCAGGTCAAAGAAGCCGGAGCACAATGGGTGATTTGCGGTCACTCGGAACGTCGTTCTATTTTTGCTGAGCGCTCAAAAAAAACCGCAGAAAAGTTTGTGAAAGTACATCAGGCAGGATTAACACCTGTTTTATGTGTTGGAGAGTCAGTTAAAGAGTATAAAAACGGCAAAACGTTTTCTCGTTTAACTTCTCAAATAGAAGCTGTTTTCCATCGTGGTGGTGAAGCAGCGCTTAAAAATAGTGTGATTGCATACGAACCAGTATGGGCTGTTGGAACTGGTAAAGCCGCCAGACCCGAACAAGCTGAAGAAATTTTATTATTTATTCGCAATCTGGTAAGTAGTATTTGCCCAGAGGTTGCAGCAAGTATACGCATTATTTATGGCGGTAGTATTACTCCGAATAATGCAGCAGATTTATTTTCTCAATCAAATATTGACGGTGGTTTGATTGGTGGTGCGGGATTAGAACCCGAAAAGTTTATTAAAATATGTCAAATGGCATAGGTGGATTAAATGTTTGAAGTTTTATTGGTTGCATATATTATTGTTTCTGTCGCGTTGATTGGATTTATTCTAATTCAGCAAGGCAAAGGCGCAGATATGGGTGCTTCATTTGGCTCAGGCTCTTCTGGTACTGTATTTGGCTCGTCAGGTGCCGGTAATTTTTTAACAAAAACCACGTCTATATTAGCGACTATATTTTTTGTTTTATGTTTGTTTTTAGGTAGTATGTCGGCCCGTCAAAATAGTGCTGAAGATGAGTGGACTGAATTAGAGACTAATACCAGCGAACAGAAAGCCGTTATTAATGAAGAAATTCCTAGCTCGGAACAACCAGCTCAGGATATTCCAGAATAATCATTCTTTAGCCGTGGTGGTGGAATTGGTAGACACGCCATCTTGAGGGGGTGGTGAGCTAAGCTCGTGCGGGTTCAAGTCCCGCCCACGGCACCAACTTTAAACAAGTGTTAGAAGGTTTGAATTTATCGTTTCAGATCACTATAATGCTTGCCATTAACGCGGGGTGGAGCAGTCTGGTAGCTCGTCGGGCTCATAACCCGAAGGTCGTTGGTTCAAATCCAGCCCCCGCAACCAACCGGTTTATATAGTTAGAAAAAGCCCCGGTCATCAATCGGGGCTTTTTATTTTGTATTACAGAAAAGGCAGAGGTCAGTTTGTCTAAACGAGATTTACAGCTAGAAAGCATAATAGAAGATGCCGTTGCAGCCACAGGGTTTGATCTTTGGGGTGTTGAACTCATTAGAGCAGGCAAACACTCTACGTTGCGCGTTTATATTGACTCAGAAAATGGCGTAAATGTTGATGATTGTGCGTTAGTCAGCCGACAGGTTGGGGCCGTCTTGGATGTGGAAGACCCTATCACGGGTGAATACAATTTAGAAGTATCCTCTCCCGGCATGGACCGTATCTTATTTAAAGAATCCCAATATGAAGCTCACATTGGGGCAATACTTAATGTAAAAACCCGGATGCCAGTTGACGGTCGACGAAAGTTTAAAGGATCTTTGTCTGGTTTAGAAGGGGGAGCAATTGTGCTCCAGGTAGACAGAGATGAGTACATCATTCCGATAAAAAATATTGATAAGGCACAGGTCGTTCCACAATTTTAGGGACCAGACAAGCGAGGCTGAATAATGAACAAAGAGATCTTGTTAGTAGCGGAAGCGGTTTCCAACGAAAAAGCGGTTCCTCGTGAAAAAATATTTCAAGCGTTGGAGTCGGCGATTGCGATTGCAACTAAGAAAAAATATGAAGGCGAAATTGATGTTCGAGTGAGCATAGATCGCAAAACGGGTGATTTTATTACTTTTAGACGATGGAAGATCGTTGAAGATAGTGGTGAAGGTTTAGAACATCCATTTTCAGAAATCGGTTTAGAAGCAGCTCAATACGAAAACCCAGAACTTGGTTTAGGCGATTTTGTAGAAGAAGAGATCGAGTCTATTCAGTTTGACCGTATAACAACACAAACGGCAAAACAAGTCATAGTGCAGAAAGTACGTGAAGCTGAACGCGCTCAGATCATTGAAGAGTATGAAGATAAGCTGGGTGAGTTAGTCACTGGCGTCGTTAAAAAATCAAGCCGTGAAGGCATTATCATTGATTTAGGGAATAACGCAGAAGCCATAGTGCGTCGTGATGAATTATTACCGCGTGAAACATTCCGTCCAGGTGACAGAATTAGAGCTTTATTATACGAAATCAAACCAGAAGCACGTGGCCCTCAGCTATTTATGAGCCGCACACATCCAGATATGCTTATCGAGTTGTTTCGAGTAGAAGTACCAGAAATTGGTGAAGAGATGCTGGAAATACGCTCCGCGGCACGTGATCCGGGTTCGCGTGCCAAAATTTCGGTTAAGACGAATGATAAACGTTTAGACCCAGTCGGTGCTTGTGTAGGTATGCGTGGTTCGCGTGTGCAAGCAGTTTCTGGAGAGTTAGATGGCGAGCGTATTGATATCGTATTGTTTGATGACAATCCGGCTCAATATGTCATCAATGCAATGGCACCCGCCGATGTTGCATCTATTATTGTTGATGAAGACAGTAAAACAATGGACATCGCGGTTGAAGCCGATAATCTTGCACAAGCAATTGGCCGTAGCGGTCAAAACGTGCGTTTAGCCAGCCAGTTAACGGGCTGGGAACTAAACGTGATGACAGTAGAAGATATGAATAAGAAGCATCAGGCAGAAAACGATAAGCTGATGACTTTATTTACAGAAGGTCTTGATATAGATGAAGACTTTGCAACCACACTTGTCGAAGAAGGCTTTTCAAGCCTAGAAGAAGTCGCTTACGTTCCAGTGAATGAATTACTGGAAATCGACGGATTTGATGAGGACATAGTAGAAGAGCTTCGTACTCGAGCTAAAGCGGCTTTAACGACCATGGCGCTAGCGAATGAAGAGTCTCTGGATAATTCTGAGCCGGCAGAAGATTTATTAAATCTGCCTGGTTTAGAACGTCACCTGGCCTATGTATTAGCCAGCAAGGGGATTTGCACGCTCGAAGATTTAGCTGAACAGGGCGTTGATGATTTATCTGACATTGAAGGTCTGGATGAAAAGAGCGCAGGTCAACTTATAATGCAAGCCCGCAACATATGTTGGTTCGGTGGCGAAAACGAAGCTGAATAAAACGGCGGAGGTAGAACTGAATGTCAGATGTATCCATTGATAAACTCGCAGAGAGTGTCAATACAACGGTTGATAAACTTATCAAGCAATTTGCTCAGGCCGGTATTAGCAAAACGCATGGAAGTCAGGTCACAGAAGATGAAAAAACTAAGTTGTTAAACTTTTTAAGTAAACAGCATGGTTCTAAAGACTCTACAACACAGCCTAGTCGAATGACTTTGCAGCGCAAGAAAAAGAGCACTTTAAATGTAGGCTCAGGCAGCAAAGGAAAAGCGGTTCAGGTTGAAGTGCGTAAAAAACGTACTTATGTTAAAGCCAGTGAGCTGGAGCAAAACAAAGCAGAAGAGCAAGCTAAACGTGAAGCTGAAGAACAAGCCCAGCGTGAAGCAGAAGAGCAGGCTAAACGTGAAGCTGAAGAAAAAGCTAAACGTGAAGCTGAAGAGCGAGCTAAACGTGAAGCTGAAGAAAAAGCTAAACGCGAAGCTGAAGAAAAAGCTAAACGTGAAGCGCAAGCTAAACAAACAGCACCTTCTTCGGCCTCGACAGGTAAAGCTGCTACAGCAGATAAAGCTAAACCTGAAGCCAAAAAAGCAAAACATGTAGAAACTGAAGAAGAAAGAATTTTGCGCGAGAAAAAAGAAGCAGAAGAACAGCGAAAAGCTGAACAAGAAGCAAAACGTATCGCTGAAGAAGCAAAACGTTTGGCTGAAGAAAACGCTGAGCGTTGGGCTGCTGAAGAAGCTCGCCGTAAAGAAGAAGAGAAAAAAGAAGTACATAGCCACTCTTCTCGTTACGCTCAAGAAGCTGAGGCTGAAGCGGATCGCCGTGAAGAAAAAGGTTCACGACGTCGTAAGAAGAAAACCTCTAAAAAAGATGAAGAAGCACAGGCGCAGGCGAGCAGTCGTGCACCTAAAGGTAAGCGCAAGAAAATTTTCACACCTAAGAGCATGCAACATGGTTTCCAAAAACCAGTTACACCAACTCAGCATGAAGTGAAAATTGGTGAAACTATTACCGTTGCCGAATTAGCATCAAAAATGGCGATAAAAGCGACCGAAGTCATCAAAGCTATGATGAAAATGGGTGCTATGGTTACGATCAACCAAGTGATCGACCAAGAAACCGCACTCTTAGTGGTCGAAGAAATGGGCCACAAAGGGGTGGCTGTTTCTGAAAATGCGATGGAAGAAGATTTGTTGGCTAACCGAGGTGAGCAGTCTGGAATTAAACGTCGTCCGCCGGTGGTTACTGTAATGGGGCACGTTGACCATGGTAAAACGTCATTATTAGATTATATTCGTCGAGCTAAAGTAGCGTCTGGTGAAGCTGGTGGTATTACCCAGCATATAGGTGCTTATCATGTAGAAACCGAACAAGGCATGGTTAGCTTCTTAGATACTCCAGGCCACGCAGCTTTTACTTCAATGCGTGCACGTGGTGCTAAAGCAACTGATATTGTTGTTCTTGTAGTTGCGGCCGATGATGGTGTTATGCCACAAACTGTTGAGGCGATTCAACACGCCAAAGCAGCAGAAGTGCCTTTGGTTGTCGCAGTCAACAAGATCGATAAAGAAGAAGCTGATCCAGATAGAGTCAAAAATGAACTTTCTCAGCATGACGTTATCCCAGAAGATTGGGGCGGTGATGTGCAGTTTTGTCATGTTTCGGCTAAATCAGGTCAGGGTATCGACGATTTATTAGAAGCTATCTTGTTACAGTCCGAAATTTTAGATTTAGATACTGTTCATGAAGGGTTAGCTTCAGGTGTTGTTATCGAATCCAAGTTAGATAAAGGACGTGGTCCAGTTGCAAGTATCTTGGTGCAATCCGGTAAACTGAAAAAAGGTGATATCATCTTATGTGGTTTAGAGTACGGTCGTATTCGAGCAATGAAAGATGAAAACGGTCAAGATATCGAAGAAGCAGGTCCTTCGATCCCTGTTGAGATTTTAGGTTTATCTGGTGTGCCGTCAGCCGGTGACGAAGCGACCGCAGTTCAGGATGAGCGCAAAGCACGTGAAGTATCGCTCAAACGTCAAGGTAAATTCCGAGAAGTTAAATTAGCACGCCAGCAAAAAGCTAAATTAGAAAACATGTTTTCTAATATGGAAGAAGGCGATGTTAAAGAGCTTAATATTGTTGTCAAATCTGACGTACAAGGCTCGTTGGAAGCGATTTCTGACTCATTATTAAAACTATCTAACGATGAAGTTAAAGTTAAGATTGTTGGTAGTGGCGTTGGTGGTATCACCGAAACGGATGCCAGCTTAGCGGCAGCGTCTTCTGCGATTATTCTCGGTTTTAACGTGCGTGCTGATGCGACCGCCCGTAAGACCATTGAAAATGAGAGTATTGAACTTAGATATTATAGTGTTATCTATGATTTGATTGATGAAGTTAAGCGCGCTATGAGCGGTATGCTTGACCCTGAATTCAAACAAGAAATCATTGGCTTGGCAGAAGTCCGTGATGTCTTTAAGTCGCCAAAAATTGGTGCCATTGCAGGTTGTATGGTAACCGAGGGTACAGTTAAACGGAATAATCCTATCCGTGTATTACGTGATAACATAGTTATCTACGAAGGTGAATTAGAGTCGTTACGTCGCTTTAAAGACGACGTTGCTGAAGTCCGCAATGGCACTGAGTGTGGTATTGGGGTTAAAAACTATAACGATGTTAAAGTTGGCGACGTAATCGAAGTATTTGAAGTGGTTGAAGTAAAACGTCAGCTTTAATCTCTAGAGTTATAAATTGAAATTTAAAAGGGGCATTCAAGCCCCTTTTTTGTCAGGTAAATATATATGTCAAAAGAATTTTCGCGAGCAGAACGAGTTGCTCAACAGATTCAAAAAGAAGTTGCTCTAATTATTCAGCGAGAGCTGAAAGATCCACGCATTGGCATGGTTACAATTTCTGAAGTTGAAGTTTCGCGTGATTTGTCGTTTGCTAAAGTTTTTGTTTCTGCACTTTTGCAGGACGAAGATAAAGCAGCTGAAAGCGTTAAACAACTAAATAAATTGGCGCCTATGGTGCGTTCTTTGCTCGCCAAACAAATGCGTAAAATGCGGATAGTACCTAATCTTAAATTCGTTTTGGATAACAGTTTAAGTGAGGGCATTCGAATGTCAGAGTTGGTCGATAAAGTGATCGCTGAAGATAATAAAAAGGCCGCAGGAAATAAAAACGATGACAGCGAAGACTAAACCTGTTTATCGCCCACTCAATGGAATTTTTTTATTAGACAAAGGACTTGGTGCTAGCTCAAATAGGGTATTGCAGCGGGTAAGGTATTTATTCGAAGCAAAAAAAGCAGGTCACACAGGTGCGTTAGATCCGCTTGCTTCTGGTTTATTGCCAATTTGTTTTGGTGAAGCGACAAAATTTAGCCAGTTTTTTTTAGACGCGGATAAAACGTATCAGGTCACAGCACGTTTAGGGCAGAGAACCGATACATCTGACGCAGAAGGAGAATTGGTTAGTGAAAAGCCGGTCACTCAATCAAACGCTGAAGTGATAGATGCGCTAATGTCTTTTGTTGGTCGGCAAAAACAAATGCCATCAATATTTTCGGCGTTAAAATATCAGGGCAAACCTCTTTATTATTATGCACGAAAAGGCATAGAGGTGCCGCGTCCAGTGCGTGATATCCAAGTATACTCAATTGAGATAGACACGCTGGAATTGCCAGATGTCAGTTTTACTATCCGAGTATCTAAAGGGACTTATATCAGAACCATAGTGGATGACTTGGGTGAAATGTTGGGCTGTGGTGCGCACGTCCACCGCTTAAGACGGAGTCAAGTCGCTGGTTTTGAGGATATGCCTATGTATCCGATTGAAGCAATTGAAAGCTTGTCGATGGCTGAAAAAGAAGTGCTGTTATTACCAATTGATGCTGGGTTATCACATATAAACAAATGTTTATTATCTCCGGAGCAGGCCACTAAATTCAGGCAAGGTCAAAGGATCCGTGTTATGGATACTGCTAGTGGTTTATATCGTATCTATTCAGAGCAGCAATTGCTTGGTATTGCTGAACTGAATGAGCAGGGTGTGTTACATCCTAAGCGGTTACTCAACACCAGTGATTTAGGTTAACTTGACTTATTTTTGCATCAGGTTATAATCCGCGCTCACTTTTATTAGGCAAGCTGGATTAGTGATCGGTTTGCCCGAATTTGGAGATTATTATGTCACTAACAAACGCAGAAAAAGCACAAATTGTTGCAGATTACGCAGTTAAAGAAGGCGATACAGGTTCACCTGAAGTTCAGGTTGCTTTATTAACGCATCGTATTAATAAATTACAAGGCCACTTTTCTGACCATAAAAAAGATCACCATTCACGTCGTGGTCTGATCCGTATGGTTAACTCTCGTCGTAGCCTGTTAGATTATCTTAAGCGTAAAGATTCAGAGCGCTATGCTTCTTTGATCAGCCGTTTAGGTTTACGTCGCTAAGCATCAAATTTTTTCGTAAAAGGGCCGATAGGCCCTTTTTTTTTGCCTTTATTTGCTCTATCTGTACTTATTTGCTGAATAGTTACGTATAATCGACGACGAAATTGAAAAAATACTGAATTAAGTAAGAACAAAGGAAAATTATTGTGACACCTATTACTAAATCATTTGACTTTGGTCAGCACAAAGTTACGCTGGAAACTGGCGTAATTGCTCGTCAGGCCAGCGCCGCTGTTATGGCAAGTATGGACGACACCAGTGTTCTGGTGAGCGTAGTTGCCAAAAATGATGAAGATCCAAGCAGAGACTTTTTTCCTCTGACTGTTAACTATATTGAAAAAACTTATGCTGCCGGTAAAATCCCAGGCGGCTTTTTTAAGCGCGAAGCAAAACCTTCAGAAGGTGAAACTCTAACGGCACGTTTAATTGACCGTCCGATCCGTCCTCTGTTCCCAAAAGACTACACTAACGAAGTCCAAGTTGTTATTACTGTTATGTCGGCAAACCCTGAAATTGCCCCTGACATTATTTCAATGATAGGTGTATCTGCTGCACTATCTATTGCTGGTATCCCATTCCAGGGGCCAATTGGGGCTGCACGTGTTGGTTATAAAAATGGCCAGTATATGCTCAACCCGTTAACCAGTGAAATGGCAGAGTCTGAGTTAGATTTAGTGGTGGCTGGTACTCAAAATGCGGTATTAATGGTTGAATCAGAAGCACAGATTTTATCTGAAGATACTATGTTGGGTGCTGTTGTTTATGGTCATGAACAAATGCAATCAGTGATCAGTAGCATTAATGAGTTTGTGGCTGACGTGAACCCAGCGGTTTCAACTTGGAAAGCACCAGAAAAAGACGTAGCGTTAGAAGAAAAAGTCGCCGCGTTAGCGACTGAAGGTTTTACAAACGCTTATCAAATTGCAGATAAAGTAGCGCGTAAAGATGCGGTTACCGACGTTAAAGAAAAAGTGTTGGCTCAGTTAGTTGCCGAAAATGAAGAAATTGATCAACAGTTGGTTAGTGAAATCTTAGGCTCGGTTGAGAAAAAAGTGGTTCGTTCACGTATCATTGCCGGTGAGCCGCGAATTGATGGCCGTGACCCTAGCATGGTGCGTGCACTAGACGTTCGCACGGGTATTTTACCTCGCACGCACGGCTCTGCGTTATTTACTCGTGGTGAAACTCAAGCAATTGTCGTGGCGACTTTAGGCACAGAGCGTGATGCACAAACCATTGATGATTTAACTGGCGATAAAACGGATAGATTTTTATTCCATTACAACTTCCCTCCATACTGTGTTGGTGAAACTGGCATGGTAGGGGCACCAAAGCGTCGTGAAATTGGTCACGGTCGTTTAGCTAAACGTGGTGTTGCCGCAGTGATGCCTTCGTTAGCTGAATTCCCATATACAGTGCGTGTGGTATCTGAAATCACTGAATCTAATGGTTCAAGCTCGATGGCTTCTGTGTGCGGTTCTTCATTAGCATTGATGGATGCAGGTGTGCCAATTAAAGCCTCTGTTGCTGGTATCGCTATGGGTCTTGTAAAAGAAGGCGACAACTTTGTTGTATTATCAGATATCTTAGGTGACGAAGACCATTTAGGTGATATGGACTTTAAAGTAGCGGGCACTACAACAGGTATTACCGCATTACAAATGGACATCAAAATTGAAGGTATCACGCAAGAGATCATGCAGATCGCGTTAAACCAAGCTAAAGCGGCTCGTTTACACATTCTTGATGTGATGGATGATGCGATTGGTGGTCACAGAGAAGAAGTGTCTGAATTTGCGCCTCGTATTTATACCATTAAGATCAATCAAGATAAAATTCGTGATGTTATCGGTAAAGGTGGTGCAACTATCCGTCAATTAACCGAAGAAACTGAAACCACGATTGAAATTGAAGACGATGGTACTGTTAAAATTGCTGCAACAGGTAAAGATAAAGCCGATGCAGCAATTGCGCGCATTAAAGCATTAACGGCTGAAGTAGAAGTGGGTGCGGTATACCCTGGTAAAGTGACTCGAATCGTTGACTTTGGTGCTTTTGTTGAAATTTTACCTGGCAAAGAAGGTCTGGTGCATATTTCACAAATTGCTGAAGAGCGTGTAAACAACGTTTCTGATTATTTAAAAGAAGGCCAGCAAGCCGATGTTAAAGTACTTGAAATAGACCGCCAAGGTCGAGTTCGTTTAAGTATGAAAGCACTGCTTGAGAAAAAAGAAAAGCCTGTTGAAGAATCTTAATTTTTTTTAAGTGACGTTTTAAATGTAAAAAGAGAGGTTTATCCTCTCTTTTTTGTTTTAATACCCCCTGCAATCTGGCACACTCAAGGTAACATATAACAGGAGTTTTCTTTTTATCTATGTCTGTGTATTTTATCCGTATTGCCGTTCTAGTCACATGTTGTTTTGCAGCAGGTTGTGCTACTCAAAATAATACCCAGGTGCCGCTTGGCAGCGAATTATTGACTTACCACGATAGTGGCAAAAAGCAGCTAGCCATTAAAAGGATCTCGGATCTGTTAACGCGTAGCGAACTTAAAAACGAGCAAAAAGCCGAATTGCATTATCACAAAGCTGCTTTGTTAGATGAATTAGGATTAACGCATCTGGCTTATTTTGATTTAATGCAAGCCGTAGAGTTAAAACCTGATTATGCCAATGCATATAATATGTTAGGCATTTATTTTTTACGTCAAGAAGAATTTGGTCGAGCCTATGAGGCATTTGATTCAGTTTTAGAGTTAAAACCAGAACATCAATTTGCCTATTTAAACAGAGCTATTGCTTTATATTATGGGGAGCGTGCTGGGTTAGCGATTAAAGATTTTGAGACCTTTTATCAGCAAGATCAGACAGACCCCTATCGTATGCTTTGGTGGTATTTTGCCGAGATGAAAACATCACCCGAAGAAGCTCTGCCAAGATTAAAACAAAGGTTAGCAAAAGCAGAAAAAAATAGCTGGGGGCGGATGGTCGCGAGCATATATACTGGCGAAAAAACAGTGGTGGATATATTGCAGGCTGCACGTATTAAGGATCCAGCAATCTACCGTGAGCGTTTATGCGAAGCATATTTTTATATTGCTAAATGGTATCAACTACAAGGCAAACAAGCCTTAGCGGCCCATTATTTTGTGCAAGCAATTAATACTCATGTTTATTTATTTGTTGAGTTTAGATATGCCGCCAACGAGCTCAACCGCATGCATTTATGGCCAAAAGAAGATCTCTTAGCCGCTACAGCAAAGGATTAATTTTTACCTTAATCCTGGTGACTGGCTGGCTTTTTTATCATAAATGGCAGTATCAAAGTGCCCTAGAAAAACTCATTGCTAATGCATATAGTCACCAGAGATTAGTCATTAACCAGCCTTTAGTGCAACAAATGCGTCGCTATAAAAAGGCTTGGTTGGTAGATTTAAACCAGCAGATAGACTGGCACAAAGTGTCTAAAGTTGAAGCACCTCAAGAGGTGTTAGTGGTTTTTGCAAAGCAGAAGGTGACTATCGCCAACATTGCTTTAGTTGAGCGCTTTATACAGCAGAAAAAATTCAAGCAAGCCTCATTATGGTTAGCACAATTACCGCAAGATAGTTTTAGTCGGTTAGTTTTTCAGGCTCAAATTTATCAACAATCTGGGCAAATTCAACAAGCCAATGCAAGCTATCAGGCTGCGCTCGCACTCGCGCAATCCGAGCCAAACAGTGCAAATGATATTTACTACACGAGCCTGGTAGAGTTTTTTGTGAATACAGGATCAACGCCGCCTGCAATCTTAAGGCAAGTTTTTCAATTACCGCTCTCTGGCTCGGCAAATACCATAAAAAGGGTCTATCAAGCGCACTATATATCTGATCAAAAAACATTCAATCAAATACTTAACAACATTGAAGCCAGTTGCGAGCTGCCTGTTATTATTATCGCGAATACGTATCGCCGCATTATAAAGTTACAGCAAACATTTGTGGCCGCTCATGATCACCCAATGTTTAAAAAAATGTGTCTCGCACACTTTTTTTGGCTGCCTGATCCTTTATTAAAAGACAGATTAAAAAATGCCGATCCTAAATTTTATTGGATAACTGAAAAAAACATCAGTCGCGCCTATGCTCGCCAGCAAAAAATAATATTGTCACCTGATAGCGATAAGAATGTTTTGCAACATGAAATGGCCCATTGGCTGGGCTTTGAAGACGAATATCGCTTACGGTCGGCTTTAAGCCAGCAGCGCTGCGCATTAAAAGAAGGGCAGTGGTTGAAGGTGATGGGACACAATATTATTTTAATTAATAAGTTCTATCGAAGTCATAATAAAGCCCATTTGATCGATGAATTAATTAAAAAGGTTCCGTGGATAGAGCAGATCGAGTCGTTGCAACCTTGGCTGAAAGAGGATGAGTCTGGTTTTTATTTATCACCCGGCTCATTGAATTCACCTGGTTTTTTTATTGCAGAGACGTGCCAAAATCATACCGATTTAGTCACATTAAAACCTTTGCAGAATAAAACTTTTATGCTGAATCATGAGTTTAAGATACCTGTGTTCTATACTCAGTTAGCTGGAAATGAGAAGTAAGTAGTTCGGTTTGGATTCCAGAACTTTTTATTTTGAATTAAAGGAGCGCTTACAATGACTTATTTGATAAAACCCGTTTATTATAAAATATTTTTACTCATTTTAGCTTGTTCGTTGAATGCATTTTTGCCATCTGCAATGGCGGCCGAAAAGGCCCTCGATAATCCGCAAATAGAGCAACAGGAAAAGCTAAACTTAAAACAAGCGACAGTGAAAGAACTCAGTAAAATCAAAGGTATAGGTAAACGGCGAGCTGAGGCCATTCTGCAGTATGTTAAAGCCCACCCTGAAATGACTTCTGTTGATGAATTAAAGGCAATCAAAGGTGTCGGGAAACAAACTTTAGCTCGAATTAAAGATAAATTTGTTATCAAATGATCTTTAGGCATTGAAGTCGGGTAGATTAAGAGTAAAATGGAAGCTAATTGAGACTTATGGCACAGACGCCAAATTTTTGTCTTGAAAAAAGAACTAATCTGTTTTTTAATCTGCCTGACTGATTTATTTATTTCCGACTTAATACAAGGAAGCTGAAATATGAAACTAACATTCAAACACACAGCCGCAATGATTTCTGTGGCACTTACAGCGGGATTATCTGGTTGTAACTTTATCGGTGACAGTGATCCAGTTTTTACTGAGCCTGCTGCTAAGGTACAAGCATCTGGTCAAGCAACTAAGTATCCACTTGAAGGCGCTAACGTATATGCATGTATTGTTAAGTCAGGTTGTACAACCGCGTCTGAAAATACAATTACTGCATCAAATGGGTTTTTAGGTCAAAGCATCACAGAAGGCCCAGATGGTTCTTTTGAAATTGAGCTTAACTCAGAAGCGCAAGGCAAAAATGTTGTTTTCCGTATTCTGGCCAATGCAAGTACAGTAGTACCAGACGGCCAATGTGATACCAGTGATGGTGATTGTGGTCAGGATTTAACTGGTTTAGAGCTAAAAACGATTGCTCATGTAGAGCCTGTGTCTGAAGGTGAAGTGCCTACTTTATCTGGTGTTCAAGCAACGGTTTTATCAACATTAGCCGTTGATATTTTAGAAGCCGATGAATCATTTGATGAAGATACCAGCACAGCTGATTTAGAAACTAAAGCTAAAGCCGCAAGTAAAGGTGTTGCTAAAATGTTAGGTGTAGACGCTAACTTAAACGCCAGCACTGAAAACTTCTTCAAGTTAGCATTGCCAGCAGCAACTTCTAGCAATTTATCTGGCGCAAATGAAAATGTTAAAAACCTATCTATGGTTAACGCATCATTTGCTAAGCTAACAACTACTAATTCTGCAACCATGGGTGCCGCGATTAAAGAAGTGGCAACAACGATTAAAAACGCTGTTTCTAACCCTTCAAGCGTTGATACAACAACTGTTGCTACGATTAAACAATTAGCTACTGTTGTTAAAAATGAAACAACAGCCAATGCTTCAACAACAGGTGTAACAGCACCTACCACTAAAGAACCTGATGATGTGACTGAAGATTCTATTGAAGAAATTGCTGAAGAAACACAAGATGAAGTAACTGGTGGTGGTAACGGTGGTACTGGCGGTACTGGTGGTACTGGCGGTAGCACTGGTGGTAGCAACGGCTAATCATCAAAGTTAACTATTAAAATAAAAAATCCGGTTTTAAACCGGATTTTTTTTATCATTTTTATCTATTGTTAGAGGCTTAGACTAAGCCGATTATCGGCCATTTAATGATGAAGTTTGCTGATTGGCCCAAACCACCGCCTGTTGATAATAATCTGGGATCCTGTTTGACGGCAATTTAAGTTTATCAATGAGTTGTTCTGTGACTATCCAATTGGCTTGTTCGTAACTCTCTATTAATCTTAGATAATCGGCAAGGCGACCTTCTTGCGTGGTTAATGCGTGTTTGATTTCATCCGACAATGGCAGTTTTTCCATCAAACTTTCGATTGGTTGATCTAATAATGCATCTATCACAGACATCATGCCCGTTAAAAACGCAACTGATGGTGCGTGGACTGAATGATCTTCAGTCGCGAGCGATTCACAAAATTTAGCCCGGGTAATAGATAAGTTTAATAATTCGGTTGGTTTATCATCATTAATTTGTGCGGTAAATAATAAAGCCAAAAACCTTTTGATTTCTTGCTCACCCAATACCACAAGCGCCTGTTTAATTGAGTCGATTTGGGCGCGTCGTTTAAACATAGCTGAGTTCGCGTATCGTAACAATTTAAATGAGAGGCTAAAGTCACGCTGAAAGATATCACAGACTTTTTTCAGGTTTAACTCAGGTTCCGAGGCTAATACTAAAAGTTCAGTCAAGCTTAATGTTGAGGGGGCCAGCGCTTTCTTTTTGACCATTTCAGGTTCACTAAAGAAGTAACCTTGAAAATAATCGAAGTCTAATTTTTTGGCTGATTGAAACTCTTCGTAGGTTTCGATCTTTTCAGCTAATAATTTAATTGGATAGTTTCGCGCAATCTCAATGATATGTTCGATTTGTTCCTTACTGCTTGTTTTAAAACAAATTTTTATAATGTTAATGTATGGGAAAAAATGCAACCATGAGGCCGTGTGCACATAATCATCTAATGCAATTTGATAGCCTGCTTGATGTAACTTTTTAACAGCTGTTAACAGTGACTTAGTGGGGCGGGCCGTTTCTAATAATTCAATAATGACTTGTTCTTTTGGTACAAGGGTCGGAACTTCTTTAATAACGAGTTCGTCACTAAAATTGATAAGTGCAGGATGATTTTGGGTTAGCTCTTCCAATCCTAAGTTAAATTGGGTTGTTTCAATTAGTTTTGACGTTGCGACATCACCATCAATGTTAGGAAAAACGTTTTTTAAACTGTCTCTAAATAAAAGCTCGTAGCCGAACACATTTTTATTGCGGTCAAATATCGGTTGTCTAGCCGCGTATGAATACATCTAAAATACCCAAGTCCTAGTTATCATTATTAATTTTTAGTGAGTTAATAAATGAAAGCACTAAATAACGCAAATATCAATAAAAATGCGCTGGTCAGCTAATATATGTACCTTTACAATGAGAGTATAAATAGACTTGTAACTGGCGAAGGGGAAGTTAGTGAACAATTCTGAGCAACCGCTTGCACTCGCGTTAGGCAGTGGTGCCGCGCGTGGTTGGGCGTTGATAGGTATATTACAAGCGTTAGATGAAAAAAATATCAAACCAGATATTATTGCGGGTTGCTCAATAGGTGCGCTAGTCGGAGCCGCTTATTGTACTGAGCAACTGGCTGATTTGCATGATTGGGTATTAACCTTGGATACATGGAGTGTAATGCGTTTGTTAGATTGGGGAGTAGGCAGTGGCGGTGTGGTTGCTGGCAGTCGCTTATATCGTCAATTGGAAGCTCAGTTCGGCGACAAAAAAATTACTGAATGCCAAACCCGATTTGCTGCAGTCGCAACCGAGCTTCATAGTGGGCGCGAGTTTATTTTTCAAGATGGCAGTGTACTGGATGCTATCAGAGCTTCCTGCGCCATACCAGGTTTGCTTGCGCCTCAATATATCCAAAACAAATGGATGATAGATGGTGCCGTTGTCAATCCAGTACCAGTGTCAGTTTGTCGTATGATGGGTGCTGCGCGTGTGATTGCAATCGATTTAAATGCCCAGCAGCTAATTCCTAACATTAGCCGGGCACAACAAAAAAGAGCTCAGTCGCCGGAACCGCCGGTCGGAGAGACCTCTGAAAGTCAGCTACAAGGTATTATAGGTAGTGGTAAACAATGGTTTGAGCAAATGAAAGCAAAATTTCCGCGCTCTGAAAATCAAAATCCCGGGATGCTTGCGGTTGCAGCCAGTGCAATTGATATTATGCAAAATCGAATCACCCGCAGTCGGTTGGCTGCTGATCCACCTGATATTCTCATTCAACCCGATGTGGCTGATATTGGCATTCTTGAGTTTAATCGAGCGGCCGAAGGCATAGAAAGAGGGCATCAGGCTGTGGCTAAGGTTGCACATTTATTAGATGGGTACGCCAAATAAAATGGATGAACTGATTATTTGCAGTCATTGTGACCTATTGTTAAAACGACCTGCGTTAAACCACCAAGAAATAGCTCGCTGCCCGCGTTGTCAGTCGGTTTTAAGAGATAGGCCAAAATCAAGTTTGCCATACAGTTTGTCATTTTCGGTGGCTTGCTTGTTTTTAATGGCATGCGCCCTCTATTTTCCGATATTAGCGATAGAAAAAGCAGGCACCAGCCATATAATGTATCTTTTTCAAGCCAGTTGGGGTTTTTTAGAACACGGCTACCCACTCTTATTTACCATTGTTTCGAGCGTTCTTTTTGTAGTACCTGTTTTAATTTTATTGATTTTAATTTATTTGTTATTTCCTATGCTGATATTAAAGCGAGTTTGGCCAGCCAGCTTATTGTTATCTAAGGTATTATTTCAGCTAAAAGCTTGGAGTATGATAGATGTTTTTTTAATCGCCACGCTTGCCAGTTTAACTAAATTAACCTCTATAGCTAATATTGAGTTTGGATTAGGGTTATGGGCTTATTTGTTGTTTGCCATATTTTTGGCCGCTGCGTTGGCTAATTTGAATTCAGCGCGGTTTTGGGATTATTTGGAAAAAGTACAATGCCATTGCAAAATAAAACAGCAGCATCACAAGGTTTAGTGATGTGCACCTTGTGTGAAAAGGTCAATCAGGTGCAGCTAAACAAATGTCAGCGCTGCGGTAGTCATTTATATCAGCGAAAACCTTTCGCGATACAAAAAACAGTCGCTTGGTTAATCACTGCTATTTTGTTTTATTTTCCGGCAAACTTATTTCCAGTGATGGAAACATCCAGTTTTGGACACTCTACTTACAGCACTATTGTTGGCGGTGTAATTGATTTATGGAAACATGGTGCATACATTATTGCAACTGTGATATTTTTGGCTAGTGTAGTGATTCCAATAGGAAAAATATTAGTGCTCGCTTGGTTATGTATTTCATTGCGACTTAAACATCAATCACACTTTAAACAACGTACTTTTTTATATACTGTTACTCATTGGATTGGTCGCTGGTCTATGGTGGATGTATTTGTTGTTGCGATTTTAGTTGCTTTGTTACAGTTAGGCGGTTTAATGACGGTTTATCCTGGATTTGGCACCTTGTCATTCGCTTTAGTCGTGATAACAACAATGTTGGCAGCAGAATCATTTGATCCTAGATTGATCTGGGATAAACAAAGTTAATTTGGATACTTCATGCAAAATGCCCAAATAGAAAAGCGCAATAAACTCTCATCGGTTTGGGTGATCCCCGTGATCGCTTTGCTGGTGAGTGTTTGGTTAATCACTCAGCATTATTTAAATCGTGGCAGCGAAATAGAAATCCGGTTTGCTAGTGCAGAAGGTGTAGAAGCTGGCAAAACACTGATAAAAACCTTGAATGTGGAGGTGGGCGTTGTGACCCGGGTTGAGATCAATGACGACCTCTCAACAGTCACAGTTTACGCTCGCATCAAACCCGAAGCGTCGGATTTATTGCGTCAAGACTCAAAATTCTGGGTTGTTAAACCCCGTATCGGATCAAAAGGTGTTTCGGGATTAACAACCATTTTGTCGGGTGCTTATATTGAATTAGAACCAGGCTCTGATTATCCTGGCAAATCAAGTTTTATTGGTTTAGATAATCCGCCGTTAAGTCGAAATAATAAAGAAGGGCTTTCTTTGTACCTACTTAGCGACAAACCTTATTCGCTGAGTGAAGGCGATCCTGTTTTTTATAAAGGGTTTGAAGTGGGCCGAATTAGCCAAATGAAAGTATTAAACTCAAAACATATTCGTAGCAATATTTTTATCGATTCGCCGTATGACCAGCTGATCAGTCGTAATACTCGCTTTTTTAATGCCAGTGGGGTGAATATGCGCCTCAATTCTCAAGGGTTAGATGTTTTAACTGAGTCTTTAGAAACCACTTTGACGGGCGGTGTCTCATTTGAGTTACCTGAGAGTATGCCGGTTGGTGAACCAGTCGAAGACGGTGCAGAATTTAAACTTTATGCAAATCGACTAGAGGCTGAAAAACACCCTTACGAATATTCAGTTGATTATTTGTTATTATTTGACCGCTCAGTTCGCGGCTTAAATATTGGTGAGTTTGTCGAATATCGTGGGATAAAAGTGGGTACAGTTATTGATATTGGTTTTAAATATTTACCTGAAAATAGGTTTGCTCAGCAAGCGCCGCCTAAAGTTCCAGTATTGATAAGGCTTGATCCAGGCAGGTTATTAGATGATGATTCGAAAGCAGGGCAAAAAAAGCTCAAATCTGTGTTAAATCAACATATAGATAACGGCTTACGTGCTGCGCTAAAAACAGGTAGCCTGGTCACTGGCCAAGCGTATATTCAACTTGATTTTTATCAAGATAAAAGCACCAACAAGCTTATCAAAACGGTGGGTGAGTATCCAAGTATACCAACGCGACACGACGATTTGGATAGTATGCTAACGGACATGAGTCACATTGTTGCTCGGGTTAATCAGTTACCTATCGACCAGACAGTGGAAAAGCTAAACCGTTTGTTAACTAGTGCTGCTGAAACGAGTGAACAAAGCCAACAGGTGATCCGTCAAATTGAGCAGCTTGTTAACAGCCTAACGGGGTTATTAAAGGATCCAAACACTAAAGCTTTGCCGAGCAAGCTGATATCTTTGACTGAGCGATTAGAAAGGATCATGGATAGCATTAGTGATCCCAAAGAGGGATTAACAACTGATATCAAAAAAGTGATGAAAAAATTAATCAGCACGTTAAACAGCTTGCAAAAAGTGGCGGATACCGTTGAAAGCCAACCAGATGCACTTATATTTGGCGCACCTAAACCACAAGACGTGCAACCAGGAGCTGCTAAGTGAAATTAACAAAGGTTTTTATTTTATCCATTAGCCTATTTTTGGCTGCTTGTGCGAGTAAACAAGAAATTAGCTATTACATGTTACCATTAAGCAAACAATCTGTGCCTGGACGCTATTTAGACGTGACTGTGAAGTTACCAGATTATTTGCAACAGGATAGTTTAGTGGTCGTAGGTCAAAACAACCAAGTACACTTTGCTCACTTTCACCGATGGGCAGAGCCCTTGCAAAAAGCAATTTCTTTTCAAGTGGGTTATGAGCTTGCTCAAGCCATCAAATTGAAAAATTGTCAAACGGAATGCGGCACGAGTGTTACCATTGAAATAATACGTTTTCACGGGTCCGAATCTGGCAACATAGTTTTTAAAGGGCTATGGTCTATTAATGGTGAAAAAGTAAAAGCATTTAATTTTAATCGTTTGCAAGATTCACCTGGCTATGGCAGTTTAGTGGTTGGTATGGATAAATTGATCAGCCAGTTAGTTGCTGAGATTGCTGTAGACTGGCCTCAAGCTAATGCGCTGTAATTTTCGAACATTTTGTGTTCTATATAAGGATGATGAAAGATTGGAATGAACCTAAAGTTTTCCTTTGGCTTGATCCTCGGCCTAATATTTTTAACAAGTTTGTTGTTCCCTGTAGCAGCAAATCCAAGCATCTCACAGCCAGATGAGGTGAGCTTGCGTGCAGCTGTAATCGTCGGTGTGTTACGTTATACCCAGTTAAACTTAGAAGAATATCGGCAGAATATCCAAATCTGTGGTTGGCATAACCCCATCAGTGGAGGCAAGCTCAAAGCGGTTGCCCCTAATTTGACCGTAGGTAATCGTAATCTTATCTACATCGCGCTGCAATCTGATGCCGAGTTGCAAGCGAGACACTGTGATGTCGTGGTGATTGGAGAGGGCGATAGTGAGACGACCAATATCCTAAAAAGCAATTCAATACCTGCATTAACCATTTGTGATGGTTGTCAAACAGGTATCGAAAATTCAGTGCTTGAGCTCATTCGAATAAAAAATAAAATTCGTTTTAACGTTAACCTTGAGCTGGCCGAAAAAGTTAATATAAAGTTCAGTTCTTCGTTATTAGAACTGGCGAATAAAATTAAAGGACGTTAATAATGCAGTCTAAGCAGTCCTTAAAGAGTGTGATTATTCGTAGACTTTTAGCAATATTTATTTTTGCTTTGCTGATAGTAGCTGTGGTTTTAATTCATGTAGAACGTGATTTGTCGCGCACCAAGTTAAAAGATGACTTAACCGTTGTCAGTGCCATCCTGGCCAATCGCAGCAAAGCCGCTTTAGTTTTTAATGATGTAGAGGCCGCTGCAACTAACTTAGCCGTTGCAAGATACCATCAAAGCATACTGCAAATCTGTTTGTTTTCCGGCGATGAGTATTTTTTTGCTGAATACCGAGCACCAAATACCCGTTTAAACTGTCCCAAAAAAACACCAGAAATTAACAGTTTACAGGCCAATCATTCAGATTTATTGGTGTTAAAAACGCCGTTAAATGAAGACGGTTTAAATGTTGGTAGTTTAGTACTTTATTCTAATTTAGATTATGTGCGCAATACCCAACAACATGTTTTAGTGATTTTGGTGTTTGTGGTCATTATCTGCTTATTTGCCGTTTATCTCATTGCACATCATGTGATTGAGCGTATTTTGCATCCTTTAGCTCATTTGCATGCCGCCGCAGTTAAATTCACCGAAAATGTATTTTCGCTTGACCGCGCGGAAAAAATCAAAAATGACGAAGTAGGTGAATTGGTTGATGTATTTAACAATATGTTAGATAACTTAGCCGACGAACATAAGTTATTGCACCTTTCTGAACAAAGGTTTCGTACCTTGTCTGAACAAGCGCCGATAGGGATCTTTTTAAAAGATGAACAAGGCCAATATTTATATGCCAATAAGTCATGGCAGCAAATGACAGGTATGCAATTGCCTATCAATCAAGTGCAACTAGATCAATGTATTGAGCCATTAGCGTTAGAAAGTTCTACCGAGTCAGTGTTGTTAAAAGGGGATTCAAACGGCCAGCAAAATGTTTATTTTGCTGATGAATATGAATTTAAAACCCCGTTTGGGCAGCGTAAGTGCTTTTTAGAAAAAATCTCACCTATTACAATCAGTGATGGCGGTTTAGATGGTTATATAGGGACGCTACTGGACGTTACCGAGTTACGGCAGGCGCGTTTATCGCTAGAACATTTAGCTTATTCTGATCCGCTGACTGATTTGGTCAATCTAAGGTATTTTAAAGAGCAATTACAAAAGTCGATTAAACAAGCAGAGCGGCAATCAGAATCATTAGCCGTGGTTATTATGGATTTAGATAACTTTAAAAGGGTCAATGATACTCGTGGGCACGAGGCGGGGGACGAGTTGCTTGGGGTGATTGCAAAAAAATTAAATAAGGTGACCCAGAATACGGATTTGGTCTGCCGTATGGGCGGTGACGAGTTTATTTTTATGCTAAAAGATGTCGCCGACACTCAGTCTATGTGCTGGCGTATACAAGCGATGACTAACGCGTTAGCTACCTCATTGAAAACACTGACCTTACCTGAAATGACTGCTTCTTTGGGCGTTGCGGTATATCCAGATAATGGCACAGATGTTAGTGAATTACTGCGCAATGCAGACATCGCCATGTACAAAGCAAAAGAAAAAGGTCGCAATCAAACGGTGTATTTTAGCCAGGAGTTTGATGATCAGATCAGACAAAAAGTTCGCCTTGAACATAAGTTAAGACAAGCGATAGCTAACGATAAATTACAAGTTTATTTACAACCTCAGTATAGCAGTATCACTGATGGTTTTTCTGCAGCTGAAGCTCTAGTTCGTTGGTTTGATGATGAAGATGGATTTATTCCGCCCGATAAGTTTATCGGTATTGCCGAAGAAAGTGGTTTGATTGATGCACTGGGAATGGCTGTGCTAAAAGGGGTGGCCAATTATTGGAACGAATACGAAGCGCAGCTACAAGCCATTGGTATTCAGCGTATTGCAGTCAACTTGTCGGCTCGGCAGATATACAGCGGCCGATTGTTAGACCAAGTACTCAGTATTATCAAACATTATGGTGTGTCGCCTGAGCGGATAGAATTTGAAATGACAGAATCTGTGATGATGGAGAATACCGATCAAGCGATTGAGATTTTGAAAACATTTAAAGACGCTGGATTTTGTTTATCACTCGATGATTTTGGCACTGGTTATTCATCTTTAGCGTATCTCAAACGTTTCCCGATTGACTGTGTCAAAATTGATAGAAGTTTTATTCAGGATATACCTCACGACCATCAGGATATGGAAATATCGGCAGCAATTATTGCTATGGGGCAAAAATTAGGGCTCGCTGTACTTGCAGAAGGGGTTGAAAACCAAGCTCAAAAAACGTTTTTAGAAGAGCAAGGCTGTCATCTGATGCAAGGTTATTATTTTTCACGCCCCTTAGATATCAAAAGCTTACTGAAATTGTGATCGGGTTAGGTTTGTCTGCGCTAAATGTTGGGAATCAACTAATATCCGGTTTACAATAGTCGGCTTCGAGGTTAAAAAGGTTTATCATGATTTTGCAACAGACAACTAAAGTCGGTCACTTGAGCGGTATTCAACGGTTGCTGGAAGCCGGGTTACTTGGTTTTGCTGCCGTTGCAATTTTTACCTTACTGGCGTTAATCAGCTTCGACCCTATGGATCCCGGTTGGAGTCAAACCGGACAACACCAAGATATCCAAAACATGGCAGGTTCTGCTGGGGCTTGGTTATCGGACATTTTATTATTCTTTTTTGGCGCTATTGCATATGTTGTTCCATTCACACTTATATATGCCGGCTGGTTGATTTTTCGCCATCAAATGAGCTTTTTTACAACGGATTTTTTAGCACTTGGATTACGATTAATTGGTTTGATCTTGCTGGTGACGTCCACGACAAGTTTAGCCAGCATGAACTTTAATGATTATTTTGTTTATTCGGCTGGTGGCTTTTTAGGTGATGTTATTAGTTATGCCATGTTACCTTATTTTAATTTTATTGGTACCACGCTGGTTTTATTAAGTTTTTTCTGCACTGGCGTGACTTTGTTTTTTGGCCTTTCGTGGCTGTATTTAATTGATAAAACAGGCGAATACCTAATTAAATCCTGCTGTTACATTTATCAAAAAATAGCATCAGTATTTAAGCGATCTGAAACCACCGAAGGGAAAAATTCAAACTCTCCTAATGAAATAACTGAATCAAGTGTACAGGATGAGCAACAGGCACCAAAACAATTATCTGGCAGATCCACAGCGCAACGGACTGAAAAGGAATTAGAAGTAGATAAAAGCCGCCCTGAAAAAACAACAGAGAGCAAATCTCACGATGCAGCGTCTAGTTTGAAAATGCTGTTTGCAAAAAAAGAGCCGATGAACGAACAACCTGCAGTGCAACCGCCAGGTATGGCTGCTGAAGATAAAAAAGAACCAGTTATAAACGAAGCAGCCCTGAACGATATTCCTGAACTAGATGACGACGGAATGCAGTCACAATTGCCGTTGTCGTCATCTCCATCACCGGCCGCTAAAACAAACGCGGCAGAAAGTGATGAAAAAACATCGGCAGCCCACTCAGAGCCTGAAGTCCCTAAAAAGGCCGCCATGAGAATGTCTGACAAGCAGACTTCATATGCTGAATTTATGCAAAATGTTGAGCAAGAACAAGCAGCCGAGCAAGCTAAAAAAGAACAAGCACAACTGACGCCACTGCCGTCTTTTGATTTGCTAGACAGGGCAGATAAAAAAGAAAACCCTATCACTCAAGAAGAAATGGACTCGGTAGCTCGTTTAGTTGAGTCTAAACTCGCCGATTTTGGGGTTGATGCACGAGTGGTTGGCATGTATCCAGGTCCTGTGATCACGCGATTAGAATTAGACTTAGCACCGGGTGTTAAAGTGTCAAAGATAACCAATTTATCAAAAGATATTGCCCGTTCTTTATCTGCGATGAGTGTGCGCGTGGTTGAAGTAATTCCCGGAAAGTCTTATGTAGGTCTAGAGCTGCCAAACAAGCATAGAGAGGTTGTAAGTTTAAGCGAAGTCATTTCTGGCCCCTCATTTGCTGACGGTAAATCCCCGCTGACGATGGTATTAGGGCAAGACATAGCCGGTGAACCAGTTGTTGTTGATTTAGCAAAAATGCCGCATTTATTGGTGGCAGGGACAACAGGTTCAGGTAAGTCGGTTGGTGTAAACGTGATGATTCTAAGCCTATTATATAAGTCGACGCCCGATGAAGTTCGTCTCATTATGATAGATCCTAAAATGCTCGAACTTTCTGTTTACGAGGGGATCCCGCACTTATTATGTGAAGTTGTCACCGACATGAAAGAGGCCTCTAATGCCCTGCGCTGGTGTGTTGGAGAGATGGAGCGGCGTTACAAACTGATGTCGGCAATGGGGGTGCGGAATGTTAAAGGTTTTAATGCAAAAATTGATGAAGCTAGAGCGAAAGGGCAGCCTTACCAAGATCCACTTTGGAAACCTGGTGATAGTATGGATGAAGAAGCGCCTGAATTAGAAAAGCTACCGAGTATCGTCGTCGTCATCGACGAATTTGCCGACATGATGATGATAGTGGGTAAAAAAGTAGAAGAATTGATTGCTCGGATTGCGCAAAAAGCACGTGCTGCAGGTATCCATTTGATCTTAGCGACGCAGCGTCCTTCGGTTGATGTGATCACAGGTTTGATTAAAGCCAATATACCCACGCGTATCGCCTTTCAAGTTTCGTCAAAAATTGACTCACGTACTATTTTAGACCAACAAGGCGCGGAGACTCTATTGGGGATGGGCGATATGTTATATCTACCGGCAGGTAAAGGTGTGCCGACTAGGGTTCATGGTGCTTTTGTTGATGATCATGAAGTACATGCTGTTGTCGCCGACTGGAAAGCGAGAGGCACTCCTGTTTATATTGACGAGATACTAAATGGTGACGCGTCAGAAGATGTACTCTTGCCGGGGGAACAAGCAGAAATCGCGGCCGATGAAGAAGCAGATCCGATTTATGATGAAGCTGTGGCTTTTGTCACCGAAACACGCAAAGTGTCAGTTTCAAGTGTCCAGCGTAAATTTCGTATTGGTTATAACCGTGCGGCTAGAATTGTGGAACAAATGGAAGCGTCGGGCGTCGTATCTACTGCAGCACATAATGGTTCGCGTGAAGTGTTAGCGGCAGCCCCGCCGCGTGATGATTAAACTATTTAGTGGAAATTTAAATGAAATTTATTGTTGTTTTATTCAGTCTTTTGTTTGTTTTGCCTGTCGCAGCGCAAAATTCACAACAAGACTCATCAGCTTCTTCCGCACAGGCAGTCTCCGAACAGCTGGCTAATAAGCTTGCTGCCCTGCAAGGATTCAGCGCAACTTTTAGTCAGCAGGTGGTCGATAGCGAAAACTCTGTTGTTCAGCAAGGCAGTGGTCAATTAGATATAGTTCAACCAAACAAATTTCGTTGGCATCTTGAACAGCCAGATGAAAGTTTATTGCTGTCCGACGGCCGATATGTTTGGTTTTATGACCCTTTTGTTGAGCAGGCAAGCGTTTATGATTATGACTATATGTTAAGTGCTAACCCTATTTTATTGTTGTTACAGCCAGCCAGTCAGGCTTGGCAGAATTACCAAGTAAAAAAAATGAGTGATGAGCGGTTTAAAATTATCAGCCAAGATCAGCAAAGTCAGATTGCTTGGTTAGAGATTCAATTTGCAGGACAGCAACTGGCTGAGTTGGTTTTGCAAGATAGGCAAATGCAAACGAGTCATTATACGTTCAGCAACTTTGAATTACGGCAAACAAATCAATATCAACCAGGTTATTTTTCATTTGACTTACCGGATGGAGTAGAGCTGGACGATCAGCGCCAATAACCATGTTGTTTGCCTCTATTAACCAACCGTTGGCCGCCCGCATGCGGCCAAAAAACCTCACCCAGTTTATTGGCCAGCAACATTTGCTTGCGCCTGGAAAGCCTCTATATAAAGCGGTTCAAAGTGGTCGCATTCATTCTTTAATCTTATGGGGACCGCCAGGCACAGGAAAAACGACTTTAGCGGAAGTGATAGCGTTTCATGCAGATGCAATTGTCGAGCGTTTATCAGCGGTAAATAGTGGCGTGAAAGACATTCGCCAAGCGATCGAAAATGCGCAAGCGAATGCATCGGCGAAAGGGCAGCGAACGCTATTATTTGTTGATGAAGTGCATCGATTTAACAAATCTCAGCAAGATGCATTTTTGCCATATATTGAAGATGGTACTGTGATCTTTATTGGGGCGACTACAGAAAATCCTGGTTTTGAACTCAATCGAGCTTTGTTATCTAGAGCTCGTGTTTATCTTCTCAAAAAACACTCAGACGCTGATTTAAAAAGTTTATTACAAGCGGTGCGTGACAGAGTGGAAGATAGCTGTGAAAGTAGCCGTTTATTATTAACCGATAGCCAACAACAGCAGCTGATTTACCTGGCCAGCGGTGATGGCCGGCAGTTATTAAATTTGGTTGAGCAGTTAACGGATTTGGCCGAAGAAAACCAGCAAGGGCAGCTACAGGTCTCGGATGAGGACCTTCAAACCATAGCGGCGCACCGCGTCGCTAGCGGGGATAAAGGTGGTGACCAATTTTATGATCTGATATCCGCATTTCATAAATCAGTGCGGGGTTCTGATCCGGATGCTGCATTGTACTGGTACGCTCGTATGTTGGTAATGGGGGTTGAACCTTTATATGTCGCGCGGCGTTTATTAGCAATTGCATCAGAAGATATTGGCAATGCCGATCCTAGAGCGATGCAAATTGCGCTCAACGCATGGGATTGTTTTCATCGGGTCGGGCCGGCTGAAGGTGAACGTGCCATCGCCCAAGCCACTGTTTATCTTGCTTGTGCTGCAAAAAGTAACTCAGTTTATACCGCGTTTAAAGCCGCTTTAAAATGCGCCACACAGACCCACGATTTGGACGTGCCTAATCATCTGCGTAACGCACCAACAAAAATTAATAAAGCACTTGGTCATGGCGCAGAATACAGATATGCTCATAATGAAACGAACGCATTTGCTGCTGGCGAATGTTATTTTCCGAGTGCGCTAAAAGAAACCAAATTTTATCACCCACAAAGGCGTGGACTAGAGCAAAAAATAGCCGATAAGCTGGCTTATCTAGAGCGCCTTAATCAAGAGAGTGATAAACAAAGATATGATGACTAACTTTGGTATTTACCTATTTATTGCTATGGGTGGCGCGCTAGGCGCTTGTTTACGTTTTTTTTTGTCTCAGCAGGCGCTAATCTGGTTTGGTAAAAGTTTTCCTTTTGGTACACTTCTGGTTAATGTTTTGGGCTCAGCATTAATTGGCTTTTTATATACCCTAATTAGCCAGGGATATATACAGGCAACTCCATGGCGAACATTTCTCGGTATTGGATTTTTGGGTGCATTGACTACTTTTTCCACTTTTTCAATGGACACTGTGTTGCTGATTCAGCAAGAAGCCTGGCTAAAAGCCTTTTTAAATATTGCATTAAACCTGCTGATTTGCTTAATAGCCGTTTGGTTGGGTAGTAAATTGGCGAGTATAAAAATAACTTAGATGGGAACCTCATGTTAGACGCAAAATTGTTACGAAACGACTTACTACAAGTGGCTGAACGATTACATCAACGCGGTTATCAGTTAGATATTGCGCAAGTTGAAAAGTTAGAAGAAAGCCGCAAAGCTCTACAAGTAAAAACAGAGCAGCTGCAAAACGAGCGTAACGCACGCTCAAAATCCATTGGTAAAGCAAAAGCTGCTGGTGAAGATATTGCGCCTTTATTAGCTGAAGTTGGCCAGCTGGGCAAAGACCTAGATCAAGCCAAAGCCGATTTAGCAGAGGTGATGGAGCAGTGGGATTCGCTAGTGATGAGCATTCCAAACCTACCAGATGCCAGTGTTCCTGTTGGCAAAGACGAAGCTGATAATTTAGAAATCAGGCAGTGGGGTACACCTGCCAACTACGATTTTGATGTTAAAGATCATGTTGATTTAGGCGAAGCACTAGCCAAAGGTTTAGACTTTGAAGCTGGGGTAAAACTGTCTGGTGCACGCTTTACTGTCATGCGTGGTCAGGTGGCAAAACTGCACCGTGCATTAACTCAATTTATGTTAGATCTGCACACTAACGAGCATGGGTACCAGGAGATGTACGTACCTTATTTGGTTAATGCAGATAGCTTATATGGGACCGGCCAATTGCCTAAGTTTGGCGAAGATTTATTTCATACACAACCGTTAACCGCTGATGGCCAGGGTTTGTCTTTAATCCCAACGGCAGAAGTTCCACTCACTAATTTAGCGCGTGGTGAAATTTTTGATGAAGCCGACTTGCCTATTAAACTGACCGCACATACGCCTTGTTTTAGATCTGAAGCGGGTTCATCGGGACGTGATACACGGGGTTTAATTCGTCAGCACCAGTTTGAAAAAGTTGAACTTGTCCAGTTAGTTAAAGCCGAAGATTCAATGCAGGCACTGGAGGAATTGACACAGCATGCAGAAACTGTGTTACAAAAACTAGAGTTACCATACCGAGTCATGCAATTGTGCACTGGCGATATGGGCTTTGGCGCCGCTAAAACATTCGATTTAGAGGTTTGGTTGCCGGCACAAAATTGTTATCGCGAAATTTCATCTTGTTCAAATATGTTAGATTTTCAAGCACGTCGCATGCAAGCGAGGATGAGGCGCAAAGGAGCTAAAAAACCTGAGTTATTGCATACCCTAAACGGCTCTGGTTTAGCGGTTGGTCGTACTTTAGTAGCAATTTTAGAAAACTATCAACAAGCCGATGGCAGTATAAAAGTGCCACAAGTATTGCAAAGTTATATGGGTGGTGTGAGCGAGCTAAAACCTGCTTAAATACACTTAGCAGGTTTTGGTAAGCCGGCAATGAGGGTCGCTTGTTTAGCTGGCCCTTTAGGAAATAGTTTATACAAATATTTACTATTTCCTTTGTCTGGCCCTAGGCTTTTCGCCATGGCTTTAACGAGTACCCGTATAGCCGGACTGGTTTTATACTCTAAATAAAAATTTCTTACAAAATGCACCACTTCCCAGTGCGCCTCAGTCATTTCGATGTTGATGCGAGTGGCGAGCGCTTGCGCTAATTCCGGCTCCCAGTCTTGGTAATTTTTTAAGTAGCCGTGACCATCCAGTGGATAGCTGACGTTATTTACAATAATACTAGACATAATTAAAGTTGAATAATGGCATGATTAAGTTGCAGTTTAACATATTCAGCGGTGCTCAGTAGGGTGACATTAGCAGCAAGCAAATCGAGCAAACCACGGCCTTTAATCTCGTCAGCGAGCGCGTACCAAGCGATATTTTGCTTTGTTACTGGCAGTTGTGTTAATAAATAACAGGCATCATTTAAAAGTATGACGTTTGTCACAGGCGCCGTATTAAGCATTACAAGCTGGTTGCGATCTGGTATGCGGCTCAGTTGAATATACATATTAATCACAGTTAAAAAGTAAGTTGAACAGAAAATTTAGCTAATGTTGGTAACCAATCTGGTGCCGAAATAAGTTTAACATTAATCGCCAACTCACTTTGGGTTAAATTGAAGCTCGCTAGATCTTCGGCTAATACATACACCTCTTCGATGTCGTAGAGATCTAATGCTTTAAAACCTTGTGGGTAATTTTTTTCGTTTATGCTATCGCCATCAACATCAGACAGAAGCTGGAGAACACCTTGGCCACTAAAAAATATAGCCACTTTTTCTTCAAAGGTTGCTAAAACTAACGCGAGTTCGAGCGCTTCTTGGCCTTTTGTTTGACTAAACGGGGCACTGTTAATAATGATTGCATGGCTATTAGACGACATTAGTATTGAATGACCTTGTTTGCATTTGCTTGCAGCTCTACATATTCGGCTAAACCCCCAATTTGGAAACCAGGCGCTAAATTGTTGCCGAGTTTACCATGATAGTTCGCCTCATCTGCGTTTAAAACACCTCTTCTCTGTGCAGCGGCAGAGCATAAAATTAAGGGAATTTTATATTCTTGACTAAAGGTTTGCCAATGTTGCGTTACATCAAATTCATCTGCCGGTGGTGTCCGTAGTTGGTTTGCAGCTAATACACCATCACCATAAAAAAACACAGCGAGTAAGTTGCATTCATTAGCCGAGTGGGCAAACATTTTGGCTTGTTTATATGCGGTTTTGCCCATGTATGAGTCGGGTGAGCTGGTCACAAATAAAATAATATTTTGCATAAGGGGTGATGCCTATAAACAAAAAAGCCATGCTGAGCATGGCTTTTAAAGTCATTAAAAGCTGGATTAATCATCGCCACCGGCAAATGCCATTAGCAAGTTTAATAAACTAACGAATATGTTATAGATAGACACATATAAAGTAACAGTGGCTAAAATATAGTTAGTTTCACCGCCGCGCACGATTTCGCTGGTTTGCATCAAAATGGCGCCTGAAGAAAACAGGATAAACATAGCGCTAATGGCTAAACCCACAGCGGGTATCTGTAAAAAGGCGTTTGCTATCATAGCAACAATTAATACGACAAAACCAGCCATCATCATGCCACCTAAAAACGACATATCTTTTTTGGTGGTTAATACGTATGCTGATAGTGCAAAAAAGGTCAGTGCAGTCCCGCCCAATGCCATTACTATCAGGTCACTCGCACCAGCCGCTACGACATAAGACAGCATCGGGCCTAAGGTGTAACCCATAAAACCGGTAAAGGCAAAAACACTCACCAAACCCATCGCAGAGTTGGCCGTTTTATGAACTAAAAACATCAAACCATACGCACCAATTAAAAACACTGCCCAGTGAGGGCTAGGCAGATTCATTGAACCTGTAATGCCGGCAACAAGTGCGCTAAAGGCCAGCGTCATTGCCAATAAAGAATAGGTGTTTCGTAACACCTTATTTGTTTGCAGAGCAGAACTCTCGCCACGCTCTACATAAACTGTTTTATTTTCCATTGTTCACCTCTGTTAAGTCATGCTAACTAGTTGTTGGATTTAATTAATAATCTTTGGTTCCATTTATATTATCCAATATTGTGCTTATATGCATTAATTTCAAGCCGCTTAACAACGCAAAAATTTCAAAACAGGTTAAATATTAAACTTTTTGCTGTTATTTTATGCAAACAGTAAAAAAAACAAAAAAATATCGTTTTTCTGCTTTACAAGCAAGACAATAGCCCTTAATATGCGCGCCGTTCCCAAGGGAACTGTTCAACAAAGCGGTGAGGTGGCTGAGTGGTTGAAAGCACTGGTCTTGAAAACCAGCGTACGTTAATAGCGTACCCAGGGTTCAAATCCCTGCCTCACCGCCACTTTATTTGCCTTCAGTTAATCTTTTCTATCAATAGTTCTTACATCATTCATTTTTCTACGCGAAAAATTTAAAAATTGATATCCTCTTCAAAAAATTAATGCTTACAGCAATCTTTTTACTGCAAAAACGCGTATAACATTTCCGAACACCCAATTTTTTCAATTGAAAAGGAGAACGATGATGAAACATCAAAAATTAACGGGTTTAGTCAGTGCTTTAATATTAGCTGTTACTTTAGGGGCCTGCTCTGAAGCAGATAGAGACGAAGCGAAAGACACTGCAGAGGAGTGGTCAGACAGTGTAAAAGATAAAGCCGAAGAAATGGGCGATAAAGTGAAAGACGCCTCAAATGATGCAATGAATAAAGTTGAAGACTGGTGTGAAGACGCCAAAGAAAAAGCAGATGCAAAAGATAAAGATTGTTAATTTGATCTGATTCAATAAAAAAGCCGACGCTTGCGTCGGCTTTTGAGTATTTAAACCATATTCAGTTAATTGCTCATCCTAAAACTTCTTTAATTAGTGTACTTTTCTAATTTGTTATACAAAGTTTTTACGCTTATACCAAGCTGCTGTGCTGCTTCGGTTTTGTTTCCATTATTATCATGCATGGCTTGCAGAATAGCGACTTTTTCGATTTCTTCTAAAGACATACCACTAGGCAATATCTCATCAGAATGATCTTTATTATGCGTATCAGTTTCAAAGGTTAAATGTTCTTTATCTATTAGCGTTTCGGCCAATATAAAAGCACGTTCTATTGAATGACGCAGTTCTCGCACGTTACCTGGCCAGTGATAGTCAGCTATTTTTTGTAACGCAGCTTCACTGATTGATTTAAAAATTTGTTCTTCATTGCAGCGGTAGGCTAAAAAATGTTTTGCGAGTTTACAAATATCCTTGCCGCGAGCCCGAAGCGGCGGAACCTGTATTGGGAATTGAGCTAAGCGAAAATATAAATCCTCACGAAATATCCCTTCTTCAATGGCTTTCATTGGATCTCTATTCGTCGCGGCTAAAATTCTCACTTTGGCATGTTTTACCACTTGGCTCCCGACTTGGCGATATTCACCACTTTCCAACACTCGAAGGAGCTTTACTTGCTGCTCAAGTGGCATCTCGGTCACTTCATCTAAAAATAATGTGCCGCCTTCCGCTTGCTCAAAGATCCCCTTGTGGTCTCTATGTGCGCCGGTAAAAGCCCCTTTAATATGGCCGAATAGTTCACTGTCAATCAACTCGGGACTCAAGGCGCCACAATTGATGGCGATAAAAGGCTGAAGGTTACGTTTACTTTGACTATGAATGGTTTGCGCAACCAGTTCTTTACCAGAGCCACTTTCTCCCTGTATAAGCACATTGCTGTTACTGCCAGCCACACGTCTGATCGTTCGGTATAACTTTCGCATTATCATCGATGAACCAGTTAACAAGCCAAATTGGTCAATGTCGCTGGTTGGAATATTGTTTACAACATCTTTTTTATGAGTTAACTCAAAAAAATAATCCTGCAATACTTCTTCAATCTGCTTAATATCAATGGGTGTTCTAAAATGATAACCAGCGCCTTGCCGCATCATTTCATCCAACGGCTGATTTGGTAAGCCAGAGCTGATAAATATAAAATCTCGGTAAAAGTGTAAATTCGAGTTTTGTAATCCTTCAAGCTCAGCCTGCGTATCGGGTGTTACTTCGAACAAACACAGTTCAATCTCAGAACTCAATAATTGCTGCTTTATATCATTGTTTTCTGTCACCTGAACCACTTGATAATCCAGTGCGCGTGCAATAGCGACCGCTTGGGTTTGCAAAGCTTTGTCTTGCGCTACGATTAAGATACTTGGAACAGCCATGTTTTAGGGTCTCATCTAATAAAGAATAACAGTTGGTGTGATCTATGCATCTGCCTTTGTGAAGATTTGATTGGCAGCTGCGCTCCTAATATTGTCCTGCCATACTTTTAGAGAATGACTGGACGATAAGTTCACTTTTAAATTTATATATTGTCACTTTTGTTTGGTTATTCGCAAAATTGACGTTTTTTACAGCTTAAAAAATTGTGGAGATGTATGATTTCAGATCAATATATTGTGCCTAATATCACATTAAATCAAGAAAAATTAGTGATTTGCGAAATTTCCTGCATTTCTCTGGAGGCTATGCATTTTTACGCGTCGGTGCAAGATAAATTTGCCCAATACCGTCAGCTAAATGCATTAAATCGGATCTATCGGAGGTACCAAAACATAGCAGGTTATTGCAGTCAGTATGTCAAAGATGCCGAGCGAAAACACTTTTCGATTAAAGGCGAACTTTGTAAAAATTACTCTGACAATCTGGCAATAATTACAAATTACTTAGATAAGGGGCAAACATCGGAGGCTTTGACAGCGATTATTAAAAATGAAAAATATGCATTATTTGCGCTTAAAAAAAAGTTGCAAAAAATATCAAGTAATTTAAATCGTCGTGGTTTGTCAGATCAATTAGCTTGGTTACAGATGGATTTGGATCAGTCCATCAGTGAATTAAGAGCGCATTAATAACACGTTATAAAAGGATACTCGTATGTCGTGGATTTCGATTTATTATTATATTATTGCCATTGTGTTATTGGTTGTTGCTGTATGTTTTGCTAATAATTCTTTGATTGTTTTTCTCGCTGGTTGGTTCGGCTTTAACTTTTTGGCGGTTGCTATCGCTTATACAGCAAATCGACCACAAATTTTTAGGAAAAAACAAAGTGGGCGAATCCCGACACTGATACGCTGGCTGTTCTTGCCATTTTTATTGTGTATTCGTTTTTATAATTTCATTGAACGCTATTATGACCCTGTGCCCGCATTGCAAGAGATTGAACCGAATTTATATTTAGCGCGGCGTTTGTTACCGTCTGATAGCGAAATGTTACGGGCAAAAAATATTAATGCGGTATTAGATGTGACCGCAGAGTTCAATGCGTTAGATATTGCACTGATTGATGAAGATCCCGACGCAGCGATTGATTATTTAAACCTGCCTGTTCTCGATCATTCAACACCTGATCGTAGCCAGTTAAAACAAGGGTTGAACTGGTTACATGCTCACCAAAGTTCAAAAAATGCGGTTGTGGTTCATTGTGCTTTAGGACGCGGGCGCTCAGTATTTATGGTAGCTGCATATTTAATGGCACTACACCCAGATTGGTCGCTGGAAAAAACCATGGACAAAATTAGCGGCATTCGTTCGACTGCTAGATTAAACCGAAGCCAAACAAAACGTTTGCTCAGGTATAAAAAGAAAGGTTTGTTAAAGCTCTCTGACCGTGCTTGTTTAATTGTAAATCCGGTGTCCGGTGGGGGAAAGTGGGCGCAAAATGAAGCTGAGATTTACGCTGCGCTGCGACCCTATTTCTTTTTAGATGTTCGTCAAACCAGTAAGGAGGTCAGCGGAAAAGTTTTGGCGGAACGAGCACTTAAAGAAGACTTTGATGTCATTATTGCGTGTGGTGGAGATGGTACGGTTACCGAAGTGGCTAGTGTATTAGTCAATAGGGAAGTTGAAATGGGCATTATTCCACTGGGTACCACTAACGCCTTAACTCATTCTTTGTGGGGCCTCACGTCTAAAATCACGCCAATTGAAACGGCATGTGAATATATCATTCAGCGAGAATGTCGCAAGATTGACACCGCTAAGTGTAATCATGATTTGATTTTGTTATTAATGGGGTTTGGTTTTCAACGTACTATGATTGAAGAAGCCAGCCGCGAAAAGAAAAACGAATTGGGTCAGTTGGCATATATTGCGGGTTTATGGACCGCAGTATCAAACAATGAAAAAGTCACCTTGTATGTTAAATTTGATGACGAAGAAGAGCAGCAGATGGATGTATCCAGTTTTGTTGTGGCCAACTCTGCCCCTTTTACTAGCTTATTAGCTTTGGGTAATGGCGAACCTAACTATACCGATGGGGAATTAGACATTACTTGGGTGCCTTGGGATAGTGATGCTAAACAGCCTTATTTTAGTATGATTGAAATGGCTTTTAACGGTGCTCTACAAAAAAATCTTGCGGGTCAAGTTAAACATAAACAGGCCAAGCGTATTCAGATCCGTGCAGATGGTGAGTGTAATTATGAAATAGATGGTGAAATTTTTGATGATGCTAAGCTGGATATTCAGATTCAGCCAGCTTCGCTCAAGTTATTACTACCTCATCAGCAATAAAGGTTTTCAAAAAAGCTCATTAAGATAATTTCGGCAGACTTACTGTCGATTTTATCTTTACTTAGATTCCGATATCCCCCGACCTCAAAAAGATATGCTTTTGCATCGACGGTCGTTAATCGTTCATCCCAAGTTTCGACCGGGTAACCAAATCGACCGTGTAAACGGTTTGCAAACTTACGCGCTCTTTGAGTGATCTCTTGCTCAGTTCCATCCATATTTAATGGCAGACCTACGATTAATAAATCAGGTTGCCATTCATTCAAGCGCTGTTCTAACATCTGCCAGTCGGGGATGCCGTCCTGCATTTTAAGTGCGTTGAGCGAGCGAGTTGAATAAGATAGCTCCTGACCAATAGCGACACCGGTACTTTTCAACCCAAAATCGAAGGCCATGATCGTGCGTTGACCAATTGGAGTGGCCGTCTTTTTATTAGGCATGGCCGGACTCCCCACTGATTTGCCATGCTGCAAAACCTAACGCTTCGGTTGCTGTCTGCCATTTTAAATGAATCGGGGTATTAAATACAAAATCGGCTGTGGCGGGTAGGGTGATCCAAGAGTTTTCTATAATTTCTTTTTCTAACTGGCCGGCGTCCCAGCCAGCGTATCCTAAACAGATTAGGTATTGTTCTGGCGCTGACGGGGTGCCAAATGATTCTAAAATGTCTTTTGATGTTGTTACCATTAACTCGTCAGATAGTTTCATTGAGCTTTTCCAACAGTCCTGCGGGGTATGTAAGACGAAACCGCGTTCGTTATTTACAGGGCCGCCTAAAAACACCGGTGTATCAGGATTTATCTGTTTATCTTCAGTGGAGATTTTAACTTGTTCGAGCAACTCGGGCAGCTTCATATCGATAGCTTGATTGATCACTATGCCCATTGCACCTTTTTCATTATGCTCGCAAACATAAGTGACAGTGCGTTCAAAATAACCATCTTTTAACGATGGCATGGCGATTAACAAGTGATTTTGAAAATATTCCATGGACCTCTCATCAAAAATAAAGAAACAAAACGAACTGAATTTATTCCGTCAGTGGACGAACATCTTTCAAGTTTAACAGACTTACTGAACGACTGATATCAAAGAAAGCACGAATGTAATTCTGTTGCAACATGCGGGTTTTTACTGCGGCATACAGCTTACTGTATAAACCTTGTTCACCTAACTTGCAGGTTGCAATTAGACCTTGTTGCTGATATTCCAATACTGCCCATGCCGGTAGTGCGGCCACACCCAAATCCGCGGTGACCATTTGTAAAATCATTAGTGTTTGGTCTACTTTTTTAACCAACCCGGGTTGGCAATTTGCCGGTAATAAAAAATGTTTATAAATATCTAGCCTATGCTCAGCAACTGGATAGGTTAATAATGTTTGATTGCTCAAATCTGAAGGTTGAATACTTTTTTGTTTTGCCAGTTTATGTTCAGGTGAGCAAACCAATAACATTTCAAAGTCAAATAAAGGTTCAAAATGAATTAAATCAGAGGGGTAACGATCGGATGTGATCACAAGATCTAAATCACCTTCGGTTAAACCTGGCATAGCATCAAACATATAATCACTGTTAAAGTCGAGTTCTACCATAGGCCAGTTTTTGTGAAAGTTTCTAATTGCCGGCATCAACCATTGAAAACAACTATGGCATTCTATGGCCAGCCGTAACTGGCCTTGTGTAGTGCGCTGCATATCTAAGATTCGGGCTTCTGTTTCTTGAATCTGGGGAAGTATGGATTCGGCTAGGGCAAGCACTAGCTCACCTTCCGCGGTAAATTTTAACGGGTTTGTTTTTCTGACATACAATGGCTGGCCTATCCTTTGTTCAAGTTCTTTCAGCTGATGTGACAGTGCCGAAGTTGTGGTGTGAAGCCATTGAGCTGTTTTGGTTAAGCTACCGGTCTGTGCTAGAGCCCGCATGGTTTTAAGGTGTTTTATTTCTAACATGAAAAAACTTCAACTAAGTAATAGCCAAGATGTGATTTGTTCATTTTATAGCTTTCTTTCGGTAGGCACAAAATTTAATGAAAGCGCCATAGATAAACTCAATAGATAAGATGGATAATTTAAGAATGACAAAGTTAATCTCGGTTTGTAAGCGCGCTAAGCACTGATATTGAGCGAAACTTGGGTTTATGGCATAATATTTGCTCAAAGCCTTAATAGTTATTTAAGTCTTTAAACGGGTCGCGGTAACATTTAAAGTAAAAGGGAGGGCAACCTATGACAGTTTTTTATATCGTCTGCGCTGGGGTTGCCGCAGGAATGATTGCAGCTTTGTTATATTGGCGATTTTACAACAATCAAAAGCATCTTCGTTTACGCGGACTTAAACAAATTCACCAAGTTAAACAACTCACAGAACAGATGCAAAAGCATCGCGGTTTGTCTGCCGCTATGCTGAATGGTCACCATAATAGTGCAAGCCAACAAGCTGAATTGGCGCAAACCATCAACCGAACGTTAGAAAAAATTGATGACATGCATGTTTATGAACGCTGGCAATCGATAAGCGATCATTGGGCCCGGTTATCTGGCAATATTCCAGTGCTGACACCCGCAAATAGTTTTAAGCAACATTCTCAACTGATCGGAAGTTTATTATTTTTGATTGAGGAGATAGCTACAGCTTCACATTTAGCCAGTAAGCAGTTTGCTAACTTTAAAGAGCTTGATTGGTACTGGCGCGAGATTCTGCTGTTAGAGGAATCTGTTGGCCAGGCAAGGGCGCTTGGAACTGGTGTTGCGACCCTTAAGGTTTGTGCTAGGGTTGAACATATTCAATTAAGTTATTTGCGTAATTCGATCACTCAAGTGGCTGAAAAAGCGTTTGCTGAGCTTATTCAAAATGAAAAACGTCAGCCAGTGCCAGACGAGCGAACGGCTTTGATGCAAGCTTGCGTAAAACAAACCCGCTATTTGTGTGCAGTGATTGAGCATGAGTTAGTAAACAAAAAAAATATAGAAATTGATGCTGAGCAATATTTTAAGCTAGCGAGCGACTGCATGAACTCGTTTGATTTAATTTTTAGCCAGAAGTTACAAGAAATCGAAGCATATTTAAATCAGTAACCTTTTTAATCATCTATAAGGGACCTAGTTATGAGTCAACCGAGTCATCCATTTAAAGTCATCTGTTTCGATCTGGGCGGTGTGTTAATTGATATTTCAGGTGCTGAGAGTTTTTTAAAAGATATCCATTATCAAGGTAAGTTAGCTGATTTTTGGTATGAATGGTTACTTTGCCCAGCCGTTAAACAGTTTGAGTCTGGACAGATTGATGCGCAGGCTTTTGTTGAGGGGGTGGTTGCTTATTTCAAACTCTCAGTCAGTGCCGCGGCCTTTAAAGCTTCATATACAACTTGGGTTAGAGGTAGCTTAGAGGGTGCTGAAGCCTTGTTAGATGAACTCAAGGGAGGTTATCAAATTGCTTGTTTAAGCAATACGAATACTTTGCACTGGCCGGATGTAGAAGCGACTGGTTTATTAAGCAGAATCGACCATGTATTTACCTCATTTGAGCTCGGTGCAGTTAAACCTGATTTAGCGATTTATCAAAAGATGCTTAAACAGCTCAATGTTCCAGCCCACCAAGTTTATTTTATAGATGACAACCAAATAAATGTTGATGCCGCGCGTGAAGCAGGCTTACATGCTCATAAAGCGGTTGGTATAGAAGCTGTGCGAGCAGTATTGGCTTTTGATGAAGTCATATAAAAGAGTTATTAGTTCAGCTCATTAAATTTAGCGTCACCGCCTGAGTAATACCAAACGCCTTGATCGCGCTTAAAGTTTGATAGTTCGTGTAGTTGAATAAGTTGCTGGCCTTGTTTGATTAACGCCATAAACTCAACTTGACCTGAATTTTGTTTAGCCCGAGGTGCATTTAAAATACGCAAAGAAATAAATTCACTTTGGGCAGCAAATGCTCGGCTCTGTTCGGCTTCATCAGGTGCGCTGTGAGCCAGTTTTTGTGAAAGCAATACAAAGGATATATTCCCTTTAGCATAAGCGCAGTAGCGGGCTCTCATTAGCTGCTCTGGACATTTGGCGGCTTTAATATCGGCATGTACCAGACCACAACAGTTGGAATAAGTTTGCTGGCTGCCACACGGGCAAGCGAATTCTTTAACCATGATAGACCTCAAAGATATTTTGTTGCATATTGATCATAAAAGTATCTAATGGTTTTTGATGGCTAACGGCCGTCGCCAAGTCTGTTGTCACCATGATTTGATTAATTTCACCAACCATTAAGTTATCTTCCCCCGCAGCCGCTTGCTGCACAGCAAAGCATCCTAACTTACTGGCTAAAATGCGGTCAAACGCGACGGGGCGGCCCCCTCGTTGGATATGACCTAGCGTACAGGGGCGGCATTCTAACCCAATTTGTTCAGTCAAGGTAGTGGCTAAATCGGTGACCCCGCCTGGCCATAAATTTTCGGCGATGACTATGATCATACTGCATTGGCCTTCTATCTGGCGGACCGTTTCAACATGGGCAATGATGCTCTCTAGTTCAGCGTGTGGATCTGTCACCAATTCGGGAGTTAACGCTTGTTCGGAGGCACTGGCAAGCGCACAAGAAAGTGCAATAAAACCCGCATTTCGGCCCATAACTTCTACTAAAAAGATACGTTCAAACGCTTCGGCTGTATCCCTTAATTTATCGATTGCATCAACCGCTGTGTCTATTGCCGTCTGATAGCCGATGGTATAATCACTGCCAAATAAATCGTTGTCAATTGTGCCAGGGATCCCGATGACCTGCCCAAACCAAATTTTTTTCAGTTCGTATAAACCACTTAAAGAACCGTTGCCGCCTATGACAATTAAACAATCAATATTAAGCGCTTGTAAATTATTAGCCGCTTTAAGTAAATTTTCCGGTTGATTAAACTCAACGCAGCGCGCGCTTTTTAACAGGGTTCCGCCAATGGCAATAATCCCTTTTGTATTATGGTTATTTAGGCGAATATAGTCGCTCTTTAATAAGCCATTATAACCATGTAAAAAACCAATTAGATGTATATTAAGGCTGGCAGCAGTCAGATAAATGGCTCTGATGCAGGCATTCATGCCTGGCGCGTCGCCACCACTAGTTAGGACCGCGAATGTTTTGTTTGCCATAGAGCCTCCCAGTGCAGCTATTGCAATTATTTTTGCGCATACTCCTCAAGAATCTGAACACACCAGGCTTCAATGCGCTGTTGACTTAACTCATATTGTTTTTCATCATCTAAACTCAAACCGACAAAATGACTAGAATCTTCAGTTAACGCTTTAGATGCGTTAAATTGGTACCCTTGGTTGGGCCAAAAACCGATAACGTCAGCATGGTTTGCCACAATAACGTCAAATAACATGCCCATCGCATCCTGAAACCAATCTCCGTAGTCTTCTTGATCGCCTTGCCCATATAGCGCGACTGTTTTGCCGCTGAAATCCAGTTGCTCAACATCGGCCCATTGTGATTCCCAATCTTCTTGTAATTCACCAAAATCCCAAGTCGAAATACCAAAAATAATTAAATCATACTGTAAGCAGTCGGCCAGCGAGTGGTCACGAATATTAAAAACATCTACTAAATCGGCACCTAAAAAGTTTTGAATTTTTTCTGCCGTCATTTCAGTGTAGCAGGTTGTCGAACCGTAAAATAAACCTATCTTCATTTAGTTTAGTCAAAATTTGGATTGAATTAGGCTATAGTATCAAATTGCAGGAATAACCCAAACAATAGGTGGAGTATGCGGCCAATTGCGCAGGCAGTGATTAACACTCAAGTGGGTAAAATTGCCATTATAAACAACGCGAACACTTTGTTAAAAATTGATTTATATGCACAGAGCACCCCGTATCAGATTGACGGCTCAAATGCGTTAACCGAAGCGGTTTGTGAGCAATTGTTAGATTATTTTGAACATCGCTTGTTGACGTTTAAAATACCGATAGCTGAACAAGGAACAGCCTTCCAGCAGCGGGTCTGGAAAGTCATGAGTCAAATTCCTTATGGTGAAAGTCTAACTTATGGTCAGCTTGCAAAACAAATTGGTTCTAGTGCCAGGGCGGTTGGTGGCGCGTGCCGACGAAATCCGCTACCCATTATTCGTCCTTGCCACCGGGTGGTCGCTGCCACTGGGATTGGAGGATATAGCGGCCAATGGTGGGATGGACATAAAGTAGATATAAAAAAGTGGTTGTTAACACATGAAACATATTAGCCCGTATGTGCAAGACTTTATCCAATATCTGTGGCTTGAAAAAGGCCTTAGCGAAAATACGCGACAAGCCTATTTGTTAGACTTACAGCAGTTTGAAGCTTTTTGCCAGCGCAAAGGAATTCAACTGCGACAGGTAGATGGGATACATGTTGGAGATTATTTACAACATCTGACCGAACAAGCATTGAACAAACGTAGCATTGCACGCAAGTTATCCTCACTTAAAAAATTCTATCAATATTTATTGTTAGAAGGGCTGACCGAACAAGATCCCTGTGCCCATATAGATTCACCTAAATTGTCTAAAAGTTTGCCAAAAACCCTTTCCGAACAAGACGTAGAGTTTCTGTTAGCAGAGCCTGATGCAAATGACCCACTTGAACTAAGAGACAAAACCATGTTTGAGTTACTCTATGCTTGTGGGTTACGCGTTACTGAGTTAGTTAGTTTAACGTTACAGCAAATTAGTTTAAATCAAGGTGTGGTAAGAGTAACGGGTAAAGGAAATAAAGATAGAATTGTGCCGCTTGGCGAACATGCATTAGAGTATTTAACTCTATATTTAAAAACCGCGCGTATGTCACTTTGTCAAAGCACTTGCGATGCTTTATTTCCCAGTCAACGTGGGCGCTTTATGACACGGCAAACTTTTTGGCATAGAATCAAATTTTATGCCCAACGGGCAGGAATTCAAGTACACCTTTCGCCGCATACGTTACGCCATGCATTTGCCACACATTTGTTAAATCACGGCGCAGATTTAAGAGTTGTGCAATCTTTACTTGGGCATAGTGATTTATCGACCACCCAGATTTATACTCATGTTGCTAAACAAAGATTGCAACAGTTACATCAGAAGGAGCATCCTCGCGCTCATTTAAAGTAAGTGATCCTAAGGCTAGGATGTGCGTAAAAATAAGCAAATTCAAAATAATCGGGAGAAAAAGATAATGACTCGTATTGATATCGGAATTAATGAGGAAAACAGAGTAGAAGTTGCTGAAGGGTTAAAACGTTTATTAGCGGACTCTTACACCTTATATCTTCAAACACACAACTTTCACTGGAACGTGACAGGCCCGCAGTTCCGTGAATTACATTTAATGTTTGAAGAGCATTATACTGAGTTAGCTGAAGCTGTAGATGATATTGCCGAGCGTATTAGAACACTCGGCGTTTATGCGCCAGGGACTTATAAAGAGTTTGCTCAACTGAGCTCAGTTAAAGAGGTCGATGGGATCCCAGCTGCAGCAGAAATGGTTGATTTATTAACCCAAGGTCATGAGCAGGTCGTCAAAACTTCGCGTGAAGTGTTAAAGTTGGCGCAAGAAGCGGACGATGAATCGACCGCAGCACTGGTCGGTGATCGTATGAGTATTCATGAAAAAACAGCTTGGATGTTACGGGCTATTCGCCAGTAGTCACATAGTTTATTTGAATAAGGCGTATCTTTACGCCTTATTCGTCTTCAATTTGCCTATCCTGGCGTTTTTTCCAATTATTTTTTACTGATGAGCGCCAAAGCCAGTTCATGCCAAAATAGCCAATGGTTGCAAATGTAATGGAGCTAATCAAACAGCCAGTCAGTAACGCAGGCCCAATACTCGCCATACTTTGTGAAAGCCATTGCCAGCTTAATTGAAAATTAAATGACTGCATTTCCTGATCTAACACCCAACTCCCTAACATGTAACAACCAAAAAAGATCGGTGGGATAGTAAAAGGGTTTGTGATCCAAACAAGGCCAACAGATAAGGGGAGATTGACTCTAAATAAAATTGCGCCACCGGCAGATAACCACATTTGAAACGGCACCGGCATAAAAGCATTAAACAAACCGAGTGCAAAAGCACCTGCTACCGACTTGCGATTTAGGTGCCATAAATTAGGATCATGTAATAGGTTGCCGAATATCTTAAGTGACTTTTGTTTTTTGATCGTATGGTGGTCAGGTAAATACCTGCGAATAAATTTTTTCGGCATATTTAAACGGTATCAAAAGTTAAAGGTTAATCGCCATGCACGCCATCTTAATTGCGTTTATTGGTGCGAATATAATGGCAAACTATGCGCCTATTATACTCACATTGAATGAAATAATAGTGACAAGTCTGCTCTTTGCTGGCGCAATTATACTTAGATATTATTGGATTGCATCCCTGATATCTGGCTTTTGCATCGTTAGTATTACAGTTCATTCAATGGGGTTGCTGCCTCCAGCCACGGTTAGCAATCCGCAAACTTTGTTGATTGAAGGTCAGGTTGCGCAAATACCTCAGCAAACAGAGGTTTTACAACGATTTAATTTCACCTTGAATTGTGCCTCATACCAGCAAGATCTTAAACAATCCTGTAGTGCAGATCGTTTAGTTAAGCTTAAAAGAATAAGACTTAGCTGGTATCAAAATAAACAGCAAGTGGCTGACGGCCAGACGTATCGATTTATCGTAAAATTAAAACCCGTAAATGGTTTAGCGAATGAAGCTGGTTTTGATTATCAAAAATGGCTATATAGCGAAGGCATTCAAGCAACCGGTTATGTTAAAACCGGAATTTTATTGAACCCAGAAGTTAGTTGGCGTGCCGAGATATTTTCGCAATTGAGTCAGGCACTTGAACCATATCAGACTAAACCTCTTATGTTGGCATTAAGCATGGGCTACAGAGGGCACATTGACTCATCAACTTGGAGTAAGTTAGAGCGCACAGGGACAGCTCATTTGTTGGCGATTTCTGGATTGCATATAGGTTTGGTGTTTATCGGTAGTGGTATATGCCTGATGCTGATTCTACGACTCCTTTTTTTACCTATTTATTGGGCAAAGGGTCTAGCTTTAGCATTTGCGTTGATGATAACTTGGGGGTTTACTTCGCTGACTGGGTTTTCGTTGTCAGCAATGAGAGCAGCAACTTTTATCACTATCTTCTGTTGCCTGTCTTTTATGCAATGGCGATTACCTTGGTCGGTTCGATTTTTACTGGCGACTGGCGTCATTTTAATTTTATTTCCTCTCAGTCCTCTGAGTATTAGCTTTTGGTTATCTTTTGGTGCAGCGGCGGCTGTGATATTGAGTATTTGGTTGTTAAATCATTCTGGTTTGTTCAAACCGAAACGACCTTGGATAACATTTCTGTTATTACAGAGTTTTTTACTGCTTTTATTAATGCCAATGCAGGCTATTTTGTTTCAGCATGTCGCCGTATTTGGCTGGTTTGCCAACATAGTCGCAATACCTTTAGTTTCTTTTATTTTGTTACCCGATTTGATAGTGAGTTGCCTGGCGCTTTTTTGGCAGCTAGAAGTTGCTAAAGATGGCTTTTATATACTTGATTTAGGTCTTTCCGGATTACTGCAGTTTTTATCCTATTTATCTGAACCTGAATGGGCATACTGGCCCATATCTGACTCGGGTTGGTTATCTTGTTTGCTGGTTTTGGCGATTGGTATTGCATTATTATTGCCGGTTAGGCTGTACTTAAAAATTGTTTTGGTGACGTTAAACAGTCTGGTTTTCATGTTGCCGTCTGAACCCGACTGGCAACTAGACGTGATTGATGTTGGGCAGGGATTAGCCGTAATGATTTCAAAACAAGATCAAGCTGTGGTTTATGATACGGGAGATGCCTTTTCTTCAGGCTTTAATTTATTTGAAGCCGCGGTTGAACCGGTTTTATTACGGCGTAATTTATCCTTAAAAGGGGTGATAATTAGCCATCCAGATAAAGATCATGCAGGGGGTGTGGCATATATTAATAAATATTATCGCAACGTTCCGATTTTGCAAAACAACGCTTGCCTGCAGCTTAATGCTTTAAATTGGCTAAACTTAAATTGGCAAAGTTGGCGGGTTCAGCCCCACACTAAAACCAATAAAAATGATGCTTCCTGCGTGGTTAAAGTAAGTGGTGCTGGCCATAGTGTATTATTAACTGGGGATATTGAACGTGCTGCCGAGCAGCAATTACTTGACCAAGTGGCTCAGCAATTAGATGCAGAAATTTTAATCGTACCGCACCATGGCAGCCGCACTTCGTCTAGTATTGAATTTATTAACAAGGTAAATGCTCAGGTTGCGGTGGTCAGCAGTGGTATATTTAACCGCTTTAATCACCCCGATACTGACGTAATATTGAGGTATCAGCAAGCAGGGTATCAAGTTTATAACACGGCTTGGCATGGGCAGATAAATGTACGCTTTGTTAAACAAGAAAAAATGCAGATCAGGTCAGAGTTCGAGCAGGCACTTCGGCCTTGGTTCAGAAACCGTATTAAAGGTGATCTTTCGCAGCAGAGGTTATAGAATAGCGCAAATTTTCGAAAAAACTGTTTTATGAATCAAACACAACAAACACAGCAAACGCAAAAAACCTTCAGACGTTTATTATCGTATGTCAAAAATTATCGCGTCGGATTTATCATGGCGGTTGTTGGCATGTTGATATATTCTTCAATCGATGCATTTTTCTTCTCACAAATCCAAACGTTTATCGATGAAGGTCTGACCGGAAAAAATTATCAGCTGTTGTTTACCATGGGCGTTGCAATACCGTTTGTTTTTTTAGCACGAGGTATCGCAAACTTTTTGGCGACCTATAGTTTAAGTTGGGTTGGTAATCATATTGTTGCTGAATTACGTCAGCAGATTTTTGATCATTTAATGAAAGTGCCCGTTACCTTTCATGATCAAAATGCGACCGGCGAACTTCTGGCAAAAATCACTTATGATACAGAGCAGGTCCAGCAAGCGTCCAGTAAAGCGTTAATGACACTAGTTAGGGAAGGGGCTTTTGTTATTGGTTTGTTGGTTGTAATGTTTTATTTAAGTTGGCAGTTATCCCTGATTTTTATGTTAATCGGGCCTTTAGTTGGGCTGATTGTCAGCCATGTCAGCCGACGTTTTCGCATGGTTAGCCGTCGAATACAACAAGCGATGGGTAACGTCACCTCAGTTTCAGAGCAAATGTTAAATGGCCATAAAGTTGTTGTGATGAGTGGTGCGCAAAAAAAAGAAGCTGATAAATTTGCTGAGATCAATAAACAAACGCGCCAACAACAAATGAAGTTAGTGAGCACCAGAGCTATTAGTGTTTCTGCCATTCAAATTATTGCTTCCCTGGCACTTGCATCTGTATTGATAATCGCCAGTAATCCAGAATTTTTAAATAGTTTAACGACAGGAACCTTTACGACTGTACTTACCTGTATGATGACTTTATTGCGACCACTTAAACAACTCACCACCATAAACGCTGATTTTCAGCGTGGTATCGCAGCTTGCACCAGTGTATTTGAGTTGTTGGATCAAGACAGAGAAAAAGATCATGGCAGGATTCAAGTACAAAGAGTAAAGGGACATATAGAACTGAAAGATGTCACTTTTAGTTATGGTGGCAAGGATGAAGCGGCATTAAAAGCCGTTAATTTGACCATCCCTGCGGGGCAAACAATTGCATTAGTTGGAAAATCAGGCAGTGGTAAATCAACCATTACCAGTTTGCTTACACGTTTTTATGAATACGATTCTGGCCATATACGCATTGATGATATCGAGATTAAAGATTATCAACTTCAGTCGTTGCGAAATCAATTTGCGATGGTTTCGCAGCATGTAATTCTGTTTAACGATAGCGTTGCCAACAACATTGCTTACGGGTTAGAAAAACAAGTCACGCGTGAGCAAATTGAAGCGGCTGCCGAAGCTGCTTATGTGACGGATTTTACCGCTAATCTGCCGCAAGGTTTAGATACAGTCATTGGTGAAAACGGCATGAACCTAAGTGGGGGGCAGCGACAAAGAGTAACTATCGCACGTGCCATCTTACGTGACGCGCCAATTTTAATCTTAGATGAAGCTACATCCGCACTGGACACAGAATCTGAGCGACGCATCCAGCAAGCGATCGAAAAACTCAGCATTAATCGCACCGTGATAGTGATAGCGCACCGGCTGTCAACGATAGAAAATGCTGATTGTATTGTAGTGATGAACGATGGAGAGGTAGTTGAGAGTGGCAGTCATACTGATTTATTAAATCGACAGGGTGCATATCATCAGATATATCAGATGCAATTTTCAGGCGCTTCATGAACTGGTTAGAACGAGGTTGGTATGGCGAACATAAAGGGAGTTATTTATTCGCACCGCTAGCACTGATATTTTATTTGGTTAGCGCAGTTCGTCGGGGGTGTTATCGCTGGGGGATCTTTAAGTCTGAGCCGGTGGGCCGCCCCGTGATCATTGTTGGCAACATTAGTGTTGGTGGTACTGGAAAAACGCCGTTTGTTGTATGGTTAATTGATTATTTACGAGCGCAAGGACTCAATCCAGGGGTGATTTCGCGCGGTTATGGCAGCCAGATTAAAAATGGCAGCTATCTAATTAAATCGTCCGATAGCGCGGCGAAAGTGGGTGATGAAACGCGTTTAATTGCTGATCGCAGTCAAGCACCCGTGTGTGTTGGTCCTGATCGAATAAAAAGCGCTCAGACGTTAATTCATACTTGTGGTTGTGACATTTTAATCAGTGATGATGGTTTGCAACATTATCGTTTGTCTCGAGATTTAGAGATAGTGCTTATTGACGGACAGCGACAACTTGGCAATGCTTGTTTATTGCCAGTTGGCCCGCTACGTGAAGGCGCCTGGCGGTTAAAGACGGCTGATTTAGTGATTCAAAATGGGCAGTCGCAAGCCTCTGTTTATACTAACGATAGTTTTGCCATTAAAGCAGGGCCACCGAAAAATTTACGAGCTGATCGAAATGTAAAGTTTGACACCAGCCAAGCCTGCATCGCCATTTGTGGTATTGGCAATCCTCAGAGATTTTTCACCACGCTAAAAAAAGAAAATATCCAAGTACTTGAAAGTCACACCTTTGTTGACCATCATAACTTTAAAGCAACTGATTTTAGTGAGTTTTCGGATCAGCAGATAATCATGACCGAAAAAGATGCGGTTAAGTGTACCCCTTTCGCGCAAGCAAACTGGTGGTACTTGCCAATCAACATTGAACCAGATGCTGCATTTATTGCAAAATTAGAGACTAAAATCCAAACTATTCGGAACCAATATGGCATTTGATAAAAAATTGCTTGAAATAATAGCTTGTCCTATTTGTAAAAGCCCGCTGGTCTATCAAAATGAACAGCAAGAACTATGGTGCCGCGCTGATCGTTTAGCGTATCCTATTCGTAACCATATTCCTGTGTTATTAGAACCAGAAGCCCGTAAGTTGACTTTAGAAGAGGTTGAGTCATGAGTTTTAGCATAGTGATCCCAGCCCGATATGCATCGAGCCGTTTCCCCGGTAAACCCCTGGCCGATTTGGGCGGTAAAACCATGCTACAACGTGTGTATAAACAATGTAAAAAAAGCAAAGCTAAACGTGTCATTATTGCGACTGACGATGAGCGTATTCAAACGGCAGCTGAGTCTTTTGGTGCAGATGTTGTTATGACCTCACCTGAGCACGACTCAGGTACTTCGCGGATCGCCGAGGTCATTCAGCTCTGTGGTTTAAAAGATGATGAGATACTCGTCAATGTTCAAGGCGATGAGCCTTTTATTCCTACAACGATTATCGATCAAGTTGCGGCCAACATGTCGTTATACACAGAAGCGGACATGGCGACCTTGGCTGTGCCTGTGACTGAACAGGCAGAAATTTTTAACCCAAATGCAGTTAAAGTTTTAACCGACAAACACGGGTATGCACTGTATTTCAGTCGTGCGGCAATACCTTATGATAGAGATAATTTTGCGCAAAACCAGCATGAAAATATGGCTACAGGTTTATATTTAAGGCATATAGGAATTTATGCCTATCGTTCAAAGTTTGTTAAACAGTATCTAAATTGGGAAAAAAGCCCGCTAGAAGAAATTGAAAAATTAGAACAACTCAGGGTGTTATGGCATGGAGAAAAAATTCATGTGGGTATTGCATTAGAAACCCCTCAGGCTGGTATAGATACGCCAGAAGATATGCAAAATGCACTCGAATATTTAAAAGCAAAAAAGAAAAAAAAGCCGTCGGAGCCTAAATCATGACAGACAAAACAGAGATTGAAGCAGCTGTATTTCGCCGTTTATTAGATCACCTAGACAATCACAAAGAGGTTCAAAACATCGAATTAATGAACTTAGCTGACTTTTGTCGCAACTGTTTAGCTAAATGGTATGTTAGCGAAGCACAAGCACGCGGCGAAGACATTGATTATGAGGGGGCCCGTGAGATCGTTTATAAAATGCCATATAGCGAGTGGAAAGCGAACCATCAAAAGCCTGCAACTGAAGCACAAATGGCTATCTTCAATCAAAAAGCTGCCGCTAAAAAAGCTGCTCAATGACGCAAGGTATGAATACGGTCAACCGATATTCAACATTAATGCTGAAAGGACTGGCTGTGGTTGTATTGCTAAGCGCTTGTGTCAGTGTACCACCGCAGTCCCAAGAAGCGAATGTAGGTCGGGTAGAGCATGGCAAAGCTTCGTATTATGCCATGAAATATCAGTTTCAAACCACGGCCAGTGGTGAACCTTTAAATCAGTTTGCTCATACAGCCGCACATCCAAATTTACCCTTTGGTACTAAATTGAAAGTGACCAATGTAAAAAACGGGAAAAGCATTTTAGTCAAAGTGAATGATAGAGGGCCCTTTATCAAAGGGCGTATTATTGATTTAACCCGTTCGGCTTTTGCAGCCATTGCAGATATCGATTTAGGGGTCATCCAAGTTAAGATAGAAGTTGTTCGCTAGCCATCAAACAGGTTATTTTGAATAGGGTAAAAAGGTCAATATCAGTTCACTTAGCCACTTAAATGGCTTGTAAGTCGTTGTATAACTACAAATAAAAAAGGATGAAGTTTTCACTTCATCCTTTTTTTGTTTATCGTTAAAGGTTATAAAAATTTATACCGTTTTTAATAAACCATCAATAATGCCATTAAATGTTGGGCTAGGACGCATTACAGGCTCAGCTTTGCTGTCATCTGGCTTGTAGTATCCGCCAATTTCTTGTTTTGAACCCTGTACGTCGATGAGCTCTTTAACAATTACGTCTTCAGCAGCGGCCAGTTTTTCAGCAACTGGAGCAAATAAAGCGCTAAGTTGTGTGCTTTCATTTTGTGCCGCTAATTCTTGTGCCCAATAAAGTGCTAAATAGAAGTGACTACCACGGTTATCTAAACCACCTAACTTACGTGAAGGCGAGCGGTTGTTATCTAATAATTGCCCAGTCGCTTTATCTAACGCTTGACCTAATACTTTCGCTTGACCATTGTCATAAACATTTGCTAAATGTTCAAACGAGGCGGCTAATGCTAAAAACTCACCTAAAGAATCCCAACGTAAGTAGTTTTGTTCAACTAGCTGCTCAACATGTTTTGGAGCCGAACCACCTGCACCTGTTTCAAACAAACCACCTCCATTCATCAGTGGAACTATTGATAACATCTTAGCGCTGGTACCCAATTCTAAAATTGGGAATAAATCCGTTAAATAGTCACGTAATACGTTACCGGTAACAGAGATAGTATCTTTACCTTCTTTGATGCGTTCTAATGAAAATTGTGTTGCATCAACTGGCGATAAAATACGAATGTCTAAACCCGATGTATCGTGCTCAGGTAAATAAGCTTCAACCTTTTTAATTAATTGAGCATCGTGAGCACGGTTTTTATCTAACCAAAATACCGCAGGGGTATCGCTTAAACGAGCGCGATTGACGGCTAATTTAACCCAGTCACGAATCGGCGCATCTTTAACCTGACACATGCGCCAAATATCACCTTCTTCAACTTTTTGGCTCATTAAGATATTGCCATCTTGATCGACCACTTGAACCATACCGGCAAATGGGATCTCAAAGGTTTTATCGTGCGAACCGTATTCTTCTGCTTTTTGTGCCATCAGACCAACATTGGGCACGCTACCCATGGTAGACGGGTCAAACGCACCATGTTTTTTACAAAAATCGATAACGGTTTGGTAAACACCAGCATAAGAGCGATCTGGAATACACATTTTAGCATCGTGTAATTGACCATCCGAACCCCACATTTTGCCCGAAGAGCGGATTGCAGCAGGCATAGAAGCATCAATGATAATGTCGCTAGGTACGTGCAGGTTAGTAATGCCTTTGTCTGAGTTAACCATAGCCATCGACGGGCGGGCTTCATAACAAGCTTGAATGTCTGCTTTTATCTGTGTTTGTGCTTCTTCAGGTAAGCTGGCAATACGGCTTTCCACATCACCAAAACCATTGTTTAAGTTAATACCAAGTTCAGCAAATTTATCGGCATATTTTTCTAAAACAGGTTTGTAAAATTCTTCTACAGCATGACCAAAGATAATAGGATCTGATACCTTCATCATGGTGGCTTTCATATGCAAAGAGAATAAAACGTCTTTAGCTTTCGCATCATCAATTTCTTTTGCTAAAAAGTCTTTTAACGCTTTTTTGCTCATTACCGCCGAATCAATGATCTCACCTTCTAACACAGGCACAGATTTTTTCAGCATGGTCATCTCGCCATTTGAAGCCGTCAGTTCAATTTTTACTGACCCTTCTTTTTCGATAGTGACAGACTGTTCGCTACCATAAAAATCGCCTTCTGACATGCTTGCCACATGAGATTTAGAAGTACTTTCCCAAGCGCCCATGCTATGTGGGTTTTTACGTGCGTAGTTCTTAACAGAAGCAGGCGCGCGGCGATCAGAATTACCTTCACGCAATACAGGGTTTACAGCACTACCTTTAACACTGTCATAACGATTTTTGATATCCGCTTGTTTATCATCAGCAGGTTCATCTGGGTAATCAGGTAAGGTATAACCCTTAGCTTGTAACTCTTTAATGGCTGCTTTTAACTGCGGGATAGAGGCGCTAATATTAGGTAATTTAATAATATTCGCTTCTGGTGTTTTGGCCAGTTCACCTAATTCTTTCAGATCATCAGCGTGGTATTGCTCTTCTTTTAGATAATCTGGGAATTGTGATAAAATTCGTGCCGCTAAAGAGATATCACGAGTCTCTACTTTAACGCCTGCGGTTTTGGCATAAGCTTTGATAACCGGAAGCAAAGAATAAGTTGCTAGCGCGGGTGCTTCATCGGTAATAGTATAGATGATTTTTGAACTATCAGTTGTCATCATTATATCCTTAATTTGAATAAGTAATGCGTTTTTAAAGCAATCATTGCAGCACGGCAAACTGATCCATGTTATGTTTGCATGATTCTAGCAATCCTGATGATTACTACAAGGCTAATTTTAGTGCACCGACTGGGTGAATTTATTACGAACACTAAAATTAATCTGCAAGCCGCATAAAATATGGCGCAGATATCTATATATGCAAAACAAATATTGGAAATAAATGAAACCTCGTAAGCCATTTTCAGGGGCCAATAGAGCTAAAACAACTCGGGTTAAACGGGCTGAACCTGCGCAACCTAGACTATTTTTGTTTAACAAACCTTATGACGTTTTAACTCAGTTTACCGATGATCAAAACCGTGCCACGCTGAAAGACTATCTAAAAATACCTAATATCTATCCAGCGGGGCGGTTAGATAAAGATTCTGAAGGCCTCTTAATGCTCACTGATAGCGGTCAGTTACAGCATTTTTTAAGCAGCCCCAAAACGAAACAAGAAAAAGTGTATTGGGTGCAAGTGGAAGGGCAGCCATCACAACAACAATTAGTTGCTTTGCGACAAGGAATTGAACTAAAAGATGGAATGACAAAACCGGCTAAGGTTAAAACGCTAGCTGAGCCTGATCTTTGGCCGCGCAATCCACCGGTGAGAGCGCGCAAAACTGTGCCAGATAGCTGGTTAGAAATTCGCATAACGGAGGGGAAAAACCGCCAAGTAAGACGAATGACCGCAGCTGTCGGGCTGCCAACCCTTAGATTAATTCGAGTTCAGCAAGCCGGTTTTGAGCTTTCTGAACTAGCGCCCGGAGAATGGCGCGAAGTGCCTTGGGCTGACGTTAAACAAGTGTTAGCCGGCGTGAATAAAAAGAGGAGATGATAATGTTTAAACCCAACACTACGGTTGCCTGTATTGTGCGCTGTCAGGATAAGTTTTTAATTGTTGAAGAAATCGATGATGGACAACGGGTTTTTAATCAGCCTGCAGGCCACCTGGAAGCAGATGAAACCTTGATTGATGCAGCAAAACGTGAGTTATATGAAGAAACCGGCCTAAGCTTAGAACCACAAAAGTTGGTCGGCATTTACCATAGCGAAATCAAAGAAAAAAACATTCAGTATTTGCGTTTTTGTTATGCCATAGAGTTAGGGGAGCAAGACTTTCCTGAAACTTTTCCACAAGACAGTGATATTATTGCCGCCAGATGGATGACTTGGGCAGAAATCGAGCAAAAAACCAGTCAAATGCGCAGCTTTATGGTTCAACATTGCATTAAAGAGTATTTGGCGGGTAAATCTTATCCATTAGATGCAGTACAGAGTTATTTATAGCTGGGCGAATGAATGTTAATATAGCGCCCCTTTTTAGCAGCGAGAAGCAAATCAATGTCGAGCAATAGTGATAAAAAAGTCATCGTAGGAATGTCTGGTGGTGTCGACTCTTCGGTATCTGCCTATTTATTAATAGAGCAGGGTTATCAGGTCGAAGGTTTATTTATGAAAAACTGGGAAGAAGACGATACTGACGAATATTGCGCAGCTGCTGAAGATTTAAAAGATGCTCAAGCGGTAGCAGACAAGTTAGGCATTGAACTGCATACCGTTAATTTTGCGGCCGAATACTGGGACAATGTATTTGAGTATTTTCTGGCTGAATACAAAGCTGGGCGCACCCCAAATCCAGATATAATGTGCAATAAAGAAATTAAGTTTAAAGCCTTTTTAGAATTTGCCGCTGAAGCGTTAGGTGCTGACTACATTGCCACTGGCCACTATGTGCAGCGACAATTGACCAATGGCCATTGGCAAATGTTACGAGGCTTGGATAACAATAAAGATCAAAGTTATTTTTTATATACATTGGCTGAGCAGCATATAGCGCAAACGTTATTCCCTGTTGGTGGTTTAGAAAAACCACAAGTGCGTAAAATTGCTGAAGAACAAGGTCTAGTCACCGCCAATAAAAAAGACTCTACCGGTATTTGTTTTATTGGTGAGCGCAAGTTTAAAGACTTTTTACAGCAATATTTACCAGCTCAGCCTGGCAAAATAGAGACAGTAGATGGCGAAGTAATAGGTGAACACCAGGGGTTAATGTATCACACCCTAGGTCAGCGCAAAGGGCTAGGGATTGGCGGTTTAAAAGATGCGGGTGAAGCCCCTTGGTACACGGTTGATAAAGATCTTGAACGGAACGTTTTAATTGTTGCTCAAGGCAGTGACCACCCAAGATTATTCTCAACTGCTATGTTGGTTAAACAGTGCCATTGGGTGGATAGAGTTGGGCCTGCAGATGGCTTTGTTTGCACTGTGAAAACACGTTATCGACAAGCGGACATTGGTTGTACTTTGCAAAAATTAGATGAAGATACCTTTAAAGTGGTGTTTGATGAACCTGTTGCAGCGGTTACACCGGGTCAGTCAGCTGTTTTTTACCATGGCCAGATTTGCCTTGGCGGCGCTATCATAGATCAATTGGAAGCAAAATAATGGCGCAGGTGACTTTAGAACAAACGTTAGCACTGGCCGGTGTTTGCCAGGCGTGCCATTATGTGCAAACTGTGGCTCGAAAAGGCCAGCTTGATAGCCAATACTTACAAGTAAGTTTAAGCAGTGTCTTGCAAGTTAATCCGGAATCAGTTGAAGCCGTATATGATGGCAATCACAACCTTGAAAATGGCTTAAAGTTGCTAGTCGCCCAACTGTCTGCACAAGGGCAAAGCAAAGATACAGAGCTGACGCGTTACGTATTAAGCGTATTAACACTGGAGCGTAAGCTCAATAAACACCCAAAGGCATTAAACCAGCTGGCACAACAAATTGAGCAAATAGAACAAAAACTAGTTCACTATGAGCTTACTCATGATTTTGTTATCGAAGCTTTTGCCGATGCTTATAAAACTATTATTAGCCCGCTTGGGCCACGGATACAAGTATTAGGTAACCCCAATTTATTGCAGCAAAAAATGGTGCAAAGCCGAGTCCGAGCTTTGTTAATGGCTGCTATTCGCTCGGCTGTATTATGGCGACAGCTGGGTGGTAAAAGACGCAATATTATATTTCAAAGACAAAAATACCTGCAATTTGCAATGCAGGCGGGTAAACAAATTTAAACTTTATTTAGACAGGAGACAGGCATGGAATTGTCCAGCTTAAGTGCTGTTTCACCGGTTGACGGGCGATATGGCAGTAAAACATCAGAATTACGCACTATTTTTAGTGAGTTTGGGTTAATTAAATATCGTGTAACCGTGGAAGTTCGCTGGTTACAAACAATGTCTAAAATCAGTGACATAAAAGAAGTGCCAGAGTTTTCTGACGAAGCAAATACTGTTTTAGATGAAATCGTTTCTTATTTTAGCGAAGCAGATGCGGCGCGAGTCAAAGAAATCGAACGCACTACTAACCATGATGTAAAAGCGGTTGAGTACTTTTTAAAAGAAAAAGTGGCTAGCGTACCTGAACTTGAAGCGGTTACTGAGTTTTTACATTTTGCTTGTACTTCTGAAGACATTAACAACTTATCGCATGGCTTAATGTTAACCGAAGCGCGTGAAGAAGTGGTCCTGCCATATTTAGATAAAATTTTAGCTGAGCTTAAGCGCATGGCTAAAGAATACCGAGATGTTTGCATGATGGCACGCACCCATGGTCAGCCAGCGTCCCCAACCACAATGGGCAAAGAAATGGCTAACGTGTACAAACGTTTAGAACGCCAACGCCAGCAAATTGCGCAAGTTGAAATATTAGGTAAATTTAATGGTGCTGTGGGTAACTATAATGCGCATTTGTCTGCTTATCCAGAGTCAGACTGGCATCACATTAGCGAACACTTTGTAACTTCATTAGGATTAACTTGGAATCCTTATACTACTCAGATAGAGCCACACGATTATATTGCTGAATTGTTTGATGCAATTGCTCGTGCCAACACCATTTTGATCGACTTTGATCGTGATATTTGGGCCTATATTGCTTTGGGTCACTTTAAACAAAAAACGGTGGCCGGTGAAATTGGTTCATCAACCATGCCACATAAAGTAAATCCGATTGATTTTGAAAATTCAGAAGGTAACTTAGGTATTGCCAACGCGATTTTTGATCACCTAGCGCAAAAACTACCCATCTCACGTTGGCAGCGTGATTTAACTGATTCAACCGTATTACGCAACTTAGGTGTGGGTGTTGCCCATTCGATTATTAGCTACCAAGCCACTTTAAAAGGTATTAGCAAGTTAGAAGTTAACGAACAGAGCTTACTGGATGAGTTGGATAAAAATTGGGAGTTATTAGCTGAGCCTATTCAAACCGTTATGCGTCGTTACGGAATTGAAAAACCATACGAAAAATTAAAAGAATTAACCCGTGGTAAGCGCGTTGATCAAACCGCAATGGCTGAGTTTATTGAAAAGTTAGATATCCCGGCCGCTGAAAAGTCTCGTCTAAAAACACTATCGCCAGCCACTTATATTGGTGATGCAAAAAAATTGGTTGATTTACTTTAACCCATAGAGCCGGGTTGCCAGATCCGGCTTTTTTACTTTCCTACCTTATAAACACTGTCAGCCTCAATAGTTTTTAACACAGCCGTTAAATTTTGTTGCGGGTTTATTGAAGTTTATTTGTCTTATTTGAAACAAGTTTATTCGCTTATCAATATCAACTTAGGATGGCACTACAGCTAAGGTGATCTCGCTCAATATTGATAAGTTGTCAACTCACAAAGGACAAGGTAACAATGTCGTGTAAAGTCAACAATGAAAATAAGTTATGCTGCACACCCGTTTCACAATCGCGGCGTCATTTTTTAATTGCCGCAGGTGGACTCACCTTAGCCGGCTGTACAGGTCAACTTTGGTCTTTCAATAAAAGCGCGGGTGAAAACTATGCAAAAGCCATTACAGCACATGATTCTTTGCGTGGTTACTGGCGCTTTGATGGTGATTACAAAGATGCCTTGAGTGGCCGAGCAGCGACAAAAATTGGTAACCCAAAACTTGTAGAGGGCATTGCCAACGGTCAAGCGTTGGCGTTGGACCCAGCCAGTTATTTACAAGAGACTGAAGCTGAACATTTACGTGATCGTGCCGCGACTTTGGCATTCTTTTTTAAAGTCGACCGCTTGCCCGAAAATGGTGATGACCCTGTATTGATGGCGCAAACCAGTAAAGATGATGTGCGCTATATTATCGGCGTTAAAAACGATATGTCGGCACTCTTATATCGAAATACGCACGATAAAATTGTGACTAGAATTGATTTGCCAACGGGTAAAGCCATAGAAGTAGGGCGCTGGTATCACTTTGCCATCACCAGTTTTGATTTGGATATCCGAGTTTATGTGGATGGGTTTGAATGTAGCTTAGTGGGTGGGGCACTTGAGTTTACCCGTCGCGGGCCGAAAAAATCGACTATGTACTTTGGTCAAGCACCAGATAATGACTGGGGATCAACCGCCATCAAGCTAGATGAAGTCGCTTGTTTTGGCAAAGGTTTAACGCAAGCTGAAATTCAAAAAGATTTAAAACAAGCCGGCTGGCAAGACAAGCTCGCTGCCACAGGTGTGCTAGTTGAGCAGGTTAAAAAGCGGCAAAACGCGATACGAGATGCTAAAACCCGAGCCTATTTAGAAAGTAGTGAACTCACTGAACGCGGCCAAACCCGCAGGTATACGGGCGAACATTTGCAGGCCATAAATTTCACTGTCGGTGGTATAGGTGCCGGTGGCATACAATTTAATGGTAAAGGTCAGCCGGGTATTTGGCAGATAGCGACCAACTTTGAAGAAATTTTTCACGAAGATTGTTTTTTAGCCATTAGAACTCAAACAAATGACGAACCCGCTGTAGTGAAAGCTTTGCAAACCGAAGCGGCGGCTGATTTTTCACCCGTTTCGTCAATTGCGTTTGAAGGCGAATATCCGTTCGCAAACTACTTTTATAATGATGCACAGCTACCAGTCACGGTTAAAACTGAAATATTTAACCCATTTATTCCAATGGATTTAAAAAACTCAGCGTTACCTTGTGCCATATATACAACCACAGTCACAAATACATCGACGGCGCTTGTTTCAGTGGATCTGCTGGCCGCACAAAAAAACATCTTGGGTTATGATAAAAAAGGCCAGGCTTATGGCGGCAATCACAACAAAGTCATCTCTGCTGATGGCGCTACGCTGGTTTATATGCAGCAAAATGGTCAACAGGCTGGAATGGTCTTAGCCGCTTATCACAATAACTCAACTGCCATCGCCAACTGGCAAGATAGCCAAAGTTTACATAGTGCCTTTTTCCAATCAGGCCAATTGGACGGTGAAACCCAAACTCAGCCTTCCCCTCAGGGCAAAACTCAGCGGGCGGCTGTGGCAAGTGCGTTGACGCTAGCGCCGGGCGAAACCCAATCGGTTACTTTTGTTTTGTCTTGGTATTTTACCGATACAAAACATGCTGGTAGCCAAAAGTGGCAAGAACGCTATGGCCAAATGTATAACAATTGGTGGCCTGATGCGCTGGCCGTTAACGCTTATGTGCAAAAAAATCTCGCTGATTTAACGGCCCGAACACGTAAATTCCACGATACTTTGTATGCCTCTAACTTACCGGTATGGTTATTAGATCGTTTGTCATCACAAACCGCCGTACTGCGTAGCCAAACCTGTTTCTGGTCAAAAGATGGTTATTTTGGGGCGTGGGAAGGCACTAAATCAGATGACGGCTGTTGCCCAGGTAATTGCACGCACGTTTGGCATTATGCCCAACTACATGCCCGCTTATTGCCAGAGCTGGGGCGCAAAATGCGCGAACAAGATTATGACTTTCAAACAGAGTCTGGCGTTTTACGATATCGTCATACTAGTAAACATAAAGAAGCCGCTGATGGCTTTTTTGGCACTATTTTAAATACATACCGAGAGTATCAATGTTCAGTTGATGATAGCTGGTTAAAAAGCCTTTGGCCTAAAGTAAAAAAATCTATGAATGCGGCGATTGAGCATTGGGATCCCAACCGCGATGGTTATATGCAAAATCGGCAGCACAACACCTTAGATGGTGCCATTATGGGGTGCTCGTCATGGATTGGCAGTTTATATTTATCTGCGTTAGAAGCCGCTGCTCGGATGGCAGATGTTATGCAAGAAAATGATCTCGCTAAAGAATATCGCCGCATCAGGACGTCAGGGAAACAATTGCAAAACGAACGTTTATGGAACGGTGAATATTATATTCAAGAAGCTGGCCAAGAAAGGGTACAAGATTATTTAGATGGGTGCCATATCGACCAAGTATTAGGTGAATGGTGGGCTGATCAAATCAATATCGATCGAAATTATCCTAAAGAACGCACTGAAAAAGCGATGCAATCATTGCTTAGATATAACTTTTTAGCAGATTTTTATGGTCAGTCGCTTAAACCTCGCCAGTATTGCGAAATTAGTGATGGCGGAACCAAGATGATCACTTGGCCTAAAAATCCTCAGCCGATCCCTGGTATGAAATACGGTGACGAAGTCATGACAGGTTTTGAATACGGTGCCGGTGCTAGCATGATTCAAAACGGCATGTTGCGCGAAGGGTTAATGCTAATCAAAGTCATTGCCGATCGCTACGACGGCCGTTTACGAACCGAAGGGGTGACTGATATGGAAACCGGCCCACGAGGAACCTCAGGTAATCCGTTCGGGGATGATGAGTGTGGCAAGTACTATGGTCGCTCGCTAAGTGTTTGGTCTGCATTATTAGCCCTACAAGGTTTTATTTATGATGGGCCTGCCGGTTTATTAGGGTTTAAACCTCGCATTCATGTGGCTAATCATAAAAGCTTTTTTAGTGGCGCTGAAGGTTATGGTTTGTACAGCCAACAACAGACGGCTACTGGCATGAAGAGCCAAATTGAAATTGCCGAGGGGCAGATAAATGTCGCCCAATTGATTTTAACCGCTAGCAACCCAGTTAACTCAGTCCAAGCGAAATTAAACGGGCGTGAGATTATTTTAAGCCATCAGCAAATCAATGACGAATTACAACTGAAGTTTGCTAAGCCGATAGATTTGCAAGCAGGGCAGACTTTAGACGTTGAAATAATAAAGGCGTCTGCGTAAAACATGGCCACCCTAAAAAAAATAGGATTTTAAAAAATGAAAAAAACATATCTTGCGTTAAGTGCGGTCTGCGTGCTGTTCACATCGGCTTGCCAACAAAACAACAGCAATAGTGAAAGTGCCCAAAAAACAATAACCAGCACTGAGCCACCCAATGTGATAGTGATTTTGGCGGATGATTTAGGGTATGGCGACCTAGGTGTATATGGTGCAACTAAAGTTAAAACACCCAATATAGATAAGTTGGCTCAGCAGGGCCGTATGTTCACTGATGCACATTCGGTTTCGGCGGTTTGCAGTCCATCCCGTTATGCGTTTTTAACGGGCGAATATCCGTATAAAGCACATATTAAAACCCAAAATCATAATGGGGCTTGGGGGCCGATTTCCCCTGTTTCTAAAATGATCATCAAACCAGAGCAGCAAACCTTAGCCGATGTATTTAAACAAAAAGGATATAAAACAGCGGCTATAGGTAAATGGCATTTAGGTTTTAAATCAGAAAAAAACGACTGGTCAATGCCATTAACGCCAGGCCCAAGAGACCTAGGTTTTGATTATTATTATGGTATACCCTTGGTTAACAGCGGTCCGCCTTATGTGCATGTAGAAAACGAAATGGTGGTAGGGCATGACCCAGATGATCCGCTCATTTATTTAGGTCATCCAGGCTCGCCTTTATACGATAAATACAAACCAACCGAAACTCGAACTTTTCCACCTGAAGCCTCTAATAAAGTAGCAAACCGCTTCGCGGGTGGTAAAAAAGCCCATGCTTTGTTTGATGACGAGCAGTTGGGTGTTCAATACACACATAAAGCATTGCAGTGGATTGAAAGCAACAAACATCAGCCATTTTTTTTATATTTTGCCACGACGCAAATCCACCATCCATTTACCCCAGCGCCACGGTTTAAAGGCACCAGTGAAATTGGTTTATATGGAGACTTTATTCATGAACTCGACTGGATGGTCGGAGAAATTGTTGAATATTTAGAAAAAAATAACCTAGCTGACAACACCCTGATAGTGTTTGCCAGTGACAATGGCGGCATGCTGAATTTAGGTGCGCGCAATGCGTATCAGGCAGGCCACAAAATAAACGGTGATTTACTTGGTTTTAAATTTGGTGCATGGGAAGGAGGTCACCGAATACCTATGATCACCTATTGGCCTAACAAAATAAAACCGGGTCAAGTGTCTAATCAATTGGTTTCGTTAATGGATATGTATAGCAGCTTTGCCCATTTAACTGGGCAAACTGAGTTGATCCCATCGGATAGCGACAGCATTAACGCCTTGCCTGCTTTGTTAGGAACGAGTGATGAACCGGTTCGCGAAGAATTATTAATTGCACCGCGTCAGCCTAAAAACTTAGCCGTTAGAGACGGCAAGTGGGTGTATATTCCAGCTCAAGGCAGTGGTGGATTTAGCGGATCTAAACCGCATCATCATGCTTGGGGTGGGCCTGCCGCAGTTAACTTTATTGGCGGGAAAAACTCTGATATGGCCAACGGCAAGTTATTGCCAGATGCGCCAGCAGAGCAGCTATATGATTTAGTCAAAGATCCATACCAAACCACTAACATAGCAGGAAAGCACCCTGAAATTGTTGCACAAATGAAACAAAAGCTGAATGAGCTCTATCAGCCGGAGCAAAATTGAGGATACTTAAATTATGACCATCAATAAAGATAAAACCAACATGCACAGTGCTTTTACTGGTTTAGCGCAAGGAATAAATCGACGTGATTTTTTAAAAGCCAGCTCTATTACTGCAGCCATGATGATGGCGAGCCGGGTAGAAGCTATGGCCGGGCCTTTTTTAGCGGAAGATTTTAATAAAGTCATACCAGCCGATAAAAAGTTAACCAGCAGTTGGATAGACAGTCTGTATCAAAGAGGCAAGCCACTCACCGTTGATGCTAAATCGGTTAATTATGTGGGCATGCCAATTAATGGTTTAGGTACAGGGCAGGTGTATTTAAGTGCAGACGGGCAGCTCTGGTATTGGAACTTAACGGCAAAAAAAGGAAATAAAAACAACCCCAAAGGCGCAGCCTACTTAGAACCTTATGCTGTGCCAACCGATCTGGAAGAAGGGTTTGCGCTTGAGGTCAATGACAAAGTGCACCCTTTATCAGCGCAAGGTTTTTCCCAGGTTCAATTTACTAACCAATACCCGATGGGAAAAGTCAATTATAGTGATAACAACTGCCCAATTGATGTTGAGTTACAGGCTTATACACCCTTTGTGCCGCTTAACCGGGACGACTCTAGCTATCCAGTTGTGATCATGCGTTATAACTTAACTAACCGGAGTGATACCACTCAAACGGCTTCTGTTGCTGGTTGGATAAAAAACGACAAAAACGCCAAGACAGAAGATAAAATAAACCGCTTGCAATCATTTTCTGAGATGACCAGCGTTGAGTGTTTATCGACTAAAAGCGATAGCAATTCAATTGCGTTAGCTTTAGTGGGGGAACCATCGGCTGATTTTGTTAATTTAAATAAAACCAGTGCCGGTATTGACGGGATTTTTAAGTCAAGTGCTCAAGAAACCCAAAAGTCGATTCAACAGGCTGGAACCAAACCTTTGTATGCAGCGCTAGGTAAACAAATAAGTCTTAAACCAGGTGAGCAAAAAACGGTCATCTTTGCGGTAGCTTGGCGAGTGCCTAAGTTACGTTACGGAACCAGATTTGGGCATGGTGATAAAGCGACAGCGCCGGGTGAATATCATTACGCAACAGTGTTCGGTAGTGCAGCCATGGCTGCAAATCAAGTTGCCAAAAAAGAGTCAAAGCTATTTAGCCTTAGCCAAAATTGGGTTGATACCTGGTATGACTCAAGTTTGCCTTATTGGTTGTTAGAGCGTAGTTTTATTCCGATTGATTGTATGCAAACGCAAACCGCGCAAAGAATTTATCCAGAAGGTGAAAGCACAGATATTTACAACCTCGAAGAAGGGGTTAGATGTTGTCCAGGCAATTGCACCCACGTTTGGAACTATGCGCAAGGATTAGCGCGTATTTTTCCGCAAATTGAGCGTGAATGTCGAGACCGTATCGAATACGGAAAAGGTTTTAATGAAGACAATGGCATGGTGTATTTTCGGTATACCATGCGAGATGGTGCTAAAGGTAAAGATGATGCACTAGATGGTACCTGCGGCACTATCATTCGGGTATTACGCGAAAGTCAGATGACGACGGATTACCGCTTTTTGCAAAGCATCTGGCCGCGAGTCAAACTGTCGATGGATTTTGTCATTAAAGAGTGGGATCCTGATGAAGACGGTATTTTAGCGGGTGCGCAGCATAATACCTTGGATGAGCCTTGGCATGGCAGAGTACCTTGGTTAATTAATGTTTATCATGCTGCGTTGCGGGCGGCCGCTAAAATGGCAGAGCAAATGAATGAACCTCAAGTTGCGCAGCGTTACCAGCAGATTATTGCTAAAGGTGTGCCAGCCATGGTGAGTCAGTTGTGGCGAGAAGACTTCGGTTATTTTGTTCATATTCCACCAGATGATGAAACAAAAATGCATGGCTCGACTAATGGTTGCCACATTGATCAGGTACTCGGGGAAAGTTGGTTGCACGAAGTAGGTTTGCCGCCAATATTGCCAAATGATAAAACCAAACAGGCGCTTGAGTCCCTATATAAATATAACTTTTCGCCTGATGTTGGTGCGTTCCGCGATATCATGAAAGAAGGCCGCTGGTACGCCGCACCCGGTGAAGCTGGGCTTGTGATGTGTAGCTTTCCAAATGGTAAAGTTGAACCTAAAAGCGGCAATAAAAATTATGCAGGCTATTTAAATGAATGCATGACAGGTTTTGAATGGCAAGTTGCAGCCCATATGCTTAGACTTGGCATGGTTGAGCAAGGTTTGACGATTGGTAAAGCCATCTATGATAGATATGCACCTGAGCGTCGTAATCCTTATAATGAAGTTGAATGTAGCGATCACTACTCGCGTGCAATGGCCAGCTATAGTGCCTTTTTAGCTGTTTGTGGTTATCAGTATGATGGACCAGAAGCATCGTTAACCCTGAAACCTATTTTGCAACCAGAAAACTTTAAAGCCGCCTTTACCACGGCCGAAGGTTGGGGGCAGTTTAGACAAAGCGCAAATACTAAACAGCAAACCGTTGAAATAGAGCTTAGATATGGGCAACTTGAACTCCGCCATCTGCGCTTAGGTCAGCTTAAGCAGTTGGATGCTAAAGGGGCCAAGGTGAGTATCAATGGGCGTCAATTTTCAGCCAATATGAAAGCCAGCGATGGTTTTTACGAGTTAAAATTTGATCAACCGCTGACAGTGAATAATGGTCAAACCTTGTTGGTAGAGCTCGCTTAATAACGCTTAAATTAAAAAGGGCAGTTGTTAAAAAACGCTGCCCTTTAGCATTATGATTGAGCGCTCATCTTTTTTAGATAGGTGTTGTGATCAGGGTAGTTTAAACTGCAACGGCGAATAAAGTCTGAGATTTTATCCTGATCTATCTGTTCAATATTGACATCAATTGGCCGTAGCTGTTGATCTTGACGATAGTAACCAGATCCAGCCAGCAAACAATGCCAAGAGCTTGAGCTATAAGCATCAGTGATCCTCAATCTTGTTAAGGTAGCGGCTAAATCTTCGCCTCGATGCCAGTCATTTAATATTTGGTTTTGTATCTCACTGGCCGGCACTCGACGAGCATCTTGCCAGTATGAACTGTTTTGATAAGAGTTTGTTAGGTAATGCATACTGACGTAATCTAAAATATTATCAAATTGGCGGTTAACCTTGTGGTTTAACTCATCTTGGTATTTATTACTATAACCTCCCTGCTGATAAAGCGTGATAAACTGATCAATCATGTACTGCACTAAATGCAAAGCAGTGGCCTCAAGTGGTTCGATAAACCCTTGTGACAAACCAATTGCAATACAATTGTGCTGCCAATGTTTATTCAAGCGGCCGACACGCATTTTTAAATGACGTGCAGGAATCTCGGCGTTTTTATCTAAACCTAAGTGTTGTTTTAGTTCAGCTTCTGCTTGTTCAGCTGTGATGTGTGCAGAGCTATACACATAGCCGTTGCCGTAGCGATTTGTGAGTGGGATCTGCCAAGCCCAACCGCTTGATAAGGCATAACTTTGAGTGGCTGAAGGAATCGCTTTGTCAATCTCTGTTGGTAGCTCTGTTGGTAGCGCCACCGCCGCATCATTTAACAAGCGGTGTTGATACGAAATAAATTTAACCTGATAATTTTGCTGCATCAACAAAGAGCGAAAGCCGGTACAATCACAAAAAAAGTCAGCTTGAACCCTTCTGCCATCGGCTAAATGCAGCGACTCTATGTCCCCATCGTTTTTTAGTTTTACCGAATCCACAGTGCCTGTTAAGTGTTGAACTCCGGCAGATATGGCTTTTTCTTTTAAAAATTGAGCAAGCCGAGCAGCATCAAAATGGTAAGCATAATCCAGTTTGAACGGGAAATTCTCTGTGGCTTTGGGTGCTTTGCATTGGCAAGAGAGTGATTGAGCCAAAAAATATTTATCTGGATGCGCCTCAACATCATAAAAATGGCGTTTCAAACGCGTTTGATATTCAAATTGGCTAGCATGCTCAAAATCAACGAGCGAATAAAACGGATGAAAATATTGCTCAGAACCTCGCACGGATGACCAATTTAAAAAGCGAATACCCGTTTTAAAAGTCGCATTGCACGCTGTCATCCATTCGTTTTCTGCAATATCAAGTGCACTAAAAAATTTAGCTAAGTAGGGCGTTGACCCCTCGCCAACCCCTATGGTTTCAATTTGTGAGGACTCTAATAAACTCACCGTAAAGCCCGCACTTTTTAATTTACGGTTTAATAAACTGGCGGCCATCCAGCCAGCTGTTCCACCGCCGACCACTAAAATATGTTTATCTTTGTTCATTTAGCTGCCCGTTTAAAATATCTTGAATAGTTTGCCTGTTATTGCCGAAGTTTTTGCTGCACTGACTAAAAAACTCGTTTGCTTGACGGCTATTTTGTTCGGCTTCGCTAGGGCTTTTTTTGAGCCTGGCTGGCATAGGAAAAAAACCATTGCCAGCTAATAATGCGTACCAAGCTGCGAGTGGATATATATGGTAATTGTTGTTGTGATAGGTTTCTGGAAACTTGTTGTTTTGTTGCCACGCCATAATCATACGTTCGGCGACTGGTGAAAGTGAAACTTGTTTTGCTAAATGCCAATAGTTGTTATCTTGTCGATCGCATAACAGGTAATGTAGGGCGTTAAAATCAGCAATCTCTTGGGCGAGGTAAGCGGCATATAGGTTGATTTTACGGCGCTTTCTCAATATTTGTTCAGGCGTTAGTTGAGGCATTTGGAATAACTCATAAAAGCGACTGATTAAAAGGCTTTCTATTGTTAAATCAGCATCGTCCAACGGCACATTGGCACAATATGCGGGGCCGAGCGCTATCAGCTTATCCTGCCAGCAGTTTGTCAGCCGTTTATTGTTAAGGTCCGTTACATTAGTGATCTGAGCATCGCTAGGGACATATTGTCGGAGCTCTTTTTCGGCTGTTTCAACTGAGCATGCCTGCTGGTTAAAATAAAAACTGATGTTTTGGTTATCAAAGCTGGCTGCCTGTTTGAGCACGCCATTGGGTTTTGCGGTCACTTGGGTAACCGGCCGTAAATCATTTGAGGCAGCCAAACTAATGCTTATTTTTCTGGTATTGATAGGGCTGTTGGGTTCGTTTAACGATTCTTGCTGGGCAAGCAAGTTATGCGTTTGCCGGCAATCAAAAATCAGATCGGCGGCATCGATTAGGGCTTGTTTGGGGTGTACTGATTGTTGTGTTTGCAGATGGATATTGTCGTCTTTTAATCGTTCACGAAAGTAATCTACTGCAGGCTTTTGTGCAAACTGATATCCAAAATCAACTGGAAATGGAAAATTTTCAGGTTCAACTGGGGCTAGGTTATTCGCCGCTAAATAGCCACTTAAAAAAAAGTTATCAGGTTGTGTTTTACTATCAAAGTTTTGTTTGCGCCAATTAATATTGTCGATAAATTGATTGGCGTAAAATTTATCAGTTGCCGAGATGGCAGGTAATAAATACCGCTGATAATCTGGCCGACTATTCCAATCAACAAATTCAGTGCCTAGATTAAAGTTAGCTTGGCTGGCGGTTATCCACTGGCTGCTGGTTATTTGTGATTGTGTTAACCACTGTGAAAAATGTTTATTAGTGGTATAAATTGGATTAGCGGGTGTGCTTGTTTGTTCCTGCTCTATTATAGTTAACTTAATTTGCCGGAGTTTGGCAAAGGAAATGGCTGCCATCCAACCACTGATGTGTTCATCAAGCAATAACAATATGTGTGTTTGCAAAAAACCTCCGCATCAAGTTATTTTTTTCACTTTAGCATAGTCTTGCCTCTGCCTCATCAGCAGAGGCAAAGGCAAGCCGATTAGAGTGACTTCAGGGTTTATTCACTGCAGTTTTCGATACACTTGAATCTAATATTGTCATAATAAATATCCAGTGTCGTAACGCCGCTGAGTATTTCATGAATGAGCATGATATTGTCTTGCAACAGTTTACCGTCATCGTCTACGTTGTTGACTAAGCCATTGTTTGTTTGCACCTCGCTAAAGTCAGGCTCGTCAAATTCAACATGATAAGTGGCCCAAGCATCAGAGGTGACCTCTGTAACGGCAGCCGTTGGGTACTGTTGCGCCCAAGGGGTTTGCAGTAAAATCACAGGCCGGTGTTTAACCGGTGTACCCTCTACCGCATTGTTTACTTTCATGTCCCAACTCATGCGGAACTTTCGGTTTTTGCTGCCGTCTGCAAAATTGGCAGGCCGAATTTTTTTAAATTCAGCAGCCGAGATTGATATGCCCCCTGTGGTATTTTTAGCACCATGCGGGGTCACACCTGTTAAATGGAGCCCCTTATCACCGTCTTTTTTGGCGGCATCAGTCACAACAATTTTTGACGGTGACGCTGTGCCATCCGCGGTTGGACTTTGCCACTTTTTCTCCCATGGCAAGACTGCTCCAGATTCAAAACCTGCATTATCCGCTAATATACTCGTGCTTGGCACTGGGTTTATGGTGAGCGCAGAAATACGGTTATCTGTGTTGGTTGTCACTGTGATGGTGGCAGGCCCTTGGGCTCTGTCTACAACTGTGACTAAACCTTGTTCGCTGACAGTAACCGCCGCTGGGTTTGAAGACGCCCAAGTGACACTTCTATCTATGTCAATGGCCGGATCATCTGGTATGACACGCACAGACAGTTGTAAGTTCTCATCTGCTTCAAGGTTATAATTGCCTGACGTTACCATACCAGAAATTTGCAGTTCGGTTCGCACTGGCCCTGTTGGCAAACGAGGCACTATCACATCGATAGTTTTCATGATAGTGTCTTTATTGGCACCACCAGCTAAACGAGCAGTGATTTGAGTGACGCCATCCACAGTGTCACTTTCGGCGGCGACCCCTAAAATGGTTGCTTGTAAACTTTCGTTCACGGCTGTGTTCGGATCATCTTCGGTGAACATTACTTTAGCAACGGAAGGATCAGCTGATTCCCAGATGAGCGCTGGATAGGAAGCGTAATTTGGCATTACTTCAGCATTGACAGCAATTGGGTAATAGTCGTTAGCAGACGGATCTGAGCTACTTTGCGGCGCAGAGATACTATCACCTTCTAACACGTTGATTTCGGTGACTGGGTCTTCGACGCCTGTGACCCGAACGATGATTTTACGTCGCAAATAGTCATCTGTGATGTCAAAATCGCCATCATTGTAGCCATTGTCCAGATCATAAATGTAATGATATTCGCGGGTTTCACCAACCGCCAACTGATCTGTCCATGTGAAAGGCTGTATCAACAATTTGCTACCTTCTTGCAAGATACCAGCTTCTTGGCGATCCAGGACTTGATAACCTTGTTCACCGTATTGACGGATTGTTCTAATATAGGGAGGTCGGTAGCCACCATATTCACCACCATACGTACCATCAAAAGGTACGTCTTCCATTTTTGGGGTGACGCCATCTTCTTCAAATTGCGGAACATCATTGACAACACTTTGTCGTTGATCGTGCACCCAATCGCCGTCTTCATCAATAATAAGCGTAACATCCAAGGCGTAAATTTGAGTGCCGGCCGGGTTATCAACGTTTTGAGTTAAATCGATTCGGGTAATAGGATCATTTTCGTTAAATTCAACAATAAACTCAGGCTCGCTAGTGCTCATTTGAGCAATATTATTGTCATAGCTATTGTCTATGTCATCACCACTACAGGCAGTTAAACTGGCTGCAATAATTGTGCTTAATAAAGAGTGTTTAAAACAACTCATAGGGCTTTCTCCAAAACTTATTCTGTTTAGTCATATTTCTATTAATTGGCATTGTCTACATTCTGGTCCTAGAAATTGACTCGTATACCTAAACGGAATTGACGACCGGTTTTGTAATTTTGCACTGTGCGGCTTTTATCAACACTGCTATCGTCCATGGGGTTGCCTTCGTTATAAACATCGGGCACTAACATATCTTGAAGCGCTTGAGATTGCTCAATTTGCTCCATAGTTGCAGGGGTCGTTTGAGTGACGGTTGAGCCATCAGGCAGTGTATCTACAATGTTTGAAACAGTTATCACATCGCCGTTAATATCTAAATAATGGCCGTCTTCATTTTGGATTTTTTCACCAAAGTCATACTCCCGACTGGTAAAAAACAGACGGTTTTCTTCATCTGTTAAATTCAACGCATTAAAACTTATACTGATTTGGTTATTAACTTTATAGTTAAATGCAAAATCTAATTGAGATTTTTCGTCTAACCAAAGATCAGCTTGTGCTAAACGTCGATTTAGTTTTATCCCTGTATATCTATGTGTTAAACGCATAGAGTGACCTTTTTTCTGCCAATACAAGGATGTATTTGCCGAGTGTTTAGGGGTGTTCACCTGTGGCGCCGCTGGCAAAGTACGTCCAGAGAGCTCTAAAAAGACAGGGCCTTGTTCGGTTTTTGCGTATGTGTAGTTAAAATCTGCCCCTAAACCATCAAAAGGTGCGGGTAAAAAGTCGTAAGTCTGGCGATAGGCAAACTCAATACCTTCAGATTTTTGATCTTCACCATTGACCCTAAAGGTTGCTATGACTTCGTTACACTGAATTTTCATAGCACTGGCAAGCTGGCCAGTATTGTATCTGTCTGGCATACAGGCGTAGCCGCCTTCATCTTCAATAGCGACACCTGGTTTGTACGCATCATTTTTGGCAATTAAAATATCTTCGATATTAAGTTCAGTTAAGTCGGTTTTATCGCGAATATCGGCCCAATAGAATGAATCTCTTACTTCGAGTGGGAAGTCGGTCATATCTTTTCTAAAGTAGGCTAAAGACAATTGACCCTCTTTGTTAAAGTACCATTCAATGGATAAATCTAGGTTTTTAGATTGCAATGGTTTTAATTGAGGATTAGGTGCATCCATATTTGACTGTTTAAGTCCCCAGACATTTTCGCTGATTCTAAAACCTGGACGTAACCAATCGAATGCTGGTCTTGACATGGTTTTTGATACCGCAAAACGACCGATTAAATCTCGGGTTAATTGGTAATTTAAATTTAAGCTGGGTAACCAGATATCACTTTCTCCAGTTCCAGCACTATCAAATTCGCGGCGGAACAATGCAGGATCCAACGCTGTGGTAATATCTCCGTGACGGTAGTTCCACCACCAACTACGGTCTCGGCTGGCTTGGTTGTATGGAATGTAGTTAGGGTTATCTACGGTTTCAGCCGGGCTTTGCTGGCCAATTTCGCGCTCATAACATGGGTATTGATTTGGCACGGAATCGCCTGGGCCGTATACCTGACCAGTGCGAATATCTGTAACTGAGGTGCCATCTGGCACGACCCCAGTTCCGTCAATACGCATTGTTTGTATTGCCGCGTTATTTCTGACCGATGGACAAGGTGGGTTAGAAGGATCAAACAAACCATTGTTAACCAGTTTTAAAGGGTCGAACAAGCGGTCGTCATTGCGGAAAACAACGGCAGATTTACCTTTTTTGGCTTCTATTTCTGTGTGAACAAAACGAACCCCTAAATCACCGGTTAAACGGCCATCAAAATATTCAAAGTTAAGCTTGCCATAAAATGAATAGTTGTCTTGAATCGTTTGACGGCTCTGAGTCGCATCATTGTCTAATTCATATTTTTCTAAAGCGAAGGCTTTTTGGAAAGCTGTGCGGGCATTAATTAATGGCCAACCGTTTTCGATAAAACCTAAACTATATTTAGGATCTTTTGCGACTAAACCGTCTAACCAATCGTCGCCGTATTCCCAGCTTTGGTCTGGATCTAAAATCTCATTGGTTGTGTACGCTGAAAAGTTAGTACTAGTGACTTCTTTGCCTGTTAGCGGATCAAAAATGGTTGGACTATGGTCGGTAATATTCGCGTTGTTTCGATATACATCTTTGTCACGCTGAGAAATTTTATAACCCCATTCCACTTTAGTCACACCAAGATAATCTACGTCCCAATCAAAATCTAAAAACAAGCTCTTGTTCACATCTTTGGTATAACCATCGGCTAAGCGGACACCGCCTAAATGTTGCGCGTACGGATTTTCAGGAATAAAAGTCGTATGGGCTCGGCCTTGTTGGTTTCCACCCGGTGTTTGAGTTAATTCTCCATCACCCACGACCATTTGGCACATACCTGAAGTGCAATCAATGCCGGTTGGATAAAGTGTGTCAACTGGAATATCGTCTATTTCGTTCCCATGCAATATAAACCAAGTTGCTGAACTGACACTTGAGTTATCTACAATATCGAAGTTAGAGCTTGAGTAACCAAGTTTAGCTTCGACTTTTAAATTGTCAGTGATCCAGGTATCAAAGCGCAGAGTGGCGACTTTGTTTTTAGTTTCGTCTTGTTGCTGTTGACGGTTTATAGTGCCTCGGGTTTTTCTGTTAAGCGCCTTTATCATGGTGCGATTATCAGTGTTAAATACCCACCAGTCTTCTTGAGGGTCTGGAACCAAGGGGTAATATATGGTATTACCATTGTTATCCAATATAGGATTATTGGGCCCATATTGTAAGATATCTGGAGTCCAGTCTGGGTCGTTGATTTGTGCCGGATCGGTAATACCTGCCACCGTTAAATTGGGATCTGTGTCCATGTCTGGCATTTGAATGCCAACATTATGATCGTCACGAATTACTTGCTGGAACGAATAACTTAAATCAAGCTGGATATTGGTTTCGTCGTTTGGTAACCATTGAAAACCTGTGGTTGCGGTAAATCTGTCTCTTTGATTTTGACCCAAACTATAGTTTAAATTTCGCAGGGTGAAGTAGGGGTCGCCACCGTATAAAAGTTCGCCATTTTGATCTCGAGCGACAGGGATCTCTTGTGCTTCTGGGCCATTTTCACCATCAATAATGGTATATCTTTTAGGGATCGTTTTGAGCAAATAAGGGTCGTTAATGTTACCTCGTACTTCATCTCGGCGAATCGCCTGTGTTTCGTCTGCGAGCGTGACTATAATGCCAAAGGTATCGTCAAAGAATTTTTTAGAAAAAGATCCGCTAAGTTTGTGGTCGTATTTATCAGCAAAGTCATTATAACGACCTTGATAGGTTACATTCATGCGGTCATTTTTAAGGCTTAATGGTTTTGCTGTTCTTAGCACCACATTTGCGCCCAGCGACCCTTCATCATGGTCGGCACTTGACGTTTTATACACACTAATTTGTGATAAAATGTCTGCCGAAAACGTACTTAAATCGACTGTATTATTGGTATCTGAACTGGTTAACGTAACGCCGTTTAACGAGATATTAGTAAAATCTGATTGCGCACCTCGGATAGTAACACTGGTGCCTTCACCGTCTTCGGTGTTGATAGATACACCTGTCACCCGTGAAAGGGCATCGGCGATATTTTGGTCTGTCGTTTTACCAATATCTTCAGCAAAAATTGAATCAACCACGGTAGAAGCGTTTCTTTTTTCGTTGATTGATTTGAGAATACTGCCTCGGTATCCCTGTACCTCAATGACTTCTGTATCGTCAGTGTTTTCTTCTGCTGCGCTGGCTAACATGCTTGTACTGCTTCCCAGCACCGCTATCGTTAAGGCGCTGAGTTGGAAACTCTGTTTTTTGTTCGGCATTTGAACGCCTCCTCAAAAAGTTTGTGTTTTGTCTGTGTAATAGTTAACGCGTAAGTTGATGCTGCTTTATTATTTTGGCTTCCATCGAGTCTTTTTTTGTTAATTAAGTTGTTAATTCTTGGTTAACAAAAATAAGCGTGTTTTAATATATAGACTATTGTTAACAGTGTGCAAGTGTTTTTTTTGATTATTTTTTATTGGTGATTGCACATTGTTGACATTGTGTAATTTTATAAGTTACATGAGTTTTAAACTTAAAACTTTATTTTAAACATGCACTTGTGATTTTTTGGGGATGGTTGAATAATACTCTAAAAGCTTGTTTTAATTTTTATTTGAAGTGTCTGATTTATATTTGGTTTTTTAAGATCACTTTGTTTTGACTTGTTATTTTATTGGTTTTTGTTAACAAGTTGCTGGCTAAACGAATCAGGTAGAACTCGCAGGTTATAGTCATTTGAGCTAAAAAATGACGCTGAGACTGATCACTTTACCCATCTTCACCATCTGATAATAAAGATCTTAATAGATAGGGAGAAGAGGGTAGCAATCCAACTTTTAAGCCAAATGGTTTAAATACCTAGTTGAGAATGTCTGTATTGTCGCGACCCCAATCATTCGCTATACCTGAGCGTGTTTTTTTGAGACATCGACCAGTCTTGCGAACACATCCTGTTTGAGTCCTAGTATACTTATACGTAAACTTTTTAACGCTTGGCCTTGTATTAGCTCTCCAAGCAATAAGTGTTTGATGATTCTGTTTGTTCTTAAACGAGCTGCCGTATCTTGTACGGACTCTTTATTTCTTGGCTTATTCATCGTAGCCCCCATTTAGTGAGCTTGTATGAATATGTTAAAACTGGGCGTTTCCCACATCCTTTTGATTTAGGGGTTAGAAATGTTGCTTGGGTGGAGGTTGAAGTAGAAGACTGGATACAGCAGCGCATAGCGAAGCGGCGTGATGCAACTTATGCTTGGGAATTGCCAATGAAATATAAAAGCATAGCTACCCACATGCGCCATATAAAGCGCAATCCGGTTAGGTTTATGTTTGCTTAAAGGCCAGTTGATTTTTGATTAGCTAAACCAAACTTATAGTTACAGCTTAAACACTGACAATTATCGGGAATATTTTCATCAATCACTTCACCAAGCTTTTCACCAATTTTATAACCGACCAAGCCGCCGGCTAGCCCTCCTAAAATGGCACCAGTTGTTATGCCAAATGGCTAGGAAAACGCATCAACTTTAATCACAATTTGCGCACCGTACGAAGCCGACTTCAAACTGGCCCAAAAACCGGAAGCCATACCAATCCCACCCGCAATACGCTTACCATAGTTTAATTGCACCACATTTTTTGACTGACATTTCGGACATTGAATTATGTTTATTACCTCTTAAATTTAAAGTTTATCGGATTGTTAGCGAATGGGTAATGTAGGTGTGGGTTTAGTTCGAAATTATTTGGTGTCATCGAGCAAACTACTGCTAAACACATGACATATTTTTTTAAGCCTTCTATGATAAATCAAGCTTATTCCTTACATTAGGTAAAAATAATTATTTCATGTAAGATGATTTACAAATGAATAAAAATAAGCAATTCGACAGTGCATACACTTTTTACATGGCTTGGTAATCGCGATATTGAAAGCATGGAGCAAGAGCAAAACGCGGCTATTGTTTCACTCGCGACAAAATCTAAAGTTCCATTCGATAAAATCGTTATTCTTTCTAACAAAGATGAAGCTAAGTGGGATTCGTTTGAACGCTTTTTGAAAAAGCGTATGGCCATGATAAGACGCCCTTCAAATGATATTAAAATTCACATGGCAAAGATCCTAAATCCAATTGACTACCAATCTATTTCAGTTGAAACGGAAAAATGGATAACTAAATTATCTGAAGAATCTGACATTCTATCGATCAATCTAACGTCCGGCACGCCCGCAATGACAACCCTTTCTGTACTGCATGGTAAAGGAAAGTCCAATACACGCTTTGTGCAATCGTCTCCGAAAAACGTTATTGAAGAAGTCGAAATACCACTGGATTTCGGTAAAGAATACGTAAAGTCTGCCTCAAAGAACATTGCTCATACAGCGACTTCATTACCTAAAATACAAAAAGCATTTTTTGAATTAACGGCTGAATCTAAAGCAATGCGCGAGGTGGTTGAAAAGGCAAAAAGAATAGCAGCGTCCGAAGTTCCAGCACTTATCTTAGGTGAAACAGGTACTGGTAAAGAGCTAATGGCAAATGCTATCCACAAAGGTAGCCTTAGAGCAAATAAGCCTATTAGAGTTGTAAACTGTGGTGCGCTTGCTGAAAATCTAGTTGATTCAACACTGTTTGGTCATAAAAAAGGGGCGTTTACTGGCGCAGATAAAGATTATGCTGGTCTATTTGAGCAAGCCAATGGCGGTACTTTATTTTTAGATGAAGTGGGTGAATTAAAACCTGATATACAAGTTAAGCTTCTAAGGGCATTACAACAAGGTGAAATTACCAGACTTGGTGATACAAAAACCATTAATGTCGATGTGCGCGTTATCGCGGCTACCCACCAAGATTTGACCACCTTGATTGAACAAGGGGATTTTCGAGAAGATCTGTTTTATCGATTAGCGGTGGGCATTATCAATATGCCACCACTTAGAGATCGACTTGAAGATATTCCAGCTATAGTTGAACAACTGACAGAAAAAATTAATGATTCAGGTTCAAAACACCCAGACTATATAAGTAAAAAAGTTTCCGAAAATGGAATTAAATTTATTTTATCGCAATCATGGCTAGGCAATATTCGTGAATTGTGGAGCACATTAAATAGGGCTTTTCTCTGGACAGATACAAGATTGGTAGGTGAAAAGGAATTGTCTGAAGCGATCATAAATAGAAGACTTGATGAGAAAAAAAAGGATGTTAGGCTGTCTTATAATGATAAAGTGGATATAATTCAACTAACTGAAAATTATCAAAAAAAATATGTTGAAGCAGCATTAAAGGCAAGCGGAAATGTTAAAAAACACGCTACCCAAATGTTGGGCTTAAAAGACCATCAAACGCTAACAAATTGGATGAAGCGATTGGGAATTGAAAATGATAAAGCAGATAATCAACAATAATTTCAAATTTGGCACTGTGCTTGCCATATAGGAAGCGACACAAGGAATAACTAGGAATGAAGCAATCAATGAATTTTGAACATATCCAAACCAAATGGCCTGAATTACATCAGCTTGCTGCATTTGCAGAAGACTATGTGGTCAGTGACCCACAAAGTGCTTTAGTAAAGTTGCGCTGTTTTGCTGAAAAAGTGGTTGGATATTTGTACAAGGAGCTTCGCCTACCTGTATTCCCCAACTCTAACATCTATGACAAGTTAACCTCAGACGACTTCACAAGTGTCGTACCTAGCTTAATTACTGACAAACTTCATGCGATCCGTAAAAGCGGTAACCAAGCTGCGCATGAAGGCAAAGTCGATCAACAGCAAGCTATCTGGATATTAAAAGAAAGTTACTTTGTCGCTAGTTACCTCTATATGGCTTATGCGGGAGGCAAGCAAGAAGATTGTCCTGAGTTTACGATCCCAGAACAAACAAAACCTATTGATCAATCTGGGGCAGAGTTTGTTAAAAAGAACACACAACTTGAAAAACAGCTAGCTGAAAACGAAGCACGGTTAAAGAAAGCATTAGAGGAACTGGAAGCTTCCGAGAAAGCGCAAAGGTTAGCGCAAATTGAAGCATCCAAGCTTAAACAAGCAATTGACTCTGAAAAAGTCAGCCAAGTGCAATCGCTGAATAAGAACATCACATCAAGCTTTAAGTTTGACGAGGATGAAACTCGCGCCCGAATTATTGATATGGATTTACGTGCAGCGGGCTGGAATGTATCACTGGACGAATCTAGCACCGATGAAGTGGGCAAAGAAGTAGATTTGCCACATCAGCCAACGAATAGTGGAAACGGAAGAGCTGATTACGTTCTGTGGGATGATGATGGTAAGCCATTGGCAGTTATTGAAGCAAAGCGTACTCGTGAATCAGTTGAAAAAGGCCGCGAGCAAGCCAAAATCTATGCTGATGCACTGGAAAAAGAATTTGGTCAACGCCCTGTAATATTCTATTCAAATGGCTACGACATTCGTATCTTAGATGATGCTCAAGGATATAACAGCCGCAAGCTTTATGGTTATTATTCAAAAGACTCGCTGCAATACCTTGTTAAGCAGCGAACTTTGAAAAAAGATCTCAACCAAACGCCTATTGATACCGATGTAGCTGGTCGGCTATACCAAATGGAAACCATATCGCGAGTCTGTGAGCGTTTCACCAACAAACACCGTAAATCTCTTATCGTACAAGCAACAGGTACGGGTAAAACCCGTGTATCAATTGCTTTAGCCAAACGGCTACTCGATGCAGGCTGGGCAAAACGTGTTTTATTCCTATGTGACCGAAAGGAGCTTCGTAAACAAGCGGGTAATGCCTTTAACGAATTTACCAAAGAGCCGCTTTATGTGGTTGGAAAAAGTAAAAAAGAAGCAGCAAGCAGTGCTCGTGTTTTTATTGCAACCTATCCGGGCATGATGCGTATATTCCAAAAGTATGATGTTGGCTATTTTGATCTTATTATTGCCGATGAATCACATCGTTCTATTTACAATGTTTACGGCGACATATTCAAATACTTTGATGCATTAGAAGTTGGCTTAACTGCAACCCCAGTTGAAATGGTGTCTCGTTCTACCTGTCAGTTATTTGGTTGCGATTTTAAAATGCCGACGGCGAATTACCCGCTAGAGCAAGCGATAGAAGACGGTAACTTAGTACCCTACAAAATCGTAAGCTTTACCACTAAATTCCTGCGCGAAGGGATCAGTAAAAATAATCTCACCGACGAGCAGATCGCGGAACTAGAAGAGCAAGGCATTGACCCTAACGAGTTAGACTTCGACGCCAAACAAATCGATGAAGCGGTAAAAAACAAAGATACCAACCGTGTGATACTGCGTAACCTGATGGAAAAAGGTTTACGTGATGTTGATGGTCAATTGCCGGGTAAAACAATTGTATTTGCGCGGAATATTGCTCACGCCGAACTTATGGCAAACCTATTTGCAGAAATGTATCCGCAGTTGGGGAATAACTTTTGCCGAGTTATTCACTCGAAATATGAACGTGCTGAAGAGCTTATTGACGATTTTAAATCGACAGATGAAAACAGCATTCGCATAGCCGTCTCGGTTGATATGCTCGACACAGGTATTGATGTGCCTGAATGTGTAAATCTCGTATTTGCTAAGCCAATTAAATCGAAAGTGAAGTTCTGGCAAATGATTGGGCGTGGCACGCGCTTGTGTAAAGATCTCTATGCTGGTGTAGAGAGCGGCGCAGGCAAAGACAAAAGCCACTTCTTGATTTTCGATCACTGGGAAAACTTCGAATACTTCGATATGGACCCAGAAGAAGAGGACGTTAAACAGTCAAAATCGCTGACTCAAAAGCTATTTGAATCACGCTTGTTATTGGCTGAAACCGCACTTAAAAAAGCCGATGTTGCAACGTTTGATGAAGTGATAAAACTCATTCATCAAGATGTGTGGTCACTTGATATGAATACCATCGCGGTGCGTGACAATTGGCAGGTAGTTGAAGCATGCAAAGACGAAAAATACCTCAACCAGTTTGCCCCAGAAACTAAAGCAAGTCTCTATGAACATATTGCACCTCTGATGCAATGGCGCAATATTATGGGCCAGTCAGAAGCCTATAAATTTGATAATGAAATCGGCATTATCCAAACTTTGCTATACACCGACCCAAGCCAAATCGACTTAGCTAGGCAAGCATTAATGGTGAAGATAGAAAAACTACAAATGCACTTAAATGAGGTGCGTGCTAAGGCAAGTTTTATTGCAGATATTCAAAAAGAGGAATACTGGCAGAACCTAACAGCATCAATAGACGGTTTTGAAACACTGGAAACCAGTCGCAAGGCATTGCGTAGCGTTATTCATTTAAGAGAAAAAGGTATAAAACAGCCTTCACAAGAAGTTATCTTAGACATAAGAGAAAATGAAGCTGACTATCAGGTTACAGAGCGCCCCACCAAGATAGTGTCGATTGACTATCAAATATTCCGCCAAGAGGTGGAAAAAACCTTAGCACCACTATTTGAAACCGATAGCGTATTACAAAAAATCCGTGCCGGTAGCCCAGTTACCGAAGATGATATCGCTCGCTTAAATGCTTTGGTTCACATTCAAAACCCGAATGTAGACTTAAATACCTTAAAAGAATTTTATCCAGATTCAACGGCAAGCTTAGATAAAATTCTACGCACTATTGTTGGTATGGACAAAGACGTAATAGAACAGCGTTTTACACAATTTGTACAGCAAACCCATACCCATATGAATGCGAAACAACAGCGTTTTATTGGTTTATTAAAAAATCACTTAGTGCGATATGGTGTTATCAAAATTGATCAGCTGTACGATGCACCCTTTACCCAAGTACATGACATGGGATTAGACGGCGTATTTAGTGAAGCGCAAGCCGATGTGATTGAACAGTTTATTAAACAGTTTGATGTGGAGTTGGGTAATAAAAAACAAACGGTAGCTAAAGAAGTGAGCATGTAAATGGCTAATCAAGTAGAAGTGTTTCAAAATGACGATGGCAGCTTACAACTTGCAGTTACCTTGCAAGATGAGTCAGTTTGGTTAACTCAGGCTGATATGGTAGCCCTATTTGATAAAAATAAAAGAACCATTTCAGAGCATATCCGTAATATTTTTAAAGACAATGAGTTGGTTGAAAGTGAAGTTGTCCGGAAATTCCGGATAACTGCTTCCGACGGCAAAACTTATCAAACTAATCATTATAACCTTGATGTAATCATCTCTGTCGGTTACCGAGTAAAGTCTCAACAAGGTGTAAAGTTTCGCCAATGGGCAACAAAAACGCTTAAGCAACACTTGCTCAAAGGTTACACATTAAACCAGGATCGTTTAAGCCAAAACGCCAAGGAGCTTGAAAAAGCGTTGTTACTTGTAAAACGTGCGTCTGCTTTACCGCAAAACAGTGAATTTGGTGTAGGGCTAGTTGATATTATTGCCAGTTATACCCAAACGTTTTTATGGTTACAGCGATACGACGAAGGCCTGTTAGAAACACCCCAAGGCCAGCAAGGTGGCGAGTTAACGCCACTTGCCGATGCTAAAACGGCCATTGCTGAACTTAAAAAAAATCTTATCAATAAAGGAGAAGCCACGCCTTTGTTTGCACAGGAACGAGAAGATGGTTTAGCCGCAATTTGGGGCGCACTCGATCAAACCGTATTTGGTGAACCGGCTTATCCAAGTATTGAAAGTAAAGCCGCGCACTTGTTGTACTTTGTGGTAAAAAATCACCCCTTTAGTGATGGCAACAAACGTACTGCCGCATTTTTATTTGTCGATTTTTTAAATCGGAATAACCGTTTATTAAATGACAATTACCAACCCGTAATTAATGACACCGGCTTAGCGGCCATTACTTTGTTAGTTGCAGAGTCTAGGCCGCAAGAAAAAGACACCATTATTCGCTTAATTGAAAACTTATTGAGCGTGAATTAAACAACCCAATAATATAGCAGTAGGTGGGGCGTTAGCCCGCCATAAAGGAAAAATATAAAACATGATCACAGGTCAGCTTAAAAGCAAAATAGACAAACTTTGGGAAGAATTTTGGACGGGCGGCATTACCAACCCGCTAACGGTAATCGAGCAAATTACCTTTTTAATGTATGCCCGTATGCTCGATATGAATGAGCAAGCCGATGAAAAGCGTTTCGCCAGAATCAAAAAGCCGTTTACCCGCCGCTTTAATGACAACGAACAACATTTGCGTTGGCAAAACCTGCGTCATTTAGGCGCGGAAGAACTTTATAAAGTGGTTAAGGACGAGCTATTTCCGTATTTCTCTAAAGCCAATGATGATGAATCAACCGAAGGCGCTATTTTCAACGAGTTTATGAAAGACGCGCAGTTGATGATCCAAAAGCAATCGCTATTAGTGAAAGCGGTAGAGATGGTGAACGACTTACCATTAGAAAACTCTGATACCAAAGGTGACTTATATGAATATCTATTAAGTAAGTTAACCACGGCAGGTATTAACGGCCAGTTTAGAACGCCACGCCACATTATTCGTGCAATGGTGGAAATGATGGACCCAGATAAAAACAGCCGTATTTGTGACCCATCAACGGGCACAGGTGGCTTCTTATCAGTGTCTTACGAGTACCTACTTGAGAAATATACCTCACCAGAAGGTATTGAACGCGAGCCGCTATTTGATGTCGATGGCAAGCCGTTATTAGACAGCAACGGTAAACAGCTTGAAAACGTCTTGTATTCAGGCGATTTAATTGACGAAGATGCACGTAAACACATCGATACCGATATGTTCCACGGCTTTGATTTTGATGCCACCATGTTAAGGGTTGCGGCTATGAACTTAGTGATGCACGGCATTAAACAGCCCGATATCCACTACCAAGATACCTTAAGCCAATCTTTCTTAGAGAAGTTTCCTGCTGAAGCAAAAGAAGGCATGGAAATTATTCTCGCCAATCCTCCGTTCAAAGGCTCGTTAGATGAAGAAGATGTTTGCCCAGAAATTTTACGTAAAGTAAAAACCAAAAAGACTGAGTTGCTTTTTGTGGCGTTGATTGAACGCATGTTACGTATAGGTGGCCGCTCAGCGACTATCGTGCCTGATGGTGTTTTATTTGGCTCATCTAATGCGCACCAACAATTGCGTAAACTATTAGTGGATAATAACCAGCTTGAGGCGGTGATTTCACTGCCTAGTGGGGTATTTAAACCTTATGCGGGTGTATCAACCGCGATTTTAATATTCACCAAGGGCGGAACCACTGATCATGTATGGTTTTATGATGTGCAAGCCGATGGCTTTTCGCTCGATGATAAACGCACACCGATTAAAGATAACGACCTGCCAGATTTGGTTGCCCAGTTTAAAGCCCGTGACAAAGCTATCGCTGAAACTGAGGCAAACGATAAAACGCAAAAAGCGTTTTGGGTCAGCAAAGAAGACATCACTTCAAATAAATATGATCTTTCCATTAACCGCTACAAAGAGGTGGTTTATGAGGAAGAGCAATACGAAGCGCCAAAATTGATATTGAGTAAGTTGGTAGCGTTGGAAAACGAGATCTTGGCTGAGTTGAAAGAGCTGGAGGGCATGCTGTGAGTTGGCCGATGGTGAAGCTGGGGGATATCTTTGAAATTACTTCAAGTAAGCGCGTACATCAGAAAGATTGGAGGGAAGAAGGAATCCCTTTTTATCGAGCTAGAGAAATTGCTGTACTCTCACGAGAAGGGAAAGTTGATAATGATTTATTCATCGATGAAGCAATGTATGTAGAATACAAAGCGAAGTTTGGTGCCCCAGAGGAAGGAGATATATTAGTCACTGCTGTTGGGACCTTAGGTTTGACATACGCAGTGCAAAAAGGTGACAAATTCTATTTTAAAGACGCAAGTGTTATTAAGCTTCGTAAAAAAATTGATGTTGATATTTCATATGTTCAATATGCTATTGCTAGCCCAGTAGTACAAAGGTTTATTCAAAACTCTAGTGGTGCAACTGTCGGAACTTATACAATTAGTCGTGCTAGAGAAACGGAAATCCCACTCCCGCCACTGGACGAACAAAAACGCATCGCCGCGATTTTAGATAAAGCCGACAGTGTGCGCCGCAAACGCCAACAAGCCATTGACCTCGCCGACGACTTCCTCCGCAGCGTCTTTCTAGATATGTTCGGCGATCCCGTCACCAACCCTAAGGGATGGGAAGTTAAAACACTTGGAGATATAGCCAGCTCTTTCCAAAATGGTATTGGAAAGAATAAAGAGTTTTATGGAAAAGGGCACAAAGTTGCCAATATTGGTGATCTTTATGAGAAGCCTTACTTTTCACCAGTCAAATATTCTTTGCTTGAAGTTAGTGATAAGGAGATTGAGAAGTATTTGTTGCAAGAGGGGGATTTACTGTTCGTTCGCTCATCAGTAAAAAGAGATGGTGTAGCTTTTTGCTCTGCATATGACTCATCAGAGCCATGCTTGTTTAGCTCCTTCATGATAAAAATGTCAGTCAATTCACCTGATGTCGATTCAAAATTTTTGTCAATTCAGCTTAGAACCAACTCCCAAAGGAGAAAACTTATTGATGCTTCTAATACAGCAACAATAACGAATATAAACCAAGAAGGATTGAGCAAAATTAAGGTTGTTTTACCACCTATTGAGAAGCAATTGCAATTTCTTAAAGTCGTAAAAAAAATAAATGAGTTTGATTGCTTAGCCCTTGGCTCAACTAATAAATTACAAGAGAACTTCCACTCACTAAGCCAAAAAGCTTTCGCTGGCGAATTATAGCCTTTAGTTTAAAACAACAATAACAAGGACGTTGATATGTCAGAAATTTTTAAGCCCGTTACATTAGATAACGTAACTACTTTTATCACGGAGTTTTTATCGAAAAGAAACTTGCGAGTCCCCACTGCTGCTGCGTTATTTACCTATCATTTAAGTGTAGGGGATTACTCTCGACTAAAATCTTTATTACAACAACAAGCGCCTAATAACGCGACGTTTAAAAACAAATATTGGTGTGCGGCTTTTTGTTTGTTTAGCGCTGAGTGGTACCGACGAGAATACCGCTCTGGGTGGACTTGGTCTGGTATATTTGCAGCCTTGGGTTATGAAATAGACGCCAACCAACGTTCAACCGCTGTTACCAAAGGGCTGAACTTTTGGCTGCGCCCCATTAATAAACACAGCGGTAATCGCAATGATTATTTAGGCTCTGTTTACGCTGAAGGTGGCTTACCCTTTGGTTTGTTGGCCGAGCAGGGCAGTCGGTTTCAAAGTTTGTTTAAACGTTTACTTGCCGATTATGACAAAGCAAAAACCTTTGGCCAGTCGCCCATTCCGTTAATTGAACAGCAATTAGTAAGAATGCCCGATGCATTTAAAGAGCTGAGTACGGTTGAATTACTCCATGACATGGTGAGTAACTTATATGGGTTAATTGATACTTACGCGCTTGAACAACAAAGTAATCCTACGCAATTTCTTGACTCAACTTTGCCTAAATGGCGAGTGAGTTTTCCTATCCCGTTTGATGATCAAACCGGCGATGACTTTTTATCTGGCCTGCTTAAATCTGCGGCTGAACAACGAAAAGAATTTAGAAAAAACGCCGAACGTTTAAAATTAGAGCAGTGGTTAGTACCTAGTGATGAATTGACCTTTGCGGCGAGTATTACGGTAAGTAGTAAGTTTACGGCTTCTGTTAGTAAACACGACTTATCCGCGCCAATGGTTGAAGTATTAATTTATGAGGGGAGCCGTCAAATCGCCGACCTAGGTATGGCGCGTGCTGAGCCAGTTAATGACCATGTTGTTTTACACACACGTAAATTAAAAGCGCAATTTAGACGTAGCTTAAACGACGCTGATTTAAAGCTTGTTATTATGCAAGCGGGGCGAGTTTGTTATACCGAAGAAATTCCAGCCTCGGCAATCCCACATCAAGAAATGCCAATTATATTACTAGCCGATGATGATAAGCAGCTTGTTTATGGTATGGGCAGTAAAAGTAAAAAAGCAGGCTCATTAGCTGTTATTACTTCAAAAAATGCACAAATAGAGCTTGAGCACGCAACTTTGCATGAAGATAGCCAAAAAACAAATTACCGGTTATTAACATTTAGTGGCGTGTTAACACTAAAGTATGTTTTTGATGATCACGGTGATACGTATGAAATATCAACAAAAGAAGAGAGTTTTAATAAAGAATTATTAACTATCACAGGAGAAGAGTTTGAATTTACAACAGACAAAGGCTATCCGGTGTTTAAAGGTTTGCCTAAAGTAAGCTGTGATCTCCAACAAACGCAAGTTTTTTTGGGCGACGATGAATTAGGTAAAGTGAGATATAGTGCTGGCCTGTATGGCCGACAAGTTTTAAGGGTTAAGCGTAACAATAAAACACTGTACCGACGTAAGTTGGCTATTTTACCTGCTAATTTTTCCATGCAGCTACAAGCGAGTAATAGTGCTAACGAAGGTTGTGTTAAAATTCATAGCGACACTACCTTTATTTATAATGTAACAGGTGAATTAACCTCAAATGCGATAAATATAGCGCATGGCAAACGTATTAATTTACAAGCCGACCATATACCACCCGCCTATTTTAATATAGCGATACAAGCAAACTTACTTGCTGAACCTATAGAGCTAAAATTACCCTTCCCAAGCAAAGGTGCATTGTTGTTTGATGGCAATGGTAAAGAGTTGCCGCGACACTTTTCAGTCGATAATTTACTGGGCGCTAGAATTAATTTATTCAAAGAGGCCCATAAAGCCTGTACGACATTTGAAATAGAATTAAAAGCACCAACCAGTGCGCAAGGTAATGCAGTTTATGTATTTAATTATCAAGTTGATAAGTTTGTTGAAGAGGTAAACCTTTTTGATTTGCGGGAGAAAATAAAAGAATTACTCGCAACGGCTGAATCTTCAGAACTCGATGAAGTGGTTAGAATGTTAATTAGTGCGCCAGGAATGAGAACAAAACAATATACTATCGGCTGGTTTGCATTAACAGGAAATAGAGAACATAACATTCTAACGTTTGATGCGCACACTGATGTTGATTTTTCAGGTTTAAAAGTAGAACTAATCAACTTAGCTAACCCAGAGCAAAAGTCGCAATCTTTAGCGCAACGAACATCGGATGGTGCATGCATTGGCACCTTTGAATTGCCCCCGGTAATTGACTCACCTAAACTTGCTGTACCTTCACAAAGTTCAAATGTGCAATTTAGGCCTGTGTTTATTCCCCCCACAGAACAATCAGAGGCGCCTGATAGAATACGTTCGTTAGGGAAAGCGGCAGAAGTTTTTCATCCACAGTTTAATAAATTTGTATTTGATGAAGTGTTAAGTGCTATGGCAACAGACATAGGGCATTCAGGCTGGCGTTATTTGGATTGTTTGATTGAAAAATATGCACACTTACCGATGTTAACATTTGAGGCTTTTAAAGCACTTGCGCGCCATCCTAACTGTTTGGCAATCTTACCTTTTGCGACTAAGTTAAATACCGCAAATGTTCTACAAATTCTACAAACAGAATTTAATATTGTTTGGGAATTGATCCCCTTGAGTTTGTGGCAACATGGACAGAACCTTTATGAATCACATATGACGCAATTGGGGTTGCCAGATGTTTTAGTGGCTAAATATACGGCTGAAAAGTTAGAAGCTATTTGTAGTTTTGTATCATTGCCTGATTTATTCTCATTAAATGCTAGCAATAAAGCAAGGTACTCTGGATTAGTGGAGTTCTACCGTGAAAATTTGCTTAGGAACAATGCTGATGAAATAGTTCGTTGGCCTCAGCATTATAAAACTCAACTTAGCGAATGGATTGGAAAGAATTACCCAGAACTTACACTCTTTAATGTTCCGCATGACTTTCAACGCTCAATTATGTATTTCCCCATGGTTGCGGCTGCTGTTGCTTCAACTAGTGTAACTTGGGAAGAAGTACTTGGCTGTTCAGAAGTGAATTATTTTTTATTACGCCAGTTAATAGAGTTTGATAGAAATTGGTTTGATGCCGTTTATCAATGCTCATTATGCTTTTTTATTCAGGAATAAGATGATGAATGGATTTTTTTCAACTCTAAAAAAACAAGCCAATGCTCGTGCTAAAGAGGCAACATTAAGTGTGCTAGGTATTAATAACCCTAATTTAAGAAAACACTTAAATAATAAAATGCAAACAGATGAACAGTTTGTTAACGGACCTGTTTTTGAACAAATGTTTAGTTGGGAAAGAAATACTAAATTTCAGATGCGGGATCTGGTACCAGAAGGCTTATTGTCGCAAGCTGTAGTAGATGCATTGGACTCTGACAAAAACAATCGCTATGCCTTTAAGAAAACATGGAACCCATTTGCACACCAATATAAAGCATGGAACGAGCTGTTAGATGATAAAGTGCAGTCGCGGATCATTACCAGCGGTACAGGATCTGGTAAAACAGAGTGTTTCATGGTGCCAGTGCTGGAAGATTTATATCGAGAGTATGAACAATCAAAAGAGCAACTTGAAGGTGTTAGGGCGATATTTTTGTATCCACTTAATGCGCTTATTAATTCTCAGCGTGAACGTTTAAACGCATGGACTCAGCATTTTGAGGGGAATATTCGTTTTTGTTTGTTTAATGGTAAAACGCCTGAACATTTGAATGGTAAAGAAAAGCAAAAACAAAAAGTGAGACCACAAGAGGTTATGTGTCGAGAGGGCTTACGTGAAAACCCAGCGCCAATTCTGGTAACTAATGGCACCATGCTTGAGTATATGCTGGTTAGGCAAACCGACGCCCCCATTATTGAAAAGTCTAAAGGTAAACTTCGGTGGATTGTATTGGATGAAGCGCATACCTATGTTGGCTCACAAGCCGCAGAATTAGCATTACAATTACGCCGAGTCATGCAAGCTTTTGAAGTAAGGCCTGAAAATATTAGGTTTGTCGCAACTTCAGCAACCATTGCGGGCTCAAAAGCAGAAGAAAAATTAAAAATGTACCTTGCTAGTTTAGCGAATATTTCGGTTGATCAAGTTGATGTTATTGGTGGTCAGCGAGTTGTACCACCTTTAGAAGAAAAAGCCAAACAAGATCTATCTTTAGCTCAAATAAAACAAATAGAGCCTGAAGGAATAGTTCCGGTAAAGAAAAAAGATAAACGTGATCCTGATATCTCAAAATTAAGGTATCAGGCGTTAGAAGCTAGTGAAATAGCAGTTGAGTTACGAGCTATTTTGACCGAGCCAAACACCCCGCCCAAAACGATTAATGAACTTAAACAGCGTCTAAGTCATTTTAATTTAACTGAAGATGAAATTTATCAATGGCTTGATGTTTGTACTGCGACTAAACCAAGTGCAAATGACGAAGCATTTTTAAAACTAAGAGCACATTATTTTCAACGAACACTAGATGGTTTGTGGTCATGTATAGATAAAAACTGTAGTCATAAACAACCGTCAGGACTCAAAGAAAACTGGCAGTTTGGCACTGTATATTCCAAACACAGAACACGCTGTGACTGTGGTGCGCCTGTGCTTGAATTGTCTTTTTGCGAAGAATGCAATGAACCCCATTTACTTGGTGTTTATGATAATAATTCACATATCCAACAATGGGTAAATAGTCATGTTGATGAGTTTGCTCTTACCGAAGGGGAGCGGGAAGACGAATTACAAGATGAACTCAATGTACGTACTAAATCACCAACCTATAAAACATCAAAGCCCGTTGTGTTTAGTGCTAATGAAAATGAAGAAAGTGGTTACTATAAAATAGGTGTAACTAAAGAAGGAAAACTGACGTTTGATGAAGGTGAGATATTTTTAGCAGAAAGACCACAAGATGACCAAGAATGTTCTAACTGTGGGTATACCGGTAAAAATACACGTGCACTTAGGCGAGCTATGTTGGGCGCGCCTTTTTATGCGACCAATGTTGTACCAACAATTTTAGAGTATTGCCCAGATTTTGAAGCAGACAAAGATAGCGACACTAAACAACTTGGGCCGAATGAGCTGCCTGCACGTGGCCGCAGGTTGATCACCTTTACCGACAGCCGTCAAGGTACCGCTAAAATTTCGGTGAATATGCAACAAGAGGCAGAGCGGTCTTATTTTAGAGGGTCTTTAGTTAGAGAGCTTAAAAAGCACCTTGAAGAAAAAATGGATATAGATCCTGAGCTTCTTGAAAAAGTGAAAGACTATAGTTCAATGCCAATTGACACACTAAAAATTTTACTACCGTCGATTAAGCAGGTAAAACCAGATGATGCTATTGCACTTGAGCAATATATAGTAGCCATTCAATCAAATACAAAGCCAAGCCTAAAACCGATCTCTGTTAACTGGAAGGAAATGATCGACGTTTTAAAAGGCGACGATAATATCGCAAAATCAATGACCTTTGAAAACCATTACCTTGCCCGTGAAGTATTTGCATTAAATGATGCAACAAAACTTTCTGAAATGATATTAACTCGAGAAGTTGCCCGTCGTCCCAAAAATAGAAATAACGTTGAGACGCAAGGGTTAGTAAAGTTGGTTTACCCTAAAATAGAGTTGATCAATAAAGTACCAGATTTTTGGAAGGAAAATAACTTTACGCTGCAAGATTGGAAAAACTATTTAAAAGTGTGCATGGATTTTTATGTCCGTGAGAATACCTATGTAAACATACCACATGAAATATCTCGCTGGGTAGGTATGCATTTTTATCCTAAATTTTTAATTAGCCCAGATTCAAGTGATGAAAATGAGAATAGCGTAAAACGTTGGCCTTTATACAAGAAAGGCACGGCTCGTCAACAGCGCATCGTTAACCTTTTAATTAAAGCGGCAAAGTTTAATAACATAGGTAAACGTGAAGAGGACCAAATTAATACCTGGTTAAGGTCTGCCTGGGATGTTTTAGTTAATACTCGTACACTAAATGAATATGCAGGAAAACAGTATCAACTTAACTTAAATACTGTTGAATTTAGTTTATTTACAGATGCGTATATTTGCCCTGTGACCAACAAATTAATAGATACAGTTTTTGCAGGTTTATCGCCTTATATGCCGGCAAATAAAGATCCTGATAGTTATTTATGTAAGTCTGTTACATTGCCTTCGATTTGGGAGTTTGACACAAGTACAGATAATTCTAGGTATGTGGCAGAAACTAGAAAAAATATTGCTAAGGATGAAAAGGTAAAGCTTTTACGTGAACAAAATTTATGGACGGATATTAACGATAGTGCAGTAGAAGGCGGTTTTTATTATACAACGGCAGAGCACTCAGCACAGCAGAAGTCTGAAAACTTAGAGCGCTACGAAGAACGTTTTAAAAACGGACAAAAGAACGTATTAAATTGTTCAACAACAATGGAGATGGGGGTTGATATTGGTGGCATTAGTGCAGTTGTGATGAATAACGTGCCCCCACATCCTGCTAATTATTTACAAAGAGCGGGCCGGGCGGGACGTTCAAGTGAATCACGGGCTATCGGTTTTACTATTTGTAAAAGCAACCCTCATGACCAGTTTGTATTTAATGAGCCTAAATGGCCTTTTATTACACCAATCTTAGCTCCTAATGTTACTTTTAGCTCTAAAAAAATAGTGCAACGCCATGTTAATTCATTTTTGTTGGGCATCTTTTTAAGGGACAAAATTGGCACAACAAGTAAAGAGAAGTTGTTCTTAAATTTGCAGTGGTTTTACTTTAAAGGTGAGGCTGAAAAAGCTGTATATGAACAGTTTATTGACTGGGTTGATAGTTTAAGTACAGGTTTAACTGAAGAGATAAAATTGCTGGTAAAAGGGACAATACTAGCTAACTCATCCATTAAATCTTTACGTGATGATACGGTTGGTAAAATAGAAGACTTAGCCAACCGTTGGTTGGCGGAATATAACTATATTGCAAGCGAATTAAAGAATATAGATCCAGAAGGGCCATATGCTCACAGGCTAAACAGCGACCAAAATAGGTTGATAAAGGAATATCTATTAAGGGATTTAGCAACACGTGGCTTTTTACCGGGTTATGGATTTCCAACTGATGTTGTAAACATTAAAGTTGATTCATTGATTGATTGGCAACGTACACAACAAGATAAGGAAAAATATAAAGATAAAAGCATTGAACGGGAAGATAATGTTTCCGTGAGTCGTGGTATGCCTAGTCGCAATTTAGCTGTTGCTATTCGTGAGTTTGCGCCCGGTACTGAGTTAGTATTAGATGGACGAGTTCATCGCTCAGCAGGCATTTCTCTTAATTGGCAAAATATTCATGTAGATGGTGGCAAAGATTCTCAAAAGTTTGATGTTGCATGGCGTTGTGCTAAATGCGGGCAAACAGGCTATGAAGCCGATTTAAGTAAACAAAATGATATTATTTGCTCTAACGTAGAGTGTGCTCAACCTATTAAATTAAATAATCAAAGAAAGGTCATTCAGCCGACTGGCTTTGTGGTGGATTTTTACCGAGAACCTACAAACAATATTGCCAATACACATTATGTTCCGGTAGAACAACCGTGGGTGATGGGTAAAGGAACACACATACCACTACCCAACCCTGATATTGGCTTTATGATCAGTGATACAACAGGCAGTGTATTTCACCATAGCTCTGGTTTACATGGCACTGGTTATGGTGTTTGTTTGAGTTGTGGTAAAGCCGAGTCTATGACAACCACATCAGAGTTACCTAAAGCACTGTCGTTAGAAACGCCACATAGACCACCGATGCCAACTAAATTTCAGCGAGATGATAAAGGTAAACCAGAATGCACTGCTACAGGAAAGATTTTAGAAGGAATACATTTAGGATATAATACCACAACCGATGTATTTGAGCTGGTTTTACGTAATCCAATAACCAATGAATATTTAAATAACGAATCGGTTGCTGTAACTCTTGCTGTTGCGTTACGTAAAGCACTAGTCAATGAGCTTGGTATTGCCGTGAATGAGGTTGGCTATGGCAGTCGCCCTACATTAATTGATAAAGATGCTAAAGCACATGCGATTCAACTTTTTGATATGGTTAGTGGCGGAGCTGGTTTTGCGACGTCTGCAAAAGATAACATTGAAAATTTACTTGATAAAGCTCGAAATATATTAGGTTGTGATGAAGAGTGTGATTGTTATTGTCATAAGTGTCTTCTTGAATCTGACTCGAGACATGATATAGATTTGTTAGATCGTAAGGCTGCTTTAGGATGGTTGAATGGTATACATGCGTATATAGCTTTACCGACAGAGTTTCAACAGTTATTGGGGCCTAGCGTTCCGGTTGAATATGTAGCCAGTACATTAAAAGAAAAATTAAGTGAGTTCATTAGAAGTAAGCCGAATACCGTTAAGTTTGTTTTATCTAAAAATGTAGATGATTGGGATACTTCAATTGCACAATTTAAATCACACTTTCATAGTTATTTAGCGGATCAAATAAAAGTACAAGTTTTTGTGCCTGATGTTAAATTTAATGATGATGTTAGGGCTTTTCTATCTGAACTAGAAAGTATTGGCGTAGATATACATACCTCTCAACTTAATTACCCCGTAGTATTTCAAGTGATTAGAGGTGATCATTATATTACTATTGCTAACCCTAATACGCTAGCACAATTGCCGGGTGAGGAATGGTTAGTCAGTGACGAAATAACGGTACAGTCAGAACAATTTCATGAGATAATTGGAAAACAAATCTCATTTAAAGCTGAAAAAGAAATTGGGGCAGTAGAAGTGTCAGCGCTCAGTGAGTTAAACGGTCCACTAATCGGGTTTGGTAAAAGGTTATTAACTCACTTAACAAATGCCAATGTAAACTTGGAAAAGCATATTAGTACCAATACATTACAGTCGATAACATATACAGACCGATATATTCAAAGCCCAACGAGTATGATGATGTTATGTGAATTTTTATCAGCTATACCTAAAAACGATAGAACAAGTATCGAAGTATTCACTTGTTTTACCGATAAAAAAGCACCTCCTGGTTATGCTATTCAACACGATTGGGTTTATGAAGACGACTATCAAGATATTTTTACCGCGTGGCTACAATACAATTGCTCTGAAAAAGCCAAGCTGAACGTTGTAGGTAAGCATGAAGTACCTCACCGAAGAAGCTTAACATTAAAGTTTGATGGGGGACATGAATCAACAATCACCTTTGATCAGGGGGTTGGGTATTGGCGAGTTGAAGTAGAGCGGGGTTTACATAAGCTCGATTTTAACCAAGATCCAAAACAGCAGTTGGTTAAGTTGGCAAAGGCATTGGAAAAAGCACGTGTTGTTAATAGTGCAAATTGGGAAACGTGGTTTACTGTTAATTAGTATAATTTATCGTTTGATAATTAAGGTAAAAATATCGGTTATGTATATTAAAGCCATGGTAATCACTCAACGTTTTAGTATTCCAAATACTCTAATATGTATTTTGGAATACTAAATTTCTTGGTTACTGGTGGATTCTATTGGACGTTACGGGACTAAAAAGGTGATAAAGTTCTAATTTTAAATAAAAAAACATCCTAGGATGTCTTTTTTCTGAATTTGGTGGAGCCGGGGGGATTTGATTTTACTCTTTAATTGATTGAATTTAAATTAAATTAAATATTTTTTTACTATCTTGGAATTCATTTTGGAATACTAAAATGGGTGGGTTTTCCATAATGCGGGCTTTGACCCCCCACATCAGCCGATTTGTCCTATAACTTAAGGGACTGGTTTTTATTTCACAGTTCAGGCTTCTTTTTTAATTTAGCATGCTCTTCATTAATCAACTCTTCAATAAGGGCATTCTTTTTTAAACCTTTTCTAATGGCTAACTCCTTTATCTTTTCTTCCAAGGTAATGTCCATCAAAAACTGGAATGACTTTTTGTTTTTATTATTTCGTCTGAACTTGTTTTGACTCCAGTTTTTTGCAGTTTTGTTTAGAACGAGTGCAGCAAAGGATTTATCGGTATAAAACAAATAATCTATGAGGGAAACCAGAGAGGTGTATTTATTTTCAAAAGAGTCTGTCGCTAAGCCATAAAGTGTAAAATTAGATACCTTAAAGGAAAGTTCAGAATGGATAGCATTTGTAATATTTTCCCAATAATAATTGACCATATCGTTATCCTTATATTCTATTTTTTTTACGAATGGATCTGCCAGTGACGACGCGTTATTCCAAATTTTTTTGATTTCGTTTAGACAATAGGTCTTATCTGTTTTTAGAGTTGTTATATTATAATTTAAAACATCAGCATCATATATGAAGTTCAAATGGATTCTTAGTTCGTTTTTTTTCTGGCTTCGGTTACTTTTAGGGGCTGATAAAGCCTTTTCTATTTGGCGAAGAGTGTCGACATTTAATTTGGGCTGTTTACTATATGGGAATATTTTATCAACTACTCGATTAAATAAATCAAAATTTCTAATATCAATTGTGGGCTCAAGTGTGTATTGGTTTATATTTTTAAGCGGTACATTTTGACGGAAATATAATATCGCAAAGGTTAATAGTCTGTCATTGTCAGGTGTTTGTATGAATTTATCACTGTTATAATACTCATTCTGTATGTGCGTGAGCATTCCCAAAGCATCATTATTATTTTCTACTCTTAGAATTTCTTCAGCGAGCAGATCAGGGTTGCTGTGTTGTAATATTTCTTCAAAGGTTAGCAGTTCGTAGATGTCAAATAACATAGGGCATTTAAACGAACGTACGTTTTTAGATTTTTCCATTATTTTATTAAATTTACTAAGCATAATATTCCATCTCTATTTGACTATTACATTGTTTATTTACTAAATATTTATTGACTATTTAATAAGTGTTTATTGATAATTTAATAATTAATTATTGATGATTTAATAAGTGTCTATTCTGTTTGAATTGGCGTGGGATGGCAAGTAAATATTGGGTTTTAGCGGAATGAAAGGCACTTACTTAATGCTAAGTAGTAAAACAGCTAACTCCAAAAAAATATTAGTGCACGAGACAAAGGAATCCCAAGGGCACCCATGAGCTTGACGCCGGAAATCAAAGGGGAGCTTTTCATGTTAATTGCCGGATTATTATTAATAGCTGTTTTTAATACCTCTGATGCATCACTATACAAGTACACTAGCCTTATATAATATCCGTAGTGGTATGTAGTGTGGGATGCCTAGTATTGGACTGTACACTATGGTAGCTAGTTACACTCTGCAATAGCACTATTGAGGTGCTATTGCATCTTAACCGAATAGCAATTCATAGCAGCTATGAATTGCAATAAACGTTACAGCGAAAATTAAAAAATAATTCAACCACAACTCCTATAGAGGCAATTCAATAAATGTTATAGGAGTTCGTCATGGACAATCAAAACCACCATTGCAATATTGATAAATATTTGCAAAGTATCCCGGTTGAAACGTTACCGTGTTATAAAAAATACAATGTCAAATATGAATATTTTGATGGCATATATAAACTAATGGGGAGATCGCTTAAGGAGAATAAACGACTAAGTGTAATTAGGTTTGACTTACATATACCCAAATATTCAAGGGATACGCCAATAGACCATACATTTGCAATCTCTAGATTTATAGAGGCATTGAAATACCGTTTGAAAGCAGATCAAACTAAAAAACGTCGTGAGGGCAAGCGGACATATCCATTAGGATTTAAATACCTGTGGGCACGTGAGATTGGAAATGAATCTAACCGTGCGCATTACCATGTTGCCATTTTTGTTAACAAAGATTCTTATAATGAACTCGGTAATTTTAGAGACCGCAGAGGCCTATCCCATTTGATAATAATGGCCTGGTCTACCACTTTTAAATTAGACTACGAACATGCTCAAACGTTAGTACATTTCCCTCATGAACCAGTTGCATGGTTGAATCCTATGTCTAACGACTTTGAGGCCTCTTTGAAGAGCGTACTTAATCGGCTAATTTATTTAGCAAAATACGAAACTAAGGTGTACGGAGTTCCTTCAAGAAATTTTGGTATGAGTCAAAAATAGAGTTTTCTTTAATAATGTATAGATAAAAAAAAATGGAATCGAGTACTGATCAAGTTAAACAGTACTCGAACTCATTTATAGCACCAGTTCCTTAAAGTCGCAGTCTATTTCATCTTGAGTGATTCCGATGTATCTCAATGTCGCCGACTCTGACGTATGCCTTAGCATCTTCATAACCCGCCCGATGTCTTTAGTCTTCTGATAGAGCATATATCCGCGCGTTTTACGCATTGAATGTGTGCCTAACTTCAATTTTACTTCTTCGCCAACTGAGCTAAAGGCCATCGATACGGCTCTTCTAGTAATTGGTCTAGGGCAGTTGTTGAGAGCTTGTTTGTTTCGGTATGATTGAAAAACGTATATATGGTCCGGGTGCTGCTGTTTTATTGTGTTAATGCGTGTTATCGTTTTGGCATTAAGCTGAATGTTTGCTAGTTTGCCTGTTTTGGACTCCTTAATTACTAGTCGGTCATCGCAAATATCGCTAAACTTGATGGATAGCAAATCAGAAATGCGTAGAGCTAGGTTTATGCCAATGTTCCAAACATCAGACATTTGTCGGCTGGTGCGGATTTCCAATAAATGGCTAATTAGTCGGATCATTTCTTCAGATTTTACAGCTTGAACTTCAGACATGAGTTGCTTCCTTTTTTTCGGTATTTTACTAAAAAAGGAACTTAAAGCCGGTTTTTAGACATTAAGTCCCCGTTTTAAAGGGCTCGAAACTTCCCGTTTTATCATTTTGGGAAGTTAGCCAGAGATTCGGTTTAGGGGGATTATCGCTCTATGCTGATATCAACCTCATAAGCCCCCAATTCGTAATAAGTGATGAAGTTGCGAATAAACAACTCGAACACTTCTCGCATTTGAAACTTTGCCAATACCTGAAGCCCAAACTGAAACAAACGACCGGTGCCGAAGCACACGTCAATTGCTTTAATGAGTTCAGGGAAAGGAAAGCCCACAAATTGAAAATCCGTTATGTATATCATCTTCCACCGGCCATCGATTTGCTCTAGCCGGATCTCAACAGGGTGAAAGCCTCCATTTTCAGCCGTATAGGTCGGATCTCGAAAGTTGAATGTGATCGCTTGTGCTGTGGAAATGTCGGTTGATAGCCTTTTGGTTTCATCGCCTAGTATCCGATAAATCGTAGTAGGCAATGGCAAGCGAGATTCTTGGTCAATGTTTAAATTCATTTTTTTGCTCCTTACACCATGCCGTGCTCGGCCATAGAAAAACAATTGGCTCCAACGATGAAGTGGTCCAATACTCTTATATCCACTAAACCCAGCGCGCTTTTCAGGCGCTGTGTTATTTGCTTATCAGCGCTAGAAGGTTCAGTTACACCAGAGGGGTGATTATGAGCGAATATAACGGCCGCAGCGTTACTCTGAAGGCATAGTTTTACAACTTCCCTAGGGTATATGCTTGCGCCGTCTATAGTGCCGTAGAACAGCTCCTGGTAGCTTATAAGGTGGTGCTGGTTTGTGAGCAACATTACACTGAAAACTTCTCTTTGCTGAGTCGCCAGTTTGCAGCTAAGAAACTGTTTAACTAAATCGACAGAGGTAAAAACATCTGACTGGACGAATTGCTTGCTGATAATGCTAGCCGCGTGCTCAAGCACGCATTGATCAGCGGATGTAAGGTTTAATCGGCAAGTTACCGGTTGAGTACTGTGCATTGTAGGTCTCCTAATTGTAGTTAATGCACAGTAGTAATATGTAAATGTAATTTTTTGGAATCGATTTTTAGCGGCCTAAAATTAGCAAATATGTGTTTGCGTCATTGTATGTCTTAAATAACCAAGGGCATACAAATGCGATTTATTAAATTAAAAGAAGTTATTGAAATTACAACACTTAGTCGGTCATCTATTTACCAATTTATGAAAGAAGAAAAGTTTCCTAAGGCTGTATCATTAGGCGGCAGGTCAGTTGCTTGGGTGGAAGATGAAGTGACCGATTGGATGATGGATAAGGTGGAAAATAGGGAAGGGTATTGAGTGATAAAAGTCGATAACTAAAAATTACTTAATTATCATTTACGTATTATCGTCGTAATTTCCTGCTCCTGATTCGAATTGTGTCTGTTCATATTTAACAGGAGGCAAAAAAACAGCACAATCATAAATACCAGTAGAATGCTAATCTGGGCAAGTTAAATGTCCCTGATAGAAAAGTGCTGTTAGTTGAGCGACCCTTCCAAGTACTAAATGTCGACCAATAACCTGTTGTGACCTCCTCGGATGTCTGGTACGGATCCGTCTGTCGAAATTTAACTAAGCATTTATTTAGCGTGATTTAGAAAGTGCAATAAAAGCTGCGCGAATTTCTGTTACTGAAAACCTATCCATATTCTTCATGCAAATTACTTGTTTGATTAGAGGTTCTATTGTCATTACTACACCAAAAAATATTGATAGAATAGTTCATTAAATAACATATATGTTAATTTCTTTCATTATATGTCATGGGTTGAGGTATCGCAATATGAGAATATTTACGTTTTACGTTGTGAGATCTTTAGATGCAGCCAGTTCAAAAACTGATTGGAATGAATATTAAACTTGCGAGAACGAAGCGTTCCATATCTCAAGCTGAACTAGCAGAAAAGATTGGCATAGAGGCGAGTTACCTGAGTCGTATTGAAAGGGCTGTAGTGCCTGTCTCATGTGAAAGGGTTTATGAGATAATTCATGTTCTTGGGTGTAAACCATCGGAGATATTTCCTGAACCATCAGAAGTAGAAACGAAGCTAAACATAAAGAAATAACCAGTGATGCTCTTTTCGTTTATTTCTTAACGGAAAAATTGCTAATTTCTAACACCTCACAATGTTCAACTTATTGTATAATCTTTCATTTTTCCATACTCTCTAATGGTATCTAAGAAAAGTGAAATTTATTAATTCAATACGTTGATAGATTCAATTTATTTTAAATAGCTTTGATATGCTGAACTCAATTCGCTAAAAGTCAGCAATTTGAGTGCAGTAACGCGATGCATGGATAGAAAAAGAATAAAGTTAGTAATAAGTCGCTCTACGAATTTTCAAATTTGTGAGCTTATTGATAGTTCAGGCTTATACATAGTTTTTATTTTAATCTTAGGAAAAGGTTGAATGGCTAAAAAAGCAGTAGCAAAGAAGAAAGAAAAATCATTTGAAGAAACACTTTGGGATGCAGCGAACAAGCTGCGTGGTAGTGTTGAATCGTCAGAATACAAACACATCGTATTAAGCCTGATTTTCCTCAAATTCATCAGCGATACGTTCGAGAAGCGCAAGCAAGATCTGATTGATGCAGGGCAAGAAAAGTATGTTGATTTAGTTCAGGCATACACTAAAGAAAACGTCTTTTATCTCCCAGAAGAGAGCCGCTGGAGCTTTGTTCAGCAAAACGCTAAACAAGAAGATATTGCTCTAAAGATCGATACAGCTCTAAGCACCATCGAGAAAACCAACAAAGCACTGCAAGGTGCGTTGCCTGATAACTACTTCTCTCGTCTTGGTTTGGATGTCAGCAAGCTATCTGCGCTGATCGATGTGATTAACAATATCGACACTTTAGCGAATCCGCACGAAGATGTGGTAGGTCGAGTCTATGAATATTTCTTGTCTAAATTTGCGATTGCAGAGGGTAAGGGTAAGGGCGAGTTCTATACACCAAAGAGCATCGTTAACCTAATTGCAGAACTGATTGAACCATACAAAGGTAAAATCTATGACCCTTGTTGTGGTTCGGGCGGTATGTTTGTTCAGTCAATGAAGTTCATTGAGAACCACAAAGGCAATAAGAAAGACATTTCTGTGTATGGTCAAGAGTACACAGGCGCAACCTACAAACTAGCGAAAATGAACCTTGCTATTCGCGGTATCTCTGCCAACCTTGGCGCAGCCGCAAAAGATACCTTTGCCAATGATCAGCATGAAACTCTTAAAGCTGATTTTATTATGGCGAATCCACCATTCAATCAGAAAGAATGGCGAGCTTCCGATGAGCTGGTTGATGATCATCGTTGGGATGGCTACGAAACTCCACAAACAGGTAATGCCAACTATGGTTGGATTTTACATATGGTTTCCAAGCTGTCTGAAAATGGAGTAGCTGGTTTTATTCTGTCAAATGGTGCTCTCTCTGGCGATGGTACGGAAAAAGCTATCCGCAAGAAGTTGATTGAAAATAATCTAGTTGAGGCAGTAATTATTTTGCCTCGCAGTATGTTCTACACCACTGATATCAGTGTCACCTTATGGATACTCAACAAAAACAAAAAAGAGCGCATTGTTCCGCACGAAGATGTCACTCGTAATTATCGTGACCGTGAAGAAGAAATTCTGTTTATGGATCTGCGTCAACGTGGTGAACCGTTTGAGAAAAAGTTTGTTCAGTTCTCTGAGCAAGACATTCAAGACTTTGCAAATACGCTTCACACTTGGCAGCAAGTGGGGGCGGAAGAGAATTACAAGGACATTGCTGAATATTGTTACTCTGCAAAGAAAACGGAAGTTTCAGCGAAAGATTACTCGCTTGTTCCTAGTAAATACATTGAGTTCATTAACAGAGATGAGAATGTCAATTTTGATGACAAGATGAACAGATTAAGAGGTGATTTTGGTTCTCTACTTGTAAAAGAAGAACAATCGAAGAATGACTTGCTAAATGTTTTTAAAGAGCTGGGCTATGAGATCAAACTATAAAAAACTAGGTCAGTTTATTCAGGTCGTTGACACTAGAAATAAAGAAAACCGTAAGGATAACTTACTTGGTGTATCAACCCAGAAGGTGTTTATTGATTCTGTTGCTAACACTGTAGGAACTGACTTTAAAAAGTACAAAATCGTAAGAAAACATCAATTCACCTACGTACCTGATACATCTCGTAGGGGAGATAAAATGGGGATCGCAATGCTTGATTCGTTAGAGCAGGCGTTGGTATCCCAAGCTTATACTGTATTTGAGGTTAAAGACTTAAATCTGCTAGACCCAGAATATTTGATGATGTGGTTTAGACGACCTGAATTTGATCGCTATGCTCGGTTTAAGTCTCATGGTTCAGTTCGTGAAATTTTTGATTGGCAAGAAATGTGTGATGTTGAACTACCAGTCCCATCAATCGAAAAGCAGCGTGAAATCGTTCGTGAATACAATGTCGTCAATGACCGTATTGCACTAAACGAACAACTTATTCAAAAGCTAGAAGATACCGCTCAAGCTATTTACAAACAGTGGTTTATAGACTTTGAGTTCCCGATCTCTAAAGAATATGCAGAATTCATCGGTAAACCTGAACTAGAAGGAAAGCCTTATAAGTCTTCTGGGGGAGATGTAGCGTACAGTGAGGAGCTTGAATGTGAGGTTCCAACTATCTGGAATATAGGGAACTTGGGCACCCTGGTCGATATGAAGTACGGTAAAATGCTTAACTCAGACAAGTTTACCAGCGAAGGGTTTCCAGTGTTCTCTGGGTATGGTATTCGAGGTTACTACAGTGAGTTTATGTATGAGAATCCCGAAATTTTAATTGTTTGCCGAGGGGTGAGTGGGACTGGGAACGTTGTTATGTCTCCTCCAAAGGCTTTTATCACGAATCTAAGTATTGTTGCTTCGATATGTCAATCATCTGTCCGAAAAGGCTTTCTGTATTACTTCCTTAAGTTCAAAAATCTTAGAAGTCTTGATAGTGGTTCTGCTCAGTCAATGATAACGATTGGTGATTTGGAAAAAGTAGTAGTGCCAATTCCACAAGAATCTTTACAAGAATCATTTGAGCAAATTTTTGAGAAGGTTCAGCGCCAGCAAAGGGTGTTTAACAAAGAAAATGGGAAATTAGTTGAGCTAAAAAGCCTTCTCTTAGGGCAGATGTATAGGGGACACTAATAGTGAAATTCACAGAAGAAAGGCTAGAACAAGCCATCATTGAACTGCTAGGGAAAGAAGGCTATCCACATACTCGTGGTGAGGAGATTGAGCGAGCACCTGAAGATGTGCTGATTAAGTCCGATCTTCGTGAATTTCTAGCCAAACGTTATCAAGCGAAAGGTATTACAGCCTATGAGATAGAGCAAATCATCCATAAGCTTGAGTATCTTCCTGCTTCGGATCTCTACGATACCAATAAATCCATAATGAAGTTTGTCTCTGATGGTTTTTTGCTCAAGCGTGAAGATGCAAGCCAGAAAGATTTATACATTCAGCTACTCGACTACGTTGACCTAGAGAACAACCGCTATCGCATCGTTAACCAAATGGAGATACAAGGCTATGAGTTGCGTATCCCTGATGGGATTCTTTACATCAATGGTTTACCCCTTGTGGTATTTGAATTTAAGAGTGCCATTCGTGAAGAAGCGACTATATACGATGCGTATAAGCAGCTAACCACTCGTTATGATCGAGATATCCCTGAACTATTCAAATACAACGCTCTGTGTGTGATTAGCGATGGTGTGAACAATAAAATGGGGTCATATTTTGCCCCATACGAGTTTTATTACTCTTGGCGTAAAATTACGGGTGAAGATAAGCTAGACAAAGACGGTATTGATTCATTGTTTACGATGATCAGCGGCTTATTTAACAAGAAACGACTCACGGATGTGATACGCCACTTTATCTACTTACCTGACACCTCAAGCAAACAAGAAAAGATTGTTTGTCGTTATCCTCAGTATTACGCAGCAACAAAGCTTTTTGCCAATATCAAACAACATATGAAGTGTTTTGATGAGCACGGTAAGCTGGTGAGTGGTGACGGTAAGGGTGGTACGTATTTCGGTGCGACTGGTTGTGGTAAGAGCTACACCATGTTGTTCTTATCTCGTCTACTGATGAAAGATGTCGGGTTGGGCAGCCCAACCATCATTCTCATCACTGATCGTACTGATCTGGATGATCAGCTTTCGGGTCAATTCACCAATGCAAAAGGTTACGTGGGCGATCAAAACATCATCAGCGTAGAGAGTCGTGCTGAACTTCGTGAGCACCTGAAAGGGCGTAAAAGTGGTGGTGTATTCCTGACTACCATCCATAAATTTACTGAAGATTTGGAGCTGCTGACGGAGCGAACCAACGTCATTTGTATCTCGGATGAAGCGCACCGCAGCCAAACCAATTTAGAACAGAAAATTACTGTCACAGAAGACGGAGTGAAAAAGACTTACGGCTTTGCTAAGTATCTTCACGACTCTTTACCAAACGCTACTTATGTCGGCTTTACTGGCACACCGATTGACGCAACGCTGGATGTATTTGGTGCGGTTGTCGATAGCTACACAATGACCGAATCGGTTTACGATGAAATTACTGTTCGTATTGTGTATGAAGGCCGAGCAGCAAAAGTGTTACTCGATGGTCGCCAGCTTGATGAAGTCGAAAAATACTATAAAGAGTGTGAAGAAGCAGGAACAAACGAATACCAAATAGATAAAAGCAAAACGGCTATGGCGAGTATGTCTACCATACTGGGCGACCCAGAGCGTATCAAAGCCATAGCGAAAGACTTTGTTGAGCATTATGAGAACCGTGTTGAAGAAGGCACGACTCAAAAAGGCAAAGCAATGTTCGTTTGTAGCAGCCGTGAAATCGCTTATCAGTTCTACAATGAACTGATTGCGCTTCGTCCTGAGTGGGATGAGGTAAAAGTCTGTGAGGACGGTGCAACTCTATCAGAAAGTGATAAGAAGAAAGTGAAGCCGATGGAACGAGTCAAGATGATTATGACTCGTAACAAAGACGATGATAAAGCTCTGTGGAACAAACTCGGTAACAAAGAGTACCGTAAAGAGCTGGATCGTCAGTTTAAAAACGGTAAATCGAACTTCAAAATTGCTATTGTGGTTGATATGTGGTTAACGGGCTTTGATGTGCCGTTCCTCGATACCATCTACATTGATAAGCCTTTGCAAAAGCATAATCTGATCCAAACCATTTCAAGAGTAAATCGTAAATTTGAAGGTAAAGAGAATGGTTTGGTAGTCGATTACATCGGCATAAAAAAACAGATGAACCTTGCTCTTTCCCAATACACAGCGGGACAAGATCAGAACTTAGAAGACATTAAACAGTCAGTCATTATCGTTAAGGATCACCTGAGCCTATTGGATGGGCTGTTCCATAAGTTCGACTCTAAGCCTTATTTCAATGGTACTCCACTTGAGCAGTTACATTGTTTAAATGCCTCTGCTGATTTTGCACTTAGAACCAAGAAGTTTGAAAAGACGTTTATGGATTTGACCAAACGTCTTAAATCGGCTTATGACATTTGTGTGGGTAGCAGTGAGCTGACCAAAGAGCATAAGGACAAGATTCATTATTATCTAGCGGTTCGAACCATTGTATTTAAAATCACCACTGGCGGTGCGCCAGATGTAGAGCAAATGAACCGCAGAGTAAGGGATTTGGTCAAAGATGCTCTGATCAGTGATGGAGTCGAAGAGATCTTTAAGCTGGGTGAGAAAGACGGTGGCGAGATTGATATTTTTGATGATGATTATCTCGCCAAACTGGAGATGGTGAAGCAGCCCAATACGAAACTTCAATTGCTTCAGCAAATGCTTGCTAAGGCGATTGGCGAGTTTAAAAAGACCAATAAAGTGAAAGGTGTCGATTTCACTAAGAAAATGAATATGTTGGTTGAAAAGTACAATGAGCGTGATGAAAAGGATGTACTTCGCTCGGAAGTCATTAATGATTTTTCTGATGAAATTATTAACCTTTACAATGAACTACGTGCTGAAATGGCCTCGTTTGGTGAAATGGGAATAGATTTTGAAGAAAAAGCCTTTTACGACATTCTCATTTCATTGGCTCATAAGTATGACTTTACTTATCCCGAAGAGAAGCTGCTTGACCTATCTAAAGAGGTGAAGAAGGTCATTGATGACAAAGCTAAATACACGGATTGGAACAAGCGAGACGATATCAAAGCTGAATTGCACTTTGACCTGATCATTTTGCTCGATGAGTGGGGTTATCCGCCGATTGATCGTGATGAAGTGTATAAAGAGATTTTTGAGCAGGCTGAGAATTTTAAGAGAAACAATCCCAGTCGCGTCAGTAACGATGAGCGACCATCTGAACCAATTCCGTTGCTATTAGGAAATAAAAAACTCTATCGCGCTTCTCAAGTTTCTCGACTTGCTAATACTCAAGAACTAGCCACGATCACATTTAAAACCGAATTACCTTATGAGAGGGATTTTGGTGCGCTTTTCACTACAGGATATTACAGTGAGCTTAAAGAGTTAGGCATTGTTTCTTCGTTGATATTAGACACTACAATGATCGCTTTGTCAGAGTTGGAACAAGCCACTAAGGACTTAGATCTGCCTTTGTACGAAGAAGGTCGAAGTGGAGTCGTCTGGGCATTAAGATCGGCAAGAGACGGCAGTATATACAATGAATTTATTGCTTATGCTGTAGAGGTTGTTGGAGACGAGAATTTTCGGACGTACATTGAAAGTGCTATTTATGATGTCGCAAAAGCTTCATTCTGGGCATCATTTGTTTTGATTCCTAATGTCATACGAAAAAAGTACCAAAAACGTCGTGAAGAGAAAAATGATCAGGCAGTGATCGATGAGGCAATCGCCAATAGCCCGAATGTCGTCGATTTTAGGAAACATAGTAAATGGAAGAGTAACTCGGATAATTCTATCCACTAACTGAATAAACAGATCTGAAACTGGTAAGGCCTGAGATTCCCGGACACTTTTTATGGTAAAAATGTAACTGGAACCATAAAGAGGAAAATCATGGGTAAAGGTATCCGATATTCAGATGAATTTAAACAGATAGTAGGTGTCTAGAGAAGTCAGGCCTTACCAGTTTGTAATAATAAAAACTTTTCACAATTGGTTCTTACTGAAGCACCTAGAGACTTAAAAAATCAAATTATGTCTTGGGTAAGTAAAATGGGGCCTTTCTGGTGTGATCGCAGAACAGAAAATGAAGATGATTATTTCGAGTATAGTAATATTGATGTAACAGATCATGGGTTAGGAGAATGTGCGAGAAAGTCGATCATTTTGCAGCATGTTGCTTCTTTTAGCTTTTCTGGGCGTTATGATGTTACTCCTTTGCAAGTTAAACATGGTATACCAGAAGACGTAAAGGGAACTTATGACATTGATAACCTCTGGACTTGTAAGCAACTTTTAGATTCTTGCAAAACATCTTTGCCAGAACCGACTAATTGGCAAGAAGCCATAGAAAGGTTAGCTAAAGACTTTACAAGCCTGGTTTTTTCAACTAGTTTGTTGCAGCAAATCAATACCATGCCGTATAACAAGACCGTTTATGACAGGATGCGGGAGTTATGCCGTGTTTTAGAGGAGTATTTGGCTAGTAGGGATGAACAAGGAAACCGGACTGAGCGAACGAATTGTATTGTGAGAGAGTTTTTTCAAGGAGATAAGGCGTGGTTTTCTGATGAAACAGCTCAAGACAAAAGGGCGTTCCAAAGTAAACTTAGGTTTTTAGACAGTAGAGATGGAACTAAGAGGGAGTACAGTTTTCATGGGAAAATTAAGACACCTCAAGTCAGAGTATATTTTGAGTGGCCTATATTGCCAGAGCAAAAAGACATTCAAATTGTTTACTTCGGGCCAAAAATAACTAAAAAGTAGCTTCTATAGTGTAGGACCCTGTAACAGATTCTGTGTAATATTAGGCGACAATTAACTTGACCGGTTTTGGTAACCTTCTGACCTCTGTTTTTGGGTTCGACATTTTGGCTTCTCGGAATAGTTATAGAAATAAGCCTGAAGTCATTAAATGGTTTTGTGTAGGTGTGGTTTGACCGACGGTTACGCTTTAGGAAAGCGAGACATCTAAGACAAATACATCTATCAGCCCTTTGATCTCTGGTGGTAACTTTTCTTCAATACTTAATTTGAGATCCTGAGCACAGTTAATTCCAATATTTTTACGCCCAGCAATATCTTCATTAGCGCTAAACCATATGACAAGATATATACCCTGCTGTTCTGCATCAGGGTGAATTGAATAGCGTTGATACAACTGAGCGGAAGCTGCTGTATACAAATCCTTGTGCCATTGCCCTTTAGCTTCAATTACAAGTAGTCGTCTTTTACCTTCAATCATTTTCGCTGCTGTTATATCAATTCTATTTTGATTTTTAGTCTGATGTTCACGCGAAATAGCAATACTTTGGGGGTAAAGTACTAAGTTCAGACGTTCGGCAATTATCTCAACGCAGCTAACTTCATTTCGGTGTATAACTTTCCCGTTATCATCTTTCGTATAATATCGCGTAGCAGCATTGAATTCTCCTCCATCTATATCCTTCTGATAGTCTTCTAATTTTTGAAGAACAAGTTGTCGTAATCCTTCCACTGTAACAACAGCGTTATTGTCCAATAAATCCACAATTTTTTCTGGAGTAGGTGGCTCGAAATCTCTCAGTGACTTTTTCCGCAGCTGCTCAGCTTTTATGCTTTTCAACTCTCTCTGAATATCACTAAAAATGTGATCTTGAATAAGGCGATTAAGGACGGGAATTGCTTCATCAGGGACATCGCTGCCTATTGACCAAATAATGTCAGTAAGAAAACGATATGCAGTTTCTCCTTTTGGACTTCCAGTTCCCCAACTGCTAGGGAGGTGAACCTTCGGCCATTGATGAAAGAAAGCTACTAAAATTAATTCTATTTTAGTGGATGTCAGATTTGGCCAGTAAGAAGAACTATCTCGATTCATTTTACTTGAGTGCCCCTCAAACAAAAGTAGTGAGTCTCTATCATTTTTTAGCCAATCAAAATATGGCTTCGCTACTTGTAAATCCAGAAAATAGAAAGCTCTAACGAACCAAAACTTACGTTTTTGTTCGATGTTTTCATCATTTGTCTGTTCAGGGAATTTAGATAAATAATCAGAACAGCGGGTCCGAATGATGTCATTAAGTATATTTCTGTCTCCAAACTGCATTGCGAGATCGAACAGCGTATCAAGTGCGGAAAAACCTAACTCATCGAAACGTTCAAGCCATTCAATTGACAGCTTTGCCCGCAAGGGAGTGAATATTTCATCATACTTCAACATATCTATTCTCGGATGAGAGCACTGAGAATTTGCCAACTGCGGTTCGACATAAGAACGGAGATACTGCTCAATGGATTCATTATTAGGGAACAGTAAGTGATTAACTTCTGCTTTTAGAACGTCGTACTCGGTTTCATCAACCGCATCATAAGGAAAATCTAAGTTGGTCTTTAGAGCAAGGAGTAATCTTGGTTTAACTCTGTTTAGATTGCCATTTTTCCGCATTATTTCAAGACAAGAAGCAAAAAGTATTGTTTCAACATATAACCCAGTGGAGGAACATCGCAACTCGGCCAGTTTATTCAAGTCAGGGACATGTGGTTCTATGAATTCGAGGCAATTCCTGAGAGCGTTTTTCACAATTTCTGTATCGCCAAATTTCAGAGCAATATCTTTTGGTTTTGTAAGTATGGTCTGCGCAAATTGAACTAAAAAACTCCAATGACGCCCACTTTCAACAAGCTCTCTATTTTCTCGGATATATTGTGTACTTTCGGCATAAATTTCATTTTGTCTCTTATTTTTTCGCCGAGACATTCGATTACTTTTAGTTACCCATCGCCTATACGCTTCTTTTGCAGATAGCGAATCAGCTCTGTTAAATTTAGCCCATTCTCTCATAAGCATCGGCTTCTCCAATGCTTGAACTCGCATGTGACGTCGAAACTTATCTGGACCTCTTTCCTCAGCAGAACGGAGCCTGTTGTGTCTTGCAATAAAACTTACCCATAGCTCAGGGTTATTTTTATAAAATGCTAGATCAACTATATACTTGTGGTCCTCAAGGCATAAAGGGAGGCCTGAGTGCGATTGAAGATGGAACTTATGCATCTTGGTATCAAATATTATTTCGCGATCATTTAATTTAGCAAAAACATGCGAGAGAATCCCTTGTCTCAACTCTCTGTTTTCATATAGAACTTTTACAGAAGTACTATGTTGGGGCCCTATACTTTCATGAAAGTTTAAATTTTTAACCCAGCTCCAAACACGTAGTGGTTCATATGGTGGTAGCGCTATATCAAAATAACGGTCGAGCATATGTCCGACAATCTTACTTATCCCGTTTCGACAATCACATTCATAGGATTTTAAACCACAGGTACAGGTAAGGCCTCGAGTTAGTATATCTAACAGTTGCTCAACGTTTTCTTGATTTAATCTGAAGATTATAGACTTTATAAAATAACGAGATCCGATCACTCGTTCAAATCGAAGCTTATTGCTTGGATATAAATTTGCACAAGCCAAAAAGTACGTTTCAAGAAACGATAACTCAAACATATTTAAATCAAGGAGCTCCATTCCTTTAGCGACCACCTCAAGTGATGCTGGACTGGCTTCAGATAAAAGATTCGTTAAGTCTGATTCATACGCATAGGTGGTACAACCCAAAAGACATTTAATTGCATAAATACGATTATACTTGTCCTCTTGAGGATGCAAGAAGATCTGACGTAACTCATCTATCAATAAGTGAGCGATTGGAGATTCAATCAATAGTTCAAGAATTAAATTACGTAGTTGCCCATCTCCTTGGCTGTTAAGCAGTGCTTTGATATCTACGATAATATCTTCTGTGAAAAAGCCTGCAACACTAAACCTACGCGAAAAATCGCTTCTCCTAAAATATGGATCCGTTTCCTCGATTTCCTTCAGTTTAGTCAAAAGTAATTGCTTTGATGACGGGGCTAGCTGAGAGGGGTCTCCGTTTGCAAGGACTGCGTAAGGGTCGAGTTCAATTGCCGCATGCTGGACAGCCTTATTCCCCAAAGCAGCCATCCAGCCCAGTAGCCCACGAAGTTCATCTCTTACGGTAGAATTGGGCGCAATAATTGGTAGGCATTGATGTAGTGTTAGAGCATCTGCTGGGTCTACTATTCGCTTTGCAAGGTGGGCAGCTGCACAATACTCAGCTACGATTTTGTGGACTGGACGGTGTTGGTCAGTACTCTCCCCTGGCTTGAAAAGCCGAGTCGCAAGGACATTGAAAACTGATGGATCATTACCAGCAAGTGATGTAAGTAAAGGATATATGCGGTTTTCTTCGATTTCGCTGACGCTTACTCCTTCTGCTCCAGACAATAGCAGTTTGGCAAATACCTCTGACGAAATATCGACTTTTTGACTTGCGGAAAGTGATAGGCTGGTTCTTGAGGACGTTTGACTTACTTCTCTAGCTAAACGTTCCACTGCAAGTTTGAAGATAGATTGTTTATCTGCAAAGTTTCTTTCGCTTTCAAGATAAGCGTCAGCAAACATTTTCAGGAACTGAGGATTAGGCAGAAGGGCTTCCAGATCAAATCTACATACTTCTGAATAGAATCTAGTGAACTCTTCTCCTGGTGCATGGTGCTCAAAGATCGCACGTTGCTCAGAATCACCGAACTCGCAGAGCCTAACCACCAATGGTTCAATTCCCAAAAAATTCTTAACTGCATTTGTGGCAGATATATCCCACTCACTAGATCTGCTAGAAATAATGACATGAGTGGGTTTTGCCATCGTTATCTTTGCCAGAAGTTTATGAATGCCACTTTGATCAATTTTGGCCAGTTCATCAAAAGCATCAATAACAAGTGGTGAATTCTCGTGTCTAGCGCCTAATTGTACGAACATGTTTGCGGTAACTGAAGATGTACCCAACTGTTGAGCCAAACTTCCAAGAAGTTCGGTTTTACCACTTCCAGGTTCGGCTAACACGACAACGTAATTTGAAATAGCTAAGAGCTCTACTTCTGAGAAAGTCTTGTCTTCATTTGAGAGTCTACGCTGTAAATATAGCTTCGAAAACATAGGCAGCAGTCATTTTCCTGAGGTAAAAGGGTGTAGAATTACTCGAAAAATCTAACAGAGTTTTTAGGTAATGTCTTTAAGCAATATGGGTATAATTAGTCTGTTATAGGTAGCCGACATAGAGCAAGCTTGAAGGGCGCCGAGTTATCTTCCAGCAATTTGCTGACACTCTGCTCTCCAGAGCTCTTCATTTTTTGTCTGAGTTCTGTCTTATCCATTGAACACACATTAGTCTGCACTTATTCAATTAATGCTATTTAATAGAAACATTTACATTTGACGCCTTTTCTATATAGTCACTCCACCAGCACATCATTTCCCTTCTCCTTTCAATATATTCGGCACGGTTATATGCCGCTCTAATCTGGTTCTTATCCTCATGCGCTAGCGCTGATTCTATTAAATCCGGATCAAAGCCATGTTCGTTTAGTGCTGTACTGGCTATCGAGCGCAATCCGTGACTGACTAATTTGTTCTCATAACCCATTCTTTTTAAAGCCATATTAGCAGTTTGGCTGTTGGTGTGCGACCGCGGATTACGGTCAGCAGGGAACACATATTCTCTATGGCCGCTAATGGGCCTCATAGCCTCTATAAGCGCCAAACACTGGTCAGTTAATGGGATACTATGGTCTCTCCGTTTTTTCATCTTAGAAGCCGGTATACGCCATATTTTATTTTTTAAATCAATTTCTTCCCATCGTGTAGTTGCCGCTTCTATTGGGCGTGTCATGGTATGCAGTTGCCATTCAATCAAATAGCGTGTTGTTTTCCTTATACTAGCAGTATGGATAGCCAGCATAAGTTTAGGCAACTCAGTTGGTGGCACTGATTTCATCGACTCTTTTTTAGGCTTTTTAAAGGTTGCTCTTATGTTTGTTAGTGGGTTTGCTGGGATAAGTCCAGAGTTAACAGCATAAACCATTATTTCATTTAATCGTTGTGTCACTCTTTTTACTGTCTCTAAGCTTCCTTTGGCTTCTAGTGGCTTTAATATAGAGATTACCTCTGGTGCTGTAATCTGGTTGATCGGTGTATCGGCAAGCGTTGGAAATATATGGTTTTCCAGCGATCTCCAAATATCCTCAGCGTAGTCTTTGGTTACTTCATCTTTCTTTAAATCAAACCACCGGCGTGCAATCATAATTAGTTTGTTCTCTGTTAATTGTTTATTGTTTGCAATGCTGGAGTTTCTATAACTTTTGGGATCTACACCCTTAGCCAGTAAAGATCGATATTCGATAGTCTGGGTTCTTGCATCAGCTAGTGAGACTGCCGGGTAGGTTCCTAGCCCAATGTTCACTCGCTTTTTCGTATGAGGGTGTATGTAATTAAGGTTCCAAAGTCGTGAGCCATTGCTTCTAATCCGTAATTGCAAACCATTGCCGTCGGAAAGGACGTAGTCTTTCTCCTTGAGTTTGGCATTTTTGACTTCTGTTGCCGATAAGCTGGTGGTTTTTCTAGCCATTTGTGTTCCCTTTACGCTTTTGTATTCCAAATACTCTAATACAAAATCTGGAATACTAAAAGGAATACTAAATGTTCTGGTTGCCCACGGATTTCCTTGGACATTACTGGACTGAATATATCTTAAATATATGGTTTTTATGGTGTTTTTGGATGTTGTTGGACGTGTATGGAAGTGATGGTGGTGGAGCCGGGGGGATTTGAACCCCCGTCCGAATAACCGCCGTCCTCGGTACTACATGCTTAGTTTGTTTTTAATTTCACTTGGTAGCTGCGAACAAACACGCCACTGCCAAGCTAACCTGAATTAGATTTCATGCTTCAGCTCTCAGGTGGGAGCATCCACACTATACTGTTTGGGTTTGAACTCCTGTGATTCCCCGTCTTACAGTCGGAAGCTAGGGCAGAAGTGCTACTAGCAGGTTATTAAGCTGCTAAAGCGTAAGTTTCGTCGTTTGCGACTATTTTTTTGCGGCTTTTTACGTGGCCAACCGCCCCACGGCATGCACCTTGGAGTTTTAGAAATCCGTCGAATCCTAATCGGCCCCTGATCAGGGAAACTCTCAAAGTAGGGCGGGAGTGTAAGGCTTTTAAACCTAAACATCAAGCCCGCCTGTTAACTAAATATGCACTTTTATGACAGTTTCAAGGGGCGGCGAATTAAAATAAGTAAAATAATACCTAGGGTAAAAGCACTGCTACTACCGCCGCTAGAGCTGTTAGTGGCGTTTGCTAATTCTGTAGGTGTCGGATAACTGGGTTTTGCTGAGGTTGGTGAGCTTTCATCTAGCACTATAGTCACAGCACCAGATGCTATGTTAAAAAAACTGCGTTGACTACAGGCCACCATAACATGGCCATCATAAACACGAATGTTGGGTAACGATACCTTATATTCGCCATTGTTATCCACCTTAGCGGCTAACAGCCAGTCAAAGGTCAGTTCACTGGCAGTATCCAACCAGATGTCTACTTGTTTGCAATAAAAACGGGTGTTTGCGTCATTCCATTTAACGAGCAGATTTTGTAAACCTACTAACTCTATATCGTCGGCAGGTTCAGTAACGATAAAAGGCCCGCTATTGGCATCCAGCGATACCCTTTGAGTGGTTTGCGCTACACTGCCTTTATTATCACGTACCGTTAACTTAAACCGATAGTCACGTTCTGATGCACTAAGGAGCTCATCTCTGTTGATGCTGTTAAATACAATTTTTTCTAACCTGGGTAAAAAGCGGGTTGGGTTTTCGGAAGGCAGATAACTTCTAAACTGGGGGCCACTTTTTGCATCTTGCCAATCTTCATACGATTCGGTTTCGCTGCCTAAATTGTATTGCTCCCAACTATAACTTAAGCTGTCGTTATCGGCATCGGTAGCCTTGGCTTCAAGTATAAATGGTGTTAGCGCAGGAATGGTTTTGGTGGTTAGTATTGAAGTAATTTCAGGGGCATTGTTGTCTTGGTTAATAACATTGCCACAGGTGCGGCCGAAGCCCGAGTCCACAAATTGGTTTATCTCATCAATACTGTGGGCATGAAAGGCCGAGATAGACGAAAATTGCACATTTTCTGTTTTGAAAGTTTCTTGGCAAAGACCCGCATAACCCATTATAGTGACACCACTACCTAACTCGTAGGCATCATCTGGGCTTCTAGCGCCTACTGCACCACAATTGCCGGCAGTACCGTTAAAGGTATGATGAGCACCAAACTGGTGGGCAATTTCATGAGCAACATAATCAATTGCAAACAGGTTACCAAAAGGTTGAGGGTAGGCCGAAATTCCTTGTGCTTTATAGGACTCAACACAAACGCTTCCCACTTGTGCAAGCCCACCACCCGCAGTGCCAAACAGATGACCAATATCATAGTTTTCGCTACCAATGCGGTTATCTATCTGGTTTTGCAATACATCTAAATCGTTTTCAAATTCGTTCGATTGATCGCTAAATGGATCGCTAGCCGGATCGGTAAAAAATAATAAATCTGTGTTATCCACTAGTACTAAAGAAATGCCCAAATCACGTTCAAATACTTGATTTACCCGACTTATGGTATTAACCACCTGTGCTAAAATACGGGGTTTATTGTTATCAAAAAGCTGATTGTAACCTGACGTGGTTGCTACGGCTAAACGGTATTGAATCAGTTGCTCGGGTTTTTGTAACGAGCCACGCGCAGCGAGTTCAATTTGCGGGATTTCATTGAATATTTTATCAGTCATTAACGGTTTGCTGGTTTGCATTTGCAAATCAAAAACATCTGAACTTTGCTGAGTCAGTCGCCAGCTTAGATGCTGATCTTGATAATCGGCAATTAGTCCTGAGTCTGCCAAGGTCAACACGATTAAGTTATCAGGTTGATTAACTTGGTGTCCGCTAAAAGTATGCAAGTTGGGGTAACGCTTGGCGAGGTTATTTTGCAGTATTTCGCTGCGCGAGAGGATAAAAGTTAGTGGTTGTATATCGCTGGTGGGTAGCTGTATTTGAATAAACTCGTTTGCGGCTAAGCTTTTTAACTCGTCTATTTGTTTTATTTCACTTTGAGTAAATTTTATTTGCAATGGTTCTTCCGGCGAAGCAAACCGACTTTGTGATAGGGTTTGCCAAGCTAAGCTATTGGCACTAAACGTAAATAAACACCAGAAGACAAAATAGCGCATACACCACCTAAGTTTTTTAACTTTAATCTACTATTAAGCCTCGTTTTAACCAATAGATCAAAGATTTTATTCAAGTTGGCTATCTGGTAAACTGCCGCCCCATTTTTGGTAGTCAAGCGGGTTAATTATGGTAGCCAAACAACATATGCAAAGAATGCGCGCTGAGCGTGATCTATTTTCTTACACTGATGGTGTGCATGCTGCGCAAGCGGCACCTTTTTTACCCATGTCTCGCAAAGAAATGAAACAGCTCGGTTGGACTCAGTGTGACATTATTATTGTCACGGGGGATGCTTACGTTGATCACCCCAGTTTTGGTATGGCGGTAATTGGCCGTATGCTAGAAGCGCAAGGTTTTAAAGTGGGTATCATTTCACAGCCAGACTGGACGAGCAAAAAAGACTTTATGAAACTGGGCGAGCCAAAACTATTTTTTGGCGTAACCGCGGGCAACATGGATTCTATGATCAACAGGTATACCGCAGATCGTAAGTTGCGCCATGACGATGCTTATACTGCGGGGAATGTTGGGGGCAAACGTCCTGATCGTGCGGTTACTGTTTATACTCAAAGGTGTAAAGAAGCTTTTAAGGTACCCGTTGTGATTGGTGGCATAGAAGCGAGTTTAAGGCGGATTGCGCATTATGATTATTGGTCAGATAAAGTGCGCCGCTCAGTATTGTTTGACTCAAAAGCGGATATGCTAATTTTTGGCAACGCTGAACGACCACTAGCGGAAGTTGCGCACCGTTTTGCTGCTGGTGAAACCTTAGCCGAAATGCAAAATATTCGCGGTACCGCTGTGCTCCGAAAAGAGCCATTACCAGGTTGGTTTGGCGTTGATTCAACCGAAGTTGATCAAATAGGTAAAATTGATCCTATTCCCAGCCCCTACGAAATGATTCAAGAATCAAGCTGTGACAGCAAACAAAGCGAAGCCAACCCGCAAGAAGCTAAAGTTGTGCAAATTCAGCCTGCTAAAACTCGGCGGCCGTGGGAAATGACATATGTTAATTTACCCCCTTATGATGTGGTGCGCGCGCAAAAAACTTATTACGCACATACCTCACGTATTTTACATCAAGAAACTAACCCAGGGTGTGCACGGGCTTTAGTACAGCGCCATGGTGACCGCATTGTTTGGATTAATCCGCCCGCCTATCCGCTAGAGACTTCAGAAATGGATGCAGTGTTTGATCTGCCGTACGCTCGGGTTCCACACCCAAGTTATGGCAAAGCAAAAATACCTGCGTACGACATGATAAAAACCTCGGTGAATATCATGCGAGGCTGTTTTGGCGGCTGTACTTTTTGTTCTATTACAGAGCACGAAGGTCGAATTATTCAAAGCCGCTCCGAAGAATCTATCATCAAAGAGGTTGAACAAATTCGCGATAAAGTGCCAGGTTTTACCGGCGTTATCTCTGATTTGGGGGGACCAACAGCTAACATGTATAAGTTGCGCTGTAAACATCCTAAAGCTGAGCAAACTTGCCGCCGGATGTCTTGTGTGTGGCCCGATATTTGTGGTCACATGGATACAGACCAAAGCCCCACGGTTAATTTGTACCGTAAAGCTCGTGCTGTAAAAGGCATTAAAAAGATCCTCATCGCTTCAGGTGTGCGTTATGATCTTGCCGTAGAAGATCCAAACTATGTAAAAGAATTGGTGCAACATCATGTTGGTGGTTATTTAAAAATTGCACCTGAGCATACCGAAGAAGGGCCATTAAATAAAATGATGAAGCCAGGTATGAGCACTTATTACAAATTTAAAGAGCTATTTGACAAATACTCTAAAGAAGCAGGAAAAGAGCAGTATCTAATCCCTTATTTTATTTCGTCGCATCCTGGCACAACCGATCAAGATATGGTCAATTTGGCGCTGTGGCTAAAACAAAATAAATTTAGATTAGATCAGGTGCAAAACTTTTATCCATCGCCAATGGCAAATGCAACCACTATGTATCACACAGAGTCTAATCCTTTGCATAAAGTCACTCACAAAAGTGAAAAGGTGTTTATTCCACGAGGAGACCGTCAACGTCGCTTGCACAAAGCTTTGTTAAGATACCATGACGAAAATGGTTGGCCAATTATTCGTGAAGCGCTTAAAAAGATGGGATTAAGCCGCTTAATTGGTAACGGAGCAAATCATTTAGTACCACCAGGTCAGACCCAAAAAAAGAAACCTGGTCAATACCAGAAGGCTGCAACTCGTTTTACTAAAAATCAGCCAGGTTTGCACAACCAACAGCAGCCTAAAAACAAAACAGGCGCTAAAAAGCGCCCATTTAAAAAAGCGAAATCCAGCTAACTTAGCCCGCTAAAAGGCAAAGCTAACACCGGCTAACCAACTGCGACCGCGGTTGGGAACACCGCCATCTGCTAAGTTACTAACAGAGGGCGTGTAATAATCTTCATCTAAAAGGTTTTTTACGGTTGCAAATAGGTTAGCATGCTCGTCAAGTTGATAGCTTACGTGAGTATTTGCGACCCAGAAGCTGGGCAAGGTTTCTCTTGCATTATCTTGCCTAAACATTTGGTTCTGTTTATCACTTTGATAATTAGCACTAAAATTAATGTTCCATTTGTCTATTGCATAATTAACGATGGCATAAGCTAAAAAGTCAGATTCTCGATACTGTCCTTCCGACATATTAAAAATATGTGTTAACCCCGTTTGCAAGCTCAAATTTTGCGTTGCAAAATAAGTTAATTCAGCTTCTAAACCCTCGGTCTTTTGGCTCTCAGACGAGTTAATTAGTTTAACCACCTGATTTTGAACCCCAATTAAAATGGCATCGTCAATCTTATGCTGAAAATAAGTCAAAGAGGTTGTAAATTCTTCAAAATTCGTTAGCCAAATGGCGTCTAGTGAACGAATGGTTTCTGCGGTTAAATCTGGGTTGCCTTCAACTAATGTATTGTTCGCTAAACCAATTTCATTTAATTGAGGTGCTCGGTAAGCTTCGCCATAATTTGTTTTAAAGGTATGGGTATCGTTAAAGTTATGCACTATGCTCAAGCGTGGGCTATTACTGGTACCGCTATCCGTATAATCATCATGCCTTATGCCGGCTGTAATTTCAGTATCGTCACGCAAGCGCCATTGGGCTTGTATAAAAGCGCCATAAATTTCACGCTCGGTGGCACTTACAAATTTTACCGCGGGTTTAAAGTCGCCTTGATAATAATCTATCTCCATATCTTGCGGTGGCGGCACCGGCAGGCCAAAAATTTGAGCCATACAAAGCTGGTTGGTCAAACAGCTTGCGTAGTCAAAGTTGGTCTGACTCGTATCTTGGTTTAACTCACTCTGGCGGTACTCTAAACCCAAACTTAATCTAAGCGTGTCGCTCGGTTGATAAAAGTTATTCACTCGTATGCCATGTGCGGTTTCTTCAATCGGGGTTAAAGCAATTAAAGGTTGTTTCGATTCAGGATTGCTAAAACCACTAAAAGTACCGTAGGCTGAGCCTTGGATATATAGCTTATTGTCGTTTTTACGGTAATCAAGCCATATCTCGCTATGTGCATTTTCAAACCAGTCTATATGTTGGTTTAACGTCACAAATAGTGAGTCGGTCTCAGAGCGGTTAATACCAGGGCCCGTATTACCTTGTAGGTAAAAGTCCTCTGATTCTTGGTTTGAAGATATTACTTTTAATTCGGTATCTTTGTATTGCAGGTTAAACAATAATTCGCGATGAGATTCTTTGTCTGTTAGCTCAACTTCCTCACTCGGATCAAATGAGTTAGTCACATTGGTGTAGTTGTCGCCACTGCTTTTACCCACGGCAGCAGATAAATGAACACTGATGTCTTCGTATTTAAAACCAGTACTTAATGAGGCTTCTGTCACCCCCATATTACCAGTGGCTAAACGAGTATGAGTTTGTTCGTTTTTCCTAGTAAGCACGTTTATCACAGCTAAAAAAGCATTAGAACCATACAAAGAGGAGCCTGGCCCTTTAATCACTTCTATTTTTTCAACAATAGATAAAGGCACCAATGCCATGGAAAATGCGTTGTTCCCCGAATATTCTGTGTTTATACGTTGGCCATTAATGAGCAGTAATATTTCTCGGCCACCGACACTGGAACTCCGCCCGCGCGACGATATTTTATTAAAACGAGCATCACGGTCAGATTGAGTGCTTTGCATCCCGGTAACATAGTTTAAAATCTCGTCTAAGCGACTAAATCCTAGCTGATTGATGTCTTGACGGGTAAATACAGCCGCACTACCTGGTACATTCACCAAGGTTTCGTTGCTTAACGTGGCGCTGGCAACTTCCATTTGCATTAATTCTTCGATCGACATCGAAAATAAATCATCTTGCGCCCAAACAAACCCTGAGCCAAAAATCCCTGACGTGAATAGCGCCGTTTTAATAAAGTGGGCGGACATTGTTTTTAACTTCATATAATATTCGCTTAAACTTCTCGCTTAATGTTAGCAGTGGGTGAGTGGAGCTCAGCTTGTTTATTGCTAAAGTCTTGCTCGACTATCTTTAAAGCTTTTAACACATCAGCAGGCGCAACCTCGTTTGACTCTAACAAGTAAATCAAATCAACGGCTAATTTTACGTGGTTAGGCGCATTTTCTAAAGACATTCGTTTAAAAATCCTCAACTTACATTAATCTAGCTAATGAATCTTCAATAGCTTGGTGAACCGCTTGTTTCATTTGCTCTCTTTCTTCACTTGACAAGTAGTAGGCTAGATCGACATCATGGCGAATATATTTCGCCGGTAATTGGTTTAGCGTTAGACAAATTAAGTCGGCCAATTCGTTGTCACTGAGCGGTTCCGGTCCTGGATGCTTATTTTCTAAAGCTTCGGAGACTAAGGTTTCATAATAATTGTGGATTTCGTCACTAATTTTCATTAAATAAACCCTTGAAACTATAGATTTTAATAGCATAGACATGAAGTAAAGCTTTTGCTACCTAAAAATTTGTTTTTTAGTGATCTAGTGTTTAAATCCACTCGTAGGAGTTATCAGTGCTAAAAGGGGTTTTTAATTATGGTTACACTGAGAGAGGAACGACAGACGAGGTCTCATCAGAAGCAGGTCTCAATGATGGCAACTGAAAGTGAACCAACAGTCGAATGGGCTGAGTTACTTTCAAAAGTTGCGCAGGATAGAGATAAAGTCGCATACGCTAAAATTTTTGAACACTTTGCACCCAGGCTCAGATCTTTTGGTCTTAAGTTATTAAAAAAAGAGCATTTGGCTACCGAAATGGTGCAAGATACTTTGCTAAACGTTTGGTTGAAAGCGCATTTATTTGATGCAAGCAAAGGGGCTGCATCCACTTGGATTTATACTATTGCTCGTAACGTGCGTTATGACATGATGCGAAAAGCATCTTTTCAAAAAGAAGAAAACTTTGCCGAAGAACTTTGGCCAATTTTAGAAGATAACGCCAGTGAAGATTATCAAGAGTTTACTTTGTTAGAGAACTTATTATTGCAAGGCGAGCTGGATCACTTTTTCAGCGCCATGTCAGATAGTCAAAGAGACGTTATCGAAAAAGTCTATTTGCAAGAAAAATCTCAACAAGAGGTTGCTGATGAAGTTGGTGTGCCACTTGGCACTGTTAAATCAAGAATTCGTCTCGGCCTTAGTAAGCTCAAGCAAGCGATGGAGCAAACAGCATGATTAAATTTCATCCCTCAGAAAGATTGTTAAAATTGTTTGCAGCAGGTGAACTGTCTGCGGGTTTGGGGTTGGCTGTGTCAGTCCATTTAGAATACTGTAAAGATTGCCGTGAATCTGTGCGAGAGTACGAGTTTGAACTGGCTGAAAAAGCCCTTAATAAGGTACAGCCGGAAGTCGAAGAAAACGTCAGTTTTGATGGTATGTTAGAAAACATTTTTAACCTAGCGGATGAACAAGGGGCTAAACCTTCTCAAGACGCAAGATTATCGGTTAAACCCGAGCAACAAAAAATTAAAATGCTTCAAGTTGGACAACACAAGTTTAAGTTGCCAAAAATATTATCGGATCGTTCCGAGCAGAAGAAACGTTGGCACAGCATTGGTGGGGTTCACACTAAATCAATCGGTGATTTTGATGAGTATAAAGCTAATTTAATTTATATCGAGCCCGCGACGGATGTACCGCCACACACCCATAAGAGTTTAGAGCTTACCGTGGTGTTGTCGGGCTCGTTTAAAGATGAACATGGCGAATACAATGCGGGTGATTTTATTGTGGTTGACGATACAGTCGAGCATTCGCCAGTGACTTTTGATAGCAAATGTTGTTTGTGTTTGTCTGTTATGGATGAGCCTATGCACTTTACCCAAGGAAAAGCGCGTTTGCTTAATCCTCTTGCAAGATTAATGTTTTAAAACAAGTCTAGTTGCTGCATCTGGATCGATTTCAGCAACGCCTCTTCTCTTTCTTTTATTATCTTGTTGTTAAGGCGGTTTTTGCGCATTTTGCATAATCGCACAACTTGAATTTTTTGCTCGTTATTTAATTTAGGCCAATAATATCGTTCTTCTCGGCTGCGCAAGCAGCCTTTGCAATAGCCACGTTTGCCTGACTCGCACACGCCAATGCAAGGGCTTTCAATCTCTTCCTCAAATAACCGAGTTTGTCGCATAGTTGCCTTAAGTCTGCCAAGGTTAAAAATTTTTAACCTTGGCATGGTTTACAATTTTTTCAATTCGGGCACACTTACTAATAATTAGATAGTTTACTATTTAACTGTATTACGTTGTAAATATCGTTTAAAAATTTTCAGCTGTTTTTAGTATAGGTTTATCAAATGAATGCAGACTTTGTAAATCCTTTTTTATCGGCTTTTGTTAATGTATTGAGCACTATGGCCATGACAGAAGTAAAACCCGACAAACCCAGAATAAAAAAGGATGAAGTGGCCAGAGGAGATGTTTCTGGATTAATAGGTATGGTCGGTCCACAAACTAAAGGTTCGTTTTCAGTTTCGTTTGAAGAAAATTTGGCGCTTGAGGTCATGGGGCGCATGTTAGGCGAAAAACCCAACGAAGTGAATGAAGAAGTCACAGATATGGTCGGTGAAATCACGAATATGGTCACAGGGGGGGCAAAAAGGCTACTATCAGAAAAAGGTTATGAGTTTGATATGGCGACCCCCGTCGTGGTTTCCGGAAAAGGCCATACATTAACTCATAAATCTGAAGGCCCAGTCATGATAATGCCATTTATGAGTGACGCGGGGGCTGCTCATATAGAAATATGTTTTGATAAGGTGGTGAAATAAATGTGGAAACAAGAAAAAATCGTTTTAAAAGCACGCCCTCGTGGGTTTCATTTAATAACCGATGAAATTGAGCAGGCACTGACTCACTTATCTGACTTTACAATAGGCACCTGCCACTTATTATTACAACACACCTCGGCCAGTTTAACGTTAAATGAAAATGCAGACCCGACTGTGAGAAGTGATTTTGAAGCGCATATCAATCATATGGTGCCCGAAAACCAACCTTACTTTCAGCACACCTTTGAAGGCCCAGACGATATGCCTGCACATTTAAAATCGAGTCTGATGGGGGTGACTTTGATATTACCTATCAGCAATGGACGTTTTAATTTGGGCACATGGCAGGGTATTTATCTAGGAGAACACCGTGATTTTGGTGGCCAACGTAAAATACTCGCCACGTTAACCGGCGAATAAATTAATCGGCCTGATCTAGATTTAAGTTGTACATTTAGGTGTTTTCGCTTAAATTTAATAGAATGTTAATAAATAAGTGAGTTATGGTTAATTTTTAAACATTTCAACTCGCTAACGCAAATATCCGATTTTGCATTTAAGAGGAAGTAGCAGTATGCAATCAATCGCCAAAAAAGTCCTGCTGGCACTCGTCAGTGTAAACTTTATTGTTTTGAGCGCTGTGGCGTTTTGGACGATGTCTGTTCAAACATCAGAAGAGCTAGAAAGGTATCAAAAAAATAAACAAGAAATTATTAATCAGCTCAAAATTATTTTGCAAGACCCCGTTTTTTCGTATGACTTCCCGCTGATTCAAAATGCAATTGAAGCTTATCTACCGAACGTTGCTATTACCCATATTAAAGTGACCGACCATAGGGATAAACCTATGGCCGAAACTAAAGTTAAAACAGATATAGAACAGGATGGCACGGCTAAGTGGTACTCAATTCATAGTGCCGACGAAGAGTTAATTGGTAAAATCAAAATTGCTTTTTCACGTAGTGCGGTCGACGAACGTTTGGATGCTCAGTGGATTCAAAAATGGACGTCAATGGGCGTCTCTATGATTGTTTTAAGCATCATCTTGTTAATTTTAATCCAACGGTTAGTGGTTAAACCACTCACTCAGGTCAGTGACATGCTGCGCGATATTGCTGCCGGAGGGGGGGATTTAACCCAACGCATCCCAGTTAAAACGAATGACGAAATCGGTACATTGGCCACTAACTTTAACCAGTTTATTGAGAAGATTCAGGCAATTATTGCCGATGTAGCGGCAGGCGCAAAAGGTTTGGGTGGCATTTCGGGTTCGATTAGTGAAGTTGGTCATAAAGCGACTTTAAATATGCGTGAGCAAAAAGAACAAACCGAACATTCATTAAGTTATTTAAAACAACTTTCTGAGGCCACAGGAGAGATAGCTCAAAATGCGGAGTTAACCGCGTCAAGCAGTACAGAAGCCTTTGAAATGGCAGGTCACAGCCGTACTGATGTAGAAACCAATTTAGAGCATGTGCAACAGCTCGTTGACGAATTACAAAGTAACGCTAAAGTTGCCTCTGAACTTAAAGCTGCCAGTGAAAACATCGGTGGCGTTTTAGATGTTATTAAAGGTATTGCAGAGCAGACAAACTTATTGGCGCTGAATGCAGCCATTGAAGCCGCCCGAGCAGGAGAATCGGGGCGCGGTTTTGCTGTGGTTGCAGATGAAGTTCGCTCGCTTGCGAGTAAAACACGTCAATCCACCGAAGAAATTGAAAGTATCATCGCATCACTACAGATGAAAGCCGATGATTCTTATAAAGCATCTTACCGCAGTACTGAATTAGTTCAGGAAACCATTGAATCGACCGAAAAGACAGTTCGTTCATTTGAGCAAATTTCAGAAAAAATAAATGGCATTAACGATATGATTATTCAAATCGCTAGTGCGACAGAAGAACAGTCGGTTTTAACCAAAGAAGTGAGTCAGGGCATTGAGCATTTGGTTGATGGTGCTAAAAAGCTGACCGACGAAACCAACGAACTGGAAGGCAGTACCCGAACTATGATGGAAGTCGAGCGTAAATTGTCGCAACAAATTAGCCAGTTTAAATTTTAACGGGTGATGAGTTATAAAAATTAAAAGGCGCTGAAAAGCGCCTTTTTTGATTTATCTGCCTAATTAAACAACATATTGCGGTAAAAATAAGCAAACAAACTAAATTGTCAAAAAACTTCAAAAAAGTGTTTGACCTGACCCTGCGTTCTAGGTAATATGCGCCCCGCTGTCGAGGGGGACCTCGCAAAACGTCGGTGATTAGCGCAGCCTGGTAGCGCACTTGGTTTGGGTCCAAGGGGTCGCAAGTTCGAATCTTGCATCACCGACCACTCATTTTAAATGAGACGTTCGGACCCCGAATTATGCGTCCTTAGCTCAGCTGGATAGAGCAACGGCCTTCTAAGCCGTGGGTCGCAGGTTCGAATCCTGCAGGACGCGCCATTTAGAATAAAACGCTTCAATATGGTGGTTGTAGCTCAGTTGGTAGAGCCCCGGATTGTGATTCCGGTTGTCGTGGGTTCAAGTCCCATCAGCCACCCCATTTTCTTTTTTGTTTACTTGTCGGTGATTAGCGCAGCCTGGTAGCGCACTTGGTTTGGGTCCAAGGGGTCGCAAGTTCGAATCTTGCATCACCGACCACTTCGTCTTTTTCTTATTTGTTTTAAAAAATCTCACTTATTTTACATTCTCACTCGACTATAGCTTGCCTCACCGCTATAATGCTGCGTCATTTTTTAATGTACAGGATCATATCAGCTGCCAAAGATTTAAGCTGACATGGTTTCTTAACTCGTTTCTGGGCTCTGTTTAGAGAAGCCCCAAAGGAAAAAGAGCTTCAGCGCTCGTAATTTTGAGGTATGACAATGCAAGTTTCTGTTGAAACAACTCAAGGCTTAGAACGCCGAGTAACTATTACAGTACCTGCAGACAAAGTAGAGTCTGCAGTAAAAAGCCGTTTACAGCAATTAGCTAAAACTCAGCGTATCGACGGCTTCCGTCCAGGCAAGGTGCCTGTTAGTGTGATCAAAAAGCGTTATGGCTCTGCGGTACGTCAGGAAGTTGCACAAGATGTTATCCAACAAAACTTCTACCAAGCGGTTGTGCAAGAAAAATTAAACCCAGCTGGTACGCCTACGATTGAAGATCAAAAGCAAGAAGACGGTCAAGACTTTAGCTTTACTGCAGTTTTTGAAGTTTACCCAGACGTTAAAGTTGAAGGTTTAGACGCTTTAAAAATTGAAAAGCCAACGGCTGAAGTGACTGACGAAGATTTAGCAAACATGTTAGAAACTTTACGTAAACAACATGCGAAATTTGTTGAAGTTGAACGTGCTGCTGAAGACGGTGACAAAGTTAACTTAGACTTTGAAGGTTCAGTTGACGGTGAAGTGTTTGAAGGTGGCAAAGCTGAAGGTTTTGACATTGAGTTAGGCTCTAATCGTATGATCCCTGGTTTTGAAGACGGCTTAAAAGGTCTGAAAGCTGGTGACGAAAAAGATTTAGAAGTGACTTTCCCAGAAGACTATCAAGCCGAAGAGTTAAAAGGTAAAGAAGCCGTTTTTAAAGTTAAAGTCAATAAAGTTGAAGCTCGTGAACTACCAGAAATCGATGAAGAATTTATCAAATTATTCGGTATCGAAGAAGGTGGCATTGACGCACTGAAAAAAGAAGTTCGTCAAAACATGGAGCGTGAATTGAACCAGGCGCTTAAAAACAAAGTAAAAGAAAATGCAATTACAGCGTTAGTTGATGCGGCTTCTTTAGAAGTACCAAAAGCGTTAGTTGAGCAAGAGGTTAATACTTTACGTCAGCAAGCACTGCAACGTTTTGGTGGTAACCAAGATATCGAATTGCCAGCTGAATTATTTAATGACCAAGCTGAGCGTCGTGTCAAAACTGGTTTATTGTTATCTGAACTAGTTAAAGCCAACGACATCAAAGTTGATGACGAGCGTGTTAAAGAAACGGTTGAAACAATGGCGTCTGCTTACGAATCTCCAGAAGAAGTTGTTGAGTATTATTACAATAACAAAGAGATGTTGCAGAACGTACAGAACGTTGTAATGGAAGATCAGGCAATCGACTTTATTTTGGAACAGGCTCAAGTTGAAACTGTGGCCAAAACATTTGACGAAATTATGAATAAACAAGCCTAATATTCATAATTTGTGATTGACTAAGCAGGGTGAGCCTTGTTTAAATGGCCTGAATGAGTTTTCGTTCAGGCCTTTTCTATTTTTAGAGTACTAATAATCCATGACTACAGAAGATCCAAATTTACAAGCAATGAATGCACTGGTTCCGGTTGTTATCGAACAAACCGCCAAAGGTGAACGATCGTTTGACATTTATTCGCGCCTGTTGAAAGAACGGGTTATTTTTTTGGTTGGCCAAGTTGAAGATCATATGGCCAACCTGATTGTGGCTCAGTTACTTTTTTTGGAATCAGAAAATCCAGAAAAAGACATCCACATTTATATTAATTCGCCAGGTGGCTCAGTGACTGCTGGGATGGCGATTTATGATACAATGAAATTTATTAAACCTGATGTCTCAACGGTTTGTATGGGTCAGGCTGCCAGCATGGGTGCGTTTTTATTATCTGCTGGCGCTAAAGGCAAACGTTTTTGTTTACCTAACTCGCGGGTGATGATTCACCAGCCGTTAGGTGGTTTCCAAGGGCAAGCATCTGATTTTGAAATTCACGCCCGAGAGATATTAGCCATTAAAGACAAATTAAATCGTTTAATGGCCGAGCATACTGGTCAGGACCTCGAAACTGTTGCTAGAGATACTGACAGAGACAACTTTATGACTGCAGATTCTGCATTAGAATACGGTTTAGTTGATAAGATATTAAACCGTCGCGATGAAACAAAATCGTCATAAAGTGGGTCTGATCCTTTAGGCAACTAGCTTAATTTAGATAGAGGTAGATACATGACAGATTCCCGCAATGGTGATGGGTCAAGCGATAATAAATTATTGCATTGCTCGTTCTGTGGTAAAAGTCAGCATGAAGTTCGTAAGTTAATCGCGGGCCCCTCAGTATTCATCTGTGATGAATGCGTTGAGCTTTGCAACGACATCATCCGAGAAGAAATAAAAGACATAGCGACTGACGTGAAAACATCGCGTGACAAGCTGCCGACTCCATTTGAGATCCATAAACATTTAGATGATTATGTGATTGATCAGCAGCATGCTAAAAAAGTGTTATCGGTTGCGGTATATAACCATTACAAGCGTTTACGCAATGCCGAAAAATCTAAAGTGGATGTTGAATTAGGTAAAAGTAATATTCTATTAATTGGCCCAACGGGTAGTGGTAAAACCTTATTAGCCGAAACTTTGGCTCGCTTTTTAGATGTGCCTTTTACGATGGCGGATGCCACCACATTAACCGAAGCTGGTTATGTTGGTGAAGATGTTGAAAATATCATTCAAAAACTGCTGCAAAAATGTGATTATGACGTCAGCTTAGCCGAACGAGGCATTGTTTACATTGACGAAATAGATAAAATTTCGCGCAAATCTGACAACCCTTCAATTACCCGGGACGTTTCAGGTGAGGGCGTGCAACAAGCATTGCTTAAGTTGATTGAAGGGACGATTGCATCAGTACCACCGCAGGGTGGCCGTAAACATCCACAACAAGAATTTTTGCAAGTGGATACTTCAAAAATTCTGTTTATCTGTGGCGGTGCATTTGCTGGTTTAGAAAAAGTCATTGAGCAAAGAACTGCTAAAGGCACAGGTATTGGGTTTGGTGCAGAAGTTAAAAACAAACAAGCCGAAGTGTCAATTGGTAAACAATTTGCCGAAGTACAACCAGAAGATCTAGTTAAATATGGTTTAATTCCAGAATTTATCGGTCGACTGCCAGTGGTTGCAACACTGACTGAATTAGATGAAGCTGCATTGGTACAGATACTGAGCGCACCTAAAAATGCGTTAACCAAACAATATGGCGCTTTATTTGATATGGAAGGCGTTGAGCTTGAGTTTCGTGAAGATGCTTTAAAAGCCGTGGCACGTAAAGCAATGGAGCGAAAAACAGGTGCCCGCGGCTTACGCTCGATCCTTGAGGGCATTTTATTAAATACTATGTATGAATTGCCATCTAAAGAAGATGTAAGCAAGGTTGTTATTGACGAAACCGTGATCCGAGGTGAATCTGATCCTATAATGATTTACCAGCAAAAAAATAAACAAGCGGCTTCAGAATAGCTTTTGAGCGATTAAACCGCCTGCTTAAGGTCATTGTTCACCTGAACAGAGACTATTTAAAAAGCGCTAGTTCGAGTTCTCGACTGGCGCTTTTTTTGTTATAGTGATGTTGTTTTTGTTAATTAACTCAAGCAGGTAGCACGATGCTCATCTTTTTTATTTGTTTAACAGTTTTACTCATTGGCTACAGGTTTTATAGTCCCTTTGTTGAGCGTCAGGCGAGGATAGATAAAAGTGCCATCACACCGCAACAAAAATTCGCTGAAGGGGTCGACTATGTTGCAATACACCCAGTTAGAGCTTTTTTAATTCAATTTTTAAACATTGCTGGGGTTGGGCCAATTTTTGGACCTATTTTAGGCGCATTGTATGGCCCGGTCGCACTCATATGGATTGTTTTAGGGAATGTGCTTGGTGGTGCTGTACACGACTTTTTTTCAGGGGTGATGAGTATAAAAGAAGATGGCAAAAGTTTACCAGAAATTGCAGGCCACTATTACAACCTGATCTTTAAAGGTTTTATGTTGCTGTTTACCGCCATGCTGCTGTTTTTTGTTGGTGTGGTTTTTGTTATGAGTCCTGCCGGTTTATTAAGTAACTTAGATCTGTTTAAAGACACCTGGCTGGCCAACAATACCTTCTGGGTATTATTGATTTTAGCCTACTACTTGCTCGCAACTTTATTACCAATAGATAAAATTATCACCCGTTTATACCCCTTGTTTGGGTTATTAATGATTGTGATGACGAGTATGATCGCCATTGCATTATTAATGGATGCACCTCATCTTCCCGTGGGCAGTGATTTTTTGGCTTACTTTAAAGACGGGCACTCGCACAATATTCTAACACCCAACCCAGACGGACTGCCAACTTGGCCACTGCTGTTTATTACTATTACCTGCGGTGCGATCAGTGGTTTTCACTCAACTCAAGCGCCTATCATTGCACGCTGCTTAACCAATCAAAAATATGTTCGTCCTGTGTATTACGGCGGTATGATGTGCGAGGGCATAGTGGCTTGTGTCTGGGCGCTTGCCGGTATCGCAGCATTTCCAGAGGGCTATGCTGGGTTAAAAGAAATGTTAGATCTAGGTGGCCCAGGCATGGTGGTAAAACATATTGCCAGCAGTTATCTTGGTATTGCTGGTGGCATTATGGCAATTATAGCGGTCGCTGTATTTCCAATCACCTCAGGAGATACTGCGTTTAGAAGTTTACGATTAACCTTAGTTGATGCTTTTAATATCCCACAAAGTGTTAAAAACCGTCTGATGGTGGCTGTGCCTATTTTAACCATCGCTTATTTTATGACATTGTTAGACTTTTCACTTATCTGGCGATATTTTGCCTTTTCTAATATGTTGTTATCGACCAGTGTGTTATGGCTAGCAACTAAATATTTGCGTGATCAAAATGCATTTCACTGGATCACAAGTATTCCGGCGGTGATAGGCACAGCAGTGACTATTTCGTACATTGCAACTGCGCAAATTGGTTTTGATTTGCCACATGATTATGGGATCCCCATTGGGGCCGCGACCATACTGGTAGGTAGCATTTATTTAATTTTGCAACATAAACAAAAACAGCCCAGTTAGTTCACTGGGCCTTTTGCCTGCCAGATCTATAGCTTAAATAGTAATACTGTGATGCTTGGAGCCACTAAATCAACGGATATCAAGGATGATTTATTCACATTAAATTGGGTTGTATTGCCTTGCAACTGTGTTTCTTTCGCCCATAACCTTTGTGTGATCTGCTGGCTCGGGATCGGCTTGGCTAACTTTAATTTCACCCCGTGGTAGCTATTTTTATCTGAGGTATTCATTAAATAAACGATTGCCTGCTCTTTATCGGCAAAAGCCATCACTTTAATATCTTTGGATAAATCGGAATCTATTTCTGCCGCTACATAATGTTTGTTGTATACATTATTGATGAATAGCTGGCTTAGCCAATAACCTCGGCCGCGCGAACCCGCTTCATTTTTATTAAAATAGACTGAGCGAGACTCACGGCTATATCCTCGAGACCAAAGCTCAAAAAACAATTCGCCTTTTAGACCAGCTTGATATGCAGGTGCCTTTTTAGCATATACTCGGACAGATTTTTCGATACTCGGCTGCGCACCATGATAAGGGCCACCACCGCCGGCATTATTTTCTTCGTTGTAAACGGGTAAGTTAATTTTGTTTGCAGCCGCTATCAGTCGCTGCCAATCATCAGGACTCGGTTTGTCATAGGTGTGTGCAGAAAAACCTGTGTAGAGATCATCATAGCCTTTTTCTGCAACCTGATTAACAAAGTTAACCGCTTGTTTTACCCCCCATGCTGCTGGTCCATTAAATTGAGGGACAGGTACACCATCATATTTCGGAGTTGTTAATAAACGTTTTAGTTCGACGATGGTATTCTTTTCATTATCCGCTGTCATCACCTGCATCCATTCTTTCGACACTGAAAGTATTTCAATACTCACTCCGTTGTCATCCATTAGTTTTAAATAATCGGCTAAAAAACGAGCCCATTTATTCGCTTTAAAAGCGCTTGCTTGATATTCACCCCCGTTATAACCTCGGCCTGTATAGACCCAATCTGGCATATTATTTTTATCACCATAACCATCGTAATCCGTTTTTAACGTTGCCCAAAATTTAACATTGGGCTGGCGAGCACGAATTTTTTTCATTACAGAAATTTGTTTGTTGTAGAACTCAAAATTAGTTTTTCCTTCAACCATTTCTTGGTGTTTATCAATTACAACGCGCCAGTAGGGCATATTGATATCCTTAAAATACCAATCCAGAATTTGCTCAGGGTTACTTGCTTCGAATAAAAAATCGGCTGAGCGCTCCATATCACCGCCCACAATATCGATTTTTTGTTTAAGTTCATTTGTTTTTAACTCAATTTGATGGGCCAGTAATGAGTGACAAGATGTGGTTAACAGTAAAAAAAGGGCGCCAAGATAGCGCCTAAAATGATAATTTTTTTGACAGCATAAGTTAAACATAATCGAATCCTTTGTTTATAATATGAAATGGCGTTTCATATAAGTTATCATTTTGTAATCATCTGTCAATTGAGTTTATTCGTAGGGCATAAATAGCGTCATGCAAGGCATTCTGTTTATTATTTAATCAGAAGTGAAGTAAATTTAACCGGATTTTGATCGTCAAAGCTGACTTTACGTTAAAAGATATAAAAAATGCGGGGTTTCCATATATATTGGCTTGATATAATAGCCCTTACCCCCATAGTATTTAGTTATATAAAACCTGCGATAAGAGAAGTCCAAGTATGACAACAGAAATTAGCCGTCATCTCGAAATTCCAGTTCTAGCCTTACGGGACGTTGTGGTGTATCCGCATATGGTGATCCCATTGTTTGTCGGAAGGGAAAAGTCAATTCGTTGTTTAGAAGCAGCAATGGAAAACGACAAACAGATCTTTTTAGTGGCGCAAAAGGATGCGTCAGTAGACGATCCTAAACAGGATGAACTGTATGAAATGGGTACATTAGCGACCATTTTACAGTTGTTAAAATTGCCTGATGGCACTGTTAAAGTGCTCGTTGAGGGCGGCCAACGTGCTCAAATCGAAGAATTTAACGACAGTGATGATTATTTTACAGCAACCATTGGTTTAATTGAGAGTGATCCTATTGACGAAACTGAGCAAGAAGTACTTATTCGCTCAGCCGTTAACCAATTTGAAGGTTATGTAAAACTAAATAAAAAAATTCCACCTGAGGTGCTTACTTCATTAAACGGGATTGAAGATCCGGCACGATTAGCTGACACCATGGCTGCACATATGCCATTAAAACTTGAAGACAAACAAACGGTTTTGCAAATTATTGATATTTCAGAACGGCTTGAGTTTTTAATGGCGTTAATGGAAAGCGAAATCGACTTATTGCAAGTTGAGAAAAAAATTCGCGGCCGAGTCAAAAAACAGATGGAAAAAAGCCAGCGCGAGTATTATTTGAATGAACAAATGAAAGCCATTCAAAAAGAGCTCGGCGAAATGGATGATGCGCCAGATGAATTTGAAACGCTGCAGAAAAAAATCAAAGATGCCAGCATGCCGAAAGAGGCTGAAGAAAAAGCGTTATCAGAACTGCAAAAGTTGCGCATGATGTCGCCAATGTCAGCCGAAGCGACCGTGGTTCGTAGCTATATTGATGCAATCAGCTCTGTGCCTTGGAAAAAACGTTCAAAGGTTAAACGCAATTTGCCAGCCGCGCAAGAAACGCTCGATAAAGACCATTATGGTTTAGATAAAGTCAAAGAGCGTATTATTGAATATTTAGCTGTGCAGCAGCGTACCAATAAAGTTAAAGGACCTATTTTATGTTTAGTTGGTCCACCTGGGGTGGGTAAAACCTCGTTGGGCCAATCGATCGCCAAAGCGACTGGGCGTAAATATGTGCGTATGGCGCTTGGGGGGGTTCGTGACGAAGCTGAGATCCGTGGCCACAGAAGAACCTATATTGGTTCTATGCCAGGTAAATTAATTCAGAACATGACCAAAGTCGGTGTTAAAAACCCACTGTTCTTATTGGACGAAATTGATAAAATGTCAGCGGATATGCGCGGTGATCCGGCATCAGCCTTGTTAGAGGTGCTAGATCCTGAGCAAAATTCAACTTTTGCTGACCACTATTTAGAAGTTGAATATGACTTATCTGATGTGATGTTTGTAGCGACTTCCAATAGTATGAATATCCCGGGACCCTTGTTAGACAGAATGGAAGTGATTCGTTTATCTGGTTACACCGAAGATGAAAAGCTTAATATTGCTAAGCGGCACTTGTTACCTAAACAGTTAGAGCGTAACGGCCTTAAAAAAAGCGAGATTCAAGTTGATGAGTCAGCACTATTAGGGATTGTTCGGTATTATACCCGTGAAGCTGGGGTACGTAGTTTAGAACGCGAGATCTCTAAATTATGCCGTAAAGCGGTTAAAAATATCTTAATGGATAAAAGCATTAAAAAAGTCACCATTGATGAAGCGAATTTAAGTGACTTTTTAGGCGTCCAAAGATTTGATTATGGTCGCGCCGATGACGAAAACCAAATCGGCCAAGTGACAGGCCTCGCTTGGACTGAAGTGGGGGGCGACCTGCTAACCATAGAAACCACCGCAGTGCCTGGTAAAGGCAAAATGACCAGCACAGGTTCACTTGGGGATGTCATGCAGGAGTCGATTCAAGCGGCCATGTCTGTAGTGCGTTCGCGAGCAGATACATTGCGCATTGCCGAAGACTTTTATGAAAAGCGTGATATCCACGTGCATGTGCCCGAAGGGGCAACACCAAAAGATGGTCCGAGTGCCGGTATTGCAATGTGTACAGCCTTGGTTTCTTGCCTCACCGGTAACCCAGTTCGCTGCGATGTTGCCATGACAGGCGAAATTACCCTGCGCGGCGAAGTATTGGCTATTGGTGGTTTAAAAGAAAAGTTATTGGCGGCACACCGCGGTGGGATTAAACGTGTCATTATTCCAAAAGATAATGAGCGTGATTTAAAAGAAATACCGGACAATGTTATTGGTGATCTAGAAATTCATGCGGTTAAATGGATTGATGATGTTTTACAGCTAGCATTAGAAAATCCACCAGAGGGCATAGAAATTGTTAAAAAATAACGGCTGCTGAATTGCAGTCATTAATATAAAACCGAATAATTTTGGTAAAAGCAGACTTAGTTGGCCTTGGGCTATTGATTCGCTAGCCCAAGCCTGTTATAAATTCGCAACTATCCATATATGACGGGCTGTTTCGCGCTGTTGTATTAGAACAATAAAAACCTAAGGGGATGAAATTTTGAATAAATCTCAATTAACAGACAAAATCGCAACGGAAGCTGATATTTCTAAAGCATCAGCAGGTCGCGCACTGGACGCGTTCATAGAAACTGTCACTGGCGCGTTAGCGGAAGGTGATCAAGTTGCTTTAATTGGTTTTGGTACTTTTTCGGTACGTGACCGTGCAGCACGCACAGGCCGTAACCCTCAATCAGGCGAAACCATTGAAATACCAGCGGCTAAAATTCCTGCTTTTAAGCCGGGTAAAGCGCTGAAAGATGCTGTAAACGATTAATTTGGAGTGGTGCTCTAAAATTAAGATATAAGCTTAGGCTTCGAATAACTCGAAGCCTTTGTTATTTGTAGCACATCAAAAACTTTCACTCCACCTGGTGTTTATTTGAACACGCATTAACAAGAGATTAACAATGTTAGAAAGAATTCGCGAAGGTAGTCAGGGACCTGTAGCAAAAGTAATTTTAATCCTGGTGATTTTTAGCTTCGCTTTGGCCGGTGTAGGTTCTTATATCAATTCTGGCAGTGAGCCGAATGCCGCTGAAGTCAATGGCTTAGAAATTAAGCGTAGTCGCCTTGAGCGAGCATTTGAAACCGAGCGGGCGCGTATGGAAAGCCAATATGGCGACATGTTCAGTCAGTTAGCGTCTGATCCAAACTATATGAACAGCTTTCGTCAGGGGGTGCTACAGCGCTTAATTTCAGAGCAACTCATTTTAGACTTTGCTCAGCGTCAAGGGATCCGTGTCAGCGATCAGGAAATTAAAAAAGCTATCTTCGATATTCCGGCGTTTCAAGTAGATGGCAAATTTAATAATGACAGGTATTTGCAAGTATTAACTCGAAATACCATGACACCGGCTCAATTTAGAGAAAGTATGCGTCAAGATTTAACCCGTTCGGCAGTGATTGCTGGCTTAGCTGAATCTGATTTTGTATTGTCGAATGAAGCCGAGTTACTGCAGTCGTTACAATTACAAACGCGTAATTTGGATTATGTTGAAGTGCCGGTAGCCAAGTTTGAGTCACAGGTTGAATTAAGCGAAGAAGAAATTAACAGTTATTACGAAAATCATATTACCCAATATGAAACAAACGATAGCTTAGATCTAGCTTATATAGAGTTAAAGTTGGAAGATGTAGCTGACGATATTGAAGTTGAAGACAGTGAAATTGAGAGTCTTTATCAGTCAACATCTCAAAACTATACGAATCCCGAGCAGCGCCGCGCTTCACATATTTTAATCGACTTAACTGACGGTGAAGAAAGCGCAAAAGCCGAAGCTGAAGATTTATTGGCCCAGATTAAATCAGGTGCAGATTTTGCCGAGTTAGCCAAAGAACACTCAGATGATACGTTTTCTGGGGAAAATGGCGGTGATTTAAATTATTTTGGTCGCGGCGCCATGGATCCAGCGTTTGAAGAAGCTACTTTTGCTTTGCAAGAAGTGGGTGAAGTGTCGGATGTTGTAAAATCTGATTTTGGTTATCACATTATTAAACTAACTAATATCCAAGCAGAACAGGTTCGCCCGCTTGATGAAGTAAAAGATGAGATCAAAGCACAACTTCAGCGCGATAAAGCACGTGATATCTTTATCGAAAAGCAACAGCAATTAGCAGATGTTGCGTTTGAAAAACCAGATACGCTTGCCGATGCAGCTGAAGCAACAGGTTTAACTGTGCAAAATACAGGTTTACAAGATACTAACAGCCAACAATTCCCATTTGATCAAAATCAAGTGGTGCAGGCCGCCATGTCAAATGATGTTTTGGAGCAAGGTTATAACTCTAACTTAATCGAGTTATCAAGCGAACATAGTGTTGTCGTTCGTGTTAACGAATACCAGCCAGCCAGAACACGTCCTTTAGAAGAAGTTCGAGAAGATGTTGTGGCAGCACTGACGGCTGAAAAAGCCAATAGTTTGGCCGAAGAGTGGGTTGCTCAACAAGCAGACAAGTGGTCGCAAGGTGAAGATATTAACGCTGCGTTGGCTGAGTTATCATTAACCTTAGAGAGTGCAGACGAGGTTGCCCGTTTTGGTAGTGATTTAGCACAACCTATTGCTGCAAAAGCATTTGAGATGGCCCGTCCACAAGCGGATAAACAATCAGCGAGTTGGACACAGGTGGATAACCAAACTTTAGCTTTGATTAAAGTGAATGCTGTGAACACTCCGGAAAACGTCACCGTTGATGAGACGACCAAGCAGCGTTTGCAGTCTGTATTGTCTGAATACAATTATCGAGGTTTAGTTGCGAGTTTGCGTAACAATGCTGATATCAAGGTTTACCAAACTTCGGCAGAAAGTGCAGAATAAGGCAAACTGACCAACAACCCAACTGGGTTAATAAAGGGTAGCTGAGCTACCCTTTTTTTGTGCCTAACATTTGTTGAGAGTAGAGTAATTTTTTAGTGACGACTTGTTTTGGGTCGGCCAATATCGTTTGAGTATCGCCACGCTCGACCACTTTCCCATCTTCCATTACAAATAGCTGGTCGCTAATGTGACGAACAATATTCAGGTTGTGAGATACAAATACATACGATAAGCCCAAATCTGCTTGTAGCTGCAAAAACAGGTTGACCATTTGCGAGCGAGTGGATGGATCCATAGCTGCAAACGGTTTGTCGGCCACGATAATTTTCGGTTGCAAAATAAGTGCTCGAGCCAGTGCGATACGTTGCCTTTGACCGCTGGATAACATATTCGGGTAATGCCATATGTAATCTGATAACAAGCCGACCATGGCTAAAGTTTCCCGTATTCTGTCTTGTCGCTGGTTAGCTGTCAGCTGGGTATTTAGTTTAAGTGGCTCTTCTAAGATCTGCCCGATCGAAATACTAGGATTGAGAGAAGTTGCCGGGTCTTGAAAGATCATACGAATATTGCGGCAACGGTTTTTATGATCGCCACTATGTACTTTTTTACCTAATAAACGAATTTCTCCGGTACTTGGTTGCTCAGCGCCCCCTAATAACTTAGCTAACGTCGACTTACCTGAGCCGGTATCGCCAACAATCGCTAGGGTGCTATGGCTTGCGAGTTTAAAGCTGACACTCTCTAAGGCCACTGTGGTTTGTTTTTTCCACGGAAGTATACGCCGCTCATAAACTTTTGATAAGTTTTCAACTTCTAATAATTCGGCCATGGTTATTTGCTCTGATTAATAGGGTAATGGCAGCTAAAAATATGACCCTTTGTTTTAACGCTTTTAGGTGTCACTACACACTCTTTTTGCGCATTTGGGCATCTAGGGCCTAATCGACAACCGGTCGGAAGATGTTGCAGCGGTGGCACTGAACCTGGCAAAGTATTTAGCCGTGTTTTCGCCTCTAACTTTCCTAATTTAGGAATAGATTTAAATAAGATGTCGGTATATGGATGAAACGGATTTTTTAATAGCTCTTTCACGCTGCCCGATTCCACACTTTGACCTGAATATAAGATGGTCATTTCATCAGCATACTGGCTCACTGCTTCTAAGTCGTGGGTGATGAGCAAAACCGTCATATCTTTACTTTGGTTAAGTTTTTGCAGCAGCCGCAGTATTTGTATCTTGGTCGCGCTTTCCATGGCATCTGTTGGTTCATCGGCAATTAATAGTTTTGGACGTCGAGCAACCGCTATCGCTATCATGACCTTTTGGCACAAGCCCTCTGACAATTCGTGTGGGTAGCTTGAAAAGCACTGCTCATATCTTTTTACGCCCACGCGTTTGAGTAGCTCTATGACCCTCTCTTTACGGCGACTGCCGCGGCTAAAAAAACCACCACTTAAGTCTTTGTTTGGAATCGCCTCGCTTACTTGTTCGCCAACCGTGCGTGTTGGGTCTAAACATTGACTAGGTTCCTGGAAGATCATTGCAATATCGCGGCTGATAATTTGATTGCGGCGCTCATCAGACAAGCGCAGAAGATCCTCTCCTTGCCAAAACATACGGTCGGCTCTAACGTGCCATTTGTCTGACAATGTACCCGTCAAGGCACGTGCGAACAATGACTTACCTGAGCCAGTTTCACCAACTAGTCCGTGAATTGAGCCCGCACGCAGTGATAAACTCATGCGATCAATCGCATCAACTTGCAGACTTTCCGTTTTTAACGTAACTGTTAAATTTCGAACGTCTAATAACATTATTCGCTCCTGCTCTTAAGCGCATGACGCAAACCATGACCCACTGTGTTGACCGATAATAATGATAAAAACATGGTGACGCCGGGCAGGGTTATCAACCAAGAGGCTCGATAAATTAAATCTATGCTTTCTGATAACATAGCACCCCACTCAGGTGAACCTTGTTGAGCGCCCAAACCTAAAAAGCCTAATGCCGCGATATCAATAATGGCGGTAGATACCGCGAGTGTATACTGGAGTATTAACGTTTCAACTATGTTCGGAAAAACAGAGTTTTTTAAAATCTGCCATTCGTTTGCACCATCTAAACGGGCAGCCGTCACATATTCTTTTTTTAGCTCGGCCTGAATCGCAATCCGAGTGCTATGCACAAACTGAGGCACTAACACTAATAAAACCGCCCAAATGGTGTTTGACAAACCTGGCCCTAAAACGGCTACGATAATAATAGCCAACAGCAGTGATGGGATAGACAATATGGTATCAAAAAAGTGATTAAAAACACTCGACTTGAGCCCTTTACTGGCCCCTGCCAATGCACCGAGTGCAACACCGATAATCATGGCGACTAACGCGACCAACAGACTTAATCCAAAAGTGATTTGGGCGCCGTAAATCAAACGTGATAATAGGTCTCGCCCTAGATCATCTGTGCCTAATAAAAAGCTGACATCACCAGCAGTTTGCCATGAAGGCGGTAATAAAGTGGCTTCAGGATGTTGAGCCATTGCGGAGTAGGGCGCGATCAGCGGCGCAAACAGAGCGACGAAAATAAACCCCATGACTAAATAAAAACAAACCCAAGCCGGATGGTCGGATTTAAATTTGGACCAAGTTAGCTGATATGGCCCAGGATACTCGTTTTGGTCGTAGATATTATTATTAGCCATGAATATCCTTACGCACTATTGGGTTAAGCAACGAATGAATAATGTCTAACAAGACATTTAAAAATACCATAAAAGCTGAAACTATTAATAATGCGGTTTGGATAACCGGATAGTCTCGTTGGTAAATAGCTTCGATCAGCCAATAACCAACCCCAGGCCAGCTAAAAATAAATTCAGTGATCATGGCGCTTGTCATTAGGGTGTTAAAAAGCAATCCAAACTGCGGCAGTATAGGTAATATCGCATTTTTAACCACATGCCGCCGAATCAATTGATAATAGCTCAGCCCCTTAGTCCGAGCAGCTTTAATAAACTGGCTGTTCATCACAGAGATAACTGAGCTGCGCATCATCCCTATTAATAATGTGGTAGGCAGTGTGGCTAGGGTGATGGTTGGCAAAATTAAGTGTAAAAAGGCGTTTTGATAGACAGCAGGTTTGTTGTCGATATCACTTAACGCAATATCAATAAATACAAAACCAGTATGTGCAGGAATTTCATATAATAAATTGAGTCTTCCTGAAATAGGTAACCAGCCCAAATTGAGTGAAAATAGTAAAATTAGTAACAAACCTATCCAAAATATTGGTACAGAGTTGGCGATGGTTGACAAAGAAAAAATGACTTTATCGACGACTTTATTTTTTTTCAAACCGGCGAGTAAGCCTAACGGCAGACCAATACAAAGGGCTACCAAGATAGCGTATACACTGAGTTCAATGGTCGCTGGAAATACTCGTAAAAATTCGTCACTGATATGACGTTCAGACGAAAAGGAAAAGCCAAAATCACCTTCTATCATTCGTTCTAAGTACGCAAAATATTGCACCATATAGGGTTTATCCAGCGCGAGTTTTTTTTCTAATACGTCATATTCTTCAAAAGTTAAACTTTGTTGACCGCTAAAATTAACCACAGGATCGCCAGGAAATAAATGGCCGAGCGAAAAAGAAAATACACTGATCACAAAAAGGGTTGTGACTAAAAGGTTTAAACGCCGAAGTAGGTATATATACACTAGTATTTCTCCGCGTTTTTAAATGAGATGGCTGAAAACGGCACAAATTTCACATTAATTACATGTCGGCGTTTGGCTAAAAAGCTCATTGAATGAGCAATTGGCATGACCGGCATTTCTTGTCTTAATAGACTTTGTGCTTGATGGTAAAAACCTTGAGCAATCTCGTTTTGCGGCGCTTGCATGGCACTGTTTATCAAGTCGTCAAATTCGGGCTGACACCAATTGGCATAATTGATACCAGCCTCTTTCGCTGCACAAGAAAAAACAGGTTGCAGATAATTGTCGGGTGACGGCAAATCAGCTGTCCACCCCATTAATACGGTATCATAATCTTGCTCTGCCAGTTTACGTCTTAACGTTGACCATTCGTAGCTGACAATCGTTGATTTAATGCCAACCCGGGCTAAGTCAGAGCGAATCAATTCAGCCATCTTTAATGAATTAGGCGCATAAGCCCTTTCAATATGTGGGCTCCAGATTTCTAAGCTAAAATTTTGCGGGATATTCGCTTGCGCTAATAATTTAGCCGCTTTTTCAGGATTGTATTCTAATTTAGGCAAGCCGCTATGATGTCCCCATGAACTACTGGCGACAACAGATTCTGCTGGAAATGCAGTGCCATAAAAAATGCTCCGATAAATACTTTGTCGGTCGATCGCCATTGCGAGTGCGCGCCTAACTTGTATTTGGTCAAACGGTGGTTTATTGGTATTAAAAGCCCAAAAGGCGGTATTTTCTGCCGCTTTTGATTGCAAAGCTATGTTTGCTTTTTCTTGCAATAATGCCATTTCACTGGCGGCAGGGTGAGCCACGACATCACATTCTCCGGTCACTAGTTTCGCTAACCGGCGAGAGCTTTGTGGGGTAATATCAAATACAAGATTTTTTAATGTGCTGCTGCCTTGCCAATAGTCACTATGTGCCTTAAAACGTATGTATTCATCTTTAATATAGTCGACCAATAAGTAGGGGCCAGTGCCAATTGGGAGTTTATCAATTTGTGTTTTGGCATCGAGCTTTTCTAGTGCTTTAGCGTATTCAGCTGACAAAATACTCATATAGTCGCTGGCTAAATGCGATAAAAAATCATGATTAGAATGAGCAAAAGTAAAACGAACCTTGTATTCAGATAGCTTTTTTATATCTGTGATGACTTTTCTTAATTGGTAGCTCTGCATATGCGGATAACTTTCCGCAACAGGGTAAAAAGCATGGGTTTTTAAGCGCCAGCGATTAAATGTAAAAAGTACATCATCCGCGTTAAAAGGCCGGCTTGGCATAAAATATTTAGTTGTGTGAAAAGCCACATCGCGGCGTAGGGTTAAATCCAGTGTTTGTTTATCATCACTAAGCTGCCAACTCAACGCAAGGCCTGGCAAGTAATTTCCGGTATAGGGCTCGCGCTCTATTAAGCGATCATAAATCTGATGAGCGCTAGCATCCAAAGTAACATGATTGGTGGTTGTCTGTGGATTGAAACTATCTGGATTGCCCTCTGAACAATAAATTATACCGTCTTTAAACGTTGTGTCTGCTGGGAACTCACAACCACAACAAAGCATGGCGAGCAAGCCGTAAAATACGCATTGGCAAATCTGGTTATTCATGTTGGCGATTGGTTTCCAAAATCGAATATTTTTTTAAGTAGGCGCGTAATTGGTGATAACTTAACCCTAATAACTGAGCCGCATCCGTTTGTTTATACTGGCTTTTAATCAAAGCTTGTTTAATTAGCTTAATTTCTAATGCCTCGCTACACGCTTTTAAGTCAAGTGGCCACTGTGGCTTAGTTGGCTCATTCAGCCGTGCCTGCGGGCGAAACTCTGAAGCAAAAGGATCTAATATAATCTGTTTTAAACTGTGCTCCGGATGCTCGCATAAGTTAACACTGCGCTCAACAACGCTTTTTAACTCGCGCACGTTTCCTGGCCAATGATACTCCAACAGCGTCTTTTGTGCATCTCTAGAAAATCCACTGAATACATCTCGTTGCAATGTTTGTGTCATTTTAACGGCAAAATGCTCAGCCAATGGCAAAATATCACTTTGCCTAGCACGAAGTGGGGGCAGTGTGATCACATCAAAAGCTAAACGGTCTAAAAGATCGGCTCTAAACTTTTCTTGCTCTGCTAAATTAGGCAAATCCTGATGAGTTGCAGCAATTATTCTGGCGTTGCTCGTTAACAGCTGTTGGCCGCCGAGGCGTTCAAATTCGCCATATTCAATGACTCTAAGAAGTTTTTCTTGCACATTCAGGTTAGCGTTTGCAATTTCATCTAAAAATAAAGTACCACCATTCGCACGCTCAAAGCGGCCTAAATGGCGGCGGTTGGCGCTCGTAAATGCGCCTGATTCATGGCCAAATAGCTCAGACTCAAGTAGCGAATCAGCAATGGCACCACAATTTAGTTTGATATACGGCCCCTGCCAGTGCTGAGATAAATAATGTAAGCGCTCAGCGATGAGTTCTTTGCCTGTGCCTCGTTCACCGATAATCAAAACGGGTTTGTTGAGCGTGGCTAATTTAGACACTTTTTCTAAAACGGCCAAAAAGTGTTCATTTTCTCCGATAAGTGGTGTCATAAAGTGATTAATTTAACTAAAAAATGGTTTATTTGATTATAAGTGCTAATAGTGTTTGTGGCTAGTTTTTAATAAATTCCTTTAAAAACATTAGGTTATAGTTTTGGCATGTTTGTTGATTCCATATTTATAAAGTGCCATGCGATGCAGGCAAAAAAACCGTCGTTACAATTACGACTAAATATGAATCAACAAAAAAAGGTGACAACCATGGGTGTTTTTTCAAGATTTGCAGATATTGTTAGCGCCAACATTAATGTGTTATTAGACAAAGCAGAAGATCCAGAAAAAATGCTGCGTTTAATTATTCAAGAAATGGAAGATACTCTAGTCGAGGTACGTTCTAGCTCTGCTAGTGTAATGGCGGAGAAAAAAGACTTATTGCGCCGTTTGCAACGATTAAATGATCAAGCACATGATTGGCAGCAAAAAGCTGAGCTAGCGGTAAGTAAAGGTCGAGAAGATTTGGCCAAAGCTGCTTTATTAGAGCGCAATCAAGTGAAAAAAAATCAGGCGGCATTATCACAAGAGATTGAAGATCTTGAAGCTAGATTAGAAAAGCTTGAAGGTGAGATCCATCAACTTCAAGAAAAGCTGCAAGATGCAAAAGCGAGGCAAAAAGCTTTATTGCTTAAACATAAAACAGCATCAGATAGAGTGAAAATAAAACGCCAAACAGAATCAACCAGAACATCTGATATGATGCAAAAATTTGATGCATTTGAGCGTAAAATTGATGATCTGGATGCAACCGCCGATAGTTATGATATAGAAAAACAAAATTTAAAAAGTGCTTTTGCCGAATTAGAAGCCGAAGACGAATTAGCCGATGAACTGGCTGAAATTAAAAAAAAGCTGAATGAGCAGCAAACTAAACAATAGGGAGCCCAGCGATGACGGCTATTATTGCGTTAATTGTGACGCCACTGGTTTTATTTATGATCTTTGTGGCGCCAATTTGGTTGATTTTGAGTTATCGCAGCAAGCGGCTTGTTGAGCAAGGGTTGAGCGAGGAAGAAGCCGCTCAACTTAAACAACTCGCGGGTCGTGCTGAGCATTTGTCTCAGCGCGTTGCGGTATTAGAAAAATTGCTGGATTTAGAAAGCCCAGATTGGAGAGAAAAATTATGAATTCAAGACCTAAAACCCTAAAGCGAAGCATGCACAACCGGCGCATTGCCGGTGTCTGTGGGGGCATTGCAAAATACTTTGGTTTAGAAACTTGGTTGGTCCGTGTGGTGACTGTGGGGGCTTTGTTTTTTTCATTCAGTTTAATTGCTTTTGTTTATATTGCTGCTTGGATGATTTTAGACAGTGACGATCTGTCAGATCGAGCCAGTAAAGGCCGAACCTTTGAGGCGACGTCAACTGATGATTATCACTTTGATATCAAGTCTCATGCTTGGCAAGCAGGCGAGCCGCCTAAACAAGCGTTATCGTCGTTGAGTAAAGCTTTTGATAAACTAGAAGCGAGGATTCAATCGGTTGAACGTATTGTTACGTCAAAAAGCTTTAAAGTTAGCCGAGAAATCGATCGCTTGTAAGTCGTAAATCTTTTAGATCAAGTGGAGGTGAATATGAAATTAGCAGAGTTAGATTGCCAACCCTGCCATGGTCAAGCCACCGCGGCTAATGAACAAGAGATACAGACAGCGCTAGCTGACTTACCGGGCTGGCATTTAGACAGCAATCAGCAAATGCCAACGATTGTTAAATTGTTTCGTTTTAAAAAATATTCAGCCGCAGCTGAATTTACGCAAAAGGTGGCAGCATTGGCCGATGCACAAGGTCATCATCCTCAAATAGTTTTAGAATGGGGCCAAGTCACTGTGCGTTGGTGGACACATACTTTAAAAGGTTTACATTTAAACGATTTTATTTGTGCGGCAAAAACAGATAAGCTTTATCTTTCTTGAAGATACCTTTTAGTGAAGAGATAGCGTATAATTCGCCGCAAATTTATCTACCTTTCTCTGATGAGGCGTTAGGCTTATGTCACAAATCGAGTTGAATGCGGGTTACGAATTTGAGTACCCAGCAAAACCTGTTCCATTATCCGATGCAGAGAAGTCGGCATATAAAAACAGGATCAAAAAACTGCTTGAAGAAAAAGACGCAGTTTTAGTAGCCCATTATTACACGGATCCAGAAATACAGGCATTAGCTGAAGAAACGGGTGGCTGTGTATCAGACTCGTTAGAAATGGCCCGTTTTGGTCGTGACCATCCAGCTAAAACTTTAATCGTTGCCGGCGTTAAATTTATGGGCGAAACGGCCAAAATTTTAAGCCCAGAAAAGCGGGTTTTTATGCCCACGTTAGAAGCCACTTGCTCACTTGATCTGGGCTGCCCGGAAAAAGAGTTTAGCGATTTTTGTGATGCTCACCCAGATCATACTGTTGTGGTTTATGCGAATACTTCAGCAGCTGTTAAAGCACGCGCAGATTGGGTCGTGACTTCATCTATTGCGTTAGAAATTGTTGATCATTTAGATAGCGAAGGGCACAAAATTATCTGGGGTCCAGATAAACATTTGGGTGCGTATATCGAGCAGCAAACTGGTGCAGAAATGCTTAAATGGAATGGCGCTTGTATTGTGCATGATGAATTTAAAGCCAAACATTTGCGTGAGATGAAATCTATGTATCCGCAAGCGGCTGTGCTTGTGCATCCAGAATCTCCAGCTTCGGTGATTGAATTAGCTGATGCTGTTGGCTCAACCAGTCAGCTCATTAAAGCGAGCCAAGAAATGGACAATGAGATGTTTATTGTTGCAACCGACAAAGGCATCTTTTATAAAATGCAGCAGCTAACCCCGCATAAAACTTTTATTGAAGCACCTACAGGCGGTAATGGGGCAACTTGTCGTAGCTGTGCACACTGCCCTTGGATGGCAATGAATGGCTTAGCGGCTATTGAAAACGCGTTAATTGCTGACGACTTGTCACCGCATGAAATTTTTGTTGATGATCAATTGCGTGAAAAAGCTTTAATTCCATTAGATCGCATGCTTAATTTTGCTGCCGAACTAAAAATGAAAGTTAAAGGGAACGCCTAAAAAACCAACAAACGCTCGCTTTAATCCTGATTTTTCGGGATAAAGCTTGCCAAAGCGGCCTGATTTGCCTATCATTCAGCCCGCTTTCATCAGCGGTGAGGTGGCTGAGCGGCTGAAAGCGCACGACTGGAACTCGTGTATACGTTAATCGCGTATCGAGGGTTCAAATCCCTCCCTCACCGCCATTTTTATTTTCCAGCTTTAACTTTTAAAATACCATCACCTGATTTTTTTTCCGAACCTTGCCAGCTCACGCGTAAGCTTAATTTATGCTGACTACCATCTTGCCCTGCAGTGACCCTAAATTGCATTAAACCTTGTGGTGATAATTGAATGCTTTTATTTTGATCACTTAACTCTAACGCTCCGCTACGCACGCCTTCGGTAATATTTTCAAGCAGCTCGACTAAAGCGTCTTTGTCAAAAATCGATTCGTAGCGAAAGTTATCGTTTTCCATTATTGGTGATCCTGTCAGGTTGAAAAAATTTAATTTTAGGATAATCGGTACTAATGCCGGCAATATATTGTTTGGGTGAGATCAGAGTAACGCCAGCACCTAAGCCTTTTAGGCCTTCTTTTTGCCGTGAATTGATATCGAGCGTAACATCACATTCAAAATGCAATAAGCCTTTTCGCACTGCAATTCTCTGTCCGTGATGCAAATTTCGGTGGCCATGCATAATGGCATAAATACCAGCTTTATGCGCGTGCTCTGTGCCAATTTGAGTAAGTGGCATATCAACGACCCTATATTTGGTGCGTATGGTATTGGCAATAGGCCCATAATAAAACTCGAACGGACTGGCTTTTAACGCGCTTTGAAATTGTTTGTTAATGTGGCTAATGCTATGTTCGTTAAGCATGGCAGCCATGCGGTCATCTAAACCAGCATGCACGTATAAAAAAGAGCCGCTTTTATAAGCAAGTTTTAGACGTTTAAAAAACCAACTAAACTCACCATCAGGTTGCAAAAATAACGCTTGCCACTTAATGGCAGCAGCATAGGCTTGGCGAATATCTAAACCCGCATCGGCGCAAACAGCCGCGAAGCGTTCCGTCTTTTTTTCGATTTTTTTTACTTCGCGCTCAATTGCGACTTTAGGCATGACCCAACCCGCTAGGTCGGCAAAGTTTTGCCACCAAACTTCGCTAGGGTAGAGTTGACTTTGACAATAATCGCTATCTGGGATTTTTTTCAAATCGGCAGAGCTGATATATTTGTCATAAATTTCTTTCAAAAATGGCACTGCTTTTGCGCCCATACGAATAAAAAAGTGACCGTTACGGGGATCATCGGTTTGCCCCACGCAGCGCATGCCAAATAATACTCTAATATCATGATTTCCCGCTAACAAGCGTACTTTCGCACCGAGTTTAATCAGCTTATATAGAGTTTCCAATAGCGCTAGGTTACTGGGGCCTTTGTCAAAAAAGTCGCCACCAAATACAAACAGGGCTTTTTGGCCAAATTCAGTTAATTCTAGTTGTTGGCTATTTTTACCCGTTAATCGTACACCGCCAGACAAGGCTAAGGAATGGCGCAAAGCGTCGGCATCTGCATGTAGGTCGGTGATAAAAATTATTTCACGTTTCGGCCATTGCCACCGAGCACCTGATAATAATGATTTAACGGCTTTTTTACTAACATGGTGGTTCGCTTTGCGTTTTCGTATTGCAAATTTTTTACCATCAAGCCAGGCTTGTGAAGTGAGGGGTAATTGCGATAAAGGCAGTTTATCTTGCACTTTTTCTAAATGTTTTTCTAACTGCATGGCTTAATCTCTATATTGACTGTGCTTTGCACGTACTTTCCACTCACCTAGCATTATTCGGTAGCCTGCGTCAGTTTTTTGGTATATAACAGGCTGTGCGTAGTGCATGCTTAACTGTTTTATTTGCTCAAATTTTAATATGCCGAGCTGATAGGCGGCATGTCGGATTGATGCACCGTGACCGACAAATAAATGCAGGCTATTCACAGGTTCGTTCGATATCTGGGATTGTATATACGTAGCTACTCGCTGCCCAGCTTGCATTAAAGATTCAGCGCCAGGCACTGGTAAACAAAAATAACTGTCAGATTTCCAATCTTTAGGCAGGTCTTTTACTCTGGGATCTTGTTGTAAAATTTGCTCAATGTCCGCGACTGTTAAATTGGCTAAACCACCTACGCTGCGCTCGCACAACTGCTCGGTTTGTCTAAAGGCGCATACGCTTATGTTTTTGTTATCAAGCTGTGTTGCAATGGCATCTGCCGTTTGCCAAGCCCTTAACAGGCTTGAACAATGCAAATAAATAGGCCTACCGGCATATTTAGAGCAAAATTCGCTGATTTGCTGTGCACATTGAACGGCTTGTTGCCAGCCTTGTTCACTTAACGGGTGTGGTTGAAACGCACTGGGTGCGTCGACTTGTTGTAAATAATGCGCATGACGAATAAAAGCAATGATTGGCTGGTTCATGACCTTAAATATTCCTGCAATTGCTCAATAATAGGTTCGAGCTGAGGGTTATTTAAACAGCTTTTGGCTTCGTCTAGTGACATCCATTTTCGCTGCCGGTGGGATTCTGGCCAACGGGCGTTAGATAGTTGATGTAATACTTGCATCGGATACACTTTAACCGTGCATTGTCCTTGCCATTTAGTGATCTCGTATTGACCTAATAAACAGGCTTCTACTTTGCCTTCGATGCCTGCTTCTTCAAATGCTTCTTTGGCGGCAGATTCTTGCGCACTCAAACCAGGTTCGTGAATGCCTTTAGGTATCACCCAGTGGTTGTTTTTACTTGAGGTAATTAACAAGAGTTGAATTTGATCTTTTTTAATACGGTAAGGTAACACGGCCGATTGTTGGTAATAATAGGCTGGCCGTATACGAGTCTCTTGACTACTTAAGTGGGGATACGGAAACCCTTTAGGCAGTAATTTTTTATTGGTTTGAGCGCAAGTTTCAAAGCGCTTTGGCGCTGCTTTTTTCCATTTTTTAGGGCCAGACAAAACGATCAGGGAAGAGGCTTTTAGCGGCTCGTGCGGTGCTTTGGACAAAGTTTTTAATAAAGCACTCAACTGTTTTTTATTACCAACTACGGCGACATTATTGGCCGAATCAGGTAGCTCTTTAATCATTTTGAGCTGTTGTTTTGGGCGAAGGTTAGCTAAAGTTTGTGTGCTACGAATCCGGTTAGCACCTAGGTTCATTGCTTTAAGCATTTTTTCGCTGCTTGTCATTGCGCGTTCTGAAGTTGAACTCAAAACCTCGTCTAGTATAAGATTTTGCCGCAATAACCAAATTCCGAGCCGTTGTGCTAAACGTTTACCTTTATCACTTAGTGGCCGCGTTGCTTTGCGCTTTGCATTATTACTTGACCCAATTAGGGTTTGTTTATCGCTTTTGCCTTCGCAGATTAGAATTAATTTTTTTGGCATCGCGGCTACCTCATCAGTTAAAGTTCCTGTGCACAGAAACGACTGAGCACTTGAAAATCGGCTTTACCTGTTACTTCATACACCTTGGTATTTGCTAACCGAGCAAGGTAGTCCTCTGCTTGCGGGGTAAACGTATCGTCAATAAAGTCGCCCAAATTGTCCTGATAAAAGGGACCCGGACTCTTCATTACGGCTTTTAATAAGTGTGGTTTTTGATGCAAACTGATTGCATTTATTTGTGTTGCTTGTTTGCTCTTATGCGACCAATTTAAAATATATAAAGCACCCAATGGGCCTTCCAATACGACTTTGTTATCACCAAACACATTTTTTATGTTTACATCGTGTTTTTCTTCTAGCTGCCATAAGTCTGTTTCTGCTAGCTCAGCATATTTATTTAGCTGCTCTGTGTCCAGCATTTTGCTCAGCGCTGGGTTATTCATTAGAGTACCGGGATTCACTCTTGGCAATTTAGGGATACCAGCAACTTTAACGGCGGATTGACCTGGACTGATAAAAAGCCTGTCGTTACTAATAAATTTAGCACCGTATTGATTCATTAAATGCAGCATTATGGTGGATTTACCGCCACCTGAATAACCTGCAAACGCCAGTGCCTGCTGATTCAGTAAACAAGCAGAGGCGTGGCTGATTAACCAATCTTCGGCTTGTAAATGATTCATATACTGGTTATTTATAAAGTTAATCACTTGGTTTAAATTGTTGGCGACCGCTCCCCATGCAATTTTGTGTTGCTGACTTTGCAAAAACTGCATTCCTGTGCGCACTTTTAAAATCACTCGACCTTGCTCGCATTCTACAAACGCATCTTTGCGCCCTGTTTTTCCTGGTTCGCGTGCCCAATCCTGCCAATCGTAAGGTAGGGGAGTACTATCTTCTTCTTCAAAAACATAAATCTGGGTGACCGGTGTGTCGGCACGTGGCGATATATATTCGCTAAAGTACTTTTTTAAGCTTTGCAGCACTACAGTATTATTGCTTATTATTCGTACTGGCAGCATTAAAAATTGAAAATCAGTTTCAAACCATTGCTGATGTTTAAAGTGGTTTTTAATTTGTTCGCTAATGTTTTTTGATTGCATTTGATTTGGCTTTATGTTCATTGCGCAGACCTTAATTCTTTTAAAACGTAATCAACGTACAGGCTGGCGGCATCTATGCCAGCGCCTTCTAGTGCACCTCTAAAGCCACCAAATGCAGATACTTCGAATACCACGGGTCCAAGTTCAGATTCGGCAACATCAACTGTCGTAAAGTCCATATTAAATGCGGCTTGCGCACGCTGGGCAATATCGATGATTTTTTCGCTTGGTTGATAGCTGGCATATTTACCACCGCTATTAATGGTTGTATTCCAAGTATCCGAACCTGACACTCTGGCATAAGTACCAAGGTATTCGCCGCCTAAAAACACTAAACCTAAATCTTTCCCTGGTAGGGCGAGTTTTTTCTGGATATACATACTGCGATGTTCTGCGTTAAATTCACTAATTTGTGCTCTTAACTCAGCTTCTGGTGTGCTGGCTTTGGCTACGAACATGCCGCGAGCTTTACTCGAAAATAGCGGTTTAAATACAGCTTCTTGGTATTCTTTTACTATTTTTATTGCTTGCTCAACAGATTCGGTCACCTGAGTCGGTGGCATAGGAATTTGTTGTTTACATAAGGTTATAGTGCAGCTTAATCGGTTTATTAGGCCAATGATGCTATCGGCAGGACTAAATACGCGGACGCCTTGCACTTCTAAAATACGCAGTAACTCTAAACGATCAATTACTTGAGGGTTATATTCTGGGCTTATTTTTTTTACCATCACAGCATCAAGCTCGGCGAGGTTTTGTTCTTGGTGCCAAAGTGATTGAGTATCGCTGTCGAACCGGATATCGGCCATGTCTATTAGCAGTCGAAAGCCTGTTTTTTCTTCGATTGCATCGGCTAGCTTTTCGCTAGACCATTTTCCGGGTAAACCGATCACGGCAATTTTTAAATTAACCACAAAAAAGTTCCTCAATGGGCAGTTTAAAGGTTGATAAGTCTTTATGTTGGTATTTGACCAATTGGGCCAAAATAAACTGGGCGCGCAAAAACATGTTGCGGGCCATCGTTTTATCCATAATAAATCGGGTCGAAGTGACAAAAGAACGGGCCAACCCTAGGGCGAGGCGTATTTCGAAGGTAGTATCTTTTTGTTCTTTAGCAACTGTACGGATCTGCTTATAAAAATTCAGTACTTGATTTTGAATTCGAGTGCGTGTTTTTTTATCTAACACCTGAAGGCGGTAGTTTGAAACCATAAATACACTAATGTCTTGCACATAATCTGAATAACAGGAGCGGTGTAAGTCTATTAATCTGATTTGGTTTACCGCAGGGTTATAAATAATATTGTCGAGGTTAAAATCACCATGAATAAATACCGAAAAGGGGGCAGGGTAGTCAGTTTCGATTGTTTCTGCGGCTATCAATAAGGTTTCTAAACTGGGCTGGTTTAAGCCGCCAATGTTCACACTGCTTTGGCGAAACTCTGGATGAATCGCATAAACATCTGGCAACCGTTTTCGCGTCTGGCTAATAAAACCTGCGGTAATGGTATTTTCTTGACGGGTTGTTTTATAAATGTCGGCGAGTGTTTTTGCAAGTTGCTCAATAGAGCGGTTCATTTGAGATTTTGGTGCATTTAATACAATTTGTTCAAAGGTTATCCCTGGTAAGTGCTCTATTAACAGGGCAGCATTATCGCCTGACTTTTGATACGTTAAAATTTGTGGTGCTATCCCTGGGTAGGTTTTATGCCAGCGTTCTACGCCTTCAAATTCTTCGTTTAATTTACTGAGTTCACCATCTTTAAAAATCGCTTGTTGCTGGTTGTTTTTTTTGTCTTGGTAGCGGACGCTAGAAATGCTGCTACCTGAGCGTGTTTCTGCTATTTGAGAGACTTCGACCTGTCCTAAGCTTTGTTCGCTTGACCAGCTTTGTAAAGTTTCTTTAAGTGATTGAAAGCGGTTAAGATCCATTGGTTGGCCAATGTTACTTGAGATGATCGCTTCACTGATATTTAATAAACAATCGCCCATTTGCTCTAAGTAGTGTGCAATGAATAGGCCTGTCACTTTATCTTGGATGTTTTTCTTTTTTTTCAGTGACTTGATGCTTTTTGTAAAAATCTTTTGATAAGATTTATCAAGTTTACGTTCGGTCTTTGCAAGCTTGAGTGCTTTTTCTGTGTTGGTATTAAACAGTGAAGTTTCAATTACTTGAGTACTTTTCATGATCTTTTCGATCATTGGTAAGTAGATAGAGAAATTAATTGATTTTTCAGATTCGATATAACTCGTTTGCTGAATACATTCACGAGCCAGTTGGGTGATCCTTTCTAGTTCGCTGGCTATGCTAGAAACGGCATTCATTTGTAATGTAATTTGTGGATCAGCGGGACTCATTTGGCGGGTCGCTGCATTATGAATGCGCAACATTAAATTATAGGAATAGCCGCTACGACTTAAGATCCGTTGTGCAATTGTTTCTACCCGAGTATCTAAGTAGGTGTGCAGGTGACTTAGTTGGGCATTTACTTCAATCACTAAAAATTTTAGATTGTCGCGGATGGCGCGGCTTAATTGCATAATTAGATTACAAAATAAAAAGATTATAGCATTTGAAAAGCCGAAAATTATGACAATACAGTAATAATTTCACGATAAAAAAAGGCGGCATAAAGCCGCCCGATAAATCTGAATCATCTTATCCCGATGATGACCTGCCATGTCACTCGCATGTCCCTTAGTACAAAAGATTCCTTAATCTAATAGTTCTATTTTGCGCTCCTGCTGGGGATCCACCCTGTGTCCAATATTACAATCCTATGCGCTCCCTATCCATATCTCCCTGACTGCTCCTGCGAGAGTTCCTCTCTAATCACTGTCCCTAATCCGTACTCCTAGTTTCCTATTACGCCGTCCTCAGCATTCCTTTTATTCCAATTCTCCCTGACTGCTCCTGCGAGAGTTCCTCTCTTATCACTGTCCCTAATCCGTACTCCTAGTTTCCTATTACGCCGTCCTCAGCATTCCTTTTATTCCAATTCTTCCTGATTGCTCCTGCGAGAGTTCCTCTCTTGTCGCTGTCCCTAATCCGTATTCCTGGTTTCCTATTACGCCGTCCTCAGCATTCCTTTTATTCCAATTCTTCCTGATTGCTCCTGCGAGAGTTCCTCTCTTGTCGCTGTCCCTAATCCGTATTCCTGGTTTCCTATTACGCCGTCCTCAGCATTCCTTTTATTCCAATTCTTCCTGATTGCTCCTGCGAGAGTTCCTCTCTTGTCGCTGTCCTTAATCCATAATCCTAATTTCCTTCAGCATCCCAGCTTATAAGTCCTTACCTTTACCCTAAATGTCCTTATTACATCATCCTGATGTTTCACTCCTGTTTTCCTTACCCTTTTCCTTAATCCTTGAATGGTTTCTTTTCCATGTCGCTCTGAATGTGGGTGCTTTCCTTGTTCCTAAGCAACGAGTAAATGATATTCAATCTCACTGTGTTATTAAACCAACGAGTTTGAAATAATTTTTTGTCATTTTTTTGTCACAGTTTTTTACTGAGAATATATCCAATTAGATCATAAAGATAAGAAAAAAAATGTGATTTTCTTCAAAAAAGATAACGCAAAAATCTTATTGAGTTTGTGAGATATATCTCACACGCGGATAGGGTGATCGTTAAAAAAAGGCGCATTAAGCGCCTTTTGGTTTTCGTTGATAGGTTTTAAAAACATGCTTTAGAGAATTTTTTTCATCAGTTTGACCAATTTTTTGATCGATCAATTGCCAGTGCTGTTCATCGATCGTGGGGAAATAAGTATCACCGCTCACGTCAGTATCGACTTCCGTAATAAATAAAGTATCGGCGTCGGCTAAAAACGTTTGGTAGATATGACCACCACCAATAATCATAACTTCATCGTTTGTTGTTTGTTTAGCTAATGATAAAGCTTCATTCGCTGAACTTGCCATTTTAACGTCAGGATGAACAACACCTTGGTGCCGACTTAAAACAATATTTAAACGCCCAGGCAGTGGACGACCAATAGATTCAAACGTTTTACGCCCCATAATAATAGGTTTTGCTAATGTCAGGCGTTTAAAGTGCTGTAAATCAGCTGGCAAATGCCAAAGCAGTTTATTATCACCGCCAATGACGCCGGCAGGCGTCATTGCTGCTATCATAGATATTTTCATAACCACCTATTTTTGATAAATAATTTCTGGACCATCATCATCATCGTCATCGTCCCAATCATCATCATCCCAATCTTCGCTGTCATCTTCAAGTACACTCTCGTGGTACGATTGCCACTTAAATTCAACTTGTTCTAATGAGGCTTCTTCGGATAAATCAGGTTTAGGGTTGGCCAGCAACCATTCGCCAAGTTCATTCACCAAATCATCTAAGTTTAGTCGTTCAGCCGCCGAAATTGCATGGATAGGACCTTGCCAGTCGAGTGCATCTATGATGTTTTGCATTTTTTCTTCGGCTTCGTCTTCTAACATAAGGTCAATTTTATTAAAGACTAACCAGCGAGGCTTTTGCGCTAACTCTGGGCTATATTTTTCTAATTCAGATAAAATAGTAAACGCATCTTCAATCGGATCTGAACCGTCGAACGGCTCAATATCAATAACATGTAATAATACCCGACAGCGTTCTAGATGTTTTAAAAAGCGGATACCTAAACCGGCCCCTTCTGCAGCACCTTCTATTAACCCTGGAATATCAGCAACAACAAAGCTATTGCCTGCGCCTTGACGAACAACACCTAAGTTAGGGACTAAGGTGGTAAAAGGGTAGTTGGCTATTTTGGGTTTAGCGGCAGAAACCGCACTAATGAAGGTGGATTTTCCGGCATTTGGCATGCCCAATAAACCGACATCGGCTAATAACATTAATTCTAAATTTAATTCACGTACTTCACCTGGGGTACCGTCAGTTTTTTGCCGAGGTGCTCGGTTTACACTACTTTTAAATCGAGTATTGCCAAGCCCATGAAAACCACCTTTGGCCACCATAAGTGTTTGTTCATGTTTCAGCACTTCACCTAAAACTTCACCGGTGTCGGCATCTGTTGCTCGGGTACCCACTGGCACTTTTAAATATTTGTCTTGCCCACGGCGACCAGTACAATTTTTACTTTTGCCGTTTTCGCCTCGTTCAGCAGCATGAAAACGTTCAAAGCGATAATCTATCAGGGTGTTTAAACCTTCATCTGCAATCAGATAAACGTCACCCCCATCGCCCCCATCGCCACCATCAGGACCACCATTGGGGACGTATTTTTCACGGCGAAAACTTACGCAGCCATTACCGCCGTCACCTGCGTCGACTTTGATTTTTACTTCATCAACAAAATTCATGGTTTACCTCTGGCGTGATTGTCGAATAGGTTATTAGGATATATCTTTTAAAAATTAAAAACAAAAAACCCCGCCTAAGCGGGGTTTTTATAAAAACATTTTTGCAGGGTTTATTAAGCAGCGTCGATGCTAATAAACTTACGGTTGTTTTTACCTTTCACTTCAAATTTTACTTTACCGTCAGATAAAGCAAATAAAGTGTGGTCACGACCAACACCTACATTGTCACCTGCGTGGAAACGAGTTCCGCGCTGACGAACAAGAATATTGCCCGCTAATACAGATTCGCCACCGTAGCGCTTAACGCCAAGGCGTTTACTTTCTGAGTCGCGACCGTTTCGGGTACTACCTGCTGCCTTCTTGTGTGCCATTGATTCAGTCTCCTCTATTAAGCATTAATGCCAGTGATTTTTACTTCAGTGTACCACTGACGGTGACCCGCTTGTTTGCGAGAATGCTTACGTCGTCTAAACTTAACAATTTTAACTTTGTCACCACGACCATGGCCGACTACTTCAGCCGTAACCTTGCCGCCCTCAACATAAGGTGCGCCAATTTTAATATCTTCGCCGTTTGAAACTAACAAAACGTTATCGAACTCTAAAGAAGCACCAGCTTCAAGCTCTAATTTCTCAAGGCGAACGGTCTGGCCTTCAGTTACACGGTGTTGTTTACCACCACTTTGGAAAACCGCGTACATAATATACTCCGCTCTCTTATCTTTTCACGTTTGACTAAGCAAACGTACTTATCTTCAAAACAGGGCGCGAATTCTACGACAAGCTTGCTTTAATCGCAAGGTTAAATTTACACCAAAACCCTCTTTTTTATGCTTTCGGGTATCGCAATTAAATTTAGTCGATGATTTTGGGTATTTTTTCACAAAATTGTGTACACTGTGCGCTCTATTTAATCAGCCAATAAATTTTATATACAGTAGATGCAGCTCGAAGAAATCAAGACACTAACGAGTCAGGATATGCTGGCCGTTAATCAAGTCATCGCACAGCAGTTAGAAAGTGATGTTTCATTGATTCAGCAACTCGGCTTTTACATTGTTAATAGTGGTGGTAAACGTATCCGCCCGCTTATTACTTTGTTAGCCACTCGTGCTTTAAAAGGAGATATCGAACCTTCTTTAACACTCGCTGCAATAATTGAATTTATCCACACAGCCACTTTATTGCATGATGATGTAGTGGATGAATCAGATAAAAGGCGTGGACGCGACACTGCCAATGCTTTGTTTGGCAACTCGGCGTCTGTGTTGGTTGGCGATTTTTTGTACACTCGTTCATTTCAGATGATGGTTTCTTTAGACCAAATGCGAGTGATGCAAATTTTGTCAAATGCAACCAATGTAATTGCTGAAGGTGAAGTGATGCAGTTAATGAACTGCAATGATCCAGAAACTTCAGAAAAAAACTATATGGATGTGATTTATTGTAAAACGGCAAAGTTATTCGAAGCAGCCACCCAGTTGGCCGCGGTTTTAAATAAAGAAGAAGCCAAAGTAGAGCAAGCAATGGCTGATTATGGCCGTTATTTAGGCACGGCATTTCAATTAATGGACGATTGGTTAGATTATGCCGGAGATGCCGACGAATTAGGTAAAAATATTGGCGATGATTTAGCGGAAGGTAAACCTACTTTACCTCTGATCCATGCGTTAGCACATGGTACACCTGAAGAAAAAGCGCTGCTAGAACAAGTCATTAAAGAGGGTGATGGGTTACAGCATTTAAATCAAGTGCAAGCGATTATTCGAGGTAACCGCTCGCTGGCTTATACCCGCCAAAAAGCTGAGCAACATGCTCAAATGGCGGTAGATGCGCTCGATGTGTTAGCTGATGGTCCTTATAAAGAAGCTTTAGCCGCACTTGCTTGGATTTCGGTTAGACGTAACCATTAAAGATTATTTTTACAAATAAACTGGGCCACTTACATTTTTAATGCTGTGGCCAAACTAACCAGGGTAATAGCTGTTTGAGTGTCTGGCGAAGCTCAGCTGGTGATGGCGACAGGTAACTGTATGCGCGTAACCCTAATAAAGCCATCATGATGGCTTTTGCTTTACCGTGTGCTTCTGCTGGCGCATTATCTTTTTCTAATAAACGGGTAAATAGTGCTTCGATACGCTGCAAATGGGCTGCAACCTTTGTATGCAACGCTGGATTTTGATGCGATAGCTCAAGTGTTGAATTTAATAGATAACAGCATTTGTACGCTGTTTGTTGTGATTCTTGAATAACTTTTTCAAAAAATGAGACCACAGCAGCATTGCTTTGTTCGTGCTCTGCAAAGGTTTGTTTGATCATATCCAGCGAAGCCTGCGCATAATTTTCGACAGTGGCGTTAAATAACCCTTCTTTGTTGCCAAATGCCAAATAAATGCTGCCTGGTTTTAAGCCTGTGGCTGTGACCAGCTGTTGCATAGATGTCCCATTAAAACCATTCTGCCAAAAAATATCTGCAGCCGCTTTAATCACACTTTCGGTTTCAAATTTTTGCCGACTCATATTGGACACCTCTAATCTAGCTACTAAACAAAGAGTTATTGTATCTCTTTTTACAGATATGTGGAATTTAGAATTTATCTGGCTTTTGCTATGGTGAAGCGCGGCTAAAATCAGTACAATACGCGGTCATTTTTTCCATTTGGTTAAATTTTGGGCGTTAAAAACATGGGTAAAAAGCTTTATATCAAAACTTGGGGTTGTCAGATGAATGAGTACGATTCGCAAAAGATGGCGGATCTGCTGGATTCAACTCATGGTTTTTCACTGGCTGACGAAGCCGAAGATGCTGATGTGATCCTGTTAAACACTTGTTCTATTCGTGAAAAAGCCCAAGAAAAAGTATTTCACCAATTGGGGCGCTGGAAAGAACTTAAACAGCATAAACCCGAGTTGGTTATTGGTGTGGGCGGCTGTGTAGCTTCTCAAGAAGGTAAAGCAATTCGTCAGCGTGCGCCTTTTGTGGATATTGTTTTTGGTCCCCAAACTTTGCACCGCTTGCCTGAAATGATTAATCAGGTGCAAAAAGGTGAGTCTTCTGTTGTGGATGTTAGCTTTCCCGAAATAGAAAAGTTTGATCGTTTGCCTGAACCTCGTGCTGAAGGTCCAACTGCATTTGTTTCGATCATGGAAGGCTGTTCTAAGTACTGTACTTTTTGTGTGGTGCCATATACGCGGGGTGAAGAGGTATCTCGCCCATTAGATGATGTGTTGTACGAAATTGCACAATTGGCTGAGCAGGGCGTACGGGAAGTTAACTTGCTTGGGCAAAATGTCAACGCTTATCGTGGCGAAACATTTGATGGTGGTGTGTGTCATTTTTCTGAATTGCTTAAATTAGTCGCAGCCATTGATGGTATTGACCGGATTCGTTATACCACCTCACACCCAGTTGAGTTTACTGATGATATTATTGAAGCATATCGAGACACGCCTGAGTTGGTTGATCACTTGCACTTGCCGGTTCAGTCAGGATCAGATCGAATTCTGACACAAATGAAGCGTGGCCATACTGCGATTGAGTATAAATCTAAAATTAGAAAACTTAAAAAAGTGCGACCTAATTTAAGCATGTCGTCAGATTTTATTATTGGTTTTCCGGGTGAAAGCAACGAAGACTTTGAAGCGACCATGGACTTAATCGCCCAAGTCGGTTTTGATATGAGTTTCAGTTTTATTTATAGTGCGAGGCCAGGCACGCCAGCAGCTGATATTCCAGATGATGTGCCGGAAGCTGAAAAAAAGCAGCGCTTGCATTTGTTGCAGCAAAGAATCAATCAGCAAAGTATGCAGATAGCGCGAAATATGTTGCATACGGAACAAAGAATTTTAGTTGAAGGGCCGTCAAAGAAAAATCCAATGGAGCTTTGCGGCCGTACTGAAAACAACAGAGTTGTTAATTTTGAAGGGCCTCATACTGTAATTGGCCAATTTGTTGATGTTAAAATTATTGATGTCATGGCAAACTCGCTACGGGGTGAGTTGTTACGGGTAGAATCAGAGATGGATCTGCGTGTGGCGACTGCACCAAGTGAAATTTTATCGCGCCGTCAGGAAAATCAACCTGATGAGAGTGGTGTTGGGGTATTTGTTCCCCAGTAACAAATATAAGGAAGGTTTTTTTGAGTAACCAAACCGAGTCGATAGAAATATTTCTCGAACCGGCAGACCGCTTTCGATTAGCAAATCTGTGTGGTCCATTTGATGACAACCTGAAGCAGATTGAACGCCGTTTAGGGGTTGAGATCAGTTACCGGGACAACGAGTTTAAAATTACTGGAAAACAAACGGTTATTTTACCGGTTGCTGAGCTTTTGAAAAAACTTTATGTGGAAACACAAATAGTTAAAGGCAAAGCCAGTGAACTGGATTCGGAACAGGTGCATTTGGCTATCCAAGAGCTAAAAGTATTGGACCAAACCGCGGATAACGAAGACTTAGGCAAAGAAGCTTTTATAAAAACCAAACGCGGTGTGATCAAACCGCGTAATCCAAACCAAAGTAAATATGTGCATAACGTATTAACCAACGACATTTGTTTTGGTGTTGGGCCAGCAGGTACAGGTAAAACCTATTTAGCGGTCGCATGTGCCGTAGATGCACTTGAACGTCAAGAGGTACGCCGCATCTTGTTAACACGACCGGCGGTTGAAGCAGGAGAAAAGCTGGGCTTTTTACCAGGGGATTTAAGCCAAAAGGTTGATCCTTATTTACGCCCGCTGTACGACGCTTTGTTTGAGATGTTAGGATTCGAAAAGGTAGAGCGTTTAATTGAGCGTAGCGTAATTGAAATAGCGCCATTAGCCTACATGCGTGGACGCACTCTAAATGATGCGTTTGTGATTTTGGATGAAAGCCAAAATACCACTATAGAGCAGATGAAAATGTTTTTAACACGTATAGGTTTTAACTCTAAAGCTGTGATCACTGGGGATATTACTCAAATTGATTTGCCGAAAGGGCAAAAATCTGGTTTGCGTCACGCGGTGGAAGTTTTAAAAGATGTTGAAGACATTAGTTTTAACTTTTTCCGCTCTCACGATGTGGTCCGTCATCCGGTTGTGCAACGAGTGGTTGATGCTTATGAGCGTTGGGATGAAACTCAGCAGCGTGCTGAACAACAAAAAACGAAAGAACTCTAATCATGCCAGAGCAACCTCCCGCTGGGGTCGACTTAGACTTGCAAATTGCAACTCAAACTGATCAATTACCCAGCGAAGAAGAATTTAGGTTATGGGCCAGCCGAGCGCTGGCCGAACAGGGCCACAGTGAGTTAAGCATTCGCATTGTAGATGCAAACGAAAGCCAGCAACTCAATCATGCCTACCGAGGTAAAAACAAAGCGACCAATGTATTGTCGTTTCCGTTCCAGTCCCCACCCGGTTTAACTATTAAGTTGCCGTTTGTCGGTGATCTTGTGATCTGTGCAGAGGTTGTTTTTACAGAAGCGGCTGCACAAAATAAAACGGCAAAAGCTCATTGGGCACACATGGTCGTGCACGGATGTTTACATTTGCTGGGTTATGATCATATTGAAGCAGAAGACGCGCAGGTAATGGAAAACCTCGAAATTAAAATTTTAACACAATTAGGGTTTGACGACCCCTACCATATTGATTAAAACTATCTATCCCAAAGCAAAGAGATTTTAACGCAATGAGCGAAGACAACCCTCACTCTACAAACGGCTCTCAAAATAAATCATGGCTTGATCGAATTGGCCAGATGTTTGCCGGGGAGCCGAAAAGCAGAGAAGATTTACAGGAAGTATTTGAAGAAGCCGCTGAACGCGCCTTGATCGATATAGACACTAAAGACATGATCGAGGGGGTAATGGATATTGCCGAAATGCGCGTACGTGATGTAATGATCCCAAGATCGCATATGGTGACGATCGAAAAGTCACAATTAGTTGAAGAATTTTTACCCATAATGATCGAATCCGCACATAGCCGTTTTCCGGTGATCTGTGATGATAAAGATCATGTAGAAGGGATCTTACTTGCTAAGGACTTATTGGCATTTGTTTATCACAACGGGTTTGAAAATTTCAGCTTTGAAGAGTTGTTAAGACCAGCGGTTGTTGTGCCCGAAAGTAAACGCCTAGATATTTTGTTAAAAGACTTTCGCAAAGAAAGATATCATATGGCAATTGTCATTGATGAATTTGGCAGTGTTTCTGGTTTAGTTACCATCGAAGATATTCTAGAACTTATCGTTGGTGAAATTGAAGACGAACATGATGCCGTTGAGCCTGAAGATATCCGTAAAATCACCCGGTATGTGTATAGCGTAAATGCGTTGACCGAAATTGAAGAGTTTAACGATTATTTTAAAACCAAATGGCAATCACAAGATATAGATACCGTTGGCGGTATGGTGATCCAAGCATTTGGTCATGTTCCGAATAAAGGCGAATCAATTGAAATCGACGGCTTTTCATTTAAAGTCGCCAGTTGTGATGGACGCCGACTTATCCAATTACAGGTCACTTTGCCTAAAAACCAACAAGACGACAAGGACGATATCAGTTGAAATCAGGTTATGCCTTAGCAGTACCATCTGGGTTATTTGCAGCTGGTGGTACAGCAACTTTGGCATTCGCACCGTTTTCTTATTACGCGCTGGTTTGGTTTGCACTGCCGCTGATTATTTATTTTGCTTGGCAGCAGCCAGCTAAAACAGCAGCCGCTTATCTATTCTCGTTTTCTCTTGGCTGGTTTGGCATTGGGTTGTCTTGGATTCATGTCAGCTTATCTGAACACGGCGGTGTTCCGTTAATTGGCTCTGTCGTTATGATAGGGATATTGGCAGCTTATTTGTCGATATATTTTGTTTTACCCGTTTGGCTTGCCAAAAAAGCCAGCCGATACCTTAATCATAGTATTTATTTAATTGCGCCATTTTGGGCAGGCGCAGAGTATTTGCGGAGCCATGTGTTAACTGGGTTTAGTTGGCTATCACCGGGCTACAGTCAGATTGACAGTCCATTTGCAAATTTATTTGTCTACTTCGGCGAAACTGGGGTGACTTTTTTAATGGTTTTAGCCAGTTGTGCAATTGCCGCGGGGATCAGCAAAGCGCGCTGGCAAATATTGGCAGGACTATTGATGATAGCACTACCTGTCTTTTTATTGCCACCACCCCAAACACAGTCGATTGATAAAGCGCCCGTTAATTTGACTTTAGTGCAAGGCAATGTTGCGCAGGAAAATCGTTGGCAACCTGAATACCTATGGCCGACCATGCTTAAATATCAGGATATGAGCCGACCTTATTATAATGAATCTGACATTGTTATTTGGCCCGAAGCTGCTGTGCCTTCTATTGAGCCCAATGCCCAAGACTATTTAATTAATATTGATCAAGCCGCTGCCTACAACAACACGGCATTGGTCACAGGGATCATAGATTACCGTCCGTTGAGCGGTGAATTTTTTAACAGCATTATTGTACTTGGGCAAGTTTCACCGGAGCAAACGGGCGGTCAGTATAGCCATGGGCATGCCAATCGGTTCAATAAACACCATTTGCTGCCGATTGGTGAATTTGTGCCGTTTGAGGATCTGTTACGAAATTTGGCGCCGATTTTTGATTTGCCTTTTTCGTCGTTTGACCGCGGGGATTATAAACAGCCACCATTGTTGGCGAATGGTTATTTTATGACGCCTGCTTTATGTTATGAAATACTCTTTAGTCGCCAGGTTAGAGACAATTTAACAGAGCAAACAGATTTTATTTTAACCTTGAGCAATGATGCTTGGTTTGGGCGCTCCAAAGGGCCTCATCAGCATTTAGAGATTGCCCGAATGCGCGCGCTTGAGTTAGGCATCCCAGTTATTCGAAGTACTAATACGGGTATCACTGCTGTGATTGATGAGCAGGGAAACGTTGTTAAAAAAGCAGAGCAATTTATCGAAACAGTTTTGCGCTATCAACTTCAAATAAAACACAGAGCCACATTCTATCGAGCCTATGGCGACCGGATAGTAACCGCCATGAGTTTCATTTTATTGATATTCGTCTTATTATTGAACCGTCAGCGTTTTAAAAAGTACCCATAAAAGCTATAGGGAGTCTCTATGTCAGATATCCGCTGGGCAGTCATTGGCCCAGGTGTCATTGCACACAGATTTGCACAAGCTCTACAAGGACAAGAACTTGGTCGTATTGTTGCAGTGGCGAGTCGCAGTATGGTAAAAGCCGAAAACTTTGCCCGCCTATACGGTGCTGAAGATTTTTATGATGACTATCAACAAGTTTATCAACACCCAGATGTGGATGCTATATACATAGCGACAACACATAATTTTCATGTTCATCAGGTTTTAGCGAGTTTGAATGCCGGGAAGCACGTTTTATGCGAAAAACCACTCGGGGTCAATTTAGCGGAAGTTGAGCAGATGCAACAACTGGCGACTGAAAAAGGCCTTTTTTTAATGGAAGCTTTATGGTCGGTATTTTTACCGGCTTATCAGCAAGTAAAGTTGTGGTTAGATGAGGGCATTATTGGTGAGATTAAGTTGATCCGCTCAACCTTTGGTTTTACCGCACCTAATAAACCCGAACATAGATTATATCGGCCAGAACTAGCAGGTGGTACTCAATTGGATATGGGCGTTTATAATGTAGCAACTGCCCACTGGTTTATGGGTGAAGCGCCGCATAGCATACAGGCGATGGGGCATATTGGCGAAACTGGTGTTGAAGAAATGGTGTGTGCCAATTTAGGCTTTAGCGGGGGCCGTATCGCACAATATACCTGTACCATCCAATTGAGCACGGATAATGTGCTTTACCTGTTTGGTGAAAACGGCCATATCGAGATTCAAGGCGGTTTTTGGGAATCGCAACAAGTTCGTTTAGTCACACCAAACCATAGTCTTGAGGTTCAGTGCCCCTTTGCCATTAATGGGTTTGAATATGAGATTGAAGAAGCCGAACGCTGCATCAGAGAAGGCAAAATACAAAGTAGTTTAGTGACGCATGCATTTACCCGCGAAGTAATGCAAACCATGCAGACGGTTTTAGAGCAGATAAAATAACAAACTTGAGCCCTAAAGTTTTATTTTAGGGCGACCACATGAATCTCTAAGGACTAACTCACAGGGGATCTGAATACGTGTATTAAAGGATTTAGGATGGTCAAGTTTGGTAATTAATAACCGGGCTGCCTGCTCGCCGATTTCATAGGGTTGTTGCTTAATTACGCTGATGGGGACGGTAAAAAACTCAGCATTAGGAATATCTTCAAAACCTAATAAAGAGGCATGTTCTGGCAGTTGAACATTTGCTTTATTAAACAACTTTAATATATCCATGGTAATAGCGGTTTGCTGGGTGAAAAATGCCGTAGCTGGTTGCTCAGTATCCAGTAAATCGAGTGGGTTTGTCTGCAAGCCACTTTTACGATCCCAATAAATTATTAAATCTTCTCTCATCGGAACCGATAATTTTTTGTGGGCGTCAACAAAACCAAGGTATTTTTCTCGGCGAGAGTTAACGGTTTCAAATGGTTGAGTAACAAAACAAATATCTTTATGACCCAGCTCAATTAAGTATTTGGTGGCGTTAAAAGATGCTCTTTTGTAATCAGCTACAACGACACTGGTATCACAATCTTCGTGCTCTAATTGAAATTGGATCACAGGTACTGTGTTGCGTGAGGTTTCTTCGATAAATTGGGCGTTGCTACCGCAAGAGGCGATAATAATACCGTCTACATTGAGCCGGCAAAGGGCTTTAATCGCACTTTCTTCAGTTTTTGGGTCAAAGTCGGTATTGTAAATGATTAAATCATAACCATGATTTTTACAATAATCATCCATTCCGCGGATCGCTTGACCGGTATAATTGCTAGAGATATCCCGTACGATCACCCCCAAAATGCGGGTCTTATTCGTTTTTAAGCTGCGTGCAAAGTTGTTCGGAACATAATTTAGTTCTTGAATGGTTTTTTGTATTCTTAAACGGGTTTCTAATGACATAAAGTCAAAGCGCCCATTTAAAAATTGAGAGGCTGTGCTTTTAGAAACACCTGCTTTTGTTGCTACATCAATAAGTCGTACTTTTTTAGTCATTTACATCATCACCTTGCTTGCAGGCATCAATTAAGATGCCTGAAGTTGGTTTTTTGGTTCTGGCGGTTTATTTATTCATAGCGACGGGCGCAGTTAATTCTAAACGCGAGAAGGTTACGCTTGTATAATTGCCATCTGCTTTATCTGTTTGCCAATCGCCAGTACCCGGACAAGCTGGGTAGCGAAATGATGGGGCATCTTTGGAACTACATTGATTATACGCACCGGCTTTAAAAAATAGCCAGTCCTTTCGGTAACCATCTTTTTGATCATACTCATCAATTTGGCCATTTGCATCTAGATTATTGGCTAAGTTTATCTGGTGTTTCACCGTTGCATGATTAGCAGAAGAAAACTCTAAGTACATTATATCTCCAGAGACATTCACTGTGTAACTAAATGTTTCACCTAGAGCGATACCCGTTTTGCCGGGATCAGCATCACTGTTCCAGCCATCTCCCCATACTGGATATGCGATGTCTATCCGGTTTGGATCATCTTTGGTTAAATTGCGTTCGTAATTCCAAAATACTGAACCAGTGGCATGATGTGGGTATTTTTTATAATAGATTTTTAATGGTTCATTGCCCCATCCAAAACCAGATTCCAGATCCCGCAGTTCGTCTAACTTTCCGGCATGAATTTGTCCGACAACAACCGAATAAGCGGGTGGTTTGTCACCATACTTGGCGTTAACCGAAACATGATTAACTTTTAATGTTGCTTGCATACGTGCGCCAATCGATGCAAATTTTTCGGCCTCTGGGTTGGATGCTAAGGCAAAATAACTTTTTGGATTACGTGTGCCAACTTTATCGTCGGTGTCTTCATCAAATACTTGTCTTAGTTCACTTCTTGTATTGGTAGAGTTTGGCGTGGTTATCGCTTTATTGGGCGCAGCAAAAACCATATGTTGGTTTTTATCAAGATAAAAAAAATCAGCAATTTGGTAGTTAGCTAAATCAGCTGAGCTAATCGTATCGGCATTGCCGCTATTATCGAGATCTAACGGTATCGTTAAATTCCATTTACTCAGATCAAACACTTGGCCGGGAGTAAGTACTGAATCTGGCTCATTGTTTACCTGTGGTGATTTTGGTTGTGAATCACCACAGGCGCTTAATATGAGCCCACAAGCACTCGTCAAACACACTAAAGCGCTTTGTTTAGCACGAATCATATTATAGCTCCATTATTTTGGTTGTTTAATCGACCCAAATCAAAATAGGGTCAAGCAGAATAAAAGAGCAGAAACCTAACTAGTAACGGGGACAAGAAACTAATTTAACGTCTGGTTTCTGCTAAAACAGGTTAAAACTTGGCTCGAACGCCTAATGTAATGCGGCGATCTGATTCACTGTAAAGCCAGATGCTATTTAGCTCAGTGACCTGACGAATTGGCTCGCCAGTTAAGTTTACTGCGTTGGCAATTAAGGTAAAATGTTCATCGACGTCATAACTGGCTGATACATCAAACTGGCCGCGAGAATCACGGTAGTTATTCCCAAGGGTTGGATCAAAATAGTCCTCATCTGGATTAGTGCGATTGTAAATACCCGTTGCCAGTGCACCGACAGGACGCACACGTTTTTCGTCTTGCGTGTCTAAATATTTGTCGCGCCAATTATAAGCGACCCTGACTTGAAACCCCTCATGCTCCCAATAAACTTGTCCGTTAAAGGTATGGTTAGAAATATCTAACAGAGGGTTACCATCTGGTTGCTCGCTATCTGCGTAGGTGTAGTTGGTCGCAAAACCAAGCCCTGGAATAAAGTCAAGTTGCTGCTGGTAGGCAAGTTCTAAACCAACGACTTCACCACTACCGCCATTTACATCGGTATCAATAACAATACCTGTCAGGCCAGCGTCTCGCTGAGCTTCTACGTAGGCCAAGTCTTGGTTACCGGTTGCATATCTCACATCATCTTGGCTGACGCCAGCATTGTCCAGTAGACAAACATTTACATACTCGGTAACGTTTTGATCGGCCACTGTATTTGGATGTGCGATACAAGAGCTGCTACTGACGGTAAAGGATTGTACGTCTTTGTAAAAAATCGCTGCCGACGCCATACCACCATTGCCAAAATAGTGTTCTGCTGAAAAATCATATTGGGTAATACGGTAAGGGTCGAGTTTGTATGAGCCTTGAGACCCAGTCACTAAGGAGTTATCAACGTTTAATGCTGGGCTTAGTTCACTAAAATCACCCCGACGCATTACTTTGGCTGCGGCAAATCGTAACAGGGTTTCTTGTGATAAATTATAAGTCACGTTTAAACTGGGCAATAAATCAGAGTAGTCATGCTCGCCGGTTTGATCGTATGTGCTAGAAACAAGATCTGTGGTGACGTACCTTGCACCAACGACAGCGGTAAGTTCGTCAAAGTCTAGTTCAAACTGTCCATAAATGGCTCTAGTTTCTTCATTGATTTTGGCATACGAGCCGGTATTACGCACCATGTTGTCGGCTAAACTGCCCGTTAGTTCATGGCTGCTTCCAGCCAGCATTTGTTTAACTTTTTCGTAGGTACCATTGATGTCGTAAGCTAACAGGGCACCATCGTAAACCCAATAATGCGTTAATGCGTTACTGCCAGAAATGCCTGTCTGGTCGAACGAATTAGCGTGGTTGATTTCCTTAAAACCACCATAGGTATCATTAAATTCGTCAGCCCATGTTGGACGTACCACACCATCGTAAGACACACTGGTTTGCAAGTTTTTAAGCTCACTGCCGTTATTACGCAAGTCATAGCGGTCTAATTCGTAATCTCGATCTGTGGTTCGAACACCTGCTTTAAAGTTACGAATAAAGTTAATACCAAATGGTTCGCTATATTCTACGTCTAAACGAATCGCTGTTTCTTCGTTATCTGTCTGGTAAGTTTGGTGGGTAAATTGGCGGATCGCTAGATTGTTTGGATCTAATAAAGCATCTGGGTCAGAAAATGCTAAACCAGGGATTTTATCACCTTCCTGAGTCATAGTGATAGTAAATAGGTGCTCGGTAATAGTGCCATCCGCTTCGTACTGATCTCGGGATATTGGGCGTAAGTTAAACTCAGATTTTGTCTGTAATGCATCTGATTTAGTATAGGCAATTTCACCCGATAACTTAACGCTATCATTGAGTAAAAACTCACCACCTAAAGCATTTGACGTAGAATCATTGGTGGTAAAATCAGCCCAGGTTTTTGGTTGTACAAACACACTGCCAGAGCCAAAATTGTGTAACTGTCCCTCACTATCACCGTAGGCGTCCGCTAACACCAAATCGGAGTAATCTTTACTATCATTTAACACTGAGTAGGCTTCTTGGCCACCATCTAGCTCAGTGGTGTTGATATCTAGATAGATAAATCCTTCGGCGTTTTTTGGGGCCCATTGCAGTGAAATACCGTAAGCAGTTCGCTCGCGCTGTTCCGTTTTTTGTTCAACCGTATTTTGGCTGCGGACTAAAAAGTTACCACTCGCTGTATTCGCTTGCTCACTGTTACCATCACCATCAAAATCGAGCTCCGTTGGCGTGATCAAGTTAAAAAATTCGTCGCGGCGCAGTTCTCGGTCTTGGTATGCTAAAACAGCTGATGCACCAAAACTACCAGCATCCCCCAAATCCCAATTTGAGCCTGCTGAGACATTAAATCGAGGCGCCCAATTTTCAGTTTTATCCGCGTATTCCCCATCAAGGGTAAAAGCGATAGTTGGTTCGTTTAGCTCAAGCGGACGAACCGTTTTCATGTTAATCGTACCGCCTAACGCACCTTCAATCATTTCCGGGGTGGGCGATTTAATGACTTCAACTGTTTTTAAGAAGCTCGACGGAAAGTCTTCTAAACTGATACCACCGCGACCACTACCTGAAGTCGAGCGACCGTTTAGCTCGACTCTGTTCTGTGAAATGCCTCGTATAGTGACTGATTCTCCGACACCAAAATTCGTGCTTATGGAGACCCCGGTAATACGCTGAAGTGCCTCTGCGATATTATTGTCTGGTAATTTACCAATGTCTTCAGCAACAACGGCATCAACAATGCGTGTATTAAACCGTTTTTGCCTGGCCGACTCAGCCATACTGCCCGCCATACCTTTAACTTGGATAACTTCTAAGTCTTCTGATGGGGTTTCTTGAGCCTGAGTGGTGAATGGCAGTCCGACCAAAGTAGCAGAGAGGATAGCCATAGTTAATTTGGATAAGTTGTTGTTCATTGTTTCGATCTCCGGTTACTGAGCTTGCAAACACCCGTGAGCTCTTGTTACTGCAATGCTGTGCCCGCCTGAGTGTGTTCTTTTGTATCTGAATAAACCGGTTTAGTTGAAAAATAAAAAAATATATTAAATAAACCGATTTATCTTAGTTTGAATGCATCCCACTTGTGTAAGATGCTTAACATTAAATTCACATAAAACCTGTATTAGATCAAGTTATAAACGGTATTTTTTTTGAAATTATTTTAAATTATCGTTTAAGTTAATGATATTTAAAGATTAATTTTATACGGCTTGTGCGCTCATATCATTTGGTTTTTATTTTTAATTATGTAAATAAAAAAGTTTATCCCAATCCGTTTAGATGATTTAAAAATGATCCGGAGATAATTGTTTAGTCTTTTTTATGGTTTAAATAAATCGATAAATGTAAATATTTGGTTTTTTATTTATCTTTTTTGGTTGGTTTTTGACCTTGACAAGTAAATTTTGCGTGATAGATTTAATAAAAATAAATCGGTTTAGTTGTTTTTTAGCGGATGGTATTCGACCCTGAACGCGTATTTAACTAATCTAAATTGATGTTTGATTTTTTGGTAAATAATTGATTTTAGGTCTAATGTGATGAGTAAATTAGCAGGAAAAAATGTTTTAGTGACAGGCGGGGCAAGTGGAATTGGTGGCGCGATTTCGTTTGCGTTGGCTGAGCAGGGTGCCAACGTTATTGTGCATTATTACAGTTCAAAAGCGGCTGTTGAGTCTTTGCAAGCAGATATTGCAGAAAAAGGCGTTGGTAAAATTATTCCACTCCAAGCTGATTTAACTGATGAGTCTTCAGTTAAACAATTTGCCGAGCAAGTACGGGACCATTTTGGTCAACTGGATGTATTGGTAAATAACACTGGAGATTTGGTTGAGAGGCATTCGTTGGAATCGGTTACCAACGCATTTTGGGAAAAAGTAATGTCGGTTAATTTAACGTCAATGATGATGGTTACCCGATCATTGCTGCCATTATTAAAACAGGCGGATAGTGGTGCATCTATTGTCAATTTATCTTCTTTAGCTGGTCGCAAAGGTGGTCACGCTGGCTCACTGGCATATTCGACCTCTAAAGGTGCAGTTTTAACTTTTAGCCGTTCACTGGCAACTGAATTGGCTGAGCATCAAATCCGCGTTAATTCGGTCACTCCAGGGTTAATTTTGGGTACGCGTTTCCATGCAACACATACAACTGACGAGTCGGCCAATAAAACCATCAGTGAAATTCCGTTGCAGCGAGCGGGGGATCCCTTTGACGTTGCTAGAGCGGTTGTCTTTTTTGCCTCTGAATTTGACGGTTTTATCACAGGTGCCACGTTGGATATTAATGGTGGTGTGTATATGGCGTAATCGCTGTATACACCTAATAACTTCGAATAAGGTTTGATTATGCCGTCAATGATGAAAAAAATTATGAGCTTCGGCCCCGCATTTTTTGCGATTGGCTACACAATAGGCACTGGTAGTGTAACCTCAATGATAGTAGCCGGAAGCTCCTACGGTATGCAATTATTATGGGTGTTGTTTTTGAGTTGTTTATTTTCAGGAGCGTTGATATATGCCTACGGTAATTTTGCTATCGTGACGGGTAAAACAGCGCTCTTTGCATTTAAGCAGCACTTAAAGTTTGGTAAGCCGATCGCACTTTTAATTATTGTTGGCGTGACTTTTGGCCAATGGAATTCGCTGATGGGGATATTGGGCATATCCTCCAATATAATTTTTGAAATGTTAGCCCTTTATGCCCCGTCGATTACAGAATATAAGTACCAGGTTGTGCTAGCGATTGCGGTGACAGTTATCGGCATAATGTACTCGATCATGTTAATTGGTAAGTACTCCTTGTTTGAAAAAATTCTTGTTATGTTTGTTTCCTGCATGGGGTTATCTTTTGTTTTTTCGTTGTTTGTTGTTCATCCGTTACCGAGTGAAGTTGTGACTGGTTTTGTGCCATCAATTCCTGAAGTTGAGGGGGGTAAAATGATGGTGGCGGCGTTTGTTGGTACGACTATGGCTGCGGCAACTTTTTTATCCAGGCCTTTATTTATTCAGGGTAAAGGCTGGAACATGGCACATCAGAAACAGCAAAAACGGGATGCTTTTGTGGCCGCTGCATTGGTTTTTATTATTAGCGCATCTGTTATGGCTGTCGCACACGGCGCGCTCTATCACGAGGGAACCCGTATTACTCATGTGCTGGATATGGTAAATGCGCTCGAGCCTATCGCAGGTAAAACTGCTTTGACGGTGTTCTTTTTTGGTACATTGGCTGCGGGTTTGTCTTCGGTATTTCCGTGTTTATTGATCGCTCCTTTATTAATTGCTGATTATCGCTCGGGTAAATTAGATACTAAATCGGTGCAGTTTAGGGTGATCACAGGGGTCGCTTGTTTGCTTGCGTTAACTATACCTGTGTTTGGGTTTAATCCCATCAAAGGGCAAATTTTATCTCAGGTGTTTAATGTTTTTGTATTGCCTTTAGTCATCATTGGTATTTTATCTGTGATTAATAATAAAACCCTGATGAAAACGCAGGTCGCAGGAAAATCTCTTAATGTGATTTTAGTATTTGCTCTTCTATTTGCAATGGCAATTTCAGTAAATGGCGTCATGGCCATCGTTGAGCAACTTTAAATTTTGCTACAGATAAGGAACTTTATAATGTGTAAGTTACTCTCGATACACCGAACAAAGTGGGCGTCATTTATATTGCTACTTTGTTTTTCGGGATTTACCAGTGCACAACTGGTAAAAAATATTGAAGAATTTAATCAGGCCGTTAAACAGGTCCAGCCGGGTGATACCATCGTAATGGCCAATGGTGTTTGGCGTGACGTAGAGTTGGTATTAAAAGCACAAGGCCAGCAAGATAAACCTATTAAATTAACCGCTGAGACGGCTGGCAAAGTGATTATTTCTGGGCAATCTAATTTAAGCTTTTCCGGCCAATATATTATTGTTGAAGGTTTGGTATTCAAAGACGGATATACACCGACTGGCGAAGTGATTGCGTTTAGAACCTCGTTAGATGATTTAGCAAATCATTCACGGTTGAGTAATGTTGTAATTGATAATTTTAGTCACCCTGAACGTCAGTTATCGGATTTATGGGTCGCAGTATATGGTAAGCATAACCGTATTGACCATAATACTTTTATTAATAAACGTAACCGTGGGGTAACCTTTGCGGTACGAATGAATTCAGAAGCCAGCCGCAAGAATTATCACGTTATTGAATATAATTATTTTGGCCCGCGCCAAGTATTAGGTGCCAACGGGGGTGAGACTTTACGGATAGGGACAAGCCATTTTTCGCGCGAATATGCAAACACTTTGGTTCAGTATAATTATTTTGATCGTACCAATGGCGAACATGAAATTATTTCTAACAAGTCGAGCGGAAATACATTTAATGGCAATGTTTTTTACGAAACTCAAGGCACGTTAACAATGCGTCATGGTCATTATACTAAGGTCGAAAATAACTATTTTTTGGGGAACCGTAAACCAAATACTGGTGGGATTAGAATTATTAACGAACATCAAACTGTGAATAATAACTATCTTTACGGTTTGACAGGGCACAGATTTCGAGGCGCGCTTGTAATCATGAATGGGGTGCCAAATTCACCGCCAAACCGATATGACCCTGTGATTGAATCGGAGATGAATAATAATGTAGTGATCGATAGTGATTACATTCAATTGGGGGCAGGTGCAGATGAAGAGCGTTCTGCGCCGCCAACCAGCTCGAAAATGCACAACAACATTATTATGGGGAAATATAACCAAAACCCGTTTACCTTATTTGATGATATGTCGGGCATTAGCTTTAACGGCAATATTATTAATGAGGATGCTAACAACCCGCTTAAATCTGGCTTTAATAAAGTCCCTTATTCTGTCCACACCAACCGCCATGGACTAAAGGTTCCAGATCAAGCACTGCTGGACAAGATAAACTTTGGCAAGGTTAAACTGCCAGTAAGCAAAGCGCAGACGGGTGCTAGTTATTATCCGAAAAAAGATAGCCAAATTGCTTTTGCCAGTGGGCAAAAAATTAAAGTTAAAGCGGGTGTTGATACGCTAGTTGATGCGCTCAAACACAGTCAACCTGGAGATGTATTAGTATTAGAAAATGGCGGTGAATATTTGTTAACCCGTTTTGCGAATATCCATCATCCAATTACCATTAAAGCACAAGCAGGTAAAAAGCCTATTATTCGCTCTGAAAAACCAAGCTTTATCGTGATTGAAAATGGTGGTGCGCTTGAGCTTGAAAACCTTTGGTTCGAAGGTAGAGAATCACCGGATTATAAAGGCAATAGTGTGATAAGGACGAGTCGATATTCAATGAATATTAATTATTCATTGTCGGTGCGCAACGTTAAAGTTACAGACTTGGATGTGAATGGTTATTTTTACTTCTTTAAGGCGCACGCTGGCACCTTTGCCGATAGCATAAAAATTGTCGACTCTGAAATGCGCAATATTACCGGAGCCATTTTAGAACTGAACAAAGAAACCGATGATTTAGGTGTGTATAGTGTTGAAAATTTAACGCTTTCGGGAAATACCTTTGCTGATATCAAAGAAGAGGTTGCAACTGTGTACCGAGGTGGTTTTGATGAGAGTACGTTTGGTCCTATGGTCACAGTGACAAATAACCGCCTGATCAACGTGGGTACAGGAAAAACTCATAGAACCGGTGCTTCTATGTATTTTCATGGGGTGCAAAAACTGCATATTAGTGATACCGAATGGACTGATAGTGCGCCACTTGAGTTATATCTCACTAATGGTGAACCCATTACTGTGATTGAAGATATTACACTGAAAGGTACACCAAAAATACGTGCCAATAAGCCAGATTTTAAAACGAAAAATATTGTTTACCAATAACGCTTTGTTGAAGATCTCTGGGACAGCGAACCAAAAAAAATTGTTGACACCATATAAATAAAGGCTGGAGATCCAGCCTTTATTTTTACCAAATCATACATTTATTTGGCAATTTTAAGTGATAAGTTTTCTAAAAAATAAAGCGTATTCCCATCAATAATCGATTGACTGTCGTCTAGATATTTTTGCTCTAAAACACCAGCAGTTGACCAAGCGGCAAAGTCATCATCATTGATCACGGCCAATCAGAAACATCAGTGATTTCTAAATCACAACCGCTAAGCCGTATGATAGTGGCCAAACTCACAGCCAATACTTTTAATTTCATTATCTTCCCTTGTTTCAAAAAGGAAAGGATATTTTGGGGCACTGACTTGTGACGATAAGATGGCAGTTTTGCGGCAATTTAAGCCTTTTTAACGGTTTATAAAAAGTGATTTAAAAAATAGGTGAATCTGTTTAAAAAATAAGCTTTACTATTAAATGTCTAATAAATTATATTCAATCTGACTGCAGACTTATCAAGGAAAAGGATTATGTTAGTACGCAAAATCGGCATTTTATTGACCTTTAGTTTTATCCTAGCGGCTTGCTCAAAAAGCCCGCAAGAACTTTTGGTTGGCCATTGGAAATGTCATGGAGAAGACGAAAACTTTAAATTTTCTGGTGATGTGGAGTACGTCAGTAACGGCACCTCTAATGTCATGATTGAGATGACGGGGGAAGAGTCGGCCACAAAACTGTCGTTTGAATTGATGGCACAAGGTACCTGGAAATTAAAAAAAGAAGAATTATTAGAAACTATCACTAAATTAACAGTCACCCGTTTTTCTGTGGGTGGCAGAGAGATACCCCCAGAGAAGTTTCCTAAACAGATGAAAGATGCATTGGTGGGCGTAACAACGGGCTCACAAATACTCCAGTTAGATGAGAGAGTATTATTAACCAAATATGCCGGTAATCAGACAACTTGCTCGCGTTTATAAAGGCGTGCAAGTATTAATATGTTGTGTTTCAGATTATGTTAACTTTTGTTTCAGCGCATCAGTTTTGGCTAAATCAACAGAGGTTTGCACTTTTTGATCATTTGCCTCATCAACAATTGACGACGTGCGAGTGATATTCCAAATTCTTGGGCAATATCAGCCAAGATGCAAGCATCTAGGGAAGCGAGTTCATACTAAAATTGTACTGGTTTAAAGTGAACATAGCTTTCAGAAAGTAAGTAAAAACTGGTCGCGATAAACCTAGAATAAGTGTTCTCCCCAAACCCGTATTAAAGTTCAGCATGGGGCTGAATAATCAACTTGAGTACAAAAAACTATTTGTTCGCCTAGGAAACGTTTTTTGTTAAAATGCCGCTCGATAGAAAAGCCCCTGATTTTGTCACTGCATTTGTCAGTCTAAGGTGTAAAGGTTGACAACCAAGTGGCAATCACCGAATGATTAAAAGGTAATATTTTGCTAAAAAAAGCTTTCAGCCATTATCCATTAATGGATGCAGATTCATGACCATCAGTAAGTTAGATCACAAATTTTCAGTTGCGCCTATGCTTGATTGGATTTATTGACTTCTTAACCAGTTGAATTTAAATGGAAATTTAAATATAAAACAAGATGGGTTCAAAATGGGTTCTTGTTTTGGGTGCGATTATTTCTTTAATTGTTTAAATTGGAAGTACGTAAATAAAACACTAAGCCAAACAAACATCAAATCTCAGCACATTGGATATGCTCTCCCTAGCTTTTTAGATGATAGTGAGTATAGCTTTTCAGGAGGAACTCCAATACTCAGTAATTTATTATGCGTAACTGATACGCCATCGTATTCTTGACTTGCATGATTCCAATTCCTCCAGACTGCATCTGGATAAGCATTTAAAATACACTTGAAATATGGAATGTCGATATCGTTAATAGAGTGTCCAATCACAATTACCTTTGTAACATCACCATATTTTTCTAGGTCTGTTCTATGCTCTTCAAGTATTTTCTTAACTGGCTTATGAAATTTATCGGTTACAGATGCTAAAGTTTGATATGACTCCTCAAACCAAGGCTGATCTTGATTTGGTTCCATAGACGAGGATTGGTTACCATTTCCTATACCATGCCCAAATATTATATTCCCTCTGGCTTTTCCATGGATATGCAATACATCTTCGTCTGGCACTGAATACACATCTTGAAGAGTCGATGTATAATTAAAGTTTATGAATTTGAACCCTCTTGGAAATTCCATAAACTTAGTTGCTTTCTTGAGATCTACTTCTCTAATCCAATCTTTAAATGCTTTTTGTATATCACATACTAACTCATCTGTTTTTTGAAATATTTCATCATTATAGCCGTTTACGTATTTAGATGACTCAATCATGTCATCCATACTTGGTTCCCATACTGAGTTTTCTCTGAAGTTATCTTCATCAAAGAGTCCTAAATTTTCTTCGAAATTTGACCATTCTTGGTCATCAAAAAAGGAGGGGAAATACACTAAGTGGTCATCGAGGTGGTCGCTATATTTTTGGTGAAAATACCAATAACTTGTAGATAAACCGTTTTGTATATCGAATCCATTACCGATAATAACTAAAGTTTTCAATCTAAACTCTCTATCAAAAATTCTGTATATGTAGTGGCAGAATACTTCAAATATATTTTCCTTTCTAGAGCCTCGTTATAAAGCATTGCCTATTATTAATAGCAGATTATTTTGTTTTTTTTCAATAACTAAAACAAGAATGGTATGCTAGTACTTACGAAATATATACTACTACAAATGTACTAAACCTTATCCAAATGAAAGGAATTACGTACGTGAATAACAACTTATCTTTGGAACAAGCCAGAAAAAATGCAAGAACGTTTTTTTGAAATGACTAGACAGTTAGTATAGCTTGCCTATCCACTGGAATATGATAATCAGTACAATGAACCTCTGGGATGGCGTACGCAGTATTTCGATCATTATCATACCTAGTGACATAAATGGGATTTTGGCTAGGTTTGTTGAACCATTTAACACAATACAATAAAAAAGGGGCATAAGCCCCTTCCAAACTATACTTAACCAGCCTGATTGTGACTCCAATCGTCAAAGGCACTGTTGGCTTTCTTCTCTATATATTCAGCAAGGCTGTTAATATGGACAAGGTAAGGCGATTTTTGGCTATCCATTAATCGCATTACAGGAAAAGGAAGTTCATGTGAACCTGCTTTCCGTTGAGCGGTTCTAACGCTCAACCCAAGTAACCTTTCAGCAATTTCTTCTAATGGAATTAAAACTTGATTGCCAAATTCCATCGTGAGTAACAATACAGATTGAGAAAGAGATTTGTTTGAGTGGTTACGCATAGATTACCTCGTTAATTAATGTTCCGAGTTTCCATCTGCGGCCTATTTAACGATCCACATCCTTTCCATAGATACAAAAACCTTCAATGGTTTATTAAATTATTAACTAGCGAGTAACAGCTAAACCATTGAGTATACTATGTTATTTATTTTCGAAAATCTACTTGTTGATTTTGGGAGTTAAGAGGGGCTTCGCCCTTCTTGCAAGCATAGGGATGAAGCGAAGCAAAATGCAGGTTTGAGAATCAAAGCCCCTATCTTGAACATCATCAAAATAATGTACCCGTTACAACTTAGTCTTTTATTTTTAAATTTTTGTGTTATCTAATTAATATAGAATTATTAAAAATGAAATGATTAAAAACTGGACGGTTAAGGTAAAGCAGATCCGCAATAGCGGCATTAAATACAAACATAAAAAAGTAATAGCCGATAATGGTAAAATAACCCACTCAAAAATTGCTGGTAGTGGCAGAAAAATTAATAATGGTTTTATTAATCATGTTAATTATATAGCCGATCAAAACAGACCTTCACATTTAAAAACTAAAATCACAGTATTATTAAATAATGCGCATCATATCTTAAATGCTATATCTGAGCGAAAAAACTATCGAAAAAGCCAGAGTTTAGCTGGAGGCGGTGTTGTAAATTACGCAACATCATTTGTTTGTACTATCCCCAACGATATTACTCAGCCAAATAGTATTAAACAATGGTCACAAATATCAGCCCAGGTTATTCAAGATATTGCCGCAGTAACCAACTTACCAGTTAAAGCAATTAAACGTCACACTCATATCGTTTTACATGACGAATCCGCATCGGCTGATAAACATTCACACTTACACATTTTAGTCAGTAATGTGATTAACAATGAGGTAGTTAAAAGCATTTCTCAACGCAAAACCATCCATGCCGTTAAGCAGGGATTTAATAAGTCGGTGAAGCTCGTATTAAATGAAGATCACAAGGACTACCTACCTAAAACCAAATCAAAACCAGATAAGCCGTTATGGTTAGCCAGAAGTGAAAAACTTCAACAGCTTGAGGATAAAAATAAGCAGCTAAACTCGGCCGTAACCGCACAAGTAACAAAACTCACTAAAACACGCAAAGCGATAGAAGCGTTAGCTGATACCTATCACAAATTGAAGATTGAACTTGAAAGCTGGACGTTCAACTTTATGAATAAATTCTGGAATGAAGCTGAACTTAAAGCGGCAGAAGTAGCAGAATCTATCGATAAAATTGAACAGCATTCTAAAATATCCGCTCAAAAATTTAATGAAACAATTCATGAGGTTGAAAAAACTAACCTTTCAGCGCCAGAAGGGGCAAAAGTAACAACACAACGAAAAAGACGCAGAAGAAACAGAGGGTAAGTGAAAAAATACTGGTGAGCTATTGAAAGAAAATAAAATACTGTTAAAACAAATGTATAGAACAATTAAAAACCATCATGTCCACACTAGCAAATGCAGAATATTTAGAATCAGTTATTCGCTCTAGCGTAAACACAAACAATAAAATACATCTGGAAATACCAAATTATTTTCTGATATGTGAAATAGAAAAGTTGATAAATACATACCCCATACTGAAGAATTTAAACTTCAGAAACCTGACACTTTATCAACTTCAGGAAGCATTAGAAGAAATAATTAATCATCTTCAAATTCGATATTCAGAATATGACGAAATTTTCATCCATGAAATAGATGATGAAAAGCCATTCTTTACTTTAGCCAATATATTACTGCTTTTGTTTTATATGTCGATTAAAGACAAATCGCACCTGCAACTTACCGCACCCTGCAAAACGTTAGAAAGAGTTAAAGCGTATGAAACAGACAGTATTAATTTTATTTGTGACAATGCCTATTCAATTCAAAATAGCGCATCAAATAAATTTCATTTTCTTATCTCAGTGCCTGCGGTTTTTGCATCAAATGTTCAACAGTCAGATCAACTCGATCTAGCTTTGAAAAAGCTTCAGTTCAGGCAATGGCAAAATTTAAGATTGTCAGAATACATTCAATTTAGAAAGACAGGTCAAAACATTGAAGCAAATGCAGAAGTAAAAAATATCGCCAGAAAAATAAAGTTTAAAATTTAACTACGGATAGGCATTACAGTAAAACGTAACAAAAACAGACTAAATAGACACGTTTAACTAAAACATGAGTCATAACCTAACCGAAATGAATTTGCATCTTAAATTAACCATAGTGAAGCTGATAACACTGTTTTTATGTAATTCAGCGTCATGGTTATCGATTCAATTAATATGAAAATTTAAATATTAGCAAAATGAAAACTTAATTTATTTGTGGTGTAACTGGCTGAGAACCTTAAAAACAGACACCATAGTAAGAATTCTAAAATGTTAATAAAAATCATATAGATAGACTTAATCTATGTCACATCTGGTTTTACATTAATGTAAATGCCATTCAGTTCAATACATTAAAAAAGCCCAGAAAATCAACGTATTTTAATGTAACGCAACGGCCACCGTTTACATCAATGTCAAAGTAAAATGACGGGTGGTAAAAATTATTTGACTTTTATTTTATATGTGGAATGTATGTATATACAGGTATAAAAATAACAATAAGGAGATGTCTGTATGCAAGATTCAAATATTCCAGAACAAAAGCAATTCCACGTTAAAACTCAGCAATTTGCTGTTGATGAATTTGGCAATCAATTACCCGTTTCTGTAGATGAAAATGGTGAGTTTGTAGAAAAAAATGCATTCTTTTTTCAATTTAATAAAGGTACGTATCCAGCTGTACGAAAGTTATTGCTTGACTATCCGCTCGCTGGAAACATATTTATGTTCATGGTTGAAAATATGGATAACACCAATGCCTTGATGCTCAGTTTTCAAGCCATGGGCGAGATATTCGGCAGAACAAGACAATGTTTATCAAAAGCCGTGAATCACTTAAAGAAGCATAATTTTATTGAAATTTTAAAATCAGGAAATTCAAACGTTTATTGTATTAATGCCAATATTGTTTGGCATAGAAGCAGGGAAAACATTAAATTTGCTAAATTTAAAGCAAACGTGTACCTCACCTATAACGAGCAAATGACCAAAGAAAAGAAGCTTAAAAAGGTATTTTCTAAAGCTTTAAAATAACGAACACAATTTTCGATTGAACAAAAAGTTAAACTCCTCATTATTTCAACTTAATTTTGATTGGAGTTTTTCAAATAAAAATTAAAACTGTGAGTAATTCTACGATCTCAACGCCGTAATATGTGGCGTTTTAAGCTTGGCTAAAACTTAGGAACGAAGTGACGCAGCCAAGCTTGTTGCATCCCATTCATTATTGCTTTGTTATACGTACTCAAGCACCTCATTTTGCAAAGTTAGTGTACAGCCATTTTCTATTGGTAGAGTATTGTTTTTATCTGGCCACAGCATTACATAAATTCTAAAACTTTTGGCGTAATATCTAGCCGCGATACCTGCCAATTCATTGTGCCATTTTTCGTCCAGTGGCTTAAACATAACCTCATAGTTACCAGACAAAACACCAGTAACTTTGGTGTTTGGCTTATATTCCTTGCCATTTTTAAGTTCTCCAGCTATCGAACTCAATAATGAATGCATAGTTTCTCGTTTTAAACCAAATATCATTATTTCAGGGTGATCAAAAGATCGTTCGAAACCGATACTGTATGCGAAGTCTACTTTCTTACCTTCTTTGTCGAATACAAATTGGAATTGCCAACCATAGTTTTTTATATTCTCAGCAATACGTTTATGCTGTTTTTTATATTTATTATTTGTAAAAGGCCACATGTTTCAAGTACGTATAACGCTCCGCTAAGGGACTTATTAGGGTTACTGTAAACCAATAATCACAACATAGTACCAACTTAAAATTATCCACCCAATTAACTTTAAAATACGAAATTTATTTTGGAGAGTAAATAATATTGGCGTAACAATACCTATAGCAATCACTGACACAGTTTGAAGTTGACTGGCTTGCTCCCAGTCAGTTTCTGAAAATGCTAAATACAGTAGGTAAATCCCAAAAAGAATAGATAAAACCTTAACACTTTTTGACGCAAATGCTGGATTGTTTAATCTAATGTTCAAAGTATAATCCTAAACAGGCTGTAGAATTGCTCCAGTCTGTAAAAATAAAATTAAATTGAATTGTGTGCTCCTACGTAAAACTTAGCTAATTTTGAGATGAAAAGTTAACTAGATTTCACATAGACTCGCTATTTTTGGCGTATAAAACGTTAATTATTTACCCAAAATGCCAAATATGAGTAATTCTACGATCTCAACGCCGTAATATGTGACGTATTAAGATTGGCTAAAATAGGAACGAAGTGACGCAGCCAAGCTTTAGCAGTCCCAAACAATTTGTTTATTAGGGCTACAAATTTTCCACCATAGCCCCAAAACTATTCCATTTTTCCAAAACAACTGTATGTAATGAGTTAGAAACTGAATCTATAGATTGACCGACTAAATTCGCAGCCGAATTAAAACCCTGTAGACTAGAATTTACTTCAATTTGCATACTTCCTTGCCCAAAAACATGGGAAATGCCATCAACTGGATTAGAGTATCCCTTAAATAGCCCTCTCAGCATACCTCCAAATCCTGAATTTATTTCTAACACATTTAGGTGGGATATGGCCAAAGTACTCAACTCGTTAAGTAAGCCAACGGTTGAATTAAGCTCATTAATTATGCTCGATTTAATACAGCGTAACCGTCGGGTAAACCACACCTAGCTTTTGATATTCCAAGGTAGTAAATCATGGATTTGGCAATCCGGTTTGCAGATTTGGGTTAAACAGTAGCTAATATAATCGTAAGGTATTAATCCGTTGGCCTTTGCTGTTTCAATCATACTGTAGAGAATGGCGCTAGCGTTGGCACCACTTTTTGTTTGGCTAAACAGCCAATTTTTGCGACCAACCACAAAGGGTTTAATTGCCCGTTCAGCTCGATTATTATCAATGGATAAATGCCCATCATCAATATACCGAATTAATTTCTCCCATTGATTTAAACTGTAGTTTAGTGCTTCACCTAATTTGGATTTTGGTAAAGTATTGAGTAATGACTTTTCCAGCCAAGCTTTATATTGCTCGAGTAGTGGCACCGACTCTTTTTGCCTGATAGCCTGTTTTTCGTCTGCTGTTTTATCTTTGATTTTGGTTTCAACCCGATACAGCTTTTGGATATGGTTCAGTGCCCAATTCGCTTTACCGGTTTTGCCTTTGGGCTGAGCTTTTTCTGCTTCAATGAACTTACGTCTGGCATGCGCCCAGCAACCCGCTAATGTCGCTTTCGTTTGTTCGTAACCTTGATAGCCATCCACTTGTAAGTAACCAGTATAATCTTGCAAGAAATTAACCGGACAACTGCCACCGCGACTGGCTTGATATTCATATAAAACAATATTTCTCAATGGGTTATTTACAATAGGCGTATCTGTGCCTGTGCAATAAAGCCACATATAGGATTTTAGTTTGTCATCACTCACCACATTAACTGTGGTTTCGTCGGCCTGAATCACGCTTTGCTCAAGTAAGATTTGATGCAATTTGTCATACAGCGGTTTAAATAAACTGGCACATTTTATTATCCAATCAGACATGGTTTGCCGACTGATTTCTATACCATGTTGTTTAAACATGGTTTCTTGCCGGTAAAGTGGTAGTGCATATTGATATTTACTGGTAATGACTTGGCTTAATAGACTCGGTGTGGCAATGCCCTTAGGAATTGGGCTCGCTGGCATCGGGGCTTGTTTAATTTTGACTTGCGCAGCGTGATTTTCACAAGCTCGGCAGCTGTATTTTGGCCGAACATGTTCAATGACTTTGATTTGCGCTGGAATAAACTCGAGCTTTTCCGATTTATCTTCGCCCATTTTATGTAGTTTGCCACCGCAACAGTCACAGCTTTTATCTTCAATGTCGTGAACAATCACTTCGCGTGGTAAATCAGCAGGTAGTTGAGTTCGTTTGGCTTTTTTACGGGTATAAGTGACGGTTTGAGTTTCTGATTCTAAAGCGTTTTCTAACTCTGCAACCTCTTCTGCTTCGTTAAATAAGTCGCCTTGCGCAGGGTGGCCTTCAGCCGATTGGCCGAATTGTTTTTGTTGCGCTAATTTGAATTGTTCTTCTAAATACGTATTTCGAGCTTTTGCTTTTTCAAGCGCTTCTTGCTGCTCAAGTAACTTGCTTTCAAGCGCTTGGATACGTTTTTGTTGTTGAATTTCTAGCTCAGTCATAAGGTTATTTTACCTAGTAACTGTCTGTTTATCTGCATAATATTCAGATTAAAAGCTGATCAGGTATGATCTAAAGTTATAAGCTCAAGCTTGCTAAATTCAGAGTTTTATGACCGACAATATCAAAGCCATCGAGCAGCCAGTTTAGTTGCTGCTCAGATAAAACGAGTTGATTTTCATGCTCAGCATTGGGCCATTTGAACTTGTCTTTTTCTAATTTTTTGTACCAAAGTGCAAAGCCGGTGTTATCCCAGTAAAGGATTTTAAGTTTATCTTTACCTTTGTTGCAGAAGATAAATAAAGCACCACTCATAACATTCAGTGCCATTTCAGCAACGACTATATTGGCAAGGCCATTAATGGATTTTCGAAAATCAACGACTGGACGGTGCAGGTAAATTGCACCGGGTTCAACAAACATCTTCATGTGTTAACAGCCTGCATCAACTGACCGAGCCATTGTGCGTTAATATTTTCAGGCAGGTGCAATTGAGCTTCACCCATGGTTAGAATCAGCATATCTCCGGAAGGTCGCTGAACCTCTGTTGCCAGCGTGGTGACTTGAACAAAAGCAGATTCATGCTGATGATTTAATAAACCATCCCGCTTAAAATCACTGCGTCTGGCATAAAAGTTTTGAACATTAATCCGGTGCTGACGGGCAAATTCAGCAACGGATAAGTCACTATTTTGTTGTGCCTGAATCAGTTCAAACCATTGTTCACGAGTACGTCGTGGCATATCTAATCTCCAAAATAAATTGAGCGATTAGATTAGTTGGATTGTAAACTGATTAAAATGTGTAGTTTGCCGGACGCTTACAATACAGCTAGAAGGAAAATTACTTGAGAGATATGTTTGGGATTCAATTTCAGAGAAACCAGATTGTATTAGTAAAAAATGAGCGCTATCTCTTAATTCATGCTCAATCTCATTAATAACTTTATGAAGATCCGTTTGGATTCGGGGAACATTTAGAGCAATTATAGCTCTCAAAGACGCTTTTCTATCACCATTAGGATTATAAATGATAGGCGCTATGTCGCTTAAAAATAATGCATTGAATTTTGAAATTAGAGAACCTACGTTTTCTTGAAATTTCCGTGCATCCCACATCTGATTGGAACTCATGCACAAATTCTCCTTGTAGTCTTAACGCTTAACATAAACGGCAGATAATGCATGGCTATACTTTGCGAAGAATGAGCGTAAGCCATTCGCTATACGTCTGTTCTTGATGTTTTTGTTATACGATATTAATCACAATATTCGAACGAACTCCACAACTCTACTATTTCATTCGGGTTTTCAATTATGTAGCAAGCAGACATTCTTGACGGTGAAAGAATAATAAGCTTAATTCCTTTGGCCTCAACCTTTCCAAATGTTTGTGAATACTCCTTTAACAAAGGTTGAACGATAAACTCTCTGTATTTAGAAATTAGCTCTTCTTCATTGGTATATTCAATTTCATTAATATATTTTGGATTACATGAAACATTGTAAAGTGTTGTTCCCCCCCTCCATGTAATGCCAGATTCAACTTGACACTTAGTTGAATGATTTAGTGATACAAGTTTAAAGAATGGGGTTAATTCCTTTTCCGCCACATATTCTTGATATTGTGTGTAACCAAAACCAAGTACTGTAGTTACCAATAAAGCTGCGCTTATCCTTTTTCGATTTCCACTATAATTTACAAATGCGTGATAATAAGTAAATGGAAAAAAGAACAACCCCAAAAGGCCTAACCATACTTTTTGCTTAAACATATCAACCACAATGGTCAAATAAATAATAATGAACGCAAATATTGCGAGTATAGAAAGCAGTACCATAGGTTACTCAGTATTTGAAATTCGTATAACGCCCCACATGAGTTGTTTGTTAGCTTTACTCTTGCCCCATTGGATAAAACGAGTAACCAGCACCTGGTTTACGCCGAACATAAGTAAACCAATTTACTTTACACATTTCACTTAAATAAATCATTGGCGATGGCAATTCATTTTCTGGATTTCTAAGCAAATTCTGAAGGTGGGTATCATTTTTGATTAATTCTACGGCCTTTAATTCTGCTTGCTCTTCATTACTCGCCTTAACCCATCGAGTAGTAGTAAAGCCAAGTAATTCTTCTTTACCATCAAATTCGATAAAAAAGTTTTCACCCTCTAACATAACTTGAAAATAACTCATATCGTCCTTGTGAAGCTAACGCCCGACTATGGGGCTGATAAAGCTTGGCTAAACTGTGTAGCGAAGCGGAACCGAGCCAAGCTTTAGAAGTCCCGCATGAGTTGCTTGTTAGTGTTTATTTAACTCGGTTTTTAAACCGTTTTAGCCATAAACGCAATAACTTGATAAAGCATATTAGTACAAATAATACCAATAAGAAAACAGCCCCAACAGTTTCAGAACTGGGTGTGAAATGGACATGATCACGCGATAACCCCATAAAATTAAGTTGGGTATCCGTACAAGCGTTACCATACCAAGCTTGGAATAATGTACCACCACAGTACGTAATTGTCGTAAATGCAACAAAGGTAAATATACAAACAACAAATACCGAAATTAAAGTAGTGAGTTTATTTTTAAATTTGTTTCGCATGCTATATATAAATACTAACAGCTTAATCATCAGAAGTGCGTATAGAACTTTTCAATATTGAGTCTATCAGCGCCATTCCAATACGTTTTAAATTAATGATTTCATAAACTTAAGCCTAGATTAACTAAAATGCAATAATAATTTAGGAAAGAAACCAAGCCAATCGTCAAAGCGAGTCAAATATAGGGTTGTTATGTAAACTCATTATTATAAAAAATAAATAAAATCATATTTAGTTGTTTTAATATATTTAGGACTACTTTTTCTCAAAAAACTTTGGTTCAGCGTAAAGACCATACCCTTCACGACCAAACTTTTTGACGTCAATTTGAGTGTAAATTCTATGAAGAATGGATAAATCTCTGTGACCTGTCACACTTGCTACAACAGCAAGAGGCATACCCATTTCAGCCAAACGAGAAGCAGCTTCTCTCCTTAAATCGTGGTAACGGAGATCTTCAATCCCAAGCTTATTTCTCACTCTTTGCCAACCAGCACTAATCGAACGGGGGTTGTATGGGAATATAAGGCTTGGGTTTGGCGAGTTTTTACGTTTAGCTTCCTGCTTCATTATAATGTCATAGGAATTGCCTAGAAGCGGTATCTCATCATCAAATTTAGTGCTTTTCTTCTTACTGGATTGGCTGTCCTCTTCAGAAACTTTAAGCTTATTAGGGTTCTTTCTATTTCTGACTATTATTGTTTTATTTTCATGATCTATGTCATCCCAATAGAGTTTAGTTATTTCTCCAACTCGCATGGCTGTTAACAATGAAAAATCTAGAATGTCGGTAAAAGGAATATGCGCAGCCCTATTAGTTTCCCTTATTAATAAATGCTGACGCATTAACTCAAGCTCTTCCGAAGTTGGTCTGTTGTCACGAGGTGTATAACTCTCTTTCAGCTTTTTCCCGACTAGACCCAATTGCTTCAAAGCGGGTAAAGCTTTAAAGTGATATTCAGTATTACAGTTTATGGATAATAAGGACTCGCCCGCTTCCATGATGGATTTTAAATAAGAAATATCGTGCGCGATAGTTTGAGGTGAGGGCTTATGGTCTTCACTCAGTCTAAATTGGCAGTGATTTACAAGATCTTGTGCTGTGATTTTACTGGCTGATATTAGAGCTATATCATAATTTAGCAGAGATTTAAGAACATATTTTTTTGTTCTAGCAAGCTGCCCTTCCATTTTATCTAGATATTCTATAATCAGAGTGCCAACCGTTACCTCTCTCAATTTCGGATCGACAAAGTCACGACCTTCTCTAAAGTCCTCATATTGAGAATCGAGTAACTTTCTGGTTTTTTCACCCCAGCGGTGTGCTTCTTTATAAGTTTTAAATGTTTTTTGCGAGCGGCCAACTATTTTTCGCCCTTTCGTAACTTTAACTCTTACACAATAAGATATTTGTCCATTTTTTCTTTCACGTTCTTCAATTTGAACAGAAGCCATAGTCACACCTTTAACCATTTTAATGTTATATTTGTACTTTGATATAATAACACATCAATCCATAAATGGGTTCAAAATGGGTTCACCAGAAGGCAAAAACCTTCCCAAAAAACCACAAAAAAACCATAACAGGTTTAAACGGACGGGTTGTTATAAAACGATAAGCTACTGAAAATGAAAGAATATAAAGAAAACAAAATAGACCACACCTTCTCTGTTGCCCCTATGCTTGATTGGACAGATCGCCATTGTCGTTATTTTTATCGCACAATGAGCAAGCGCGCAGTGCTGTATACCGAAATGGTGACAACAGGCGCGATCATTTATGGCAAAGGAGATTATTTAGCGTTTAGCGAGCCAGAGCATCCGCTTGTTTTGCAACTGGGCGGAAGTGATGCAAGTGATATGGCTAAAGCAGCAGAAATAGCACAAGCGCGTGGTTATGATGAAATTAACATTAATGTCGGGTGTCCCTCAGATAGGGTACAAAACGGATTTTTTGGCGCCTGTTTAATGGAGGCACCTGAGCAGGTCGCAGCATGTGTGAGTGCGATGCAGCAAAGCTGTGATATTCCCATTACTATCAAAACTCGAATTGGCATTGACGATTCAGATGAATATGAGTTTTTACAAAAATTTGTTGATATCACTGCAGCGTCAGGCTGCCAGCACTTTATTATTCATGCCCGTAAAGCCTGGTTACAAGGTTTAAGCCCAAAACAAAACCGTGATGTGCCCCCATTAAATTACCCACGTGTTTACCAACTTAAACAGGAATTTCCTGATTTGCAGGTGGATATTAACGGCGGTATTTTAACACTGGACGATGCAAAAACGCATTTACAACAGCTTGATGGCGTGATGATGGGGCGAGCAGTTTATCAAAATCCCTATTTGATGATGGATGTCGATGAGCAAATTTATGGTCAGCAGGGGATTAGGTTATCTCGGCGTGAAGTGGTTGAAGCTATGTATCCGTACATAGAAGCTCAAACCAATAGCTCAGAAGAATATCGTGCCAGTAGCTGGCATATTGCACGTCATATGCTGGGTTTATTTAATGGCCAACCGAGGGCTAAAATTTGGCGACGTTTTTTAAGCGAAAATGCCCGTGCAATGCCAACTGGCACTGAGCTTTTTAAACGAGCGCTTCAGGCAGTCTACGGGGATTGATAAAAATTAGGCGGTTGCCGCTGGCGCAACCGATCTGCGAGCTTCTGGGGCCAACATAGGGCATTTAAAACCAAACAACTGAGCTAAAAAAAGGTTGGTAAAATAAACCGTCCAAAAGGCAAATACAGTATCGCTTAAAAAATGGCCACCTTTAGCAATTCGGGTAAAACTAATGAGTATACCAATCGCTAGACCCCAATAAAATGCATCACGGCGGCGCAGTAAAAAGCCTAAACCGATAAAATAAAACCCGACCGCCGCATGACCACTAACAAAAGAGCAGTTGGTTTGGCATTGCCCCGAATAAAAGAAAGCTGGCGTAAATTGCCCTTGACCGCCAAATTCATTTACTTGCACTGGGCGAGCGCGGCCTATCGAGTTATTTTTGATCACTTCATTGACGATCAATCCAGGCCCCAACAATAAAGAAGCCAATAAAAAGCTATAAATGTAACGTTTGTGGCGATCTTGTCGATATTTTTTATAACAATAAATAGCCATAAAAATAAGTAGCGGCAAAATAATCAGATGAGGGCGGGCAAATAGATAATAAGTGGCCTGGATAAATGGGTGGTCTTTTAAAAAAAACACTTCATTCACTGGATCGTAAAAGAGCTGGCTAAAAGCTATATCAAGCTGAGGGTGCAACGTAAACAGGCAAACAGATAAAATAAAAAGTAAAATATCTTTGCGGCGAATTGCACTAATTAACTTATTGCTCATGGTTTTTAAATCCTGAAACCTGATATAAACGGGCTGTTCGGGTAAAGTTTTTATATACAGGTAATTGCTGCTCGGTTAATAAAGTCACATTAGCAAAATAAGTTTTAAGTTTTATTTCATCCCAGTCTTCGGTAACAAATAAAAATTTTTGTTTTGGGCTATTGGCCAGTGGGTACTTTAATTCATAGTGACCGGCAATATGCTTAGTACCATCAAAAGCAACCCCTTGAAAGTCTCTCTTATTTAAATAATAGCCAAAATACGCGAGTAATTTGCGTGAATCGGCGGCCAATTTATGATTAGGGTATTGATCAAACCAAGGTTGAAACTGTTGCACAAAGTCAGGCCAGCCTTTGATTCGTTTGTATGGATCAGTGCTCGCGGTTAATTCTATATCTAGTTGTTTGTTAATGCTTTCGTAATGGTAAAAAGCAACCATTAAGATGATATTGACTAACAAAACGATTGGCATCCAAAACTTTTGTTTTAACAAAGACAGTTGGTAGCCTACTAATAAACTTGCGGCAACATAAGCAGCCGCAGCCCAATTCATGTTAGCCCGTCCAGTCAACGCCTGAACCGCAATCAGCAAGATTGTTGGCCAGCATAAAGCCCATAATAAATGCTCACCATAGGTTTTGTTTTTTCGAAAAATAAATTTAACTAACAAAATTAGCGTAAGCGGGCCAAATACCAATAATTGCAGTGCCAAAAATTCACCCATGCGGGTAATACTTATACCATTTTCGGTTTGTTTAGATATCTCTTGGGTATGCTGAAAACTGATAAAATCATGTTGATAATTCCACCATAAATTTGGCAGTAGACATATTAATGCGATGAGGCAAGCCAGCCAAAATCTTGGATTTTGCAGCACCTTGATCGCAGGTCGGTAGAATAACGGCAACAATAAAAATGCAACGGGCAATAAAATAAAAGTGTATTTAGATAATAAACCAGCGCCACCGGCCATACCAGCCAACAGCCACCAGCGCCATAAATTGCTCTGTTCAGCTCGGATAAATGCATAGCAGCAAAGCGCCCAAAAAAACAATTGAGGTGCATCAGTGGTAATAAATAGTGAGTTTAAACTCACTAACGGCATAGTGATAAAAATAAGCGTGGCCATTAGGCCAGCTTTTGCAGAAAACAGCTTTTGGTTAATTAAATATAACAAAAGGCCTGTGCCGCAGTATAGCAGGGGAGCGGCCAGTTTCACCGCCCATTCAGCCATGCCAAATAGGTAGGTCGTTAAGGCAATTAACCAAGCTACCATAGGGGGTTTAGAATAATACCCCCAGTCAGGTGTTGATGCCCAGCTTAAATAATAAGCTTCGTCATAAAACAAAGTGACAGGTAGGCTCAAAGTGACCCATTCTCGGTAGCCAAAAATTATTAGGATAATTGCAAAAACGATAACAAAATTTGGTGTTTGGCGCATTATTTATGCTCTTTTAAGCGGCGAAGAATAAATACATGATGGCGCTGATACAGGTGGTAGCAGTAAGATAGAATCGCCAAAACAACCGCAATAACGGCAAATAGATGGCCTTCAGGGTAGCCTCTGTCATGGCTAAAGGTGCCATAGGCCGCGTAGCAGGGTAGTATAAATAAAATCACTTTGGTGCTGCGCCAAGAACCCAACTGATATTTATGTGCTACATAATAGCCAAGTGAAGCACAAGCAATACCGACAGCGGCGCCTACCATGACATCTATAGGCCAGTGCGCCCCGACCATGACTCGGCTGACACCGGCAAAAAACAATAAAATAAAGGCACTTATTTGTTTCCAACGATATTCGGTAAATAAAAATATCAAAGCAAACAAAACGGCAGCTGTCATTGTATGGCCAGATGGAAAACTGCCCAGCTCTAATAAACGTCCGATTTGATTAAAGCTGCCCTCAGGTAGCACCAAAGCGGGACGTTCAATTGGCATACCTCGTTTAAATGATTGCGCAATCAGGGTTGCAGGAACTGTGGCAACTAATGCTGCAGGTATCAATCGCTGATGATGCGCCAATAAAAAAAAAGTCAAAGCAATCGCCACATAAGTATCACCTAACAAAGTGGCTGCCGCCCAAAAAGTTTCGGGAAGTTGACTGCCCCAAGTGTTTAGCGAGGTAAAACCAGCATGGTAGCCAAATAGAAAAAAAGTCCCAGCAGCTAAGAACATCAAAAAAAGACTAAAAAATAAACTATGTTGAACATTTTTATACTGCATCACAAGTTAAGGCTCCTGGTGGGGTATTTGCACGATTCTAATACCACCTGATTGATAAATTATATTGAGCTCTGTTGTTGGGAATAGCGCTTGTAAACTCTGCATACGATCCGCTCGGGTATAAACATAATCCCCTAATGCTGGTGCCCGTCTTGCGGTAATTGCTTCACGGTATAGGCTAAAGCTCGGCATATGCATCTTGTAAGCAACAAAAGGCGCCTGGATATTTTTGCTGTACAAAGCAGCTTGTTTGATTGGGGTTTGCTGAATGTCAGCAAGCGATGGCAATAAAAAGATATAACAAAACAAGGTTTGTAAAATGCCGCAGCCTAATAATTTTTGCCAACCGGGCCTATGTGTTAAAAAAATACAAAGCACAGCGATAGTTAGCGCGACGCTGGCGTACAAATAGGTTTTTGAAAATACCTGATCTGCGTTGGCTAACATTTCTTGTTGGTAGAGGTTGTTTTGCTGCGCGGCTAAATTGGGCGCTATCACCACTAATGTGATTTGAATCGCGCAAAAAGCTAATGGTGCTAAAACCTGCCAATTTGAACTTGCCAACAGGAACCTATGTTTGGCAAATAAAATAATGAGTGGGGTGACCCCGTATAATATGTAATGTGGCAGTTTAGTTTGTGCAATAGATACCAAAAATAAAACCAAAAAAAACCAAATCAGCAAGAGGCGTTCAAAAGGCCGTTTCCAGAGCAACTTTATTGTACCAAATAAAGGGATCAATAAACCTGAATATGGCAGAATAATCAGAGGTAAAATGATTAAATAATAATACCAAGCGCCTCCGTGGCCTTCTTTAGCCGTGGCAAAGCGGTTCAGGTTGTGTTCGACCAAAAAACCGTAAAAAAAGCCACTACCTTGCTCTTGCCAAACCATAAACAGCCATGGTGTTATTACGGACAAAAAAATCATCCAGCCCAACGGCATTTTGAGTGCGGCTAACCAAATGGAACTTCTGTTTAAGCTGATTAACCAAATCAAACTTGCAATGACAGGGATGGCTGCAGCGACTGGCCCTTTGGTTAAAACACCTAAACTCATCCACAACCAAGCACGCAGTGCATATTTTTTTTGCTGTTGTTTTGTAAAGCGATAAATATCAAAAAATGACAAAGCAATAAAAAGGTTGAGCAAAGCATCTGCCGTTGCAGCACGGCCAATTAGGGTGATCCATAAAGTAGAGCTGAAGATGCAGACAAAAAACCATGCGCTTTTATCATTAACATATTGACGACAAAATATCGCACTGGCCAGCATCCATAAAATAGCGGCACAAACGGAGTGAAGTCTTAGCCCTAACTCATTTAAACCAAACAACTTAACCATTATCGCTTGGATCCAGTAAGTTAAAATAGGCTTGTCATATCTTGGTTCACCATCTAAATAAGTGGCGGACCAGATATTACTGGCGAGCATCTCTCGCGTTGCTTCTGAAAAGGCACCCTCATCAACATCAAATAATGGAATACTTGATACATTGACGACAAACCCAATCAAAACAAAAAGCAGGGCAATACCAGCATAAAAGTAATTAGGATATCTTTCGGACATTTTTACTATTTTTATTTTCGGTTAAAGATTTAGCTTGAGGTAGTGCAACAGATGTTTGTGTTGTATGAGACTTCTCGGCGGTATCAGGCTTGTCTTGCTGCGTTTGGGGGCTCGACATGGGGTGATGAGTATCCACGCGCCGCACAATAAAGTTTTGATGTTCTGTTTTTTGATAAAAAATCCTTGTTAGCATTTCAGCAACAACACCTGTGGTTAAAAATTGCAATGCCATAACCAACATTAACACGGCAACAATGAGCATAGGGCGTTGTCCTATATCTTCACCGAGTGCAAATTTTACAAATAACAGCCAACTTAATAAACCGCTGCCAATGGCACCTGTGGCTAATCCGATTGAGCCAAAAAAGTGGCCCGGTCTCGCTTTATACCGCAAAAAGAAAAACACTGACAAAAGATCAATAATGACTCTAAATGTACGACTAATGCCATATTTAGATTCGCCAAATTGGCGGGCGTGATGGCGGACAATCGTTTCACCGATGCGGTGAGGGGCAGTAACCCCGGCAACCCAAACCGGGATGAATCGGTGCATTTCACCAAATAGTCGAATTTGTTTTAAAATACTGGCGCGGTAAATTTTTAAGCTACAGCCATAATCGTGAAGCTTTACCCCTGTCATTCGGGCGATTAAGCGGTTGGCAATGCGTGATGGCAACTTTCGTTTTATTGCAGCATCTTTTCTATCTTTTCGCCAGCCTTGTAAAAGGTCTAAATCTCTTTCAAGCAATTCTTCTACCATACGCGGAATATCGGCTGGATCATTTTGCAAATCACCATCTAATGTTGCAATTAATTCACCTTCGGCTACATCAATACCGGCTTGCATGGCTGCCGTTTGGCCAAAATTTCGTTGCAGCTCTACAATGCGGATATGTGGTCCATGAATTTTTTGGCCCTGTTTTAATTTAGCTAAAGTTTGGTCTGGACTGCCATCGTCAACACAAATAAGCTCCCAGCAGGCGGGATAGTTCTGCATGCTTTCAGTAATTTTATCAAGCATTAGCAGCACATTGTCTGCTTCTTTGTACATAGGAACGACAATTGATAAACTGGTTTGGTGTGACAAGGACATTCTATTTCTCTAGTTATCTTTTAAATGACATCTAAACTAGCCTACGAAGCTGAGTTTAAATAAAAATGACGAACTTATTTCAGTTTTATTGAGCGACTATTTTTTATGAATATCGCCAAAGGAACAGATACTAAGCTGACAATCAATAAATATATATGTAGATTCACTGCCGCGCTTAATGCGGTGCGGGTATCTACACCTAACGGCAAGAGTACCGCTAACATGGCGCCTTCAAATGTCCCGCTACCAGCTAAACCATGAATCGGCAATACGCTGGTAAAATCTGCGCTGATGACTGCCAGCAGAGTTTGACCGAACGTCAGTGGTAAAAAACTCATCGCAATTAAAGTAAAGGCCGTTAATTTAAATACCCAAATGAATATCGTTAAAAGATAACAGCAGGTCAGTTGGCTTGTTTTTACTTGTGGTTGTTTAAACTTGCTTAACCAACTAAGCAATTTAACAGCAAAAAATATCCTAGGTAATATCAATAAAAGAGGTTTGATGATCACTGGCAGGAGTAACCAAAAAATTAATAATACAAAATAAAACTTAGATACGGCGATTGATGCAGCGAGCAAAAATAGGCTTGTTAAAACGTGTAAATCGAATAATCGAATCAAAAACAAACCACCGCTGGTTTGCCAATAGGAAAAGCCTAATTGTTTTTTCATCATGATCGGAAATGAAGCTTCACCGAGACGCATTGGTAAAAAATTATTCCAAGCATTGTGTAATAAGCTAATTGATAAATACGGTAGGAAGGGGCTGCTTTTTACACTGGCAAAATAATAAAAAATACGGACAGCTCGGGTGACATAACTCATTGCTGTCAATAAGACCAATATGGCAATGTTAAGTGGATGAACTGTTTGCCATTGTGCCAATACCCATTGCCAGCCGGCTTGGTCTTCAACAACCAAAATTAAAATTATAAAAATGCTTAGGGCCAACACCCAGCGAACTGATTTTGCCATTTTTATAAAACCATTGTCAGCTCAAATTGAGCCTAGGCTAACCTGTAAATATGACAAATTTAAAGACTTTGTTGCAATTAAAGTCAAAAACTCGCTAAAATTCGCTGCAACATGGCCCTATAGTTCAACAGGATAGAACAGTTGCCTCCTAAGCGATCGATCCAGGTTCGAGTCCTGGTGGGGCCGCCAAAAAGGTTCCAGCCTAAGATCATAAAATTATAAATAACCAAACAATTTTGAGGACAGTATGAGCAAACCCATTGTTTTTAGTGGCGCCCAACCAAGCGGCGGATTAACTATAGGTAACTATATGGGCGCGTTGCGCCAATGGGTACAAATGCAAAATGAGTGCGATTGTTTGTTTTCAATTGTTAATATGCATGCCATCACGGTGCGCCAGCAAGCAGAGCAGCTTCGTGAAGCTTCGTTAGATGGTTTGGCTTTGTACTTGGCTTGTGGTATTGACCCGCAAAAGAGCACTGTCTTTATGCAGTCTCACGTGGCCGAGCATGCTCAGCTTGCTTGGATATTAAATTGTTATACCCAGATGGGTGAACTCAATCGCATGACTCAGTTTAAAGATAAATCGGCAAAAAATGAAAACAACATCAATGCGGGTTTGTTTACTTATCCGGCGTTAATGGCGGCTGATATTTTGTTATATCAAGCGAACCGAGTGCCCGTAGGGAATGATCAAAAACAGCATTTAGAGCTGGCGCGAGACGTGGCTGTGCGTTTTAATAACTTGTATGGTGATATATTTACAATTCCAGATCCGCATATACCGGAAACAGGTGCGCGTATTATGAGCCTGCAGGATCCAAGTAAAAAAATGTCTAAATCAGACGATAACCCAGCGAATTTTATTGGTCTATTGGAAGACCCGAAAAAAATTACCAAAAAGGTTAAACGAGCAGTCACCGACTCTGATGAGCAAGCGCGCATTTATTTTGATGTTGAAGAAAAGCCAGGTGTGTCTAATTTACTTACGTTGTTATCCTGTGCCACCAACAAAACGGTTGCAGAATTAGTACCAGAGTATGAAGATAAAATGTACGGTCACCTCAAAAAAGACACCGCCGAAGCTGTGGTTGCTTTGCTTGAGCCGATTCAGCAAGAGTTTGCTAAACTACGAGCAGATCAGAGTTATTTAAATAAAGTAATGCACGATGGCGCGCAAAAAGCACAACAAAAAGCGCGATCAACCTTACAGAAAGTTAATCAAGCAGTTGGTTTTATACCTGATATACTAAATTAGACTAAATCGTCTGGGGTGCTCTGAATGAACTTTAAGTCTTGGTTAATCGCTAGCGTTTGTTGCTGTTCAAGTTTTTTGCTAAATGCCGAGACTTATTTTTCTGGATTTGGATCACTTGCGGGCTATCAGGCAAACGGTGATACCTTAAGCTTTAAAACGGATGTGGCTTCGCCTTATGCGGGGGGAGACAATGACTTTGAGCTGGCCGACTTAACTAACTTAGGCTTGCAAGTTAATCACATCCTCAATCCAGAATGGCAGCTTGTTGGCCAAGTTTTGTTACAAAAAGGACGCAGCAATCAACTCATTGATAGAGTGACAATCGCATCACTCAATTATACGCCAAATGCAAACTGGATGTTTAGGTTTGGCCGTTTTTCGGCGAGAAACGTCTGGTTTAGTGATAGTCGGTATGTAAATTATGCGCAAACAAGCGTTTACCCAGTCTCTGGTTTTTATAACCAAATTCAAACTGCTGCATTAGATGGTGCCGAAATCACCTATACAAATAGGATTGACGAATGGCTTATTTCATGGAACCTGTACGCTGGTCAAAGTAATCATCATTTTTATAATGACAGTGGTAATTTTGAAAACCGCTTAAGGCCTGTAATCGGTGCAGCGATTGAAATAGACCACCTTGGTTGGCGGATACGTGCAGCACACACATACTCTAAACTGGCAGAGCAGAGTTTTGAGCGGGATATCAGTGCTTTTTTATCTGCGTTTACCAGTGTACCGCCTTTATACGGTCTGCCAGCATGGCACGAAGCTGATGATTTGCAAAATGAAACTAAATACAGTGATGAACCCATTGAATTTACGAGTGTTTCTTTTGAATATAAAAAAAATTCACATTTGTTTAGGTTTGAAATCGGGCACCTGTATACAGATTCTGGGTTAATTATTAATAACACTTCAGGGTATCTTCAGTACGCTTATCAAATTAATCAGTATACGCCTTTTATCAGTGTATCAGCCATTGATTCAACAAGGGGTTATGAGCCTTATTCTTGGCCATCACCAGATGTTTTTAATGCAGTCACTGATGTTATTGGTTTTGATTCTATGCAGGGGCTTTTGGGCGTTATGAGCGTGCTGCAAAACCGGTCTGAACAACAAAGCCTGAGCTTGGGACTAAGGTATGATTTAAATCATTCGGTGGCTTTAAAAGCTCAGGTAGAGCACTTTTGGATTGCTCAAGATGGCATTGGGCTTTGGGCGCGTGATAATTTGATGCAAGAACCTGATCGGCAAATAGATGTGATCGCCGTTAGTTTAGATTGGATATTTTGAGATGTATCGTTTTTTTAAAATATTCGTTTTGTTTTGCTGTTATTATTTTAGCACCTTTACAGTGTTTGCAGAGTCTATCGCCGTTATTGTTAATGCCGCTAATCCAATTGGAGAAATAAATAAAAAACAATTAGTAGATATTTATACCGGGCGTCATATCGCCTTTCCTGATGGTCGCATTGCCGAGCCGGTAGACCTGGCTGATAGTGACACATTAAAAGCAGATTTTTATTATAAATTAACAGGCTTGTCGGTATCTCGAGTAAATAGTTATTGGGCAAGATTGAGGTTTACTGGGCGGTATTTACCGCCTTATCAGGTAGCAAATCATGAGTCTGTGCTCGCTTATGTAGCGAATAATACCGCTTCTATTGGTTACGTTCAGTTAACTACAGGGCGACCACTTCCAGCCAAAGTAAAAGTGGTATATATAGTTAAATAGTTTATACTTTGCGCGAACGCCTTCCGTACGGCGGCTTGAACATATTATTAGGATGTTGATATGGCAAAAAGCCTTTTTGTTTACATTTTTTTACTTCTATCTGCTAATGTAACGCTAGCTGGTGAAACTTCGTTTTCCGGTTTTGGTACGCTAGCTGGCTATTCAGCAACGAGCAAAGCGCTTGGTTTTCGTCCAGATATAGCTGCGCGCGGTGAAAGTTTTGAACATGAAGTTAATTTTTCTGATTTAAGTTTGCTCGGTTTGCAGTTAAACCACAGTTTTAATAGTCAATTCGAACTGATGACACAAGTGGTGTTAAAAGATGAATTAATCAGAGACGATTATGACCGCATTAAATATGCAACCCTTATATTTCGGCCGAATCAAAACTGGGAATTTAGATTGGGGCGCATGGCACCTCAGATTTATCTATTAAACGATAGCCGTTATATCGGGTTTGCGCGAGATACAGTTTACCCAATTCATGATTTTTATGCTCAGCTACCGTTAAGGTTTTTTGATGGTTTTGACTTAGCGTATACACAAAGGTATGGCGATTATTTAGTAAAACTTGGTGCTTATTACGGCGATTCTGTTTTTTTAATTGAAGCCCACGGTGATGAGCTAGAGGGTGAGCTAGATTATTTAGCTGGGGCTAACCTTGAATTAGCTTGGGACACATCTTTATTCAGAGCCAGTTATACGCGAGTGCAACTAGCCAAATTTGGTGAGAGTTCAAACGTCCGCCGTATATTGTCACAATTAGCCACTGGGGACGCATCGTTAGGTTTGCCTCCTTGGCCAGCGGCAAAAATGTATGGCGAACAGGTGAGCTACAGTGAAAAAGATTTTGGATATATAGCGCTTGCTTATGAATTTTTATCCGAACGTTATATAGCGACGACTGAAGTTGCCCATTTGCATTCAGAAACGGCTTATATTCCAAAAACAGTCTCGGGTTACAGCAAACTCAGTTGGCTTGCAGGTCAATGGACACCGTATGTTTTTTTATCTGGCGTCTATTCAGAACAAGCTTTTGAACCAGTGCATCAAGCTCCGGACGTTGTAAACCAGTACTTGTCTGCTGCCACAGGGACGGATGCAAATGCAATCCTAAGTTCGTTAAATGAGTATCTACAAGTTTTATATCGGCATAAAAGTATCGGTTTTGGAGCTCGTTATCAAATGAACCAAAACATCGCTATGAAAGCTCAGTTTGAACATAAATGGGTGGATAAAAATGGCGGTGGGCTGTTTATTAGTGACAATTTATCGCTGAATAAAAAAGAACAAATAAGTGTCATATCGGTATCAATGGATTGGGTATTTTAAAATGAAATTAGCGATTAAATGGGGGGTATTAAGCTCAGTTTTGCTTTTTAGCGCGGCAGCGCAGGCTGATTTGTACGTGATAGTGAATAAACAAAACCCTATTCAGACTTTGTCTAAATCACAACTGATTGATATATACACTGGCAGGTATGTTGCTTTTCCTAATAGTCGCGAAGCCAAACCCGTTGATTTGGTTGCAAGCCATCCATTAAAAGAGGTATTTTATCAGCGTACTACTGGTTTATCTTTGTCTAAAATAAGTAGTTATTGGGCACGTATTAAATTTACTGGGCGCTATAATCCGCCACAAGAGTATCAAAGCCTAGAAGAAGTACTAGACTATGTCAGTCGGACACCTCAAGCCATCGGGTACGTAGATGCTTCATTATTGCCAGAATTGAAAAATAACCCGGTTAAAGTTATTTATTCGGTTGACTTGTAGGTCTATGGTCAGTTGATCATGATAGCTGACTATAAAATAGAATATTATTTTTACCGGACTTTTTAATCTGATACATAGCGTGATCGGCTTGATCAAACAATTTATCAAAGTCTTGGCTGTCTTTAGGGTAACTTGCAACGCCGACACTAGCACCAATTTTGGCTTGTTGTTCTTGATCTATTTGTACTGGTAGTTGGGTTGCGGATAGTATTTTTTCGGCGATGTTTGCTGTTTCTTTTTCATCAACCTCACTGAGTACAACCACAAATTCGTCCCCGCCCCAGCGACAAATGATGTCTGTTTTCCGTACGATATCTTGGTATCTTTTAGCAATTTCTTTTAACACTATATCACCGGCATCATGACCTAAACTATCATTAACCTGTTTAAATCCATCTAAATCTATTAATAAAACAGAAAATTGGGTTGCAGGTTCGCTTTGCTCGATTAATCTTTCAACGATGCGTCTTGTCGCACGGCGGTTTTTTAATTTGGTAAGGGTGTCGTGATCGGCTGCAAATTCAGTTTTGATCAGCTTGCGCTTTTGTTCAGTAATATCATTGATGATAATAAAAATATTCAGCTCGCCAAGACGGTTTTCTGCTTTAGTAAAGGTCACCTCGAACCAGATCGCATCTTGTTTTAACTCGCTGGCTGCAGGTACTTCTACCTCAATTGAATGTGGTTCGCTATCGGCTGGTGTAGATTTTATTCTGCTTTTTAACTCGGCCATTTCGAACGAAAGACGCTCTAACCAATGGTCATCAAATGTTACCTCAGCAAGACCCGTGTTATGAGTCCATAACTCAATAAACTTAGGATTAACTGATTTAAGTGTTAATGTTTCATCTGTAACGACTAAAGCACTGGTAGACAATTCGCATATCATTTTAAAATTACTGGCCAGATTTTCGGTTTGCAAAACTAAGTTACGCTCGTGCTGAAGTCTTTCATCTAGCTTATCTAAAAGTTTATTAATGATATGACGGATTGAACCAATTTCGTCTTGCCGGTCGGCGTGATCTAAACGTTCTGGGCTGTCATTTGCAAAATCAATATCTTTTAATGCGTCTGATAAAACAGAAATAGGGTGAGAAACTAATAAATAAGTTACGACTAATGTTAACAGCGTTATGATGCAAACGATTGCAAACACGTTAATACTCGCACTGTAAAATTGACTTAACACTTGAGCTTGTATTTCGCTCTTACTTTCATATATTAATAGGGTTCCCACTTGTTGATTTTGCTCGAAAGGTGAAAACAAGGGTTTAGTAATAGATGCCTGATGCTCGCAATGTTGCTCTGCATGCGCGTCGATTTTTGTTGTGGTAATTTCTGCACAAGCGACTATGGTATTTTTCAACAAGCCATCGGTTACGTCTTTGGCTAACGGGGCGTCGTCTAGATAAGCGGCAGCGGCGGCTGTATTGTAAACAGTCTCGGCTAAACTCATCAGGGTTTGCAGGCTTCTCTCTTCGGTTTGTTGTTGGATTCGAGAATAGGACCAAGCCGAGATAATAATGCCGGCTATCATGGCTGAAACGGCAATGAGTAAAGGTAATTTTACATTTATTTTCATATACAAAAGTCGTCCACTGATAGTTCTCAACTCAGACTACAGGATATTGCATAAACTGTTGAGTATTTTGTTAATTATCATACACTGAGATGCATTCATTAGAGTCTGACCACAATAAAGGATAGTTTATTTATGGTAAAACCTAGCTTATTCAGTTTGATTATTTTTTTGCATAGCGTATCTGTTTTGGCCGCTGATGTCATCACTACGTCAACGATTGCGCTGCGAGGTGAGCCTGCCTATCAAACGGGATTTAAACATTGGGATTATGTAAATCCAAATGCACCCAAAGGGGGACTGATTCAATATGCACAAAGAGGCACGTTTGATAATTTTAACCGCTACGCACAACGTGGCAGTGCCCCATCCATGATTGAAGATCTATTATATGATACCTTAATGGCCTCTAACTCTGATGAAATCTCAGTCTACTATCCATTGATCGCTAAACAATTAACCTATGCGGATGATTATTCCTGGGTAAAATTTAAAATTGATGACAGGGCTAAATTTCATGATGGTAGTGCAATCACCGCCGAAGATGTTGAATTTAGCTTTAACTTATTTTGGGAGCAAGGGGTCCCTCAATTTAAAAAATACTTTGCAGGTGTCACAGTCTCTGCCAACGATGACAATACAGTGACTTTTAAACTGGCAGCGCCGTCACGCTCGCTAATGTTAAGCTTATGTGATTTAACCGTTTTGCCTAAACATAGCTACAAAGACAAAGCGTTTTCGGAACCTTTTGCTAAGCCTCCATTAGGTAATGGCCCTTATCAGGTTAAAAGTTACGAAATGGGTCAATATATTGTTTACCAGAGAGTGGCTGACTATTGGGCGGCTGATTTACCTGTACGTCGCGGATTGAACAATTTTGATGAAATTAGAATTGACTATTATCTTGATGAAACCGTATTAATGGAGGCCTTTAAAAAAGGAGAGTATGATTTTCGTTTAGAGAACACTGCTAAAAATTGGGCAACACAATATACCGGTGAAAATTTTGACAAAGGCTATATTGTTAAAGAAGAAATTTCACACGAACAGCCAACCGGTAATAGTGCATTTATTTTTAATGTGCAAAAACCTCAATTTAAAGATCGTCGGGTGCGCCAAGCGCTCGGTTTATTATTTGACTTTGAATGGACCAATCAAAACTTATTTTATGGCGACTATCAGCGCAATTATTCGTATTTTATGAATACTGAGTTCGCCGCGCGTCAAATGCCAAGCGAAGCAGAAAAAGCGGTTTTAATGCCGTTTAAACAACAATTACCGGCTGAGGTTTTTAACAAAGTCTATCAGCCCCCAAAAACAGATGGTAGTGGTAATATCCGTCAACAGATGAGACAAGCTTTAGCGCTATTTAAAGCCGCAGGCTACCAGTTAAAGAACAAACAATTAGTTGATAAAAACGGCCAACAATTTGAATTTGAACTATTAATTTTTAGACCGTCAGAAGAGCGTTTTGCTATCCCCTTTAAAAAGAATATCGAGCGCATCGGGGCTAAAATGAATATTCGTTTATTAACTGACGCCTCTCAATATATCAACCGAGTTCGTGAACGTGAGTTCGAGATGATCAGCCGTGCATTTTCTGGGTATCCAAGTGAAACTTTAAAGATCCAGTGGCACTCAGATTATATCAACTCATCATACAATTTTGTTGGGCCAAACAATCCTGTGGTTGATCATCTTGTAGACAAAATTGCCGAGTATCAGGAAGATTTGCCGCAGTTAACAACTTATGCCAGAGCGCTCGATCGGGTATTGCTGTGGAACTATTATTCAATTCCACAATGGCACTTATCTAAATATCGGGTGGCGTACTGGGATAAATTTTCGCGGCCAGACACTCTGCCTAAGTATGAATTAGGAGAGAGCAGCTGGTGGTATGATAAAAATAAAGCAGCTCAATTGCCTGCAAAGCAGAGGAAATAAATAGTTAACTATGCTGGCATATATTGTTAGGCGTTTATTGCTCATTATTCCGACTTTTTTCGCCATAATAGCAATTAATTTTTTCATTATTCAATTGGCGCCAGGCGGGCCAGTTGATCAATATATCGCAGCACAATCGGGTCTAGCCGACGGTGGCGTTATGCAGGAGCGTTTGGCGGGGAGTGCGGATGAACTCAATGGACGAGATCTTACGGCCCAAGAGGCTTCTGGTTATCGCGGCGCTGGGGGGTTAACGAAAGAAGAAATTGCTGAAATCGAACGTCGATTTGGGTTTGACAAACCCATTGGTGAGCGTTTTGTAGAAATGCTCAAAAATTATATGGTTTTTGATTTTGGTGACAGCTTGTTTCGTGGCAAAGCAGTTATCGATTTAATTTATGAACGTTTACCAGTCTCTATTTCATTAGGGTTATGGTCGACACTCATTATTTATCTGGTGTCTATTCCGTTAGGCATTCGTAAAGCGGTTAAACACAATAGTCGCTTTGATGTCTGGACAACCACCATAGTGTTAGCGACCTCAGCAATACCGGCATTTTTATTTGCCGTTGTATTGGTTATTTTGTTTGCCGGCGGCAGCTTTTTAGACTGGTTTCCACTGCGAGGGTTAACATCAAACAACTGGGAGAGCCTAGCTTGGTACGATAAAATAATCGATTATTTTTGGCATATGACTTTGCCAATTATTGCCACAGTGATAGGTTCATTTGCGGCGTTAACCATGTTGACTAAAAACTTGTTTTTAGAAGAGATCAATCGTCAGTATGTGATGACTGCGCGGGCGAAAGGATTGACTGAAAAAGCCGTGTTATATAAACACGTCTTTCGAAACGCAATGTTAATTATCGTTGCCGGTTTACCGGCAGCTTTAATTGGGGTGTTTTTTGGCAGCTCATTAATTATTGAAATTATTTTTTCGTTAGATGGCTTAGGGTTGCTATTTTATGAAACGACCGTGCAACGGGATTACCCGGTCATTTTTGCGACCTTGTATGTTTTTACGCTAGTTGGACTCCTATTGAATATTGTTAGCGATGTTATGTATATGATTATTGATCCCAGAATTGATTTTGAGGCACGTTAGTTATGGCCAGTGCGATTAATCAGAAACGTTGGGCCCAGTTTAAAGCCAATAATAGAGCTTGGTACTCACTTTGGATCTTTTTGTTCCTGTTTACCGTTTGCTTATTTGCTGAGTTTATTGCCAACGATAAACCCATTTTTATCGAATATAACGGTCAATGGTATAGCCCTGTTTTTAAGACCTATTCGGAACAAGATTTTGGCGGCGAGTTTGACTTGGAAGCTGATTATCGTGACCCTTATATTCAATCATTAATTAATGATGCGGGTGGGAAAATTATTTGGCCTCTAATCCCTTATCATTATTCCACCATTAATTATAACTTGCCCACGCCAGCGCCTAGCGCTCCTTCAAGTGAGAACTGGTTAGGCACTGATGATAAAGGTCAAGACGTGCTGGCGCGGGTCATTTATGGTTTTCGTCTGAGTATTTTATTTGGTTTTGCTGTGACCCTAGCCTCTGCAATCATTGGAATTGCGCTAGGTGCAGTGCAAGGTTTTTACGGCGGTTGGGTTGATCTTGCGCTGCAAAGATTTATGGAAATTTGGGGCGGTTTACCGCAACTTTTTATGTTGATCATTTTAGTTAATTTTATCGTGCCAAATTTAGCCTGGCTGGTGTTAATCACTTTGTTGTTTGGCTGGATGGGGTTTGTGGGTGTGGTTCGGGCTGAATTTTTACGTTGTCGAAACTTCGAATATGTGCAAGCCGCCAAAGCGATGGGAATGTCAGATACACGTTTAATGAAAAAACACATTTTGCCAAATGCTATGTCAGCGACGTTGGCAATGTTACCTTTTTCGCTTTCTGGTTCAGTTACAATTTTAACCTCGCTTGATTTTTTAGGTTTTGGCCTGCCGCCCGGTGAGCCTTCGTTAGGAGAATTATTAGCGCAAGGCAAAGCCAACATCCAAGCACCTTGGCTCGGTTTCACTGCATTTGGCTCATTAGGCGGTATTTTGATGTTATTGGTGTTTATCGGTGAGGGTATCCGAGATGCATTTGACCCAAGGAATACTTTTGCATGAGTGAAGTTTTAGCCGTCAACGAGTTATCAGTCGCATTTCGTCAACAGGACAGGCTCAACACTGTGGTTGATAAAGTTTCATTTAGCCTGCAAAAAGGACAAACACTGGCTTTGGTTGGTGAAAGTGGCAGCGGTAAGTCAGTCACCAGTATGTCAATTTTAAAATTGTTAAATCCCCAACAAGTAAGTTATCCAAGTGGCGATATACTGCTGGATGGACAATCTGTTCTGCAGGCCAGCGAGCATCAGCTAAGGCGATGGCGAGGCAATAAAGTTGGGGTGATATTTCAAGAGCCCATGATGTCGCTAAACCCATTGCATACGATTGAGCGTCAGTTGGGCGAAACACTTCTAATTCACAAGGGTTTACGAGGCAAACAAAGCCGAGAACGCATTATCGACTGGCTAAAAAAGGTGGGTATCCGACAAGCAGATACTAGGCTGAACGACTTCCCTCATCAATTTTCGGGTGGTGAAAAACAGCGTATCATGATAGCTATGGCGCTAATCAACGAGCCGGATTTATTAATCGCTGATGAGCCAACGACTGCACTTGATGTGACTGTGCAAGCACAGATTTTAAAATTGCTTAAAGAGTTGCAAACAGAGCTTGGCATGGCCATGTTATTCATTAGCCATGATTTGGCGATCGTTAAACAGGTCGCCGATCAGGTTGCTGTTATGGAAAAGGGATGTTTGGTTGAACAAGGTGAGTGCCAACAATTGTTTGCTGCACCTCAACACCCTTACACTAAAAAATTGATCGCTGCTGAACCACCAGATGAATATCGACCATTGGTAGAAAGCAAAAACAAATTGGTCGAAGTACAACAACTTAAAGTTTGGTTTCCGATTAAAAAAGGTATTTTTAAGCGCCTTGTTGGGTTTAATAAGGCCGTCGAAAATATCAGTTTTCACATAAAACAAGGGTCTTCAGTTGGTTTGGTAGGTGAAAGTGGTAGCGGTAAAACCAGTTTGAGTAAAGCCTTGTTAAAATTGATCGAATCACAAGGCAATATCTACTTTGCGGGACAACCACTCAATCAACTTGATAAACATTCGCTGAGCCAGTTACGTCGTCAGATGCAGTTTGTTTTCCAAGATCCTTATGGCAGCTTGAGCCCGCGTATGCTAGTTGGAGAAATCATTGCTGAAGGACTACATATTAATAAAATCGGTACTGAACAAAGCCGTGAGCAAATGGTGATAGAGGCGATGCGTTCGGTTGATTTGGATCCAGAGATTCGGTTTCGCTATCCACATGAATTTTCTGGTGGGCAAAGGCAGCGTATTGCGTTAGCCAGAGCTTTGGTGTTAAAACCCAAGTTTTTAATCTTAGATGAGCCAACTTCGTCGCTGGATAGAACGGTCCAATTCCAGGTGTTAGAATTACTTAAAAAATTACAAAACGAGTACGGTTTGACTTATTTGTTTATTAGCCATGATTTAAAAGTGGTCAAATCAATCTGTGATACGCTTATCGTGATGAAAGGCGGGCAATTAATAGAGCAAGGCCCTGCACAGCAAATTTTTGAGCAGCCGAAAAATCCTTATACCCGACAACTGATAGAGACAGCTTTCTTCACAGCTTGACAAAAAATAATCAATATGTAATATTCGCTTGATGCAAGGGTTGCATGTTAATACCAACTGGGACGGCATATATAAACAGCACATTTTACAAATTTTAGCTGCTAACAGCCTGTTAGTGGTCGTTTGTACCCGCGTGATTGTTTATCTCTTAACGTAAAAGTCATTCAGTAAAAACGGACCGTACAATAAAAGGGACATAACTGCTATGTCAGATCTAGTATTATCGAGCTTACAAAGCCACTCGAAAAGCGCACAAAGTTTCACTTTGGTAGGCAGTCATGCAACTGAAATTTTCAGTAACGTGCAGGACTTAGCCAGCAAGGTTCTGCCCCATATCCAGTTATCAATTTATGTTCCACATCAGGGCAAGTTGTGGCACAAAGAAAGTGTCTCGGATGAATTTAAAGCGCAACCTTTAGTTCAATTACCAAGTTACTATCAAGCTATGAAAAGCCGATTAAAACACCAGCCAATGTGTTTAAATGCAGCGGATTTGAGCCGCGAGAAAAGCTGTAGTTTTCAATGTTTGATGTTTCCGTTTAAAGTGGCTGATTTGAATCAGATTGGCGCAATTGTTATTTGTTGTGGCAATGTGCAAGCTAGATTAGAGCCTTATGTCGAAGACTTGATCTGGTCATTGGTTCGTACTTTAGAGCTTGGTTTACGAAGCGTTCGAATTGAATCTTTACAACATGAAAATAAAAAACTTTCAGTTATGGCAACTAATGACGAATTAACTAAGTTGCCCAATAGAGTAGCTTTTACTGCAGAGTTTAAACAAAAATTAGCTTTAGCTGATCGCAGGCAAGATAATTGTGCCATGTTGATGATTGATTTAAATGATTTTAAATTAATCAATGATCAATATGGTCATTTGGTGGGTGACCAGATTCTTTATTTAGTCGCGCGACGGTTAAATTCACTCGTTCGGGATTCAGATTTTTGCGCCCGTTTAGGCGGCGACGAATTTGTGGTGCTGACCAGTACGATTAATAAAGCGCAAGTCGCTGTTTTGGCCGACCGTATTGCCAGTGCATTCAAAACAGAATTTACTTTAGAAGGGGTCGCTTATCGGGTCGGTGTGAGCATAGGGATTAGTTTATTTCCGCTACAAGGACGTGAGCAAAGTGAGGTGTTAGCCTGTACAGACTCTGCTATGTATCACGCAAAAAAGCTGGGTTTAGGGTTTCATTTTTATGCAGCGGAGGCAAAATAATACCCATGCGTATTATTATTTCTACTGATCATCTAGTCGTTGGTTTATTCGTGTGTGACTTAGGGCAACCTTGGTACAAAACATCTTATCTAAGACATAAGTTTCGTCTAACCGACCAATCAGAGTTGAAAAAACTTCAAGCTAAATTTAGTGAGGTAGAGGTTGATCTATTAAAATCAGAGCTGACGACAGAAGATACCCAAGTGCTGCTTTACCATTACCCAGCGATAGAAACCTATTTAAAGAGCGAGATCAAACGGGCATCTGAACACTTTTCTTGTGTTCTAGCAGATATTCAAAAAAGTAGTTTGCTTTTAGATCGAAAACTTCAAAAAGAAATCAGTCAATTAGTTGGCCAAGTATGTAAATTGCCTATGGTTCCTAGCTTAGTTGAACATTATTTTTCTGGTAATGATGAGCTGCTGGCTAAAACGATGCGGGTATTAATTTTAACGCTAGCTTTTGCCAAACATATTACGCTTTCCCGTAAAAAGATCGAAAGTTTAGCTTTGGCAGCATTGTTTCATGATGTGGGAATGGCTTTATTGCCAAAAAATATGCTGCGCAAAAAAAACTTATCTATTGAAGAGAGATTATCGATTGAGCAGCACGTTGAGTTTAGCTGTAATATTGTCAGTCAGTTACCGAATGCCAATAAAGGTGTTTTAGATATAGTGGCGAATCATCACGAGAATGCTGATGGTAGCGGTTATCCCAAAGGCCTGAATACAAGGCAACTGACGTTAGAAGCTAAATTATTTCGTATTGTTACTATGTACGAAGCGATGACCAGAGAGACAGTTTACCGAGCTAAAAAAACACCAATACAGGCGCTCGAAGAGTTATTTAAGTTATCAAAAAATCGGGTTTTGCCAGCCGTAGTTACACTTAAGTTCATCGATATGTTGTCCTTGTATCCAACTGGGGTGCCCGTGACTTTAAAAAATGATAAAGATGCGTTTGTCTTGCGTGATAACTTTGTGATCGACCGATTAGATAAAGATGTTTTGTTAGTGCAATACATGAGTCATGAGAATGAAGTGGCCACTATTATGCGTTCTGACGTAAAAAGAGTGAACTATCATCTAAATGCATAGGTAGAAATGTTTTATCGGTTCGCAGTATACTGTGGCGCTAAATCACTAACGGAAATCTACTGCTAATGCTCTTGATGATTGATAATTATGACTCTTTTACCTATAACTTAGCACATTATTTTGCAGAGTTAGGGCAAAAGGTTAAAGTGGTGCGCAATGACGAAATTGAGCTTGATGAGATAGAGCATATTAACCCCTCCCATATTTGCATTTCGCCAGGGCCGTGCACACCAAATGAAGCGGGGATCTCAATGCCTGTGATCCGGCATTTTTATAATAAAAAACCTATTTTAGGTGTCTGTTTAGGCCATCAATGCATCGCACAGAGTTTTGGTGGACGAATTGTATTAGCACCTACTGTGATGCATGGAAAAACCTCATTAGTTGAACATGATAATGCTGGACTCTTTACTGGCATCGACCGTGATTGTTTGGTCACTCGCTATCATTCACTGGTGGTAGATGCCAATTCGTTGCCCGACGAAATTTTACCCTGTGCTTGGACTTATGATCATGAGCAAAAAGTGATTATGGGAATAAAACATAACCAATATCCTGTTTATGGTGTGCAGTTTCACCCAGAATCTGTGATGTCAGAGTTTGGGCACCTGTTACTGAAAAATTTTCTCACCGAATCAACACACTCCGGCTTAACTAAATAGGGTCTTTTATGAGCTCGCTAAACTATGGTGAGATTTTACAGCAAAGGTTTTACGACCTTTTGATTAGCTATGATTTTGCAAAAAACAGCCAAGGCACTCATTTTGGTGACTTCTCCCAAGAGGTTTCGAGTTTTTTAGCGGTTGATATGAAAGCTAAAAAATCACGTGACAATGAAAAAAAGGCGCTCGAAAGTCGTAAGCAAAAACTGAGTGATGAGCTTCATCAGACAATTTATGATTTAATGGGCCAAGCAGTGCCCGATACGCAGGGTTTATATGAAAAAACGGTCGCTATCAATGATGCATTGCCTGCTTTATTGGATTTATTATCTGTGCGGGCGGCTTCGGTTAGCCGAATAGAGCCCTTGGTGAAAGAGATTCGAGGTTTAGAAGGGGACCTAATTCAGTTTATCAATTTGCCCGGCTATCGAAAAGAAAACAATGGCCAGCCAGTTAAAGTTGACAATATTCGCGTAGCACTGAGTTTTATTGGTATCGAAAACTTAAAACTTGTGGTGCCCTGTTTAGTGATGCGTCGTTTGTTACCAGCCTCAACAGAACCTTTTACATTGTTAAAGAGAAAAATATGGGAATTTAATCTGGCAGCAGCCATTAGTAGTCGCCGACTTGCTCAATTTTATGAAGTGGATGATGCTGGGGTGTTTGTCGCCAGCTTATTTCAAGGGCTTGGTCAGATTGCAGTGAGTAAACTCTATTTCAATTTGTTCGAAGAGGTACGTCGAGATGCATTGGAGACGGCCCGAAAAGCAGTGCAAAAAGAAGATTATCAAGCCCTTTTGATGATAGAGCCAGATGGTCAAGCTTTAAAAAATTTGATTTTAGAGTTTAGTGAAAACATAAGTCTGGATTTGGTTGATTATATGCAGCTCAAAAGGTTAGCCGTCAGTAAAATTATGCACCCACAAACTGATAAAAATGAGCGTCCCGAACAGAGTCGGGCCAGGCAAGCCTTATTTAAAGGAACTGCTTATGGTCGCTATAAAATGCTCCATCGTCACAAACTGTTATCAACAACAGAAGCTAAAGTGTATATCCGTGAGTGCAAACTTAATTCTAGTGAAATAAAAGTACTGAATCAGCTTAGTATGACACGGTTAAACCTACGTATGGCCTCAGACTGAATTTAAGATTAAGCGGGTAAAGTCTTTTTTTAAATAAAACCCACGTGGCAGCGCAGCAATCGGCTCACCGGCTGTTCCAATGGCTTGCGTTCGGATCCGACTATGTGCTGCCTTAGGCCGAAGTTGTAAAAAAGTCCCTGTTTTAGCGGTAATAGATTGAATCTCGCCAAATGCAATTTTATCCATAATCTCTTCCCAATCAGCGCGTAATGCAGCCGCCTGTTGAGCCGTCGGTGACCATAAGATTGGATAGCCAACTAGTCTATCTTTAACTGGTATGCTGCGTTCAGCTAATATAGGGATCCATAACACACGTGCCAGTTTTTTATAAACAGGGCTTTGTAACCAGGTTTGCCCCGCGATACCGGTTAACTGGGCTGCACAAACGAATGTGGTTTCTAATGGCTCACCGTTGCGATTAACAGGTAAGCTCTTTAGCTCAATGCCTAATTGTTCAAAATCTGGCACTGGCTTGCTGCCAGCACTGGCACCTAAATGCCATTCAATTAATTGACCGCCCCAGCCTTTGTCTTTGCGTAAATTTTCGGGTACCTGAATACCCGCTAATTGAGCAAGATCACTTAAAGTGAAGCCGGCAATCTGGCTGGCTAGGGCAAGCAATTCTTGTTCTGATGCTGGCGTTTTAGGTTTTATCATAAAGCTTATAATGAGTTATTTTAATATCTAAGGTGACTGTCATAGAAGCGCATTGTTTAACTACTTCTAAACGGCTTTTTTCAGCTCTATGGCCATGAGGTGTCATCATTAATAAATCTGCAATTTGTGACTGATTGATAGTCGTTGTTTGTTTTTCATTGCTAGTTTTCACCCATTTAAAGTCAGTTTCTGGCGTATTACTTGACGACTTATTCGTGCTTAATTCAGGGTAAAGGGCTTTGCGTATTTCGAGCAAATGCGACGGGCCCGCTTCAAGTAATATTAATGAACCTTCAGGTTTCAAACAACGAGCAAACTCATCGTATACAGGAAAACCAAAAGCAGAGACTATTAAGTCGACAGACCGATCAGCAAGCGGTATGGCGCGGTTCGATGCGACTAAATAACAGGCTTGTTTGTCTTGGGCTGCGGCTGCTTGTACTGCATATTTACTAATATCTATCCCGCTATAACGACAATTCGCTAAAATAGGATGAGATGAATTTTGTAAACAACGCAAATAATAGCCTTCACCACAGCCAGCATCTAACAGATGCGATTGAGGCTGCAGTAAACACTCATTGATTAGGTAATTTGCTAATAGGTCACTGATAAATTGATAGCAGCCGGCGTTAAGTAGTCGCCGTCTTGCAGCCACCATGTCTTTATTGTCGCCGGGTGATTTTGAGCGCTTATAATGTACCGGCAATAGATTGTAATAACCCTGTTTCGCTCGATCAAAAGTATGACCTTGAGGGCAGACTAATTGCCGCTCAACTATGGTTAGTGGTTGCCCGTCAAGTGGGCAAATCAGCGCTCTATTCATGGAAAGTCGTTAAATTAAACCATTATAACTGACACAAACAGGCAAGTAAAAAGGCCTTTATGTTAAATAAATGTTTATTGTTTTACATGTTTTGCCGTTATTTTGTGCGAACAAGCTTAAATTTTAGCTTTTTGTCCATTTTATGCTTGATTTAAAGACGCTATCGAATATCTTAGTTGGTACTGTTGAACAGCGCAGACAATTCGATTGACTGACCTGTTTTTAATTAACACACTGACGAAGAAAATTATAATTCACTGGAGATCCAGATGTTCAAAAAATTGGTTCCTATTAACTCAAGCCAACACAAAGATATTAAGTTAAAGCGCGCTCAGAATTATAACTTTGCGCAAAAAGTTCATGTTGCGCCTTTATTGGCTCACGAGTTCCCGCAAGCCTCTTCTAGTTTTCCTGTTATTTTCCATAAAAATGAAGAGTCTGGTGAGTACAGTGCGCTCGCTTTATTAGGTCTGGAAAAAGAGAAAAATTTGTTAGTTAAAGATGGCTATTGGAGTGCGACTTACGTGCCAGCTTCAATCCGTCGTTATCCGTTTGCCGCTGCGTCAGTGAATGGTGATGAAGGTAACATGGTGGTTTGTTTAGATGAAGAAGCTGAAATGTTTAACACAGACGAAGGCGAAGCCTTATTTAATGATGACGGCAGCGAAGGAGAAGTTTTAACGCAAGTGAAAGAGTTTATGAACTCTTTTGTAGAGCGCGAAGCAGCCAGCCGTGCGTTTGTGAAATATCTATCAGAAAAAGAATTATTTCAAGCGCGTACCGTAGGGTACACTAATGAGCAAGGGGAGCGAGTGAACATAGGTAGCTTCCATGCGTTGGATGAAGAGAAGTTTAACAAACTATCTGATGAAGAGTTTTTAGAAATGCGCAAGCGCGGCTATTTACCTGTTATTTATGCAGTGTTAACGTCAATGCAGCAAATGGATACCTTATTCCGGTTACAGCGCCAAGGCGCTTAATTATTAAAAAGCGGTCTCTGACCGCTTTTTTATTATGTCAGACTTAACTTTTAAGGTTTCCCACTTGCAACAGTTGTTTACTCAGCTGGTGCAAAGATACTCAAGCCAATGTGCAGAGCTGACAGACTACCGTTTGCAGTTTAATAGCAGCCAACGTCAACTGGGTGCCTGTAATTATCACCGCCGCATCATTAAGATCTCAAAAACCATTTTGCAGAAAAATCCGTTGGCGGTACAAGAAGACACTTTAAAACACGAAATTGCACACGCCCTTGCATTTCATTTGCATGGTGATCGCGGTCATGGTGCCAATTGGCAGCAATGGGCGATCCAGTTGGGTGCCAAACCTCAAGCCAGGTATCTTGAGTCACTCGAAGTCGATTACAAATACAAAATAGTTTTGTTTCAGGATGGAAAATTAAAACCGTTGGATGGCGGTTATCACAAAAAAGTTAGCCTTAAAAACCGTCATCTGAGAGGTCAACCAGAGACGGTCAATTGTTTATATTTAATCTCAAGTGAACAATTGAGCGCATTCCTTCAAGGACAGCTTGACTTTAATCAACTGGTTTTGATTCAGTAGTTGTATACGCTTGCAAGCCACGCTCTAATTCAGCCATGGCTGTCGGTAAATCGATTTTACCTCCTAGATCTCTAATTGAGCAGCCAAAGGCATGTAAGGTTCTAAATAAATGATGAGCACGGCTTTGTTCACCCATTTGTCCGATCCTGACAATATCCAAGCCAAATGAGCCGGCAATTTCAACTTTATAGCGACCAGAAATATGGGCTAACAGTGCTTTTTGCTCTATACCGGCTGGCAACTGAATCCCTATTACAGAATTAAGACGAGCTTGGCTGGGTACAAATAATTCTAATCCCATGGCCTCAATGCCTCGTTGGAGTGCCAGCGAACAGCGTAAATGGCGTTGAAAGCGATTGGTTATGGTTTCTCGACAGATCAGAGCGAGCGCTTCATGAATGGCCAATATGCCTGAGACAGGGGCAGTATAATGATAAGAGCTTTGATGCCAAAATTTTTCTGCTAAACGTGCATCTAAACACCACTGTGGACTGTCTGTTGGGCGGCTATGAATGCGTTCGTAAGCCCTAGGCGAAAATGCAATTAACGAAACACCGGGTATTGATGATAAACCTTTTTGGCCACCGGTTATAACAGCATCAATCTTCCATTCATCCATTGGCAGCGGCATGGTGCTTAGTGTGCAGACAGCATCAACAATCACATAACAGCCGGCTGCATGAGCAATTTCAGCAATTTCTTGGAGGTTTTTGTTGCAAACAGTATTTGACGTTTCGCCTTGAACAAGTGTGATCACTTCAGGTTTTAATGAGTCAATCAATCTTTGGATGACAGCTAAATCAGGCAAGGATTGCTGCTCGACCTGATATCTATGGACATTGGCACCAGCGCGTTTAGCCATTTCAGCCAAGCGGCCGCTAAAAAAACCGTTTTCAATGGCTAATACTGATGTTTTTGACCACACCAAATTACTTATCGCCATTTCCATTGCGGCCGAGCCAGGCCCAGCGACCCCTAAAATCCAAGGAGAGTGAGTCTGAAAAACATAACGAGACATGGTTTTAACCTGCTCAATCACTTGTGCCATGGTATCACCAAGATGATTGATCACAATTGAATTCGCTTTGGCTACCCGTTGTGGAATGGGGACTGGGCCAGCGCCCATCATTAATAAGGGTTCTTCCGGTAATATATCTTCAAGATCGGTAATTTGGGGGCAAGGTATTTGCGACATTCAGATCACTATCAGTTATTAAAGAATAACTTGATATTGTCGCCTATAAATAGATTTTTCGCTAGTCAGATTAAGTTACGGGTCTGTCGACCCGTGCACGATTTTATAGCCCGGCGGCGGCTTTTAATTGTTCTGCTTTATCAGTTTTTTCCCACGGAAATTCATCGCGTCCAAAATGACCGTAAGCGGCAGTAGGCTGATAAATAGGGCGCTCTAAATCTAACATCTTTAATAAACCGTATGGGCGTAAGTCAAAAAACTCACGGACTAACTCAACCAAACGAGTTTGTTCAATTTTGCCAGTACCAAAGGTTTCTACACTGATAGAAGTGGGTTCGGCAACACCAATGGCATAGGACACCTGAATCTCGCAGCGTTCGGCAAGACCGGCTGCAACGATGTTTTTAGCCACGTAACGACCAGCATAAGCCGCTGAGCGGTCCACTTTTGATGGATCTTTACCAGAAAAGGCACCCCCTCCATGGCGAGCCATACCGCCATAGGTATCCACAATGATTTTACGACCGGTTAAACCACAATCGCCCATAGGTCCGCCAATCACAAATCGGCCAGTTGGGTTAATAAAATATTTGGTTTTATCGGTCAGCCATTCAGATGGTAATACAGGTTTAATGATTTCTTCCATTACGGCTTCGCGCAAATCGGCCGTTGAGATACTATCACAATGTTGAGTCGACAAAACAACGGCATCTATACCTGTGGGTTTGCCATTTTCGTAAATAAAAGAAACCTGGCTCTTAGCATCGGGGCGTAACCACGAAAGTTGACCATTTTTACGCACTTCTGCTTGGCGTTTTACGAGTCTATGTGCATAAGTAATAGGTGCGGGCATTAACACATTGGTTTCGTTACTGGCATAACCAAACATTAAACCCTGGTCACCAGCACCTTGTTCTTCTGGGCGTTGACGGTCCACACCTTGGTTGATATCAGGCGATTGTTTACCTATGGTATTTAATATGGCGCAGGAGTCTGCATCAAAACCCATGTCAGAGTGGGTGTATCCAATCTCGCGTACGGTTTTACGGGTAAGCTCTTCAATGTCAACCCAAGCGCTGGTGGTTATTTCACCCCCAACCATCACCATACCTGTTTTTACGTAGGTTTCACAAGCAACGCGGGCCTGCGGATCTTGGGCTAGAATGGCGTCTAACACGGCATCTGAGATTTGATCGGCAATTTTATCCGGATGACCTTCTGAAACCGATTCAGAGGTAAAAACATGTTGTGTCATTGATGACTCCTGAAACATATAGAATAGGGGGCTAGTTTAATCAGAAAATGCGATTTTGCAAGTCTTTACGTCTAGACGTCTAAACTTCTACAGACTGAAGTCTGGTTAGGATTATAAATTTTGCTAAATTTGGTATAAATTTAATCAAAATAGTCTGTATTTAGCGCAATCATGGTGATAAATAGAATAAAAATTTGCACTCAAAGTTGGCCTGAGTGAAAATACTGGCCGAATAATATTAGACAATATAAAAGTTACGCATAACTAAGCTTATCTTAAGGAGTTAAAATGCCGTCACGCAAAGAACTTGCTAACGCGATCCGTGTCCTGAGTATGGATGCAGTGCAAAAAGCAAAATCAGGTCACCCAGGTGCCCCTATGGGTATGGCTGACATAGCCCAGGTGTTGTGGACTGATTTTATGAACCACAATCCAACCAACCCAGAGTGGAGCGATCGTGACCGTTTTGTATTGTCAAACGGCCATGGTTCAATGTTGATCTATTCTCTGTTACACCTAACAGGGTATGATTTACCAATTGATCAGTTAAAACAATTCCGTCAATTACATTCTCAAACGCCAGGCCACCCTGAATATGGTTACACTAAAGGTGTTGAAACCACAACAGGTCCATTAGGTGCAGGTGTTTCGAACGCAGTTGGTTTTGCCATTGCAGAAAAAACCTTAGCCGCTCAGTTTAACCGTGAAGGCCACGATATTGTTGACCATTATACTTATTGCTTTTTAGGTGATGGTTGTTTAATGGAAGGTATCTCTCATGAAGCTTGTTCATTAGCAGGTACTTTAGGGTTAGGTAAATTAATCGCTTTTTATGATGACAACGGCATCTCAATTGATGGTGAAGTTGAAGGCTGGTTTACAGACGATACGCCAAAGCGTTTTGAAGCTTACGGTTGGCATGTGATTGCTGACGTTGATGGTCATGATCCAGACGCAATTTCTGCAGCAATTAAAGAAGCTCAGTCAGTGACTGACAAACCAACAATGATTTGCTGTAAAACCATTATTGGTATGGGTTCACCTAACAAAGCCGGTAGCCATGCTTGTCACGGTGCACCATTAGGTGATGATGAAATTGCCGCTGCTCGCGACTTTTTAAACTGGACGCACGAACCTTTCCATATTCCAGCCGATGTGTATCAAGGTTGGGATGCTAAAGAAACAGGTAAAGCTAAAGAAGCGGCTTGGAATGCCAAATTTGAAGCCTATAAAAATGAATATCCTGATTTAGCCGCTGAGTATGAACGCCGAGTTATCAAAGGTGAATTACCAGAAGATTTTGCACAAAAAGCAAACGCCTATATTGCTGAAGTACAAGCTAAAGGCGAAAAGGTTGCAAGCCGTAAAGCGTCGCAAAATACAATTGAAGCATTTGGTAACTTATTACCAGAATTGTTAGGTGGTTCTGCTGACTTAGCAGGTTCTAACTTAACCTTATGGTCTGGTTCTAAAGGCATTCAGGAAGATCCTGCTGGTAACTACATCTTTTATGGTGTTCGTGAATTTGGGATGTCTGGCATTATGAATGGTATTTCACTGCACGGTGGTTTTATCAACTATGGTGCAACTTTTTTAATGTTTATGGAATACGCACGTAATGCTGTTCGTATGTCTGCATTGATGGGCATTCAAAATATCTTCGTTTACACCCACGACTCTATCGGTCAAGGTGAAGATGGCCCAACACACCAACCTATTGAACAAGTAGCTAACTTACGTTTAACACCAAATATGTCAACTTGGCGTCCGGCTGATGGCACTGAATCTGCAGTTGCATGGAAACTTGCAGTTCAGCGTAAAACAGGCCCTTCTGCTTTGATCTTTAGCCGTCAAGGTTTACCTGCATTAAGTCGCACAGATGAGCAAGTTGCCAATATTGAAAAAGGGGGTTACGTATTGGTTGATACTGACGGTACGCCAGATGCAATCTTAATTGCTACCGGTTCAGAAGTGTCTTTAGCGGTTGAGTCTGCGCAAGCGTTAACTGAGCAAGGCATCAAAACGCGAGTTGTGTCTATGCCTTCTACCGATGTGTTTGACAGCCAGTCTGCTGAATATAAAGAGTCTGTATTGCCTGCTGCAGTGACTAAGCGTGTTGCAATTGAAGCAGCTCATGCAGATTTCTGGTACAAATATGTCGGTACACAAGGTGGTTTTGTTTGTATGACGACCTTTGGTGAGTCTGCACCAGGTGGAGATTTGTTTAAACATTTCGGCTTCACTGTAGATAATGTAGTGGATACCGTTAAAAAGCTGTCTTAAGACAGAGTTTTAAAAGGCAGGCAGCGCCTGCCTTTTTTAATGGGGGACTTAAGTTATAGTTCGCATCGCAATTAATGGTTTTGGCAGAGTAGGACGCAGCATCCTCAGAGCCATCTATGAATATGGTTTAACCGACCAGTTTAAAGTTGTTGCAATTAATGAGTTAGCTGCACCTGAGAGTATTGCTCATTTACTTAAATACGATACCTCACATGGCATTTTTAATGCTGATGTTAGCCTTGAAGGCAATCGTTTAAAGGTAAATGACAACTGGATTCATCTAATTCAAGAAGCCGAGCCGACCCAGTTACCTTGGTCAAATCTTGGTATCCAGATAGTGTTTGAATGTAGTGGTCAAATACATAGCTTCGAAGAATCATTTGTTCACATTCGCCAAGGTGCCGATAAGGTTTTGCTGTCTCATCCGGGCGATACCAGTATTCCCAAAACGATTGTTTATGGGGTGAATGAAAAAACCTTGAGTCGCCGTGATAAGGTGGTATCTGCTGCTTCTTGTACTACTAATGGCTGTGTACCTGTGATTGATGTTTTAGATCGTGCATTTGGGATTGAGAGTGGCACAGTCACTAGCATCCATGCTTCAATGAATGATCAACCTGTCATAGATTCTTATCACACAGACTTGCGTCGAACTCGTGCTGCAAGCCAGTCTATCATTCCGGTGGACACCCGTTTAGCGGCTGGAATAGAGCGCATTTTGCCAAAATTTCAGCGTCGTTTTGAGGCTATCTCAGTACGGGTCCCAACGGTCAATGTCACTGCATTGGTGTTGAGTTTGGCAATGGAAAAACCAGTCACTATAAACGAAATTAATCATGCGATCGAAACCGCTGCCAAAGGGGCGTTAAAAGGTATTTTAGACTTTACCGATGCACCATTGGTCTCAATTGACTTTAACCACAACCCACATTCATGCATACTGGATAGGACACAAACTAGAGTTAGCCATAATAAGCTGGTGAAAGTATTGGTCTGGTGTGACAATGAGTGGGGTTATGCAAATCGAATGTTAGATACCTGCCGAGCGATGTTGGCGGCAGAGTAGTAAATTATTTTATATTGGAGATAATTATGTCAGTAATCAAAATGACAGACTTGGATTTAAAAGGTAAAAAAGTACTCATCCGCGAAGATTTGAATGTGCCTTTAGATGACGAAGGCAACATCACTTCAACCGTTCGTGTTGATGCGGCACTGCCAACAATTAAAAAAGCATTAGAGCAGGGCGCTGCTGTGATTGTAATGTCTCACTTAGGTCGTCCAACTGAAGGTGAGTACGAAGAAAAATATTCATTAGCCCCAGCAGTTCAATATCTGGCAAAAGAACTAGATGCCCCTGTACGTTTAGAAAAAGATTATTTAAATGGCGTTGAAGCAAAAGCAGGTGAGTTAATTGTATTAGAAAATGTGCGTTTTAATATTGGCGAAAAATCCGATGATGAAACACTTGCTAAAAAGCTTGCAGCGTTATGCGATGTTTTTGTCATGGATGCCTTCGGTACAGCGCACCGAGCCCAAGCTTCAACTCATGGGGTTGCTAAGTTTGCGCCTGTAGCTTGTGCGGGTCCTCTATTAGTAAGAGAACTAGACGCACTAGGTAAAGCATTAGACAATCCAGAGCGTCCGTTAGTTGCGATTGTTGGCGGCTCTAAAGTTTCGTCAAAGTTAGCGGTATTAGAAGCCTTTTCAAAAATAGCAGATACCTTGATTGTTGGTGGGGGCATTTCAAATACTTTTGTTGCCTCTGCTGGTAATGAAGTCGGTAACTCTCTGTATGAAGAAGATTTAATCCCAGAGGCTAAACGTTTACGTGACACGACAGAAGTTATTTTTGCAACGGATGTAAGAACAACAAAAGAAGGTTTCAGTGATTGGAACCATAATTCTGCGACTCAAGTTAAACAAGCGAATGAAATCGCTGCTGATGAAGAAATTATCGATTATGGTCCAGAATCAGCGCAACGTGCTGCTGAAATCGTTAAAAATGCTAAAACCATTATTTGGAATGGCCCGTGTGGGGTATTCGAGTTTGATGCATTTTCAAAAGGCACAGAAACAGTTGCTCGCGCAATTGCTGAAAGTGAAGGATTTTCCATTGCCGGTGGTGGTGATACCTTGGCGGCGATCGATAAATGGGATCTAGCTGATAAAATCTCTTATGTATCAACAGGTGGTGGTGCGTTTTTAGAATTTGTTGAAGGCAAAGAGCTACCAGCAGTTAAGGTTTTGCAAGAACGCGCAAAAGCTTAGTATAGCGCCTAAAAAAGCCGCTTAACAGCGGCTTTTTTATTGTAAATATGCTGTTTAGGACAAGCTAAGTGGAACCTTTTAAAAATCTTTTCAGTTCAGCGCGAGTGTGCCATCTTGCTAAGGTCCTAAAGCAAGAGATCCCAGAGTTTCCGGTTGAGCCATTTATTGATACTGTGTTAGCTGAGTTAGACTCGCTGGAGTTGAAAGCACGAAGTCAGTTAATCTTTAGCCAGCTTTTGCGTTATTTACCCAAGCCATTAGTTTGTTATCAGAGCCAATTAGTCAATACCCTTGCCCCTATTACTGAGCCACAAACTGAGCAAATTTTATCAGATCATCCCACTAAACTATCCGGTTGGATTTTAATGCCGGTGGCTGAATTTGTCGCAGCTAAAGGCCACTCGGATATGCCATTGGCGTTTGACTTATTGACACAAATTACTAAACGTTTTACCGCTGAGTTTGCGGTGCGGTCGCTGTTAAATCAGGCGCCTGAGCAAGCACTTGTTTTACTAAAACAAAGGTTAAGTCATCCCAATGTGCACGTACGGCGTTGGGTCAGTGAAGGAAGCCGGCCGCGTTTGCCGTGGGCCGCACATTTTACCGCTGTGATTGAACAGCCTGCGCTAACACTAGATATTTTGCTTGCGTTAAAATCCGACCCCAGCGAATATGTTAGACGAAGTGTTGCCAATCATTTAAACGATATTAGCAAAGACCATCCTACCTATTTTATTGAGCTACTGGCGCAATGGCTGCCGGATGCAGACACACAGCAGCGGCGATTGTTAAAACACGCCAGTCGAACGCTGATAAAAAACGGTGACGTTAAGGTACTAGAGCTTTGGGGCTACGTGCCTTTGCAGGCAGTCAAATGTCATTTGTCCTGCGAAACAAAAATATCTATCGGTGAAACACTCAATATTGAACTGGAGTTGGTATCTGAAGCAACAGAGCCTCAGCCGTTGATGTTAGATTATTCGGTTTGGTATTTGAAAAAAAATGGCCAATTGAGTCAAAAAGTTTTCAAATGGAAGTCTTTTGAGCTGCCGCCAGGTGCGACCAAAATGACTAAAAAACACAGCTTTAAACCAGTTACAACCCGTGTATATCATGCTGGGCATCACCGTATAGACGTACAGTTAAACGGCCATACGCTCGCCCAACAAACATTTGAGTTACTCCCGCAAACTTGAATTACCTGTTTTTAATAAAGGGCTAACTGTGGTGCCTTGTACAATAATTGAGAATAATACGCATCCTAAAACCATCGACTGTAATTCCCACCAATAGGGCAAACTAGTTGGTAAGGATAATACTAACACCACAGCGATAGCGCCACGTAGACCACCCCAAATCAAAATCTTTTGGGTTTGAATTGAAATGGTGCAAGGGGTTAGACGTAACAAAGCACTGACTGAGCTGACACTGATTGTGCGTGCCACGAGAGACGCAAAAATTGCGATTAAAATGGCTAACCACTGCTGGGTGAACATTTCAAATAGAATGACCAAACCCATCAAAAAGAAAATTAAGGTATTAAAAAATAACCCTAACCATTGCCATGTCGCTGCAGTATCTGCTAACAAACGGTCGTGCTGATCTTTTAACAATCGCCGACTAAGTAATGCTGTTGTCATCACCGCCAAAATACCAGACACATGGACTATGTGTTCGGCAATGTACATGCTAACAAACGCAGTAAATAATAAAATAATATTGGCCGCACTATTTTGGCCAATAAACAATATAAAGATGGCACTCAATAGGCCCAAAATGGCACCAATAAAAATGCCACCGATAAAGGTTTGCACAAATACACTGAGTTGGCTCAGCCAATTGAGCTCAGCAGCCTCGCCGTCAGTGGCATAGGCTAGCAAAATGCTAAATAAAACGATGGCGGTTGCATCATTAAATAAGCTTTCGCCTTCAACTAACGTTGTTAGGTCATCTGATGCTTGTTCTTTTTTTAGCAAAGCGACCACACTGACTGGGTCAGTTGCTGCTAACATGGCACCTAACAACAGGGCTGCTGGCCAAGTAAAATAATTGGGGTAGCCAATTGCATAGTAGCTTATCACTGCAACAATAAAACAACTAAGCACAGATCCGATAGTGGCAAGCGATAATATTGGTGTTAACCAGCGCTTTAACAAGTGTGGTTTTAAATGCCATGCCGATTCAAAAATGAGTACAGGTAAAATTAAATAAAATACCAAATCATGAATATTATGCGCTCTAATGCCGGTTTCTATACCTAGCCAAGGTATAAAAATGGAAGCAAAAACCCCGCACATTAAAGCGCTTAATGTTTGATCTAATCGCAACATTTTCGCCAAAATTAAACTTAAAATGCAAAAGCCGGCAAGTACTAAAATAATATTGAGTAACTCGGTAATTTGCATTTATGCCTGCTCCTTTTGGTTAACATCTTGATAGCTTGTATTTGCGCTCACGTCTGGGTACAACTCAGTAAGCGGGATAGGCAACCCTTTTTCATTTATCAATTGAGCGTGTGAGCGGGTTAACTGTCGGGGTTCACGGACGCCGCAGGAATGAGCAATAATGCCAACTTCGTAGGCCATGTTTTGCGCCAACTGGGCTACTCTTTGGGCTTTATCCTGGTAGTCTAAACCACGCTGTAGTTTTGGATTATGGGTTGTGATACCGGTTGGGCACGTATTTTTATTGCACTGTAAAGCTTGAATACAACCCAATGCAAACATAAAACCGCGCGCTGAGGTGACAAAATCAGCCCCCATGCATAATGCCCATGCAACGTCAGAAGGGTTGATAAGTTTGCCAGAGCAAATGACTTTTACGCGGCTTTTTAAATTATATTCGTTTAGTTTGTCAATCAAATAAGGCAGTGAGCGTTTTAATGGTAAGCCCATATAATCCATTAAACTCTGTGGCGCTGCACCTGTGCCACCATCGGCTCCATCTAGTGTAATAAAATCTGGAGCTGCCTCTACACCGCGCTTATGAATTGCCTGAAAAAGTTCATCTAGCCATTCAGTATGACCAAGTACGGCTTTAAAACCGACAGGTTTGCCTGTGACTGTTCGAATGCGACTTATCATGTCGAGTAGATCTTCAACATTGCGGATATCGGGGTGACCATTTGGACTAATAGAATCTTGCCCAACCGGTATTCCACGAATTTTTGCAATTAAGGGGGTAACTTTTTTGCCTGGCAAAATACCGCCTTTGCCGGGTTTAGCCCCCTGACTCATTTTTATTTCGAACATTCTAACTTGTTCGTAAGCGGCAATTGTTTTTAATGTATGGTCACATAATTCTCCTTTTTGATTACGAACACCATATTTTGCGGTACCGATTTGAAATACAAGATCACATCCCGCTTCTAGATGAAACGGGGATAACGCGCCTTCACCTGTGTTCATCCAAATACCTGCTTTTTTGGCCCCATACGCTAGCGCACGTACAGCTGGAGACGACAAAGCGCCATAACTCATGCCAGAGATATTATATAAAGATGAGGTGGTATACGGGGTTCTGCAATAATCTTTGCCAATAGTCACAGGGCTTATTTCAGCAGCATCTTCACTTAGAGTCGGGAAAGGACAGCTTAAAAAGAGGATATCTCCGGCCTGGTTAAGTGCCCTGGTAGAGCCAAAAGCAATGGTTGAATCTAAATTTTTGGCGGCGCGGTAGACCCAGTTTCTTTGGGCTCGGTTAAACGGCAGCTCCTCCCTGTCCATGGCAAAAAAGTATTGCCTAAAAAACTCACCTAAATGTTCAAATAGATACCTAAAGCGCCCGATCAACGGATAGTTTCTGCGAATTGCTTGTTTGTTTTGGTTGATATCGGCGAGGTACATGTAAACTAAAATTAAAAAAATAAGACCGATAATAAAAATGAAAATGAGCACACTAAATTGCAGAATGTTCACCACCCAGCCGTGCACAGAAGCCATATCAAATTGCATTGTAATAACACCCTAAAATTATAAGTTGAAATGTAACGATTTGATCTGGTTGAACGGCGAGGGGAGAGGTACTGCAGAAAAACCGTACCCTATCTTAAGATCATCTCTTTATGTGTAGATAATAAATCTTATTATTGCAAACAAAATTGTTAGGGGTAGTTAGGGGATATAACGAATTAAGTGAGGCATGATGAGACTGAATAAACTAAGCAGGGTATAAACAGCCAGCCACCCGATTGTCTTGTGCACCCGTGACCTGATTGAGTTTAAGTGGCCGCCTGTGCTCAAAGCAGTAGGCCAGCCAAGCAAAACATGTTGCCTCTAATCCATCAGCGGATAAGCCAATTTTACTGCTATTTTCAAGTTTATATTGGCTGCCTAGGTGGGCTGCTAAACGTTGATGTAAAAAAGCATTGTTGGCTCCGCCGCCGGCTAACCAGACTTCTGCGCTGGGGAGTGTTTGGGTAATGGATGTTGCACAACTGATAGCCGTTAGTTCAAGCAAACTGGCCTGTACATCTACAGGCGCATAGTCAGTGAGTGTTGCCGTGTTTAACAACCATTGCAAATTAAAATATTCGCGTCCAGTACTTTTGGGTGGTAGACGTTTAAAATAAGGGTCGTCTAACCAAATTTTTAATAGCTGCTGATTTGCTTGGCCTTGAGCCGCCCAGTCGCCATTTTTGTCGTAACTAATACCAAGTTGAAATTGACACCAATCGTCCATTAGCGCATTCGCCGGGCCTGTATCAAAACCACAGAGTAATTGGCCATCAGCGCTAAAACAGCTAATATTGGCAATACCACCTAAATTTAAAAATACTTGCGGTTGTTCACGCGCCGTTAAGATAGCTTGTTGAAATGCAGGGACTAGCGGGGCGCCCTGGCCACCTGCGGCCATATCGGCACTACGAAAATCACAGATAACATCTATTCCAGTTAAATAAGCTAAACGAGCACCATCCATTTGCTGAATGCTAAACCCATTTTCAGGTCGATGTCTTAACGTTTGTCCGTGACAACCAATAGCCGAAATCTGAGTGGCACTATGACCAGACAGCAATAGCAATTGTGCAACCGCCTCAGCATAATATTGACTCAAAGTAAGTGCAAGTTTGGCAGCGTTTTCTAAGTCATTTATGCTTGCCTGATATAGCGAAATTATATGGTTTTGTAGGCTGGTTGGGAAAGCCAAATAAGTTTGCGCCAACAGTTTGGGGTGCTCTGCTTGTTTAATTTCAACCAGACAAGCATCCACCCCGTCTGCACTAGTTCCCGACATCAGGCCAATATAGAGAGACATTAGTCTTGTGAAGTCTTTGCCAATAAGGTGTTTTTATTGCGTTCAAGCAAAGCCACCATAGAATTAGCCGTTTGTTTGAATGTTTTTAGCTCAGCTGCAGGCAGTGGCAAAGCTTTTGGTAATTTGACTGTTTTTGGGTTACGGTGAACACCATTAACTAAAAATTCATAGTGTAAATGGGGTCCAGTCACTCGTCCAGTTGCACCGACTGTGCCTATTTTTTGATTTTGTTTTACCCGCTGACCCGTTTTAACATAGCGTTTGTGTAAGTGTAGATACTTAGTGACATATTCCTTGCCATGCTGGATAAAGACATAGTTACCATTTAGACTGCTGTAACCCGATTTTATAACTTTACCATCACCAGCGGATACCACAGGGGTGCCGGTGCGAGCGGCATAATCAATGCCACGGTGCGGGGCAACTCGGCCTGTCACTGGATGTAACCGTCTTGGATTAAAGTTGGAGCTGATATATTTAAAATTAACGGGTGCACGTAAAAACGCTTTGCGCATACTATTACCTTGCGGCGTATAATATTCACCGTCCTGATGGCGGATTGCTCTAAATGTCTGATTTTGGCTGGTAAATTCAGCGGCCAATATGTTACCGAAACCGGCAGGTTCGCCATCCACTAATAGTTCTTCGTATACGACGCTAAATGAATCACCTTTACGTATATCAAGCGCAAAGTCGATGTCCCAGCCAAAAATGTTTGCTAGGTTCATAATTTGGTTGTCTGTTAAACCAGCTTGCAAACCTGCATTCCAAAAACTTGAATGAATTTCGGCACCTGCATATAACACTTCACTTTCTGTTTGCTTTTTGAGTTGTTGGGCCGAATAGCCAGTTTCAGTTTTGTGAATTTCAATAAACTCTAACTGAGACAACGGATAAACAATCTGATTGAGCTCGTCTTCAACAAAACCTAACTGAATCACCTGTCCAGGAATGAGTTTGCGCACCAGAGTATCAACCGCTTTACCACTGCGACTCACCTCTATGAGAGTTTTTGCCGGAATACTGTTGCGTTCAAAAATTTTTGCTAAGCTGTCATTGCGGCGAATTTTTTCATCGCGCCAATCAATTTTCGGCAAACTTGGTGCGCTTGCTTCTAATAAAGACTCACCAACTTTTTTTTCCGTTGAACTTAGCTCATCGTTCAGGGCTGACTCATTGGCCACTACTTCAGGCTGAGTGAATCTTTGCTCGCTCGTTTTTTTGTTTTCAATCGGCACTACGGGCTGAAGAGAGAGGTCGTAGCGCACCCCTGGCTGTAAACGTTCAGGTACAGTTTCGTTCTGACGTGACGCAGTGGCTTTTTCAGTCGGTACTAAAAGAATCAGCATTAAAAAGCTAATAATGGATGCAATATAAATTTTATGACGCGTTGGGAATTGAACCCACAAGTGCGTGATGGAACGCATTTTAATTGACCCCCAGGTTAAATAACGTGCACAGAATATAATGATTAGGGTTTATTTGCTAGTTTTGACGCTTTTAATTACGCCATTTGGCCTATAAAATAGTCCTTTTAGTCTCTATTTAAGCCAAAAAGTTAGATTTTTTTTGATCTTTTTTTAACCGACGGTTTGGCTAATGAGTTTAATGGTATTTATTTATAGGATTTGAGCATGACAGACGTCACCGCGGCACTGGCCGAAATTAAACGCGGCACCGAAGAAATTTTGGTCGAAGCAGAGCTGATAGAAAAATTAAAATCAGGTAAACAATTAAAGATTAAAGCAGGATTTGATCCAACTGCGCCTGACCTGCATTTAGGTCATACTGTCCTCATTAACAAATTACGGGTTTTTCAACAGCTAGGTCATGAGGTTATCTTTTTGATCGGTGACTTTACTGGCATGATAGGCGACCCTACCGGAAAAAACGTAACCCGCAAACCGTTAACACGCGAAGACGTTCTTAAAAATGCTGAAACCTATAAAGAGCAGGTTTTCAAAATTTTAGATAAAGAAAAAACCCGTGTTGTATTTAACTCTGAGTGGATGAGTCAAATGAACTCAGCCGACATGATTAAACTAGCCGCTCGTCAGACAGTCGCTCGTATGTTAGAAAGGGATGATTTTAAAAAGCGTTATGCTAACGGCCAATCGATTGCTATCCACGAATTTTTGTACCCTTTGGTGCAGGGCTGGGATTCAGTTGCACTAGAAGCCGATGTCGAATTGGGCGGTACTGACCAAAAATTTAACCTCTTGATGGGACGAGAGCTACAAAAAGAAGAAGGTCAAAAACCACAAACTGTTATCATGACCCCGCTATTAGAAGGTTTAGACGGTGTACAAAAAATGTCTAAGTCGTTGAATAACTATATTGGCATTACAGACTCGCCAAACGACATGTTTGGTAAAGTCATGTCTATTTCTGACGAATTAATGTGGCGTTATTTTGACCTGTTGAGCTTCAGACCGTTGGAAGAAATTAACGAGTTGAAAGAAAAAGTAGCAACCGGCGCTAATCCAAGAGATGTTAAAATTGAGTTGGCGAAAGAGTTAATTGCTCGTTTCCATGACGATGAGGCTGCTGAGCGCGCACATGCTGACTTTACCCAGCGCTTTTCTAAAAATGCCATTCCTGATGAAATGCCAGAATTAACTGTTAGCGCACCAGAAGGCATCGGCATTGCGGCGCTATTGAAAGAGGCTGGATTAACAGCCAGTACCAGTGATGCTATACGCATGATCAAACAAAATGCGGTTAAAATCGATGGCGAAAAAGTCACTGATAATAAATTGCAAATTGAAGCGGGCAGCCAAGCGGTTTATCAAGTTGGTAAACGGAAATTTGCTCGTATTTCAGTTCAATAATACAAAAATCGCATTTATAACTTATTCGTTGTTTAAATCGTTTAATTAAGCGCGTCAGTCTACTATGTGATTACAATACAAAGGTACACTGGCGTCGCTTATCAATGCTTGTTTGCGCAACTAAACTGATCACCGACTGATTTAATCTGCCGACACCACTTTATTGTATGCGGGTGTACCCCACAAAGGGACAGTTGACATACTGTGTTTAAAACTGCCTTGGGTTTCTTTGGTACTATAAGAGACGTATAGCAGGGTCTGGTTTTCGATATCAAAAATACGTCTGATTTTTAAATTTTTAAATAAAATGCTTTTTGATTTACGAAAGACAATTTCTCCACTTTTACCTTGTTCAATATTTTTAATCATTTGTTCTGTGATTGCCCCCGTCTGACGGCAACTAATACTAGAATCAGAAGGGTCCGAGAAATCTAAATCTGCTTCGATACTTGATATATGGCAAGTCACGCCAGGGATATCGGGATCTTTTAAGCTTTCAATTTTAATATCTTTAGTTGTAAACCAACCCAAAGATACATCACCTACTTCGTTGTCTGAACAGCCAAACAAAAACACTGAGGTCAAAAGAATAATCGCTTTAAACATGGGATCTCCTAAAATTTTTATTCATATAGCTCAGGAAGCGCAACTAATTGTTGCAGCAAAATCTGCTTTGAAGTGGCAACTTCACGAAATTGCCATGTTTTTAGATCTTGCTTAAGCGCATTAATTTTATCTGTTAGCTGGTATTCGGGTTGCAGTTGTTGCAAAATTTCAAAATATGCTAACGCATTGACTATATCTGGCTGATGGCTATTTTCATAGCGTACGGCTAAATTAAATACAGCCGTTAAGCTACCTCTTTGGGCAGCTTGTTCTAACCAATTGAGTTGGTTTTGTTGAAATTCTTGCAATCGTTTACGACTGACCTCAGGGTGTAAGCTGAGCTGTAAATCAGGCATATAAGACAACCATAACATGGCTTGCAGATTACCCTGCTCGGCGACCCATTTAACTTGTTGATTTAATTGCATTAAAGTAGTCAGTGGTACCCCTTGGCAATTATTGACCCTTTGTTTTAACTTGTTAAAGCGCTCTGCAGGGTAGTTTTTTTGTTGATAATTTTGTTCTGTTTGCGCCAATCGCTCAGCTGAAATATGAATATGACCATCACCACGCGCATAGCGATAAAATGGCCTGCACTGCTCAAGTGCTAACAAATACGACAGATAATCAGCTGGTGATAGCCGCTGTTTTAATTCGTCCCAATTTAAACCACCCAAAGAACCCTGATAAGCAGAGACCTTAGGTAAACTTTTTATTGGATGGTTGAAAGCCCCAATGTCTGGTTGCGTTATTCCAGGTGGATCTTGTTTTAACGGCGAAGATCCTTTTTGCTCCGTAGGGAGAAGATTGGATTGTATTAGCCCACTGTTTGTGCGCTGACCATCAGGCGGCATTGATGAAGGCTGAGAGGGGTTAAGCCTTGATGCTTTTGGCTGATGCTTGGGTGCTGGCCATAATAGTTTAAATATTAAGGCTGCAGCCAGCACTAACAGACAACAGCCGAAGATCAGGGCTTTTTGCATATTAGATTAAAGCTGCAACTAATCCGAATAAACCACCGACAACAGCCCCCCAGATAATTAGCCAAGCGAGATGCTCCTTTATCATGCGTTCTACAATGGTTTTGACCATGGCGGGTGTCATTTCGTTCAGTCTCTGGCGCACGATAACTGCAACTTTATTACGTAGTTCATCTACTACAGCGGGTTGTTCAAGGTTATCTTTGAGGAGCTGATTAAAACCGTCTGTTCGGCTAATATCTATAATGCTCTGTTTTAACTTATTGATATAAGGCTGTTTTAGCGGTTCCAAAACGGCTGTTCCACCCAGCATATCTAGCATTCCAGCAAAGCTGGATTCTTTTATGCTGTTTACAAGCGCATCGTAAGCCGGTTCAAAGTTTACTTTTTCTATGACAGGGGCTATTTCTAGATGCGCCGCATTGCCTTTTGCATCAGACAAAAATTTGTCGATATTTTTTTTGCTAAAAAACTCCGTCATTATTAATGATTCAATTGAGCTAATAAACTGATCAAATTTTGCTTCGATGACCCCCGAGCCATAAAATCCGGGGACTTTTTCAAATAACATATGAACCGCTAACCAGTTAGTTAATCCACCCGATAGCGCAAATAATCCAATCGACAAAATTACTGGACTGGCCGTAATATAACCAACCACAGCGATTGATGCAGATATTATGTTAGTAATTAAACTAATATTCATGAAACCTCTTTTGACTGTTGATTTATTTGGTGACTTAACAAAACATGATCTGGGCCAAGTGGCGCGACGACATTATATTTGCTGGCACTGTAGTTTTCATTAAAGACATTAAAATAACGAGCGAGCTGTTCACCCGTGGCTGCATCTCCTAATTGGGTCAGGGCAGCGGCACAGGCTTGCGCGGTAGATAATTGTGACGGATCCGCGGGGGTGCGTAATTTATACGCAGTATTTTGATCAATAGATAAATCTAAACAAGGTAAATGACTCAGCCATCGACTTTGTCTAAACATGCGCCTTGCTTGCCGCCAAGTACCGTCTAAAACTACGAGTGTTATTTTCTGATCTGATGCAACTTTTTCCACTGTCTGTAGGCAGGGACGACTGTCATCTGCTGGAAAGAGCAAAATACACATGCGACTGGGATCGTTTAATAAAGCCAAAAGTTCATTATCCGGCTCAGTTCTGGACCACTCAAATACTTGACTATGTTTGGGTAAAATATCATTAATCAAACGGCCACTATTGGTTGGTTTTAATATTTCGTCTCTGTGCATAATTAAAATTACATCTAGGTGACTGCTGGTGGTTAATCTGTATTTGCAAATACAGGCAAAGTCGGCCAACAGGCAGCGTTGGCATCGGCTCTGAGCAGTACCGCGGGCGTTAAAGGCCCGAGTGGCCATAGCTAACCTATGTTCGCGTAATTTTTGATACGATCTCATTTTACCTACCCATAATAAACAAGATGATTATTTTAACTGAATTTTACGCCACTTTATATTGCCTGGCATGTGATTTGCTTAATTAACCAAACAATCGTAAAAAGACGTTCAACGTCAATTTTTTGAACTTAATGTGTTAGGAGAATAAGATGGAATTGGCGATTATTGCTTTAATGATAATTTTATTAGTGGTCGCGGCAGTAGCGATTCGAATGACTCAGTCTGGCACACCTTTCCCGTATCAGAAAAAAAGCGCTTTATTTAGCGAACCTGAGCGTGCGTTCATGGTTAAACTAGAGCAAGCGATAGGGGAAGAGTTTAGAATTATTAACCGAGTAAAGTTATCGGATTTGGTTACAGTGAATGACAAAACGAATAATAAAAATGCTCAGGTTGCGCGCCGTAAAGCGGCGGCCAAAACACTAGATTTTGTATTATTAGATAGAAAAACACTTGCGCCTGTCGCAGCCATTGATTTAGCGAATACAGATCAGCCGAACGGCCATAAAGCCAAAGCAGACTGGTTTGTTCGTGGTGCTTTGGAAACCGTAGGTTTACCACATATCCGCATAAAAATTAAAGCCGGTTACCGCGCTGCTGAGATTCGAGAATGTTTAGCCGCTCGTATTGGCCGTCAAAAATTAGCGCCGCTTAAAGTCAAACCTGTTGTTGGGCAAGGGCCAACAAGACCGGTTAAGCCATTATCGTCTGGACTCATTAGCCGTCCACAAGCTGTTGCATAAAATTCAACATAAGCTTCTAAATTTTCTAATTTGTCAGGCACTTGGCTTATGCTAAGCTAAGTGCTTTAACCATTAGTATAAATACCTCCTTATGACCACAGGCATTATTGGCGCCTTGCCACAAGAAACCGAGATTTTATTATCGCAGATGCAGGCTTGTCAAAGCCACGTTATAGGTCCTTGCACTTTTTATCAAGGGCAGTTAAATGGTCAAGATGTTGTATTATTGCAAAGTGGGGTAGGGAAAACCGCTGCAGCGATGGCTGCCACTTTATTAATTGATCAGTATCGACCTGCCCGTATTTTAAATACAGGCTCAGCCGGTGGTTTTGCTCATTATTGCGAAGTGGGTGATATAGTGATTTCTACTCAAGTACGTCACCATGATGTTGATGTCACTGCATTTGGTTTAGAAATGGGGCAAGGATATGGTTTTCCTGCGGCTTTTGAAAGTGATCCTAAACTTGTAGAACTAGCGCTAGAAGCGGCCAAACAACAAAATTGCCAAGCTTTTACTGGACTAATTTGCACTGGTGATAGCTTTATGGACTGTCCTACACGTGTAGATAAAGCTCGGAACGACTTTCCTGAGATGCTTGCGGCTGAAATGGAGGCTGCGGCAATCGCTCAGGTTTGTGCTCAGTTTTCGGTTCCTTTTGTGGTTGTGCGGGCACTCTCTGATATTGCAGGTAAAGCCTCGCATCAAAGTTTTACAGCAAGTTTAGCAACCGCTGTAAAACACTCTTCTCAGCTTGTGATGGATACAATTAAACTATTGAATTAACACCATGCAAACGACGCCTGTTATCCTAGAGTTATTGATTGTATTACTGGCGGCTTGTGCTGCCTGGCATCTACCTTTGCCACTGCAATATCACCCTCTGGTCGTATTTCGGGCATTATGCCAAAGATTGGTAAAACGAGTAAACCCAGATCCAAACCGCAGCGAGATACAATTAAAAACCAGCGGTGTGCTGGCAGTGACGGTTTTTATTGGCCCTTGGTTATTAATTTTATTTATTTTTCGACAGTTGGTCGAATTCGTTTGGTTATTTGATTTTTTAATATTGTATTTCTGCCTTGAACCCAAGCCATTACATACTGGTCATCAACAAGTGACTAATGCTCTAACAAAACAACAAAAATTATTAGCTCGAGATTGGCTCAGTGAATGGGTTTTACGCGATGTTGATCGTTTATCAGAGGTAGGTATTGCCAAAGCCAGTATCGAAAGTTATTTACTCAACATACAACAGCGCTTTTTTGCAATTCTATTTTGGTATTTTGTTGGTGGTAGTTTAGCCGCATTGGCAGTCGCATTAATTTTTTGTTTTTATCAACAAAGTAACCCCAAAATAGACGCTTTTAGCACTTTTTCAAAACCTCTAGCTGGTATCGTGCAGTGTTTGTTATGGCCAGTTGCTGTTATTCTCAGCGTTTTATTACTTGCAGTAAGCAAGCCGACAAAGCTAGTTGATTTAAGTATTTGGCACTTTTGTCCAAAGCGTTTGTTATTGCACGCAGGGGCACTGTTATTAAATTGTCAGTTAAGCGGCCCAGCATTTTATTGCGGTGAAAAACGGCAGTCTGAGCGTTTTGGGGCCGCACGCTTGCCGCAAGTCGCAGATATTCAGCTTTTATTTAAAATAATGGTAAGAATTCAGCTTGTGCTGCTGTTAATCATTGTAATAATTCTCACAGGCATTATGATCTTTGCCCTCTATCCGGCGTAATCAACAAGGTTTAACATGGATAACTATTATGTATATGGGTTAGGCAATGCCCTAGTCGATAAAGAATTTGAAGTAACAGACAGTTTTTTGACAGAAAAACATATCGAAAAAGGGTTGATGAGCCTGATCGATGCCAAACAAAGTGAAATACTTTTACAGCAGTTAACCGCCGCTTATCCAATAAAAAAACAAGCCGGTGGAGGCTCATGTGCCAATTCTTTGTATGCTTTATGCCAGTTTGGTGGAACAGCGTTTTTAGCTTGCCGGGTTGGTGATGATGAAGGTGGTCGTTTTTATTGTAACGACCTAAAAAAAGCTGGGGTTGATAGCCGAGTTCAAGAACTTGAGTTATCTGGTGAAACAGGCAATTGTCTGGTCATGGTGACACCCGACGCCGAGCGCACTATGAACACTTATTTAGGGGTCACAGCGGATTTTTCTGAGCGTGAGTTGTTTTTAGACGAGCTTCTTAAAGCAGATTGGTTATATATTGAAGGCTATCTGGTCACAGGTGAGAATGCCCGTGCGGCGATTTTAAAAGCCAAATCCGCAGCAAAAAACGCGAATAAAAAAATAGCCATGACTTTTTCTGATCCAGCGATTGTAAAATATTTTCAAGCCGGTGTTGATGAAGTACTGGCTGGCGAGCCGATAGATCTATTATTTTGCAATCACGAAGAAGCTTGTTTATACACAGGTGAAACAGACTTAGACAAAGCCGCCACTAAGTTGTTGCAGGTGGCTAGCCAAGTCGCGGTGACCAGAGGTGCTGAAGGTGCCAGTGTGTATACCGGGGCTGAAAAAATTTCAGTGTTATCACCTGTGGTAGAGGCAGTTGATAGCAATGGTGCTGGTGATATGTTCGCTGGTGCTTATCTATATGCTTTAAGTGAAAACTGGCCGGTTGAAAAGGCGGCTAGATTTGCCTGTGCAGCCGCTGCTGAGGTTGTACAAAATTTTGGCCCAAGGATCTCACAGCAGAGTCAGCAAGACTTGCTGAATAAATTTAAATCGTAATTAATGCGGAGCACGCAATGACAGACTACAAAGTAGCAGACATCAGTCTAGCCGACTGGGGACGCAAAGAGTTAAAAATAGCCGAAAGTGAAATGCCAGCGTTAATGGCAATACGAGAAAAATATAAAGCAGAACAGCCATTAAAAGGGGCAAAAATCTTAGGCTGCATTCACATGACAATTCAAACTGGGGTATTGATTGAAACCTTAATTGAATTAGGGGCCGAAGTGCGCTGGTCATCCTGTAATATATTTTCTACTCAAGACCATGCAGCGGCTGCGATTGCTGATGCAGGGACACCTGTATTTGCTTGGAAAGGCGAAACAGAAGAAGAATACCTTTGGTGTATTGAGCAAACCATTCATAAAGACGGTGAGCTTTGGGATGCCAATATGGTGTTAGACGATGGCGGTGATTTAACCGAAATCTTACATCAAAAATATCCTCAAGTATTACAAAACGTGCATGGTATCACTGAAGAAACAACGACAGGGGTACATCGTTTATTAGATATGATGGCGAAAGGTGAATTGAAAGTACCGGCTATTAATGTAAACGATTCAGTGACTAAATCTAAAAATGACAACAAATATGGCTGCCGTCATAGTTTAAATGATGCCATTAAACGCGCAACTGACCACTTGTTATCTGGTAAAAAAGCGTTAGTGATTGGTTATGGTGATGTCGGTAAAGGGTCTGCTCAAAGTTTACGCCAAGAAGGTATGATAGTGTCGGTAACTGAAGCTGATCCCATCTGCGCCATGCAAGCTTGTATGGATGGTTTTGAGGTTGTTTCAACATATAACAATGGCATTAATACCGGTAAGTTCGAAGACATTAATAAAACTTTATTAGCAAAAACCGATCTTATCGTCACCACTACAGGTAATGTGAACGTTTGTGATGCAAACGTATTGCAGGCGCTTAAACCAACCGCTGTCGTATGTAATATAGGTCATTTTGATAATGAAATTGATACCGCTTACATGCGTGAAAACTGGCAGTGGGATGAGGTAAAACCTCAGGTCCACAAAATTCACCGTAGCGATGACGAGCAAGATTATTTGTTGTTATTATCAGAAGGTCGCTTAGTAAACTTAGGTAATGCGACAGGTCACCCTTCGCGCATTATGGATGGCTCATTTGCAAATCAGGTATTAGCCCAAATTCATTTGTTTAAAGCAGAGTTTGCTAATTTACCTGAACATGAAAAAGCAGCCCGCATTACCGTTGAAGTATTACCTAAAAAGCTGGATGAAGAAGTAGCGGCTTACATGGTGCAAGGTTTTGGTGGTGTTATCACCCAATTAACCGAACAGCAAGCCGATTATATTGGGGTAGCTGTTGACGGCCCCTTTAAGCCTGAAAGTTATCGTTATTAAGCTAGATTTTGATTAAAAAAAGGAGCTTAGGCTCCTTTTTTTTATGCTTTGACAAACATCAAATCCCAAACACCATGTCCAAGTTTATGGCCCCTTTGTTCAAACTTAGTGAGTGGACGGCTATCAGGTCTTGGCATATAACCGGATTCTTGGTTTGACACATTATTATAATTTGGCTGTGCAGACATGACTTCTAACATATGTTCGGCATAATTTTCCCAATCGGTTGCCATATGAAACAAGCCGCCAGTGTTTAGCTTTTGCGCTAATAATTGGACAAATTCGGGCTGGACTATACGTCTTTTGTGATGACGTTTTTTGTGCCAAGGATCGGGAAAAAATAGCTGAACTGTTGCCAAGCTAGCATCTGAAATATTGTTTTTTAGCACTTCAACCGCGTCGTGATTAATCACACGTAAGTTGGTAACACCTTGCTCAACGGCATCTTTTATACAGGCACCGACACCAGGTTCATGGACTTCAATACCGACAAAGTTTTTTTCTGGTTCTTGTTTGGCCATAGTGACTAATGATGCACCCATGCCAAATCCTATTTCTAAAACCACGGGATTTTGATTGGCAAAAATATCAAACCAGTCGAATACCTTATCACCTGCAACGAGCCCATAGTCTTTCCAGTAGTTATCGATTGCCGCTTGTTGTCCTTTAGTTAAACGTCCTTGTCTGGTAACAAAACTTTTAACCTCTCGGATCACGCGACCTTTTTCTTGGGCCATTTTGAGTCTGTCTTCTGGTGCATCAGTCATGATTATGCTTACCTGTATGTTTTGACTAAAAATTGAGCCAGCCATTATTGTGATTTAGCCGCCAGTTGCAAGCGATATTTAACAACTTGCGAAAATTGAGATTTTTGGCTAAACCCAAATAAACCACTGAATACGCATTAATCGCTTCGGGAGTCGCGTATGGGGCAAAATGTTCGCCAAATTGGCTTTTCAGAAGATGACTTTGCACAATTTAAACAGCGTCTTTGCGAACAAGTATGGCAATTAAAAAAACAAATGCGGCAACCTGAGTTTGCGCAAAGCGAACTTAAAGTTGGCGCTGAATTAGAACTCTATTTAACAGATCATGATGGGCATGTGCGTGCGGTCAATCAAAAACTCATCGAGGACTTGCAAGATACTGATTATCAACATGAAATTAATCAATACAATTTAGAGTTAAATTTTGTCCCTACCGCGTTAGCTGGTCAGCCATTTTCTAACTTACAACAGTATCTTGAAAAAAAAATGGCAGGCTTAATCGAGGTCGCAGAGCAATATCATAGTCATGTAGCAGCAATTGGAATATTACCAGGGCTAAGACGGCAAGATTTATTACGTGCCAACATGACCCCAATCAGCCGCTATGAGTATTTGGTTGAACAACTTAAAAAAGCTCGGGCTGGTTCTTTTGCGATTAAGGTTGATGGACAAGAAAGGATCGACATGCAAGTTGAAGATGTGACGGCGGAAGGTGCAAATACTTCGTTTCAGGTGCATATGATGATACCGCCTGGCCGTTTTGCCGATGTTTATAATGCGGCGGTATTTAGTCAGCCCCTCGTCACCGCATTAGCGGCTAATTCACCTTTGTTTTTAGGCCGTTTGTTATGGGAAGAAACCCGTATCCCGTTACTGCGACAAATGTTGGATTGCCGCGCTCGCAGTTTACATGGGCAGAGCATGCCGGCGCGAGTGACCCTAGGTGCCGGTTGGTTAAATGACAGTGCTTGGGATCTGTATGCGCAAGCTGTTGCATTGCACCCTGTGCTGTTACCTGAACTGTCTGATGAGCCAGAGGCTAAAAGCCCTGGGCAAGCGCTGGCGTTTAAAGAACTTAATTTGCATATGGGCACTGTGTGGAATTGGCACAGGCCTGTCTATTGTGCGGCTGATGGGGGGCATATTCGGCTTGAATTTAGAGCCTTGCCAGCGGGACCTTCGGTACCGGATATGATTGCAAACCTTGCGTTTAGCATTGGGCTGGCTTATGGCTTTGGCCAAAAAATTAGTGAAATTAGTGCGTTTTTCCCGTTTGAGTTAGCCGAAAAGAATTTTTTGCAAGCAGCACGCTACGGTTTAAATGCTCAAGTTTATTGGCCTGACTTAAACCAACTAAATATTCGCCGAATCCCCATATTAAACGCACTGGAATCGTCTATGACAGTTATGCGGCAAGGATTGACCTTGCTCCATATTGAGCAAGCTGAAATCACAAACTATTTAACGCTCATAGAACAAAGACTGCAACAACAGCGTACAGGGGCAAGCTGGCAAAGAGCGCTATTGTATCATTATGAGCAAAAGAATAACCGCCACCAAGCCTGTTTAAACATGTTTCAAAGATATTTGCAGATGAGCCATTCAGGTATGCCTGTTGGCCAATGGAGTATTCCGTGACTAAAGAGCCTAGATTAACCCTAGTTCCGATGACTGTTTGTTGTGCGCATGAGGATAAGTATCCTGAAGATGCTATTGACTGGTTATTATCGTTACCTGGCCCTATGGTGATTGATCAAGCGGGTCAAGATCCAAGTCGTTGGCGGGTGATATGTACCCTGATCCATGGCAATGAGCCATCTGGATTTTATGCAATTCATCGTTGGCTACTTAGTCAACAGGTGCCAGTTTGCAATGTTAGGTTTATTTTATGTGCCGTTGAAGCAGCACGCAAAGTTCCTTATTTTAATTGTCGATTTGTTGATAATGACGCTGACTTAAATCGTTGTTTTAACGCACCCGCTGAAAACCCGCAAGTAACACAACGTGCGAATGAGATAGCTGATGCAATACAGGAAGTCAGACCCGAGGCAGTGATCGATATGCATAATACGTCTGGCGCTAGCCCAGCATTCGCCGTTGCGACCCAAAAAGGGTTAAATCAACAAGCATTGGCGTCATTTTTTTGCGATAGTTTGTTTTTTACTCGTTTACAATTAGGATCTTTGATGGAGCAAGACTTTGCGTGCCCGATCGTGACGATAGAGTGTGGTGGCAGTCAGCAGCAAATATCACATCAACTGGCTTTTCAGGGGATTAGTGAGTATTTGCAAGCTGAAAGTTTATTTAGTGGTCGTCATTTTGAGCTGTCGCAAGTGTTAGAGCATCCATTAAGAGTTGAGATTGCAGAGAATATTGTGCTGAGTTATGGTGGCGAAGCCGACCCGAAAGCAAAATTAACTTTGGTGAGTGATATTGAACAACACAATACAGGTATCACCCGCGCACATAGTTTATTAGGCTGGAGTTTATTTGGCTGTAACGCTTTTAAAATTAAAAATGAAGCCGGGCAAGTGATAGATTCAGATATCTTATACGCTGAAGACGGGGCAATTTATACCCGTTATCCAATGCGCATTTTTATGGCAACCAGCAATCCAAGAATCGCTCTGCACGACTGTTTAATGTACGCGTTTATTCAGACCGTATGATTTTATGTTAATATGCGCCCCATCATCGTCATTGGGAGTGAGGCATGGCGCGATTTGCGCAGGCTGAGATAAATTTAGCGGCTATTCGTCACAATTATTTGCTGGCCAAACAATGGGCAAATGGTGCGCGTACATTGGCCACTGTTAAAGCAAACGCTTATGGTCATGGGGCAGTTGCAGTTGCGACGGCCCTAGCTGATATCGCAGACGCTTTTGCGGTCGCCTGTATCGAAGAAGCCATAGAGTTGAGACAAGCTGGTATTCAATCTCCAATTTTATTACTTGAAGGTTTTTTTGAGGCGAGTGAGTTGGCATTAATCGATCGGTATCGGTTATGGACTGTAGTACATGAGTATTGGCAGTTAAACCTGTTGGCGGACTCTAGGTTTAAGCAGCCGGTGAATGTGTGGCTTAAACTAGATACTGGAATGCATAGGTTAGGTTTTATGCCAAACGAGTATCACCATGTCTACAAGCAACTCAAATGTTTACCCCAAGTTGCAGAAATAGTGCATATGAGCCATTTTGCCGCAGCAGAAGACCAGTTAAATCCAGTCACAAGCCAGCAAAACGAGTGTTTTAACAACACAATTTTGGGGCTGAGCGGCGCTATAAGTCAAGCAAATTCGGCTGCAATCATGCGCGGTTTGGTTCGTTCGCAAGATTGGGCGCGGCCGGGCATCATGTTATACGGTGTCTCACCAAATGAAGCTTTTTCTGAATCTACCAGGTTACAGACGACCATGACACTGAGTGGCAAAATCATTGCTGAAAGGAAGCTCGGTGCCGGTGAGGGGGTAGGTTACAATCATATCTTTGTCGCCCCAAGTGAGATGCGCGTGGGCACAGTGAGCATGGGGTATGCTGACGGTTATCCACGAGCGGCAGGTAATCTTTGCCAAGCCTATACTGATAACCAGTATTGTAATATTTTGGGCCGAGTCTCTATGGATATGCTGGCGATAGATTTAACTGGCTGTCAGCAACCAAATATGTGCGGTGCAAAGGTTGAACTTTGGGGCCCAAATGTTCCGATTACCCAGGTTGCCGACGCAGCGGGAACAATTGCTTATGAATTATTCTGTGGCTTAAATCGACGAGTAAAACGAGTATACTCAGGGTATGATCGAAGTGATTAGCGCTATGACTGAACGATTAAGTCAAAATGTTCAGTAATCATAACCAAAAATGAGAAAAAACAATGAGTTCAATTGGAATTGCCAAGCGGGTAATTAATAATCAAATTGATGGTTTAAAAAGTATCTTAGGTTTGCTCGATGATGAATTTGATAAAGCTGTTGAGCTGATTTTAGCAACAGATGCTAGAGTAATTGTGTCTGGCATTGGCAAATCGGGTATGATAGGTAAAAAAATTGCGGCCTCGTTAGCTAGTACAGGTACGCCGAGCTTTTTTTTGCATCCATCAGAAGCTTTCCACGGTGATTTAGGCATGCTAAAACCAGGAGATATTCTGCTGGCGATATCTAAATCGGGTGAGTCAAACGAGTTGCTGAAACTTTTGCCCTTTTTGCGAGACAACCAAAATCCAATGATTGCGATGACGGCCGATCCAAACTCTACTATTGCTCGCCATGCGGTTGCACATTTAAATACTTATGTTGAAAGTGAAGCCTGTCCCCTTCAGTTGGCTCCAACCACCTCAAGCACAGCAGCCTTAGTGATGGGTGATGCCCTTACAGTCGCTCTGATGGAAAAAAGACAGTTTGCGGCTGAGCACTTTGCGCGTTTTCACCCTGGTGGCAGTTTGGGAAAACGTCTATTAAGTATTGTTGATGATGAAATGGTCACCGACGATCTACCTGTAATAAGCCCAGAAACTGAACTATTAGAAGTATTACACGCCATGAGCAAAGGCCGGTTAGGGATTGCAATCGTTGCAGTAGCTGATGGCGAGTATGGCATTATTACGGATGGTGATGTGCGCCGTGCTGTTGAGCAATATGGTCAGCAAAGTTTTGCTGTGCGCGCCGAACAAATGATGAGTTTAAATCCGCGCTCTGTCAGTATTGGCACTCGGGTAGAAGACGCCTTAAACCGGATGCAAGAAAAACAGATAACTACTTTATTGGTTTTTAATGGAAAAAAACTGGCTGGGGTGTTCAAAAAATAATCGCCTAACAAGCTTTTTAGTCAGGTGGTTACTGTTTAACTTTACCGTTGTTGAAAAATTTAATGAGTGGCGTCTAAGACGCCACTAAAATACACAGCTGTAGGGAACTATTGGTGGGTGTTACCTGATGGCAATTAGTCGCTACCAAATAAATCGCGCGTATACACCTTGTCTTTAACGTCAGATAGCTCTTGAGCCATTCGGTTAGAAACAATCACATCACAGCTGGATTTAAACTCATTGAGATCGCGGATAACTTTAGAATTAAAGAAGTCATCCTGGTCTAGCACAGGTTCGTAAATAACGACTTCAATGCCTTTGGCTTTGATTCGTTTCATAATGCCTTGAATAGACGACGCACGGAAGTTATCAGAGCCTGCTTTCATAATTAAACGATAAATACCCACACGTTTTGGTGCACGGCTGATAATAGAATCGGCAATAAAGTCTTTTCGCGTGGTATTTGCTTCAACAATGGCTGCGATTATATTATTCGGCACATCTTTATAATTAGCTAACAATTGTTTGGTATCTTTAGGTAAACAATAACCGCCATAACCGAATGATGGATTATTATAATGACTACCAATACGCGGGTCTAAACCAACACCTTCAATAATTTGACGACTATCTAAACCATGGCGTTCGGCATAAGTGTCTAACTCATTAAAATAAGAGACACGCATGGCAAGATAGGTATTAGAAAATAACTTAATTGCCTCAGCTTCGGTTGCATCGGTAAATAGCACATCAATATTTTCTTTTAATGCGCCTTCTACCAACAGATTAGCAAAGGTTTTTGCACGCTCAGATTGCTCTCCAACAATTACTCGAGATGGGTACAAATTGTCGTATAAAGCTTTGCCCTCACGCAAAAACTCAGGTGAAAACATTAAATTATCACAGCCCAGCGTTTCTTTGATTTGTTTGGTATAGCCAACAGGAACGGTTGATTTAATCACCATCACAGCATCTGGGTTAATGCTCATCACATCTTTAATGACGGCTTCAACAGAGCGGGTATTAAAATAATTAGTTTCTGGGTCATAATCAGTCGGGGTGGCGATGACAACAAAAGCAGCACCTTTGTATGCTTCTTCTTTATCTAAAGTAGCTTTGAAATTAAGGGGTTTTTCAGCCAAATATTGTTGGATATATTCATCTTCAATTGGCGACTTTTTGGCATTTAATAAATCGACTTTTTCGGCCACAATATCCAATGCAATTACTTCGTTATGCTGAGCGAGCAAAACAGCATTTGATATCCCTACATAACCTGTTCCGGCTACCGCTATTTTCATTGTTATTCTCCTTGGATTTTTTATTAAATTTGCGCCAATATAAACAAATTCGGCACAAAAGTCTGCAATTCAATCGATAAAAAGCAGGTCCATTAGTTTAATTCAGTTATATTAAATATTTTTATCATATCAAAATTAGCAATCAAAAACTGGCAGCGTAATAGGATTATTGCTAAGTTCAGCGTATAATCTGTACAAAAGTGAACTGGTTTGCAGTTTAACACCAAAGGGTCTACTTTTATTTAAGATGTTAAAAACCGAACAATAGAGGTGCACTGTTTGTTTTTTGCTAACAGGATTTTGGCAAAAAATAAAGATGTCATTTTGTTCGTAATTTTGTTTTTGGCTGTGCAGTACATTTACAAAATAGAGTCTTTGGCATACTTACACAAGGGAAGTTAAATGAGTCCATCCGATGAAAAACAAGCTCAGCTATTATTGGATATCGCGTTAAAAGAAGTTGAGTATCTAAAAAACCATGATGGTTTAACTGGTTTGCATAATTTGGCGGCAATGTTTAAAACGTTTGCTAACTGGCATTCTGCGGGCCAAATGTACGGTGTTTTGTATTTAGATATCAATCATTTTAATCTAATCGAACAGATGTATGGACATGAAATATCGGAACAAATATTAGTTGAAACAGCCGCTCGTTTGCAAGCAAACCAACCTAAACATTCATTAATTGCCCGTGTTGGCTCCGACGAATTCGTCGTTTTATTACCCCTTAAAGAAATTGAAGAAGCCCACGCCCATGCAAACCGGCTTTTAGCGAGCTTGCAGCAAAAATATTATCTAAAAAATAACACTTGTTCGATAACCTGTTGTATCGGTATTGGCATTTATCCAAATAATGGTTCTGCTCTGGAACACGTTGTGCAAAAAGCTGCTAGCGCAGTATTAAAAGCAAAACACGACGGCTTGACCATTGCTTATTATCAGCCTGCTTTTCATCGCTCATTATGTCGTAAACTGGCCATTGATCAAGCCTTAAGAGTTGCCATTCAAAACCAAAAACTCGAGATATTTTTACAGCCAAAGGTGCGTCTACATGACCAGTCTGTTTCCGGATATGAAGCATTGTTGCGATGGGATGATAATACGTTAGGTACAGTTGCACCTGCTGAATTTGTTAAAGTGGCTGAGCAAATGGGGTTAGCGACCGAGATTGATCAGTATGTTCTTGACGCGGTTTTCAAATTTCAGGCTCGGCAGCAAGCGTCTGGATTAACCTTAAGCCCGATTGCAGTGAATATAACCAGTAGCCATTTTAATAGTCAAACCTTACCTGATTTTATTTTTGAATGTGCGCAAAAATATGCTGTGCCAGTTAATATTATAGAACTTGAATTAACCGAAGGGACCTTAATGCACAGAGATAAGGCTGTTTTGCAAAATATGGATACGTTAAGAGATGCAGGCATTCGCATTTATATTGATGATTTTGGCACTGGTTATTCCTCTTTTGTTTATTTAAGAGACCTAAGAGTTGATGGATTAAAAATAGATCAGAGTTTTGTCCGAGAGATGGATTCGGAGCGAGGTTTAGGGTTGGTGCATGCGATTATTTCGTTAGCCAAAGCCAGTGGTTTGGTCACTATTGCCGAAGGTGTGGAAACTGAAAAACAATCGGATAGGTTAGTTGAGCTAGGTTGTAATTATGGCCAAGGCTATTTTTATGGTAGACCCAAAGCGATTACAAATTTAATATGAGTGCTGCTTACTCTCGTTGGCTTTTTCCTGGCCCATTCGGCTGTGTCTGTCATCGCTGATGACAACTGATTTGAGTTTTGCTGTTTGAATGGCTTGACCTAGTTCTAAAAAAATTTAGATAGCGATATGTGCAGCCAGACACAAGGTTCTGGCTACCCATAACAGCAAAACGAAAGATTAAATCTCGTTTTTATCAACAATGGCTTTCATGTCAGTCATGTAACCACGTAATTCTTGGCCAACCCACTCAACTGGGTGGTTACGAATTTGATCATTGATACGTACTAATAATGCATTGTCAACAGTATTCGACTTAGGCGCTTTGTACTGACCAATAAAAGCTGAATCCATATTTTTTACAAAGTCAGATAATAAAGGAACAGCGGCGTGAGCAAATAAATAACAGCCGTATTCAGCCGTATCAGAGATAACAACATTCATCTCATAAAGTTTTTTACGGGCAATCGTATTAGCAATCAGCGGAGTCTCGTGCAGAGATTCATAATAAGCTGATTCTTCAATGATACCAGACTCAGTCATAGCTTCGAATGCTAATTCGACGCCAGCTTTAACCATAGCAACAAAGAAAATGTTATTATCGAAATATTCTTGCTCATCAATTGGGGCCTCTTGTGCAGTTGATTTTTCAAATGCAGTTTCAGCAGTTTCGGCGCGCCATTTTAATAAGTTAGCATCGTCGTTTGCCCAATCTTCCATCATTGTACGTGAAAATTCACCTGTGATGATGTCGTCCATATGTTTGTAGAATAACGGACGTAAAGTGTCTTTTAATTCACCCGCTAATGCAAAACATTCGATTTTAGCCGGGTTAGACAAACGATCCATCATACCTGTGATGCCACCATACTTTAATGCTTCAGTAATGGTTTCCCAACCGTATTGAATTAGTTTAGAGGCATAACCTGGTTCAACGCCTTCAGCAACCATTTTGTCGTAACCTAATATGGCACCAGTTTGCAACATACCGCAAAGAATGGTTTGCTCGCCCATTAAGTCTGATTTTACTTCGGCTACAAAAGATGATTCTAAAACACCAGCTCGGTCACCACCAGTGGCTGATGCATAAGCTTTTGCCCATTCTAAACCATGGCCTTGAGGGTCGTTTGCAGGGTGAACTGCGATTAATGTCGGTACCCCAAAACCACGCTTATATTCTTCACGTACTTCTGAACCTGGGCACTTCGGTGCACACATGATCACAGTGATATCGTCACGAATTTGCATGCCTTCTTCAACAATGTTGAAGCCGTGCGAGTAGGCTAAGGTAGAGCCTTCTTTCATCAATGGCATAACCGCACTAACAACCGCTGTGTGCTGCTTATCTGGCGTTAAGTTACAAACTAAATCTGCAGTTGGGATCAGCTCTTCATATGTCCCTACTTTAAAACCGTTTTCAGTAGCATTTTTCCAAGATTGACGTTTGCCTTCAATTGCGCTGGCACGCAATGCGTAAGAAATATCTAAGCCGCTGTCGCGCATATTTAGACCTTGGTTCAAGCCTTGGGCACCACAACCAACGATAACAACTTTTTTGCCTTTTAAAGCTTCACAGCCATTTGCAAATTCGCTGCGGTCCATAAAACGACATTTACCTAATTGTTCTAACTGTTCACGCAAAGTAAGCGTATTAAAATAATTCTGAGCCATTTTGAATCCTGTCTCTATTAACTAATAAATTTCCGCGCTACTTTACCTTATTGCGTGTGTTGCTTAAAGTGATATATTTAAAAAACAGTATTTCACTATTTAAAATATTCATGCTGCAATTAAGAACTTTACGCTGCTATGTACACTTGTGCGAAACGCTTCATTTTGCCCGCACCTCAGATGCTATGCATATTAGCGCGGCTACGCTTAGTCGGATGATCAAAAAATTAGAAGAAGAGTCTGGCTGCGTGTTGTTAGAGCGGGATAATCGTAGTGTTAAGCTAACGGAGGCAGGCAGCCAATTTTTAAATTTTGCCCGGCAAACGCTGGATAATTGGGCTCAGTTTCAGGCTGCAACACAGCAAAGTGGACAACAGATAAAAGGGCAATTAAAAGTATTTTGTTCGGTGACAGCTTGTTATTCACATATACCACCGATTTTAGCCAGTTTGAGCCAGAAGTACCCACAGATTGAGATATTGTTAGAAACCGGCGCTGCATCTCTGGCAATGCAAAAAATCATTAGTGGCGAGGTAGATATTGCACTATCCGCTAGGCCCGACAATCTCCCAGCAAATGTGGCTTTTCATGCCATAGATAATGTGTCTATGTCGCTTATCGCGCCCGTCATGGCCTGTGATGTCAGTCGACGGTTAGCGGAAGATCAACCCGATTGGCAGAATATTCCTTTTATAATCGCGGATTCAGGGTTAACCCGTACGCGTAGTGACAAGTGGTTCCGTTCACACCATCTTAAACCAAAAATTTATGCCAGAGTGGCGGGTCATGAAGCCATTGTTAGCATGGTTGCGCTTGGTTGTGGTATTGGTATGGCACCGGATATTGTTATTGCTAACAGCCCAGTGCGTGAGCGAGTAAAGCGAATCGAGAACAATTCGGATATTGAACCTTTTAAATTAGGCGTATGCTGTTTACACAAACACCTAGTTGACCCTCTGGTTGCTGCGTTTTGGCAGCAAGCTGTAGAAACTTCTGCTTTATAATAGGGTATTAAAGCCTTGTCAGATATTAGCCCGAAATTTGTCAGATAAAAACTAAAAATAACTGTTACACTAGAGTGCAAAATATTTATAAAAGGTTACAATTAGCTTTTATTTGTGCTGTAAAAATATGGATATATCCTTTCAGACATCTATGCAACCGTTAACATTAAAACAAATAGACCGTTTTGGCACTTCATTGAGACTTCACTTTAATCAGAATATTAATGAGGATACAGCGGCAGAGCTTTTGCACAGCTGGTTGCGAAATCAATTGTCAGGTCAAAAAATGACTCTTCATCAGGGGGCTGATAGACTGAGTTTAAGTTTTTACCTTTCGGGTCATTCAGTTTTGTATTGGCTTCATTATGAAGCGCTTACCGAGAGTACTTGGCTAGAGCCCGTTGATGATACAATTATAGTGCTTTGTAAAGTGTAGCAGTCTTCACTATTGCACGTATAAACTACCCCTAAATTTTGAGGCTACAATGAAGTTGTTTGGAACCTTTGTTTATTTTTGTTTGTTGTTGTTATCCGCTTTTTCGGCCGTTGCCGAACCTGTAGTGATCCTAGATAAAAACAAAAATAAAGTTAATATTGCGCATTATGCTGAATTTACCGAAGCGGCGCAGGCCTTGCCGTTAATAGATGTTTTGGCGGATGAATATCAATTTAGTTGGCAAAAATTTGTGACTAACATCCCTGTACTTCAACATACTGAAAAGGCGTATTGGGTTAGGTTTAAAGTTAAAAATAGTGACCAAGTCGCATTAAACAACTTGCTTGTCATTGACTTTCCGTTAATGGAGTCAATTGAATTATACCAACAAGTAGAGCAGCAGGCTCCACAATTATATAATTCCGCGAGTATTTCTACACCAATCTTTGCGCGCGATTTTCCTTCTGGTAGTTATGTTTTTACACTTAATTTGCCAGCCAACAGTGAACGTTGGTTTTACCTTAAATTACAAAACGACAGCTTGATTCAGCTGCCTATCTGCTTGTATCAGGTGGACGCCTTTTATTTTGACCATAATCGGGCTGCATTTTGGCTCGGTGGTGGTCTTGCGATATTAATGTTAATGAGCTTTACCGCTTTTGTGCTTTCTGTCGCTAACAAAGATACGGGGTTTGCCTATTTTGGCACCTTTTTGTTTTCTTTTTTAATCTATTATTGCTCAAGAACTGGTTATGGCATTGAGTTTTTATGGCCGAGTTTAATTCATTATACCAAGCCTATAGGTATGCTGAGTTTGGGAATTTGTTTAGCGTCATTGGCTAATTTTGTGCAAATATTTTTGCGCATAAAACATACCCAAATTCAACTGAATACACTGTTTAAATTAAATACAATTTTGGTATTTTGCATCGCGGTTAGTTCTTTATTACTGCCGCATATTTTACAGCTATATACTCAGTTGTTAATGTACATAAGCACTTCAGGTTTAATTATTTATGCAATGCTTAAAACGCCTAAAAAAACAAAATTTGGCCTGAAAAGATTCGCTTTTTGTATGTTAATTATCATCTTATCGGCGGCGTTATTTGCTGCGAATCGTTTTAACATATTGGAACGCAGTTTTATTACTGAATACGCGATTTTAATCTCCCAATTTTTAGCTTTTTCGATACTTTTTAATTCAGTCTATGACAAGGTCAGACGCGAGCAATTAAATACCCTCAGGGCAAAGCGTAAAGTGCAGTCGTTATACCAAGATTTATTCGATATCTACGAGCATGCGGTCGAAGGGCATTATATTTCAAAACAAAATGGTCAACTGGTTCGTGCAAATAAAGCGTTTTGTGAATTACTCGGCTGCCGTTCGTTATCAGATTTGTTGGTTGAAGTTCCTAATTTAGCGCGTTTGTATGTGTTGCCAGGAGACAGAGACAAACTGGTGACTAAGGTCAATAAACAAAAAAGACTGACCAACTTTGAAACTCAATGGCGAACCCAAAAGGGGCAGGTGAAGTGGGTCAGCATTAGTCTACGAATTGCTAACAAAAATGGCGAAACTTTATTAATTGGTTCTGTTCTTGAGATTTCACAGCGCAAAAGAGCAGAGCAAAAACTACAATATATGGCGACCCATGACAGTTTAACTGGTTTAATCAATCGCAGCGCGTTCGAAAAATCGCTGCGTACGCTATTAACTGAAGCACAAGCACTAAACTCTCGTCATACGCTTTTATATATGGATTTAGACCAGTTTAAACTGATTAATGATACCTGTGGCCATAGAGCCGGGGATTTATTATTGGTGCAAATTGCCGACCGCTTTAAGGTAGAGTTAGGCAGCAATGATTCGATTGCTCGATTTGGTGGCGACGAGTTTTGTGTCTTAATGGAAAACCAGTTCGGTGAGCAGGCCTACCAAACCGCGAATGCATTAAAACATGCGGTAGATGAATTTAGGTTTGTCTGGGAAGGTCGCAGTTTTTCGCTTGGTGTGAGTATAGGGCTCATTGAGCTCAATGCCGAAAACAGCAACCTGAGTGAAGTGTTAAGCCATGCCGATGCCGCTTGTTATACCGCAAAAGAGCGTGGCCGCAACCGTATCCACCAATATATACCGGCCGATGAAGATATGCAGGCTCGGCAAAATGAAATGTTGCAAGTATCTGAAATTACTGAAGCCTTAACGCAAGATAGGTTTGAGCTGTATTTTCAGAGCATTCAGAGCTTACAAACAAAAGAAGATGGCCTTCATTACGAGATTTTACTGCGGATGCGTGATGCAACAGGACGTTTGTTATCACCAAGTCAATTTTTACCGGCAGCCGAGCGCTACAGTCAAATGTCTCGGATAGACCGCTGGGTGATCGAAAATTATTTTTGTTGGTTGAGTGAGCACCCAGATCATTTAGAAGCACTTGCTAAAGGCGCAATTAATTTATCAGGATTATCTTTATCTGATGACGAAATGCAGGCTTTTGTTTTAAATTGTTTTGATAAATATCAGATCCCATATCACAAAATTTGTTTTGAGGTGACAGAAACCGTTGCCATTATGCAGTTAGATAAAACACTCTCCTTTATCCATTGTTTTAAAGATTTAGGTTGTAGCTTCTCATTAGATGATTTTGGTAGTGGTTTTTCATCGTATGTTTATCTTAAAAACTTGCCGGTCGATTATTTAAAAATAGACGGTAGTTTTGTAAAAGATATGTTGGTCGATCCCGTTGATAAAGCCATGGTTAAATCTATTTACGAGGTTGCTTGCGCAATTGGTGTAAAAACCATTGCCGAATTTGTCGAAAGCAAAGAGATAAAAGAAGAGTTGTTTACCATTGGGGTAAACTATGCTCAGGGTTATGGTATTTCTAAACCTAGCCCGTTAACAGATATTTCACTTGCAAGTGGCTAAAAATTTGCCAAACTCAAAAGGAGTTTAATTCTTTTTAGATCATACAAAGGACGATAAATGACAGATCTTCGCCAGCAAGCACTTGATTATCATGAGTTTCCAAAACCCGGTAAAATTAGCGTAGAAATCAGTAAAGCGGCAGAAACGGCCGCTGATTTATCATTAGCCTATAGTCCAGGCGTGGCAGAACCTGTTCGAGAGATAGCGGCTAACCCAGAGGCCGCGTATCGTTATACAGCAAAAGGTAATTTAGTGGCGGTCATCTCTAATGGCACTGCTGTGTTAGGCTTAGGTAATTTAGGCCCTTTGGCTTCTAAGCCTGTGATGGAAGGTAAAGCATTGTTGTTTAAGCGCTTTGCTGGTTTGGATGCTATCGACATAGAAGTTAAACATAGAACCACAGAAGAGTTTATTAGCACAGTGGCTAGTATCGCCGATACGTTTGGTGGTATCAATTTAGAAGATATAAAAGCACCAGAATGTTTTCAGATAGAACAGACACTTAAAGAAAAATGTAATGTGCCTGTATTTCACGATGACCAGCACGGTACCGCGATTGTGACCGCCGCGGGCATGTTAAATGCTCTAGAGATACAAGGTAAAGATATTGCTGAAGTCACTATTGTTTGTATGGGCGCTGGTGCAGCAGCTGTTGCTTGCATGGAACTTTTAATTGTTTGCGGCGCGCAGCGCGAACGCATTTATATGTTAGATCGCAAAGGGGTTATTCATACTCGGCGCGATGAATTGCCTGACCATAAAAAATTGTTCGCCAATAATACTGACAAACGGTCGCTTGAAGATGCGTTGACGGGAGCAGATGTGTTTGTCGGCGTCTCAGGCCCGGATGTACTGCCGCCCGAGGCGTTGACGTTAATGGCTGATAACCCCATTGTTTTTGCGTGTTCAAATCCGGATCCAGAAATTAAACCTGAGTTAGCCTTGGCAATCAGAGATGACCTTATTATGGCAACTGGACGTTCAGATTACCCGAATCAAGTCAACAATGTGCTCTGTTTTCCGTTTATTTTTCGAGGGGCACTGGATGTTAGAGCAACCGAAATCAATGATGCAATGAAAGTAGCAGCTGTGCATGCAATAAAAGATCTTGCTAAACAGCCGGTACCGGCGAAAGTATTAGAAGCATCAGGATTCGAGTCGCTTAGTTTTGGTCGTGAGTATATTATTCCTAAACCTATGGATCCACGGTTATTACAAGAAGTGGCCACAGCTGTCGCGGTTGCGGCCGTTGAATCCGGTGTTGCAAAAAGTGAGCTGCCAGAAAAATATCTGCGAATAGAGTGAACCCAACGAGTACCAGAACCCTTATAAAGATCGTTAAATTAATAGTTAAGGGAAATGGATATGTTGGACAACTTACAAAATGTGTTAGGTACTGTAAAACTCGATTCAGGTTATGCCGTTCGCGTCTGGGCGCCAAGCGCTAAAGCGGTTTATTTACGTGGTGATTTTAACGAGTGGGAATCACCTGGTTTACCATTGGAAGCGGACGGAGACGGCTGCTGGTCTGTGATTTGTGAGCAGTTGCAATGTAATCAAGGATATCAGTTTTACATTCAGAGCGATCAGGATGAAATGCTGGTGCGAAACGATCCTCGGGCGCGGCATATGACAAACAGTGCAGGCCATGCACTCGTTTATGATGACAACTTTGATTGGCAATCTAACGATTTTAAAATCGCTAATTGGAATACATTAGTTATTTATGAACTTCATATAGGCACCTATCATAGCCAAATTAATGAACATGGTGAATCAGATCAACCCGGCACTTTTTATACTGCGATTGAAAAACTAGACCATTTAGTGGACCTTGGCATAAACTGCATCGAATTAATGCCTGTGAATGAATTTGCAGGAGATTATAGTTGGGGCTATAACCCAGCTTATCCGTTTGCGGTAGAAGAAGCCTATGGAGGTCCGGATGGTTTAAAGGCGTTTGTTGACGCTGCCCATCAGCGGGGTATTGCAGTGATTTTAGATGTTGTGTACAACCATTTTGGGCCCTCTGACCTGCATTTATGGCAGTTTGATGGCTGGTCTGAAAACGATAAGGGTGGCATTTATTTTTACAATGATTGGCGCAGTAGTACGCCGTGGGGAGATACTCGACCCGATTATGGCCGGCCCGAAGTACGACAGTATATTTTTGACAACGCTATGATGTGGTTAAACGAATTTCGTTTAGACGGTTTACGCATGGATATGATCCCCTTTATGCGCTCTGTGTCTGGTAGTGAAGAAAGTGACGATTTAATTAAAGAAGCTTACGACTTAATTCGTTGGGTCAATCATAGTGTTCATGAGCAACATCCACATAAATTGGTGATCGCCGAAGACTTACACAACAACGACTTTGTAACGCAAAGCTGTGACGAGGGCGGGTTAGGATTTGGTGCTCAGTGGGATGCTGATTTTGTTCACCCGGTTCGTGATATTCTGATTCAACCGGAAGATGACAGCCGAGACCTGCATAAACTAGAATATGCACTTAAACATAGTTTTTCTGGTCGTCCGTTTGAACGTGTTGTGTATGTTGAATCACATGATGAAGTCGCAAATGGTCAAGCTCGTGTAGCTGAAGAAATCGCACCCGGCCAAGTAGATGAAGACTATTTTGCTCGTCAACGCTCTGTGATAGGCGCAGCTTTGGTATTGACAGCGCCCGGCATCCCTATGTTGTTTCAAGGGCAAGAACTGCTTGAAGATCTTTGGTTTGATGATGCCCGTCCACTCGATTGGTCGCGCGCTGAACAGTTTCCGCAATTGTTAAAAGCATACCAGCAACTCATTCGATTAAGGTTAAACGAGCAGGGACTGACTAAAGGGCTTACTTTAGAAGGTATAGAGGTGGTTCATTTTGATTTAGTAAACAAAGTAATTGCTTACTGCAGACAGGCAGAACATGCAGAGCAAGGAAACGTGATAGTTTTAATTAATTTAAAAAACTTAAGTCACGATAGTTATCAGGCGGATGGATTTTACGGCCGTAAATGGCAATGTATATTCAACTGGTCACAAGGATTGCAACCCACCGAAGCACTCAATGTTTCCGCTGAAGAGGGCTTTAACCAATCGCTAGAGGCCTATCAGGTGCTGATATACAGTGATAAAGTTTAAGCGTTAAAATTGACTGAGGCTGAACCGCCTCAGTCAAACGTATCACACGATTATTTTTTAGATTTAAGCGCGCCAAAACGTTTTTTGAACTTATCTACACGGCCACCAGTATCAACGATACGTTGTTTACCAGTATAGAAAGGATGACACTCAGAACAAACATCTAAGAAGATGTCTTTACCTACGGTAGAACGAGTTGAGATCACGTTGCCACAAGAACAAGTGGCTTTAACTTCATTGTACTCTGGATGAATACCTGTTTTCATTAGGATTACCTCATGTTGGGCCGCATAGCCACCAGACCAAAGTTACCTTCGCCGGGCACCACACGCAGTTTATAAAAATTAGGGCGCGGATTATACAAAAGTCTTGTGCAAGCTGCAATCCTTATCTGCCTTTAATAAAACACGCCAGGCCCGATATGATAGCCAAGCTGCCTAAAGCCAAACTAGCTGTTAATTGTTCGTTATTTAAATAAACGCCCAGCGTCAACGCCACGGCAGGCGTAATTAAGGTGATTAAAGCGACAGTCGCGGGTTGTAATTTCTGAAGAATAAAATAATAACAAATAAACCCTATTAAAGAGCCAAAAATACCCAAATAAAGCACTGCGTAAATTGACTTGTTTTGCCATTCATTTATCGCCAGAGGCGCGCCACTAATTAGCCAGGCAAGCAAAAATAGTGGCAGCGATAGCGTCACTGCGCCCACAGTGGTTGCCAAAGGGTGGATTGGTATCACCATTGTTTTAACCATCACACCGCTTAAACTAAAAAATGAAACCGCTATTAATACTAAGATCAAACCCAAAACACTATTATTGTTGTCGCTGAGGGTATCTTTAAAAACGATGCCTAAACCGAATAAACAAATAACAAGCCCGAGCCATTTTACTTTTGAAAAAGGGGGGGACTTCAATATCTTTTGTGATAATAAGCCAGATAGAATCGGCGCTAAGCCAAAGACAACAGACAACAAACCAGAAGAAATATGGCGCGAAGATAGATACGCAAAGCCCATGCCGCCACTGACGCCTATTGTAGAATAACCGTATAGTTTGAGTGCTTGTTTATTTAACGGTAGCTGAATATGCATAAGTTTAAGCATCAGTAAACCTATCATTGAAGCGATAAACATACGTAAAAATACGGCCACCAGAGGATCGATTGTTTCGCTGCTCCATGCGATACTTAACGGCGTTGTTGACCAAATTAATACCACCACTAAATAGGCAGCTGTAACTTTGCGTTCTAATAGCATTTAATCCCTCCTCAAAGCTAAAAACGTACCATTTTCGCGTGATGCTGCCGAGCATGCAATCTTGAATCGTTCGGATCATCGAATTTTAATGTTTTGCTTAAATTTTGAGCAAAAGGTTGCGGCGAACATGATTTTTTGGTGATATGGTCATACCAATATGATAGCGTTAGCATGTTTGAGCAAGATAACCAAAGTGCAAAGCATAAATTATCTTTCATTAGATGTAATAAAATTTATTGCATCTAAAGGTAACTACTTTAAAGTAAATACCTAACTGCGGCGCCGTAATCAATTTGGTTTGCACTGACAGTGACAGCCAAACTGATTGCTGTGATTCAGACAAGGGTGATAGAAATATCGCCAAAATATTCAATCAAAAGAGGTCAGTTATGCAAAATGGCATTGACGATTCATTATTGGAAACTGTGCGTTATTTGGGTGCAGAATTAGGGCAGATTATTCAACAACATTTAGGTGATGAATGGTTAGAGAAAATCGAAACGATCCGTAAACAAGGCCGAAAATCTTGTTCAGGCGACAAAAGCAGCACTGAAAAGTTACAGTCTATGTTTGCTGAAATGCCTGACGAATCATTATTGACAGTGGGTCGTGCCTTTTCTCAATTTTTGAATCTGGCAAATATTGCCGAGCAAGAGCATACAGTTGCGCATTTGAGTGAACAAGATCCTGTGGATGAATTTTTAAAGCGCGTTCATTCAATCGACAACAGTGAAATGTCGTTAGAAGAGGCAATTAGCAAACTGCAAATTGAGCTTGTCTTAACCGCTCACCCAACTGAAGTTACAAGACGTACGTTAATTTTTAAATATTCTCGTTTAGCTGAATGTTTATCAGAACTACATGCAGACAATTTAACTGAAAATCAACGTCATCAAATTGAACAACGTATTGCCGAGTTAATCAGTCAAGCTTGGCACACTGATGAAATTCGCGCGGCACGTCCTACACCAGTTGACGAAGCTCAGTGGGGCTTTTCAGTTATCGAAAATTCTTTATGGGAAGCTGTGCCTAGCTTTATTCGTAAATTAGATGGTCAATTAAGTCACGAATATCAAATTTCTTTGCCGACAGATGCAGTGCCTGTTCGATTTGCTTCTTGGATGGGTGGGGATAGAGATGGCAACCCATTTGTGACCTCTAAAGTGACTGAAGAAGTTTTATTGCGTGCTCGTAAACGGTCAGCGGCTTTGTTTAAAGGTGATATTCAAAACCTAGTGGTTGAATTATCGATGACCAAGTGCGACAAGGCATTACAAGATGAAGTTGGCGAAGATTGCCGTGAACCGTATCGAGCCGTTCTAAAAGGTTTATTAGACAAGCTGGTCGCCACTGTTGAAGGGATTGAAACTTATCTTGCGGGTCAAACAACCGTTAGCCAGGATGGCTGGATTAAAACTCAAGACGAGTTAATTAAACCGCTGCAGCTGTGTTACGACTCTTTATTAAATTCAGGCATGTCTGTGATTGCGCAAGGCCAGTTATTAGATACTATCCGCCGAGCGCATTGTTTCGGTATTCATTTATTAAAACTGGATATTCGTCAAGATTCAGATCGGCATGACCAAGTATTTAGTGAGATTACTCGCTATTTAGGTTTAGGTGATTATAGCGAGTGGTCTGAACAAGACAAACAAGCTTTTTTATTGCGAGAACTGGGTTCAAAACGGCCACTAATCCCGAGGGTTTGGAGCCCATCTGAGGAAGTGCAAGAAGTTTTAGATACTTGTAAAGTGGTTGCTCAGCAAAGCAAAGACGCATTAGGCATCTATATTATTTCAATGGCTCGTCGTCCGTCAGACGTGTTAGAGGTACACTTATTATTGCAAGAGCATGGTATCAAATGGCCAATGCCAGTGGCTCCGCTGTTTGAAACTTTAGATGATTTGAACAATGCATACGACAGTATGGCGCAGCTAATGGCGATTGATTGGTATCGTGGGTTTATCCAAAACCATCAATATGTCATGATCGGGTATTCAGATTCAGCTAAAGATGCCGGGGCTCTAGCTGCTGGTTGGGCCCAGTACCAAGCGCAAGAAGCTTTGGTCGGACTTGCCGAAAAGTATCAGGTCAAATTAACCTTGTTTCATGGTCGTGGTGGAACTATCGGTCGCGGTGGTTTACCTGCACACAGTGCCATCTTATCGCAACCGCCAGGTTCTTGTTTAGGTGGTTTGCGGGTAACAGAACAAGGCGAAACTATTCGTTATAAATTTGGCACTCAACCATTGGCCGAACGCAGTTTCTCTTTGTATGCCAGCGCAATTTTAGAATCATTGATGTTACCGCCACCCGCACCTAAACAAGAATGGCGCGACATCATGACTGAAATGGGTGCTGAAGCACGCGATAATTACCGTGCCGTGGTGCGTCATGACGAAAACTTTGTTGCCTATTTCCGTAGCGCAACACCAGAGTTGGAGTTATCAAAATTGCCACTCGGTAGCCGACCGTCTAAACGTAAACCTAATGGTGGTGTTGAAAGCTTACGAGCCATTCCGTGGATCTTTGCATGGGCACAAAACCGTTTAGTTTTACCATCTTGGTTGGGAGTGATGAAAGCTTTTAAAGTCTCTATTGATAATGGTAATGAGCCCACTATGAAAGAGATGATGAAAGAATGGCCGTTTTTTGCATCGCGTTTGTCAATGTTAGAAATGGTATTTATGAAAGCCAACTTACAAATTGCAGCGCTTTATGATGAGTCATTGGTGCCTGAAGAACTCAAATACTTTGGTCAAAACCTGCGTGAAGAGTTAACCGAGTCACAAAAACTCTTATTGAAAATAATTGACCGCGAAACGGTCATGGAATCAGATCCAGCGGGTCGTGAATCTATGCAAATTCGTGCACATTATTTAGAGCCGTTGCATTTATTGCAAATTGAATTGTTAAAACGAGCAAGGGAGCGCGGTGACGATCTTGAGTACACGATGGAACGAGCATTAATGGTCAGTATTGCTGGTGTCGCAACAGGCTTGCGAAACACAGGTTAATTGAATTTTATCCTAAAAACTTAAACCGGTGACGTCCTGTTAGTGGTTGAGCGTAAATCCCTCGATAGATATCGGGGGATTTTTTTTAGCTGCGTGATATAAAATTAAAGATCCACTCTTAAGCTCTGCTAAAAGTAAAGTCAGCAATTAAGCTAGCCAAAGAGATACTCGCGTTTATAAGCTACAAGTTATTGGTTGGATTCTGCAATATAACAGGTAAAATATTGGTTTTTATGTTTGGATTAAACCTGTGTTTGCTGAAGTTGCTTTAGCCGTTCCTCTTAAACGCTTTTTTGACTACAAAGTTGGTGATCAACCCGTGGTTGTTGGTGGGCGGGTGGTGGTACCTTTTGCTGGCCAATCTAAAGTTGGTATAGTTTGTCGAATTAAAACAAACAGCGACTTTGCTGAGAATAAAATAAAAAAGATAGAATCAGTGGTCGATCTTCAACCTTTGTTTAGCGAACATTTGATGCAATTATTAGCGTGGCTGCATCATTATTATTTAGCACCCCCTGGTGAAGTTTATTTAAACCTATTACCTAAATTATTAAAAAATGGATTGCCAGCGGAGCCTAAACAAGTCAGTTTATGGCAGCTAAAAGAAAATGCAGAGCCGCCGCCAGCGCGCGCTTTTAAACAACTTGCCCTTTATCATTTTTTAGCAAAAGCCGGCCCAACTGAACAAAGCTTGTTACGTGCTGATGGCTTTTCGGCAAGTTTAATTCGGCAAATGGCTGACAATCAGTACATAGTACAACATACTCGCAGTCACATTGATAAAAAAGTTACATATCATGATAGTGAGTACCCGCTAACTGAGCAACAGCTGGCTGTAATCCAGCAAGTGCAAAACCACCAAGGTTTTAATGTTTATTTGCTTGATGGCGTCACCGGCAGCGGTAAAACCGAAGTGTATATTCAACTGATGCGTGCCCATCTAGCCGCTGGCCAACAGGTTTTGGTGTTAGTTCCGGAAATTGGGTTAACCCCCCAAACTTTACGGCGTTTTCAGGCTAGATTTAAATGCCAGGTTGCTTTGATTCATTCTGCTTTAAACGATAGTGAACGGCACAATGCTTGGTTAGAGGCCGCCTCGGGGCGAGCGAGAATTTTAATTGGTACTCGCTCTGCTGTGTTAACTCCAATGCCAGACTTGGGGTTAATTATTTTAGATGAAGAGCATGATGCATCATACAAACAGTTAGACAGCTTAAGATACAATGCACGAGATGTGGCGGTAAAAAGAGCCAGCCTAACTCAATGCCCGATTGTATTGGGCAGTGCAACCCCTTCGTTAGAAACCTGGGTGAATGCCAAAAATGGCAAGTATCTATATCTATGTTTGAATCAACGAGTCTCAAAACGGCAGCCGCCCAAGCCCGTATTATTAGACATCAAAGATCGTAACTTACAAGCCGGACTAGCATACGAAAGCATTCAAATGATAGAGCAGCATCTAAAACAGGGTGACCAGGTTTTGGTATTTTTAAACCGGCGCGGTTATTCACCAGCAATCATCTGTCATGAGTGCGGTTGGATCTGTGAGTGTCAGCGCTGCGACTCGCACTACACTTATCATAAATCCATTGGCCAGTTAATTTGCCATCATTGCGGTGATCAGCAGAAGCCACCACATCAATGTGAGATGTGTGGGTCGAGTCAAATTGTCGACTGGGGGGTGGGTACCGAGCAATTGGCTGATTGGCTACAAGAAAGATTTGTTGAGTATCAAGTTGCACGTATTGATCGTGATTCCACCCGTAAAAAAGGGGCGTTAGATAAACAATTGCAAGCCATTGAAAGTGGCGAAATTCAATTACTTGTTGGTACTCAAATGTTGGCTAAAGGTCATCATTTTCCCAATTTGACACTCGCAATAGTGGTAAACTTGGATAATGCCTTGTACAGCGCTGACTTCCGGGCTGTTGAACGAATGGCTCAATTATTGGTGCAAGTCAGTGGTCGTGCTGGGCGTGGGGTTAAAAAAGGACAAGTGGTATTGCAAACTCATTTCCCAGACCATCCCTACTTACAAACTTTATTAGCGCAGGGTTATTCGGCTTTTTTAGATATGCTTATGCAAGAGCGCCAGCAAGCTGGTTTTCCGCCATTCACTCAATGGGCTGCATTAAGGTTAGAAAGCCATCAAAAACAATTAACCGAAAAAAAAGCGGTTTGGATAGAAAACCTCTTTAATGAATATATTCAGCCGCACTACCAGGGCTTAAGTTTGTTTGCTAGTATGCCGGCTTTACATGAAAAAAAAGCGGGCAAGTATCGTTATTTAATGTTGTTTTCAGCAGAACGCCGAGCGGTTTTGCATGCAGGCATTAAGCAATTACAAGATTCACTGCTAATGAATAAAAGCATGCAAAATGTTCGCTGGTTAATTGAAATCGACCCAGTCTCAATTCAAGGATAATAGAAACACCTATGGCAAAAGATTATGTCAAAAAAGGCCGTCCTGCGACTCGTTCGAATAAGCGGCAACCTAAAGCGACTCCGCCTCCCCGTAAGCCCCCGTATGTTTTGATTGTTGTGGTGGCGGTTTTGGTTGTTATGTTTGCTTATATTTTGTATTCGATCAAAGACCAGGCTGAACCAGATATCAAGGTTAAAAAAGAGATTGAGCAAGAAAAGCCTTTACCGAAAATGCCCAAAGAAAAGTGGGATTACGTGAATGAATTAGAAAATAAAACCATTCAGGTAGATGTCCCAGAGCGAACAGATGAGCCTAAGCGAGATTACCAAATGCAGTGCGGTTCTTTTAGAAAATTATCGCAAGCGGATACCCTAAAAGCGCGGATAGCTTTTGTTGGTTTAGAATCAATAGTAAAACGGACAGAGGGGAGTAATGGCGTCTGGTATAGGGTTGTTCTAGGCCCATATCAAAGTAAACGAAATGCTGAAAAGGATCGCCATAAATTGCAAAATGCCAAAATCAATGGCTGTCAAATCTGGTTCTGGACTTGATTTTTATCGGGCGTGCCCCATTTACAAATTAATGTCATCTTGAGCCAGGCAAAGTTGAGTCTGGCTTTTTATTTTTATGAGGGTGTTTATGACAACCATAGTTTCAGTCAGACGCGGAGACTCTGTTGCCATTGGCGGAGACGGCCAAGTATCTTTAGGTAACACAGTAATGAAAGGTAATGCCAAAAAAGTACGTCGTTTATATCACAATAAAGTATTAGCTGGATTTGCCGGCGGTACCGCGGATGCGTTTACTTTATTTGAGCGTTTTGAAAGCAAATTAGAAATTCATCAAGGTCATTTAACAAAAGCGGCTGTTGAGTTGGCTAAAGATTGGCGAACTGATCGGGCCTTAAGACGTTTAGAAGCATTGTTAGCCGTAGCGGATGAAGAGGCTTCGTTGATTATTACCGGTAACGGTGATGTTATTCAGCCGGAGCATGACCTGATTGCAATTGGTTCTGGTGGGCCATACGCTCAAGCAGCCGCCACAGCGTTATTGCAGAATACAGAGCTGAGTGCAGAAGAAATCGTGAAAAAAAGTTTAAAGCTGGCGGGTGATATCTGTGTATATACCAACCACAGTCAAACCATTGAAGCATTAAAAATAAATAAGTAGGAGCCTAAAATGTCAGATATGACCCCAAAAGAAATTGTACATGAGCTCAATCGACATATTATTGGCCAAAACAAAGCAAAAAAAGCTGTTGCGATTGCCTTACGTAATCGCTGGCGAAGGATGCAGTTGAACGAAGAGCTACGCCAAGAAGTAACACCTAAAAATATCTTAATGATAGGTCCGACCGGTGTTGGTAAAACGGAAATTGCACGCCGCTTAGCCAAGTTAGCTAAAGCGCCTTTTATTAAAGTAGAAGCGACAAAATTTACCGAAGTTGGATACGTGGGTAAAGAGGTCGAGTCGATTATTCGTGATCTTACCGATATTTCGGTTAAGTTAACTCGCGAAGCGGCCACTCAAAAAGTGCGTTTTAGAGCAGAAGAGGCTGCGGAAGAGCGAATTTTAGATGCGCTACTGCCGCGTGCGCAAAATCCTTATGGTGAGGATTCAACGGAAGATTCAAATTCGTCAACACGGCAAACCTTTAGGAAAAAATTCCGTGAAGGCAAGCTCGACGACAAAGAAATAGATATAGATGTGGCGGCGCCACAAATGGGTGTTGAAATTATGGCACCACCTGGCATGGAAGAAATGACAAATCAGTTGCAAAGCATGTTTCAAAATATGTCTGGGTCAACTAAAAAATCTCGCAAATTAAAAGTTAAAGAGGCATATAAACTTTTAATTGAAGAGGAAGCTGCAAAATTAGTGAATCAGGAAGATTTAAAAGAAGAGGCTTTAAAAGCAGTTGAGCAAAATGGCATTGTTTTTTTAGATGAAATAGACAAAATATGTAAACGAGGAGAGAGCCAATCGGGGGGGGATGTCTCTCGAGAAGGGGTTCAAAGAGACTTGTTGCCATTGGTTGAAGGCTCGACTGTCTCAACCAAACACGGTATGGTTAAAACCGACCATATTTTGTTCATTGCATCGGGCGCTTTCCAAATGGCTAAACCGTCTGACTTAATTCCTGAATTACAGGGTCGGCTGCCGATTCGAGTTGAGTTGCAGGCGTTAACTACAGAAGATTTTGTGGCTATCTTAACCGATACTAACGCTTCTATCACTGAGCAGTACAAAGCATTGATGGCGACCGAAGGTGTTGAAATTGAATTTACCGACGAAGGCATCCAACGTATTGCTCAAGCTGCGTGGCAGGTGAATGAACGCACTGAAAACATTGGTGCACGCCGTTTGCACACTGTCATGGAGCGTTTAATGGAAGAAATATCTTTTGACGCATCCGACCGTAGTGGTGAAACCATCAAGATTGATGCAGAGTTTGTTAATAAGTATCTTGACGAATTAATTGAAGATGAAGACTTATCTCGCTTTATTTTGTAAAAAATCATGATAATCAGCTGTAAAAAGGAGACCAGAAGGTCTCCTTTTTTTATAGTTTAGAATCTTCGGTTGGTGCTGATTCTGTTGGTTTTTCATCGCTGATTGCGACAATATCTATGGTCTTGAGTTTAGGATCAAACTTCATGACAGCCATAACCATGTCATGGTTAAATTCTGCCGCATCTTGGTTAATTGCGGTTAACTGCTTTTGTAGGGCAGCACCTTGGTCAATTAAATTGGCTACACAGTCAGGATCTTGCTCTAACGTTGTGTTATTGACACACTGGTAAATATTGGTGCTGGTCTTCTCTGAAGCATATAATGGAGCAAATGCCAGAGTTAACAGTGCAGTTAAAGTAATTATTGATTTTTTCATTACAATGACTCCTGTTTAGAAAAATATAACAGCACATGAATGAATACTCGAACACCAAGTTCGTTCCATGTAACACATTTATGTGATACTTCAGTCATACAAATTACAGAGAGTTAACGCTAGTAAGTTGTTTGCCTTGGCTATAGAATGCGATAACGGAGAAAAAAAAACCAGTTTTTAGCTGATAATTTGACGTCACTTTTCGTATTTTTGTAAACTTATGTTTACAAAAAACAGAGGGCTTACCACGGTTTTGTGACACAATTGTCATATTTGGCTCGATGGTTTTTTTAAACTAATATAAAAATCAAAAACTTAAATGATTCTCAAAAAATTAATATCAACAATCCAAAAACACGTCCATGAGTTCAGTTGGCTGTTATTAATTGTCTTATTAGTGTCACATATATTGTTGACTTGGATAGGTTTGCGCCTGAGTGGTGAGCATCAGTTAACCGGCCTTAGCGAATTTCCTTATTATTATGTGGTGACAACCTCTACCGTAGGTTATGGGGATTTAAGCCCAACGACTGAAATTGGGCGAATCTGGGTTTGGTTATTTCAAATTCCTGTGGGGTTAGCTTTGTTTGGCGCTTTTTTAGGCAAAATGGGGCAAGATTTAACTTTCTTTTTTAGGCGTAAGATTATGGGAAACGGCAACTTAAACCATTATAAAGATCATATTTTGCTTTTTGGTTATCATGATACGATTTCAAAAAATATCATTAAACATATTTTGGCGGACTTAAATCGGCAAAACCGAAAAATTGTATTGTGCGATCAAAGAGTCGCTGAGCATCCTCTGCAAGCTTTTTTAGAGCACGTTGATTTTATTAAGTTAAATAGCTACACAGATGAAACAGAGCTAAGTAGAACTGGCATCAGAAAGGCGGCGAGAGTGATAATTTTAGGACGTACAGACGATGAAACTTTAACAACAGCATTAAAAATATCTGTTTTAGCAGATCCCAGTTGCCACATCACAGCCTGGTTGTATGATCCAACAAAAGTAGAGCTGTTGCGTGCGCATTGTGCAAATATTGAATGCAGTTCATCGCGTATTGCCGAAAGTCTAGTCCGTTCTATGCAAGATCCAGGGGCGAGTCGAGTGCAAGAGCAGCTTTTATCTAGCATGACGGGAGATACCCAATATGCATTGCAAATCCCCACTCAGCTGGGGCGTCAATTCAAGTACCAAGATCTTTTTACTGGTTTTAAAGATTATTATGACGCTACGCTATTGGGCGTCGCAAAAGACGTTAATGGCAACAAACTAGAACTCAATCCAAGATTAGATACGCTAGTAAATAGTGGTGACTATTTACATTATATTGGCAATTATCGGTTAAAAAATGAAGTGATTGATTGGCAAAAGTTTTAACATTTAATTAAAACCAATAAATTGCCAATTTATCGTTTAAAAATTGCGTATAATGATGTCATTTAATTTTATTGAAACGAGTTATGCCAGAAATTACTAAACAACTTAAACAAAATTGCCAGCAAACAGTGAGACAGGCGCTATATGAAGATTTAAACGGGCATGATGTGTCCTTGGACATCACGGCCAATTTGATCTCGCCAACCGAAATAGCAACCGCTTATCTTATTTCGCGCGAATCTGCAGTTTTTTGTGGTCGTTTATGGGTTGAAGAAACTTTTGCTCAGCTCGGTGGTGCGGTTAAGGTCGACTGGCATGTAAATGATGGTGATAAACTGGTTGCGGAGCAACGCATTTGCACTTTTACAGGGCCTGCACGTGAGATATTAACCGGTGAACGCACGGCGCTCAATTTTGTTCAAACACTGTCGGCGACTGCTACTGCAACATCGACTTATGTGGCACAACTTGCAGGCAGTGAGACACGTTTGTTAGATACCCGAAAAACGATACCGGGATTACGCTTAGCACAAAAATATGCAGTTTTATGTGGTGGAGGGGTTAATCACAGGTTTGGTTTATACGATGCTTTTTTAATTAAAGAAAATCATATTCTGGCTGCTGGTTCAATTGCCAACGCCGTTGCAAATGCGCGCCAGTTCGCACCGGAAAAACCAGTTGAGGTTGAAGTAGAAAATAATCAAGAGCTGCAACAAGCACTGGACGCCGGCGCAGACATTGTTATGTTAGATAATTATTCCCCGGTGCAAATTGCTAGTGCAGTTGCGCTTAAAAAAGAGCATAAAAATAACTGTAAAATTGAAGTGTCCGGTGACATTACCTTGCAAAGTATTAGTCAATACGCACAACCTGGGGTGGATTTTATCTCAAGCGGCGCACTGACTAAACATATTCGTGCAGTCGATTTATCGCTGAGATTAGCGGCTAAATAAAAAGTGTTTTATGTTCATTTAATTCGCTAATCTTTAACTCAGGCATTTGCTCCTTAAGTGCGTTTTTTAATAAAGTTCGGTGACCAGCTTTATCTTGGGCCAATGTAATAGCCGCAGGTTTGTATCGCATGCCTTTTACAAAGCTGGTTAATTCACTGATATCGGCATGACCACTGTAGCCAGCTAAATATTCAAGCGAAAGTGAAGCGTCTTGGTTGCTGTGGCATAGTTGCTTCAGCTGTTTAAAGATCCCCTCATCAGTGACTAATAGCTGAACATTTGTTGCGTTTTTTGCAATGGAAAAATACTGAGATATTCTTTTTTTATCCATTGGATGCGCATCGTTTAATAAAATCCACTGTCGTTTAAATTGTTCTGAAGTCTTTACGTCAGCGGCGGTTAAACTCGTTAATGCAACAGGTTCAAAACTATCAAAGTCGAGCGGGTGGCGGCGACTAGCTCTCATTACTCGGCTTTCTTGTCCCCAAAGCTTTTTTAAATCATTTTTTTCAAGCCCTTTGGGTTTATAAAAATCTGCATCAATATACAGGTTGAACTTTTGGGGCATGGTCCAACTGTTAATACGATTACGTGTCAATTTGGCCATTGTGTCTTCAATAGCGTATAAGATCTCGAGTGTTGCTCCATACAAAGGTGCAATAACCATTAAGCTTTTACCTTTGTCGATGAGGTCTTTTAGAATTTGGTGTAATTGTTTTTTTCGTTGACTGATCGTTGGGTTGGTGTTGGGTAGAATATTGCAATTAAGCTGCAATGATTCACTTTGAAACGGTGCTCTAGGAGGAGGCAAAAGCTGATTGCGGCCTGAGCCCAATACAGGTGTTATAAAATGTTTTAGCTCATCGTGCATCAACTCAAGAAATGCTGAGCCGAGCATAAAACCAGCAGGATGAATTTTTAACTGCCATTTTGTCAGTGCAGGCAAGATAAACCATCGTTTAAAATCTTCAACTCGCAATTGGAGATTGATACGTTCAAGCAGGGTTTGATGTATATCATCTGCGTTTTTAAATTCGCTCTCGAGCAGCACTGATATAAAGCTTGGTAATAGAGCCGCTGTGGCAGGTGAGCATATGATACTGCCACGATACCCCTGTTGAATAAGCTTGGGTAAACCGGCAAGGGTTGCTAATGACGCATGACTAAGAAATACCCAGGATATTTGATTGGGGTTTATTGGGTGAATGTTTGAGGTTTGCCATTGAGCTGGGCAATCCACAAGTAGATAGTGTTCGCTGTTAAATTTAATTAAGTGATTATTTATTACTTCCATTTGGTTTTTCAATTCTTATATAAACTGCATGCCTAGGTAGACCTTTCCCGGTATACCCCGAAAATCGGTAACGGATTCTATCACCGACTTTAAACTTTTTTTCTCGCTCTGCTATGGTAAAGCCTGATGCCAATTTAAAGGTCTGACCATTACTGGTTTTTAAAGTTAATGAACCCATTAACCCAGTAAAACGGCCTTGACCTTCATTAATTTGAATAACAGTTGCCACTGATTGATATTGAGGTTTTAACTTTAGTAAATCAACACCTTTTTGGCCAGGGTAATTAGCTGCTTTATGATGCAGCATTAAACCTTCACCGCCTTGCTCGAGCACACTTTTCAATTGAGCTTTTAATGCTGCTTCAGAGCGGACTAATTGTTGAGGAATAAACTCTATGTAAGGATGATTTAATTGTTTTTGTAGGTGTTCCATTTGTTGCACGCGATCGGCAAATGGTGCAGGGTAAGCCGGTAGATCAAACACCATCAAGCGCAAGGATTGCCAATTTTTTTTATCATTTGATTGAACAATTGATAAGGTCTGTTCAAAACTGTTTCGGCCAGCCCAAAGCTCACCGTCTAACGGATAACTTGGAAAGCTATCGGTAAAATAAGGCGGTGCTTTTAACTGACGGCCAGATTTAGAAATTAAATGCTGACCATCCCAATAGGCTCTGATACCATCAAGCTTTTCGCTGGCGTAATATTCAGTGACGGCAACATTAGCGCGGTAGTCATCTGCTTGCATTAACTCTGCCGAAATCACAGAATGCACAGGACATATAAATAAAATAAGCAGAACAAGCCAAAAAGTTTTTTGCAGCTGTTGTTTGGCTAACATGGCAATGATCCCATCTTGGCCGTGAGGATTACACTAAGTAAAGGTAATTATTGTTGCAATGTCAAAATATCGCCGCGCTGTGAAAAATCTAACCGCTTAAGCACACTCATGCCTAACAAAATTTGTTCACCCTGCATAAATGGGTTGATGTTGGCACTCACTTGGTGAAGTTGGATTCGGCCAATGCTAAGCGTATCTAACTGTGTTTGGTATACACTAATGCGGCCGTTAGCGGTATTTACCCATTGTTCTCGGCCATACGTAAGCCCGAGCTTCTGGGCGACGGGTTCAGGAATAGACACCTGAGTAGCCCCAGTATCTAACATAAATACAACGGGTTGCCTATTTATTAAACCACTGGTGACATAGTGCCCATAAGGATTTCTTTTTAACTCGACAGTCACCGACCCGTTAGCGCTGAGTTCACTGTTTGGGTTTTGATTTGGATTATTTTTTTTGCTTAAATAGTTATTAAAAAATAAACTCAATAAAATAAGTGCCGTGATCCATGCAGCATAAAACATGCCTTTACCGACTTTTTTACCATAATCCTCAGGCGTCAATATGAATACTCCGGTTAATGAAAATTTTATAAAAGATGATGTGCTGCCGTTTGCTAAGTATATACCTTCTCCCCATTTTAATGAAAGGCCTGCAAACACTCTGATCGATTTGTTGGTGGTACACTGTATCTCGCTGCCTGCTGGCCAATTTAATACCCCACACGTTAATGATTTATTTCTTGGCCAGCTAAATTGCCAAGCACATCCTAGTTTTGTTGATTTAGCTGATTTACGAGTTTCGGCTCATTTAGTTATTTGGCGAGACGGGCTAATCACACAGTATGTGCCTTTTTCAAAACGCGCTTGGCATGCTGGTCTGTCTGCTTTTGACGGACGCAGCGGTTGTAATGATTTTTCAGTTGGGATTGAGTTAGAAGGCTGTGATAATTTATCTTACACAGAAAATCAGTATCATAGTTTAGTAAAAGCCACTGCATGGTTAAGGCAAAAATACCCCAATATTACGTCTGATAAAATAGTGGGACATAGTGATATAGCTCCGGGCCGAAAAACGGATCCGGGTCCGGCATTCGATTGGCAAAAGTTTAAAACATTATTAGAGGCAGAGAATGACAATACTCAGTTTGATGATAGTGGTTCTTTTAGAACGACTACATAAACCTAGTCCAAGGTGGCACTTTAAACCTTGGTTTGATTTTTACCATAATCATATTCAAGGGGTGTTAAAAAAGCTTGAAGATTATGGCGCTGAAATAAAGTTAATTGTTTGGTTAGCGATTCCTTGTTTATTAGTAGCATATTTTCAAACCGCACTAGGAAATAGTCTTTCCGGGTTGTTATTTTCGAGTTTGATTTTGTATTTGTGTTTTGGCTGTCCAGAGCATCGCCAGTATTATAAAAAATATTTGCAAGCAGCTTGTCGACAAGATGCGAGTGCTTGTGCTGAATATGCTGCGGCGATAGGCGAAAAAGAAGGCTGTGATTGTGATCAATTTGGCCAAACCCTGATCTGGGTGAACTTTAAACATTATTTTGCGGTTATGTTTTGGTTTTTAGTGTTTGGTCCAGCCGGCGCCGTTTTATATGTTTTTACGCGGCAGCTTTATAGACAAAACCTAATATCTGATGAAAAGCACAGTGATCGGGCCGAAGGGCGCTTGATGTATATTCTAGATTGGGTGCCGGCTCGGTTAAGTGGTTTGGCTTTATTGTTTGTCGGCCATTTTAGTCGTGCTTTACCCGTTTGGTTATCCGAGTTATTTAAGTTTACGAATACCCGTGAGTATTTAACCCGTATTGCGGCGGCAGCAGAAGAATATCAGGCGCCTGCGGGGGACTATCTCTCCGAACCTTGTGTGTACGTAAAGCTGGCCAAACGTGCATTTATTTTTATGCTCGCGTTAGCAGCGATGCTGAGCTTATTGGGTGTGATATAATATCGATATTAAAAACGACGGATACAAATTTTGAATCAACAAGATACCTTATTAAAAACATTTAAAACCCTGCTTAAAGAGCATAGTTTTGCTTCACAAGCCGATATTGTTGAAGCATTAAAACAAGAAGGGTTTGATAATATTAGTCAGTCTAAAGTATCGCGGCTGTTGAGTCGGTTTGGCGCTGTAAGAACACGTAACGCAAAACAAGAAATGGTTTACTGTTTGCCACCTGAGTTAGGCGTGCCTACCACCCAAAGCACGCTCAAAAACTTAGTTGAATCTGTCACTAACAATCAAGCGATGATTATTGTTCGTACAACCCCAGGGGCGGCACAGTTAATTGCCCGTATGTTAGATTCATTAAATCAGTCACATGGTGTTTTAGGTACGATAGCAGGGGACGATACCGTATTTATTGCGCCGGTTGATGTTGATGAAATAGAGCAAACATGCGATCAAATTAACCAATTTTTTGCGTCAGTGTAAGTTTTACACTTTTTTTAGCGGCTTGGGTGGCCGCTAAAAAATTCTATTCCATCAATCTAACTGACCTGACGCAAATTGATTACGGCCATTGCGTTTGGCCTGATAGAGTTTTTGATCGGCAAACTCTTGCAATGTTTGAGGTTCCACCTGATTGTTTGGGATGGTTGTTGCAACTCCCATACTCACAGTCACTAAATCCGACACATGGCTATAACCGTGAGCGATAGCTTGTTCTTTTATTTGTCGCTGGATGTTTTTGGCAACGGATTCAGCGTCACTTTGGTTTGCGTCAGGTAATAAAATAACAAACTCTTCTCCACCATAACGTGCAGCTTTGTCACCAGCACGGCGCAGGGTTGTTATAATTGCTTGCGCAACTTCATAAAGTGTCTCATCCCCTCGACTATGGCCGTAATTATCGTTGTAGCGCTTAAATTCATCTATATCTAACATAATGAGTGAGAGTGGAACTTGCTTACGCCCGCAGCGACGCCACTCTTTTTCTAAGTGCTCATTGTAAAAACGGCGATTTGGGATTTCGGTCAGACTATCAATTGAAGCAAGCGATTCCAGCAAATCAGACTTGCTTTTAAGCGCGAGTTGGTTACGGACCCTTGCTTTAACTACGGTAATGTTGAAAGGTTTGGTGATATAATCCATCGCGCCTAATTCAAGGCCAACAGCTTCGTCCTCAGCAGCGTCTTTACCAGTAATAAAAATGACCGGGATATTTTTAGTTTCGTCGTTCTGGCGCATATGCAGCAGCACTTGATACCCATCAATATCTGGCATTTGAATATCTAATAACACAAGATCGGGTTTATCTTCTGTGTTTAAGATATCCATTGCTTTTTGTCCACTGTCCACTGTGGTGATTCGGTAAAAAGGATTAAGTGCATTCTCCAATATCATCAAATTGATAACTTGGTCATCGACGATCAGAATGTGTGGCACAGCGGTTGATGAAAGCTTCATTCACTTGGCCTTTAGCCTTGTTCGACTTCTTTACGAATATTAATTATTTCTTCAGCGTAGCAGGCCAAAGTCTTTTCGGGAACTTCCTTTGACCCTTTAATCAGTCCTTCAATCTCTTTTACCTGTTCAGTTAAGTTTAGCATACCTAAGTTAGCAGCAGCGCCTTTAACTGAATGAGCTAATTGCGTGGCAGCCTGATACTCTTGTGCCGCCAACAAAGCTTCGAGTTCAGCGGGTGATTGGCTATACTCTTGAACAAACTTATTTAGCAACATTTGTAACAACTGCTCGTTGCCACCGAGCCTGCGCAATGCGTCTTCTCTGTCGATAACCAAAACACGTCCCCTATTATTTTTTGTGTCATCACATAATAAAGATATATCGCTTGTTTGTTAAGTCCTAATTCAGCTAAGCTTGGGCGTAAAGCTAAAAGGCTTAAGTTCAATTTTAGACGTGAAATCAGTAAAAAGGTTGTCCAGTGTCAGACTTTCCAAAGAATCGAGTATTAAATCCCTGTATTGGTTACTGTTTATTTAACGATGACAGCATTTGTGCTGGGTGTGGTCGCAGTCGTGATGAACGCGCCGATTGGATCTTCATGTCTGAAAGCGAAAAACAGGCAACCGTGATTAAAGCAAAAGAACGTTTGCCAAAAAAGAATAAATAAATTTATTGCCGGTTGGATGATTTTGGGTTTATTGTTGGTAATAGGGTTAATTGATTTTTGCACGTACAAATCAGCAAATAAGATGAGGATAGGATGACGAAACAAGAAAAAAAAATATATATTCTAGATACCAATATTTTGCTACACGAGCCATTAGCCTTTTTAAACTTCCAAGAACATGATGTGTTTATCCCAATGACAGTTTTGGAAGAATTAGACCATATCAAAGACCGCAAAAAAGACGTAAGCCGGGATGCACGAGTTGCCATCAGGGCATTAGAAGATACCTTAAAAGATGCCACCCCAGAACAAATCACTGAGGGCGTCGTTATGCAAAACCATGGTAGTGAATATAGTGCGACAGGGCGGCTTGCGATTTACCCTGATCATTTATTAAAACAAGAGCGGATCACGCTACCAGGGCCAGAAAACGATAACCAGATCATTAACGCAGCCTTGCACCTACAGCAGGATAAGAGCGATAGAGCTGTAATATTGGTAACAAAAGACATTAACATGCGTCTAAAAGCAAAAGGCGCTGGCATGCAGCGGGTCGAAGACTACCGCACTGACCAATTAATTTCAGATATAAAATATTTAAGTACCGGCTATGCCGAAATAGAGGGCGACTTTTGGTCTCGGGTTGATAACTGTGAGAGTCAAACCGAGGGGCGTGAAACCACTCATTTGATTGAACGTGAATTATTACCTCAGACGGTTTTTGTGAACCAATATATTTTTGATCAAAGCCATGGGTTTGTTGGTAAGGTGGTCGAGCATGATCAAAAACAAGTGCGTTTAAAAGATTTAGGTTACGACAGGCTTATGGGGCGGCAAGCTTGGGGCATATCACCCAAAAATTTTCATCAGGCGATGGCTTTAGACGCTTTATTAGACACCTCAATTGATTTGGCTTTATTAACTGGGCCAGCCGGTAGTGGTAAAACCTTATTGGCGTTGGCCGCTGCGTTAGAAATGGTGGTTGAAAAAGGCATTTACGAAAAAATCATAGTCACAAGAAATACACCTGAGATTGCTGAATCTATTGGTTTTTTACCCGGCACCGAAGAAGAAAAAATGGCACCTTGGCTAGCAGCTATCAATGACTCGTTAGATTTTTTACACCGTCATGATGAATGCCGAGAAAGCAGCATGCGCTATATTATGGAAAAAGCCAATATTCAGTTTAAATCAGTCAACTTTATGCGGGGCCGCAGTATTCAAAAGTCGATTGTAATTTTGGATGAATGTCAAAACATGACCTCGTCGCAATTAAAAACTATTATTACCCGGGCAGGTGAGGGCACTAAGCTGATTTGTTGCGGTAATCTGGCGCAAATTGACAGTAATTATTTAAGTCCGTTAACATCGGGTTTAACATACATTGTTGAAGGTTTTAAAGATTTTGAAGGCAGTGCCACTGTTCACATTGATGGTGTTGTACGTTCTCGTTTAGCCTCTTTTGCCGAGAAAAATCTATAAAAGACACATTATATAGTGAAAGACAGCGACGCTTTGGGTAACATACGCGACCTTCAAAATAGGAGTAGTTGATCACTATGAACGAACTAGCACTAGGACAACGCTGGATAAGCGATTCTGAGTCTGATTTGGGGTTGGGCACCATTGTTGCGGTGAATGGCCGACGCATATCTATGTTATTTCCGGCAACTGGCGAACAGCGAGAGTATGTTGCTGGTACCGCACCGTTAACTCGAGTTAGCTTTAATCCAGGTGACACGGTAGAAAGTGCAGAAGGTTGGACGCTAAACATTGAACAGGTCGTTAATGAAGAAGGTATTTTTATTTATCTTGGGGTACGTTCAGATAATGGTGAAAAAACTCAGCTCATTGAAACCCGCTTGAACCACCATATTAAATTTAATAAACCACAAGATCGGCTTTTTACTGCCCAAATTGATCGCAATGATTGGTTTACCATGCGATATGACGCACTAAGATTGCAACACCAATATCAAACGAGTGGTTTAGTTGGTCTATGTGGCGCTCGAACCGCGTTAATTCCCCACCAATTACACATTGCAAAAGAGGCCGGAGGTCGTTTTGCGCCTCGCGTTTTATTGTCTGATGAAGTTGGTTTAGGTAAAACCATAGAAGCGGGTATGATCATTCACCAGCAATTGTTAACGGGACGAGCTTCTCGCATCTTGATTCTACTGCCAGACTCGTTGCAATATCAGTGGCTGGTTGAAATGCTGCGTAGGTTTAATCTTAAGTTTGCAATTTTTGATGAGGAGCGCTGCAATGAGTATACAGATAGTGATGAAAATCCGTTTGAAACCGAACAACTAATCATTGCGCCGGTGCGATTATTGAGTGAATCAGATAAGCGTTTAGCACAAGCCTGCCAAGCAAATTGGGATTTAGTTGTAGTTGATGAAGCCCACCATTTACAATGGTCTGAAGTTGCACCAAGCGCTGAATACCAAGCCGTTGAACAACTCGCTCAGGCGTGTGCCGGGTTATTGTTATTAACAGCAACGCCTGACCAGCTTGGTCATATGGGGCACTTTGCCCGCTTGCGTTTATTGGATGCAGAACGCTTCTTTGATTATCAAAAATTTGTAGAAGAAGAGTCTGGTTACCAAAAAATTGCCGAAATAGCTAAAGTGCTTCTGCAAGCCGGTGAGGTCAGCCAAGATTTATTAGAATCTTTAACGACCTTAATTGGGGGTATAAATAACGTGCAAAACGAATCTGCGCTGTTAAATATTAACGCAAAAGATCCGGCTAGCAAAACCGCAGCACGCCAACAAATTATTAATAGTTTAATTGATCAACATGGTACAGGGCGCGTCGTATTTAGAAATACTCGAGCGTCAGTAAAAGGTTTTCCAAAGCGGCAGCTGCATGTCGACTCATTAGAACTGCCCGCCGAGTACCAAGCCGCTCTGCAATGGTGGGCTAGGCGTTATGGTGAGCAAACTGTCGAGCAACTTGGTGAACGTCAAATAGCTGAATTATTGACACCCGAAATCATCTACCAAAAAGCGATTAGTGAAGACATTGAGTGGTGGCGAATTGATCCTCGGCTGGCTTGGGTCGAGCAATTAATTCGAGAAAATGCAAACGAAAAACTGCTATTAATTTGTGCCCATGCCAGTACAGCTATCACTTTAGAGAACGCGCTAAGAATTAAATTTGGTATCAACTCAGCGGTTTTCCACGAAGGTATGAGTATTGTTGAACGAGACAGAGCGGCAGCTTGGTTTGCCGATCAAGAAGAGGGCTGTCAGTTATTAATTTGTTCTGAGATTGGTTCAGAGGGCCGTAATTTCCAATTTGCGCGCCATTTAATGTTGTTTGATATTCCTCTGAACCCAGACTTATTAGAACAAAGAATTGGCCGCTTAGACCGCATTGGCCAAGCCCATGATATACAGATACATATTGCCAATTTTGCTGGTAGCCCGGCGCAGCAATGGTTTAACTGGCAACACAAAGGCATTAATGCCTACGCAGATACGTGCCCTGCTGGGGTTAAAGTATATCAGTCACAAAAAGACGTTTTGTTAACTGAGTTAAGCAATTTAGATTACCAAGATGGTGCGTTTGACGGTTTAATCGCCCAAGCGAAGGCGCAGATCACAGCGCTAAATCAACAGCTTGAACAAGGTCGAGATATTTTGCTTGAGCTAAACTCAAAAGGCTTTGATGGCGAAGCGCTAGCCAAACAAATTGACGATCTGGATGATGATACCTCTCTGGTTGCTTTTATGCTACAAGTGTTCGACACCTATGGTGTTTCGCAAGACGACAAAGGCGAACAATGCCTGGCAATAAATCCAACTGAACATATGTTAGAAGCCCATTTCCCTGAGTTGGGAGATGAAGGCATGACGATCAGTTTTGACCGCGACACAGCACTATCACGGGAAGATGTTCGTTTTATTAGCTGGGATCACCCTATGGTACAAGGCTGTTTTGAGATGATTTGCAGCGGTGAAATCGGTAATAATGCGGTGAGTGTGCTTAATAATAAAGCCCTTCCCGAAGGGACCTATTTATTAGAGCTTATTTATGTCGTTGAGAGTAGTGCGCCTAAACACCTGCAACCGGGGCGATTTTTACCACCCACACCGGTGCGTTTATTATTAGATAAAGCGGCCAATAATCTCGCTGAAAAAGTATCTTTTGATAATTTAAATAAGCAGTTAAAACCCGTAAACCGGCAAGTCGCTTCGCAATTAGCAACTGCGTTACAACCACAAATACATGAGTTGATAGGGCGATCAGAAATTATTGCCAATCAGCAAAAAGAGCATTTACTCAGTGATGCGCTTAAACAAGTAGAGTCTGATTTAGGGGCTGAAATTGCAAGGTTAGAAAACTTAAAAGCCGTTAATCCAAGTATACGTCAGGATGAACTTGATGCGCTTTATACACAAAAAGATGAATTAAAAGTGCAACTACAACAAGCTAAAATAAAATTAGATGCGCTTCGTTTAGTGGTTGTGAGTCACAATAAATAGTGGTGTTATTAAACTACAACCCACCACAATCACCGCAACTCGACGTTGTTTTTCGTGATAACCATATTGTGGTATTCAATAAACCTAGCGGCCTGTTGACTGTTCCCGGTAAACAGGCCATTCATAAAGACAGCTTGGCGGTGCGGGCGGCTCGAGTGTGGCCTAATATTGGGGTCGTGCACCGGCTAGATATGGCAACTTCCGGATTGTTGGTTTGGGCGCTAGAAAAAAAAGTGCATGGCAAATTGGCGCAGCAATTTGAAAAACGGACAACTAGCAAAGAGTATATTGCACGGATTTTTGGGCATCCAGTTGCCGACAGCGGCGTGGTAGATTTACCGCTTATTTGTGATTGGCCAAATCGACCTAAACAAAAGGTGGATCATTTGTCTGGGAAAAGTTCACAAACTTTTTGGCAGGTTATTCAGCGAGAGGCGTGCGCAACACGAGTTCGTTTGCATCCGATTACTGGGCGTTCGCATCAGCTGCGCGTGCATATGTTAGCAATGGGACATCCTATTTTGGGCGATCGTTTATACGCGAATGAGCAGGCGTTAGCAATGGCAATACGGTTACAATTACATGCACATAAACTTAGTTTTAACCATCCAGTCGATGGGCGGCGCTTGCAATTTGAAAGTCCGTGTCCATTTTAAGCGGTCTTAGGTGATTATTGATGTTAAAATTGGCGTTATACTGGGTCATCATATTTTATTCATTAGTGGCTAGTTCTGCCACTGATAGCCGGCTCTGGCCCGCGAACCCAGTGCAGTTATACCAGTCAGATATGGCTAAATACGGCACTGCTGAGACGTTAAAATATGTCAAGTTGAACGAGCAAGATTATCCAATCTGGTTTGCGCTTCATCAATCGACTCAACACAAGGCTAATTTAATTCTTCTGTTAGATACCAGTGAATACCCAACAGTTGAATTACCCACTATGATGATCGATTTATTAAACCAAGATGGCATTCAGGTAATAAGCTTACCTGTCCCCGCCTATGCGTACACCCATTTGCAAAACAATGACAAACAAACGGATGTTAAACAAAATATTGAGGATCAAAAAACTATTGCCGAAAAACAGCGTATGTTTTATTTAAAACAATTGTCCGAATTAATTAAACAAGCGAGTGCTCAATTTAGTCAACCCAAAGATTTATTAATTGCCGCGGTTGGCAAAAGTGCGGATTATTTGACACAGATAACGGCTGAAAAAATGGTTCAGCGCTACCGTTTAATGATTTGGTGGCAGGCTGATTTAAGTAAACAAACACTTGACGAGCATATCCAAAGTTTAGATCTGCCCGTGTTAGATTTACTTACCGAATCTTTTGCCGTAGATACACCCAGCGTGCCTCATAATCAGCAGGCAGAAATACGAGCACAGCAATTCCTTCGACTAAATAACCCTTATTATCGCCAACAGAATAGTTTTTCTCCTGCCGTTAAGATGCAACAACAGCAAGCGGCTAAACAGATCCTGGGATATTTAAAATCGCTCAACAACTAATGGGGATTATAAATTAAGCTGCGTCCTGTTTTAGTTTATGACTGACTTTTTTTGGAAACTCAACTTGAGACCATAATTGATCGAGCAAGGAGCGAGTTTGATTATATTCACCCTTCATCACCCAATCAATTAACGGTTGAGGATCGCTGGGAAACTTAACCCGGCCACCGTTTTTATGCTCTAGCCATTGCTCTACTGTTTCAAAATTGAGTTGTGGCATTACGGTTGCTAACCCTAACAGTTCTAATGTTTTGGCATTACTTTCTTGCTCAAATTGACCTGTGAGTGGTTTTAGTAAAATACGTTTTCCATAACATAAAGCTTCGCTTGATAATTCAAACCCTGCGTTGGCAATAATGCCTTTGCACTCTGCAAGATCATGTTTAAAACCTGTGCGGCTTAGCTTACGAAGTTTGATATGCTCTTGCTCACTATCAGCGTCTAAACTTGGGTGATAACAATAAAACTCATAATCACAAAAATCAGCCAGCATGGCAGTGATATTGGGCAAAGATTCAAACGGCAAATACACTAAAATTTTATTGTCTTTATTGTCTAAGGTATCGGGCTCATCAATAAAAGGCGGAATAATGTTCGCGCCAAAATGGTACCAATGCACGCCGAGGTTATATTGGCACGGCGCAAAGTATCTTAAGATTTTTTTATCAGTCCAGCCTGCGCCTTGCATAGGCACAGGTTGTAAAAAAGCCGCTTGATGAGAGATATTTATACTGGCAATACCTTGGCGACGCGCAGCCCATGCAGAGATGGGCTCAAAGTCGTTTAACACTACATCATAATTGCTTAAATCTAGCGCTTTTACATCGCGCCAAAATTGCAAAGGTTTGATATTTTGTAAGGTTGTTAATAAGTCAATACCGCCGTCTTTATGGGTAAATGACATACCTTGGCGAACCTGATAGTTGCCAAAAACTTGCATATCGAAAAACTTATTTGCTGGCCGGCCAGAAAAAAGGTAATCAACTTGGATACCTAGTTCATTAAAACGTTTTGCCATAATACGGGCACGACTAATGTGTCCATTACCGGTGCCTTGCACACCATAAAGAATTTTCATCTGTTTATTACAATACCAAAGATAAACTTAAAACCGCACTGGCACTGCCAAGAAGCGCACCAGCAAGAATGTCTGTCGGGAAATGAACCCCTAATAAAACGCGTGATAAACCAATTAAGCTGGCCCAAGTATAAGCAAACAAGGTAAAGCTAGGATAAAAATGACTGATTAAAGTCGCCATTAAAAACGCAGCCGCAGTATGACCCGAAGGTAGACTAAATTTATCACTCGGTTGAATATGGGCTGAAACCAATAAATCACTCGGGCGAATGCGTTTGAACGTTTTTTTAAGCACAAAATATGAGGGTAGCTCTAATAAAAAAGCAGTTAAACCAGCCGCTAAAAACCAAATCCCCTGGTGTTCTAAAACACATAAAGTAGCGGCCAGAATCAGATATAAATGACCGTCGCCCGTGCGCGAAATAAAACGAACGGCTGTCATGTTACGGTTTTGAGTGTAGGCAAATAGCCAACCGAATAACTGCTGATCTTTTGCGGTTATCAAATTCATATTCGTATCCTACTCAGTTTATCTTGCATTATGAAGCATAATAGTTAATCAATATGACGTAAAATTGAACTAAATGGGTCATTAATGTGACAAATCCTTGCCTGCCTACAGAGAGGAATTTCTTTGATAGATTTGTGCTTGTGAGCTGTTTATAATGGAGAAAATTTGTCAAAGATAAAGGTTGAACCATGGAATTTAGTACTTCTCTTTTGTGCGATATGTATGCCGATATGATTGATGTTGCCGAGCCACTATTTGTGTCTTACGGCGGTATCAGTCAATTCTACGGCAGTGTCACAACCGTAAAATGCTTTGAACATAATGGCTTGATCCGCCAGCTTGTGGCCGAAGACGGAAGTGGTAAGGTATTGTTAATTGATGGCGGGGGTTCAACTCGGCGGGCACTCGTAGATGCTGAAATTGCTGAAACTGCAGCGCAGAACAATTGGGAAGGCATTATAGTATATGGTGCGGTTCGTGATGTGGACGAGCTAGAAGAAGTGGAGATAGGTATTCAGGCCGTTGCTTCGATCCCAGTTGGCGCTGAAGATGATGATACAGGCGAGGTGAACATTCCGGTAAATTTTGCCAGCGTGACTTTTTTGCCTGATGATTATGTTTATGCAGACTCAACGGGTATTATTTTATCTCCCGAACCACTTGATTTAGATGAGATAGAAGAGGCGCTTTAAAGCGCCTTTATTTTTAAGTTTAATTTGAATGATTGTTCAAATTAGGCTTGAACCGGACAATAAAATCTGTTTCAATAACATTCAATCTTGAGCGATCATTCAAATTGTTAGGAGAAATATGATGACAGATTTTAAATTGCATACCGAAAAAACAGCCCCAGCCGCAGCACAACCTTTAATTGAAAACTCTAAAAAAGCTTTTGGCATGTTGCCGAATTTGCACGCGGTGATGGCCGAAGCACCAACTTTGTTAGAAGGTTATCAGGTGTTGCACGAATTATTTCAAAAAACATCGTTTTCTAAAGAGGAGTTGACTGTTGTTTGGCAAAGTATTAACAGCGAACATGAATGCCATTATTGTGTGCCTGCGCATAGCGCCATTGCCGCATCTATGAAAGTAGACGCAGAGATTAATGATGCCGCGGTAGCTCACCAGCCGCTCGCTGATGAAAAGTTGGAAGTTCTACGCCAAACCACACTTGCTATGGTTCGCCAGCGCGGTGTTTTAAAAGATGAGCAAATTGAAAAATTTCACGCAGCGGGTTATGGTAACCAACAATTATTAGAAATTGTATTAGGCCTGTCGCAGAAAGTAATGAGTAACTATACGAATCATTTGGCCAATACTCCGATTGATGAGCCTTTTAAAAAGTTTGCAAAATAATCACCCAACATCCACAAGTGAGGTCAGTATACATGCTGGCCCACTTAAAGTTTCAAATTCGGTAGAATTAGACCGCAATGATATCGAATGGCAATTTATTCGTGCTTCCGGCTCCGGAGGCCAAAAAGTTAATAAAACATCCAGTGCTGTATTGCTAGTATTTGATTTAAACACTGCCAAATTACCTGATTTTTACAGACATAAACTGTTAAATAAATCGGATCATAGAATTAGTGCAAGTGGTAAAATTTTAATCAAATGTCAAACCAGCCGTAGTCAAGAAGCGAATCGCAAAGAGGCATTAGAAGAATTACTTAAGTTGATTCGTAGCGTACAATACGTTGCTAAAAAACGCATTGCCACAAAACCAAGCAAAGCTAGTCAAAGACGCCGTTTAGACAAAAAAACACAGCGTAGCGGGACTAAAAAAATGCGGAAAAAGCCACAAATTTAATTGCCATATCAGGGCTGATTTGAACTGGTCGGATGTCAGTGCCATAAAACTGCAAAAAATGAGTCATTTTTCGTTCACCGAACAGTCACGTTAAGCCGATAGAGTTTCCCCCAAAATAAATCCTATAACTAAGAGTACGGGGAAAAACATGTTTAAAGCTAAGGTATTAGCCGGTTGTTTAGCGATGGCTCTGTCATCGTTTGCACAGTCGGATGTTTTATTTCAGGAAGATTTTTCGATTGGTTTAAATGGCCAGTTCACGCCAATAAGTGTCGCTAGTGATAAAAACTGGTTTAACGATACTTATAACAATACCAGTTCAGCTGCAATGAATGGTTACGGCCAAGATGTTGATAGCAATGACTGGTTAATCTCTCCACAGCTTGATTTAAATGGCTTTGACTCGGCAACTTTTTCATTTAAATCACGTGTTCGTTTTGATGGACAAAACATTAGAGTAAAAGTTTCAACCGATTATGTGCCGGGTCAATCACCTGAAAACGCGACTTGGACAATGTTAAATCCATCCTTGCCACAAGATGGCCAAGGCTCAAGTGGATCTGATTTTGAAACATCGGGCGATTTGGACTTATCAGCCTATTTAGGTGAAAAAGTTTATTTAGCTTTTCATTATACGTTAGATGCAAATGGCAATGGCGATGTGGCCGGCTGGTACATTGATGATGTTGTTGTTGAGGTAAGCGGAAACGACAATGCACTGCCGCTGACAGCGGCCATGACGGCCAGCAAGCAAAAATTACAGCTGGCGCAACCGGCACAATTTAAAGCTATGGCATACAATGGCGCTGGCGACTACGAATATATGTGGGATTTTGGCAATGGCCGTACAGCCACGGGTGCAGAAGTTGAATACGCTTATGATTCCGGCGGCAGCTTCACAGTATCATTAACTGTCAAAGATAAAGATGGCACTGAAAAAGTTTTACAAACCCAAGTGACGGTTGAAGAGCCAAATATCTATCTGGTTAAAGATAAAAAAGACAATATGCACCTGCGTGTTGCGACTTTTAACGCCAGTATGGAAGCTGAAAACTATGATGCTGATAATGCGGCTACTAAGGGCACTCAGATCTTAATTGATGAGTTAGCATCTGGTGATAATGAACAGATTAAAAATATTGCAGAAATCATCCAACGTGTGCGTCCGGATGTGGTGTTAATCAACGAGTTTGATTATATCCCAGACGAAAATTCAGGTGTTGAAATGTTTATTTCTCAGTATTTGAACGTACCACAAGCAGATGGTGCTCAGTCGATCAATTACGATTATTATTTTGTTGCACCTTCAAATACAGGTATAGCAACTAATTATGATTTAAATAACGACGGTATTTTTGATGGGGTTCGTAATGATGCTTTTGGTTTTGGTCAGTTCGAAGGCCATTACGGCATGGTTTTATTGTCTCGCTATCCAATTGTTGAAGAAGAGGTTCGCACTTTCCAAAAATTCTTGTGGAAAGACATGCCAGGTCACTTAATGCCAATTGACCCTGACACCGGTGATGATTGGTTCGATGCTGACGAAACCAACATAGTTCGCCTATCTTCTAAGTCACATTGGGACGTGCCTGTTAACTTTAACGGCGAAATTGTTCATATTCTTGCCAGTCACCCAACACCACCTGTATTTGATGGGGAAGAAGATTTAAATGGTCGTCGTAACCATGATGAAACACGTTTATGGGCGGACTATATAGACCCAGAGATGTCAGCCTACATTTATGATGACGAAGGCAACACAGGCGGTTTATCAGACAATGCCCGATTTGTGATTGTGGGTGATTTAAATGCCTCAACCGAAGGGGATGCCTACCCAGGCACGATAGAGCAACTGCTCAACCATGAAAAAGTCGATACCTTGTTTACGCCTTCGTCAGACGGTGGTTTGCACAATGATATCACTAACCCATTAGCGCCTTATCACACTGCTAACTGGAAAATGCGCGCGGACTATGTACTGCCATCTAAGTCAGGTTTAGCCATTGAGCAAGGTGATGTTTTCTGGCCAACTCAAGACCAAGATTTATATCCATTAGTCGAATCTCGCTCGGCTTCATCTGACCACTTTTTAGTTTGGTTAGATTTATCTGTTGAAGCAACCGCGGGTGAAGATGAAGAAGAAACAGATGACAGTGAAGAAATCGACAATGTCACCATTGAGAGTGGTTCGATGAATTGGTTGTTTATATTTGCCGGTTTGTTGTTCGCAGCCATCAGACGTAAAGCTTAACCCTGTTTGAAATAATAAGCCCGGCGGAGTTTGCCGGGCAACTTTAAATGTCACGGAGTCCAACTATGAAAACTGAAAACTTATTTAAAGCCAGCTTGATTGCAACCGCACTGGCATCTGTTTTAACTGCATGCACTATTGATTTAGATTTAGACGATGATGAAGATGATGCTGAACAGCCGTCTCAATCAGAAAGCTTAACGCTTAAATTTTCTGAGGTGGCTACCCCTATTACCACCAGCGCCCAGCAAAGCATCTTAGCCTCACGTGAAGTTGAAGTGAATGGTCAGCTTCAGTCTATCGGTTATAACCGTATTATGGCGACAGGTCACGAAGATTCAATCACAGGTGAGATTTTTGGTTTATCTAAAAACCACATGGATCAGCCCATTTATTTTGAAGATGGCAGTGAGTATGTTTGTAACGGTACTAACGATGGTGTTGGTTCAGGTTTAGATTACAACAGCTTGATCCATAAAAACGATAAAATTTACATGGTCTCTCAGTTTGAATGTCAAATTGGTTCTATGTACGTTCAAGAGTTAGCTCAAGACGCTGAAACAGGTGCATTATCGCCGGTTGAAGGCACCTTAGAGTTTATCAGCCAAAAAGATGAATTTGGTGGTTGGGTACACTGTGCCGGCCAAACAACACCTTGGAATTCACACTTAGGTTCAGAAGAGTATGAACCAAGTGGTGCATTAACCGTAGGTGAAGATGGCAAAACGGGTAGTTTCTATTATGATGCGATTGCGCCATATTGGGACGGTGACTTAACTAAAGCCAGCCCTTATTATTATGGTTGGACGCCAGAAGTTATTATTGAAGATAACGGTGATGTTACTTATCACAAACACTACAGTATGGGTCGTTTTGCACATGAGTTAGCTTATGTAATGCCAGACAACCGCACCGTATACTTATCGGATGATGGCACTAATGTTGGTTTGTTCATGTTTGTAGCTGATCAAGAAAAAGATTTAAGTGCTGGTACTTTATATGCGGTTAAATGGAACCAGGTTTCAAAAGAAAACAATGGTACTGCGAACCTTGAGTGGGTGAACTTAGGTCATGCAACCAATGCAGAGATCCGTGAGTGGGTCGCTAAAAAACCACACCTTTCAGACATCTTTGAAGTTAAAAAGCCAGTTGATGGTAGCTGTGAAGACGGTTATACGTCAATCAATGCGGGTTCACATGAATGTATTAAATTACAAGACATTAACCAAGATTCTGTGATTGATGAAAAAGATGAAAAAATCGCTTCTCGTTTAGAAACTCGTCGTTTTGCGGCTTATATGGGGGCCACGACCGAATTCCGTAAAGAAGAAGGTATTACCTTTAACGAGCGTGATGGCAAAATGTATATTGCTATGTCAGAAGTGGCGAGCGGTATGAACGATGCTTCAAGCAATGACACAGGCGGTCCTAACCATATTCGTGTCGATAGCAATGCTTGTGGTGTGGTTTATGAGTTAAACGTGAGCGCAGACAGCAGCATTGGTTCTGATTATGTTGCTAAAGATATGCAAGGTTTAGTCGCAGGTATCTCTAAATCTTATCCTGCCGGTGACAAATATGAAGGTAACTCTTGTGATGTAGACTCTATTGCATCACCAGATAACGTTTCATATTTAGCTGACTCTAATGTTTTAATTATCGGTGAAGATACGGGTAGCCATAATAACAACATGATCTGGTCATATGATTTAGATGAAGGCACTTTAACTCGGATCTTTACCACTCCGTTAGGCGCTGAAACAACTTCACCTTTCTGGTATAAAGATATCAATGGTTTTGGTTATCTAACAGCAGTTGCTCAGCATCCGTCTGGCCGTGAAGCGGACAAAGAATCTGAAATCGGTTATGTAGGCCCATTTCGTTTTTCAATGAACGATAAATAAACGCCTCTTAACTTATTGATATAAAGGGCGCACGAGCGCCCTTTTTCAGTTTTTATCAAGTTAAATCTAAATTGAAAACACAAGCTTTCAAACAGGGGTGTCAATTTATTTTCATTCAATTGCAAGCAAATTGACATAAATAATACGCAGAATGCCCGTTTACAAAAAAAAGAAATTAAGTGGGTCATATGAAAGCAAAACTCATCTCTCTAACCAGCGCAATAACAGGCATATTTTTATTAGCTGGTTTTGGCGAAACCGATAACCAACAAACTGAGTTGGTCAAAGAGCTTAATGAGGCTCTGAGCTTGCAAACTTACCAGCGCGCTAATCTTATGTATAACGAAGCGGCTTATATACCGGCTCAGTGTTATACCAAAACAAAAAACGAGAAGGGGGGCGCTTCTAATCCTTGTTATGTTTGTCACGGGGCCGGTAAACGACCGAACTTCTTTAATGGCACAGATTTACAAATGGAGTACGGATTCACCGCTAAATATGGTGAAACCAATCGATGGAAAAATCTATTTAGAGATTTTAGCGGGCAAATTGCACAAATTTCTGACCGCGAGATGCAAGACTATGTAAAACAATCAAATTATTTAAATGCCGATGGCAGCATTAAACTTGCACAGCGGCTAAAAGATTTGCCAAGCGAATGGGATGCCAACAATAATGGGCGTTGGGATGGTTTTATGCCCGATGTTTATTTTAACTTTGATGAGTTAGGATTTGATCGTGACTTAAACAATAAATATACAGGTTGGCGAGTATTTGCTTATGCACCTTTCCCTGGCGCTTTTTTCCCAACAAATGGTTCAACAGATGATGTATTGATCAGGCTGCCTGAGCTCTATCAAACAGACGCGAATGGCATTTTTGATAAAACTGTTTACCAAATTAACCTCGCTGTTGTTGAAGCTATGATCAAAGAGCAAGATATTGAGATCCCAAAAGTTGATGAAAAAAAATATCAGGTTGATTTAGATAAAGATGGCAAAATCGCCACCGCAGCAAAAATTAGCTATCGCTGGGCGCCATTAAAAAAACAAATGATGTCTTATGTTGGTCAAGCCAAAACGGCATTTGAGCAAGGTAAAATTAATATGGCTGCGGGTTTATACCCTGTAAATACGGAATTTTTACACACAGTGCGCTATTTAGATCGTAATGCAGATGGTCAAATGATGATGTCTGCACGCATTAAAGAAGTTCGGTATAGTAAAAAAACTGCTTGGAATAACTATATGCAGTTACAAAACTACGCTCTGAGCGAAATTAAAGAAAAACATGACTTCCCTGAGCGTTTACGTGTGTTTGAAGGCAACTCTGAGCGTGGCCTTTATAATGGTATGGGCTGGAAGCTGCAAGGTTTTATTGAAGATAAAAAAGGCGAGTTAAGACCACAAACATTTGAAGAAACAGCCTTTTGCATTGGTTGTCATTCGGGCACTAGTGCCACAACCGATGCCAGTTATGCAATGCCGCGTAAATACACCAATCAGCACTTTAAAAATGGTTGGTACCACTGGTCTGAAAAAGGTTTTAAAGGGGCTCCTGAGCTGACCTATCCGGACGGTCGCTACGAATATACCACTTATCTACAAAACAATCCTTGGGGCGATGAGTTTCGAAGCAATGAACAAGTATACAAAAAGTTTTATCAAGCAGATGGCAAAGCCAATACGGCGATGTTTAATCACCTTAAAAACGACATTAGTGTGTTAATGGAACCTGATCCTGAACGCGCCAACTTATTAAATAAAGCCTATTTAAGCATAGTTCGGGAACAGAGTTATATCTGGGGACGTCAGCCCATGCTTGCACCGGCTAAAAACGTGTACAAGTTTGTTGAAAGTGGTACTCCAACGGATGCCAAAGTTATAATGCGCTAACTAAATATCGGCAAAACGGACCTCTTAGAGATCCGTTTTGTGAGAAACTTTAGTGAAAGACGCAGATATAATTGGTCAAACCTGAATCAATTCTGTAAAATCTTGCGCCATACAGGAAAAGGGCAACCAGAATGGTTGAATGTTCCGGTAAAAAACTAAGCCTGATATGGGGCGGTTCAAAGGGTTGAGAGCGTAAATTATTGGCAAAATAATAAAACTTCTGCTCTCTTCCTTTTAAATGGAGCAAATACCCTGTATTTTATCGTGCAAATTAAATCGACACACAAATTAGTAGAGTAAAGTAATGACTGATCTATCCAAATATAGAAATATTGGTATCTTTGCCCACGTTGACGCGGGTAAAACAACCACTACTGAGCGTATTCTTAAACTGACTGGTAAAATCCATAAAATCGGTGATACGCATGACGGTTCAACAACCACTGACTTCATGGAGCAGGAAGCCGAGCGTGGTATTACTATCCAGTCAGCTGCGACTACCTGTTTTTGGAACGATCATCGTTTAAACATCATCGACACCCCTGGACACGTGGACTTCACAATCGAAGTATATCGTTCATTAAAAGTATTAGATGGTGGTGTAGGTGTATTCTGTGGTTCAGGTGGTGTAGAGCCGCAATCAGAAACAAACTGGCGCTATGCGAACGACTCAGAAGTATCTCGTTTGATCTTCGTAAACAAACTCGACCGTATGGGTGCAGATTTTTACCGTGTTGTTGAGCAAGTTAAAAACGTTTTGGGTGCCACTCCGTTAGTTATGACGTTACCTATTGGTATCGAAGACGATTTCTGCGGTGTTGTAGATGTATTAGAGCAAAAAGCGTACGTATGGGACGATACTGGTTTACCAGAAAACTATGAAGTTCAAGATATCCCTGCAGATATGGTTGAAAAAGCTGCTGAATACCGTGAAGCTTTAATTGAAACTGCGCTTGAGCAAGATGAAGATCTTATGATGGCTTACCTAGAAGAAGGTGTAGAGCCAACAATGGAACAGATTAAATCTTGTATCAAAAAAGGTACACACAATCTGTCTTTCTTCCCGACATACTGTGGTTCTGCATACAAAAACAAAGGTATTCAATTAGTATTGAACGCGGTAACTGACTACTTGCCATCACCGACTGAAGTTGAGCCACAAGACTTAACTGACGAAGAAACCGGTGAAGCAACGGGTGAAAAAGCCATTGTTTCTGCTGATGAGCCGTTACGTGCATTAGCATTTAAAATTATGGATGACAGATTTGGTGCGTTAACCTTTATCCGTATTTATTCAGGCAGAATGAGCAAAGGCGACACTATCTTAAATGCTGCAACAGGTAAAACTGAACGTATCGGCCGTATGGTTGAAATGCATGCTGACGAGCGTAGTGAATTAACTTCTGCTCAAGCTGGCGATATTATTGCTGTTGTTGGTATGAAGAACGTACAAACTGGTCATACTTTATGTGATCCTAAACATCCTTGTACGTTAGAAGCTATGATTTTCCCAGATCCGGTCATCTCTATCGCGGTTGCGCCTAAAGATAAAGGTTCTACTGAAAAAATGGGTATTGCGATTGGTAAAATGGTTGCTGAAGATCCATCTTTCCAAGTTGAAACTGACGAAGATTCGGGTGAAACCATTCTGAAAGGTATGGGTGAACTGCACTTAGATATTAAAGTAGATATCTTAAAGCGTACCTACGGTGTTGAATTAGATGTAGGTCAACCTCAGGTTGCTTACCGTGAAACTATCACTCAAGAAGTTGAAGATAGCTATACTCACAAAAAACAATCAGGTGGTTCTGGTCAGTTTGGTAAAATTGACTACCGTATCAAACCAGGTGAGCAAGGTTCAGGCTTCCAGTTCAAATCAACTGTTGTTGGTGGTAACGTTCCTAAAGAATTCTTCCCAGCAATCGAAAAAGGTTTTGCTGGTATGATGCAACAAGGTGTTTTAGCTGGTTTCCCAACGTTAGACGTTGAAGTTGAGTTATATGATGGTGCATACCACGCCGTGGATTCATCTGCAATTGCATTTGAAATCGCTGCTAAAGGTGCTTTCCGTCAATCAATGCCTAAAGCGGGTCCTCAGTTGCTTGAGCCGATCATGAAAGTTGATATCTTCACACCAGAAGATCATGTTGGTGATGTCATTGGTGATATTAACCGTCGTCGCGGTATGATTAAAGACCAAGAAGCGGGCGCAACAGGTGTTCGTGTGAAAGCCGACGTACCTTTATCAGAAATGTTTGGTTACATTGGTCACTTACGTACTATGACTTCTGGTCGTGGTCAGTTCTCAATGGAATTCTCACATTATGCAGCTTGCCCTGCGAATGTTGCAGAAGCTGTGATTGCAGCTGAAAAAGAGAAAAAAGCTAAAAAGTAAGAAGCGCTAAACGCTGACTAAAATAGTTTATTTATATAAAACCCTGGTTTTTGACCAGGGTTTTTTGTTTTAGGTGAAAGCGATTGAGTTAAGCTGATACAAAACCTAGATGGCGGCGGAAATGCACGCCGCCCGTTCATTCGAATGTTAATATCAATAGCCTGAATAATCCATTTTGGCTAGATTATCAAAGCGAGAAAACTGACCTAAAAACGCCAAGTCAACATGTCCAATAGGACCATTACGCTGTTTTCCGATAATAATCTCAGCAATACCTTTACGCTCTGATTCAGGGTAATAAACTTCGTCACGGTAAATAAACATGATTAAATCAGCATCCTGCTCAATTGAACCTGATTCCCTTAGATCTGAGTTTACCGGTCTTTTATCTGCTCTTTGTTCCAGACTACGGTTTAACTGAGACAAGGCAACAACAGGTACGTTAAGTTCTTTTGCGAGTGCTTTTAATGAACGGGAAATTTCGGCGATCTCTAAAGTTCGGTTCTCACTCATCCCTGGTACTTGCATTAACTGCAGGTAATCGACCATGATTAAACCAATGCCGCCTTCATGATCTCTTGCAACCCGACGAGCTCGCGAGCGCACTTCGGTTGGGGTTAATCCTGAGGAGTCATCAATGTAGATATTATTTTTATCGGCTAACAAGGCCATGGTAGACGAAATACGGGCCCAGTCCTCGTCTTCTAGTTTACCGGTTCGAATACTGGTTTGATTCACACGGCTAAGTGAGGCCAACATACGCATCATAATTTGTTCTGCAGGCATCTCTAAGCTAAATACCAACACAGCTTTGTCAAACGACATAGCGGCATTTTCACATAGGTTCATTGCAAAGGTGGTTTTACCCATAGAAGGGCGAGCGGCAACAATAATTAAATCAGAGGGCTGAAGGCCTGATGTCATACCATTTAAATCGTTAAAACCTGTGGTCACTCCAGTGACCCCATCTAGCCCATTTTTCATTGCATCTTCGATACGGCTAATTGTTTGCGACAAGACGTCTTTAACTTGGCGCGGCCCTTCATTGTTATTGGCTCTTTGCTCAGCTATTTTAAAAACTCGGCTTTCTGCTAAGTCTAATAGCTCACTACTCGTGCGCCCTTGAGGATCATAACCGGCTTCAGCAATTTCGTTGGCAACCGATATCATTTCTCGAATCACCGCGCGTTCACGAACAATATCAGCATAGGCTGTGATATTGGCCGCGCTTGGCGTATTATCAGCAACTTCGGCTAAATAGGCAAACCCCCCGACATCCTCTAATTGATGTGCTTGCTCAAGTCGCTCGGAGAGAGTAATTAAGTCAATGGGTTTATGACTTTCTACCAATGCTGCCATGTGTTCAAATACAGTTCGATTGGCAAAATGATAAAAGTCTTGTGCAACAACTCGTTCTGCCACTCTATCCCAAGCTTCATTATCTAATAATAAGCCCCCAATTACGGATTGTTCTGCTTCAATTGAGTGTGGGGCTGATTTAAGGTCCTCTACATTTTGTTTTGGTTTTTGTGCTTGCCAAGTGATATTTTGAGCCATAAAAAACGCCAGTGGTTTAATTAAACTAAGCTTTATATTATGCCTGAAAGCTGTCCTGGCTAACAGGCCTTTTGTAACCTTCACATGATTCTGAAAAGGCTTCAATTGGTGTACAATAGGCAAAAATTAATATTAATTAGAGATAATTATTCGAATGCAGATATTAGTTGCACAAGACAACTTTACCGTGGGTGCTATCAGTCAAAATTGCGATAAAATTATTGCGACAGTAAAATCCAGTGAACCAGGCACCATCATAGTGTTTCCCGAACTGGCGTTAACTGGATATCCACCAGAAGATTTATTATTGCGAGATGATTTATATCAAAAAGTACAAAAAGCATTAGTGCGTATTACTGAAGCATCGCACCAGCACTGTATTGTGCTGGGCTATCCATGGCGCGATAACGGCCATCTGTATAATGCGGCTGGGGTGTTTTGCGAAGGTGAGCAAGTGGCTTTATATTATAAACAGTCGCTGCCAAACTATGGTGTTTTTGATGAAAAACGATATTTTGAAACGGGTGAGCAATCCTGTGTATTTAATTATCAGGGTAGAAAAATAGCGGTTTTGATCTGTGAAGACCTCTGGGGAGAGGGGCCTATTGCTCAACTAGAGGCTCAGCAACCAGATTTATTGTTGTCATTAAACGCCTCGCCGTACAATTTTCAAAAACAAACTGAACGTGAAAAACTTATTAGCCATCATGCCATTAAATGGCAATTACCTATTGTTTATGTCAATCATATTTGTGGCCAAGATGAACTGATTTTTGATGGCAGCTCGTTTGCTGTTGCAAAAAATGGTGAGCTAGTCAGCCGTTTGGCTTTTTGCCAGCCTGAACAGCAAGTATTAACCCTTACTGAAAATGGGTTAAGCGGGGGACAAGTGCAAAAGCTGCCAGAAAATGAAGAGGCTCAGATCTATCAGGCTTTGGTTTTGGCGACCCGTGATTATGTTAACAAAAATGGTTTTGCTGGTGCTGTTTTAGGATTATCTGGTGGGATTGACTCGGCATTAACCTTAGCGATTGCGGTGGATGCATTAGGCGCTGATCGGGTGCAAGCTGTCATGATGCCGTTTAAATACACTGCGCAAATGAGTGTTGAAGATGCTAAAAAGCAAGCTGAAACCTTAGGTGTAGAATTTGATATTGTTTCAATTGAACCAATCTTTGATAGCTTCATGCAAAGCTTAACCCCTTTGTTAGGTGAGCGCGGACAAGATACCACAGAAGAAAACTTGCAAGCACGTAGCCGCGGTGTAATTTTAATGGCCTTATCCAATAAAAAACATCATATCGTTTTAACGACAGGTAACAAGTCTGAAATGGCGGTTGGGTATTGTACCTTGTATGGTGATATGGCCGGTGGTTTTGCGGTGATTAAAGATTTACCTAAAACTCTTGTTTACAAACTATCAAGATATCGCAATACTTTATCTGAAGTGATACCGGAGCGTGTGATCACACGACCACCTTCAGCAGAGCTTGCACCGGATCAGGTTGACGAAGATAGTTTACCACCGTACGATGATTTGGATGCAATCTTAAAAGCCTATGTCGAAGAAGACAAATCAGGTGATGACATTATTGCGATGGGCTACGACAAAGGCGTTGTAGACAAAGTAATACGTCTGGTTGATATAAACGAGTACAAACGCCGCCAGGCCGCAGTAGGGCCTAAGGTAACAACAAGAAACTTTGGTAAAGACAGACGTTACCCAATCACGTCAGGCTATCGCCGCGATAACGGGTAAATAATGAGGATATTTAAATGAAAAAAGTCGAAGCTATTATTAAACCATTTAAACTTGATGATGTTCGTGAAGCATTAGCAGAAATCGGCATTACAGGGATGACAGTCACTGAAGTTAAAGGATTTGGACGCCAAAAAGGCCACACCGAATTGTATCGGGGAGCTGAATACAACGTAGATTTTTTACCAAAAGTTCGTTTGGATATAGTGATTGCCGATGATGAAGTAGAGCGCTGTGTTGAGACAATTACCAAAGTCGCACAAAGTGGAAAAATTGGTGATGGCAAAATTTTTGTCACGTCGGTTGAACGTGTTGTGCGTATTAGAACAGGCGAAGAAAACGAAGACGCAATTTAATTGTTTTGGCAATTCTTTAGGCCCGAGATTAGCGGGCCTTTTTTAACTGAGTTAGCATCTGCGGCAAGTTTTGCCACAATTCAGTGCTTGAAGTCACTTCTGCAAGGCCGATTAAATTCGTTGCCATACTCTGGATATTTAGCGCCTGATGGCGGTTAGAACTGCGTATATATTCTAGCGTTTTGTCAATACACTCGGTGTGATTAAATTCAACCGGTGTTAGGGTTAAAGCAAACGAAATTAATTTATCATTACTGACTGCGCTTTCGACAAAATTATTAAGGCTTGTTTGATCATTGCTTAAGCCATCCTTGCGTTTGATTTTTTCTGCTTCTCCGTGGCGACGATAAAACAGACGTTCTATTATTTTCTTTTTTTGCTGAGTGAATTTGATGGCCGCCGGTAAATAATTTGGACTTTGACTGCCATCGAATAATATCGGGTATACTGAGATATCTTGAGATCCAGTCGTACCACCCAATTGCTGCAAAATTTTTAGTTCGTTTACTTCTCTATCCGCGGTAAGCATGCGTTCGGCTGTTAAAAACTTTGTTTTACTGCGTCCAATCGAAAATGCAATTGACGGGTAGTGACTAACAAATAAAATTCTGAGTGCTTTATTTAAGATTGTATAATTTGTCGTATTATCATTGCTTTTAAATTTATCTTTGTTTGCAGCGATGAGTTTTCCGATAAAATGCTCGGCCGTTTGATTAATCGTATTATTTAATAGCTGTAGATGTATCCGATTGTCGTTTATTGCGACAATTTTATAAAAAATCCATTCGAGCTCTGATTTTTTATTGATTTTATAAACGGCTGGGATATGTACAGCCAACGTTTTACCCAAGGCTATGTCGCTTGGTAGCTCAGGCAATTCAACTGCTAAACCATGCTCTGAAATATCTTTTATTTTACTTTGAATTTGTTCGTCTTCATTTAAATAAACCACCGCTGGTGTTGACCAGAAATATCTAGGTTCACTGCGTTGGCAACGGCCCGACACATCAAAAATAGCGGGTTTATTGTTGTGCTGAATACGGCAGCGATACTTAGCTAAGCTATTTTTATCTTGCTCGCTAATATCGATTTCAGTTAACGGTTGTTCAAACAGTGTATTTAAATCAAGATCGAGTGGATAAAAACAATAGAGGCGTTCGATTTGCTGGATAGGTGCAAGTGCTTCATCTGCCTCTATTTGGCTTTTAAACCAATTAAATTTAATGTTTTCAATGTCATGTTCAGTTAATTCTATAAAATGGGCGCTATAAAATCTGAGTTCGCCAAATTTAGCGGCAAAAGCGGCCAATGCTGCAAAGGTTTGTTGCGTTAACAATTGTTCTAAAGACGCAGCTAAATAATCAGAGCGACCTTTATAATGATAACGAACGATACAGATGATCTGACTGTTTGTATTTATTTGCGGTGCTAGCCTTTGTATTAATCCTGTTAGCGCTGAGCTATTATCTGAGTTTTTTAATAAATTGATAAAATCGCTATTGTGTTGGTTAGATAAGCTGTACCTGACTGCGATTTGTCCGTTAGTATCACGGGTTGTAAACAACATAGACCAACGACTTAACAGCAATAAGTGCTCTTCTAATAAACGAGTTTCGGCCAGTGCTTTTGCATTGCTAATATCGACCTTGTAGGTAGATTTATTATCGAGTACGTAACGATCTAAAAACTGACTCCATTCATAGTCTTTTTCGAAAAGCTGAACGCCAACTTTTTGGCCACCATCCGGATCCGGCATTGGCGCTAAAAACTTAACTTGATACAAGGGTTTAGGTTCTTGTGAAAGTGAAAAGTGCTCTGTTAATGAATAAAAACTAATTTGAAATATTTCATCTTGGTTCAGTGCAGCAAAAGGAAATACACGTAATAAACAGCCGTTGCGGGAAATGTTTGAAGTCATTGCTTTTAATTCACTGCCATCCTGACGAATGATAGTGACGGGTTTGGCACAAAATAGGCGCTCTTCTAGACGCTTACCTGTACGGCCTAATTCGGTTAGCTCAAGTCTGAAACGTTTGACATTTTGCTCATAAATGTACACTTTTTCAAATTCAGCATAATACTTTGGGTTGCTGACGGCTTCGTAAACACCTTGGGTATATTGGTCAGAAAAACGAGACGCTTGTTGTAAAAAAATCCGTTTGCCTATTTCATCTAAATAAAAGTGACGGCCATTATAGTCAAATTCAAACACGTCATATTGTGAATAACGCGACATATCTATGGTGCGAAGTGCGGGTTTGAATAGCCTAGCCAGCTCTTGTTTAATGTAAAACGCTTCGGCAGTGGTCAATTGACTCGTGAGCTGTTTAAATTTTTCTGAAAAAAGAGATGTTTTATAACTGTCGATTAGTTTTTCGATCAGAACTTTCAGTTGTGGGTTTTCATCAGGCGGTACAGATCGCATTAGGCACAGACACATTAAATTAATTAAATTAACATTAACACATAGTTTTAAAAATCACCAAGTTATCTATTGAACTTGTGTTTTCTATGATTGGATTTAATAGCAACTAAAGGTAACATAACCCACATCAGGAATTAGCGAGACGCCGATATGACGATTAAAACAGTTGCAGTTGTTTGTGGGACTCATGGCAATGAGATCACAGGGGTATATTTACACAAAAAGTGGCAGAAAAACCAGGCACTGATTCAGCGCACTAGTATCAGCACTCAATTAGTTCACGCCAACCCGAAAGCGTATACGAATAACCGACGTTATATCGACCAAGATTTAAATCGCCAGTTTGCAAAACATGATCTGGAAAACATGGCACTCGGCGGGTATGAGCAAAGCCGTGCAAAAGTGATTAATCAGCAATTAGGTCCAAAAGGCAATTCAAAAACAGACTTAATCATCGACTTACATACTACAACTAGCCAGATGGGACCTACTTTATTGTTGCCGCAAAAAGGTGCTTTTTATAATCAACTAGCTGCTTATGTGAGCATGCAGATGCCTGAAGTAATCGTTTTTTGTGATGAAGATGACAAAGCAAACGATGAACATAAACTTTTATGTACGATAGGGCGTTATGGCGTTATTGTGGAAGTGGGGCCCGTACCTCAGTCAGTCTTGCGGCATGATGTGTTTGAAAAAAGTGAAAAAATGACGCAACTCATTTTGGATTTTGTTGAATTGTATAATAATAATCAACTGCCTGAATTACCGAAAACGGTTGCTGCCTACCGGTATTTAAAAAGTTTAACTTTGCCGGTAAATGAACAGGGTGAAAGAATAGGCATGGTTCACAAACATGTACAAGATAACGACTTTAAACCTTTGCAACCGGGTGAACCTTTGTTTATTACCTTTGACGGAGAAGTGATCCCATATCAAGGCGATAAAACCGTTTACCCTGCTTTTGTTAATGAAGCGGCTTATTATGATAATAATTTAGCCACTTCGTTAATGGAAAAAATAGAGCTCAAGGTGGCCCGTTAAAAGTCTGCTGGGCAGAGAAAATGCATTAATTTATTTGATCTGGGATGAGTAAATTTTATTTCGCTGGCGTGTAAACATAAGCGTTTTTTTGCGTTTTTTATCGTGTCGCTGGCATAAAAGTTATCACCTAATATTGTATGCCCCAAGCTTTTTAAATGGACTCTTAACTGGTGGGTTCGACCCGTCAATGGGTGCAACTTTAATAAACTCGTTCGGCCATCTGTCCATAGTACTTGGTAGTCGGTAATGGCCGATTTACCTTGTTTAATATCAACTTTTTGCAATGGGATCTGGTTTTTGTCGGCGGTCAAAGGTAGTTCAATACGACCTTGATGCACGTTTGGGCATGCATCGACCAAGGCTAAATAGGTTTTGTTAACTTGGCGTTCTTGGAATTGAATTTTGAGATGTCGCTCGGCTGCTTTATTTAATGCAAATATTAAAATACCCGAGGTTTCGCAATCCAGGCGGTGGATTAAGATAGCGTTTTTATTGCTTTTTTGTACCCGTGTTAAGGCGCAGTCCTGAGTTTCGGCAGCGCGGCCTGGATTTGATAATAAGCCAGAAGGTTTGTTGACAACCAGAATATCTTGATCTTGATAAAGGATTTTAGGACCTTCAATCGGGGGCCGGTAGATAAATTTTTGCATGGATTAATGACGGCTTTAACAAACTAAAGCCGCCAGTATACATGAGTCTAACTTAATGCACAGCAGACTTGGTTGCGGCCATTGTTTTTTGCTTGATAAAGGGCCTTGTCAGCACGCATGAGGACTTGGTTAAAGGTTTCTTCACTCTGCTGTTTGGCAAAACCCATTGAGACGGTTATTTGCGGTAGAGGGCGGTTTTGTTTGCCAACAATAAATTTGAGTTTGCTAATTTTTTGGCGGATCGCTTCTGCAACCGCCAGCACGGCTTTTAAGTCGGTATCATCAAATAACAAGATAAACTCCTCCCCCCCATAACGAACCGCTTTTGTATTGGCTGGTTTATGCTGTTGCAATTGTTTAGCAACTTGCACTAAAACCTGATCGCCAACAGGGTGACCAAAATCATCATTGATGCGTTTGAAATGATCAATATCTATCACTAGCGCAGATAAACGGCATCTTTGTTTAATTTTATCTATGTAAGTATCTAGGCCATGGCGATTGAGCAGACCCGTTAAATTGTCGGTATAAGCTTTTTGCCGGATCACAGTTAACTGATGTTTTAACTTGGTGGTTTGGGCTTGGGAGGTTTGCAATTTTTCTAATAAAAGGTTTTGTTCCGCTAATGCGGTTTGAGATGCAGTAACTAGGTTTTTAATGACAGAAATGATGACACTGTTTTCGGTTTCGTCGCTTTGTTCATTTTTTAAATCTTGTAAACCAGCATCCAGTTGTTTAATAAATTCGCTGACTGAGTGATCACTGCCATCTAAGTCTTGTTTTAGTTTGGCGGTTATAAAACTTAGTCCACGCATGAGCTTTTCTTGCTCTGGCTGGACACCAGCCAAAAATTTTAACTGCCATTGTTCTAAACAATAGTTATCAGGTTTTGAACCATTGTTGAGCAAGTTCTCAAGGCTGTGGATTAATGCGCTGTTCTGGCCGCGTGAAATTTCGTACGCAACGGCATAATTTTGCGGATTAGCAGGTACAGCCCATTCATCTAATAAATTAAAGGCGCGGGTTGCAAGTGTTTTGGCTTGTGCAACTGATTCTTGACGAACAATAGACATAATAAAGCAATTTCCTCAACGTAAACCCCAACATGAATTCGATGAGTATAGCTTAGTATTTTATTAAAACCATTTAAATTGTAAGGTTTTATTGGGTCGCTGTTTCTGGAACCCCAGAATGAAATCTAAAGACTCGATCAGGTGTGCAAATTAACTCTGCCTCTACACTGGCAAAATACTTAATTCGTTCGCTCAGGGGATCATTTGCTATCTGTTGTGCCAAAGTTAAATAGTCTTGATAGTGACGCGCCTCTGAGCGCAGCAAAGAGACATAAAACTTATTTAACTCACTGTCCAAGAAGGGGGCCAAGGCAGCAAAACGCTCACAAGATCTGGCTTCTATGTAAGCGCCAACTATCAGCTTATCAGTTAAAGTTTCTGGCTCATGAGTTTTAACGTGACGGATCATTCCTTTTGCATAACGGCCCGCGGTGATATTATCGTAATGAATTTCGCGCGCCTGCATAATCTCTAATACTTGATAAAAATGATGTAGTTCTTCTTTAATTAAAAGCACCATTTTATCAACAAGATCTTGACTGTAAGGTGTATTTTGAGCAACTTTAATATTTTTCGTTAAACGATTTTTATCGGCTAGCGAGGTTAAATTACCTTGTTTCCGATAAACGAAATCTTCGTAGGGTTTCAGCCAGGCTAACAAAATATCGCCGCTTGTCTGGTCAACGGCATATTTTCGGATCAACCACATTGCGGTTTGTGCGGCTTTAAGCTCACAAATCATATGATCGGTTAATAACAGAGATAAATTTTCAGGCTTTTTTGCTTCGTTGATCCAAGCCGTTGGTGTCGGACATAACAAAAACGAATTTATCGGTTCTAATAATGCCGTTATTTGCATGTTAAAGGGCCTCTAATTCAGTTAACGGCCATCGTGGGCGAACTTTTAAGTTAGTATCTGCTTGGCCTGCTTTTAGACGTTGTAGGCCAGCGTAGGCAATCATAGCGCCATTGTCTGTACAAAACTCTAAGCGGGGATAATATACCTGTCCACCTAAACTGGTTAACAACTTATCTAGTTGTGAGCGTAAAAAAGTATTCGCGCTTACACCGCCAGCAATCACGAGTCGTTTGTGGCCGGTTTGTTTCAGCGCACGTTTACATTTTATCACTAGGGTATCAACGGCTGCTTCCTGAAAGGCGTAGGCAATATCAGCTAACGTTTGTGCACTTTGATCACTATCTCTTAAGGTATTGGCGGCAAAAGTTTTTAAACCAGAAAATGAAAAATCTAAACCTGGGCGATCTGTCATTGGGCGAGGGAACTTATAGCGCCCAGGACGGCCTTGTTCTGCTAATTTAGCCAATCTAGGCCCACCTGGGTAATCTAGCCCCATAATTTTGGCTGTTTTATCAAATGCTTCACCTACCGCATCGTCAATACTCTCGCCGAGTAACTGATATTCACCGATGGCTGTAACCTCAACTAGCAGCGAGTGACCACCAGAAACTAATAATGCAACAAACGGAAATTCTGCTTGAGTGTCTTCTAACATAGGCGCGAGCAGGTGGCCTTCCATATGATGAATGCCGATGACGGGTTTTTGCCAAGCAAACGCTAATCCACGGGCAACCGTTGAGCCCACTAATAAAGCGCCAATTAAGCCAGGGCCTGAGGTATAAGCAATACCGTCAATTTGTGTTTTGTCGGTATCAGCGTCTGCGAGACATCTCTCGATGAGCGGGACAATTTTCCGAATATGATCGCGCGAAGCCAATTCTGGCACTACACCACCATAGTCTGCGTGCATTTTTGCTTGACTGTATAATTGATGACTTAATAAACCTTGCTGTTCGTCATATACAGCTATACCTGTTTCATCACAGGAGGTTTCGATACCTAAAATTCGCATAAATTGCCTCTGCCTGAAGATAATGGGCGCGCATTTTATCTGGCTTAACGGAAATTAACCAGTTTTTGTCATCAATAACTTTACATCGCTCTGTAAATTGGATTAGAATTGCGCACCATTTTTTAGTAGAACCGCTTAAATTTTAATCTAAGCGAAGTGATTATTATCCTGAGGTGATATTTAATGCCAATTGTTAAGGTGAGAGAAAACGAACCATTTGACGTTGCTCTGCGTCGTTTTAAACGTTCATGTGAAAAAGCTGGTATCCTGGCTGACGTACGTAGTCGTGAATTTTACGAAAAGCCAACTGCTGAGCGTAAGCGTAAAAAAGCAGCAGCGGTTAAGCGTCATGCTAAAAAAGTATCGCGTGAAAACGCACGTCGTGTAAAACTTTATTAAGATAAACGTTTTATTATGACACTAACTGAACAGCTCAAAGATGCGATGAAAGACGCCATGCGTGCTAAAGATAAAGTACGTTTAGGCACTATTCGTTTAGCACTTTCTGCGATTAAACAGCAGGAAGTAGACGGTCAAAAAACGCTGTCAGATGATGAAGTGCTGGCTGTGTTGACCAAAATGGTCAAACAGAGAAAAGATTCGGTTGAACAATATATGCAAGGCGAGCGTCCTGATCTAGCTGAGATAGAGGCTGCCGAAATCAAAGTATTGGAAACCTTTTTACCCGCTGCATTAACCGAGCAAGAATTGGCTGAGATTGTGACAAATGCAATCGAACAGCAACAAGCTCAGGGGATGCAGGATATGGGCAAAGTCATGAATGCTGTGCGCCCACAAGTTCAGGGCCGAGCAGATATGGCTCAGGTCAGCCAAATGGTAAAAAGCAAGCTCAATAGCTAATTACCTTAGAGTCAAGCTTCAGGCAGAACCGCACCTAGTGCGGTTTTGTTGTTTCTATTTATAACTGAAAGTAGCAAACATGGCTGGACGAATTCCACGTGCATTTATAGACGATCTGGTTGCTCGCACCGATATTGTTGAGGTGATTGACAGCCGCGTAAAATTAAAAAAAACCGGAAAAAACTATTCGGCCTGCTGCCCGTTCCATAATGAAAAGTCGCCATCATTTACCGTTGCACCTGATAAACAATTTTATTATTGCTTTGGGTGTGGTGCCAAAGGCAACGCATTATCGTTTTTAATGGAGTACGACGGTTTAGAATTTGTCGATGCAGTAGAAGACTTAGCAGCTCGACTGGGGTTAGACGTGCCCAGGGAGCAGGGGGCTGTTGACGAGCAGGTTGTTCAGCAGAGCCAACAAGACTATCAGTTGATGGCCCAAGTGGCCGACTTTTATACTCGTTTAATGCAAACACCCGAAGGGCGTAAATTGGCAGTGCCCTATGCCGAAAAGCGTGGCTTGTCGGAGCAAACCTTAACCACATTTAAAATCGGTTATGCTTTGGATAGCTGGGATGCTCTAGTAAAAAAATTTGGCCGCGGCAAAGCACAAATTGAGCAGTTAAAAGCGCTTGGGTTAGTGATAGAAAAAGAGGGCCGAGGTTCATTTTATGACAGGTTTCGTGGCCGTTTGATCTTTCCTATTCAAGACAGGCGAGGCAAATTTATTGGTTTTGGCGGCCGGGTACTTGGTGACGGAACGCCAAAATATTTAAACTCACCTGAAACACGCATATTTTCAAAAGGGCGTGAATTGTATGGCTTGTATCAAGCTAAACAAGCAAATCGTGGCCTTGAACGTTTATTGGTTGTAGAAGGTTACATGGATGTTGTGGCGCTTTATCAGGCAGGTATCCAGTATGCGGTTGCCTCTTTAGGCACAGCCACAACCAGCGAACAAATTAGTTTAATGTTGCGCTCAACCAGTGAAATTGTCTGTTGTTATGACGGCGACAACGCGGGCCGACAAGCCGCATGGCGAACATTACAAAATGCATTGCCGAGTTTAGTTGACGGGGTTCGCATAAAGTTTATGTTTTTGCCGGACGGTGAAGACCCTGATTCTTATGTGCAAACCTTTGGCCGTCAAGCGTTTGAGCAACAAATTGAACAAGCCGAGGACTTTGTCAGTTTTTTTTACCAAAATTTATACCAACAAATCGGCGAAAATGACGGTGAGTATGCGCGCTCAAAACTGAGTCAGCTGGCTCAGCCGTTGATAGATAGCATGCCAGATAGTGAATACAAACATGCTGTCAGCTCAACACTTGCGGTTAAATTAAAACGACAGCTAGATACAAAAAAACCGGATACCTTATCGCAGGCTAAAGAAAAACAAGCTAAAGTAAATGCAACTGGGCAAAATAAAGTGACACCAGTGCGAATGCTGGTTGCATTATTGTTAAGTCGTCCCCATCTAGCAGAGCATATGCGACACTTAACGCCGGCTCAACTCACTGCATTAAAAGCAATGGAGGAACCTGGCATGGGATTTTTGGTCGAACTGGTGCAAGTATGTTTGCAAAAGCCAACGATTAACGCGGCCAGCATCTTAGAACATTGGCGTGGTACGGCAAATGAAAAAATTGTCGCTCGGTTATTAACTTGGGAACACCATGTTGATGAACAAAATATTGAAACCGTATTTTTAGATGCATTGGAAAAGATTTTGTCGTTATTTATTCAAAAACGGAAAGCTTTATTGCAGGCAAAAGCACGAATGAAACTTATTAGTGAGCAAGAAAAGCAGGAATATCTGCAATTGTTAAAAATGAGGTAATATGAACACCCGTTAAACAAATAAACAAAATTTCACTTTATGTACTCTCTGCAAAACTCTGCTATAATGTCGAGTTCACTGCATCGTAAATTTTTCATATCATAGGTAAGCGGAAGTCTGTATGGAGCAAAACCGTCAGTCACAACTTAAACTGCTCGTTGCGAAAGGTAAAGAGCAGGGTTATTTAACTTATGCTGAAGTAAACGATCACTTGCCGCAAGAGATCGTTGATTCGGATCAGATCGAAGACATCATCAGCATGATAAATGACATGGGCATTCAAGTATTTGAAGCTGCGCCAGACGCAGATTCATTATTGATGTCCGACGAAACGACAGCCACCGACGAAGAAGCAGCCGAAGCGGCTGCTCAAGCGTTGGCCTCGGTAGAAAGCGAAATCGGTCGCACGACCGACCCTGTGCGCATGTATATGCGTGAAATGGGTACCGTTGAGCTGTTAACACGCGAAGGCGAAATTGATATCGCCAAACGTATCGAAGACGGAATTAATCAGGTTCAATGCTCAGTCGCAGAATTTCCTGAGGCTATTACTTACCTATTGGATCAATACGACAAAGTTGAAGCGGAAGAAATTCGCTTAACAGATATTGTCTCTGGATTCATAGACCCAAATGAATCTGACGAAGTGATGTCCCCAACGGCAACTCACGTGGGTTCTGAATTGTCTAAAGACGATTTAGACGACGAAGATGACGAAGACGAAGAAGAAGAAGATACCGGGATAGATCCTGAACTGGCACGAGAAAAATTTGCTGAGTTGAGGGCCGCGTATGAAAAAGTGATGCAAGTGGTGGATACGCATGGTCGTAGTCATCCAGAAACACGTGCCGTGATCGACGAATTAAGCAATGTGTTTAAATTGTTCCGGTTAGTGCCTAAGCAGTTTGATCTGTTAGTGGGCCATATGCGCTCTATGATGGATAAAGTGCGTACCCAAGAACGCATTATCATCAAATATGCGGTTGAATATGCCAAAATGCCGAAAAAAGAATTTACCCGAGCATTTGCTGGCGACGAAACCTCAACTGCTTGGTTAGATAAAGCCATTGCTGATGATAAACCTCATTCGTCAAAATTAATCGAATTTAAAGATGAAATCTTGCGGTGTGTACAAAAACTCAAGCAAATTGAAGAAGAAACCAAGTTAAGCGTTGTTAATATTAAAGATATTAACCGTCGTATGTCGATTGGTGAAGCTAAAGCCCGCCGAGCGAAAAAAGAGATGGTCGAAGCGAACTTGCGTTTGGTTATTTCAATTGCAAAAAAATACACCAATCGGGGTTTACAATTTTTGGATTTGATTCAAGAAGGTAACATTGGTTTGATGAAAGCGGTAGATAAGTTTGAATATCGCCGTGGATATAAGTTTTCGACTTATGCAACTTGGTGGATCCGTCAGGCCATCACCCGCTCGATCGCCGACCAAGCTAGAACGATTCGTATTCCAGTACATATGATTGAAACTATTAATAAGTTAAATCGTATTTCGCGTCAAATGTTGCAAGAAAAAGGGCGTGAGCCAACCCCGGAAGAGCTGGCAGAAGAAATGCAAATGCCGGAAGATAAAATCCGTAAAGTGATGAAAATTGCCAAAGAGCCAATTTCTATGGAAACGCCGATTGGTGATGATGAAGATTCGCATTTAGGTGATTTTATTGAAGACAGCACTATTAGTTCACCGGTTGATTCTGCAACCTCTGAAAACTTGCAAAACGCGACTCGAGACGTTTTAGCTGGATTAACTGCGCGTGAATCTAAAGTACTTAGAATGCGTTTTGGTATTGATATGAATACCGACCATACGTTAGAAGAAGTTGGCAAACAGTTTGATGTGACACGTGAGCGTATCCGTCAGATTGAAGCCAAAGCATTACGTAAATTACGCCATCCATCACGATCTGAGCAACTGCGCAGCTTCTTAGATGAGTAGTTCGTTTTTATCGGTTGATTAAAAAAGCCTCTTTTAAAGAGGCTTTTTTGTTTTAGTGAAGAAAAAATAATCACTTAAACAAAAAATTAAGAAAAAAAAGTGACAGTGGGGAGAGACTTGATTATACTTCGCAGCACTAAAAAACGGCATGTATAACAATGCTCGTTTTGTTTAACAAGGTGAGGTCGTGGATGACCGAACGGGAATGAACCTTCAAGGATGAAAATAAAATAGCTTAAACACAAAATGGCCCTATAGCTCAGTTGGCTGAAGGGCGGTTCATGAGGGGTGACTTAAAGTCACGCCGAAAGTCCTGAAGGTGAGGTCGTGGATGACCGAACGGGAATGAACCTTCAAGGATGAAAATAAAATAGCTTAAACACAAAATGGCCCTATAGCTCAGTTGGCTGAAGGGCGGTTCATGAGGGGTGACTTAAAGTCACGCCGAAAGTCCTGAAGGTGAGGTCGTGGATGACCGAACGGGAATGAACCTTCAAGGATGAAAATAAAATAGCTTAAACACAAAATGGCCCTATAGCTCAGTTGGTTAGAGCGCACGACTCATAATCGTTAGGTCCCTGGTTCGAGTCCAGGTGGGGCCACCATTTCAAAACCCATCATTCGTAGAATTTTATCATAACTCTCTTTGTCAGCTAGCTGAACTCATTAGCACGGCTCTCCTCAATAACTGCATGTTTAAATGGAAAAACTTGTACACACCACAATGTGATTGAGGGTGATAATGAAAACGGTTATCATATGCGAATATGAATATTCTTAGCTCTTTTTTTGATACGGAGTCTCAATGAACTCACCTAAAATTACTCTAGTTGTCATCGCTGCTTTCATGAGCGCAAATATCCCCGCCCACGCGCAAACAGAGCAAAATAAGCTAGACGAAGATCAGGCGATTGAACATATCACAGTGACAGCATCACAAGTTAATTTACGTGATAGTTTTGCAGGCGGTCAAGTTTCCCGAGGCGGCCGAGCTGGCATATTGGGTAATTTGGACATGATGGAATCACCTTTTAACAGCACAAACTACACGGCTGAACTGATTCGTGAACAGCAAGCAAAAAGTGTTGCTGACGTGCTGCAAAACGATCCTGTTGTACGTGTTGCTAAAGGGTTTGGTAATTTTCAAGAGCTTTATGTGATGCGCGGTTTTCCTGTATATTCAGATGATATGACATACAATGGGTTATACGGCATTTTACCTCGCCAATATGTGGCAGCCGAATTATTAGAGCGGGTGGAAGTATTCCGTGGGGCGAGTGCTTTTTTAAACGGTGCTTCTCCGGGTGGTAGTGGTTTAGGTGGCTCCGTCAATATAGTACCCAAACGCGCCGAAGAAGATCCGCTTAACCGTATCACCTTGGGATACGAAGCAAAGGGGCATGTTTACGGCGTTGTAGACGTCAGCCGTCGTTTTGGTGAGCAAGACAATAGTACAGGGATACGCGCTAATCTAGTCAAACGTAATGGTGAAACATCAGTTGAAAATCAGGATCGCGATTTAAGTGTTGCATCTATTGGTCTAGATCACAAAGATGAAAATTTGAGAGTTTCACTCGATTTGGGCTTTCAAGACCATCAAGTTGATGCGCCGCGTCCGGCAGTCACACCGTCAAATATTATTTATGAAGCACCAGATAGCGAGACTAATTTTGCCCAAAACTGGACATACTCAAATGAGTGGCAGTTATTTGGTGCCGTGCGTGGTGAGTATGATTTTACCGACAAAGTCACTGGCTGGGCAGCCTATGGTTTTAGAAACGGCGAAGAAAAAAACCGTTTTGCCAATCCGACACTCCAAGATAACGGGAATATTAGAGCGTACCGTTTTGATAATGTACGCAACGAAGACGTAGAATCAGGCGAAATTGGGATTAATATTGACGTTAAAACGGGGCCGGTTGGGCATACGTTAATTTCATCTGCGTCTGTGTTTTCGCTTGAAGCGGAAAATGCTTATGCGTTTTCAAGTTTTGCAAGGTTTGATGCTGGTACCCTTTATCACCCAGAAACCGCTGAAATGCCGGTAGCAGATGCCTTTGTGGGGGGCGACCTGAATAATCCCCTGGTTACGGAAAAAACAGAGCTTGCGAGTATTGCGCTGGCCGATATGCTGTCATTTAACGATGGCAAATTGCTGGTTACCTTAGGTGGTCGCTATCAGAACATTAAAACCTATACCTATGATTATAACTCAGGTGATGAGCAGTCAGGTTATGATGAGTCTCAATTCACGCCGGTGGTTGGGGTTGTGTATAAGCTTTCTGAGCAGTTTTCATCTTATGCTAATTACATTGAGGGTTTATTACCGGGTGATGTCGCGCCTGCCAGCAGTGGTGGCGAAGCAGTTGAAAACGCCGGCGAAGTGTTTGACCCGTACCGAGCAGAGCAGGTTGAGGTGGGGCTAAAATACGATGCGGGTAAGTTTGGTGGCTCAGTAAGTTTGTTTAATACTGCAAAGCAAACCTCTGTGATCAATAATAATGTATTTGGCACGGATGGCGAGCAGCAAAATCAAGGCCTAGAACTTAGCCTATTTGGGATGCCAGCCGATAATCTGCGAGTGATCGGCGGATTTACTTGGATTGACGCTGAAATGAAAAAAACACAAGACGGTTTACTCAATGGTAAAACGGCGATTGGTGTGCCTAACGTGCAAGCAAACGTGAACGTTGAATGGGACGTCACTGAATTGCCGGGTTTAACCCTAGATGCACGTGCGGCGTACACTTCAGAGCAATATGCCAGTGCCGACAACTCGTTGGAAGTGGACGCGTCAAACCGTTTTGATGTAGGCGCGCGGTACAACATTTTTGCTGGTATGACTGATATTACTTTACGTGCTCGTATTGATAATCTATTTAATAATCACTACTGGGCATCTGTGGGTGGCTTTCCCGGCTCTAATTATTTAGTTTTAAGCGAACCACGTACGCTTAAAGTGTCGGCTTCATTTAACTTTTAATATTCACTCGGGCATAAAGAAGTTATGGATTTGTCTATCGCTGCTTCTGTGGCCAGCGCATTAGCGATAGGATTGTTTTACCTAGCATGGCAAAACAATCATGTCGCTTTTAAACGTATTGCTAAACTGGCCGCGCTTGCGCTGATGTTTGCTGCTTTATTTTTATGGGTTGAGCAGCATGGGCCAGAGCTTGGGACTTGTTATGCGGTCGTTGCATTTTCGCTGCAGGCTTGGGGTTGGATTTATTTTGCTCGTCAACGAATAGATAAAAACATTAAACGTGTGACTTTGCCTTTTGTTGGCGGATTCGCCAAACCGAATGCCGCCGAGTGTGCGAACACTATCGTGAAAGTGGCTGCCTGTATTGGATTGAGTGGCGTCTGCGCCATGTTAGTGACTGTGGTGTGGACCACCACGTTGAGCCTGAGTAAAGTAAATCAAATTGCGTTGGGTATTTATACTATGCCTATCTTATGGGGGGCTGCGGTTTATTGGTTGTGTGCAGAAAATAAATTGTGGCGTCCAGTTTGTATATTGTCTGTGCTCAGCGGATTGAGCTATTTGTTTATTTATAGTGTGTAGCATGAGTTTTTCTATTTCTCCAAGCGTTAATAAAAGTGCATTAAAAAGCCATGCCTGGATAGGTTTAGCGGTGAGTGTGCTTATGTATTGGGTGTGTTTTTCTGGCACGCTGTCGGTGTTTTCTCAGGAGCTTTTACGCTGGGAACAACCGCATATTATGGATGACTTAAGTTATACCCCCAGCAGTATTCAAACAGCTTATGAGCGTTTTTTCGCCATGAAAGATGGCACTACAGAGGGCAATATTGTACTGCGTTTACCGACCCAAGATTTACCGCGGGCGCGTATCAGTGCCGATGGTGAAGCCTGGAACATATCGCCAACTGGCGAACTGAGTGAGCCATCCAATGCGCCCATCACTGATCTCATCGTTGACTTGCATACAGCCCTTCATTTGCCGGAAGATATAGGCATGATCTTGGTCAGTATGTTGGGTGCAATCCTAAGTGCGTTGATTATTTCTGGCCTTATTGCCCATCGGCGAATTTTTAAAGATGCATTTCGGTTAAGAACAGGTAATAACGAACAACTTACGCAAGGCGATTTACATAATCGTATGAGTGTCTGGGGGTTGCCATTTCATTTAATGATAGCCTTAACGGGTGTGTATTTCGGGCTAGCCTCGTTTTTAACGTCTGTTTACGCCGATGCAATTTATGATGGTAAAAAGCTAGATTTATTTGCTGATATTTACGGCTCATCTATACAAGTTGAACATCAACCTAAAGTCGCTAATATGGCGCGTGCCTTATCTGAAATTAGGCGAATGGAGCCCAACACTCAGCCTGTGTTTATTACACTTGAAAATGCGACTAAAGATAATCAATATATTCTGCTTGGCTCGCAGCACCTTGATAAATTAATCTATTCAGAGCAATACCGCTTTGACTCTCACGGAAATTATATCGATAAAGTTGGTTATTCTGATGGTGAAGCAGGGCAGCAAGCTATTTTTTCTGTCTATCGAATTCATTTCGGTCATTTTGGTCCCGAAGCGATGAAAATATTTTTCGGCCTGATGGGGTTTGCATTAACCATTATCTCAGTAACGGGCATTAATTTATGGCTGGCGAAAAGACAAAAACAAGATGCACTTAATCAACTTTGGGTGGGCTTTGTGTGGGGAACGCCGATCGCTTTTATTTGTGCTGCTTTGTTCCAATTTATCTTAGCGATACCAACAAAAGCTGTTTTTTGGTTAGCTTTATTGGTTATATTAAGCGGCGTTTTGAGTCAAAAAAACTTGCTCAAAACCCATTTGTTTTTGCTTAATCTGTTAGCTGTGCTATTGATAGCATTACCAACAACCCATTTTGTCGTACATTATCCGGACGCTTTGGTACCGAATTCAATAGCTATTAATACCGCGTTTATCGTATTTGCGTTGTGTGTTTGGCGATATCGATATTCGCGGGTGCGTAAAGGGTGGGATAGACAGTAAACAATGCCTCAGATCAGCAACCTTATAAACTGCCCTCAGCATTTGCCACAACTTGCCCGTTGGCATCATGCAGAGTGGGGATATTTAAACCCAGAGCGAACATTCGCGCAGCGGATCGCAGAAATGCAAGCCGATCTTCAGCAAGCGTTTGTGCCTAGTACCTGGGTTTGTTTATTAAATGAGTTTCCAATAGGGTCGGCTTCTCTTATCGTCAATGACATGGATTCGCACCCAGAGTTATCACCTTGGTTGGCGAGCGTGTATGTACACCCTCAATATCGTAATCAAGGGATAGGATCAACGCTGGTTAAACACCTTATGGTGCAAGCAAAACGCAGGGGGTTAACAGACTTGTATTTGTTTACACCGGATGCCGAAGCTTTTTATTTAAAACTTGATTGGGTATTGCTTAGCCGCGAGTTGTACCGGGACGAACCTGTCAGTTTGATGAAAACGAGCTTATAGCTCGCTTGCATCTGTAGAGATTAATGGTTACGCAAAAGCAATGACAGTCTCTACCGCCTTTTGCCAGTATTTATATAAGTCTTCAGCCTCTTGCGCACCAAACTCTGGTGTAAATTGGTGCTCCGTTGGGTTTAATTGCGCTATTTCAGATAAATCTTTGTAGAGACCGCTTTCTAAACCTGCAAACATGGCTGCCCCTAACGCAGTTGATTCGATATTTTTGGGCCGCTCGACCGGCACTTGAATAATGCTGCTTAAAAACTGCATTGTCCAATCATTGTTTGACAAGCCACCATCAACCCTAAGCTTGTTTAAAGTTAAACCATCATTGGCGATGGCTGTGGTTAAATCCCGTGTTTGATAGCCTATGGATTGTAAGGCGGCGGCCATGATATCCGATTTATCCGTTTTGCGGCTCATGCCAAATAAAGCTGCACTGGTTTCAGGTTGCCAATAAGGAGCACCGAGGCCGGTAAAGGCAGGTACCATTAAAAGTTTTTTTAAATGCGGTTTGCCAGCCAATAAAATGTTCATGTCATCGACAGAAGCGATAAGACCTAAATTGTCTTTCAGCCATTTTACAATGGCACCGGCCATAAATAAGCTGCCTTCAATTGCATAACAGGTCTTAGTTGCAGTTTGATAAGCTATGGTTGTCAATAACCTATGACTTGACTGGACGACCTGTTGACCGGTATTTAACATTAAAAAACCACCCGTGCCAAAGGTGCATTTAGCGTCACCGGGTGTAAAACAACCTTGGCCAACCAAAGCGGCTTGTTGATCCCCTAAAATAGCGTGAACTGGGATCTTATACGGTAGAACATTAGCGCCAGTCAGACCATAATTGGCAGAGGACGGTTTAACTTCTGGCAGCATGTTCGCTGGGATATTAAACAAGTGTAGTAATTCGTCATCCCAGGCTAGATCAGATAAATTAAATAGTGCGGTACGTGATGCATTGGTCACATCAGTGGCATGAACGCCTTTTGTTAGGTGCCATAATAAATAACTGTCTATGGTGCCAAACAAAAGCTCGCCATTTTCTGCACGTTTTCGCGCGCCTACTACATTATCTAAAATCCAAACAATTTTACTGGCCGAAAAATAAGGATCTAAAATTAAACCACTTTTTTTGTGAAGCTCTTTTTCATATCCTTGCGTTTTAAGCTGTTCGCAGTGGGCTGCTGTGCGTCTGTCTTGCCAGACGATGGCATTGTATATAGGTTTGCCGCTTTTTTTATCCCATACGACTGTGGTTTCTCGTTGGTTAGTGATACCTATAGCAGTTACTTTATATGCAAAATCCTTTAGCACCTGTGTACAGGTTTTAATTACGCTAGATAAAATTTCTTCTGGGTCATGTTCAACCCAGCCATGGTCAGGAAACGTTTGCTTAAATTCGACCTGACTACTGGCTTCAATGCGCCCATGTTGATTAAAAATTATTGCACGAGTGCTTGTAGTGCCTTGGTCGATTGAGAGTAGGTATTCAGTCATATCGTTAACCATATTTAGCTTGTGTTGATAAAATATAACAAAAAACTTTAGAAAGTGACTGTACCTGTGCGGTGATAGATTTTTGGGGCCTAAGAATTTCCGTTAATTCAGCCTTGCAGAAATGATTATTAGGTTTCATAGTAAATCAGGGCTGATGTTTACATGTGAATAAACTGAGTTTTTATGAACATTGATGAGCAATTGTGGGACTTGATTGTAATAGGTGGCGGTATTAATGGTGCTGGCATAGCGGCAGATGCGGCCAGTCGAGGGTTAAAAGTTCTGCTGTGTGAAAAAAATGACTTGGCATCAGCCACATCATCAAACAGCAGCAAGTTGATCCATGGTGGTTTACGCTATCTTGAACATTATGAGTTCAAATTAGTCCGCAAAGCACTAAAAGAGCGTGAAGTACTGCTTGAAAATGCCCCTCATATTATGTGGCCATTGAGATTTTATTTGCCGCATCGACCCCACTTAAGACCGGCATGGATGATCCGAATTGGTTTATTTTTATACGACCATCTAAGCCAGCGTAAACGATTGGCTGGATCTAAATTTGTTCATTTTGGCGCTGATTCGCCACTAAAACCTTTTTTTAAAAAAGGTTTTGAATATTCAGATGGCTGGGTCGATGATTCTCGATTAGTGGTATTAAACGCACAGCAGGCGCATATTCATGGCGCAGAAATCCTGCCAAGGCATAAATGCATTAAAGCGCGTCATGATGGTCAACATTGGTTTGTAGAGCTAGAAAACCAGATAAAGCAAAGTCTGCGATGCGTAAAAAGTAAGGTGGTTGTCAATGCGGCCGGACCTTGGGTTGAAGATTTGTTTATAGAATCATTTGATAAAAAGCCGCCTCGTAAGATCCGTCTGGTTAAAGGCAGCCACATTGTAGTGCCTAAACTGCATGATCAAAGCCAAGCTTACATTTTACAAAACCAAGATAAACGTATTGTTTTTGTCCTGCCGTTTGAAGATGACTTTTCGTTGATAGGAACGACAGATGTTGATTATCAGGGTGATCCAGGAGATGTTGAAATTGAGCAGAGCGAAATTGATTATTTGATAAAAATAAGCAACGAGCATTTTATACATCAAATCAGCGAACAGGATATAGTGCATTGTTTTTCTGGTGTACGCCCGCTAATGGACGATGAGTCGGATGATGCCCAGAGTGTCACCCGGGACTATACCTTACACTTAGAAGACAGTGTAAATATGCCGCCGTTATTGTCTGTTTTTGGCGGTAAGATAACTACTTACCGTAAATTAGCGGAAGCTGCAGTTGACAAAATTGCTGGTTTTTTTGGTCAAATAAAACCCTGTCAAACTAGAGCATTACCATTACCTGGTGGTAACTTTTCTGATCCCAAAACATTATTAGAAACATTGCAAAGTGAGTACCCCTGGTTGCCAGCGGTGATCTTAAAACGTTATGTCCGCAGTTATGGTCAATTAAGTCGACAGATTTTGGCGGGTTGCCAATCGATAGATGACATGGGCATTGCGTTTAACCCTGTACTTTATCAGGTTGAAGTCGATTATTTAATTGAGCATGAGTGGGTTAGCTGTGCCGAGGATCTACTTTGGCGTCGTACTAAAACAGGCTTGTTATTAAATGCTGGAGAAGTGGTGTACTTACGAGGTTATGTTTTACAAAAATTAATAAACAAACAGTATTATTGATTAAATTTTTTGTGGCTATTTAACAAAGTTATTGCTCAATAATGTCCTCTAGTAAGCGAAACTAAAAGCGCCTGACTAAAGGCGCTTTTTTATTGTCAGTAAGATGACAAAAGACACTATGCCTGCACGGGCTTTTCACCGTTAAACGCTGATTTTGAATCGCTGCTGTGTGCCGTTTTTGTTTTGCCAACTGCGTCAACAGCGGCTCTCAGAGCGGCGACCCGACTTTCAAATAAAGTGATTTGTGACTGTTTGGCGTTGATACTGTTTAATACCTGTTGCACCGCTTGATTAGCACCACAAATATATACCTGACGGCCTGCACTCACAGCATCTGTTGTCACTGTTTCAACGGCCATGGCTGCTGACACGTCCATTGCTGGCACTCGTGAAAAGTCTAAAATGAGTATTTGCGAACCAGGTTTAACTCGCTCACGCACGTGGTGACCAACATCGGCCGCTGCACCAAAACTCAGGGGGCCAGCAAAGCTAAATAAATTGATATGTCCTTTACCTTGATTGAGCAAAGTGTTTTCTTCGTCATTTTCAAGTTGTTCCGGTAAGTTATTCAACTCAGCTAATTGAATTTGGGCAATTTGACGGACATAAGCAAGTGCAGCTAACACAACGCCAACGCCAACCGCGGTAATCAAATCAACAAATACGGTTAAACCGAGCACGGTTAACATTAAAGCAAAGTCCCATCTTGGGCCTGTATGTGCGCGTTTTAAATAGCTCCAATCAACAATATCTAAGCCGACTTTAACAAGGATCCCTGCCAATACAGCATGTGGGATTTGACTCGCTAATGGGCTTAAACCTAAAATGACCGCTAATAAAACCAAAGCATGGACCATACCTGAAAGGCGCTCTTTGCCGCCGCTACGAATATTTACAACGGTTCGCATGGTCGCACCTGCGCCAGCAATACCGCCAATAAAACCGGCGACCGTATTGCCGATACCTTGGCCGATTAACTCTTTATTACTGTTGTGACGCGTCCGGGTCATATTGTCAGCCACTAAAGACGTTAATAAGCTGTCTATTGCACCTAATATCGCTAAAATAACGGCCGCTTCAACCACGAGTAAAAAGTTTGCTGAATCATAAACAGGTAACTGTAAACTTGGCAGTCCGGTCGGAATATCACCTAAAATTGGGACGGCAAAAAACAAACTGATCAGGGTACCAATAATTAGCGCAGCAAGGGCACCTGGTACATATTTACCCAATTTGGCGGGCCATTTGTAAGCAATGATTAGCGTGCCTAAACCAAGCGCTAGGGTAGCAAAATTAATATCCGCTAAAGCGGTTGGAATGTAGGAAAGCGCACCTATAGTGCCACCTGGCGGCTCATGGCCTAATAAGCGACCTATTTGTAAAATGATAATAATAGCACCTATGCCTGTCATAAAGCCTGAAATAACAGGGTAGGGCACTAATCGAATGTATTGACCTATGCCTAAAAAGCCGAACGCGATCTGCAATAAACCGGCTAATATCACTGCAGTAAATATTAATTCTGCGTTGCCCGATAAACTGGCGAACAGACCGGCTAACACAACAACCATAGGACCAGTTGGACCCGATATCTGTGATGGGGTGCCACCAAAAAGGGCAGCAAAAAAACCTACTGCCATTGCACCATAAAGACCTGCCATAGGCCCTAAGCCAGAGGCTACACCTAGTGCCAATGCTAATGGCAGTGCTACGACACCGGCTGTAATGCCACCAGTAATATCGCCCCGAACGTTTGAAAATATGTTTTTCATGCCTCTGTCCTTACGTTTAACTTTAAGCTGTTAGCGTGTCCGCATAAGAATCTTCAACCGGTACGAATTGTCCACTCGTTTCATCGTATACGGTCACTTCCGCTGTTTCTATATTATAAAACCAGCCATGCAGTTTGACTTGGCCCGTGGCGAGCTTAGCTGCTACGGCTGGATGCGTTTTGATGTGCTGCAGCTGTTGAACAACATTTTCTTCGGTGACTAGATGAAGGTGATCCTCTTTGTTCAATTCACTGCAACCTGATTTTTCTTTAACAACTTCAGTGGCGACTCGGCTATGGCCTAACCATTCTTTAACATGTGGCAGGCTGGTTAATCCTTCTGGGCTAATTGCCCCCTTCATTGCACCACAGTCTGAATGGCCACAAATAATAATATGGCTGATGCCTAAACCTGCCACAGCAAATTCAATAGACGCTGTCATACCACCCGTTTGGTTGCTATGTGGTGGCACTATATTTCCTGCATTCCGGCAAATAAAAAGTTCACCTGGTTCTGTTTGGGTAACCAAGTTAGGATCGATGCGAGAATCGGCGCAGGTAATAAAAAGAACTTCCGGGTTTTGACCATTAGCAAGCTTTTGAAAGGCTTCTTTTTTAGCTGGGTATACTTCTTTTTGAAATTTAGCAACACCCGAAATAACGTGATCCATAAAAACTCCTAAGAATAAATTAATTTTAAATAACCGGATTTCATTTTTGCCTGATAAATTTATAGAAAAGTAGCCGTGTTCGTGATAGTTTTTTGCTATCAATTTGCTTTTGAGAACCATCCTAATGCCACAATATTCACCGCGTTCACCTTCGATTGCGCAATTAAAGTATTTTGTCAGTTTGGCTAAATCCTTAAGTTTCCGTCGTACTGCACAAAGCTTGCAAATTAGTCAACCAACGTTAAGTAATCAGATAGTAGCGTTGGAAAAATTACTTAATTTACAACTGTTTGAGCGCTCCCGCAGTGGCACCTTATTAACTCCTCAAGGACGCACTTTATTGCCTCAGGCCGAAACTGTATTACAAGCCAGCTTAAAACTAGACGAATTAGCTCGAGATTTAAGTGACGGTTCGCAAACAACTTATCGCTTGGGCGTGCCGCCTACCTTAGGGCCCTATCTGTTGCCACATATATTGCCTGATCTTCATAAAAAATATGCACAGCTCAAATTTTACGTGAGAGAAGATACCCCGGATGGCTTAATCCAAGGTTTGTATCAAGGCGAATACGATTTAGTTTTATCGCCGCGTGTTCAAGAATCTAGCCAACTTATTGTCGTGCCTTTGTTTGTTGAACCGCTAAAGTTGGTGATTCCAAGTGATCATAAATTGGCTGAACAAACTGAGATCTCGCCAAATGATGTGAAAGGTGAAGTGGTTTTAACGTTAGAAGGTTCGCATCATTTTCATGATCAAGTACAACAGGTTTGTCAGTCACTGGGCGCTGAGTTGCACAGAGACTATGAAGGCACTAGTTTAGATACTTTACGGCATATGGTGGTGATGGGGATGGGGGTTGCGTTTTTGCCGGCCCTTTATATCCATTCTGAATTACATCGGCCGGATGAGCTCAAAGTATGTCAATTGAACAATATGCCAATTAGCCGCACCCATCATTTAATTTGGCGAAATACCGCACCAGGTCGAGTGTTTTTTCGCGATTTAAGCCTTCACATTCAGGATATTTTAAAAAATAAATTGCTGAATGTGGTTAATTTTGAGCCCTAAAATGGGCGTTTAAATCGACTCGATAAAACAAAACTTTAGCGTTTTTTTTGCTAAAAAAAATAAATATTTTTCTAAAGACTCGTGACGCCTCTCCGATAACTAAATTGTCAGCGGATGACACCTATAAAAATCGGGAAATATATGAGTTTTAAATAAAAATTGCTGTAACTAATAGGAGAGAGTCACTATGTCTATGTTCGTAAATACTAATGTTTCATCGTTAACGGCACAACGTAATTTAATGAATTCTGGCAACTCACTGGATACCGCGTTTGAGCGTTTATCATCGGGTTTTAGAATCAATAGCGCGGCAGATGACGCCGCCGGTTTGCAAATTACTGACCGTATGACAACACAAATCGAAGGTTTAAACCAAGCTGTTCGCAACGCCAATGATGCTATTTCATTAACGCAAACGGCTGAAGGCGCAATGCAAGAAATCACTTCTTCATTACAGCGCATCCGTCAATTGGCGATTCAATCACAAAATGGTATTAACACCTCATCAGATCGTGCAGCACTACAAAAAGAAGTGTCCGCGTTAAAAACAGAAATAAGCCGAATCGGTACGACGACAGAATTTGCAGGTAGAAAGCTGCTAGACGGAGCCTTTTCATCGAACTTTTTAGTGGGTGCAAACGGTGGTGATGGGCAAACAATCAATGTTTCACTTCAAAATAGCGGTGGTTATGGTGCTTCTGGTTTGAATATAGGTTCAATATCGGTTGCAAGTGAAACCAATGCGGCCGATGCTTTGAGCGCTATTGATAGTGCGATTTCATCCATAGGTGCGGCGCGAGCAGATTTAGGTGCCCTCCAGAACCGTTTCCAGTCTACTATCCGAAACCTGAGCAATGTTTCTGAAAACCTTTCAGCGGCCCGTTCTCAGATTAAAGATACTGACTTTGCGACTGAGACAGCTGAATTAACGCGAAATCAGATTTTACAGCAAGCCAGTTCAACAATTTTGAGCCAGGCTAATCAGCGTCCGCAAGCCGCTCTATCGTTATTAGGTTAATTAAATAAAAATTAATTTTACGCAGTTAGTATCATGCTGACTGCTGCTTCATCGCTCACTCTCTCCTAATAAGGTGCTGCGATTTTTGACAGAGGCGATAGGCCTCTGTTTTTTTATCTGCGCCTCTTTCTGACAAGCATATTTATTTTTTAAATAATTCTAAAGTTGCCGATTTATTATCCGATACAGAGTTTAGAGAATGGGTTTGCCTGTTTTCGACAAGCTTTAAGTAGCCCCTTAAATTCAGAATACAATCGTTAATTAGGAGTAGATATCATGGGTATGTTCGTAAATACAAATGTGTCTTCATTAAATGCGCAGCGTCAATTATTTAACTCTGGCACAGCGTTAGATACCTCGTTTGAACGCCTTTCATCAGGTTTTAGAATTAATAGTGCGGCTGATGATGCGGCTGGTTTGCAAATATCAGATCGTATGACCTCGCAAATTGAAGGTTTAAACCAAGCGGTTCGAAATGCAAATGATGCCATTTCATTAACCCAAACGGCTGAAGGTGCAATGCAGGAAATCACTTCATCATTGCAACGTATCCGTCAGTTAGCCGTGCAGTCACAAAATGGTATCAACACTTCATCGGACCGTACTGCGCTGCAAAAAGAAGTCTCTGCGTTAAAAACAGAAATCAGTCGAATTGGTGCAACTACTCAATTTGCCGATGTTAACTTATTAGACGGTACTTTTTCATCTAACTTTTTAGTGGGTGCAAACGGTGGAGACGGACAAACCATTGCCGTGGCATTAAAAAACAGCGGCGGTTACGGTGCGTCAGGTTTGAATATTGGTTCATTATCGGTAGCAACTGAAACAGCTGCAGCTTCTGCCTTGGATGCCATTGATAATGCTATTTCATCAATTGGTGCGGCGCGTGCTGATTTAGGTGCCCTGCAAAACCGCTTCCAGTCAACCATTCGTAACTTAAGTAATATATCTGAAAACGTTTCAGCCGCTCGCTCGCAGATTAAAGATACAGATTTTGCGACCGAAACCGCTGAGCTTACTCGTAATCAGATTTTACAACAAGCGAGTTCGACTGTACTGAGTCAGGCAAATCAGCGTCCACAAGCTGCTTTATCTTTACTTGGTTAAAGAGAGCCTTTCCCCTTGGGTCAGCCCTCACTGGCCCTGAAATTTAATTTTTTGTCCCTTTTTGGCCTCCTTTTTGCTTAATCTATCTGGCAAGTGATATTTGCATCCAGAAATATAAAAAAGTGTCAAATTATCGGCGCCCTCACGCCTGATCTGACATTAAGCAGTTGGCTTAAAGATCGCTTCCTCCTGAATCTTTGGGTCAACTGCTTTGTTTCAGGATCCTGTCAAAAAAAAGGTCAGCAATGCTTGATTTTTAATCTCGTTTACTATTTAATGCGCGCCGTCTTAGACGGGACATAAACCCGACAAAGACCGGAAGAGGTGCGTTGTTCAGGTAGAATATCGGAAAAGAGTGTAGCTTTAGTGATGATATTTGAGGGGAATGAACGCCGAGGAACCAAGTATCTCAACTGTACTTGCTGTTCCGGTTAGCTCTGGTTGAATCCAGCTGACTGTCACCCGTAACAGGTGGAGAGCTTTCGGCCGATGCAGTGAATTTATTCATTTCCAAGCCTTGCTTTCCCTGAATTATTTTCTGGGAGATTATCATGAAACAACTTACCTTAGCTAAATTTGGTGGCACTAGTGTTGCCGATCACCAAGCAATTATGCGTTGCAGTAAAATTATTCAAGCGGATAACAATATTCGTATCGTTTGTGTCTCAGCGCAATCAGGAGTCACCAATAAGTTGGTGGCATTAAGTAAAGCGGACCTATCAACAAGCCAACGTCAGGTTTTGTTGCAAGAGATTAAAACAACTGAATACCAAATACTCACTGAGCTCGGTAAACCAGCCAGTTTGCAATCTGAATTAGATGCCTTGCTTGCTGACCTTGAACACTTGGTCTCTGGTTTAGATAGTCAGCCTAGTATGCAAATAAAAGATGAGTTACAGGCATTTGGCGAGCGTATGTCATCCTTGTTGGTGGCTGCAATCTTTCAGTCTCAAGGTATTGATGCGGTAAACTTTGACATTCGTACCGTGCTAAAAACCGATGATCATTATGGCCGAGCTGAACCTCAAATCGATCAAATAAAAACCTTAGCTGAAACCCAGTTATTGCCATTAATTCAAAATAAAGTGGTTGTTACACAAGGTTTTATTGGCAGCGATCAAAATGGTTTGACAACGACGTTAGGCCGTGGCGGGAGTGATTATAGCGCAGCGCTAATCGCAGAAGCTTGCGCCGCTGATGTACTGCAAATCTGGACCGATGTAAGCGGTATTTACACAACGGATCCAAGATTGACTCAGGATGCTAAACCAATCGCTGAATTAAGTTTTGATGAAGCTGCAGAAATGGCAACTTTTGGTGCAAAAATACTGCATCCCGCCACATTAATTCCAGCCATCCGCCAAGGTACAGCTGTTTTTGTTGGCAATAGCAGAGCGCCGCAAGAAGGCGGCACCTGGATCAGAAAAAAGGTTACCAATAAACCGGCTTATCGAGCAATTGCGTTACGCCGTGAACAAGTTTTAGTTACACTGAAAAGCCCTGGCATGCTACATGCCAGTGGTTTTTTAGCCCGGGTTTTTGCGATTTTGGCCGAGCACAAAATTAGTGTTGATTTAATTACTACATCCGAAATTTCTGTGGCTTTAACGATAGATAATCCAGCTAACTCAACTCAGCAAGGCATAGCACCTGTTGTTTTGCAAAAGCTAGCTGAGTTCTGTGAGGTTTCGGTTGAAGAAGGCTTGTCATTAATCGCTGTCATAGGTAATCATTTAAAAGATGATTCAAATGCGGGGGGGAATGTGTTTGCTGAGCTGAAAAATTGTAAGGTTCGAATGATTTGCCAAGGGGCTAGCCAACACAATGTCTGCTTATTGACTGCTGGTGATCAGGCAGAAGCTTTGGTTGCCCACCTACATTCAGCTTTAATTGAGTAATACAACCTAAGGGGCGTTATATTAACTGCCCCTTAACGGCTTGTGCAGTAAACATATTGGTTTCATCGTCTTCTTTCTGCCAAACGATTAACGGCTCATCCACCGCACTAGTGAAAGTGTAACTATGATCTTCTACCACTACTTTGTTGACTTGATCCTCATTTGCATCAAATAATAACCGATTATTGATACTCAGCGCATGAGCGTTTTCAAGAGGTGCTTCCAAGTTAAATACAACACTATCTCCTTCAACATTGGCAGACTTTATCGCCAAATTAATTGGCTCACCATCGTCTTTTGTTACAGGTAGATATTCTTGAAAGTAGTACTGCATGATAGGTTCAATTTCATTCACCGAATGCAGATCCAGCCGATCGACATGACGAGTGACTTTTAAATCTTCTTCAATTAACTTTTTGTTAACTTTTAGCGCCAATTTCACTGTATCATCATCTACGCTGAGTTCGCTCGACGTAGAGGTAACTTCTTCGCTATGGCTCCCGAAAGGCAATAAAAACATTAATGCAAGTCCACCTAAAATTGTATTATTATCCACGATTCACAACCACCAACATAGCATTAAAGATAACGTTATGTTAATTAAATGTACTATGTTAGGTGGGTGTTGTTGAAATTAGTTCACTTATTTTTGTAAAAATTAACGCTTAGCTGAAAATAACCAGCAACTCCTGTATGCTTACAGCACTTTAAGACAACTGATAAATACCATGTTAAGTTACCGACATGCTTTTCACGCTGGTAATCATGCCGATGTATTAAAACATCTCGTATTGGTTCAAGTGATTGAAAAGCTGAAGCAAAAAAATAAACCATTTTGTTATATAGACAGCCACAGCGGCGCCGGATTATATGATTTATTTTCGGAATACGCACGTAAAACGGGAGAGTCTGAGCAAGGAATCAGCAAACTGGTTAAAAATCCAACTGATTTACCAGCTGCTTTAACAAACTATATTAATTTAATCGACAGCCATAGTCGTTTTTACCCCGGCTCACCCGAAATAGCACGACAGTTATTAAGGCCACAAGATAAATTAATTTTAATGGAACTGCATAACAACGAAGTGCGCAATTTAAAAAACAATATGCAGAATGATGCTCGCTGTGCCATTCATCACAGAGATGGGTTTGAAGGTTTGAACGCGATAGTCCCCCCTGAACCGAGACGCGGTTTAGTACTGATTGACCCCTCTTACGAAACAAAAGACGACTATGAAAAAACGATTGTTGCGCTCACTCAAGCCATCAAAAAATGGGCAACGGGCATTTATTTAATTTGGTACCCAATGCTTGCGCGTCAGAGAGACCAAAGCAACTATATTGCCGAGGCATTAGTCTCATTGCCAGTGAAAAGTTTACTTAAAATTGAATTGGCGGTTAGCGAGCAACAAGAAGATTACGGTATGCATGGATCTGGCATGCTAATTGTTAACGCGCCATATCAAATAGATACTGAGTTGGCGGCGAGTTTGGCGTATATAAAAAATACCCTAGCGATGGATGATAAGGCTTATTGCCAGATGAACTGGTTGATTGAATCGGCCTAAGCCGTTTGGTTTAATAAGTAGTCAACCAGAGCAAAACAGGCTGGGCCGGCATGATTTTGTTCAGTTTTTATTATATACAAAGGTAAAATTCTATGTGCGTTATTCGCGAGTGGAATACGCTTTAGCTGACCAGAAGCGAGCAAAGGGGCGATATAGGTGTCTGGTAAAAATGCAAATCCTAGTTTTGCTCTAACGGCTGCAAGCGAAGAGCTTGCATGGGACAGAGTTAATCTTTGCTCTGAGTCCAACCAACCCGCATCTTGCTGGCGGCGTAACCCTGCATCACGGATGACAATTTGGCGAAAGCGGCGCAATTCATTTTCGGTAATATGCTCCCCGAGGTCAAAAATTTTATGCTCTGGGTGCGCAACAGGTAGCATTTTTACTTGTAACAATGGCGTGGCTAAAAAACCCGGAGGCACATGTGGGGTGATCACTAAATCGGCTTTTTTTTCTAAGATAGCTTCTTCAGTAGCAGACAAGACAGTTTCTAATATCTTTAATCGAGTTTGCGGGAATGCGTCAATAAACTTGGCGATCCGAGGAAAAACAGTTTCCAAATTTAACAATCCATCGATGGCAATCGTCAACTCAGTTTCAAATCCTTGTGCTAGGCGTTCAGCATTCTTCTCAATCGAATCTGCAAATCCTAATAATAACTTGGCTCGGCGGTACAGTACTTTGCCGTGCTCCGTCATTATAGCCCTGCGTCCTTGTTGTTTAATGACAGGCGCAGGTAAATTTTGATTGAGCATTTTTATCTGATAACTCACACTGGATTGGCTTTTATTTAATCTTTCTGCAGCCTGTGCAAAACTGCCGCTTTCGACCAAGGCGACAAATGCCTGCCACTGCTCCAAGGTTGTTTTGTGATTCATAATTAATCGAATAATTAGTTTAATTAATGCTAATTATTGCCTCATTAAACTAAATTTTAAAGCATATAATGGCATTTACTGAGATAAAGTTTAGTCATCGAGAGGTTGTAAAATGAAAACCAAGCTATTGCGCATAGATTCAAGTGTATTTGGAGAGCAGGGGGTATCGACTCAATTAATCGATCATTTAATTAAACAAAAACAAGCAGCTGGCCAACAATTGGCGGTGACGCACAGATCCTTTTCTGAGCAAGCCATTCCGCATTTAGATGCTAAATGGATACAAGCGCTCGCGACCGATCAGAAAGAGCGTAGTGAGCAACAAAAGCAACAAGTTGCTTTTTCGAATCGCTTGATTGATGAAGTCATGGCGGCCGATGAAATAGTCATCGCTTTGCCCATGTATAATTTTAGTTTGCCATCGATGCTCAAGGCTTGGTTTGATCATATTGCCCGAGCTGGGACCACCTTTAAATATACAGAGAAAGGACCAGTGGGTTTGGTTGAAGATAAACCTGTGTATCTGGTCACTACCCGAGGCGGCCAACATAAAGATACCGCAAGAGATACTCAAATTAGCTATGTTAAAACTTTTTTGGCTTTTATCGGTTTAACCCAAGTACATGTTATTTATGCTGAAGGGCTGAATATGCAAGCGACTCGGGATTCGGGATTGGCGGAAGCGAAAGCCACCATTGATGCTTTAGTATCTGCCTAAAAGAGCTTAAAGGGAGTGATGCCAAAATGTAACAGACTGGCTAAAAGCGGATGATTTCTGTATCATAGGCAACCAATTTTGTTTAAATAAGCGCATTGAGGAATCTTTTCATGAAGAAAGTAGGTCTGGTAGGTTGGCGTGGTATGGTCGGCTCTGTGCTGATGAACCGTATGCTTGAAGAAAATGATTTTAAGCTGATTGAACCAGTATTTTTCACCACTTCACAAGCTGGTAAACCAGCGCCTGATTTCGGGACAGACGCAGGCGTTTTAATTGACGCCAAAGATATCAACGAGCTGAAAAAAATGGATGTCATCATCACCTGTCAAGGCGGTGATTATACCAAAGCTGTTTACCCTGAATTACGAAAAGCCGGTTGGCAGGGTTATTGGATAGATGCTGCGTCTTCACTACGTATGGATGATGAAGCTATTATCGTTTTAGATCCAGTTAATGATGCTGTTATCCGTCAAGGTTTACACAACGGTGTTAAAACATATGTTGGTGGTAACTGTACAGTTTCATTAATGATGATGGGATTAGGCGGTTTATTTGCTAATAATGCCATCGACTGGGTGTCTAGCATGACATACCAAGCCGCTTCTGGTGGTGGGGCTAAGCACATGCGTGAATTGCTGCAAGGTATGGGCGTATTAAATTCCTCAGTTGCGGCTGAATTAGCCGATCCAGCGAGTGCGATTTTGGACATAGATCGCAAAGTTACCGCAACTTTAAACAGCGATGGTTTTCCAACCGATAACTTTGTAGTGCCGTTAGCGGGTAGTTTAATCCCTTGGATCGATAGTGATTTAGGCAATGGCCAGAGCCGCGAAGAATGGAAAGGCGGTGCTGAGACGAATAAAATTCTAGGTCATTCAGACATAGTTGTGCCTGTTGAAGGTTTATGTGTTCGTATTGGTACTATGCGTTGCCACAGCCAAGCATTTACCATTAAGCTAAAACAAGACATTCCATTAGACGAAGTGAATGACATGTTGGCCTCTCATAACCATTGGGCACAGGTTGTTGAAAATGAAAAAGAAGCGACGTTAAGCCAATTGACACCAGCCAAAGTGACTGGGACACTGAATGTACCAGTTGGCCGTATTCGTAAATTAGCCATGGGCGGCGAATATCTGTCTGCATTTTCGGTAGGTGACCAATTATTATGGGGTGCTGCCGAGCCATTGCGCCGTATGTTGCGTATTTTGCTTGAAGAAAACGTTTAACAGTTTATAAGTTGTTAAAAAGCCGCCAAGAGATGTCTTGGCGGCTTATTCACCACGTAAAAATTCAGATAGCTCATCTCTTCGTTCGATACCATCCTGGATACCGATATCAATGAGTTCACGACAAAACTCTGCTTCAAATAACAGATAGCTTAATAAACTAGAATTTGCAGCAGTGGCTTTATTTATTCCCAGTATTCTCAGCAGCGTTCTAACCGAAAATGGCAATTTGTTATAATAATGGGCCGCAATATCATTAAAAGCCTGGCTGGGGTGTATCTGAAGTGCATCGATTTTTCGATAACCTAAACTTGCTTGCGCTCCGCTAATTAATAGTGGGAGTGTCTGGTTAACCTGATGCATGCGTTCAATATCAAGGGTTAACGCCTCGCCAAATATACTGTCTAACAAATGACCTAAAATAGCCCCCCCAGTCGGAGCAAGTTGGTTTTGCACCATGGTCTGCGGGGGCGGTTGATCCATGCCAATAATCAGGATTTTTTGTGCACCTAAACGGATCGCTGGACTCAGCGGGCTGTATTGGTGAACCGATCCATCGGCATAATACTCATCATCAATTGCAACGGAAGGAAATAACATAGGAATTGCCGTTGAGGCTAATAAATGTTGTAACTTTATTTGGCATTGAATGCCACGTCTTTTTGCTCGATGCCAATTTTTAATAGTGTTATGCGACTGAAAAAAGCTGACTGAATCACCACTTGAGTAAGCAGATGCAGTGATGCTGATACCGTTCAAATGCCCTTTTTCGATGTGCTGCTTGATGCGGTTTAAGTCAAGCATTTTATCTAATAGCTCAATCAGAGGTTGATTGTTTAACAGACTGATAGACTGCTCATAGGTCATCTTATTTGTAGCTTGGCTTAGGTTTAATAAAACGGCGCGGTAAAAGTGTTTTAGATTACTGGTATAGACCTTATCAGTGGTGAAATTTTTCCAGACCCACTCTAACTTTTTAATTGCTAATGGGTAAGATGAGGCGTAACAGGCAAGGGCTGCGGCGTTCATTGCACCTGCTGAGGTACCCGATAGAATTTTAAACGGGAGGCTTTTATTATGCGGTTGGTGTAGCGATATTGCTTTTAATACACCGACTTGATAAGCAGCTCTGGCGCCACCGCCCAATAATAATAAAGCAGTTGTTGCAGCATTTGTCATAAAACGAGCTCGGTTCGATCCAAGGTACCTTAAAGATAGTGGATTTTGCCAAAGCTCGCTTTATTGAACGTAGGTTTTTGCCAATTGATGCTGATCAATGGCTAAAAATTTAGGCTAATTCAGACAGATACATTTCGCCATAAATTTGTTTACACCAAGCCTCGACGCGCTCGTCTGTAAGTTCAGGTTGGCGATCTTCGTCAATGCCGAGACCAACAAAATGATCATCGTCCGCTAAGCCTTTTGAAGCTTCAAAATCATAACCTTGGGTGGGCCACAAACCCACTAAAGTTGCGCCTTTAGCTTCTACGATATCTCGAATCATGCCCATGGCATCCAAAAAATACTCAGCATAATCTTCTTGGTCACCACAACCGAATATAGCAACGATTTTATCGTTAAAGTCAATTTCTTCTAAATCTGGGAAAAAGTCGTCCCAATCACACTGGGCTTCCCCATAATACCAAGTGGGAATACCAAAAATTAAAAAGTCATACTGGGCAATATCATCCTTGCTGGATTTTGCAATGTCATGTACGTCGACCAGGTTTTTACCCAATTGTTTTTGTATCATTTTGGCAACCGCTTCGGTGTTGCCTGTATCACTTCCAAAAAATAAACCTACCACAGCCATGAATGTCTCACTCTTCTCACGAACTAAAAAATACTTGAATTAAACCTTTTGCCAAAAATCCAGCACAGCCCAAGAATAATACACCCCAGACCATAATGCGTCCAAATAAGGGGACGTCGCCGGTTTTTAATACATCCCGAATGGCCAAGCCGATTAATAAAAACAGGCCAGACAGGGCAAAATAAAAGCTCAAGGTTTCGAATTGCTCAAAAGTCATATCGAATAACCCGATAAATTAAACCGCAGTTAAAATAAGTCGGCAACTTTAACATATTTTTGTTTATTCCGCCTGCTTTTGCAGAAAATCCAATACAATCTTATTCATAATATTGGGTTTTTCGGCGTGTGCCCAATGGCCCGCGCCCTGAATAATCTTAAATTTAGCTAAAGGAAAATAATTATCAATACTATTATAATTATTTTGTGTAATATAATCTGAAAGGCCCCCTTTGATAAAGAGGGTCGGGCGATTAAATTGTTTTGAGTGCCGGGGAAATGCACAAATATTGTGGTAATTTTGCTCTATCGCCGTCAAGTTAAATTGCCAATGCCACTGTTCGTGCGATTTTTTCAAACCTTTTAGCAAAAATTGACTGGTCGCGTCATCAATTGATTCGCTCAATTCATTCAATACGTGTTGGCGGTTTTTGATCGTATTGATATTAATGGCCTTAAGTGTTTTTATGATTTGGCTGTGCCGATCCGGGTAAGTGACGGGTGCAATGTCTTCAATGATCAGTGAGCGAACGAGAGTTGGCTGATTGAGCGCCAGTTGCATCGCTACTTTGCCGCCCATAGAGTGGCCGAACAAATGGCAGTGTTGAATATCAAGCGAGTTTAGGCTTGTTAAAACGTCATTGGCCATGCTAGCGTAATCAAGCACATCATGGTGTGGTGATTGGCCATGATTGCGCAGGTCAAACTGGATAACTTTATAATGCTGACTTGCAGCTTTTGCTAATACAGCTAAGTTATCGGCTTGACCGAACAAACCGTGCAGGATGACAAGTGGTTCACCAGAACCAGAGATTTTGGAAAATAGTTGCATGCTAAAAGTTACTTTTAATAGAAGCTAAAAATAGTGTTAAACTAAAGTGGATATGAACTCACTTAGTATTCAAAAAATAAAATAAAAAACAATTGTAAACTTAACTCTTGCTAAACTGAAATAAAAGGCGTTCAGTTTATTTATGTGCGAAGGGGTAATCTATGTATATTAAAGCGAATAGCCCAGCGGCATTTGCCGAAGCCTATCTAGTAGAATCGATTTGGAATGGGAAATATGCACCAGGCTCAGTATTGCCTGCTGAACGAGACCTCTCCGAAGAAATTGGTGTGACCAGAACAACCTTACGTGAAGTTTTGCAGCGTTTGGCGCGCGACGGTTGGCTGACCATCCAGCATGGCAAATCAACGGTCGTCAATGATATTTGGCAGACTTCAGGCCTGAATATTTTAGAAACCATCTTCCGCTTAGATGTACATAATAGTGACAATATCATTGATAATCTACTTTCAGCGCGCACGAATATATCTGCGATATATGCGACAGCAGCATTAAAAAATGATCCTGAGCGAGTTGCCGCAGTATTAAATAATCGGCGCCAAATTGAGCAAACAGGCGAAGCTTTTACCGCGTTTGATTATGAACTTCACCATGCACTCACTATGGCGTCAAACAACCTAATTTATGTATTAATTTTTAATGGTTTTAAATGTTTGCATACTAAATTGGGCAACTTTTATTTTTCTCACCAAGAAGCGCGTGATCGAGTCAGTATTTATTATGACGAATTGGCAAAATTAGCAGAAACCGGTAATGCAGATGCGGTGTCTGGGTTGATTCGCGAATATGGCTATGAAGCTGCGGTAATTTTCCAAAAGTTCAGATCCAATATGCCGCCGCTTGCAGAATCGATGCGAGCCCCCGCCGAACCTAATCTATGATAACTTTTTCTTGCATGGTTGGGCAGCGAGCTAGCAATTTCTCACTGCCGTCAGCAAGTTGTTGAACTAGCTTCACATCAAACTGCCACAATCTATACAGATGTTTCATGACTTCATTGTATTGCTGATCAAGAGGAATGTTTTGGTTGGCCCTATAAACCAGCGTCAGCGAACGATCACCGCTTATATCGACATCAGTCACTTGAATATCTGCTTCTTGTAAACTCAAATTATATTGTTTAGACAATTGGGATCGTATATTTAAGTAGCCTGATTCGTTATGAATTGCTGCAATTTCTACATAATCTTTGGTCGCGTCATCATGGACTTGGAATAATTTAAAATCACGCATTAATTTTGGTGATAAAAACTGGCTAATAAAACTTTCGTCTTTAAAATTTTGCATTGCAAAGTGGAGCGTTTGCAACCAATCCTGACCGGCAATATCGGGGAACCAATGTTTATCTTCCGCGGTTGGCTGCTGACAAATTCTTTTGATGTCCATATACATGTTGAAACCGAGCGCATAGGGATTAATGCCAGAATAAAATTTATGGTTATATGGTGGTTGGTAAATCACATTGGTATGATTATGCAAAAACTCTAACATAAACTTATCTGTTAACCAGCCTTCATCATACAAGTGGTTTAAAATGGTGTAATGCCAGAAAGTAGCCCAACCTTCATTCATCACTTGAGTTTGTTTTTGTGGATAAAAATACTGTGCTGTTTTACGCACGATCCGCACCAGTTCTCTTTGCCAAGATTCTAATAAGGGCGCATTTTTTTCTATAAAATATAGAAGGTTCTCTTCTGGTTCCTGGGGAAACCGTTGTTTAGATTGTTGTTGATTATAATTTTTGTTCGGAATGGTACGCCATAAGTCGTTAACTTGGCTTTGTAAATAAGTGGCGCGCTCTTTTTGTCGCCGCTGTTCTTCAACAATGGATATCTTTTGAGGGCGTTTGTAGCGATCAACACCATAGTTCATTAATGCATGGCATGAATCTATTATTTGTTCAACGGCTTCAATGCCATATTTTTGTTCACATTCAGCAATATAGTTTTTTGCAAATAATAAATAATCAATGATGGAGGCAGCATCAGTCCAACTGGTAAATAAATAGTTATTTTTAAAAAAGGAATTGTGGCCGTAGCTTGCGTGGGCCATCACTAACGCTTGCATTGTGATACTGTTTTCTTCCATTAAATAGGCAATGCAGGGATCTGAGTTAATGACAATTTCATAGGCCAAGCCCATCTGACCTCTTTGATAGTTTTGTTGGGTTTGTATAAATCGTTTTCCGTACGACCAATGGGCATAACCAATCGGCATTCCGATACTAGAATAGGCATCCATCATCTGCTCAGCGGTGATCACTTCGATTTGATTTGCATAAGTTGATAATTGATAGTGCTCTGCAACGCGTTTTATCTGCTCGTGGTAGGCTTCTAACAAAGCAAATGTCCAGTCAGGACCATCATTAAGAGGTTTGGGCTGGGTCGGCATAGACGGGTCCTCACTCAGACTTTTGTTTAAATAATTCACGAAAAACAGGGTAAATGTCGTCGGCCTGGCGAATATGTGCGAGCGCAAAATGTGGGTAGTCACAGGTTAGCCTTTGATATTCATGCCATAGAGATTGATGTGGTCTCTGTGTGATCTCAATATAGCTAAAGTATCGGCACAGTGGCAGTATTTGGGTTTTTAATAAGCGACTGCAATTGGGGGAATCATCCGCCCAATTATCGCCATCAGATGCTTGCGCGGCATAAATATTCCACTGTTCAGCTGGAAACCTTTGTTGCTGAATCTGACTCATTAAATCTAATGCGCTTGATACGATAGTGCCGCCGGTTTCTCTCGAGTAAAAAAAAGTTTCTTCGTCGACTTCTTTGGCTTGTGTGTGATGACGAATATAAACGACTTCAACATTTTTATAGCTTCGGGTCAAAAATAAATAAAGTAAAATATAAAAACGTTTGGCAATATCTTTAGTGTTTTGATCCATAGAACCAGATACATCCATCAAACAAAACATAACTGCTTTACTGGCTTTAATTGGTTGGTTTTGAAAGTTTTTATATCTTAAGTCGAGTTCATCAATAAAAGGTATTGCGGCTAATTTTTTCTTTAGATGCGTTATCTCACTATTAATTAACTGATATTTTTTTGTTTCACAGTTATGCTCCGTCAGTTCGGCTGTCAGTGCTTTGATTCGTTTTTTTAACTTATTGCCCAACGCAATCCGTCGTGCATGTGAATTTTTAAACGAGCGCACGACGTCTAAATTTGATGGAGTGCCCGTCGTTTTATAACCGGCACGGGACGTTTGATAATCAACTATTTGCTTTTCATCGGTTTGTTTTAAATTAGGTAAGGCCAAGTTATCAAATAATAGATCTAGATACTCGTCACGGCTCAATTGAAAAACAAACTCATCTTGGCCATCACTTTTGTTGTCAGCTTCTTGGCCTCGGCCTTGGCCGTTGCCAGATTGTTTCGGGCGGGCAATTTGGTCACCGGCATTATACTGGTCATTTCCTGGATGTACGTGATCCCTTTGACCTCCAGATCCCAGTCTAAATTCAGGTTCACTGATATCTTTCCGTGGTATGCTAATGTCACTACCCGAATCTAGATCAGTTACGCTACGCTGGTTCATAACATCAGATAACGATTTTTTTATTTGCTGTTGATAGCGGCGTAAAAACCTTCTGCGGTTCACCGTACTTTTATTTTTACCGTTTAAACGCCGATCGATAAAATGACTCATAATAAGTCCTCCAGACCTGCGTTAAGACGATTTTCTAACTCTTAAATACCATTCGGATAATAACCTAACTTGTTTACGGGTATAGCCTTTTTCCATCATTCGAATAACAAAATCTTCATGTTTTTTCTGATCATCGGACGAGGTTTTAGTATTAAATGAGATAACAGGAAGTAGATCTTCGGTATTCGAAAACATTTTTTTCTCGATCACAGTCCGCAACTTTTCATAACTAGTCCACAATGGGTTGCGCCCGTTATTGTTCGCACGCGCGCGTAATACAAAGTTCACGATTTCATTGCGAAAATCTTTAGGGTTACTGATGCCCGCTGATTTTTCAATTTTTTCTAATTCATTATTCAGCGCACTGCGATCAAATAATTGGCCTGTCTCTGGATCTCGGTATTCTTGATCTTGAATCCAAAAATCAGCATAAGTGACATATCGGTCAAAAATGTTTTGGCCATACTCAGAATAAGATTCTAAATAGGCGGTTTGAATTTCTTTCCCAACAAAATTCACGTATTCAGGGATCAGATATTCTTTTAAAAATTCTAGATAAGCTTCGCTTGTTTCTTTGTTAAACTGCTCACGTTCAATTTGCTGTTCTAAAACATAAAATAAGTGCACTGGGTTGGCTGCAACTTCAGCATGCTCAAAGTTAAATACACGAGATAATATCTTAAATGCAAAGCGGGTGGATAAACCCTGCATCCCTTCATCTACGCCGGCAAAGTCGCGATACTCTTGATATGATTTAGCTTTAGGATCTGTATCTTTTAACGTCTCACCATCATAGACCCTCATTTTTGAATAAATACTAGAGTTTTCAGGACGTATGATGCGTGACAATACCGAAAATTGGGCTAGGGCTTCTAATGTACCCGGTGCACAGTGAGCGTTTTTTAACTCGCTATTTTCGATTAACTTTTTATAAATGTTAATTTCTTCCGAAATACGTAAGCAGTAGGGGACTTTTACAATATAAACTCTGTCTAAAAAGGCTTCATTATTTTTGTTATTCCGAAAGCTTTGCCACTCAGACTCGTTTGAGTGGGCCAGAATAATGCCATCAAATGGCAGCGCTGACATACCCTCGGTCGGATTATAATTACCTTCTTGGGTTGCCGTGAGTAAGGGGTGGAGTACTTTTATCGGTGCTTTGAACATTTCAACAAATTCCATAATCCCCTGGTTGGCACGGCACAATGCCCCTGAATAGCTATAGGCATCTGGATCGTGTTGCGCATATTCGTCTAACCGACGAATATCTATTTTGCCGACCAAAGTGGAAATATCCTGATTATTATCATCACCGGGTTCTGTTTTTGCGATGGCTATTTGATCTAATATGTTAGGGAACACTTTGATAACTCTAAATTTGCTGATATCCCCTTTATACTCGTGTAGACGCTTGCGTGCCCAAGGTGACATTATCGTTTTTAAATAACGGGTTGGAATGCCATATTCTTGTTGTAAAATTTCACCGTCTTCAGCTTCATCAAATAAACAAAGTGGGTGATCATTTACCGGCGAGCCTTTAATAATATAAATAGGACAGGCCTGCATTAGGCTTTTTAATTTTTCCGCCAGTGAGCTTTTACCACCACCGACTGGACCCAATAAATAAAGAATTTGTTTTTTTTCTTCTAATCCCTGTGCGGCATGTTTTAAATAAGCAACGATTTGCTCAATTGATTCTTCCATACCAAAAAATTCTGCAAAGGCAGGATATTGTGCAATGATTCGGTTAGAAAACAAGCGGCTCAAACGAGGAACTTGGGAGGTATCTACCATAGTAGGCTCACCAATGGCTTGTAATAAACGTTCAGCGGCATTCGCATAAACAGATTTATCGGTTTTGCAGAGATTCAGAAATTCACTAATTGAATACTCTTCTGCTTGTTTTAACTCGTATCTATGCTGGTAATGTTCAAAAATACCCATACAGGCCTCCAAGGTAGAGCAGCGGCTAACCCAAACCGGATCAATAAGCTGCGGTTTTACAAACGGGTTGTGCAGGTGTTGTTATTTTTGACAGATGTTTAAATTAATATTAGTCAGGCAAGTTTGGATAAGGCAAGTTATTGGCAAATAAATAAGTACAAACATAAAAGGCGCCTAGAAGCGCCTTTTTTAGGTGGTGAATTTGATTATGCTAAGTTTTTAGCAACAAAATCCCAGTTTACTAATGCCCAGAAAGCTTCTAAATATTTAGGACGAGCATTACGGTAATCGATATAGTACGCATGTTCCCACAAGTCAACTGTTAATAACGGCTTGACTCCTTCGTCAGTTAACGGGGTGGCTGCGTTAGAAGTATTGACGATAGCTAATTTGCCATCAGGGTTTTTAACTAACCAAGTCCAGCTAGAACCAAAGTTATTAACTGCTTTTTCATTAAGCTCTGATTTGAACGCTTCAAAAGAACCAAAAGATTCGTTAATAGCTTCTGCAACTTGACCCGTCGGCTCGCCGCCACCATTTGGGCTTAAGCAGTTCCAATAGAAAGTGTGGTTCCAGATTTGCGCTGCATTATTGAATACACCACCAGTCGAAGTTTTGATAATTTCTTCTAATGATTTGTTGGCCAAATCTGTGCCTTCTACTAAACCATTTAATTTAGTGACATAGGTTTGGTGGTGTTTGCCATGGTGAAAATCAAGCGTTTCAGCTGAAATATGTGGCTCTAACGCATTTTTTTCATAAGGCAGTGCTGGTAATTCAAATGCCATAAGTCTTTCTCCGTTTTTGGCTAGCGTTTCATTGAAATAAAACACTCAATTTAATGAGTGGGCCGGGCATTGTTTGCCCGCTCTTATACTATCAACTTCATACTGGGGATCAATTAGCAGGATTCAAGGTTTGCTGTGAATTTTTAGTGAAAAAGATTTTTTTGGGTGTCATCGCCGAATGCTTTACAATACTGATCATTTGGTAAGCATAATAGGTGTTTTTATGGAAACTTTAGACAAAATTAAACAACAAATCAGTGAGAATCCAATAATTCTTTATATGAAAGGAAGCCCTAAACTACCCAGTTGTGGGTTTTCTGCACAAGCTGCACAAGCTATGATGAGCTGTGGACAGCCTTTTGCATACGTTGATATTTTGCAAAATCCCGATATCCGAACTGAGTTGCCAAAGTTTGCCAACTGGCCAACTTTTCCTCAGTTATGGATTGATGGTGAACTCATTGGTGGCTGCGATATTATTTTAGAAATGTTCCAAAAAGGTGAGTTAAAACCTTTAGTCGAAGAAACCGCTGCTAAGTATAAAAAAGACGACGCGGAAGAATCTTAATTGTTAAAAAGCCACCTTTAGGTGGCTTTTTGTTTTTACAAAGATTGAAAATCTACACAATTGTTGTAGTATTCATACTTTCGATGCCCTTTCGCTAATCTATTTATTTTATGAATATATCTAAAATCGATCTGAATTTACTTATTTACCTTGATGTGCTCCTTCGCGAGCAAAACGTTACCCGAGCTGCACAGCAATTAGGTATCACACAGCCGGCCATGAGCAATGGTCTTAAGCGTTTGCGCGAGTTGTTGAGCGATCCTGTTTTGGTACGCACCTCTGATGGCATGCTGCCGACAGAAAAAGCCCGTAAACTGCAGCCGACCGTTCGCCGTATTTTGTTAGATTTAGAAGAGGCGTTAAATCCATCGGGTGCCTTTCACGCAGGCAGTAGTGAAAGGGTATTTAGGATCATGGCGAGTGATTACGCTGCATCTACCCTTTTACCAAGATTGTTATCTCGTTTGCAAGAGCTAGCACCTAAGGTGACCTTAGATATAATGACCCCAAGTGACGTTACTTTTCATGACGTTGAAGAAGGCAAAATTGATATGGCGATTAACCGTTTTGATGATTTGCCTTTGTCTTTTCATCAAAAAGTAATCTGGTCCGATAGTTTTGTTTGTTTAACTCATAAAGACAACCCAGTGATCCATAATTGGGGTTTAGATGCTTACTGCCAGAGTCAGCATGTTTGGGTGAGCAAAACAGGCTTCGGGGTTGGTTTAGGGATGGATCCATCCGATGTCGCTAAACTCGGTTGGGTAGATGAGAAGCTGCAAAATATAGGTAAACAGCGTGAAATCCGAGTATTTACCCGTAATTATCATGTTGCTATTCAACTGGCTCTTGCTAAAAAAATGATGGTAACAGTGCCGCGCAGAGCGACCTTAAATTATCGGACTAACGACGACATAGTGATTTTAGAGCCTCCCTTTGAGCTACCAGAAATTAAATTGGATATGATATGGTCCCCTTTATTGCACCATGATGCGAGTCATATTTGGTTACGGCGTTTGATAAATGAAGTGTCGAATGAACCAGATAACCAACCGCTGTCTTAGCGGCTGGTTATCATTCAATTTATGAAACTTTAAATTTAGCGACAGAGTTGGCTAAATCGGCTAGGTTTTTATCGATAGTGGCTGCGATCTCTGAGTTATTGTTCGACATCTGATGAATATCAACAGCAATATCTCTAATTGTCGTTACGTTACGACTGACCTCACCTGTGACTGTATTCTGTTCTTCAATTGATGCTGCAATGCTGGTATTCATATCCGATATTGACTGGGTTTCCTGGCTAATTTGCGTTAGCATTTGATCGGCTTGATGCACTTCGCTGACCGAGTCATCACTGTCTTTTAAACAATGTTTGAGCATTTCAACAATATCGCTACAACGTTGCTGTAAACTATCGATATTGCCCTCAATTTGTTTAGTTGACTCCTGTGTGCGCATTGCTAAGTTTCTGACTTCATCTGCAACCACAGCAAAACCACGACCTTGCTCACCGGCCCGAGCTGATTCTATCGCTGCATTTAACGCCAATAAGTTGGTTTGCTCTGCAATGCCCCGAATCACTTCTAATACCGTCCCTATGGTGCGACTATCTTCTTCGAGACTCTTAATTTCACCGTTCGCAGAATTTAGTTTGTCGGCTAGCGAGCTGATCATACCAACTGTTAGTGCTACTTGTTTTTTGCCTTCATTTGCAAGGTTAGCCGTTGTATTGGCGTTATTGGCGGCAAGGTCCGTATTCCGAGCAATCTCTGCCACTGTAGATTGCAGTTGGTCGGTGGCGGTCGCAGCCTGATCTGCTTCGGCTTGTTGACTATCCGTTGAGTTTTGAGTTTGCTGAGTCATTTCATTTAATTGCTCCGCAGCTGTTCTCAGTTCATCTGTTGAGCCATGGATGCTGCGGATAGCCGTTAAAAAGTCGTTTTGCAACTCGTTAAATCTCTGTGCTAGATAGCTAATTTCGTTATTACCGTTTAGCTCAATCCTAAGTGTTAAATCGTTTTGGGCTTTGATGCGGCTAATAGTCTCACACAACTGATTGATGGGGCGCACAATGTGGCGAGAAAAATAAAAGCCGAGTAGCATGATCACCAAAGCCACCAATAAAGACATGCTAATTGCAGTTTTTAAGGTTGTTTGATGTTTTTCAGCAATAGCCGTTTCTGTTTTAGCAATGAGTTCATGTAAGCTTAGCTGGGTTTTTTGATAGACTTTGCTCATATCACCAAGTAGACCCGATTGCATCGAAAGTCCTAAGAGCGTTTGTGCTTTAACCAGATTTTCAAAGTTGTTTTGGTATACTTGCATCGATTGATCAATATCTTGTCGCTCAGAGGCATCAACGACCTGAACGGCTAAGGTATTACGAAATTCTTGCATGATATTGTAGAATCTATCGAGGTATTTTCTGTCTAACCGTAACATAAAGTCTTTTTCGGCACGTCTTAGCTGTAACATAAGACTGAGCAATTGGTATTCAGAAAGCGCTGTCACTTTATCCTCTGCGGTATGAACCGCTGCACGTAATTCGCCATAATGACCGGAAGTAGGATTCAGTCCTATTTGCTGCTGTTTAAGAACCACCTGATTAAAAAGTTGCTGGTACTCTGAAGTTTGCTGAGCAAAATAATCTAATGGTAATCTAGTGATCGAAAACTCAGCTAATGCGCTGTCAATTTCAGCTACACTTTGCTGCAATTGTGTCTGTTGATCAGCAAAGTGCTTGCTAGCAGCTAAATCTTTTTCCATCAAAAAAGTATTTTCGTAGTTTCTAAGCTGATTAACTTTGGCTTCGAGGCCAGCAATTTCAGTTAGCGTTTTATTTAATCTGAGCAGCGCGTTAAACTCAAATAACAGAACACTAATCAGTGACAATATGCCCAAAAAAGTCACCAGCATATTTAGATACGTTCGATTTTTTATCGATACATTTGCAAGAATATTCATATTTTTATTTTGTCCGACTACTACTTTTTGTTTTTACTCAATTAGATGACAAGAGAGAACCTAATGCGCAATAACAATACGTCAATGACTGAAATTTCAGTCGCTAAACAGCAAATGCTGGCGGCAATCTCAACGAAAGCTGCGACCCGAACACTGGCTGTTATTGATAGCCTTAACCAAATATTAGCTGAATCTGTTTATGCTAAAACGGATAACCCACCGTACGATAACTCAGCCATGGATGGCTATGCGTTGGCCAAAAAAGCCAATGCTGACGGAGGATACCACTGTATTGTTACAGTTTATGCAGGACAAAACACAAATATTCAATTACAGGCAGGGCAATGTGCCAGAATTATGACCGGCGCTCAAGTCCCGAGCGGAAGTTATGCAGTTGTGATGCAAGAGAAAGTCTCGGTCGATGGAGAAAACATTTATTTAAAAGAGGCTGTCCCTAGTGGCAATAACATTCGATGTCGCGGTGAAGACTTTCTTCAAGAACAAGTGTTATTTACTGGTGGACACAAAATTCAACCCCAAGATATCGCATTAATGGTCGCAGCGGGTGTTGAAACAGTCAAAGTATTTAAACCTTTAACTGTCGCTGTTGTGACCACGGGCAACGAATTAAAAGAGGTGGGCACTAAGCTGGAGCCTGGTCAAATATATGATAGCAATCGGCCTATGCTCACGGCTTACCTTAAGCAACAAGGGTTTGATGTAAGAGACTATGGCTGTATTGAGGATAACCCAGAACGATTAAGTGCAGTGTTGCAATTGGCCGCCGCCGAATGTGACGCTATCGTTAGCTCGGGTGGTGTCTCAGTCGGGGACGCTGACTATACTGGCCAAGTACTTGAGCAAATAGGGCAAGTGAACTTTTATAAAGTAGCCATCAAACCCGGCAAGCCTTTTACTTTTGGCCAGATTGGCGAGGCGTTATTTTTTGGTTTGCCTGGGAATCCCGTATCGGCTGCGGTGACTTTTCAGCAATTGGCTTTAGCTGGCTTGCTAAAAGCAGCGGGTCAGCAAGCCAGAAATGAAAACATTATTCAATTGCCATTAGCTGCAGATTTATCTGCTGGAAAAATACGCTTAGAGTATATTCGCGCACTATTTATTTACCAAAACAATCTTATTTCGGCGGTCAAACCTCTTAAACAACAAGGCTCTGGCGCCTTAACGTCCTTAACAGGTTATGATTGTTTCATTTTACGCTATCCTAAACAAGTGGCAAAAGCCAAAGGTGAACTGGTTGAGGTGTTATTAAAATGAACAATCACTGACATGAATGTTTAACCCAATTGCAACCTTGTTCAGTTAGCATGCATGACAAAGCTCACTCAGCTAACTTCGTTAGTTGTTATTAATTAGGTTATTAGGATATTTACAATGAAAGTAGCAAGTCAAATTAAAACAAGCCTACTCATGTGTTTAGCCACGGGGGCATTGTCTGCATGTAACTTTATTGGCTCAGATGATCCAAAATTTGTCGAGCCGACTCCGACTCCGACACCGACTCCAACACCGACACCTACGCCGACGCCAACGCCAACGCCAACGCCAGTGGCAACAGCTGAGATAAGTGGTACAGCGGTCAAAGGCATATTAAAAAATGCAGTGGTGAGTGTGTATAAACTATCCGCTGATGGAAACAAAGGTGAAGCATTACAAACCGAGCCTGTAACGGTTAAAACAAATGATGATGGCAGCTTTATGTTGCAAATCATGGAAGCTTACGAAGGTCCTATTTATATCCAAGTCTCGGCAGTTGATGGCACTCTAATGGCTTGTGATGTGGTTGCTGGGTGTGGCGGTGACAGTCAATTTGGGGATGAGGTTGCGGTACCATCTGGATTTAGTTTGGCGGCTATTAGTATGTTGACGCACGAAGACGGCGAAGACAAAGCGGTTTTAAGCAATAATGTGAATATTTTAACCAATATTGCTGCTAAATTAGCCGTTGAAACTATCGATGCAGCACCGAGTTTAGACGTCAGCCATGTTATTGCTGCTGTAAACTCTAAAGTTGCTGAGATTTTTGGTTTAGGTGAGGGGATAGATGCCACCCAGCTTCCGGTAATCGATTTAACGGATATTGAGTCGATCAAAACACTTGATGAAATAGAGTCATACCAAGCCGCTTTATTGGGTTCTGTTGTTGCGGCAAAAGCTTTTGCAAGTACAGATTTTAATTTATTTATGCAGTCGTCCAGTCAAGATATTGCGGATAATATGGGCACGATCAAAGTTCGAATCACAGGGAGTGATGATGAGCAGCGATTAACATTAAAAGAAACGGTTGACCTAATAAAAGAACTAAACGACAAACTGGCCCAGTTGTTGGTCAATATGGTGAACGAATCTGATTTATCAGATACAGAGAAACAGGCGGCAGTGGCTGAAATTAATCAAGTATTTCAAAATAAAATTGAGTTAAGCCAAGCTGTCAATAATATAGTTTCAGCGACCATCAGCGAAATCAATGAGCTGATTGAAGCGGGCCAAGCTGATGGACGCAGCGGTGAAGCATTAGATCCAAGTGAGATTGGTGTACCGGTCACAGGACCTGTATTAGTGGGCCGCCTTTTAGTGGATAATAAAACGGTAGAGGAAGACGGTGCTATTACTTTTGATCCAACTGCGAATGATACTTTAAGGATCAAAAATGCGGATACAGATACAGCTGCTGTTCAGTTAACTCAAGTATCTCAAGCTGGGCATGGTCAAGCTGTGATTGCCGATGGTAAAATCACCTATACGCCAAATCCAGACTTTAATGGCACTGATACTTTTACATATTCAGTGTCTGCGTTGGGTCAAACCCGTAGTGAAGTGGTTAATATTACCGTTACTCCTGTGCGTGATACGCTTGATGCAGATATCACCATTGATGAAGACGATTCAGATACTCGGAGTATTGGCAGCCATGCAGCCGATAGCATCGCGAGTGTTTCAATAACAAGCTTACCTCAGCACGGCCAAGCCACTGTGACCAGCGATAACCAAATTCGCTATCAACCGGCTGCAGATTATAATGGTACTGATACTTTGGTTTATACCGTGACCGTTGAAGGTACTGGCGAAACTGAAGCAGGGACATTTGCGTATACCATTAATCCAGTTACCGATGCGATAGACGATAGTTTAACGCTTAATCAATATGTTACTGCTGATATTAATCTTTTAGAAAACGATAAGTTTAGTGGTCCAGTTGGCTCGGTTACCTTGCTGGATGGTGACACCGAGGTGACCAGTTTAACCACCGAAAAGGGGCAGCTTAGTGTGACCTCAGCGGGTCTGCTCAGCTATCGCCCAATTGGTGATGCAAGTGGCAGTGACTCGGTTAAATACAGGGTCACTACAGATTCTGGCATTATCGAAGAAGCTTTGGTTACGGTGCAAATTGATAGTAATGATCAAACGAATGCAGCACGCGAAATGATTGAGGACGTGCGAACTTGGGGCGCTTATTTATTTCCGGATAAATTTGAATTGCCTCGAGATCTCGCAAATGATACCGAAGATTTATTTAACACTTTAGATGTTGCCGCGCCAGTGTTTGAAGAAGAGTTAACCAATCTTAAAATGATTGGTGATGTGGTTAATCTATTGAATCAAATTTTTACCGATATTGATGAAGGTAAAACCGACAAACGTCAGTTCAACAGTCAAGATATAGCTGTCTATGACGACTCTATTACTGGTGTCATAGAGATCAACGAACTAGCCAACGATGAAGCCAGCTTTATTGTCAACCTAGCACAAGATGGTGTCACTTTAATTGGTGAAACTGGCATTCAACTGCCAAAAGCGAGCGATACTGACGTCAGTCGTAAAGTCGAGGCACGGATAGCCGCCGAGTTGAATGCAGGGAGTACCAAAGTGACGATAGAGCAAGGACAATTTATCATAACGGTCGCAGGCGCCGCGCATAAAACTGAAGCCGAACATGAAGTACTGCAACATGACTTATCGGGTAAAATTGAGTTAATGCAAAACGCTGTTCCGGGTAAACTGAATGACAGTGTTCGTTTTAACGGCGCTTTAGACATTCGTTTACTTAAAGGCCGCCAGCTAACCTTGCAAGATAAAGATGGCGATCAGCAAATGTTCGATATGTATTTACCCAGCAGTATCACCGCTGAAGGGGAATTTACCGTCAATTCAAAAGATACCATTGCAGCAACCTTTGGTTTAACCATCGCAAATGCTGCAACTCATCGCCTACCTGAACCTATTGTGGTTAACGATTTAGATGAGTTAGACATAAATTTTGAATTAGAAGATGACAATAACTGGTTAAATTTAACCGCATCTCTTAGCTTTTTCGCAAACCCATCAGTACGATCACAGGGTGAAGTGACAGTGATGTTGACTAGAATTGGCAAAGATACAGTGACACTAAACGCTGAGCTAGATGATAACAATAGCCAGTTAGTGCTGTTTTTTGATACCGATGATGAAAGCCGCGTCACAATTCATAATTCAATCACAAATGGCAACGGGCTGGCATTGACCTATGATGAAAACGGTTTATACCCAGATACCATAGGCGATGATGATGCGAGTTATATTGTGGGTGAAATCCGAAATCAAAATGACGCTGACAAACTGGTTGCTACCTTAGAAAAACAAGGTGACTTAATCGTGGTTTATTACACAGATACAGAGTTCTTTGAAACCCTGTATTAGTCGCTAACCACATAATTCGCATGAAAAAAGGGGCTCAGGCCCCTTTTTTAGGTATTTAAGTTTTATGAACAAAAAGAATAAATGGGCAGTGGCCTGCCTTTTGATTAGCCTAAGCAAGCAAGTGATGGCAAACGAAAATAACTCGTCAAGCAATTGGCAGTTAAGTACTGAACTGTCATCTTTTAGTTATAGTGAAGTGATGCCGGTTGTAAATACTTTTGGTGGGGTGATACCAATTGGTCGTATAGCACAGGAGAGCAGCTATTCTGATGAACCCGAAAGAGGCCGAGAAGCCATTACTCATAACCGAATTAGTTTCAATCTGCAACATCAAAATTGGTTGATTAGTCTTGCTAGCCGCTATGACTATGATGTTAAATTTACCCCTGATGCCGCTCAGTTATTTTTTTTAGAAAAAGAACAAAGACCCGTTGATAAAGATATATACGAATTATTTTTTAAAGCTAAACACATTCGAGCCAATGGGATAGGTTTGGGTTATCAGTATCAGTTGCAGTCACTTAATATAAAGGTGATGGGCTACCTGTGGGATGTGCAATATATGGAAAGTGGCACTGTTGCCGGTGATTTTATCGTTTCAGATGTTGACGACAGTTATGATATTACCGGCGTAATCGATTATGCATATTTTGAAGATGCACTGTTAGAGCGCAAGAACTGTCCTGATAGCGACCCTCCTGTGGCTGGTTGCCATGGCGCTTGGGATACCCAAGGTCAGGGCTATAGTTTTGATGTCAGTCTGCAATACCGGTTGAATCAAAACTGGCAAATGCAGATACAGCTAACCGATCTATTCAATCAGTTTACTTTTGATAAATTAGGTCGAACTCAAGGTCAGTTAGATACCCGCAATCAGGTGTTCAATGCAGATGGTACTTTTTCTATTAAACCAAGTTTTAGTGGGACTTATCCTGATGGGCGTTATCAAATGCGCATGACAACCCAACTAAACTTCAGATTAGAAGGTAACTTAGGCTTGCCGGTATGGGCGGAAATGTATGCTGCAAATGACGCCTATTTTCCGGCTGTTGGTATTGCCGCCAACTGGGCAAATTGGCGTTTTGAAAGCGGCTATCAATGGCACTCTAACAGCTATTTGGCTGCCGTTCGGCATGATAACTTTTATTTAAAGCTTGCCGCCGATAATTTTAATTTATCAGCGGCTAAAGCCATTACGTTAAATAGTGGATTTAGTTTATCTTTTTAAATCCAGCCGTGGGCCGGCGGGTGCGTTTATATAGGTAATAAGCAACTAAAATAAACGCACAGAGGCCGGTCACACTGCCCATTTCTATCGGGCTTGCAAGCGGCATCACAAAGCTTGCGACAATTGCCAGCAAGACGCCCATTAGCGCCTCTCCGGTGACCAGACCTGAAGCTAATAAAATCCCAGCTTGCTCAGATTGTTGGCGCTGGTTGCGATGGCTTTTATACTTAACCAGCGAAGCAATGAGCGCACCGACCAAAAGCACAGTGGAAAGACCGAGCGGTAAATAAATACCGATAGCAATGGCCAAAACATGGAATCTTTGTTTTATGTTTAACAGTCGACAGATTTGGTCAACGATAATAAATACGACAGCAATAGCGGCGCCTAAATAAACAAAAGACCAAACCAAACTATCGTCAAATACACTGGTTGCTAAATCAGCCATTAGGGCGGCCTGAGGTGCGGGTAAATACTGCCCGCCGCTGGTAAGCGGCCGACCAATACCATAACTTGCGTCGAGTAAGTACAATATAAATGGCAATATTAAAGCGGCAATGGTGACACCAAATAATTGAAATATTTGCTGTTGCCATGGCAGTGCACCAATTAATGAACCACATTTTAAGTCTTGCATATTATCGCCGGAAATTGCAGCGGCCGAACAGATCACAGCAGCTAAAAATAATACCAAGGCTGGGCCTAACTGAGCGACGATCGGTAGATACAAGCTGGTTTGATATAAAAACAGTGCACTCAATACGACTGTGATAATAGTGACCCCAGAAATGGGGTTATGGGAACTGCCTACAATACCCGCCATATAGGCGGCAACACTGGCAAAAACAAATGCAAAAAGCACAAGTAGTAATAAACAAATGCCTGTTAACAGCAGGTTTTCCCAGCTCAAACCAAGTAGGTTTATAAACATATAACCCGGTGCTAACAATAACAGTGGTACAAGTGCTAATAACAATGGCAATGGCAAATCGAACGCTTCATTAGGGGCTAAGCGCTGCCAATTTTTAAAGGAGTTTAAGTTGGTTTTAACGCTAATCAGTACAGGTTTAATTATTTCGATTAATGACCAAATACCTCCAACTAATAAGGCACCAACCCCGATACGGCGGTTCTCTTGCCAAATAAACTGGTTAATTTCACTTAATTTTAACTGACTTAGTTGACTTAAATCGGTATTGGCGCTTAAGCCTGTGATTTGTGGTGCAATTTGTTCAGCTCGAAGTAGCCAGTTGATTGGGATCCCGAATAAACTACCAATAAGGCCGCCAATAAAAACTAAAATTGCAATTCGTATCCCTAAAATATACCCCACACCTAACATAGCAGGGCTTAATTGCATGCTGAAAAAAAATGGCAGTTTGCCTTGGCTCACACTGGTATTCCATGCAACCGATCCTGCTAACATGCCAAATCCAGATTGCAGCAACTTATATAAAGCACTGACTCCAGTAGCTTGTAATAAATGTCGTGCCCCTAAACTCTGGTAACCTGATTGAGTATCAAACTCACCCGCTTTTAAAATTTGTGCTGTGGCTACCCCTTCTGGATAAGGTAAAGCTCGTTCAACTATTAGTGCTTTACGCAGAGGTATAGTAAAAATAACGCCCAAAAAACCGCCGCTTAACGCCAATAAAAAAATAGCGGGGAAACTATAGCTTGCCCAATGTTGCGAAATCACAAGGGCCGGGATTGTAAAAATTACCCCAGCGGCCAGTGCTTCACCGGCACTCGCACTCGTTTGAATCATATTTGCCTGTTTAATTCCAGCACTTCTACTGCGGCTTAATATCGCCATGGCTAACGCAGCTGCAGGAATAGAGGCGGAAACAGTCAAGCCAACCATTAAACCAACATAAGCATTTGCCGCTGTCAAAAGGACACTTATTATTAGGGCGAGTAACAGAGTTCGTACGCTAAAAACTTGCCAATCTAAGGTGCCCAGCTGACGCTGGATCTGATGTAGTTTTTGGCTGACTGTTTGCATAAATTACTCGTCTTTTGCTGTTTGTTGTGCCGCTGAATATAGTGACTCACTTTGTTCAATAAAGTCTTCGCTATCAAGCGCGGGCCTAATTAAAAAGTGGCTAGGCAAAAATGCTGATGTATACTCAGGGGTTGGCGAAAAGTCGCGTATATTCACACCTTGGCTAATTTCACTTAAGGTGAAAAAGATTAAAGTAAACAGGGCACTACGAAATAGACGTTTTCTACTATCCGTCAAACCAAACAAATATAAACTTAGATATAAGGTGCAAGCAACCAAAGGAATACTGAATATATAATCTAGCCACCAGGCTGTTGTGAATAGTGCATTAAACTGCAATAAATAGGTGACAAAACTAATCACTTGAGTGGTAAAGATCGCTAATAGTAGGGTATTTAAATGTCCAAAAAACCTAGCCTCGTGTTTAAAAAACCGCGATAGTAAACTCCAAAAGACCGGCCACATAAAAACACTCAAGGTGAGTTGCACCGCTGGATTGAAGAGCTTTTTAAGCTCAAATTTCTCGAACTGATTAAAATAACCAAGCAATACAAAACCAACCAGAAATAGACTAAATAAAAAAACTGTTAATTTTTTACTCGTGAGACGTTCTGCAAGCGGTTCTAATGCTGAAAGTTTTATTGCTGGGGCGACCGTGTGGTTTAATGACAGCACCCTTATACGCGTATTGGCTAAATAAAAGTCGTCTCCACTTTTAATTATATTACGGCTAACTTGGCCACCAAAACAGTCTTTCGTTTTATTTAACGAGTTTAGATCTTGGATATATAGCTGTCCGTTTGCGTCTAGGTCAATTCTGGCATGTTCCGCAGAAATATGGGGATCGGTTAGCCTTAAATCATTATTAAATCCACGTCCAATTGTAACTGGTTTTTGGGTAAATTTATGCTCGGCGATAACGCGGTCAGAGCGATTAAATACTTGGATAACAAAGCTCATTTGACCACCTCAATAAATCGACGTAAAAAACGCTTTGCATTTGGTTGACTGACACCAGCTAGAGTGTAATGAGACAGTAGCGCATCCTGGTTGTTACTGCTATGACTGACAGCTAAATATAAAACGTCAAATAATTGTGGGTATTTTTTATAACTACGCACACAATATAGTGACTTTTGATAGCCCTCTGGTGGCGGGGTAATGATATCTTGCTGGCAATGATAATTGCTGACATCTGTTTTGCCAGCCGCATTGCCGGGCGCGACACCACTAAAAGAGGCTTTAAGTAACTGAGAAAATTGAAAGCTATTGAGTGAATCTTGTTTGATATAACTATATTCTATTTCTATATTGCCAGTGCGCAGCTTTGGGTTGATAAAAATTTGCTCTTGGCTTCTGCAATTGACTTCACTCGCCTCAAACAAAGCGTCTTTTTTGTCACTATTTGAATAACCCCAACAGCGTACATAAGGGGTTAATTCTGTCACTATTTGGTGTCGCCCAAGTTGAGAAGTTTGCCATTGTGTAGCCAAAATCTCACCAAAAAAACGGTTTTGACTAGCGAGCAATTGTTGTTCAATTTTACCTTTCAACGCTGAATGTTTTAAAGGTACAGATGTTGACTTTAATAGAGTCTGTAGGTGGGTTAATGGAACCAAAAAACCCATTTGATTACCGGCTGTGGCGACGTTTACCCCAATAATGTGGCCCGCTTCATTAATTGCCGGACCGCCCGACATTCCGGGATTGATAGAGCCAGTAAAATTCACTCTTTGGTAAAAACTATTTGCCGTGATGCCATTGTAAGTGCCAGGGATCACCATCATGCCATAGTCGTGAGGATTACCGATTGAAAATACTTTATCACCTTGATCTGGCAACACATCTGCAAGTGCGAAAGTTCTGCTAGAAAGGTTTTTATCGGCTGTCAAAACAGCAAGATCATTGATCACATCAAAATTTTGCAAACTTACTTTAATGATACCATGCTGCTGATGGATGATTTCTATATGATAGAGTTTAGGGTTATGCACCCAAGCGGATACGACATGAAAATTAGTCACAACCTGGTTGTCAGCTATTAAAAAAGCGGAACCAATCGCTGATTTTTTGCCACTTTGGGTTTCGATTAACTGAACTTGAAAAACCGAATTTTGATAAGTTTTTAGTAGCGAGTCAGCTGTATTTGAGAGGGTTTCTGCTTGGCCCCTGCTGCTGATACTAACTGCAAATAACATCAAAATAATAAAAAGCTTGTTCACTCGAGTCCTTTGTTTATTAAATATTTGACTTTCAGGACTATAGCAAAACATTGCCATATTAGCGATATCTAACAATGTGAACGCGTTAGGGCAAGTGAAGCCGCTCCAATAGGCATTTGAGCGGCGTTAACGAATTATTTTTTCAGTTCAGCAGGTAACAAAGGGTGTATGATTTTTAGACCTTGTGCGAGTAGTTTAGGGTTAGCTGCTATGATATTGCCTGAATGCAGATATTCATGGCCACCAGCAAAATCACAAACAACCCCGCCAGCTTCACGGATAATCAAATCACCCGCAGCAATATCCCAAGGCTTAAGACCCATTTCCCAAAACAAATCAAATCGGCCAGCAGCCAGATAGGCTAAATCAAGGGCTGCAGCGCCTGCTCGGCGAACATCACCACCAACTCTGAAAAAGGCTTCGAAGGTTTTGCTATAAGTTTCAAATTGATGTTTTTGTTTAAATGGAAAACCGGTTGCTAACAATGTTTCGTTAAAATCTTTTTTACTACCAACACGAATACGGTAGCCATTTAATTGGGCTCCTGAACCACGAACCGCAGAAAAGAGTTCGTCTCGAATTGGGTCATAAACCACGCCAACTTCAGTGCGGCCTTTAACGCGTAAGGCAATGGATACGGCAAAATGCGGCAAACCACGTGCAAAATTAGTAGTGCCATCAAGGGGATCTATCACCCAAATATAATCCTGGTTTTTACCATTTTGCTGGCCGCCTTCTTCACCGATAAAAGAATGGTCGGGATAAGATTGACGAATGGTTTCGATAATTGCAGTTTCGGCTTCTTTATCGATATTTGTGACAAAATCATTGTCGGCTTTATTATTTACTGTTACTCGGTCAAGTTCGGAAAATCCACGTGCGATCACGTGGCCGGCTTTGCGTGCTGCGCGCACGGCAATTGTCAGCATTGGTTGCATAGCTTACCCTGTCATGTAAAAGAACTGTATAGATTGGCGCAGATTATACGCAACTTCACATTTTAAAGAAAGTTGATCGTTTTTATTTGTCGCAACAAGCTTTATACTGAGTCACGAAAACTAAAATACCCTTGCAAGGAAAATTTGAGCAGAGATGAGATTTAAGTATAGTGACTTTTTTTGGTTGGTAATATTATGTTTATCGAGCACCCGCCTTGCGGCCGTAGAAATGCGAGATCTCTATAACAGTCAAATCAGTGTCGAAGGGCAAAGTTACCAGGATCGTCAAAGTGCTTATCAAAGTGCAATTAAAGAAGTGTTAGTCAAGGTGACGGGGGATCTGGGCATTGCGAGTAATCCAAGCGTTGCAGATATTATTAATCAGCCGACCCAATATCTGCATCAATATAGTTTTGTGACTAAAAATAACCAACTTTTATTAGAAGCCAGATTTAACGAAACACTGATAAACCAAACTTTACAAACTCGAGGTGTAAAACTTTGGGGGACTCGTCGACCTGAATCCTTATGGTGGATAGTATTAAATGATGACAAAAACCGACGTATTATTGCCTATGATGATAAAATTGCAGCAGCCCGTTTAACTCATCAAGCCGAATATAGAGGCATCCCTGTTATATTGCCGTTAATGGATCTTGATGATCAACTTGCGGTAGAAATGACAGATATTCGTGGCCGGTTCGTTTCCGCAGTTGCCAGCGCGAGTGAAAGGTACCAGCCAGAAGCTATCGTTTTAGCAAATGTATTTCAAGACTCGAATGCTCAGTCTGAGGCCTTGCCAACCGCCTGGATTGCACAAATGACTTTTAGCATTCAAGACACTACAATAGAAACAACCTTATCACGTGGTCAACTCAGCGATCTTTGGCCAGCTATGATAGACTGGGTGAGTGATGAAATAGCGCGGAAATTTAGTGTTCAGTCGTCTGTTGGCGAAAACGAATCTATTGTTATCCATCTTGAAAATTTAGCAAATGCCGCTGAAGTTGTGCGTGTGCAACAATTTTTTAAAACCCTCTCTGCGGTCAAACAGGTGAGTGTAAAAACATTAAGTGATCAGGGTGTTGCATTTGAGCTTAAACTTAGCAGTGCTAAAAGCACTTTATTAAATGCACTGTCACTTGATAATAAAATAGAAAAAGTTGAATATAGCTTTGGTCACCAAGGGCCGAAAGTTGAATACCTGTATCGCTGGAAAGGCCAATTTAATTGAAACAACAGCAATTAACGATAGATTTTAAATTTGAGATAGAAGCAAACTTTGACCTATTCTACGGAAAAGGCAATGAACTTTTATTGGCAAGCCTACAGGCATTTGTTGCATCTGATGCCCGCACTGCCAGCCAACAGATAATTTATTTATATGGCCCCAAAGGCAGCGGGAAATCACATCTATTGCAAGCGGCATGTCATCTAGCGGAACAAAAAAGTTTAACTTCTCAGTATTTACCGAGTCATTACCTCTTACAGATGCCACTTGAATTTACGTTTGGCCTTGAGCACAACCAATTAATTGTTGTTGATGATGTAGATACACTTAAAATCAACCATACTTGGCAAGCTGGCTTGTTTGATCTGATCAACCGTGTGATAGAGCAGGGGCATAAGATCATTTTTGCTGCCAGTGTACCAGCCAATGAATCAGGTATCGAACTGCCAGACTTAATATCACGGTTAAACTGGGGCCAAAAATGGCGAGTTAGACCTTTAGGTGATGAAGCGCGTATGCAAATGTTAAAAATGCGTGCACAAGCTAGAGGCATACCGATGCAAGAAGAAGTAGCGAGTTTCATTATCAACCGATGCCAACAGGATAACGCCAGTATTATGGCGTGTTTGAACAAACTAGACAAACAATCGTTAGCTAAAAAACGCAGATTTACCATTCCTTTTGTCAAAGAGGTCATGCAATGGTAGTCTTAGCGTCTAGCAAACAGAATATTAATAAAATTGTTAATTCAGTGTATCATAAAACCTGAATTTGCAGGTAGGTAGTTTAAAACTTTGAAAGAATCACTCTCTATCCACGAATTTTTAGTTGATCCTCAGGATTTAGCTGAGCAACATGAAGATTTTGAACTAGCGGCCGATAATTATAATCAGATAGTTCATCTGTTATATCAAACGGCAGATGATGAAATTGCCGCGGCTGAATTAAATGCTTGGCTCGAGTCGCTTTGGTTCAGCCTAGCAGCAGACGAATATTTAACCGAATTTGAAGATGAAAACGAAATGATGCTTTGGGTTGAAAACTTTATAGCGCTTCAAACCAACTCATAATATGGTAAAAATTTAATGCAAGACTCAACTCAAAACACAACAGATAACACAGTAGAAAGTAACGCACACATGGATACAAATACAGAGCGTTCAGCATCGGCTGAACCAGAAAAATTGACTAAAAACGAAGATATTATTGCTTATCTTGCGAAAGAATACCCGAACTGTTTTTCATTAAAGGGGCCAGCAAAACCTTTAAAAATTGGCATTTTTAAAGACATGGTTGCGCGCTTAGATGATCAGGCTCCTGTCTCCAGAACCGGACTGAGAGCGGCACTACGCCGATATACTTCGAGTTGGCGTTATCTACAAAGTATCAAAACAGATGCAATCCGAGTTGATTTAGAAGGCAACGAAGCTGGTAAAATCGAAAAAGAGCACGCTGATTATGCCGCTGAGCAGTTGAAACAAAGTAAACAAAAATTTGCAGAGCGCCGTAAACAAAAAACACAGACGGACAAAAAAAGTGGCCGTGCAAAAGTAGCAGGGCGTGTTAAAACATCTAACCCTGCAAACCCAAGCGCTAATAAAACAAAACCTCAGGCTAAAAAGAGACCGCCAATTGAAGGGAACTTAAGCCCAGGTATGCAGGCCTATATTCGTCTCGGTCAATCACCAGTTAAATGTACTATACGTGAAGTCAATGGTGACGATGTGGTGGTAGAGACACCAACCGGTATGACGGTGAAAACCGAGCGCAAAAATTTATCCTAATATTTCGGTGACTTACGCAATAATAGTGGTAAGTACCAAAATCTGATTTCGGAGTGATTCGTATGAGAATGCTTAAGCGCAGCCTATTGCTGACGTTTTTATTATCTTTTAGTTTAACCGGTCTGGCAGAAACCAGCTCAGATGATAAAACGCTAGAGTTACCTGAACTGCATCAGGAAGCTCAACATGCATTGGCAAGCAAAAGGATTTATCAATTGTTTACGCGTCAGCATTACAAACGTTTTGCCGTTGATAACAGTTTTTCGCAAAAAGTGTTTCAGCGGTATATTGATCAGTTAGATTATAATAAACAGTTCTTTTTGCAGTCTGATATCGATCAAATGTCCGAACATCAAAATGATTTTGACGAAGCTTTTTATCGCGGCGAGTTAGGTTTTGTTTACGACATGTACGAATTAAATCTGCAACGCCGCAAGCAGATGTACGAGTATGCGTTAAGCGTTTTAAATACAGAACTTAAATTCGACACTGATGACAAGTATTATTATGACAGAGAAGAGGCCGACTGGGCTAAAAGTGTTGATGAGTTAAAAGACTATTGGGCGCATAGAGTTAAATACGACGCATTAAACCTAAAACTAGCAGATAAAGAATGGCCTAAGATTAAAGAGCTTTTACAAAAGCGTTATACAACGGCGATTAAACGTCTAGCTCAATCTCAAAGTGAAGATGTTTTTCAGGCTGTTATGAATGCTTTTGCGCGTTCGATTGAAGCGCATACCAGCTATTTGTCACCACGACGCGCTGACCGATTCGAAATGGAGATGAATCTTTCACTTGAAGGTATTGGCGCTGTGCTTTATGCCGAAGATGACTACACTGTGATTAAAAGTTTAGTACCAGGTGGTCCGGCCGACAAGTCTCAGCAGATTAAGCCGGAAGATAAAATTATTGGCGTCGCGCAAAAAGATGAAGAGTTTGTAGATGTCATCGGTTGGCGCTTAGATGATGTTGTTGAATTGATTAAAGGACCTAAAGGCACCCAGGTTCGTTTGCAGCTGCTGAAAGGCGACTCGGCAGATAAAAAACCAGAAGTCGTTGTATTAACTCGGGACAAAATCAAGCTCGAAGATAGGGCTGCGACTTACGAGGTATTCACTCCAGAACAAGGGCCATATCAAGGACGCAAAGTTGGTGTGATTGAAATCCCGAGTTTTTATGCCGGCATGAGTCAAGATGTGGCTAAACACCTCGCTGAACTTAAAACTGAACAGGTCGAAGGTATTATTATCGACTTACGGGGCAATGGTGGGGGATCGTTACCTGAGTCTATTGCGTTAACCGGTTTATTCATTGACCATGGGCCTGTAGTGCAAGTACGCAGTGTCGGTAATCGAATCAATGTTCAGGATGATAGAGATACTGGAGTAGCCTATTCAGGACCGCTTTTGGTGATGGTTGATCGATACAGCGCTTCCGCATCTGAAATTTTTTCGGCAGCAATTCAAGATTACCAACGCGGTTTGATCGTTGGTGAGCAAACTTTCGGTAAGGGCACAGTGCAGCAACACAGAGCATTGGAAAAACGTTTTGATTTATTAGATAAACCTTTAGGCCATATTCAATATACGTTTGCTAAATTTTACCGTATCAATGGTGGAAGTACGCAGAATAAAGGCGTTGTACCTGATATTTTAATGCCAACAGCTATCGATCCTGCCGAGTGGGGCGAAGCAAAAGAAGAAAACGCCTTGCCATGGGATAAAATCCCAAGCGCACGCTACGACTCGGTAGACTTAGTGGATGAGCGTGTTATTCAGACACTCACTGAAAGGCACCAAGCTCGTATTAAACAGAGCCCTGAATTTAAATATATTTTTGAAGACATTGAAGAATACAAAAAGAATAAAGACAAAAAATATGAATCATTGAACGAAAAAGTTCGTTTGGCCGAACGTGATGAAGCTAAACTAAAACGTCTACAACGGGCGAATGAGAGACTTTTAAGAGCAGGTAAAGAAAAAGTCGAATCGGTAGAAGACATCCCTGAAGATATTGAAGGCAAAGATGTATTTTTACAAGAAACAGCTAACATTATGTTTGACTACCTTAAACTGGATACGCGTATCGTAAAAAAATAACTCAATACAGGAGCCTCATATGTCTTGCAAACCTTCACAGGTTGTTCATGGGCAATGGTCTAATCGTCTGACCTACGTCCTAGCTGCAACTGGGGCAGCCGTGGGCCTTGGAAATATTTGGAAGTTTCCTTACATTATGGGGGAAAATGGTGGCGGTGCTTTTGTATTAGTCTATTTAGCTTGTATTGCGATAATTGGTGTACCCGTTATGATCGCTGAAGTTTATTTGGGCAAACAAGGACGACAAAGTCCAATGCGCTCAGTGGCCCGAGTTGTGCAAGAAAATAAATCTGCGCCTGCTTGGCGGTTTGTCGGTGCTATGGGAGTAATAGCGGGTTACCTGATACTGTCTTTTTATGCTGTGGTTGCAGGTTGGGCCTTGGCGTATGTATTTAAAGCTGCCGGGGGAGGGTTTGCCGGTGCCAGCCCAGCATATTTGCAAGATACGTTTGAACTTTTTGTCAGCTCACCAGTTCAATTACTTTCGTGGACCAGTATTGTTTTAATAGTGACAGTGGTTGTTGTTGCAAAAGGGGTTCAAAACGGGCTCGAAAAAGCGACCCGTTTTATGATGCCTGGCATGTTAGTATTATTACTATTTATTGTCGGTTATTCAGCGGTTTACGGAGATTTTACAGCGGCTTTTAATTTTATGTTTGCCGCCGACTTTGATAAATTGACAACGGAAAGTGTGCTAACGGCACTTGGCCATTCTTTCTTCAGCTTAAGTTTGGCATCTGGCATTATGATCATGTATGGTGCGTATTTACCTAAAAATACCTCAATTATTAAATCCTCAATTTGGATCGCTATTGCTGACACTTGTGTTGCATTATTGGCGGGTTTAGCCATTTTCCCGATTGTATTTGCTTTTCAATTAGAGCCCGGGGCAGGACCAGGTTTGATTTTTCAGACCTTGCCGTTAGCGTTTGGACAAATGCCTGGCGGGCGTCTTCTAGGCAGTCTATTTTTTATTATGTTGGTATTTGCCGCTTTCACCTCAGCGATAGCTTTGATTGAATCTAGTGTTGCCTGGCTTATAGAGTCAAAAGGCTTTAGCCGAGTGCAAGCTGCGATAGCAGCGGGTTTTGGCCTATGGCTGTTGAGTTTATTGAGTATTTTTTCGTTTGTTGGTCACGATTGGACCCGACTCGCCTTATTCGGAACCAGCCATAGTCTCTTTGAATGGATAGATTCATTGACTGCAAATGTGATGTTGCCACTCGGAGGTTTTTTCATCTCTTTATTTGTCGGTTGGAAAGTCGCAGCAGATAGGCTGAATGGTGAATTGAATATCAATACTAAACAACTGACTGTCCTGCGTGTATTATTGCAATTTATTTGCCCGCTAATCATCTTATTGGTATTTCTAAATTTAATCGGTGTGCTCTAACTTCAACTGGGCACATCTGGTCTTGTCTTATTTGAGGTTTTTATGAAAACAGAGCACGCATCCGCACAATATTTAAAAGATTACAAAAAACCTGAGTTTTTAGTGCAAAACGTAGTGTTAACTTTTTATCTTGATGGAGAAAATACAAAGGTAATAAATACCACTGAGTATTACCGCGCAGAAGCAGGTGCAAACAAATTGGTGTTGAATGGCGAACACCAACAACTTGAAAGAGTTGAGCTGGATGGCCGCCAATTAACAGCATCTGAATACCAAATTACTAACGAAACACTAACGTTAACTGATTTACCCGAGCAATTTGTATTAACGACCGAAAGTTTAATCGATCCTGTAAATAATACGGCATTAGAAGGTCTTTATTTGTCAGGCGGAGCCTACTGCACTCAATGCGAAGCACAAGGTTTTCGCCGCATTACCTACTTTCAAGACCGTCCTGATGTTTTAGGCGCTTTTACAACGCATATTATTGCGGATAAAAGTATGTATCCGCATTTGTTATCGAATGGAAATAAAGTCGCTGAAGAAACTTTGCCATCAGGGTTAACAAAAGTGACCTGGGTTGATCCTTTTAAAAAACCTTGTTATTTATTTGCGCTAGTTGCAGGTGATTTTGATGTTTTACAAGATAGTTTTAATAGCCGCAGTGGCCGAAATATTCAATTAGAACTATTTGTTGATAAAGGCAATTTAGGGCGCGCCGAACATGCGATGGCTTCGTTAAAAGCTGCAATGGCTTGGGACGAGCAACGTTTTTCACTAGAGTATGATCTTGATATTTACATGATAGTTGCCGTTGACTTTTTTAATATGGGGGCGATGGAAAATAAAGGTTTAAATGTCTTTAACTCAAAATGTGTTTTAGCCGATCGCGAGAGTGCAACAGACGCTGATTATCTGAGTATCGAATCTATCGTTGGTCATGAATATTTTCATAATTGGACAGGCAATAGGGTCACCTGCCGAGATTGGTTTCAACTTAGTTTGAAAGAGGGATTAACGGTATTCCGTGATCAAGAGTTCAGCATGGATTTGGGGTCACGTGCAGTTAACCGAATTCAACAAGTACGGATAATGCGAGAGCACCAATTTGCCGAAGATGCGAGTCCTATGTCACATCCGATCCGACCTGACGCTGTAATAGAAATGAATAACTTTTATACAGTGACTGTGTATGACAAAGGTGCCGAAGTGATCCGTATGCTGCATTCAATTTTGGGTGAAGACAAATTTCAACAAGGTATGGCGTTGTATTTTGAACGTTTTGATGGTCAAGCCGTTACTTGTGATGACTTTGTTGACGCAATGCAAGACGCTTCTGGCCTTGATCTCAGTCAGTTTAGATTGTGGTATAGCCAAAGTGGAACCCCGGTGGTCAGCGTATCCAGTGAATATAATCAAGTCGCTCAAACATTAACGCTGACGTTGCAGCAAATGACTCACGCAACTTTTGATCAAGTGGATAAAGCGCCACTTCATATACCGGTTAAAATTGCCTTTTATTATCAAGATGGGCAGCCTGCCGAGCTAACGGGTGGGGCCGAACAGGTACTTAATTTAACTCAAGCCGAACAGAGTTTTACTTTTGCATGCAAGCAACCTGTTTATTTTAGTTTGTTAAGAGACTTCAGTGCGCCAGTGAAGCTGAATTATCAGTACTCTGATGCTGAGCTCAGTTGCTTGATCCCCGCAGAGACGAGTGATTATGCAAAATGGGAGCTAATGCAAAACCTATATATTAAGTATCTATGTCAAGATGTCAAAGGTGAGTTGACTGAATACCCAGTAGAAATCGCACAAGTACTCCGTGCACTGTTGGCTGATGAGTCGTTAGACAAGGCTTTGTTAGCTGAAATTTTAACCGTGCCGAGTTTTTCTTCGTTGCTTGAGTATTTTGAGCAAGTAAATCCCCAAAAAATAATTCGTGCTCGCCAGTCGCTGCAAGTTTATTTGGTTGATCAAATTGGAGATAGCCTCTATCGAGTGTGGCAACAAGCAACCCCAACTGACTATCAGTATAATGCAAGTGAGATCGCACGAAGATCTCTTTGGGGTGCATCTTTAAAACTATTGGCAATGGCTAATTATGCTGATATTGGGGAGCAGCTAGGCGAATTTTATCAAGGCGCTGACAATATGACCGACCGCTTGTCTATTTTGCAAGCAGCAGGCGTTAGCGATAAAAATGTCTTCAAGCAGTTGATGGACGACTTTGATCAATCGTGGCGCGGAGACTCTTTAGTGATGGATAAATGGTTTGCACTGCAAGCCAAACAAGATACAGATGAGATTTTTACGAACATCGAAAAATTGCAATCACACCCTGATTTTAATTGGAATAATCCAAATAAGGTCCGTGCACTGTTCGGGCAGTTTGCAATGTTTAACCATGCACAATTTCATCGGTCGGACGGTCGAGGTTATCAATTAGTCTCACGCGCTATTGAAAAACTTAATGCAATTAACCCACAAGTAGCGGCTCGTATGATCACACCGCTCATTCAGTATCACAAACTTGATCTTGGTCGACAAACGCTAATTAAAAGTGAATTACAAAGACTGTCTGCATTAGATGGGCTGAGTTCAGACTTGTACGAAAAGATTTCAAAGTCGCTGGCATCTTAATTAAGGCGAATATGAAAGAATATTATTTTAGCTTAAGGATGAGCTACAGTGATTGCCTTGCAATCTATTATGGTCAGGTTCAGCATGCTGTATTAATAAGTGAAGAAGGGGTAAGAGTTCAGCTTCCTGTTAGTCGAATTCGCAACCACATTGATGCGCTGGGAATACGCGGAAGGTTTCGTTTATTAATTGATGAAAATAATAAAATAGTTGAGTTTGTACGCGTAAGCCATTAATAACTAAAAGCTGGGATCAAAAAAAGCAGCTAAGCTGCTTTTTTTGTTGTAAGTAAGATTAAAAAATTTTACTTAACCATATTGGGTACTTTGATATTAGTCGCATGTAATCCTTTTGGGCCCTCTTCAAGCTCAAACTCAACCTCTTGACCCGCTTTTAAAGTCCGGTAACCATCCATGTTAATTGTTGAATAATGCGCAAAAACATCTTCTTCTCTATCTTCAGGTACGATAAAACCAAAACCTTTAGCATTATTGAACCATTTAACTTTACCAGTAGCCATACTGCAACTTCCTTCTATACTTTGAAAAATCGAAAAATGAAAAAACGAAAAATGAGTCATCAAACATGTACTACTTGAAATCATCCATAATGACTACATGTTAAACTGTAGATAATTTAGCCGAATAGTCAAGTGTTATTATAAAAAATCTTGCATTGGTCATGAAAAGTGTGCGTTTTTACCCTTTTTTATCGGAATTAACATATTGCTAAGGTATAGTAGTTTAAAATAATTTAGTGCACAGAATTAATTCGCGAGCTATATTGAATTATGAGTAAAGAAGACTCAGATCTGTTTAATGATTACGAAGCCGTTAAAGATATTGAAGCTAAAAAGCTCAAATCCCCGCCGCTGTACAAAGTGGTATTAAATAATGATGACTATACACCGATGGATTTTGTGATCGACGTTTTAATGAAGTTTTTTAATAAAGACAGTGAAGCTGCAACACAAATCATGTTGACAGTTCATTATGAAGGAAAAGGGATCTGTGGTGTGTATCCGTATGGCATTGCAGAGACTAAAGTTGCTCAGGTGAACCGTTACGCGAGAGATAATCAACATCCGCTAATGTGTACCATGGAGCAAGCCTGAATATTCCGTTTTAACTAGCCTGTGGAGTTCCTATGCTGAATAAAGATTTAGAAACGACTTTAAATGATGCGTTCAGGGACGCTCGTCAGCGACGTCATGAGTTTATGACTGTTGAACACCTGTTGTTAGCATTGCTGCGTAACCCAGCAGCAATTGAAGCTTTACAGGCCTGTGGTGCTGAATTGCAATCAATTGAGCAAGAGTTGAGCAATTTTATCAACGAAACCACACCTGTGATCCCGCAAGAAGATGATGAGAGAGAAACACAACCAACGCTTGGCTTTCAGCGGGTTTTACAGCGTGCCGTTTTTCATGTGCAGTCTTCGGGTAAAACCGAAGTTACTGGGGCGAATGTATTAGTTGCCATATTTAGTGAACAAGAGTCGCAAGCCGTTTATCTGCTTAAAAAGATGGATATATCAAGGTTAGATATTGTTAACTTTATTTCGCATGGCATCAAAAAACACGAATCTGAACAATCAGACGGCTCTGAAGAGTCGAGCTTTGAGCAAGATGAAGGTGAAACAAACGAAAAAGGCAACATGCTTGCGTCCTTTGCGCTTAATCTGAATCGTGAAGCTGAATTGGGTAAAATAGACCCTCTGATCGGTCGCGAAAAAGAAGTGGAACGCACCATTCAAGTATTGTGTCGTCGTCGTAAAAATAACCCTTTACTAGTTGGTGAAGCAGGCGTTGGTAAGACGGCTATTGCCGAAGGGTTAGCCTATAGAATAATTAAAAAAGAAGTGCCCGAAGTGATTGCCGAAGCGACAATTTATTCGTTGGATATGGGGGCTTTATTAGCAGGGACTAAGTACCGAGGCGATTTTGAAAAGCGTTTTAAAGCCTTGTTAAAAGAGCTTGAAAAAGACCCTCACTCAATTTTATTTATTGATGAAATACATACTATTATAGGTGCAGGTGCTGCGTCTGGCGGTGTGATGGATGCATCTAATTTATTAAAACCTTTGTTATCGGGCGGTAAACTCAAGTGTATTGGCTCAACCACCTATCAGGAGTTTCAAGGTATCTTTGAAAAAGATAGAGCGCTCGTGCGTCGATTCCAAAAAGTAGATGTGAGTGAGCCATCGGTTGAGGACACGACCCGAATTTTAATGGGGTTAAAAACGCGATACGAAACACACCACAGCGTGCGTTATACGCAAAAAGCCATTCGTGCGGCAGCTGAATTATCTGCCCGTTATATTAACGAGCGCAGGTTACCAGATAAGGCGATTGATGTTATCGACGAGGCGGGGGCTAACCAGAGATTGCAGCCAGTCAGCCGACGTAAAAAGACGATTAACGTTGCGGATGTTGAGCAAATTATTGCCAAAATGGCTCGTATCCCAGAAAAGTCTGTTTCTAGCTCGGATAAAGAAGTGCTGAAAAATTTAGAGCGTAATCTTAAAATGGTGGTGTTTGGCCAAAACCCAGCTATAGACACCCTGACTGCGGCGATCCGCCTAGCGCGCTCAGGTTTAAAAGATGAACAAAAGCCGATTGGTAGTTTTTTATTTGCGGGCCCAACTGGGGTCGGCAAAACGGAAGTGACGCAGCAATTAGCGAAAGTATTAGACATAGAACTTATTCGAATTGATATGTCTGAATATATGGAACGTCATGCTGTATCTCGTTTGATTGGTGCACCTCCAGGTTATGTCGGTTTTGATCAAGGGGGATTATTAACTGATCAAGTGATCAAACACCCTCATTCAGTGGTGTTATTAGATGAGATAGAAAAAGCACATCCAGATGTTTTTAATATTTTATTACAGGTGATGGATCACGGCACCCTAACCGATAATAACGGTCGTAAAGCGGATTTTAGAAATGTCGTTTTTGTGATGACGACAAATGCTGGTGTACAGGAAACAACTAAGCAGTCGATTGGTTTTCAACAGCAGGATCATAGTTCAGATGCGATGGCAGAAATTAAGCGTACTTTTACGCCTGAATTTAGAAACCGTTTGGACAACATTATTTGGTTTAATCATTTAACACCTGACATCATTGTTCAAGTTGTTGATAAGTTTATAGCCGAGCTAGAGTCTATGTTAGACAAAAAAGGCGTTTCGCTTAACTTACAAAGTGATGCAAGAGAGTGGTTGGCTGAAAAAGGTTATGACAAAGCGATGGGGGCCAGGCCGATGGCACGTGTCATTCAAGAGCATCTCAAAAAGCCACTTGCAAATGAGCTATTATTTGGTGCGTTAAGTGATGGCGGCAGTGTGACAGTCACTGTGAATGGTGACAAATTAGATTTTGCGTTTGCAGGCTCCAAAAAAGCTGAAAAAGCAAATTAATCTAAAAAACAATGTGTGTTACCCAATGGGTAACACACAATGTTAGGACTCAGCGTTGGCGGAAAACAATACGGCCTTTTGATAAATCATAAGGAGTCATTTCTACTGTAACAGTATCCCCAGTTAATATGCGGATGTAGTTTTTACGCATTTTACCAGAAATATGAGCTGTTACGACGTGACCATTTTCTAATTCCACGCGGAACATTGTATTTGGCAGGGTATCTAAAACTGTGCCCTGCATTTCAATGCAATCTTCTTTCGCCATTCAGTTAATAACCTCAGTTAATTTTGTTTGCTAAAAAATTCGGGCCGATCATGCCCTAAGCCAACCCGCTTGTAAAGGTTCAGGTGGTTTTTTCTACATCCCACCAATGATTTTGGATCAGCCTTTGGTGTGGTAGGAAGCGTGTTTTATAGTTCATCTTTCGGCATTCATCAACTTGATAACCAAGATATAAATAACTTAATCTACGGACATTTGCGAGTCTGATCAATTCTAAGATAGCGAAAGTACCAAGTGACAAATGGGCTGCGTCAGGTTCAAAAAAGGTATAAACGGCTGAGATGCTGTCACTCATACAGTCGACAATAGCAACCGCCACTAGCTTTTCGTTTTGGTAAACTTCTAAAAAGCCGGTTAACATCCAGTCCGTCTGTAATAGAGAGTTAAACTGCTCAACATCAGGTGGGTACATAGTGCCGTCGGTATGCCTTTGCTCAATATAGCGGCTGAACATCTGATAATACTGCTGCCATTTCATATCAGACAGAGGTGCTTGAATAAAATTGACCATCAAATTTTGGTTTTTTTTAAGCAAGCGTTTTTGACTCCGCGAGGGTTTAAAACGCGTTACTGGGATCCGGATTGATTGACAAGCCTGACAACGCTCACAATGTGGCCGGTAAATATGATCTTTGCTGCGCCTAAAGCCAAGTTGCATGAGTGTTTCATAATGTGCAACATCTTTTAAGGCATCATCCACTGCAACTAATAAACGCTCTTTTTGATCGTTTAAGTAGGCGCAAGGAAAGCTCTCTGTGACGCCAAATTGATATTGGGTTTTATTCATAGTTTAATTTTTGTGGTAACCACCAACTGGATGATACTTGGACATCACGCAACTGTTTTAGCTGTTGTAAGAAAGTTTTTCTGGGCAGTTCATAAACACCTAAGCTGGCTAAATGATCATTTTGCATCTGGCAATCAATTAGCTGAATGTTTGCGGCTAAACAATGCTGGCCAAGTTGATGAAAGGCTGCTTTAGACGCATTATCAGCATAATGAAACATAGATTCACCACAAAATACTTGGCCGATTTGCACCCCATATAAACCACCAACCAGCTTTTTGTCTTGCCATACTTCAATTGAGTGAGCATAACCCGCCTGGTGTAAGCGGATATAAGCCTGCATCATGGTCTGACTAATCCAGGTTCCTTCTTGGGCACTACGGGCATTTGCACAAGCCTTTATGACATCAGAAAAATTATAATTTAAAGTGAATTGGTAAGCGTTACGTTTACATGTTTTACGCGTGGAACGGGATGGCGAGATTTGTTTAGGTTCAATCACACCGCGTGGATCTGGGCTCCACCATAAAATAGGTTCGTTTGGGTTAAACCAAGGAAATATACCGTTTCGATAGGCGCAAACTAAGCGTTCAACGGTTAAATCGCCACCGACCGCCAATAATCCATTGGGAGAAGCAAGCGCGAGCTCAGCGGGTGGAAAGATGACTTCATCTTTATCGAGTTGAAACAGGGCTATGACGAACTCCTAAAAGGGGCTGCCGGAAACCCGACAGCCTGGGCATTATTTTAAATTGTCTAAATAACGCTCGGCATCAAGCGCAGCCATACAACCGGTTCCTGCAGACGTGATTGCTTGACGGTAGGTGTGATCCATAACGTCACCAGCGGCAAATACACCTTCGACACTGGTTGCGGTCGCATTTCCATTAAGACCGGATTGCACGATAATGTAACCGTCTTTCATCTCAAGTTGACCGGCAAAAATGTCTGTGTTGGGTTTATGACCAATCGCAATAAAAACACCAGCTAGTTCAAGCTCTTCTGTGTTATTACTCTCCGTATCTTTGATGCGGATACCAGTAACGCCTGAATCATCGCCTAACACCTCATCTAATGTTTTATTTAGATGTAAAGTAATATTGCCGCTTTTTGCTTTTTCCATTAATCGATCACTCAAGATCTTTTCAGAACGGAAGCTGTCACGGCGGTGAATAACATGCACTTCAGACGCAATGTTTGATAGGTAAAGTGCTTCTTCAACCGCTGTGTTGCCACCACCCACGACGGCGACTTTTTGGTTTTTATAGAAAAAACCATCACAAGTTGCGCAGGCAGAAACGCCGCGGCCCTGGAAAGCTTCTTCTGACGGTAAACCTAAATATTTAGCGGATGCGCCTGTACAGATAATCAAAGCATCACAGGTATACTGACCAGCATCACCAGTTAAGGTATAGGGTTTAGACGAAAAATCGACCGTGTGGATGTGGTCAAATAAAATTTCAGTATCGAATTTTTCCGCATGTGCTTGCATACGCTGCATTAAGCCCGGACCGGTTAAATCATCCGCATCACCTGGCCAATTTTCTACCTCAGTTGTGGTTGTTAATTGACCACCTTGTTGCATGCCAGTAATTAATACAGGTTTTAAGTTTGCACGTGCTGCATAAACAGCGGCTGTGTATCCGGCTGGACCAGAACCCAATATCAGAAGCGGGCAATGTCTGGCTTCACTCATTCTTATTCTCCAAGTTTCTTAATTGGTTTATTAATAGGGTCGCATTAGAATAACTCAAGCCAATTCATCTGGCTAATTAAACTATTCGTTTGGGCTAATCGATTATTTGAATTACCCACAGCGTTTTTGCATTCGTTCGCGGGTTTCTCGTTTTTGCTCATCTGATTTTTTTAACAACACTAAACACGACGCATAACCGCCTAAATGTTTAGGGGCACTATGTACAGCAAGCACAGATTCCAGCTGAGGTAACCAAGTATTTACATAGCTTTTTAGAAAAAGATCTGGGCTGCCTTTAACATGTTTTAAACCATGCTTGATTAATACACAGCGGTGATTTTTTTCTCTGCTTTGATTGATATATTTAAAGACCGCCAAGCGTGCTTGTTCGATTGACATATGACTGATATTTAAGTGCGCAGCGACAGGGTATTTGCCTGCACGTAATTTTTTAAAAACTTCGTTCTGTACACCATCTTTTTTGTACATCAACATATCTAGTGGGTCAATTGCCGGTACGTACCCTGTTGTTAATTGGTTATGCTCTAACTGACTGGTTAGAGTAAGGGCTTCTTTGCGGAGTCTAGCGGCTTCATCAATTTGGTGTTTAGGTGTTGCTATCGTATCTTGTTTGATGGGTTTTACGTCAGCGAACGCTGCCATAAATAATGCATCTTTATCGTCATCATTCATCATATTCAGCCCCTAATAAATTTAAAAGTTTCTAAAGTTCACTAAAACCCAGTCGATAGCCTATATGTCAGACGGTTTTAATGTCAATAGAATCAAACTCGGCGTATCCCTCATGCGGAATTTGATTTTTGCGGTCCCCTCCGCCATTAAAGCCTCTGATTATTTACAAACATACCTCTAGTTGGTTGGCTTACCGCGCTTGAAATCCCTCAGCGCAAAACGCATCGGATGAATGGCGTTTAAAGCATAGCGCGGTAATGCCAGACTCTCTGAACACATACTTGCGACTAAGGTCTCAGCCATTAATGGTGCCGTTGTCAATCCTCTTGAACCTAAACCCGACAAAATATAAAGACCTGCTGGGGAATTATCAGTATATGGCCAACTGGCATTAAACACTGGGCCCATAACGGGGAGGTGATCATTGGCACAAGCACGAACCGAAGCTCTACGGTAGGTTACCTTTGCGAGCGTCAAATCATTTTCAAGTACAGGTAAATGTTTTTTCTGTAAATCAAGATTTTTTTCATCATCCGATATATTGTTCGTATTGTCTGCACAATTGCGAACAAAACTAGCACCCAAACAATGAATTTGCCCATCGGACGGTGTTAAATAGCCTTTATGGCACAATACAGTTTTTAACTGGCCGAGCGTTTGGCTGCTGGATACCCCAGTAATTTGTCCACGCACTGCTTGCAACGGTAAATGTTGGCAACTGCTAAATTCAGTCGCCGCCACACCATTGGCCATGATCACAGCACTGGCGCTATATTGACGCATGCCAGATTGAGTTTGGCACTCAAGCAACCAGTTTTGATGAGTACCTTTGGTTAGCGATTTTAATCTACTAAAACTTTGGATGCAGCCAGGGTTTTGATGATTCAGCATTTGGCATGCGGAGGTGACAAATTGAGACGGGTTTAGCCAGCCGCCATTTTTAAAATAGAGCGCAGAACAGGGTAATTCTATCCCTGCTATTTGACTCGCTTTTGAAGCAGTTATCCATTGAATTAAACTCTCGGGCCATAAGCCTTTATTTTGCATCGCTAACATTCGCCGAATGACCTCTTCAGAAAAGCCTAACTGCAATAAGCCTTTAAATTCGGCTTTAAACTCAAATTGCTGTTGCCAGTGACGATAAAATGCCAGTGCATATTCAAATGATTTGATTTGTAGTTCACTACTCGCGTTGTGGTTGTTTTGTAAAAGTGGGTAAACGGCACCTTGGCGATTGCCAGACGCACCATCAGCTGGCTGTTTCTGGCAATGCAAAATAAAGGGGATATCGCGTTGGTAGAGCGCCAAGGCCGCACACACCGCTGCAACACCACCGCCAATAATATGAATTTTTTGTGAATTTGCCCTTGTATACGCTAATTCAGGCAGTCGAGATTTTTTTTTTATCGTTTGTTCAGGTTTCTCATTGAGTTTACCTTGCAAGCGCTCTCGTTTGTGGCCAAAACCTGGTACTTTTTCTACATTGAAGCCTGCTGCAATTAAGCCGCGGCGAACAAAACCAGCGGCAGTAAAAGTCGAAAAAGTACAGCCTTCTTTGCCAATTTGTGCCATCGCATCAAATAAATTTTGTTGCCACATTTGAGGGTTTTTTTGCGGTGCGAAGCCGTCTAAAAACCAAGCATCGATCAATCCACGCGAGTCAGACTGAAGTTGTGTAAGTGAGTCGTTGACATCGCCTAACCAGAGATCAAGAATAATATTTTCAGGAAAGCGTATCCGGTGTGGGCCAGCCACTAAATTTGGATAATGGTCGATTAAATGCTGCCACCACTGATTGAGTTCAGGCCAAACACTCAATGCTTGTTTGAATTTTTCCAAGCTTAACGGATACTTTTCAAACGAAATAAATTGTAATTGTTGTACTTTGCAGTCTGGATAACGCTGCTTAAAATCAACAAACCGTTTGCAGAGGGCAAAAAAGTTTAAACCTGTACCAAAGCCGGTTTCGGCGACCGTGAAGTGTCTTTCATGACTTTTTAACCAGCGTGATTCGAGCTGGTTACCGTCTTGAAAAACCTGATAGGATTCCTGCAGGCCATCTTGTCTGGAAAAATAAATATCGTCGAATTCGGCTGAAATAGGATTACCGTCTTCGTTAAAATTAATTTTAGCGGTTTCTAATGAGGTCAACTTTATTGGTCCAATCAGATTTCAAGCATCGCATTTTACTTGAAATTGATTGATAATACGAAGTTTAATGAAAGATCGAATTTTCTGGTAATTGTTACCAGAGCGTAATTTTGAGAGGAATTTTATGAAAAGAGCTGTGATCACGGGCCTGGGCATTGTTTCCAGTATTGGCAATAACTCGCAAGAAGTATTGGCTTCCTTAAAAGCAGGGCAATCCGGCATTACACACTCTCAACAGTTTGCAGACGTTAATATGCGTAGTCAGGTTTGGGGAAATGTTGATTTAAACTTGGCCGACCATATTGACAGAAAACAACTCAGATTCATGGGCGACGCTGCTGGATATGCATATATAGCAATGCAACAAGCCATTGCTGATTCCGGGCTAGCCGAAGATCAAGTGTCCAACCCAAGAACTGGGCTGATTGTTGGCTCGGGTGGTGCCTCATCAGCTAATCAAGTTGCAGCGGCTGATACTATGCGTAACAAAGGCGTCCGCCGTGTTGGTCCTTATATGGTCACCAAAACTATGGGGTCTACCGCATCTGCCTGTTTAGCAACCCCATTTAAAATTAAAGGGGTTAACTATTCAATCAGCTCAGCATGTGCAACATCAGCACATTGTATCGGACATGCTTGGGAACAGATTCAGTTAGGTAAACAGGATATAGTGTTTGCGGGTGGTAGCGAAGAGCTGGACTGGACGTTAGCTTGTTTGTTCGATGGCATGGGGGCTTTGTCTACTAAATACAACGATACCCCGGATAAAGCATCACGAACCTATGATGCAGACCGGGATGGTTTTGTTATCGCAGGTGGCGGCGGTATCTTGGTCGTTGAAGAGTTGGAACATGCGTTAGCTCGTGGCGCGAAAATTTATGCAGAAATTGTGGGTTATGGTGCAACGTCTGATGGTTATGACATGGTTGCTCCTTCAGGTGAAGGAGCCATCCGTTGTATGCAGCAAGCTATGTCTACAGTCAATAAGCCCATTGAATATGTTAATACGCACGGTACATCAACGCCGGTTGGTGATGTAAAAGAGTTAGAAGCGATTCAAAAAGTTTTTGCCGGCCAGCAACCTGCTATCAGCGCAACCAAAGCGATGACGGGGCACTCGTTAGGGGCAGCCGGTGTCCACGAAGCAATATACTCCTTGTTAATGCTTGAAAATGATTTTATTGCACCGTCAATTAATATCGAAAAGTTGGATGAAAAAGCTGAAGGTTTAGACGTAGTAACAGAAACTCGGGCGCAAACACTGAGCACAGTTATGTCAAATAGCTTTGGTTTCGGCGGCACTAATGCAACCTTAGTGTTTGAACGTTTTAATAAATAATATGAAAGAGTGAAACCAATTTAGTTTGGTTTCACCGCTGTAGAGATAAAAATGACAGATAGGTTCAAGTTTTATATTGAGGATTCGCTCTTATATGCAGAGGAGTTTTTTCAATCACTTGGTGAGATAGTGCGTTTTAAAGGCCGTACAGTGACTGCCGAACAAATAAAAGATGCTGATTTTTTATTAACCCGGTCCACGACTCAGGTCAATGCTGACTTGCTTGCAGATAACAATAAACTAAGATTTGTGGGGACCGCCACCGCAGGTTATAACCATATTGATGCTGACTATTTAACAGAAAAGGGTATCCCATGGGCACCGGCTGCCGGCTGCAATGCAGACGCAGTTTGTGACTATGTGCTGAGCAGTTGTCTAAACATTGCCAATAAATACCGTTTTGAATTAGCGGGTAAAAAGGTCGCAGTTGTTGGTGTTGGTCAGATTGGGCAGCGATTATTAACCCGATTAGCTGCATTAGGCTGTGAAGTTTTGGCCTATGATCCAGTTCGGGCTGATTTAGATAAAAATTTTGAATCAGCCGCTTTTGATGAAGTTCTGACCTGCGACATCATTACTTGTCATGTGCCGTTCACCGAAGGTGGGCGTCATCCAACCAAACATATGTTTAATAAAGATACCCTGGGTCATTTAAAACCTGGGGCCATCTTGATTAATGCTTGTCGTGGTGAAGTCATAGATAATCAGGCATTATTAAACGTGTTCATGTCTGGGCAAGACTTAAAAGTCGTTTTAGACGTTTTTGAAAATGAACCAAACATCGAAGCACAGCTACTACCCTGGTTAGAGTTTGCAACCCCGCATATTGCAGGACATAGCCTAGAAGGGAAAGCTCGGGGGACAGAAATACTGTATCAAAAAGTATGTAAAATGTTAGGTCTAGAAGCCAATATCCGGCTTGCTGATTTATTGCCGGGCATGGCTATCGATTCGATCAATATGACCGACAATTATCAGTTAAGCCAGCGCCAGTATCGCGCTATGATTAACCTAGTTTATGACATTCGCAACGACGACATAGATTTTAAAACCGGGATGCAGCAGTCTAAAAATAGTTTTGAATATTTACGTAAAAATTATGCCATTAGACGCGAATTAACGTCGTTGAAGTTATATTGTGATCAAATGTCATATACTATTTTTAAAGACTTAGGGTTTAATGCACAGTTAAAAGATTAAACTCAGCTCAGCAGAAGTATATAAAGGATAATAATAATGCGTAATTGTTTTAAGATTGTTTGGCTGTTTGTCTGTTTAACAGTTATAGCACCCGCTTCTGCTGAAGTTCAAATTCGGGGTGATAGAGATACAGATATTGGCTTATCTGGGAAAACCTATGGCCCCATTTCCCGCCAAGACACCCTATGGCAAATTGCCAGCGAATACAAACCGGATAATAGTGTTTCAACTTATCAGGTGATGTTGGCAATTTATCAGGCCAATAAAAATGCTTTTAACGAGAATAATCTAAATAGTTTGCGTAATGGGGCTGTGTTACAACTGCCAACCCTTGCCGCTATTCGCAAGGTGAATCATCAAGCCGCGATGAATAAATCGGATTTAGATGATGAAGTTTGGCAAAAAAAATTGGAACAAAACCGCTTAGCTGCTCAGAGTCCAGCTGAAAAAAAACGGCAAACGACGGCGCGGCAAGCGGATTTAGAAACGGCTGAAAAAAACCTGCAAACAAAACTCAATCAGTTACAAACTAGCCAAGCTGAAGCTTATAGCGGTTTGCAACAACAATTTAAAAATTCAATCAGTGATATTCGGGCATTATTAGAAGAAAACGAAAAGCTTAAAAATCGTTTAGTAAAAGTGAACGAGCAAGTCGACCAGCTACGACAAGACCTTGGTCAGGGCAGTAAACTGCAACAGCAGGTTGAGCAAGTATTAAGCCAGCAAAAAGAAATCTTGGCAAACATGAATAAACAAAAAGCACAACAAGAGGCTGGTTTGCTAAATAGTTTTGCCGACACAGTAGCAAATAATCTTTTTTATTTAGTGCTGCTGGCCAGTTTACCAGCAATGCTTGTGGCTAGTTTATTATTTTTTTGGTTACGCAAAAGAAGTCATGATGCATCAGATAAAAACGGGCCAGCGGTTGAGTCAATCAATGCAAACAAACCCGACACTCGTTCATCTGAACCGTCCGGTGCCTCTGAAACGGCTGTCGAGGTATCAAATGAAGTGCCTAAATCTAAACCAAACGTGCCTGAAGATGATGATACGGCCATTCAATTAGACGACGATTTATTACCTCCGTTAGAGGATGATTTTGCTTTATTAAACGCCAACGAAACATCACCATCACAACAAACTGAAAAAACGAATCAGGCCGGCGAACCTTCGATATTAGACGAAGAGTTAACGGATGATGTATTGGATTTGTCATTAAGCGACTTAGTAGATGATGATACAAATGACGAAATTTCAGATGAAGATATAAACGCATTATTGCAACAAAGCAGTGAAGAAAATGAAGCTGAATTAGCAGCTCAAGTATTATCCAAAGAGCGCTTAGATGAACTAGCTAAAGCAGATACCGCTCAGGCCGGAGTCACTGACGAAGAGGGTGGTAGTATTGTGTCCGAGGGTACAAACCCAGCCTCAGAACAAGCGCTAGACGACTCAGATGAAGAGTTAGATGCTTTACTCGATGAAGATATGGAAAAATCAGCAGCAATGGGGGAGCCGTCAAATAATCAAGAGCTTGATCTGAATGAATTACTTGCTGATGAGCAAACCGAAAAACCAGATTTACAAGCTAACTTGAGGGAATTAGAGCAAGATCCTGAACTTGATTTAGCCGCGGATGTTGACGAGCTAGACGCTGGTGACCTAGACACAGACGATCTAGAGACTCATGAGCAAGCGATTGAAAAGTTTGAAGCAGAACCCAGTCAGCTAATTGAAGAAGATGATGAAGAAGATGCAAATGCACAAGTGAAAGACTCGCCAGACGACGTAAAGCAAGCCGATAAACAGGAATCCGACAGTAAATTAGAGCAAGATCCTGAACTTAATTTAGCGGCAGATGTTGACGAGCTAGATGCTGGTGACCTAGACACAGATGATCTAGAGACTCATGATCAAGCGATTGAAAAGTTTGAAGTAGAACCCAGTCAGCTAATTGAAGAAGATGCAAATGCACAAGTGAAAGACTCGCCAGACGACGTAAATCTAGCCGATAAACAGGAATCCGATAGCAAATTAGAGCAAGATCCTGAACTTGATTTAGCGGCCGATCTAAATGAGTCTGCTGCTGATACTCAAGCTTCACAAGCTCTGGCATCGAAAGATATATTTGATGGCGGCATAAAAGACGAATTGGGTTTAAACGATAAAAATAATGATCTTGATGAGAGTTTTGATTTTGATGAATTAGATTTTAAAAATGATGATTCTTTGTCATTTATACAACCCAGCGCAAAAAACAATAATAATGACGTGTCGCAATGGGATGATTTGCTGGCAGAACAAGCCGACGATGAAACACATTTTGCAACCAGCAATAGTCACCAAGAGCGGCCTAAAGCGGAAATGCAAGTTGGGGCTGAGACGGATCTGGATTTGGATAGTTTGTTAACGGATGCTGGAGAAACCAAGACGCATCGAGATATAGACGATATCTTAACCAGTTTAGATGAATCGCCGGAAGAAGAAGATCCCTATAGTCGAGCGATTGATGAAAAAGGCACGCCAAAAGCTTTTGACGGAAAATCTACTAACGGGTATGACGTTGATGCTGATGATTCAAATGGATTGCAGGCACAACTTGATCTAGCCTATGCCTACGTTGAAATCGAAGATATAGATTCAGCAGAAGCTGCACTTAAGCGTGTGATCGCCGACGGTAATGACGAGCAAAAAAGCGAAGCTCAGCGCTTGCTTGCCAGGATTCAAAGCGAATAATGGCGTTGTGGCATTTTATCAGTATAATGCGACAATTTTTTGCAGGTGGCTAAATGAAAATTGCGTTAGGTGTTGAATACGAAGGCGCCAATTATTCGGGTTGGCAACGTCAATCACATGTCAAGTCTGTGCAGCAAACACTAGAACAAGCGTTGAGTCAAATTGCGCAAAGCGAGATTAGTGTTGTTTGTGCGGGACGCACAGACGCGGGTGTTCATGCAACTGGGCAAGTCGTACATTTTGAATGTCCTGTCCCACGAAAACTTTCTGCCTGGACTTTGGGGGCAAATACGCTTTTGCCGGATGATATTGCTATTCGTTGGTCTCATTTAGTTGATAGGCATTTTGATGCGCGTTTTTCTGCAACGGCTAGGCGCTACCGTTACATTATTTTTAATAACCGATTTCGACCAGGCATACTACGCCACGGGGTCACGCAAATATATGAGCCGTTAGATGCAACTAAAATGCATCAAGCAGCACAGGCGTTAGTGGGTGAACAAGACTTTACAGCATTTAGAGCATCACATTGCCAATCAAATACACCATACCGAAATGTTCATAAAGTCAGTGTTGTGCGTATGGGCGCTTATTTAGTGGTTGATATCAGTGCGAATGCCTTTTTACACCATATGGTGAGAAACATTGTCGGTTCGCTTGTTGAAGTCGGAAAAGGAGTGCAACCGATTGACTGGCTGAAAACCTTGCTGATGCAAAAAGACCGAACTTTAGCAGCAGCGACCGCAAAAGCGAATGGATTATATCTGGTAGATGTAACTTATCCGGATAAATTTGAACTACCTAAAGTCCCTGTGGGTCCATTGTTTTTACCTGACCAAGATTTGTTTGAGAGGTAAAAACCCGCAGGTTTTTGTTAAAAATTAATTCATATTATGATTTAATGTGCCGAATGACGGGTCTGAATAGAGTCAGACGATATACTTAAGCATTTAATTCAATAAACTTTCCCGAGATTATAATGAATAGCTGGATAGAAAAAATACTGCCAAAAACAAACTCGACTAAAAAAAGTAATGTGCCTGAGGGTGTGTGGGACAAGTGTAAAGCTTGCGAATCCATTCTTTATCGCGCAGATATAGAGCAACAACTGAATGTTTGCCCTAAATGTAATCACCATATGCGCATCAGTGCGCGCCGTCGCTTGGAAGCATTTTTAGATTCTGATAACCGTCAAGAACTGGGCAGTGATCTTGAGCCGCAAGATGCCCTGAAGTTTAAAGATTCAAAACGCTATAAAGACCGTATTAGCGCTGCCCAAAAACAAACCAACGAAAAAGATGCATTAGTAGTAATGCGTGGAACCGTTAAAGGCGTGCCTGTTGTTGCGGCGGCCTTCGAATTCTCTTTTATGGGCGGATCTATGGGATCGGTTGTTGGTGCGCGTTTTATTAAAGCCGCAGAGGAATGTTTAGAGCACGGATTGCCTCTGATATGTTTTTCGGCATCTGGTGGCGCTCGTATGCAAGAGGCGTTAATGTCATTAATGCAAATGGCTAAAACCAGTGCTGCTTTGGCAAAAATGAGTGAACGTGGTTTACCTTACATTTCAGTGTTAACTGATCCAACTATGGGTGGTGTCTCGGCGAGTTTTGCTATGTTAGGTGACATTCATATTGCAGAGCCCAAAGCGTTAATCGGTTTTGCGGGTCCTCGAGTTATCGAACAAACTGTGCGTGAAAAATTACCAGAAGGTTTTCAGCGCAGTGAATTTTTATTAGAAAAAGGCGCTATTGATATGATTGTTGATCGTCGTCAGATGCGCAATGTTATCGCTCGTCAATTAGCTAAGCTGATGCAGTTACCGTCACCTGAGCAAGAATGTTTAGATGAGCAATAAGCAACGAGCACTGAATTAATGCAGAAAACGCGTGATTTAAACCAGTGGCTTGAATATCTGTTGCAGCTACATCTTAAAGAAATAGATATGGGACTGCAGCGGGTGCAGGCTGTGTTTGAAAGACTAGCGCTGAATTTAAAACCCGCTCGCATCGTCTTAATCGGTGGCACTAACGGGAAAGGAACCAGCTGCCGGTTGATGCAGCAGTTATTGACAGCCCATGGTTATTCCGTTGGATGTTATAACTCGCCACATATAAAAGACTATCGAGAGAGAGTCACGGTAGACGGTGAATGGTTAAGTGAGTCGCGGCACTGCCAAGCTTTTGCTATTGTGGAAGAAGCACGCGGTGAGACCCCACTGACATTTTTTGAGTTTTCAACTTTGGCTGCATTAGTATTATTAGCGCAGGCAAAACTTGATTTCATATTGTTAGAAGTTGGTTTGGGTGGTCGGTTAGACGCGACCAACATCGTTGACCCTGAACTTTCTGTGATAACGACAATTGCACTGGATCATCAAGAGTGGTTGGGCCATTCAAGGGAACTTATCGGCGCTGAAAAAGCGGGTATATTCCGTCACCGTGGCAAAGCGGTTTGTGGTGATTATAATCCGCCGATAAGCTTGAGCAATATTGCTGCGGATTTAGAGACTGATATTCGTTACCAAAACAAAGACTTTAAAATATCATATGAGCCGCAAACGGACGGTGATGAATGTTGGTCGTGGCAGGGGCATTCTTTTTGGCCAGATTTACCTGTGCCTAATATGCCGTTGCAAAATGCCAGCACAGTGATGGCAGCGTTCGAACAATTGAATGTCAAATTAGATCCTACTTTGTTAAAAGAAACATTGCACCAGTTTACAATGCCAGGCCGTTGGCAAAAAATAGCTTCAGCGCCTGATCTTTATTTAGATGTGGCTCATAACCCCGAAGCGATAGAATATTTGGCAAAAAAATTAGCTGCGGTAAATATCAGCGGTCAAAAAATTGCTGTCGTTGGTATGTTGCACGATAAAGATTTTAAAAAGTGTTTATCGTTACTAAATAAAGTTTTTGACGTTTTTTATTTAGCCGATATTCAACAGCCAAGGGGAGCAAAAGCAAAAGAATTAGCACAAGCTCTGCCTGAAAACAAAATTATGGGTCAATATCAAAACCTTACCCAAGCATGCCAAGCTGCTAAATTATCGGCTCAAAGCCAAGATGTTATTGTCGCTTTGGGATCCTTTTGGGTTGTTAGCGAATTAATGAGTTAAATCATGAGCAATGCGTTTCAAAACCGATTAGTTGGTAGTATTATTTTTATCGCTTTATGTATCATCTTTTTACCCGATTTTTTAGACGGGAAAAAAGTGGTTTATCAAGATAATTTTGAACAAATACCGAGTCAAAGTGAAACCATTAAAATCCCACCTCAACCTGAAATCCCAGTGACCGAAATAGAGCAATCCCTCACCGAAAAAAAACAATCAGAGCAAATAATAGCGGCGGGGCAACTGGATGACGAAAGTTATGAAAATACGTTTAAGGATGACTCGGTAGAGCCAAGCGACACAGATAAAACTGGGATGCAGGCTGTTCGTAAACAAACAGAAAACGAGCAAAAAAAACAAGCAACCAACTCGTCTGATGAAGCTGCAGAGCGCGATTCAGAGCAGAACAGCGTTAAACAAATACCGGTGAAAGTGCAGCCCGAACAAAGTTCAGCTGATAGCCAGCTAGTTAAAACCCAAGCCATTGGCGACCAACAAGCTTGGACTATTCAGTTGGGTAGTTTTAGCAAACGTAGCAATGCCGATAGTTTATTAAAAAAATTAAAACAAGCGGGTTATGTTGCTTATAGTCGCCAAGTGGAAACTTCCAGCGGGGTGTTGAGCAAAGTTTATGTCGGACCTGAACTTGAAAAAGCCAAATTAGAACAGCAGTTACCAGAACTACAAAAACTTACTCGATTGAAAGGTCGTATCTATACTTACTCAACAGTGGAATAAAATTGGTAATTAGGGGGTCATATCTGTTAAAATCCGCGCGCAGATTCATTATCTAAAATATTTATATGGCCTGGTTCGATTATATTATCCTGTCCGTGATCGGCATTTCAACGCTTGTGAGCTTGATCAGGGGCTTCGTAAGAGAAGCTTTATCGCTTGTAGTTTGGTTTAGTGCTTTTTTTATTGCTAGCCAATTCTATCTAGATTTAGCCACCTACTTAACTGAAATTGAAGACGAAGTTTTACGAAATGCTGCAGCAATTGCGATATTGTTGATTGCATCTTTGATTCTAGGTGCTTTAGTTTCGTATTTAATTGCTCAACTGGTGCAAAAAACTGGCCTGAGCGGAACTGACAGAGTATTGGGTGTTGTGTTTGGTGCCTTACGTGGTGTTTTGCTGGTGGCTGCGTTGTTGTTTTTTGCCGATGCGTTTACACCGGTTGCCGATTCCCAATGGTGGCAAGACTCAGTCCTTATTCCTGAATTTAAGATCATCGTTGAGTGGTTTTTCGAATATTTCGAAAAAAGCTCAGCCTTTTTAAAAGATGTACAACCTGTTTAAGAGGTATTAATCCATGTGTGGAGTCGTTGGCATTGTTGCTCATTCTCCTGTCAATCAGTCTTTGTATGATGCGCTGACTGTTCTTCAACACCGCGGACAAGATGCCGCTGGTATTATGACAATCGATAATGATATGTTTAAACTCAGAAAGGCCAATGGATTGGTGCGTGATGTGTTTGAGCAAAAACACATGGAGCGTTTGTCTGGAAATTGGGGGATTGGCCATGTGCGTTATCCAACTGCAGGTTCGTCAACTTCTGCCGAAGCTCAGCCTTTTTATACCAATTCGCCTTACGGGATTGCTTTTGCACATAATGGTAATTTAACCAATGCTGAAGAATTAAAGCAAAACCTGATTAGTGAAGCGCGTCGTCACGTGAATACCTCATCTGATTCAGAGTTATTAATGAATACATTTGCACATGAATTGTGTGAAAGTGGCGGTGATTGGAATTTAAAACCCGATGACGTGTTTGCGGCTGTGACTGCCTTACACCAAAAAGCTCGAGGGGCCTACGCTGTGGTTGCTTCGATTATCGGTTTTGGGGTTGTGGCTTTTAGAGATGTGTATGGTATCCGCCCACTTGTATTAGGAAAACGCGAAACGCCAGCTGGCACTGAATATATGGTCGCTTCTGAAAGTGTTGCCATTGATGCTGTGGGTTTTGACGTGGTTCGTGATGTGGCACCGGGTGAGGCAGTTTATTTAACTAAAGAAGGTGAGTTATTTAGTCAGCAATGTGCCAGTCATTCTGAGTTAGTGCCTTGTTTATTTGAGTATGTCTATTTTGCTCGTCCAGATTCAACGTTAGATAACATCTCAGTTTATGCTAGCCGGGTTCGCATGGGGCAAAAACTTGGCGAAAAAATCAAACGACAATGGCAAGATTTGGATATAGATGTTGTGATACCTATTCCAGAAACTAGCTGTGATATTGCGTTAGAGATTGCGAATACATTAGAGCTACCTTATCGCCAAGGTTATGTAAAAAATCGCTATATTGGGCGAACTTTTATTATGCCGGGTCAACAGCAGCGACGTCGCAGTGTCCGACGCAAATTAAATGCAATTTCGTCAGAATTTAAAGGCAAAAACGTTTTATTGGTGGACGACTCAGTTGTTCGGGGGACGACCTCCGAACAAATTATAGAAATGGCGCGCGAGGCAGGTGCTAAAAAAGTTTATTTTGCCTCGGCTGCACCAGAAATTCGTTTTCCGAACGTTTACGGTATCGACATGCCAAGTGCAAACGAGTTGATTGCTTATGGTCGTGATGTGGATGAGATCTGCCAACTGATTAAAGCCGATGGTTTAATTTTTCAATCGCTGGAAGATTTAATCGCAGCCGTTGGTGAAGAAAGCCCTGAAATCAAACGTTTTGAAACGTCAGTTTTTGATGGTGCTTATGTGACCAACGATGTCAGCCAAGCCTATTTGGATCATTTAGACCAACTGCGTCGCGATTCAGCCAAACATAAGTCCAATAATCAAAGTTCCAGTCTAGAGATACATAACTTTAGCTAAAATAGATGCTGGCGGTTCACTGCCAGCTGACTTTTCTAAGAGCGGGATTGCCAGATGCTTGAGCAATTATTTTTATTTTTGGTCAGTCTGTTGGCAAACACGTTATCGTCACTCGCAGGCGGTGGTGCTGGTTTACTGCAATTGCCTGCAATTATTTTTTTAGGTTTACCTTTTTCAGTTGCTTTGGCGACACATAAGGTGGCGTCTGTCGCCTTGGGTGTGGGTGCGTCAATAAAACATCTTAAACAAGGCCAATTTGAAGCCCCATTGATTCTGGTACTCATCATTGCTGCGATCCCAGGCGTGATCTTGGGTGCGAATGTTATTTTAAAAATTCCAACCCAGATCGCACTTTTTTTATTAGGTGCTTTAACTTTACTGTTGGGTTTATACTCTATTTGTAAACCCCAGCTAGGCTTGCAGGAAACAACTAAAAATCGAAACTTAAGAGGATATATCACAGGCTCGGCTGGGATTTTTGTGATTGCTTTTTTAAATGGCTCATTAACCTCAGGGACCGGCTTGTTTGTGACCATTTGGCTGATCCAATGGTTTGGTTTGGCCTATGGCCGGGCTGTTTCTTATACACTTGTTATGGTCGGTATCTTATGGAATGGTACAGGTGCGGTCACTTTAGGGTATATTGCCCATGTTCAGTGGGACTGGCTGCCCGCGTTATTGTTAGGCTCTTTGTTAGGAGGTTATATTGGCGCATGGTTAGTGATCGCAAAGGGCAATACACTGGTAAAAAGAGCGTTTGAGAGTTTAACCGTCATTGCTGGATTATCACTTTGGTTTAAAGCCTTTAACTGGACTTAACGGATATATAAAGATGTTTGCGCCTAACATTTGGATTGAATTTTTATCGCTTTTGCTTTTTGTCATTATTTGGGTGTCGTATGCTGTGTTTGCGCGGCGTGCTGCTAAACATAGGCAATCTTTGTCGAGTGTGATGGTGATTTATCGGATAGATTGGATGAAACATCTATTGCAGCGTGAAAACCGAATCCTCGATGCCTCTTTGATGGGGAACATTGAAAAAAGCATTAGTTTTTTTGCCTCGACGACGCTATTTGTGATCGCTGGTGCATTAACTGCGTTAACATCAGCACGCTCTATTTATGAAATTATTCAGCTAGTCCCTTGGGTGTGGCCACAAACAATGGATATTATCCAATTAAAAGTGGTGACTATCATTGTGATATTGATTTATGCCTTTTTTAAATTTACTTGGGCGCTGCGCCAGTTCAGCTTTGCGTCTGTGATGATAGGGGCTGCACCTAATCATAATGATACACGTGCGACTGAAGAAATGAAGCGAGTGTTTGCGGTAAATGCCGGTAAATTAATCGATCAAGCAGGGCATAATTTAAATGCAGGTATGCGATCTTATTATTTTGCGTTAGCTGTAGTGGGTTGGTTTATTCATCCATTGTTATTTATCGCCGTGACCTTAATTGTGGTCGCTATTTTATATCGACGAGAATTCAAATCCCGTTCGTTGCGTTCGCTGGCTGACGGTTTAGAGATGAGCCAGTATTATCTTGACAATCAGGAACTCAAGTTTAATAAATATGGCCGGAAATGATTTATCTAAACAAATACTCTGTGGGCCGATTCTTCGCCATTTGAATAATAGCGAGGTGACTTTTTGGTTAGTCACGCGCCAAGCGTATCAATTTAGCGTTTATTTTTTGTTACCTACAGGTCGGTTCACTGAGCAGCCAGTCAAAACTGAACAAGTGCAAATTGGTGAAAGGGCTTATGTATATCTGTTGCAAGTGCAGCCTCAAAACGAATTACCATCACAGCAAAAAATCGAATATCAGATTCAGCTAACCGACGGAGGGGAAAATTACAATCTAGCGGACGGATTGGGCGATATCTATTATCCAGGTGAAAAAAACTTAAGTTTTTATGTTCCGCATAACATTCGCCGTCTTGCTCATGGCTCCTGTCGTAAACCGCATCACCCCTCGGATGATGCACTTGCTTGTTTAGATCAGTCGATAGCCAATGGTGAACAAGCGCGTCCGGACCTACTCGTGCTTAGTGGCGATCAGGTGTACTTAGACGATGTCTGTGGCCCTATGGTGCATGCGATTAGCCAAGTGATTGAACAGTTAGGTTTATACCATGAAACGCTTCCTGGCAGCCGAATTACCAACAGTCAAGCGTTGGCGGAACTGCCTGAATCTTATTATCAAAGGGTTCAGTTGTTGCCTCATACCGAAGCGAACCAAGACCTCTATAAACGTTTTTTTCAAGCTAAACGCAAACCCGTGTTTACGTCAGTGCATGCGCAAAATCATCTTATCTCGCTCAATGAGATGTTGGCGATGTATTTACTTGTATGGTCCCCCAGTCTTTGGCAAGCGATTCACTGGTCTCATCCTGACGTTTTATTGCCTGAGTTCAAGTCAGTTTATGACAATGAAAAACAAATATTGCAGGCCTTTACTCGGGGGCTAGCTGGCGTTAGACGCTTATTTGCCCACATCCCTGTCTATATGATCTTCGATGATCATGATGTGACAGACGACTGGAACTTAACACGTAATTGGGAAGAAAGCGCGTATGGCAATCCTTACTCAAAACGTATTATCGGCAATGCGTTATCAGCCTATTGGTTATGCCAAGGGTGGGGCAACACACCCGCTCGTTTCAAGCCTATGCTCGAACCTGCCAGAAAGGCCTTTGGACCCGAACAGGGTAATGCGCAGGATAAATTTATAGAGCAATTATTTGCATTTGAAGGCTGGCATTATCAATTAGATACTAAGCCCTATCTTATGGTGCTTGATACTCGCACCCGTCGCTGGCGATCAGAATCTAACGGTAACAAACCGTCGGGGTTAATGGACTGGGAAGCTCTATGTGATATGCAGCAAAAGATGTTGGGGCATGATTCGGTTATTTTGATCTCTGCGGCCCCTGTGTTTGGCAATAAAATGATTGAGGCGGTGCAAAAAATATTCACCTTTTTTGGCCAAGCTTTGGTGGTCGATGCTGAAAACTGGATGGCGCACCGCGGAACAGCGAATGTGTTGATGAATATCTTTAGGCATTTAAACACGCCAGGACACTTTATTATTCTATCCGGCGATGTGCATTATTCTTTTGTTTATGATGTATCTCTTCGCCATAAACAAAATGCGAATAAAATTATACAGTTCACTTGCAGTGGTTTTAAAAACGAGTTTCCGGCGCGTTTATTGAAGTGCTTTGATAAACTAGATCAAATTTTCTTTAGTGAAAATTCGCCGCTTAATATTTTTACTAAACGGCGGCATTTAAAAATTGCCAGTAGACATCCAGCCGACTACCCGAAGCAGAGTGTATTTAACGGTAGTGGGGTTGGCCTGTTAGAATTAGATAAAAACGGCCAGGCAACACGTTGTCAAATTTTTACCATTCGTGGTAAATGCATCGACTTCATTGAGTAACGTTTGCAACCGCCAGTTCAAAATACTTACGCACACTGGTATTTACATCCACTTGAAGTTTTTGATAACAAATACCGGGAAATGCAAATGTTCGGCCTGAAAACGCTAACAAAACAGCAGGCGCATTGCTATCACTGTCGTCATAAAGCCATTCGCCCCCAATATGCTTGCGGTAGGTCTCACCCAAATATGCACCCAACATATTGCAGATAACAAAAATAAAATCCTGTTTGCGATCTTTTTCTTCGTTTAATTTGGCCAAGCTCCAGAGCAACATTTTATCTACGTCTGCAATGCTATCAATACTAAAATCTAAAGTCAGTTGATACTCTTGTTTTGCATAGCGAACCGCGTCTTGTGCGGATTCTTCCATCAGCTGGCTAATTTCTTCTTGTGTCATAAAGTCCCCTAAATTAACGATTGGCCAAGATCACGGCGCGGCGCGGTGCCGGGTAACCTTCTATAGTTTTACTTTGATCTTCCGGATCTAAAAAATCAGCAAGCGACTCATTTTCCATCCAATGGGTTTTACGCTGCTCATTCAGGCTTGTCAGCCCCTCATCAACGACACGGATATTTTTAAAACCTGTGCGTTGTAACCAATGGCACAAAGCGGCGCTGCTGGGAATAAACCAAACATTGCGCATTTTTGCATAACGTTCGCCGGGTACCAGCACTTGGTTTTGATCCCCTTCGATTACTATCGTCTCTAATACCAGTTCACCGCCTACCCTGAGCTGGGCTTTTAACTGTTGTAAAAAATCCAGTGGGCTTTTTCGGTGGTATAACACCCCCATAGAAAAGACGGTATCAAAAGCGTGCGAGGCTGGCAATTGCTCGATCCCTAATGGCAGTAAATAGATATCGTCACTTTTGCAATATTCTTTAATAGCGGTAAACTGCATCACAAAAAGTTCGGTTGGATCGGCGCCGATGACCAAATCAGCTTGCTCACCTAACATACGCCACATGTGGTAACCATTCCCACAGCCTACATCTAAGACAGTGCGGCCCTTTAACGGGCTAATATGAGATATCAAACGGTCCCATTTCCAGTCACTGCGCCATTCGGTATCTATCTCCAAACCAAATAACTCATAAGGACCTTTACGCCACGGCATAAATTGTTTTAATAACACCTCAAGGCGTTTTAATTGACCCGGAGCAATGTCATTGGCTTGACCTAAACGCACTTTGCCTGACAACTCAATGTCTGAGGGCTTTATTTTGGGTAGGTGACTGAGTGTTTTTTGCCATTGTTTAAATTCACCATGGCGTTGGTTAGCTTGCCAATCTGCTAATAAACCAGGAATCTGATGAATCCAAACGGCGACTTTAGAGGTTAATATACGTTGATAAAAATCGTTAAACATTACTCTTTTACTGCCATGATTGAGGTAAAATTAAAACATTGATACCACTGGTTATAGGCATTAAAACCGGCCGCGCTTATTCGAGTAAAATGTTGTTCTAAGGTATCCGTACGCATAACATTTTCAATAGCACTGCGTTTTTGGCTAATTTCTAATTCGCTGTAACCATGCGCACGTTTAAAGTCTAAATGCAATTCGTCTATTTTGTCATGGATCAAAGCATTCTCAAATCTAAGTTTTTCTGACAGGATCAAAATGCCACCTGGTTTTAACCCTTGATAAATTTTTTTAATTAGCTGTGCTCTTTTTTCAGGGGCAATAAATTGCAGAGTAAAGTTTAAAACGACAACCGAGGCATTTATGATTTCTGTTTGCAAAATATCGTCGCAAATCACTTCGGTTTTAATTTTGCTTTTATAACCAGATAAGTTTTGCCGGCATTTTTCGACCATAGGTTGTGAATAATCAACCGCCAAAATTTCGCAATTGGGTGTTTTAATGGTGCGTCGCATGGCTAAAGTCGCCGCACCTAGTGAACACCCTAAATCATAAACTCGTGTATTAGGTTGAGCGAACTCAGCCGCCAAATGTCCAATTGTAGAAATAATGGTTTGATAGCCGGGCACAGAGCGGTTAATCATGTCTGAAAATACATGAACCACTTGTTGGTCAAATACAAAGTCTTTAACTTCGTGCTGTGGGTTGGCGTAGATATTGTCTTTTTCTGGCATCTTATTGTGAATACAAGCGTTTAAAACAAGCATTATACAATAAATGTTGCGATTTAGGGGCTCCTTTAACACTCGCTGAGTATTTTGTCATCAAATTGCATAGCTCTGGGGTAAAGGTATATAATCTTGCGCGATTTTACCTTTATATTTACAGAATTTGATTGGGAAGCGGATAATTATGCGAAGCCATTATTGTGGGCAGATCAACGAAACACACGTTGGTCAGGAAGTGACATTATGCGGTTGGGTGAACCGGCGGCGTGATCTCGGTGGATTAATTTTTATCGATTTGCGCGATGTAAAAGGCCTTATTCAGGTGGTGGTAGATCCAGATTTTGAGAGCTTATTCGCGACAGCTAATAAATTAAAGAGCGAATTTTGCATCCGTCTAACCGGCAAAGTCAGAGCGCGACCAGACAGTCAGATAAATGCAAACATGGCCACTGGTAAAGTTGAATTGTTGGCCAGTGAAATTGAAATTTTAAATGGCTCAGATGTTTTACCGCTGAGCTTAGATGGCCATCAAAATAACTCTGAAGAGCAGCGATTAAAATATCGATATTTGGATTTACGCCGAGTTGAAATGACAGAAAGACTGAAATTTCGTGCCAAGGTGACCAGTGAAATCCGTAACTTTTTAGACAGCCACGACTTTTTAGACGTAGAGACCCCCATTCTTACTAAAGCGACGCCAGAAGGCGCTCGTGATTATTTAGTGCCAAGTCGTACCCACAAAGGGCAATTTTTTGCTTTGCCTCAGTCACCCCAGTTGTTTAAACAACTGTTGATGATGTCGGGGTTAGACAGATATTACCAAGTCGTAAAATGTTTTCGAGATGAAGATTTACGCGCCGATCGCCAGCCGGAGTTTACTCAGGTTGATATCGAAACTTCGTTTATGAGTGCCGATCAGGTGATGGATGTCACAGAAAAAATGGTTCGCCAGTTATTTAGCCGTTTGTTGGATGTTGATTTAGGTGAATTTCCTAAAATGACATACACGGATGCGATGACCTTATATGGTAGCGATAAACCCGATTTGAGAAACCCGCTATTTATGGTCGATGTGGCTGACTTATTAAAAGACGTTGAATTTAAAGTTTTTTCAGGGCCTGCAAACGATGCGAAAGGACGTGTTGCAGCTTTGCGTGTGCCACAAGGGGCGGATAAGTTTTCACGTAAAGACATTGATGAGTTGACTAAATTCGTTGGTATATATGGCGCTAAAGGGTTAGCTTGGATTAAAGTGAAAGATCTCAGTCAAGGTCGAGATGGCTTACAATCACCCGTGCTCAAGTTTTTACCAGACGATGCCCTAAATGCCATTTTAAAGCGGACTGAAGTTGAGAATGGTGATATTTTATTTTTTGGTTCAGATAAATATACAGTGGTGAGCGAAGCGATAGGTGCTCTGCGTTTAAAAATCGGTCAACAACTGAATATTTGCAGTAACGAGTGGAAACCATTATGGGTTGTTGACTTCCCTATGTTTGAAGAATACGACGGCGGTTTAACGCCGCTTCATCACCCATTTACCGCACCTGTCGGGGTAACTGCAAAAGAGCTGATTGAAAAACCAGAAACGGCATTATCTAATGCTTATGATATGGTATTAAATGGCTGTGAAGTTGGTGGAGGTTCTGTTCGTATTCATCAGCAAGACATGCAACAAGCCGTGTTTGAAGTGTTGGGTATCAGTAAAGAAGAAGCAGACGAAAAGTTTGGCTTTTTATTGGATGCGTTAAAATTTGGTGCGCCGCCGCATGCTGGTTTAGCTTTTGGTTTAGATAGGCTGGTTATGTTAATGACAGGGGCTACCTCTATTCGAGACGTGATGGCGTTTCCTAAAACAACGACCGCTGCGTGCCCATTGACAGACGCACCTGGTTTTGCAAATCCAGAGCAATTAAAAGAGCTGGCAATTGATTTAATCAAAGATAAAGCCGAATAAATGGTGACTTCTTTGCAAAAAACCGGCTTTTATGCCGGTTTTTTATTAACCGATAGGAGAGAGAGATGGCAGGTCACAGTAAATGGGCCAATATAAAACACAGAAAAGCAGCACAAGATGCAAAAAGAGGAAAAATCTTCACTAAATTGATCCGCGAACTCACTGTTGCTGCACGAGCCGGTGGTTCTGATGTTACGACGAATCCTAGATTAAGAGCCGCAGTTGATAAAGCTTTATCGAATAATATGACACGCGATACTATTGACCGTGCCATAAAACGTGGAGCCGGTGAGTTAGATGGTCAAGTTTTAGAGGAGATCACCTATGAAGGTTATAGCGCTGGTGGTGCCGCAGTCCTTGTTGAATGCATGTCAGACAATCGCAACCGGACGGTTTCGGAAGTGCGCCATGCTTTTAGTAAGTGCGGTGGCAATTTAGGGACAGACGGTTCAGTTGCGTACTTGTTTAACAAACTAGGTGTTATAAGTTACGCTGCGGGTGAATATCAGGAAGGGGATATTCTGGAACCAGCGCTGGAAGCCGGAGCAGAAGATATCCAAATGAGTGACGATGTTATTGAGGTACTGACCGACCCAGACGACTTTGGCCAAGTTAAAGATGCTTTAGATAGTCAAAACTTGTGCGCTGAGCGTGCTGAAGTCACTCTGGTGCCGATGACAAAAGCCGAATTAGATGAAAAATCAGCCGCTCAATTGATCCGCTTAGTAGATATGTTAGAAGATCTGGATGATGTACAAAATGTTTATACTAACGCTGAGATCGCGGATGAAATTCTGCAAAATATATAAGATGTAAATCATTGAATATTATTCTAGGCATAGATCCGGGCTCGCGCATTACCGGCTATGGCATAATCAAGCAGCGCGGAAATAAACTTGAGTATATCGCAAGTGGTTGTATTCGTATGCCGGCAGGCGATTTAGCCGATCGTCTCAACATTATTTATAATGGGGTCAGCCAGTTAAGCCAACAATATAAACCAACCGAATTTGCGATTGAACAGGTTTTTGTTGCCCATAATGCTGGGTCTGCGTTAAAGCTGGGTCAAGCGCGTGGTGCTGCAATTGTTGCGGCCACACAAGCCAACTTGCCAGTTGCTGAATATTCTGCACGCCAGATAAAGCAGGCCGTGGTTGGCAAAGGTGCAGCCGATAAATCACAAGTTCAACATATGGTCACCAGCCTGCTTGAACTAAGTGGGCGACCTCAGGCCGATGCAGCAGATGCTTTAGCTGTGGCGGTTTGCCACGCGCATACTAGGCAAAGTCTACTTAGCATGGCCGGACACGCCAGTCGGAGTGCTTACGGGCGCTTACATAAATAAAAGGGTTATCCATGATCTCCAGATTATCGGGGCAAGTGATCGAAAAACAACCACCAGAATGCATTCTTGACGTCAATGGTGTGGGATATGAAATTCAATTGCCGATGAGTAGTTTTTATAAATTACCTGAACTTGAACAAACCGCTGTGGTCTATACGCATCAGGTGATCCGCGAAGACGCCCATAGTTTGTATGGCTTTCACGATAGATACCACAGAGATCTATTTCGTGAGCTACTAAAAGCTAATGGTGTGGGCCCTAAATTGGCGTTAGCAATTTTATCAGCAATGGATGCAAGCGAGTTTATTTCGTTAGTTCGCAGTGATGCCGTGACTCAACTCGTTAAAATTCCTGGTGTTGGTAAAAAAACTGCCGAACGCTTGTTATTAGAGATGAAAGACAGGTTAGCTAAATGGCAGCAGACTGCCACCGGGGTAGAGCCAGTCAATGCGGATGCGTTTGATCCAGTAGATGATGTAAGTCGTGCCGATAATGAGGCAATTGAGGCATTACAAGCATTAGGGTACACTCAAATGCAAGCAAACAAAGCGGTTAAAAAGGTTGCTCAACCAGGTATGAGCAATGAACAGATCATAAGATTAGCGCTAAAGAGCATGTTATAAATGATAGAAGCAGATCGCATCATTAGTCCGCAAGTGACAGAACAAGAAGAATCGATCGACCGCGCAATGCGCCCTGAGCGCTTGGCAGATTATACCGGCCAGCAAAAAGTTGTGGCACAAATGTCTATTGCAATTGAAGCGGCCAAACTTAGAGCTGACGCGCTGGATCACGTACTGATATTTGGCCCACCTGGTCTGGGTAAAACGACGTTAGCACGCATCATCGCCAACGAAATGCAGGTAAATATCAAAACTACGTCGGGGCCCGTATTAGAAAAAGCCGGCGATTTAGCAGCGATGCTAACGAATTTAGAACCCAACGATGTTTTATTTATCGACGAAATACATAGGTTAAGCCCTGTGGTTGAAGAAGTATTGTACCCAGCGATGGAAGATTATGAGTTGGATATTATGATCGGAGAGGGACCGGCAGCACGCTCAATTAAACTGGATTTACCGCCATTTACACTGGTTGGCGCGACCACGCGAGCTGGAGCGCTGACTTCGCCGCTGCGTGATCGTTTTGGGATCGTTCAAAGGCTGGATTTTTATAGCGTTGAAGAATTGCAAAAAATTGTTAGCCGTTCGGCGGTGCAAATGCAATTAACATTGGTACCAGACGCAGCACTGGAAATTGCCAGACGGGCGCGCGGTACACCTAGAATTGCTAATCGTTTGTTGCGCCGAGTAAGGGATTTTGCCGACGTTAAAGGTGATGGTGAGGCAGATCAGGCGCTAGCAGCGGCTGCATTAGACATGCTTGAGGTAGATGTGCAAGGGTTTGATTATATGGATCGTAAATTGCTGGAAGCAATTATCGAAAAATTTGATGGGGGCCCAGTTGGTTTAGATAATCTGGCCGCAGCCATCGGTGAAGAAAAAGACACCATAGAAGACGTCATTGAACCTTTTTTGATCCAGCAAGGATTTATTCAACGTACTCAGCGAGGACGGATTGCTACCCAAACAGCCTATCTACATTTTGGTTTAGGGGGCAAAAATGACTGAATTTGTGTTCAGTTTTCCGGTCAGAGTGTATTACGAAGATACCGACGCAGGAGGCATCGTTTATCATGCAAACTACTTGAAATTTTATGAACGGGCCCGAACCGAGTTTTTATCGCACTTTGCTGTTGAGCAAGATAGTTTGCTGGCTGCAAATATCGGGTTTGTTGTGAGAAAAATGACCATTGAAAATAAACTCGCGGCAAGGTTTAATGATAGGTTAGAAGTTAAAACTCAAATTGCATATTTAAAAAAAGCAAGCTTGATGTTTAAGCAATGGATAGAGAAAGACCAACAGGTGATTAACCGAGCAGAGGTTGAAATTGCCACGGTCGATTTACAAAAACTAAAACCAGTCCGGATACCGGACGCTATATTTGGGGTGTTACAAAGTGTCATCTGATATCACATTTTTAGGACTTTTTATGCAGGCCAGCCTATTAGTTAAGGCGGTTATGCTGTTATTACTCGCACTTTCAGTGATTTCTTGGAGCATGATCATTCAGCGCGCAAGTGCGCTTAAAAAAGCCCAGCAGCAGGCGCAAAAGTTTGAAGATAAATTTTGGTCAGGGGTTGATCTTTCTGCATTGTATACAGATGTTAGCCATAAGGTGGGTCCAAGTAGTCCAAGCGAAAATGTTTTTAAAGCTGGTTTTAAAGAGTTTGCTCGTGGTCGTAAACAAGGCATGCCAACGGGGGACATGATCATGGATTCTACTTATCGTGCTATGCGTGTAAGCCTGTCGCGCGAAGTAGATCAATTAGAAACTAACCTGCCTTTTTTGGCCACTGTTGGATCTATTAGCCCTTATATTGGCCTGTTTGGAACGGTCTGGGGGATTATGAATGCATTTATCGCATTAGGTGAAGTGCAACAAGCCACCTTAGCTATGGTCGCACCTGGTATTGCCGAGGCCTTGATCGCAACAGCAATGGGGTTATTTGCCGCGATCCCGGCAGTTATCGCGTACAACCGTTTTTCGCACAAGGTTGAAAAATTAGAAAATAATACAGTGAACTTCATGGAAGAGTTTTCTTCGATTTTACATCGTCAAGCGGCGATTAAAAAAGAGCAAACAGGAGCCTAGTTGACTATGTATCAACGTAAACGACGTCGGCCTGTTTCAGACATCAATGTAGTCCCCTACATTGATGTCATGCTGGTTTTATTAATTATTTTTATGGTGACAGCACCTTTGATTACCGCTGGGGTTAACGTTGACTTACCTAAAGCTAAAGCTAATCCTTTGGCTGAAGATAGTAAACCGCCAGTCATTGTTTCTGTGACTAAAGACTATGAATACTTTGTAACCGACGGTAATCAGAAAGAAGGGCCTATATCACCGCAAGAATTAGCAGTTATTGTTGGTGCGCATATAGAAGTTGAACCAGAGCGGCCAGTGATGGTTGAAGGTGATCGAACGGTTGATTATGACGCGGTTGTCAGCTTGATGGTATTGCTTCAAGCTCAGGGAGTCGGATCAGTTGGGTTAATGACGGATCCAGTGGAGGAATAAAATGATTCAATATCCAGTGGCTGTGATTTGTTCGGTTGTGCTGCATCTTGTACTGGGTTTTGTGCTTTTATTTAGCATGGAATTTACCCCGCATCAAAAAACACCTCAAGCGAGTGCTCAGCCAAAAGAAGTGGTGCGTGCGGTGTCAGTTGATAAAAATGCACTGAATGAACAAATACAAAAACTCGAATCACAAAAAGCTGCGCGGGAAGCGGCTGAAGAAAAACGAGTTGCAGAACTTGAACGGCGCGCAAAACAAGCCGCTGAGCTAGAAAAACAAACACAACAAAATTTATCTGACTTAGCGCAACAAAAGAAAAAAGCCGAGCAAGAAGCCAAAGCAGCAAAAGAGCAGCAAATTCGAGAAGCAGCGCGGGCTAAACAATTAAAAGAAGAAGCAAAAAAACAAGAAGAAGCTAAACGTAGAGCTGAAGCAGAAGCTAAAAAAGCAGCTGAAGAAGCCAAACGTAAAGCTGAAGCTGCGAAAAAAGCTGAAGAAGAACGTAAACGCCGCGAGGCTGAGCGTAAACGTAAAGAGCAAGAAGCAAAAGAGAAAGCTGAACAGCAAAAGTTATTAGAAGAACAGTTAAAAGCAGAGATGGCAGCACGTTCTAAACAGCGTCAACAATACATATTGTCAGAAAAAGACAAATATGTTGCGCTAATCCGATCAGCCATCCAAAACAATTTATTTACCGATCCCTCGTTGAATGGCACTAGTTGTAAATTAAACATTCGGATCGCAAATAATGGTTTTGTCACCTCAGTTAAAACATTATCCGGGCACCCACAAACCTGCCAAATGGCAGAACGTGCAGTGTACAAAACAGCTCAGCTGCCTGTCTCGGATGACCCTGAAGTGACTGCAACTTTACGTGATATCAACTTAACTGTGGCACCTGAAAATTAGGAAACCAGAAAACCATGTTAAAAAAACTATTAATAATGACCTTAACATTGAGTTTATTCGCGCCGGTTCATGGCGCAATAGACATCTTGATCACTGAAGGTTTAGACAGCGCGAGGCCAATTGCAGTCGTACCATTTTCCTATCAAGGCAGTCAGCCGCTGCCGGATAAAGTGTCATCAATTGTTGCAGCAGACTTAGCGCGTAGCGGTAAATTTAATCCAACACAAGTGCCACAAATGCCACAGCAGCCGACGTCAGCAGAGAATGTTGATTTTGCAGCCTGGGCCGAGCAAGGCGTTGATACGATCGTCATTGGCCAGCTAGAAGATGTTCGTCCAGGGGTTCTAAGTGTGTCATATCAGATCATTGACGTGGTACGTGGTCAGATGACAGGTGGTGGTTCACAAATGTTAGAAGAAGGGCGTTTAGTTTCATCAAATGACCATATTATGTTTGAAAGCCGACCGTTACAGTTTGAAACACAAGATTCACGCCGCATCAGCCATGCTATTAGTGATAAAGTGTTTGAAAAGTTGACGGGGATAAAAGGCGCATTTCAAACTAAAATTGCTTATGTGTTAGTTAAAGATTCTGGCGAACGGCCTTATCAGTTAGTAGTGGCTGATTATGATGGTTATAACGAACAAATCATAGTGCGCAGCAATGAGCCATTGATGTCACCTGTATGGTCCCCAGATGCGACTAAACTTGCTTATGTGACGTTCGAGAACCGACAGGCACAGATATTTATTCACGATCTCTATTCTGGTAGCCGCGAAATGGTTGCATCCTACCCAGGTATTAATGGTGCACCCGCGTGGTCACCAGACGGCTCGCGTCTGGCCATGGTGTTATCAAAGGATGGTAACCCAGAGATTTATGTGATGGATTTATTGACTCGAAAATTGACCCGTTTAACAAATAACCGTACGATAGACACAGAGCCTTCTTGGGCACCGGATGGACAATCATTGGTGATTTCATCGGAACGTGGGGGACGTGCTCAATTGTACCGTTTAGATATTAATACAGGAAAAGCGAAACGGCTGACTTACACCGGAGAAATGAATTTAGGTGGAGCCATTACACCAGATGGTAAAAGCATGGTGATGGTTAACCGGACACGCGGTAATTACCATATTGGTCGTCAAGATTTAAAAACAGGCACGTTACAAGTATTAACTAAAACCTATTTAGATGAATCTCCTAGTATTTCCCCAAACGGAAATATGATTATCTATAGTACGTTACATAATCAAGACCAGGTGCTGGCTTTGGTTTCTATAGACGGCCGTTTTAAGGCTAGGTTACCATCCGGTTCAGGGCAGGTTAAATCGCCCTCGTGGTCACCTTATATGTAACAAAAAAACAAATTATTAACATAACAAATAAGGAAAAACTAATGAAGCCTAATCAAGTGATGAAATATCTAGCTATTGTATTGCCACTATTAACCGCGGCTTGTACTACCACAACCGATGAAGAGACGATGGCTGGCCAAAGCAACCAGAACAGTAATGCTCAAACGTCAGGCATGAATAAAAATGAAGCGGTTGAAGTAACTGCGCTTGAACGTGAGCGCCAGATGAAAATCGAAGAAGAAAAACGCAAACAAGCGGCATTGCGCCAAACCAACACCCTGTATTTTGACTTTGACGACTCTAAAATTATGGGCAAATATTTTGATATTTTAGAAGCTCATGCCTCTTATTTGCGCGCTAATCCTTCTGCTCGTTTAATTATTGAAGGTCATGCCGATGAACGTGGTACGCCTGAATACAATATTGCATTAGGCGAGCGCCGTGCTAAAGCAGTCGCTCGTTATCTTCAGAACTTAGGGGTTAGCAATACGCAAATCTCTACGGTTAGTTATGGTGAAGAAAAACCATTAAATAAATCACGCACAGAGGCTGCTTTTGCAGAAAACCGACGTGCTGTTTTAGTGTATTAATAAGAGATTAAATATGCGCAAACATTCTTTTGCTTATAGCCTGCTGATATGCAGTGGGCTTTTTTCGGCTTGGATGTCACCTGCTTATTCTGCCGATCGTAATTTGTCTCTAGGTGAGCGCATAGATCAGCTTGAAAGAGCAGCTGAGGCGCGTGGGCGCTCTCAGGTTGCTTTAGTTCAGCAGGTTGATGAGTTACAGTCAGAGTTGCGCGAGATGCGTGGCGTTACCGAAGAGCATGACTATAAGTTATCACAAATTTTGCAGCGTCAGCGTGAGCTTTACCAAGAGTTAGACAGATTATCTCAATTGATTAAATCTGGCCAAAACATGGTGAATAACCAAGTTGGCTCGCAGCAACCGCAAGGTTCTGGCTTTCAAATCAATACGAATCCATCTCAAAGTAACGATTATGCAGCAAACCTTGACGAAAATCAGGCGTACGACAGAGCTGTTAACTTGGTATTAAAAGATAAACGTTATGACCAAGCAATCCCAGAATTTGAAAACTTTTTGCGCCAATATCCAAATTCTTCGTATCAACCGAACGCCCGCTATTGGTTAGGTCAGTTATTATTTACTAAAGGTGAATTAGCTCAAGCACAAACCCACTTTAGTGTTGTGGCAGACCAGTATCCTGACTCAACTAAAAGAGCGGATGCGTTATTAAAACTTGGTATGATAGCCTCCAAACAAGGCAACACGGCGGTGGCTAAACAAAAATACCAAGTTTTGCTTGCCGAATATCCTGATTCGACACCAGCCCGGTTAGCACGAACACGTTTGGCTGAAATTGAGTAAATTATTAGCAAAATCTGTATGTTTTAGCGGCAATTTTAGCTGAACGTAATTTTTTCAAAAAAAAACTGAAATAATAGTTGCGTTCAGCTGTCATATCAGTATCATACGCCCCCGTCAGCAAGCAGGGGTAATCAGTTAAAACTGTAAGCTGAACAATTAATTAGAGTGGGTCATTAGCTCAGCTGGTAGAGCAGTGGACTTTTAATCCATTGGTCGCAAGTTCGAATCTTGCATGACCCACCACTCAATTAAACAGAACGGGTCATTAGCTCAGCTGGTAGAGCAGTGGACTTTTAATCCATTGGTCGCAAGTTCGAATCTTGCATGACCCACCACGTTCTGAATTGTTACACGCCTTAGTCGGGGTCATTAGCTCAGCTGGTAGAGCAGTGGACTTTTAATCCATTGGTCGCAAGTTCGAATCTTGCATGACCCACCACTTTTTATTCCGACATCATAAAATATCCCAAAGCAATTTTTCAATACCTTATTGGATAAAGAGTTTAGCTCATTTTTAGTTTAGACGAGCAACGAATAATTCATTTGCGTTTTATGCTTGATGGAATTGAGCATCCTTGCTGATCATCATTTGGTTTGCGCTAATTAGCGCTCTTATTAAGATGGTTTTCTCGCGGCAGTAAAACCTGCATTCTAAGGCCGCTGTCAGGGATGTTTTTTGCGTAAATATGGCCATTGTGGCGGGTGATCGCCTTATGACTAATGGTAAGCCCTAGACCTGTACCTCGCGAGCTGTATTGGTTGTTCTCAGCGCGATAGAAAGGCTGAAATATCTTTTCGATATCTGATTCATTAACCCCAGGTCCTTGATCTTGTACCGCAAACACTAGATGTTCATCGGTTTGTGTTAACTCAACCTTTACTGCTTTGCCTGCTGGTGTGAATTTAATAGCATTACGTAAAATGTTCTCAAATGCCCGCACTAATAAGAGCTCATCACCAGCATAATAAATGGACTGTGTGATATGACAGTCTAATTGAATATCCTTTTCTTCACATTCAAGTTTCGCCGATTGACAAATATCTGCGACCAGTTGCGACAAGTTGATTCTATTCCGTTCAAGCGGTAGGTCATCGTTTTCTAATCGGCTTAACTTAAGAACATTTGCAATTAAAGCATCAAGTTTATGAAGCTCTTGTTCAATTCGATGTAGTTTAGCTGAATTTTTGTGAGGATCTTTTAACGCCATTGCGAGTGATAACTCAATGCGCGTTAGCGGTGTTCTCAACTCGTGGGAGACATTTGCCAACAAGCCTTTGTGCAGTTTTAGGTTATTTTCGATTTTTTCAGCCATTTGGTTAAAGCTAACGGCCAATTGGCCAATTTCATCAGGCCTGTTGATTACGCTGGCCCCGACTCGGTGCGATAGTTGACCTGCGGCTAATAATTGGGTTGATTGGTTTAAACGAGAGATGGGAATACTTAAGTTGCGTGCGACCAACCAGCAAGGCAACAGGGTTACCAAAAAGGCAAATAGGATCTTGCTCCAGAGCGGTGAAAAATATAGGTTACGAATGAGTTCATTGCCAGGTGAAGCTTTACGTACAATCAAAGTTTGATATTGCTGACCTGCCACTGTAATCAGTTTAGGTCCGTACACTAGGTGACGGGGTATTTTTCTTTCTGCCGCGCGTTTAGGTGGGTTCACTAGGTCTAGTAGGTATTTATCGATTAGGGCAGGAGGAATGCGATCAGTTATTATGGTTTGGCTGTCAGCTTCATACAAAAATACCCAATGCGGATACTTTTTATGCAAAAAACGAATACGCCGGCTTAGATCCCCTTTTTTGGGCAGGTTGAGTTGGTGCTCGACAAACTCAAACTTTTTTAAATCATATTTGTTTAGCGGTTCGACTTTATCTAATTCATTTAATTTATGACTGATAAAAACCGTACCGCCAACCAGTATTAAAATAGTCCCCCAAAATACTAAAAATAAACGCATAAATAGCGTTTTAAAGGGGTTGAATTTAATCGATTTCATGTTTATTACAACTCACTAATTAAACGGTAACCCGCACCTCGAATGGTTTTTATTTGAATGCTGGGATCTTCTTTAAGTTTTTTGCGCAAATTACTAACGTGCATGTCAATGCTGCGATCATATTGCATCAATCGACGACCTAAGATTTTTTCGCTAAGGGTTTCTTTACTAACGAGTTGGCCAAGATGTTCAATTAAATACTGTAAAAATTGGTACTCGGTGCCAGTAAGCTCTATCGGCTCGCCGTTTAAATGGACCGTATGGGAGTTGTGGTCTAATACCAAATTACCGGCGCGACAGTTATTGTTTTCAGTTGGCGCATTATCATTAGAGCGCCGTAAAATGGCTTTGATTCGAGCGAGTAACTCTCTGTGATTAAACGGTTTGGGCAAATAATCATCGGCACCCATTTCTAAACCTAAAATTTTATCATAGTCATCGCCGCGGGCAGTTAACATGATCACAGGCAGGTTATGATTTTTTCGCAATCGTTGCAGGGTTTCAAAACCGTCTATGCCTGGCATCATGACATCTAATAAAACTAGATCAAAAGGGTGCTGTGTCAGTTGTTCAATACCAGCTAAACCATTCTCAGAATGAATACAGTGATAGTTTTCACTTTCTAGGTATTCGGTTAGCAATTCTGCCAATTCTAAATCGTCATCAATAATTAATAAGTTCGCGTTCATAATAGTTAACATATATCTATTGTTAAGGTCACTATAAACTAAGCAAATCAAGGTTCAATGACTTTACTCAACCTTTACACTGGGCTTGCGTTTCTTTGCTTTCAATTTTTTATTATGTAGATGTTGCCAATTGCAATTGTGAATGTAACTAACAAATGAGGATTGAATTAATGAAATTATTAAATGCAAAAATTTTAGCACCTGTATTTTTAACAGCCGCTCTACTCAGTGCGCCTGCTATTTCAGGGCAAGACAAAGGTTCAGATCGTATGCAGGGCAAAGCGCCGATGCATTTTAAAATTTTTAAACGTCTAGGTTTGACTGACGAACAAAAGACTGAGATTAAAGCCATTTTTAAAGATAGCCGAGTGCAAGGTAAAAGTATTCGTGAAGACCGCAAAGCGTTTCATCAGGAGATGAAAGCTTTGGTAAAAAGCGGAAATTACAGCGAAGCTGAAGCAAAAGCCTTAGTGGCTCAATATCAGGATTCGTTAAACCAAAGCTTGATTCATGCGGCGAGTATCAAAGCAAAAATTCGTGCTGTATTAACTGCAGATCAACAAGAAAAATTAGATAAATTTGAACAACGCAAAGGTAAAAAAGGCAAGGGCGATGGCAAGCGTGACCACCACCGTAAAGATCGCCCAGCCGCTGAATAATTAATTGTTTTGACACACCCACATTGTTTCGGAATGTACTCAAAGTACATTCCGTTTTTTATTGATTTCTTAGAGCATTTCTTTAAGCTAAACGCTTTGTCCTAGCGCTTAATGTAAATCTATGCATAAACTGCCAAGTATTCGTAACTTACAGTACCTAATTAAACTCCACGAACTTAAAAATTTTAACCGCGCTGCGCAAGCCTGTTTTGTTAGCCAGTCGACCCTAAGTGCCGGCATTCAAAACCTTGAAGAGCAGCTTGGCGGCCAATTAATAGAGCGAGAACATAAAGCTTTTGTTTTTACCGACATGGGCACTGCTATGGTGGCAATGGCTAAAGATATAGTGCAGCGCGCAAGCGAACTAGAAGAATATGCCCAGTTCTGCCAAAACCCTATGTCTGGTCGGCTCAAAGTGGGTTGCATACCGACAATTGCCCCTTTCATTATTAAACCTTTTTTTAACCGCTGTAACGCTAAATATCCAGAGTTAATGCTCCAGCTTAAAGAAGATACAACCGATAATTTATTATTGTCACTTGAAAATGGAGAGCTGGACTGTTTAATTTTGGCGTTGCCGGTTGATGTCGGCCATTTTCGCCGAAAAGTTTTAGGCGAGGATAGATTTTGGTTAGTTGCCCATAAAGAGTTTCCACTTGAAAGTGGCACCTTGTACAGCTATGAAGATTTGCCTGACGAAAGTATTTTTTTGCTCCAGCGTGAACATTGTTTAACAGAACATGCCTTATCAGCCTGCCGGCTAATCGAGTCGAATAAAATTAATCCTTTATCTGCCAGCAGTTTGCATACCTTAATTGCCATGGTTGAATGTCAGCTTGGGGCGACTTTTATTCCGCAAATGGCAATTGATGCGGGTCTTTTAGCTAACTCTGAATTAAAACAGCTCAATCCAGTAGCTGAAAACGCAAGTCGTCAAATTGGCCTAGTGTGGCGTTCGAGCAGCCGTCGTTTAATTACGTATAATAAAGTTGGTGAGGTGATTGCAGATATCTTGTCGCAATCATGAGTATTGTAAAAGCACTGCGATCTTGCGGTGCTTTTAAATATACAACAAAAATAAATGGCTAGGTATCAAGCTTATTCAGCGTCAACCCAGCTGATTTGCCAAACGGCAACGCTGCCTGAAATTTCGTTGCCTATTATTAACAAAGGCTTGCCTGATGGACTGTCTTCTGCATTGACAAACTTCATGCCTTCTGGTGCAAGATCCCCAGTAATATCAGCACCTTCGTTTAAACCACGATTGAAAAAATAATCAACATACGTGGCTTCGCTTGGTTCACTAATATCGTATACGAAGATGCCTCCCATACGCTCTAAACCGATAAAGGCATAGGTTTTGCCATCAATTTCTCCAATTGCTAACGCTTCTGGTTCAGGTCCTTTGGCGTCTGAGCGGGTATCTCCTTCATTTTCGTCTTCATTGTTATTAAAAGCTTCGCCATGAATACTGGCAGTAATGCTTTCAAAGTCGTCTCCTGAATCAAAAACTAAATTGCCTGCTTCGTCAAAAATTGAAAATGAGCGTGCACCGTAGGTATATAGGGCTTGGTATTCAGTCTTTGCATCGTTTTGCCCTAACGCAGTGGTGACGATTAACCGACCCAAACCGTCCTTTCCGCCGTTGTTGTCAACGTAATTTTCTAGGTCAGCGTTCAGCGGTAAAATATCTTCCAGGTCTTTGACCCGAGATTCTTCAAGATAGGAAAAACAAATTTCTTCATCATCGTAGTCATATAAACCATTAGGATGTTTTTGTTCACAAGCCGCTTTGTTTTCATCTTCGACTGAACCACCAGATAAGGCATCATCAATATACTCTCTTGCATCACCCTCATTGGCTGTAACGACATACGCTTGCCCGTTCACTGAGTAACTGGCAATAGTGTCTGGCTGATACATACCGTAAAGATATTGGTATTTGGCTAAATTGATCCCTCCATCATCATCAGACACATCAATTTTATATTGGCTCCAGTCTTTAAAGCCTAAGCCAAAAATTTTCTTTAAGGTGAGTTGTTCAAGATCAACAACGGCAATCGCATTGTTTTCTTGCAAACTAACAAATGCAGTTGCATCATCCGGCGAAACTGCAACATATTCAGGTTCTAAATCTTCGGCAACACTGCTATTGCCCGGGTTAGCAAACTTTACACCCTGTGCCATCAGCTCAGCTTGTTTGTCATTGTAACTAGTAAAACCGATTTCAGTGGCAGTGTCAGCTGGTGTTCCACTATCTACTTGGATAACAGAAATAGAACCAATCGGATCTAGTGTATAATCACCCGACGGCTCACCTTCGTTTGCAACAATCACCTGGCTACCACTGTGATTAAAAGTTACCATGTCCGGCAGAAAACCAACTTCGACTGCTTTAACAAAGTTTGCTTGTGCACCTGAGATATCATAAAACGCAATTTTACCTCTAGTGCCAGTTTCGCCAGCCATAGCGACGGCTAATAAGTCATGATTGTCGTCAATTGCTATGCTATTTGCATCTCCAGCAACGTCTTTAAATACTTCAATGGTATCTAATACAGTTAGATTGGTGTTATTGATTACACCTTCTGCATCTTCAGTTAATGCCCCTGCGTCGAAGTTTAGCGCATCAATTATTTCAACGGTAGCATTATCACCTGAGCTGTTGATCGCGTAAATATGGTTGTGACGTTTATGAAAGGCAACTATTTCTGCTGCACCTTCAGGAGATGATGGGTTTAAAATAGCTCGGCCAGTGAGTTCAAAATGAAGTTTTTGCTCTGCTTGTGGTTGCTCATCTTGTTTATCTGTATTAATTTCTAATGAGCATGCAGACAGAGCAGCTGCAATTGATGTACAGATTATGGTTTTTTTTAACATATCCAACCTTCGTAAAATTATGATTTCCTAAAACTTCATATTTTAAGGAGGCTGAATTAAGGTTAAGTTAACCCTTAATGACATTTAGGTTACTTTGATCTAAATAGCTAAATTTCCCAGGTTAATTTTTGATCAACCGATTTTTTTATCTGCTGATAGTTGCTTTGGGCGGGTAACACATATAATACATCGGCCGTTTTATAATGGGCGTTTTTTACCTGAAACCTGTCATCTTTAATGCTGCGCAAGCTTGCCTCTTTGTTTTGTTTTGGGATAAACAACAAACTAGCGGGGCCCTCAGTTGTTTCATAAACAATATGCAGTGCGCGCGTATTGTCTATTTGGCAGTAGTTAACTGAAAAGATTTTTCCTAATTCGGTTGTTAATTTAGCACCATAAGCAGCCAGTTTATAATTCACTTCATTTAATGATACGCTGTGTTCTCCGTGAATATGGTGGTCCATGTCAACATAATGATGGACCAGCGCTTGGCTGGCCAGATCGGGTCTTTGCTCGAGTGACGGCATTAGATGCGAGGTTAAGACCCCAAATGCAAACGCCAACGATGCAACCAAAGCAAGATGGATCCGGCGTTGAGACTTATTCGGCTGTTCCGCTAATTGTCGGCTACTTTGCTGAAAAATGATTTTACTAGAGAGGTTTTCTGGCACTTCAACCTGCATTGCTTGCGCTAGTTTTTTTTCAAACTGATTTAACTCATCATAAAAACGCTTTTTAGTTGGATCTTTAGTAATAGCATCATGGATCTCACTGCTTTGACTAGCAGGATCGGCATAAAGGCGTCTTCTAAACTCTAAATCATCCATTAATGGACCTCGATTTAACTTCACCCTCAAACGCTTCTTTAAGCATGTTTCTTGCTCTAAATAGACGCGTCATCACGGTATTTTTGTTCAGATTTAATGAATCAGCGATTTCGTCGCCGCTCATACCCATAATTATTTGCAGTACGAGCGGATCACGATACTCATCGGGTAATTTAGCGATCTGCTTTTTCAACATATATTGTTCAGCAGTCGCATCCGAATGATTATTGTGGTCGATAATGTTTTGCTCTTCGTACTCGCCCATAACAAACTGTTTACGTTCAAAGCGCCTAGCATTTTCGCGTCGCAAAATGGTGATCAACCAGCTTTTTGCGGCTTTTAAATCTTTTAAGCTGTCGAGGCTTTTCCAAGCTCGCAAAAAAGTCTCTTGCACAACGTCTTCAGCAGTGTGGGCATCATGCGTTAGCCAATAAGCGTAGCGATACATATCCTTATGATAGGCGTTAACCAGAGCTTCGTATTTAGTTTGTTTTTCTTTCATGCCAGATAAGACCTTATTCTGGTCACTTTTCTTTCGAAAAATTTTGCTCAGCATGGGCATTCCTATTGATCTTAAGGGTTTAGTGGATTTAGCCCTTTTAGATCTTTTTGTTGTCTAGCAATTAATATCTTATCTCTGCACTGGGTTAAGGCTGATTCCAGTGCACTGAGATCAGTGGTTGTTTTTGAATGACCGTATAAGTTGCGCTGCAGACGTGCCACTTCTTGCTTGACATTTTGGTCATTCAGAAGAGCGACTGCGGTAGAAAAATCTTTAACCTTAGTTTCATTATAGATGCTAGCCACCCAGAGCGGTAACCCCTGGTAAATTAAATGCACATCTTGTGCCTTAATCGCTCTGTTAAGCGCTAACCAATATTTTTTTTCTTCGTCTGTTGCCACCAACTTGTTGCTTTTAGGTGCTTGTTGCTGTCTGGCATAAACCAGATATAAATAACCTGCAACGAGCAGACTGACGAGCCAAAGAATTAAAAATAACACAGAAAGTTTAGTGAACGCCCAACTTGAGGGAGCTTCATTTGGTTGAGTTTGCCCGGGCTTCGCTTGTGGCTGAAATTGCTCAGCGCATTTGCAGTTGCCGTTATGAGTCGCCTCAGTTGATAGTGGGTTATGTTGACTGTTAGGACCAGTCACCAGAGCGGAACCTTCAACTTTTATCGTTTGGGCTGGTATAACAGCAAAACTTTGTTGACTTGTTTTGGTATTAAACCAGCTTATTTTAATTTCAGGCAAAACATATTCCCCAGCTTGGGTGGGAACTAACGCCGCTGATTGAATACGCTGAGCGATTGTTTGGCCGTCTCTTTGGTTGCTATTTGATTCGGATTGATCTGGATAAACTTTAATCGCATCTGGATAATTAGGTTTTATCTCAGGTAATTGCTCTGGGTTTACACCGAACGCTGATAAGGTTATTTTTCGTGTGATTGGCTCACCTACCTGATACACCCCTTGATGTGGTTGAATTTCATCATTTAACATCACCATTTCTGATGGTAGCCAAGTGCCTTGGTAGTCTTGTGGGACAGGCTTAACTGTAAGCGTTTGTGATGGTCCTGTGCGAGAAACGACTTTGCTTTGGTTAAAAAACTGACTACGTCGGCTGTCGATAACCTCGGCTTGAAAAACTGGGCTGTCGATAGTAAAAGTCCCACTGCGCTGCGGGGTAATAAGATAGGTTCTTTCAATCACACGGTAGCGCATGCCATTTTTAATTTCGCTACCTTCTTTGTCTTTGCCAGCGACCTCAACAAGCGCACCGGGCACCTTAGGTTCACTTAAACTGCCACTCGAGATTTGCCTCCGAATATACAGTTTGCAATGGTATGTGACTTGTTGCTGCAACCAGACTTCCTGGTGGCTGATTGATGTTTCAACAAATAAGTCATCATTTTGCGTATTGGCGCCCGATTTAGTTGCTTCGACAGTTAACTTTATTGGCTCTGACTGAGCGTTTTTATAGGTAAAAGCAGGAATTGTGAATTCACCTGCTTGTATCGGTAACAAACGGGTTGTAAAACGGGTAACTCGGGTGGTTTCAAAGTTAATCATTCGGGTTTCTGAGCTAACAGAAGTTCCTAACACCCGGAAGTCATCCTCCAGTACGCTAAAATCAAAAGTGTTTTGGCTTACCGAATCATCAACAGTAACGATTAAGTCAAGTGATTCACCGAGTTGTGCGGGGTTATCACTGACACTGGCGTTAACTTCTAGCGCTTGACTATAGAAACAAGTGAATAAAAAGCTTAGGCCGATAGCCCATTTGTAATTATTTACCAAGGCTGATTTACTCCCTCTGGCGTATTTCTGCGATTTCGTTTTTGATATTCGAGTTGCATTTTTCGGCGTAATAAAAAGGCCGGATCATCTTCGACTTTGTTTAACAATTGACGCATTATTTCTTGCTCTTCACGATTTTCGGCATTTTCTGACGCGCTGTCAGAAGTTTGCAGCGCTTGACTCTGCTCACTCACGTCTGTTTCTTCTCCTGGCTCTGCTTGCGCTTGTTGAGCTTGCTGCTGAGCTTGTTTGTCTGCCTCTGAGCGCTCAGGCGTTTCTTGCCGTGACTGGGGTGAACTGGTGTTTGGTTCGCCGCTTTGCTCCCCGTTTTGGTTTTGCTCACCGTTTTGGTTTTGCTCGCTGTTTTGGTTTTGCTCGCTGTTTTGGTTTTGCTCGCCGTTTTGGTTTTGCTGTTCTAACAAGCTTTCTGCAAGGGCTTTATTTTTAGCCGCTTGTTCTAAATCAGGGGCTTTGGCTAAGGCACTTTGATAGGCTTGAATCGCTTCTTTCAACCGACCTAAATTAGCCAGTGCATTACCGCGATTGTAGTCAGCTTGCGCACTGTCGATCTGACTGTAAGCTTGAATTGCTTTTTCGTAGTTGCCTTGTTTAAACTCAGCAGCACCGATAACCGCCGGATCTTTGCTCAGTTGCAGCGCGCGCTCGTAGTTTTTTTCCTGTAACGCCTGTTGAGCTTTTTGTTCACTGGTTTGCCAAGGATGCTCATACCAAGCTGCAAAAGCCTCTTGCGGAGGTAAAAACAAGAGTAGTGAAGTACATACACCAGTTATAAACAACTGGCCACGGCGAAACAGAAGGGAGGTGAATGGTAACATAACCAGAACTAACCAAGGGCCAAACTCTAACCACTGATCGCCTTCAATCTGGTTATTTTTTTCGCTTTTTATTTGGTCGCTTTGGCTTAAGTTTTGCACTATGCTGTTCACATCATTGTCAGTTAATGTAAAGTTTGCGAGATATCCATTATATTTATTAGCCAGATTTTCGAGCCGCGCAAAGTTAACTTTTGGAATAACAATTTTACCACTGTGGTCTTTTAATAAACTATTGTCAGGGAGCCGTATTGGGGCGCCTTCTTTTGTTCCTATCGCTAAAATAATCAATCTATGCTGAGAGCCTGTCATGTAGCGATTAATATCATTCACATCTAACTGACTCACGCCATCGGTAAGCCAAATGATATCACCTTGGTGATAGCCGGCGTTTTCTAATAGCTGGATGGCTTGGTCAAATCCAAGCGCCGCATTACTGCCTTTTATTGGCATAATATCGGGTGATAAGCTTGGTATCAGAGAATATAAATTTTTACTGTCTGGCGTTAATGGGCTTATAGTGAACGCATCACCCGCGTAAGCGATTAGGCCCAAGTCTCCTTGGTCAATTTTACGACTTAGCTCAATGGCTTTAAATCTCGCCTGCGTCATCCTGTTTGGCTTGATGTCTTCAGCATACATAGATTGACTTAAGTCCATTAAAATGACGCGTCCTACCGCGGTTTCATATACTGGTTGTGGCCTTTTTTCAAATGTCGGTCCCATTAATGCTAATATCGCCAACAGCCAAATGACGAGCCATAAATATTGTTTATACTGGCGTTCGGTTGATGCTGCTTGTAATAAATGAGGTTGTAAGTGCGGTGCTATGTATTGGCGCCAGCCTGAACGTGCGACGGCAAATTTATGCAAATTTAAAAATAGCAACAGAGCAGGGATGCTAGCCAATGCCCACCAAGGACGTAAAAAATGAAAATCAGCAAATTCGGTCATGACTTTAACCTCGTGCTCAGACTAGCGGCAACCGGGCTGCCAATTAGAACAAAGCTTAATAAAAGTGCTATGCTTAACGGCCAATAAAATAGCGCATTCAGCGGACGCATTTTTAGCGATTCTTCACTAATAGGTTCTAACTGATCTAATGTTAAATATATTTGTTCTAACTCGGCAGCATCTCTTGCTCTAAAGTAGCGACCGCCAGTTTCTTCAGCAATTTTTGTTAGCATTTTTTCATCTAAATCGGCTGACGGATTGATCCGTGACATGCCGAAAAATCCTCGCCGCATCATTTCATCAGCGCCTACACCGATTGAATAAATTTTTATATTTGATTCTTTAGCCAATTTTAGTGCTTGTTCAGGCGTTAGGTTACCTGAGGTATTTTGCCCATCGGTTAACAAAATTAAGATACGATTGCTGCTTTCTTTGTTCGCAAATCGTTTGGCGGCTAACGCTATTGCGTCACCAATGGCCGTTTTATCCCCGACCAAACCAATCAAACTCTCGTTCAACATTTGTGAAACCGTATTTAGATCTCGCGTCAATGGCGTTTGCAGATAGGCTGTGTCGGCAAACAAAATAAGCCCAAGACGATCTCCATCACGGCGTGGAATGAAGTCTTGCATTACATACTTAACCATTTGCAAACGATCAACACTTTGATCAGCAACTTGCATATCCTGCATTTCCATCGAACGAGATAAGTCGATAGCTAGCATGATGTCACGACCTTTCGCTGGCAAGTCAAGTGGCTCACCGAGCCATTGAGGGCGGGCAGCGGCACTGATCAATAGTAGCCAAATTAGGGTTAAAAGAGATAATTTTGCGATTGATGCTTGACCAACTTGCTGTTCCTCCATGAGCTGTTCACTACTGAGGAAAGGAGCGCGCAAAGCGCCTGCTGAATGCTTTTCCTGGCGTGTCGGCAGGAGAAAATAGCTTAACAGCGGCAGCGGTAATAATAAAAAAACCCAAGCGGAAGCAAACTCAAACATGTTTTGCCTCCTTATATAAACGACAACTTCTGATCAATTTTACAGCCATTTCGATATCGTGGGCGGTTAAGTTCTGAGGTTTCTGGTACTGTTGCTGATAAAAGTTATTTAGCCAATCATGCAGAGCTTGATCTTGGGGCGTATATCGTTGCCAAATATCTATTAAATGCGCACTTGATGCTGCAGCGATCTGTGTGCGTCCCAAATAAGTTATTAGGGTTTGTTTTAATAACTTGCTTAATGCACTTTGGGGCGCATCTTGGGGTAGGGCTTTTATTGTTTTAATAGCCTTTTTTTGAGCGCTGACCGACTTTTGGTACTTGCACCAGTAATAAATTGCGGTCACCAAGGCCATGAGTAGAAAAGCCACCAAAATCCACCAACCATAAGCTGGCGGCCACCAAGGTACCGTTTGCGGTAAAATAATGTCAGAAAACTCCGGGTTCATTATATCTGTGTCTCCAGAGGTTGTGCTGAGCTGATGTCTATGACGCTAATGCCAGCTCGCTTAAAAATCTCGTTTTGCTGATGATATTTTTGTTGTGCGTACTGTTGGTATTCAGTGTGTTGGCGGCGATTGCCTAATGCAATATACCCTGAGTGATGCCCGCTAACGACTGGGAGTGCCTGAGTCACCATACTGGCCGGTAGTTGATGTTCAAGTGGGTCTGTAATTCGATAGGCGACAACTTGGCAATGCCGGGTGAGTTTAGCTAACGCCTTTTCTGCCTCTACGGTTAGCTGATTAAAGTCACTCAGTAGTGTAATTAAGCTGCCGGGTTTGGCCAAACGTGTCAGGCGTATTAAACTGTCTTGAATCGGGATATTATTAACTTCATCTTGCTGCTCGCTGTTAGCGAATGTCTCAAGGGCATGAATATAAGCGAGTGCTGCGCTTGCTCTCGCTTTGGGTTTGAGCTCTAAATGTTGGCCATTTTGGTAGACTAAACCGCCCAAGCGGTCACCCTGTTTGACCACTCGCCAAGCGATTAACGCCGCCAAATGGCAAGCTTGCACTGATTTATATAAAAGTTGGCTGCCAAAGTGCATACTGCTGCTTAGATCCGTTAATATAAAAACGGGGCGCTCTTTTTCTTCTCGGAAGAGTTTTGTGTGCGGCGTGCCAGCCCGTGCAGTTACACGCCAATCTATCATACGCACATCATCACCGGGTTGATAATGTCGTACTTCATCAAACTCCATACCCCGGCCTTTAACGCGGGACAGGTAACGCCCCGCCATATGTGAACGAATTAAATGTCCAGCCGACAAATCTAAAAGTGCGGTTTTGCTGCGATAATACAAAAGTTCAGGTTTGCCCACATGGATGCCACTGATAGCATAATGGTCTAACCAATGTTTGATATCTTGTTTTGATAGCATAGTTAGTTTAGGCAACGGCTACGAGAGAACGAATTTTATCGAGTACCTGATTGGCGCTAATGCCGTCAGCCTCAGCTTCATATGAAAGTATAAGTCTGTGCCTTAGGACGTTATGCAGTACACTTTGCACATTTTCTGGACTGACAAAATCCTGTCCCTTTAACCAAGCATCCGCTCGGGCACAGCGGTCTAATGCTATGGTGGCTCTTGGTGAAGCCCCGCAAGCAATCCATTGGGCCAACTGGGGATCATATTTTGCTGGATCGCGCGTTGCGATAATTAGATCAACAATATAATTTTCAATTGCGTCATCCATATAGATGTTTAAAACAGACTCACGTGCGGCAAAAATAACATCTTGGCTGAGTGCTTGGATCTCGTTTTGTTGGTGGTTTAAGGCTTCGCCGCGAGTTAAACGTAAAATTTCTCGCTCGCTGCTAGCGCTAGGATAGTCAATTTCTAAATGTAATAAAAATCTGTCAAGTTGAGCTTCAGGCAGTGGGTAGGTCCCTTCTTGTTCAAGCGGGTTTTGGGTTGCCATGACCATAAATAGGTCAGGTAAAGCATAGGTTTTTTTACCAACAGTCACTTGTCTTTCGGCCATGGCTTCAAGCAAAGCAGATTGCACTTTAGCCGGTGCTCGATTGATCTCATCGGCTAAAATTAGATTATGAAAGATGGGGCCTGGTTGAAAATTAAAGCTGCCATCTTCGGGACGGTAAATGTCGGTGCCCGTTAAATCTGCGGGTAGTAAGTCAGGCGTAAATTGAACCCGGTGAAAATCACCATGTACGGCTTTAGCAAGCGCGTTAATCGCGCGGGTTTTAGCCAACCCCGGTGGCCCTTCAACTAATATATGGCCGCCCGCTAAGAGGGCTACTAACATATTTGAGGTCAATTCTGATTGACCAATAATCTGACTATCTAAATAGTTGCGTATTTGAGTAAAAGCCTGAGTTGTCATAGTGCTGCTCTGTTAGTTATTTTTGCCTGTCTGTGACACAAATTTTATTATAGAGTTCATAATTATTGGGTTTATCGATTTAAATTCAACCTTTTTGGTAATTAAAAGTATGCAAAGTCAATCGTTTAATGCAATTTGTCAAAATAATGTCAAAGCGGTAATTTTGGGCAGCATGCCAGGAATGCGCTCTTTACAGACACAACAATATTATGCTCATCCAAGAAATGCATTTTGGCCGATAATGAGTGCCTATTTTAATTGGCCAGATGATTTGACTTATGAGCAGAGATTAAAAAGATTACAAGCTGGTAAATTAGGGCTTTGGGACGTTATTGCTAATTGTTATCGTGAAGGGAGTTTAGATAAAAATATTAAATCAGAATCTATCGAAATAAACGATTTTAAAAGTCTGTTAAGGAGGTACCCTAATTTACAGACTTTTATCTTAAACGGTGGCACGGCTAAACGGCTTTTTATTCAGCATGTGATAAAAAAACAAACATTTAACCGAGCATTCAACTATTATGCGCTGCCGTCAACCAGCCCAGCAAACGCATCCATGAGTTTAGCGCAAAAACAATCGGCTTGGTTTAGCGTGCTTGAGCTTGCGTTAACCCAATCATAGCGTACCGCTGAGCAAAGATTAAGCGGCTTGGTTGTCCGCCTCAGAGCTGCCAATATTAACCAACCGCTGAATGAGCTCATCAAAGGTTGTTAAACCTTCTTTGGGCTGTGATTTTTGCCAACAAATTTTGAGCATAGCTAAAAATTGATTAGCACTAGGTTCGCTTTTACCAACGACCCAGTTGTGATAGGTTGCGCGTGATACGTCAACAGCCTTATACAGATCTTTCTGCGCGAGACCGGCTTGTTTACGTGCGACTTCGATTTGTCTGCCACTTATAAATTTGTCCATACTGATAAACCAACTACTACTCAATGCTGTTATTCAGAACACAATGGAAAAGAATATTTCGGGTAGACTTCTTATAGCATGTAATCATTTAATTCGCAAAGAAATATTCTAAATATTCTCAATTTTTTAAGGACTTAACAGGCCGCTAAAGCTTGATTTAATTTGGTGTATTTAAAGGTAAAACCTTCGGCTTTTAATCGCGCAGGATAAACCGCTTGACCATAAACCAAAAGGTCTGCTAGGTCGGCAAATACCAGCCGAAGCAGCCATTCTGGTGTCGCTAAAAATGTTTTTCTGTGATGGCGCTTAGCAAGGACTTGGCTGAAAGTTTTATTATTAACAGCCTCTGGCGCAGTTAAGTTATAAACGCCATGGCAACGCTCGTTTTTTAATAAAAATAATATTGCATTGACTTCGTCATCAAGATGAATCCATGACATCATTTGTTGACCGCTTGCGATTGCGCCGCCTAACCCTAATTTAAACACTGGATTCATTTTTTTTAGCAAACCGCCTTGGCGGGCCAAAACTAGGCCTGTTCTGATCAGGCAGACCCGAGTTTGGTTAGCGGCAGTTAGGGCTAGTTCTTCCCATTTTTTGCAAAGTCGATGACTAAATTCTGGATAAGGCGCGGCATAATCTTCGTCAATTATTTTGTCATTAGGCTGACGACCATAATAACCAACAGCTGAGCCACTGATAAAAACAGCTGGTGGTTCTGGACATTGAATGATACGTTCGGCAAGTGTTTGGGTTAGCTGCCAACGACTTTGGCATATTTTATTTTTTTGTCTCTCGGTCCATCGTTTATCAGCAATAGGTTCACCAGCCAAATTGAGGACAGCGTCAAAATTAAATTCGTCAGCAGTTGGCAATTCAGTGAGAATGTTGACATGTTCGGGTAGTTTCTGCCGTGCCGTTTCTACTTGCCGGGTGAGCGCAAATATTTGGTGGTCGTTAGGTAACTGTTGGACTACCGTTTGGCCGATTAAGCCCGTTGCGCCTGTGATTAAAATTTTCATCTTTGTACCTGTTTAATGTACTTGTAAATTTAACTGGTATGACCGGCTGCTTTGCTTTATTTTGTTATTCCTATTTAAACGAAAATAAAAAGTTGACGGATCATCACAATGTCGATTAGTAATCATCCAGCGTTTAGACTCTTTGTTGTATTGGCGGCCATAGTGATTATTTTGGCTGGTTTGAAATCGTCGCAGCAAATTGTTGTTCCATTTTTAATGTCAGTGTTCATAGCGATTATCTGCCATCCAGCCATTGTATTTTTAGCCAAATTCAGGGTACCAAAAGTGCTTGCAGTGAGTATAGTGATTGCGTTGATCATTATTGTTGGTTTTTCGCTCGCTGGACTGGTGGGTACTTCAATTAATAACTTCACTGAAAATTTACCTGAGTACAAAGAAAAACTTCAAGGAGAAATCACATGGTTAACCAACAAGTTAGCCGAGTTTAATATTTTTTTAGACCGTAAACAGTTGATGGAATATTTAGATCCAGGTTCATTAATGTCGGTGGCATCTAACATGTTAACAGGCCTTGGCAATGCGCTTGCGAATATTTTTTTAATATTATTAACGACAGTTTTCATGCTGTTAGAGGCTGGCACACTACGTAAAAAGATTTATCTTGCGTGGGAAGACGCCGAAGCACACGATGAACGCATTAAAATTTTTTTAAATTCAGTCAATAATTATTTAGCGATTAAAACATTAGTGAGTATAGGCACAGGTTTATTAGCGGCTGCCTTGTGTTGGGCTGTAGGCGTTGATTATGCAGTTTTGTGGGGCGTCGTTGCGTTTTTATTTAATTATATTCCAAATATAGGTTCAATTTTTGCGGCTATCCCTGTGGTTTTGTTAACTATGATACAAATTAACCCCTATATGGCTTTGGTTGTGGCGATTGGCTATTTATTAATAAATACCATTATGGGCAACATGGTTGAACCCAGATACATGGGAAAAGGTTTAGGGCTGTCCACTCTGGTTGTTTTTTTAAGTTTAGTTTTCTGGGGGTGGCTGTTAGGGACCGTTGGTATGTTATTGTCAGTGCCCTTAACCATGATTGTAAAAATTGCCGCTGAAAGCAGTCGATCAACTAATTGGTTCGCTGTGTTATTGGCCAATCAAAAAGACGTTAAACAACACTACCAAGATTAGAGCAAGATTAATGTTTAAAGATAAGCTTAAAGGGTTTTAATTTTTATCCGGATATAAAAGGCCCCTGCCATAGTGTTAGGGGCTTAAATCTAGTTAAGTTGAATACTGACTGGCGCTATGGCTAATATTGTTTAATTTACCAGAGCATTTTCAGGGTAGTTTAATTTTAAAACTTGGTAAGTATTTTCATATAAATCAGTCAATTCTAACTCTCGATAGCTGACCAGCATCATTTCTAATGCGCGCTCAACCTGCCCTGTGTCACCCAAATGCTCCAATACGTATTTGGCTCGGTTGGCCGCCGCAACGTAGGCGCCACGGCGCATATAATATTCAGCTACGGCAAGCTCACTGTGAGCGATAAAGTCTTTAATGTAGACCATGCGTTGGCGAGCATCTTTGGCATACTTACTTTGCGGATACTGATTAATAATGGTGTTAAAGTCATTAAAAGCATTTCTGTGCTCGGTAATATCTCGATCGAATCGATCAATACCAGCCATTTCTTGCAAAGCATTACGGGCGGCTTTCATATTTGTTAAACCGCGCATGTAATAAACATAATCTATATCGGGATGAGTGGGATTGAGTTTTAAAAATCTATCGATTGAGGCCAAGGCTTGACTGGTATTATCTGTTTTATAATAAGAATAAATTAAATCAAGCTGAATCTGATGCGAATAGGGACCAAATGGAAAACTCGCATCCAGTGCAGACAAAATTTCAGCAGCTCGAACATAATTACCTTGTGCTAATAGGTCTTTGGCTTCTAAATATCTGGCTTCGACTTCACTCTGCTCTGCAACGACGATTTCATCCGGGGTGTTGGAGCAGCCGGAAAGAATAGTAAAGGCCAGTGATGTTGCCAGCAGGGTAGGCTTTAGCTTCAATTTGACTCCCTCTTTATTAAAATAATATGAATTCAACCGCAATACGCGGTACAATTTGTTAATTAACGCATTTTAACTCAGCGCGAGCTAACTTGCACTGCTTTATCACAAAACGAGTATTATGACACAAACCATCTTACTGACAGGTACTTTGCCAGAAAGTGCCATAGGTCGTCGACTAGATCAGGCGATTTCTGAACTTTTTCCTGAATATTCCCGCTCTCGTTTAAAAGAGTGGCTATTAGCCGGACAAATTACGGTCAATGGCGAAATCATCACTAAACCTAGAGAAAAGGTTATAGGTGGTGAGCTAATTGAAATTAAAGCCGAGCAAAAAGTTGAAGTCAAAGCACCGGCACAAAATATAGAGCTAAACATTGTTTACGAAGATGACGATATTTTAGTGGTGAATAAACCAGCTGGTTTAATTGTCCACCCAGGGGCGGGTAATCCTAAAGGGACCTTGATGAATGCTTTATTGCATCATTATCCGGAAATTGAAGCGGTGCCGCGTGCGGGTATTGTACACCGTTTAGATAAAGATACCACTGGCTTGATGGTGGTTGCTAAAAATCTAACGGCACAAACTTCGTTAGTTAATCAGCTCCAAGATAAAACTGTGACGCGCGAATATGAAGCAATTGTAAATGGCAATTTAACCGCTGGTGGCATTGCTGATTTTCCAATCGCCCGTCATCCTGATAAAAGAACCATAATGGCCGTTGTGATGGACGGTAAACCAGCAGTTACCCATTATCGGGTCGCCGAAAAGTATCGCTCCCATACCCGGTTAAGATTGCGCCTTGAAACAGGGAGAACTCACCAGATCCGGGTGCATATGAGTCACCTAAAACATCCATTGGTAGGTGACTTTAGTTATGGTGGACGGGTTCGCCCGCCGAAAGGGGCCAGCGATGAATTAATAGAAACTTTGCGCGGTTTTAAACGTCAAGCACTGCATGCCGCTATATTGGAACTTGAACATCCCGCAACTGGGGAGTGGATGCAGTTTAAAAGCGAAGTACCAGATGATATGCAAATAGTTGCTGATGTGTTGCGCGCAGATAGGTTAGCGCATCCGGATGAGTATGTATAATTATTCGTCATTTGTACCCGACTGGCCAGTCCCTGCGAATGTAAAATCGATCCAGACGACAAGAAAGGGCGGGTGCAGTGCTGGGCCTTATCGGGGGTTCAACCTTGCTTTGCATGTGGGGGATGAGCCGGAGATTGTTGCAAAAAACCGGCAGCAATTACCTCATTTTCAACATATCCATTGGTTAGAACAGGTCCATGGTGTAAAGACTTTGCTGGTAGAAGCTGCCCCTTTATCGCTAACGCAGGCCGATGGCTCATACACTTTTGCACCCACTCAAGTGTGTGCGGTGATGACAGCCGATTGTTTGCCAATTTTATTAAGCAACCGCAATGGTGATTTTGTCGCTGCGTTGCACTGCGGGTGGCGTGGGTTAGCTGCAGGTATTATAAAACATCAATTACAGCAATTGGCTTTGCCGAATGAAGGTATGCTTGCTTGGTTAGGACCTGCAATCGGTCCGGCTGCATTTGAAGTTGGCAGTGAGGTTAAACAAGCCTTTTTGCAAAAATCTACTCAATTTGAAACTGCGTTCAACGTCAAGTCAGGTGAAAAGTTCAATGCAGATTTATACAAAATAGCCAAAATCCAACTCAATCAACTTGGCGTTATGGACATTTTTAGCCAACATGAATGTACATATCAACAAGCAGATAAATATTTTTCATACCGAAGAGACGGGCAGACAGGCCGTCAAGCCAGTTTAATATGGTTAGATAAAAAGGCTTAATTTAAAGCTTGATATTTGCTTGATGTCCCCCCATTTGAGTAATAAACACACCAAGAGTGAGGTTTATTATGAGACTAGATAAATTTACCAGCCAATTTCAAATTGCACTTTCCGACGCTCAGTCTTTAGCACTAGGGCGCGACCATCAGTATATAGAAGCGATTCATTTGATGCACGCCTTGCTCAACCAAGAAAATAGCAGCGTGCGTAATCTCTTAACGCAAGCCGGCGTCAATGTTGCAGGTTTACGATCTCAACTGTCTAAAGCGCTGGATGCATTACCTAAAGTAGAAGGTAGCAGTGCTGAAGTTCAACTCGGTCGGGAAATGGTCAATTTATTGAATCAGACCGATAAACTTGCGCAAAAACGTAAGGACAAATTCATCTCATCCGAGTTGTTTGTATTGGCCGTGTTAGATAGCAGTGGTGAGTTAGCCAGGTTATTAAAAGAAGCCGGGGCTAATAAAAGTGCAGTTGAGCAGGCGATTGACAAAATGCGTGGGGGACAAAATGTTGACGACCCGAATGCTGAAGATACCCGCCAAGCACTAGAAAAATATACACTTGACCTTACTGCGCGGGCTGAGCAAGGCAAACTTGATCCAGTAATTGGGCGGGATGAAGAAATAAGACGAACAGTGCAAGTGTTGCAACGTCGTACCAAAAACAACCCTGTTTTAATCGGTGAACCTGGGGTAGGTAAAACAGCCATCGCCGAGGGGTTAGCCCAGCGTATCATTAATGGTGAAGTACCTGAAGGTATTAAAAATAAAAGAGTTTTATCTCTTGATTTAGGCGCGTTAGTGGCTGGTGCTAAATACAGGGGTGAATTTGAAGAGCGGCTAAAAGCAGTCTTGAATGAATTAGCCAAAGAAGAAGGCCAAGTCATTTTATTTATTGATGAATTACATACTATGGTTGGTGCAGGTAAAAGCGAAGGGGCAATGGATGCAGGCAATATGTTAAAACCCGCGCTTGCCCGTGGCGAATTGCATTGTGTTGGAGCGACTACGTTAGATGAATACCGTCAATATATTGAAAAAGACGCTGCATTAGAAAGGCGTTTTCAAAAGGTTTTTGTTGACCAACCAAGTGTGAATGACACTATCGCTATCTTACGCGGGTTGAAAGAGCGTTACGAGTTGCATCATTCGGTTGAAATTACTGATCCTGCGATAGTGGCCGCAGCCTCTTTATCTAACCGTTATATTTCTGACCGTCAATTGCCAGACAAAGCAATTGATTTAATCGACGAAGCTGCTTCTAGTATTCGAATGCAAATAGACTCAAAACCAGAAGATTTGGATCGGCTAGAACGCCGTTTAATACAATTAAAGCTAGAACAACAAGCGTTATCAAAAGAGAAAGACGAAGCGAGTAAAAAACGTTTGCAGCTTTTAGAAAACGAAATTGCAGAGAATGAAACTAAATACAAAGAACTTGAAGAGATTTGGAATACGGAAAAAGCAGCTTTGCAAGGTGCGCAAAATATAAAAACTGAATTAGAACAAGCGCGTCAAGATATGGAGGTGGCGCGCCGCGCCGGAGATTTAAGCCGTATGTCTGAACTCCAGTATGGCAAAATTCCAGCGTTAGAACGTCAGCTGGATCTAGCCTCACAAGCCGAGATGCAAGATATGAGTTTGTTAAAACACAGAGTGACAGAAACCGAGATTGCAGATGTTTTGTCACGCTGGACAGGCATTCCGGTTGCTAAAATGTTAGAAGGTGAACGCGAAAAATTATTGCAAATGGAAACCGTTTTACACGAAAGAGTGGTGGGCCAAAATGAAGCGGTTGACGCTGTTGCAAACGCGATTCGTCGTTCACGTGCAGGGTTATCTGATCCTAATAGGCCGATAGGTTCTTTTTTATTTTTAGGTCCAACAGGGGTTGGTAAAACGGAATTGTGTAAATCTTTGGCAAACTTTATGTTTGATTCTGAGCAAGCTATGGTTCGGATAGATATGTCCGAATTTATGGAAAAACATTCAGTTGCCAGATTATTAGGTGCGCCTCCTGGTTACGTTGGTTACGAAGAAGGGGGCTATCTGACTGAGGCAGTACGACGCCGACCCTATTCGGTTATTCTATTAGATGAAGTGGAAAAAGCGCATCCCGATGTGTTTAATATTTTACTGCAGCTTTTGGATGATGGCCGCTTAACAGATGGGCAGGGTAGAACCGTTGATTTTAAAAACACTGTGGTTATTATGACGTCTAACCTTGGCTCAGATTTGATTCAAGAACATTTTAACCGCGAACCGAATAATTATCAGGGGATGAAAGCAGCTGTGATGGAGGTGGTCGGTCAACACTTTAGGCCAGAATTTATCAATAGAATTGATGAAACCGTCGTATTCCATCCGTTGGCGTCAGAGCAAATAAAACAGATAGCCAAGATCCAAATTTCAGGTTTAACAGCTCGATTGGCAGATAAAGGATATCAATTGGAAATCGCTGAGAGTGCATTAGACAAATTATCTGAAGCTGGCTTTGATCCTGTATTTGGTGCTAGGCCGTTAAAAAGAGCAATTCAACAGCAATTGGAAAACCCGCTTGCTCAGGATTTGCTCGCTGGTCGCCTGCAGACTGAAAAAACCATTGTTGTTGAAGCAAAAGATGGTAAATTAGTCTTTAATTAAAAGGCACTTAAACATAAAGGAGCCAACATTAATGGCTCCTTTTTAAATTTAGAGATATTATGACTGAGCAACAAGACACGATTAAAAGCCGAAAAAAAGGAATCTACCTACTTCCTAATTTACTCACCACCGCAGGCCTGTTTTCAGGTTTTTATGCTGTCATAGCCTCAATGAACGATCAATTTATTAGTGCGTCGGTCGCAATATTTATTGCCATGATATTTGATGCGCTGGATGGGCGTGTCGCGCGAATGACTAATACCCAAAGTGCGTTTGGTGCAGAGTACGATAGCATGTCAGACATGGTTTCATTTGGTATTGCGCCTGCATTGGTTGTTTATAATTGGGCACTATCTGATTTAGGTAAAATTGGCTGGTTAGCCGCGTTTATATTCACGGCCGGTGCAGCACTGAGGTTAGCGCGTTTTAATACAACCTTAGACACCGCAGATAAAAACTATTTCACAGGACTTGCGAGTCCTGCTGCGGCGGCTATTGTTGCGGGTATGGTCTGGCTAGGGGCTGATTATCAAATTGACTTAGAAACTTTTTCTTTTTTAGCAGTGATCATCACTATTCTGAGTGGTTTATTGATGGTGAGTAATTTCCGGTATTCCTCTTTTAAAGAAGTTGATTGGAAATCTAGAGTTCCTTTTATCGCTGTTTTACTCATGGTCTTCGTATTTGTCGTAGTGGCGACTGAACCCGCTTTAATTTTATTTAGCCTATTTTCGATTTATGCGTTGTCCGGTCCTATTTTAACGTTTCGCAGCGTACGTGAGCTTAAAAACAAAGAACAAAACAGTGTCAAAACGCATGTGACTGATAAAGACTGAATATCATTTATTATTTAGCGTGGACAAAAGGGGCAATAGCCCCTTTTGTCGTTTAAGAGACTGGATTGGTCTGGTGAAAAGTGTGAAAAGTAAACAAATTGATGCTTATCTGAGCAAACAAACCTAAATTTAAAATAATCGAATAAAAAGCATTGACGGCACTTAATATCTCTCTATAATGCGCCCCCACAACGCAGCGACACGGCAACAAACGCCGGGAAGCAAAGCGACGCAAGTTAAGCCCAATCGGCTCAAACTAAAAAGTTTTAAACGATTGAAAATAAAGGCTTGACAAGCAACTTGAGAAGCGTAAAATGCGCGCCTCACTTGAGCAGTTTAAAACAAACGCTCAAGCAAAATGTTCTTTAAAAATTTGGTAACCTTATTTATCTGTGTGGGCACTCGCATCATTTGAATAGACAAAAAATTATTCAGTTGATTGAGTGACTAAACAGTCAATTCAGTACGATTGAAGCAAAGATTAAAACTTTTTTTGAAGAGTTTGATCATGGCTCAGATTGAACGCTGGCGGCAGGCCTAACACATGCAAGTCGAGCGGAAACGAGAATAGCTTGCTATTCGGCGTCGAGCGGCGGACGGGTGAGTAATGCTTGGGGATCTGCCTCGTTGTGGGGGATAACCATTGGAAACGATGGCTAATACCGCATAATACCTACGGGTTAAAGAGGGCTTAGGCTCTTGCGACGAGATGAACCCAAGTGAGATTAGCTAGTTGGTGAGGTAATGGCTCACCAAGGCGACGATCTCTAGCTGGTTTGAGAGGATGATCAGCCACACTGGAACTGAGACACGGTCCAGACTCCTACGGGAGGCAGCAGTGGGGAATATTGCACAATGGGCGCAAGCCTGATGCAGCCATGCCGCGTGTGTGAAGAAGGCCTTCGGGTTGTAAAGCACTTTCAGCAGTGAGGAAAGGGTGTTGGTTAATACCCATCATCTGTGACGTTAACTGCAGAAGAAGCACCGGCTAACTCCGTGCCAGCAGCCGCGGTAATACGGAGGGTGCGAGCGTTAATCGGAATTACTGGGCGTAAAGCGCACGTAGGTGGATAGATAAGCTGGTTGTGAAAAACCGGAGCTCAACTCCGGCCGTGCATCCAGAACTGTCTGTCTAGAGTAAGGGAGAGGGGGGTAGAATTTCAGGTGTAGCGGTGAAATGCGTAGAGATCTGAAGGAATACCGGTGGCGAAGGCGGCCCCCTGGCCCATTACTGACACTGAGGTGCGAAAGCGTGGGTAGCGAACAGGATTAGATACCCTGGTAGTCCACGCCGTAAACGATGTCTACTTGCTGTGTGTGTCTTTAAGACGTGCGTAGCGCAGCTAACGCGATAAGTAGACCGCCTGGGGAGTACGGCCGCAAGGTTAAAACTCAAATGAATTGACGGGGGCCCGCACAAGCGGTGGAGCATGTGGTTTAATTCGATGCAACGCGAAGAACCTTACCATCCCTTGACATCCACAGGAGAGCGTAGAGATATGCTTGTGCCTTCGGGAACTGTGAGACAGGTGCTGCATGGCTGTCGTCAGCTCGTGTTGTGAAATGTTGGGTTAAGTCCCGCAACGAGCGCAACCCTTATCCTTAGTTGCCAGCATTTAGTTGGGGACTCTAAGGAGACTGCCGGTGATAAACCGGAGGAAGGTGGGGACGACGTCAAGTCATCATGGCCCTTACGGGATGGGCTACACACGTGCTACAATGGACAGTACAGAGGGAAGCGAACTTGCGAGAGTAAGCGGATCCCTTAAAGCTGTTCGTAGTCCGGATTGGAGTCTGCAACTCGACTCCATGAAGTCGGAATCGCTAGTAATCGCAGATCAGAATGCTGCGGTGAATACGTTCCCGGGCCTTGTACACACCGCCCGTCACACCATGGGAGTGGGCTGCAAAAGAAGTAGGTAGCTTAACATTGGGCGCTTACCACTTTGTGGTTCATGACTGGGGTGAAGTCGTAACAAGGTAGCCCTAGGGGAACCTGGGGCTGGATCACCTCCTTAACGATGCTATTTAAAGTGCTGAGTGTTCACACAGATAAATAATGGGTTACTAAATATAAAGCTATTGATATCAGCGCAAAGTGAATGTTAATCATTTTGCAGTGATATCAATCACCTGCTCTTTAACAATCTGGATTGTAGTAAATATCTCTAATAGAGAATTAAATTTGTTCAATTTAAAACTGAAACGAGTTTGATCAAGCAAGACCAAGTATTCAATAAACGATGGTGCTTATTGTATAACCTGATAAACATTCGGGTTGTATGGTTAAGTGACTAAGCGTGCACGGTGGATGCCTTGGCAATTGGAGGCGATGAAGGACGTGTTAATCTGCGATAAGCTATGACGAGTCGATAAAAGACGCATGAGTTATAGATTTCCGAATGGGGCAACCCACCCTTTTAGGGTATCTTAATGTGAATATATAGCATTAAGAAGCGAACCGGGAGAACTGAAACATCTAAGTACCCCGAGGAAAAGAAATCAACCGAGATACCGAAAGTAGCGGCGAGCGAAATCGGTGCAGCCGATAAGATTAAGTCCAGCAGAACATTCTGGAAAGTTTGGCCATAGCAGGTGACAGCCCTGTATGCGAAAGACTTAAGCTTACATATTAAGTAGGTCGGGACACGTGATATCCTGACTGAAGATGGGGGGACCATCCTCCAAGGCTAAATACTCCCAATTGACCGATAGTGAACCAGTACCGTGAGGGAAAGGCGAAAAGAACCCCTGTGAGGGGAGTGAAATAGAACCTGAAACCGTGTACGTACAAGCAGTGGGAGCTCTTCGGAGTGACTGCGTACCTTTTGTATAATGGGTCAGCGACTTATATTTTGTAGCGAGGTTAACCGAATAGGGAAGCCGTAGCGAAAGCGAGTCTTAACTGGGCGCTTAGTTGCAAGGTATAGACCCGAAACCCGGCGATCTACCCATGGGCAGGTTGAAGGTTGAGTAACATCAACTGGAGGACCGAACTCACTAACGTTGAAAAGTTAGGAGATGACTTGTGGGTCGGAGTGAAAGGCTAATCAAGCCGGGAGATAGCTGGTTCTCCCCGAAAGCTATTTAGGTAGCGCCTCGGACGAATACCACTGGGGGTAGAGCACTGTTAAGGCTAGGGGGTCATCCCGACTTACCAACCCTTTGCAAACTCCGAATACCAGTGAGTACTATCCGGGAGACACACGGCGGGTGCTAACGTCCGTCGTGAAGAGGGCAACAACCCAGACCGCCAGCTAAGGTCCCAAATACCAATTAAGTGGGAAACGATGTGGGAAGGCTTAGACAGCTAGGAGGTTGGCTTAGAAGCAGCCACCCTTTAAAGAAAGCGTAATAGCTCACTAGTCGAGTCGGCCTGCGCGGAAGATGTAACGGGGCTAAATTGGTAACCGAAGCTGCGGATTTAATCTTAGATTAAGTGGTAGGGGAGCGTTCTGTAAGTGGATGAAGGTGTGTTGTAAAGCATGCTGGACATATCAGAAGTGCGAATGCTGACATGAGTAACGATAAAGCGGGTGAAAAACCCGCTCGCCGAAAGACCAAGGTTTCCTGTCCCATGCTAATCAGGGCAGGGTAAGTCGGCCCCTAAGGTGAGGGCGAAAGCCGTAATCGATGGGAAACGGGTTAATATTCCCGTACTTTTATTGACTGCGATGGAGAGACGGAGAAGGCTAAACTGGCTTGGCGATGGTTGTCCAAGTGAAAAGTTGTAGGTTGAGGGCTTAGGCAAATCCGGGCCCTTAAGACTGAGAACTGAGACGAGTATCTACGGATACGAAGCAGTTGATGCCCGGCTTCCAGGAAAATCTTCTAAGCTTCAGGTCAATAAAAACCGTACCCCAAACCGACACAGGTGGTCAGGTAGAGAATACTAAGGCGCTTGAGAGAACCCGGGTGAAGGAACTAGGCAAAATAGTACCGTAACTTCGGGAGAAGGTACGCCACGTTATTGTGAAAGGCTTAACGTCTGGAGCGAGAGGTGGTCGAAGTAACCAGGTGGCTGGAACTGTTTATTAAAAACACAGCACTCTGCTAATTCGAAAGAAGACGTATAGGGTGTGACACCTGCCCGGTGCCGGAAGGTTAATTGATGGGGTTATCCATATGGAGAAGCTCTTGATCGAAGCCCCGGTAAACGGCGGCCGTAACTATAACGGTCCTAAGGTAGCGAAATTCCTTGTCGGGTAAGTTCCGACCTGCACGAATGGTGTAATCATGGCCACGCTGTCTCCACCCGGGACTCAGTGAAATTGAACTTGCTGTGAAGATGCAGTGTACCCGCGGCTAGACGGAAAGACCCCGTGAACCTTTACTACAGCTTGGCAGTGAACATTGAACCTACATGTGTAGGATAGGTGGGAGGCTATGAATCAGCGTCGCTAGATGTTGTGGAGCCATCCTTGAAATACCACCCTTGTATGTTTGATGTTCTAACCTCGGCCCATCATCTGGGTCAGGGACACTGCCTGGTGGGTAGTTTGACTGGGGCGGTCTCCTCCCAAATAGTAACGGAGGAGCACGAAGGTTGGCTAAGTACGGTCGGACATCGTACGGTTAGTGCAATGGCATAAGCCAGCTTAACTGCGAGACAGACACGTCGAGCAGGTGCGAAAGCAGGTCATAGTGATCCGGTGGTTCTGAATGGAAGGGCCATCGCTCAACGGATAAAAGGTACTCCGGGGATAACAGGCTGATACCGCCCAAGAGTTCATATCGACGGCGGTGTTTGGCACCTCGATGTCGGCTCATCACATCCTGGGGCTGAAGTCGGTCCCAAGGGTATGGCTGTTCGCCATTTAAAGTGGTACGCGAGCTGGGTTTAGAACGTCGTGAGACAGTTCGGTCCCTATCTGCCGTGGGCGTTTGAGAATTGAGGGGGGCTTCTCCTAGTACGAGAGGACCGGAGTGGACGAACCTCTGGTGTTCCGGTTGTTCTGCCAAGAGCATTGCCGGGTAGCTAAGTTCGGAATCGATAACCGCTGAAAGCATCTAAGCGGGAAGCGAGCCCCAAGATGAGTTTTCACAGACCCTAGAGGTCCTGTAGGGCCCTTGTAGACTACAAGGTTGATAGGTTGGGTGTGTAAGTGCTGTGAGGCATTGAGCTAACCAATACTAATTGCCCGTGCGGCTTAACCATACAACGCCAAATGTTTATTGGGTTAAACTCGAAGCGAAAGCGAAAAACAGAATAAAGCGAACAAATTTAAAACTACAATCAAGATTGTGACCAGTTTATGCCTGACGGCGATAGCATTGTGGAACCACCTGATCCATTTCGAACTCAGAAGTGAAACACAATAGCGGCGATGGTAGTGTGGGGTTTCCCATGTGAGAGTAGCACACCGTCAGGCTTCTCCTTCGAAGCCCTGAGTGAATACTCAGGGCTTTTTTTATACCTGC
>NZ_AMRX01000006.1 GCF_000300815.1 Gayadomonas joobiniege G7 | reverse complement strand
AGCTTGTTAGGCAGTCGTATAAACTATCTATGTCTATTGGTTTATGTACGATACGGTCAAATCCTAATGCTTCGTATTCTGCTTTTTGTTCGGCGGTGGCATTAGCTGTCATCGCTATAATTGGCAAGTTTGGCTGTGCTTGGCGAATTAGGGTAAAGGCTTCAACGCCATCCATGACTGGCATTTGGATATCCATTAATATTAAATCACAAATTGTCTCATTCACGGCGTCTACCAGCAACCGGCCATTTTCAAAGATTTTTAAATCAGCCTTTGTGGGTTCAAGCATGTTGGCTAGTATAAGTTGATTGATTTCATTATCTTCAGCAGCATAAATAGTCATGCCGCTTAAATCAGGGCTTTTAGGGGGACTGTTTGATGGTGTCGGTCGTTCTAACAACTCACCAGCATTCGTGTTGGGCGCTTCTTCAATATAAGGCAATACTAGGTTTATAATAAACTCACTGCCTCGGCCTTCTTTTGTACTTACTACAATGTCACCATTCATCATTTGTGCTAAGTTTCTGGCGATGGATAATCCCAGACCCGTTCCGCCAAATTGCCTTGTTGTTGATGAGTCTGCTTGCTCAAATCTGTTAAATAAAGTGGGGATCTTATGATCAGCTATGCCGATTCCAGTATCTTTAACTTTTATTCGTATTTCGCCTTTTTTATTCGAGCTCTTTTTGCTGCTGCAATCGATGGTAATGGTGCCTTTATTGGTAAACTTTATCGCGTTGCTTAACAAGTTATTTAATATTTGCAATATACGGTAGGGGTCGCCAAACCAGAGGTCATGCATTTTAGGTGATACCCTCACAACGAGTTGAAGTCCTTTACGTTTGCACGCTTGCTCATGCTGACTACATACATGATCGATTAATGCGCTAATTGAGAGCTCGATATTTTCAAGCTTTACTTGACCAGCTTCTAACTTACTAAAATCCAGAATATCATTTACTATTACTTGCAAAGATCGGCACGAGACTAGAGCGGATTCAACAAGTTGATTTGCAGATTTAGTTGGATTGTTTTTTATTAGCTGTAACGATCCATAAATGCCATTTAATGGTGTTCGAATTTCGTGCGACATATTCGCTAAAAATTGACTTTTTGTTTCAGTCGCAATGAGGGCTTCTCTTTTAGTTTCTGACAAAGAGTAAAGTGCATAAGCAAAAAATAGTGAGATGATTGTTGTTAAAAGAAGAGGAAAATAAAACGAAAACCCGTTTGTAGCGATTTGGATCTCGGGGTTAATGTGGATAATAGGCAGTAGGCATACGAGTAGTGTGTTGCTTAAACACACAGCGATCAGCGAAGGCAGTGATAGGGTTAACGCTAAAATCATGATGACAAACGTTACATATATATAGGGCGTTGGAAAAAAATTTAACACCAAGTAGTTAATAGCTATCGTGCTCAATACAATCAACACAGACCGTTTTTGTAAATTGCCAAAGTTTACGTTTTGCCTAAATTGGGCAAATATCAATAATGCAGGGATAATAGATAGATTACCAACCAAATCACCAATAAACCATTGTGTTAAGATATCGATAAATGGCAACTGCATTTGGTAAGTTAAAATGGTTGAACCAATTAAAGCCCCCATAAATGCAGGTATCAGGCAAATGATACCTGTTAGTTTAAGGATCTCTATGGGCGGCAATTGAGAGCTTTTGTCTAAGCGGTAGTATGAGATCAAAAAACGTATCAAAAGAACAGCCACAAGGTTTGGCAAGGTAAATGAAATTGCTTCGCCCAACGGAGAACCGAAAGTCAAATTCGCACAAAAGTTGGCCGTCACGACCGCTATAGAGGCAAGTATACTTGCCTGGGCGGTTAACCGAGTCATTAAAAAACCTGCAACAGCATTTGGCAACCAAATCATGGCCACCGTATCTGGCTGACGAGCTATAAATAAACAATAACAAGCGATTAAATAATAACTTATAGTTATAATTACGATATTCGTAGAGGGCTTTAAGAACTGCAAAAGCGTTTCTCCAAAAATGAAAGCATGCTGGTATTTAATATAGAAGCCCACCAGCAAAATGCCACTAACTTAATAATTTTCTTCTGCTTGTGGTCTAATTACTAACTCATGTAAATGTGCGCTCGCATTCGTCTTTAGCGTTTGAATTATAGGTTTTGCGACCGCCTCAGCAGATAAATACTGAGGGCGTTCAGCCGCTCTAAAATCAGTGTTTACGCCACCAGGATAAACAGAGGTAAAATGAATGTTGTGAGTTCGCTGTTCTTTGCGCATCACTTTCATATAGGCATCTAGTGCTGATTTAGATGCGGTGTAAGCCGCTATGCCAGGGTTAGAGTACAGACAAACAGTTGAAAGTACATTAATAATACGGCCACTTTTCATTGCTTGCATCGGCGGTAATACGGCTTTACAAAATTCGATTGGCGCATAGCAGTTTATTTTCATCATCCAGTCCAAATCGGCTAACTCTACTTCGTTGCCTAAACCTCGAGCACTATTTAAACCGGCACAATTAATTAAAATATTAACATTACCATTCACTTTGCTTGCTTCGCTTACAAAAGCATGAATTTTATTGGTTTCTGATAAACAAAAAGTATCGGTATAGACTTGGCTATCCGGGGAAAGGTGAAGCAAGGTTTCAGCTAACTTAACTTTATCTCGACCACATAAACTGAGCTTATAACCTTTGCGAGATGCTTCAATTGCAATCGCACGTCCAATGCCAGATGATGCACCAGAAATTAAAATATGAGCCTTCATTATTCTCTCCGGTTAAACTAACAACAATAAAAATAATTTTGAACATTTGCACTAAAGCGTTAACAATGCTATGAATAGTACAGGATTTTCTGTCATTCGTCTTAAATATATGGTGGCAGAATAAAATGCATAAAAAATGACATTCTTTTGTCTAATAAATGATCTTTAAGGTAGCAAAATGCCAATTAATAGAGATAGAAGCGCTCAACATAAAGTTTATATTCCTTCTAACGCACGTGAAAACCAGTATATTTTAGCCAAGTTCGAATTAACCGATGCTTTATTGGCTCGTTTTTCAGATTTGGTAGAGTCAGGTACGGAGTTTCCGTATAACGATTTTTATCATCACTTAGCCGCTGTGTTTCACGACATTTGTGATAAACATGAAATTGATTCAGGGCAGTTTGTCGCTAATGACAAATTTATACGTGTGCGATATAGCCCAGAGAAGATCACTGCTCAAACCGATCAACAAATCGTCTTCTTGTATAGTCCTAAATATCATTCTGGCCATAAATCTTATATTAACGGCAAGCGACGTGTACGTAAGTTAAAACTATTGTTTTTAGCCAATGGTTCAGAAATTCGTCATAACTCAGCTAAATTTCACACTAAAGTGGATGCAGCTATGCAAGAGCTCATTCAAACTCTTGAGTTAGACCCAGGTACTGTGCGTCTATGTGATCATCAACATTTAACGTATGACTTGTTCGCTAAAGAAAAAGGTGTTGAAGGCACCCAAGCACACAAATTAAGATCAATTGTCAATCGGTTCAGCGTGCATGATGTGCACTTAGATGCTAACCAGCTTGACTCGCAAACTTATGCCGTGGTTAGCATGCATCTAAATAAGCGCATGCGCTCGCTGGTCACCATTGATAAAACGGCTGAAAAACCTTACGAGGCGCTTTACACTTATATTAAAGAGGCTTTTATTAACAGCAGTAAAGCAAATGGAGTTGATCAAGGTATTATGATTGCTAACGATTTAGTGCCAGTGGTTCGCAGTAAAACAGATACTGTTATATCCGAAAATGGTGAGTTACAAACCATAGACTTTAACGAGAATAAACCAGAGTACGGATTTACCTGTCATTATTCTCGGCGTAAACTTGTCGATACTGTGCAGTTTGTTTTTGTGGCGGCAAAAGATGACCAAACCAGTTATGGATATGGTAAGTTTTTAAATCAAGTACATGACGCAATGCGTTCATTTGCCAATAAGATGGAATATCAAACAAAAACAGAAAATCTGTCAGTAAGAATTCACCAACACATAGGTTTAAACTTATAGTTTCAGATCACTGTGATAGCTGACCGCGCACAGCGGTCGGCATGCAAGGAAGACACTGCAGTGCTACATACACATAGTCGCCTAATCATTAAATCGTTATACGTTTGTTTTGCATTGTTGGCTTGTTTTTTACGTTTTTATCAACTTGGTGATATTCCAAAACCTGCTTTTGACGAAGTTTATTTTGCCCGTTTTTCTTATTTATACATTCAAGAAACGCCGTTTTATCATTCCCATCCACCGTTAGCTAAATATGTGATGATGGCAGCCATTAAACTGTATTATGCAATGCCATTCACAGAATCGATTGATTTTGCTAACACCGAGTTTGAGCAATTAAATCCGTTGAGCTATCGCTGGATTAATGCAGTGTTAGGTGTACTCACCTGCCTGATGTTAGCTAAAATTGTTCATTTATTATTTAACCAGCATAGCTTAACACTTTTGGTATTTGCATTTACTTCAATCGATGGCAGCTTAGTCGTGGCTTCAAGATTTGCACTTAGTAATGCACATATTTTGTTCTGGGGCGTGCTGTCATTGTTATGGCTTATTTTACTGCTTAAACGGCCTTGCTGGTTTTATTTAATTGCATTAGCGCTCTCACTTGCGGCCGTTGTGAGCGTTAAGTGGAATGGCGCAGTATTTATTGTTATTGTTATCAGTAGCTTGTTATGCACTTATTACGGCCGCTTTAACAGTACTGAGCTGAGTTTAAAAACGATCGCACATAAAAAATTTTGGATCTACCTTATCGGCTTAGTAACCATTATTCCTGTCGTTTATACTCTGGTATGGATACCTGATTTAAAACTTAATCAAAAATATGATTTTATTGAAACTCATCAGCAGTTTTTTAGTTATCATAAAGACAGAGTAAGCACAGACGCACACCCGTATTGCTCAAAATGGTACAGCTGGCCTTTAATGTATCGGCCTATCAGTTATCATTTTGAAAAGATAAAAGATCCTCAGAGCAAGCAAACAACCTGTTTTAAAAATATTCATTCGTTTGGTAATCCATTTTTATATTGGTTTTCTTTTATTTCAGTACTTGCAGTGACTGCTCGTTTAATTTGGCTTGCAGTGAGTAAACCAGCATTACTGAGCACATCAAATAATCATTTTTTACTTTTTGCAACTGGTGGGTATTTTGCGTCTTGGTTGCCTTGGTCAATGGTTTCTCGCTGTACTTTTTTATATCATTACCAAGCAGCAGCATGCTTTTCGTTTATTATTTTTGCTTTTGTTTTGAATCATTGCCTAAGGAGTAAAAATAAAACCGCATATATGATAGCCATTATCCTGTTGGCAGTGATAGGTTGGGCTTTTATTTATTGGCTACCGTTTCAACTAGGGATCCCCGTTAGTAAAGAAGGATTTTATGCAAGAATGTGGTTCAGTCATTGGATATAAAACGGGCTCGTATTTTCGATAGCCCGTTTGTATTATGCCATTCTACATGGTTTGTTTAATTAGCGCCTGATAGATAGATGAAAAGCTAGAGTTGTTCTGCAAGTTAACGGCAACATGCATCTTTCTAGCGATATCACTGGCTGAAAATATGCCGCGGATCTTGTGACTCTCGGGTTCTATCACCAAACTATGCTGACAACCGTTATTTTGTAGGGTGTGCAAAACCTCACCAACCGTCGCATTTTTGACATCGTTATAATTGAGCGCTTTTAGATCTTCTTTTGCTTGCATAAAATCTTTAACCGTTAAATCACTTCGGTTTTGGCCTTGAAAGACCTTCTTGCTCAACTCTTGTTCATTTAAGTCGTCTGAGCTAACAATGCCGATAAACTCTTTTGTGTCGCTGAGGACAATTTTCATACGAACATGAGTTTTTAACATAAGCGCTTCCGCCTCGACGGCACTAATGTTAGCGTCAACTGACAACGGGCGTAAATTTTTAAAGTCGGTAAATACGTCTAACGCTGGAGAGTCCGCTGAAATCGTCTCATTTTGTTCAGGCATGACTAAATTTTCCACATCGTGAATATCATACATAGTAAGTAGTTTCATAAATCCACCTATTTATAAAATTAAACAATTATTTATTTAAATCTTTAAAATAGTGGCGGATTTGGTGGGGCTCGAATGAGTGAAAAAGTGGTTATCGCGGCATTAAGTGCACTTGTATAGCTTTTTATTTTTAAACTAAAGCTTTGTAAGTTTATACTTAAATTTTGGTTATTGAGTATACCGTCAAAAGGATCTAGTTCTTGGTTCTCGTCTAACGTTTGAAGGCTATGAGATTGATTATCTATTAAAGATTTTTGCATAGCAGGGCTCGCCGAACTGGCAGTATGCCCGAGCAGCGCCGTATACAAAATCAATGAATAAATAAGTTTAAACATAACACGCCTAAATGTTTTATCCGATTTTTAAGTATTGGTGGCGATCGCAGTAAAATCAACTATTTGATGGGTTAATATTTTCACTGAGGTGACATAGTTCACGGATACCACTTAAAGTATCAAAAGAGTAGTGGTATTGAGCTTGAAAAAGTTCGGCGCAAGACAGCGCATCAGTTAACGCATGATGAAGGCGGTATACCGGTAAGTGATAGCGTCGGCGACAACTAAACAAATCGTATTGTGGCGTTTTGTTTCTAATTAACCGTTTGTACCAAGGGGTTTTAACTTGATCAGATAGCTTTTTTTGTATTGCCATAGTGTCGATTACCGGAAAGTACAACTTTTCTAAAAAACGAGATTTAAATGCTTCTTTTAAAAAATTGCGTTCAATGCTGGCACAGTGTGCAACAATAATCCGTCCTTGCATAAGCTCTAATAGCGGCTCAGCAATTAGGCTAAAGTCATCTGCTTTTCGAATGTCGGAATGAGTGATTTTATGAATTAAAATTGAGGCTTCTGATAAGTCTTTTTGTGGTTTGACAAGCCAATGTTTAGCTTGGCTTAACTGTATTCTTCGCAGTGTAAAAGGCACCAGACCAATACTGACAATTTCGTGTTTTTTAGCATCTAATCCGGTTGTTTCTAAATCAACAGCAAGCAATGGGCAATCTAAAATCGAGTCGTCAAAACTCGGCAACCCAGATTCATAATAAGCCCTCAATTGGGGATGCTGAGTCTTAGATGCCAATGTATTGAATTTTTGCGGCCAATCTATTTCACGCTCAGTGAATGGCGATTTTTCTGGCGGTGTTTGAATCAATTTTTTATCTATATACATAACTAATTAACTCGGCCAGGCTGATATTTGAACTTTAAGTACTTTTGAGCATTGCTTAATATTTGAAAAGCATCTCGTAAATTTTTACGTTCAAAATCAGATAAATTTTCCGGTTCAATATTATTGTCGGGCTCATTCTGACTTTCAATCTCTAACGCCTGATGGCGAATTCGTACCATGCTGATGAGTTCAAGTGCATCGCGTAAATCGGCACCACGACCACGAGGTAAAACATCAGTTTCCATAATATCATTGAGTCGCTCAAACGAATTTCTGGCTTTAATTCCAGTGGCTAATGCATGCACCCGAATGAGATCTGCTAATGGCGCAGTGCCGCGGCTCTTCATGTTAATAGAGTTGGTATGACGGCCATCGGTTTCCATTACAAAATCTTTAAAAAAGCCCAGTGGCGGTGTTCTCTGTAAGGCGTTGCGTGCCATGCAGGCAATAAAACGTGGATTATTTTGTGCTTTGTATTTAATTAACCGGTTCAGGTCACGAGCCCATTGAGTTTCACCATGGACGCCTTCAAGATCGAAAAATATCGAAGCATCTAATAAGGATTGTGGACTGGGTTCGTCAATCCAGCGGCTAAAATATTGTTTCCATACATGTAGTGGTTGCCGCCACTCACTATTGCTGGCCATGATGCCGCCTTTGCAATAAACGTAACCGCATGCATCTAATCCGTCGCAGACAAAGTCAGCCAACTGTGCAAAATATTCACCGTGCTGACTTGCATTATATTCGTCACTTAATACCAATGCATTATCTTGATCTGTTACAATGAGTTGCTCTTCACGAGCCATTGAACCTAAAGCTAAAAAACAATATTTAATCGGTGCTGGGCCCAATCTTTGTTCGGCTAACTCTAACAAACGCTGTTTGAAACTGCGTCCGAGCAAGGCCATAGCGCCACCAATCATACGCGAATTTGCATCTTGCTGTACCATTCGAACAAAACAGGCCCTAACTGCAGGTTTTAACGCTGTTAATTCATCTAAATTATTGGCTTTAAAAATGCTACTTACAATAAATAAGCTATTTTGTGACTCGTGACGGATCATGTCTGGTAAACACACTATACCTATTGTTTTTTCTTTTTTAGTGACAGGTAAATGATGCACATTGTACCTGAGCATAAGTAACATGGCTTCAAAAACAAATTGCTGATGATCAACTTGTTGAATATCTGGGCTCATAATCTCACTCACTGGCGTGTGATACGGCAAGGCTGGAGTGATTAGTCGGTCGCGTAGGTCCTTATCAGTAACGATCCCAATAATTTGTCCATCGTCATCAGCAATTAGGGCTGCAGAAGCATTGGCATTGGTCATTTCAACTGCGGTCTGATGGCAGTTGGTATTGGCTGTTAGTATCAAAGGTGCTTGGCTAATTAAGCTTTCAATTGGTGCAGTCATTAGCTCGTTGGCATCTTCACGTTGCGCCACCGAGTTGCGTAAGCGGGTGGCGTCTTCTACCTCTACACGGTCAGAAAAGGCATCATATTCATCAAAAAATTGATTAAACAGGGCTTCGGGTAACAGATAAACCAGTGTGTCTTCTAGCGCAACTGTCGGAAAGCGAACCGGACGGTTGTGCAGCAAGCTGAATTCACCAAAATGGCCACCGCTTGTTAAGCGGTTGTACAGGTTGCCGTTTCGGCGATAGACCTCAACCGAGCCACTGCGAATAATATACCAGTCGCTGATCCTATCGCTTAAGCTTAAAATCTGGCTACCTGCTTTATAATAAGCGACATCAAGCTGCTGAACAGCCTCCTCTAGTGCGCTATCTGGGAGCTGGTTATACGGTGAATACTCTTTTAAAAACGCTAAGATTTCTAGCTGTTCAGCATGTAACGACATAAGTTAGCCTTTGGGCTCAGACATCAAACCTTTAATTAAGGATACAGTGGCCAACAATAAAACGATTGTAAACGGAAATCCAGTACTAACGGCCATCGCTTGTAGGGCCACTAAACCACCCCCTAAAATCAACGCAATTGCTATTAAACCTTCAAAGGTACACCAAAATACGCGCTGAGGTGTTGGCGTATCCACTTTACCGCCCGCTGAAATAACATCAATCACTAATGAACCCGAGTCGGATGAAGTAACAAAAAATACGATGACTAAAACGATCGCCACGAGTGAGGTGATGCTAGCTAATGGCAGGGCATCTAACATATTAAATAGCTGCAGTGGCAACTCTGCATTGGCTACGGCCTGATAACCATCAACCAGATATTGGTGGATAGCAGTACCGCCAAAAACAGACATCCAAACGATGCAAGCAAAGGTTGGAATTATGATGACCGAAACTAAAAACTCGCGTACGGTTCGACCGCGTGAAACACGAGCAATGAACATGCCTACAAATGGGCACCAGCTAACCCACCATGCCCAATAAAAGGCACTCCAGCCAGCCGCAAAATTAACATCTTCTCGGGCAAATGGCACGGAGAGTGAAGGTAGGTATTCAAAATAGGCCACAAGAGTATCAAAAATGCCCGTTATCGCAATCAGCGTAGGGCCGACCGCAATAACAAACATTAATAAAGCAATGGCTAACATCATATTGATTTCAGAGAGGCGTTTCACCCCAGCATCCAAACCCGCCACAACAGAAACTAAAGCAACCATGGTTATTATTACCACCATAATGACTTCAGTTAGATCACCGGTTGGCGTGTCAAATAAAAAATTCAGACCGGTTGAGGCTTGTGATGCGCCTAACCCGAGTGAAGTTGCTAAACCAAATAAAGTTGAAAGTACTGCCAAAATATCAATGACATGGCCTGTCCAACCCCAGACACGGTCACCAAAGATTGGGTAAAACACCGAACGTATGGTAAGCGGTAAACCTTTATTAAACGAAAAAATCGCTAGCCCAAGCGCCATAATTGCGTATATGCCCCAAGCATGTAGGCCCCAATGATAAATCGTGGTTGCCATTCCTAAGCGGGCGGCTTCTTCAGGATCGCCATGCGCTCCGGAGAGGGGAGCCCAATCGGTGCGAACACCATTTTCTAACGTGGGTCCACCCAGCGAAGATGTAAAATGAGTCATAGGCTCAGAAACACCAAAAAACATTAACCCTATTCCCATGCCAGCGGCAAATAACATGGAATACCAGGCAGGCAGAGAGTAATCCGGAGTCGCTTGCGTGCCGCCGATACGCACTTTGCCTAGAGGGCTCAAAATAAGACCTAAACAGACGAGTAAAAAGAAGTTTGAAGTTAGAATAAAAAACCAATCTAAACTGTTTGTTAACCAAGCTCTCAAATCGTTAAATATAGGTGCAACGCTGTTTTGAAACGCTAAGGTAATAACGACAAAAACAATGATCAGCGAGGCAGATATTGCAAAAACTTTATTGTGAATATCAAGCCCGAAGGGGCCGACATTAACGAGTATATTATCTTGGCCAACTTGGTAGTCTGTATCAATTTTATTGACTTTTCCGTCCGGGATCATTGGATCCTTTGGATTAGACATAAGGTACTCCCACGTACTAAAACTTAAGTTTATTTTTAATCAAACACTTAAAGTGCTCTTTTAATAATACGCAGGAGTGGTAAAAAAATCCAAAATTAGCCGATAAGAGAGCGCTTTTGCACACTAACTGCCGGAAAAACATTGGCCATTTGTGCATCATTTAAAGACCAGTGTTGCTGCAATGCCGCACCTATCCAGCTACGAATGTCGGATGTTGGCATAAGGTCTCTTTGTTTATATAGCTGGTGGTCGGCTAAACCCGGCCACTCGCCCATAACAGAACCGCCTTTTACTGCTCCACCAGCCAAAAATAGCGCGGAGGCTGTACCATGATCTGTGCCCTGAGTCCCATTTACCTTTACGGTACGACCAAACTCTGTTGCGATGATCACAAGTGTATTTTGCCATTGTGTAGCAAGTGACACCTTTAGCTGCTGCAGTCCTTTGTCTAATTGTTGCAACTGGCGATTTAACCTTGGAATTTGATTATTATGGGTGTCCCAACCACCAAATTCCAACATCGCAGCTTGGGTATCGGTCGTAGCTAGGGTTTCCCCACAGATACGGCATAATTGATTAAAAGGTGCTCGTTTTAAATTGTTTTTTTCACCCATCGTTTGATTAATTTCTAATCCACGTTGAAGTTGCGCTTGTAGTTGCGGATGCTGATCGTACAAATGCATTAATTGACTATAAATATCCTCATCAACAGAGGGTAAACTAGATGGGTACCAAGCTTTTACTGTTTGATTACCGCGCATAGAAATCGGCAAGGCATGTGCAAATGCCAACCCCTGCATCTGTTTTTGTGCGAGTGCACGTGCTAGCCAACCACTCTGATAGTCGACCTGATCATTGCCGCTCTCGAGTAAATCCTGAGAAAAAAAATGCGAGCGGCTGCGGCTTGGTGAGGCCACTGCAACGACAGGCAACAGGCTTTTTTCTTGATACCATCCATATAAGGTTTCTAGGCTTGGATGAAGCCCAAAACCACGATCAAGCGGATTTAATGTATCTATAATAGGTTTAATTAAAGCCGCTCTATGATTTTGCAGATGTTTATCAAATTTAGGTACGACGACATGTAAACTATCCATAGCACCGCGTAACATTATCCAAACTACATTTTTGTTGTGAGAAGCAGGCAGGGCACGGGTAGCTGCATGCGCAGCGGGTGTGGATAAAAATAACAAGCCTGATGCCAGGCCTTTTAAAAAATCTCGTTTTAACATGGTATTAGCTCCTGCTTAAACAAACTGAAATTCAGGACTCATCAACAACAAGCTCATTGCCTGCTGGCGTGATTCGGCCCTTTGAATTGCTTGGCGAGTTGTTTTACTCAGGCGAGTGCCTAAGGCATTTTCAGCCAACGGCATAGGCTCCTGTTTTACTTTTGCTGCAATAAATCCCGACCACTCAACTCTTGAGACTAAAGCTTTACCACCATTCCAGCTGTCAGCAATATCGGCATAACCGGCCGGTGAGCCCGCATTAAATGGCGCTTGTCCCATTTGCTCTAATACACCAGGTGCTGCCCATGCGAGCCAATGAGCGCGCGACGCACGTAATGAAGAAATCACAAAATGACGTGGTGTTTTATACTTTACTGCCTTGACGTCCCAAGCGGACGGGTGGTTTAACATAGTTAAAATAACGGATCTGAGTTCACCTTGCGTTTTCATCCAAGTGGTTGCCATTTGTGTTACCAGATGTAAATCTGGATTGTCGGCAATAAAATGACGAGCTAATTTAAAACACACATGGACCGCAGTATCTGAATGGTTTGCTAGGTCAAATAAGATTCGTTCCCCTTGTTCTATCTCACCAGCCGGATACCGATTCCCCAAAATGATTCTGTTACCGGGTTCATGCGCCCACTTTCTATATTCAAACCCGTAGTCTTTATTATTACGGTTAAAGTTGACCGACCATCCAGAAATAGCTCGGGCTAGTTCTTTTACATCGGTCTGGCTATAAGTTGAATTAACCCCTAACGTATGTAGCTCTAAAATTTCACGCGCTAAGTTTTCGTTGAGGCCTTTGTTTTTTCGTTTTTTTGCAATCGCTGAGCGGTCACCCACCGATTGCTCATTGTTTAAATAATAGATCATCGCCGGATGTTTAATGACAGCCATTAACATGTCACTAAATTTAGCTGACAAATTGGGTGCTATGGCTTCTGCTTCCAGTGTTGGGGCCAATAAACGCATTTTGGGATTTGTCTGAGAAACACTAAAATGGTTGCTGAAAAAGTCCAACAAACGATACTGAAATCCATTGTTTTTTTCTGCTGCTGCTTTGATTACACTAATTTGGCTTTCTTTTGCTAGTTTAAATGCTTGCCTGCGAGCTTTTTGAGATGGCAGGCGCATATTTTTAGCTTGACCCTCATCCATCATGTTCATCATCACGGGTTCTGCCATTACTTTTGAATCTTGCTTTTTTGCCATTCGATAGTTGGCTTCAGCTTGTATGGCGTCTAGTGTGTGCCAAGAATGCGGCATTGTTAGCGGTGTGAGTTGCTCTGCTAACCATTGCAAGGGATCATGACTGATATTTGATAAGTCTTTTTGATTTGCCCCGTAAGCGAAGCGACTAGTGGCAATTTCTGCGGATAGCATTTTCATATCAAAAGCTCCATTAAGCGAATCCTTGATATATTAAACTAGATCTTTACAAGTGAGGGATAAAAATTACAAAAAAATTACATTTGAGGTGGTGTGAGATTTAGTGCACTTTTATTTGATCCAAATACGCCAGTCTCAGGTAACTAATTATGCATTCCATGTTATGCACACGCCCAGTGTGCTTTCGCGCAGGTAGCCAACCCGATCGCCTGCGCATTTTTTTATCCTTCCACATTTTGTTATCATTCCATTCTTATTCAAGCGCCTATGTTAGGAGTAATTTTGGCGAAAGGTAAAAATAAAAAAATAAATAAAGGATCAACAGGGGCAAACCGTAAAAATTCAGCAGCCTTTGTTGAAAAGTATCAGCAGAAGACTGAGGTTCAGGTGCTGGCGTCCGGTTTAATGTATAGAGTGATCGATCAAGCCAAAGCGCCTGTGTTAAAACCAACTATATATGACACAGTTAAAGTTCATCAGCGGATTTTATTAACCGACGGCAGTTGTATCGCAGATACGTATAAAGCAGGTTTGGCCGATGAATTCACTATGGCTGAAGCGATTGAGGGCTTACGCGAAGGTTTGTTGCAGATGGGGATAGGCGACCGTTTTGAGTTTGTAATACCTGCAGATTTAGCGTGGGGGAAAAAAGGTAATGGCAGCAAGATAGGTCCAAACGCTGTAATGATTATGGATGTCCGTTTGTTAGAAATTATTTGATGTTTTTCTGGAGTTCATCATTTTGGCCCACTATGATTAAAATTAAAAATAAAGTGGATAACATTTTAGTTATTACATTCGCATTAACCTTATAAGGTACGGTTAGTTGAGCATTTTCAAGCAGCTTCATTTAATTACTTCTCATCAAGACTTAGCGTTTGAGAAAAAAATAGAAAAGCTATTAAAACTTGGATTAAATACCTTCCACCTTGAAGTGGGTGCTATTTGTCAAGTTAAGGGCCGCGATTATCAAATTAATTATTTGGCTAGCCGGGGTCCCATAGAACTTTCTGTGGGAGATACGTTCGACTTCAAAGATACTTACTGTCGTTTTACAGTGGAACACGGTCAAGCAACTGCCGTTGCGAATGTAACGCACAGCGAATTTGCCGCAACCAATTGTTTTAAAAAATATGGCTTGAATGCCTATATTGGTGTTCCCATCTATGTTGATAAAAAAATATATGGCACGTTAAATTTTTTTTCTAAAACTAGTTGTAAACGTGATTTTACGAACAAAGACCTGGATTTTATTTCGGTCGCGGCCCAATGGCTGGGTGGAGAGCTTGAACGTCGTCATACTCTAAAACGGTTAACCCGTCGCAGTGAAGCCTTATCATCAATCAGCCAGCTGGCGAGCATTGGTTATTGGGAAGTTGACTTAAAAAAATCGCAACTGTATTGGAGTCGACAAACGCGAAAAATACATCAGGTGAGTGAAAATTATCAACCTGAATTAGCTTCTGCAATAAATTTTTATAAAGCAGGAACAGACAGAGACACCATAATTGAAAAAGTAAGCGAGTGCCAGCTAACAGGCTGCCCATGGCAATTAGAAGCGCGTATTATCACGACTCAAGGGCAAGAAAAATGGCTATCGGTTTATGCTAAACCTGTTATGCAAGAGGGGCAATGTATTCGGATATTTGGGGCAGTTCAAGATATCCACTCAATTGTCATGATCCGCAGTGAGCTTCAAAAAAAACGCGTGCAGGCTGAGCAGTTATTAGCGGCTCGCAGCTCTTTTTTGGCGAAAGTTAGCCATGAATTGCGCACGCCTATCAATGGTATTAACGGCATGTTACATGCATTAAAAGATCCTAGTCAATCTGCTCGGTTTGATGAACATATTCAAATGGCGTTAGCCAGTTCGGATACCTTGGTCGCTTTAATCAATGACGTATTAGATTATTCTAAATTAGAGTCTGGTAATTTAACACTAGAATCCCAGCCATTCGATTTGTTTCGGTTGTTTAAAGAAGCGAGCGCCAATTATAAAACCCTTTGTGAACCTAAAGAACTTGAGTTTTTAGAAAACTATACGGCGCTGAAGGGGATTTGGGTTGAATCCGATAAAATACGGTTAAAACAAGTATTGTTTAATTTGTTAAACAATGCGGTTAAATTTACCCAACAGGGATCAGTTAAACTCTCGGGTGCAATTAATTTAGATAGGCGCTTAGAGATCCAGATTTGTGATACAGGCATTGGCATGGAGCCGAGTGTATTACACAACTTATTTATTCCTTATCACCAAGCCGATAGCAGTATGGCTCGTAAATATGGTGGCACAGGGCTTGGCATGTCGATTGTCGCTGAAATTGTTGATTTAATGGGCGGGCAAATTAAGGTTGAAAGTGAACTAAATAAAGGTAGTTGTTTTAACTTAACCTTACCTCTGACTATCATTGAGCATAGGGGGAGGGATGAAGTTGGGGTTGATCTTTATGCTACGCAAAATAATTTTTGTGATTTTGCCGCGCTAAAAGTGCTCGTCGTCGATGACAATGAAATAAATCGTATGGTAATGCAAGCCATGCTTACGAGTATGGAGGTGCAATGTGACTTAGCAGACAGCGGCCAACAAGCCATTAACCTTTGCAAGCAGAGGGATTATGATATCATTTTTATGGATTGTGCAATGCCCGAAATGGATGGGATGCAAGCTTCCGCTTTCATATTGCAGCACAAAAAAGATAAAGCGCCCAAGATAATCGCGTTAACAGCACACACGTCGGCACAAGATAAACAGGCCTGCTATGATGCAGGTATGGTCGGGTTTTTAAGTAAACCAGTCGAACCTGATCAAATCAAACAAGCGCTAATTAATTCAGAAATTTTAAATTAGTAGTGGTATCAAATTAAATTTAATCATGCATGATGTGTGGTTTAAACGTTCATTATAAATGTTTACGGTAACTGTATAGAATGTTTTATACAGGTTCAGCCGGCCAAAGTATCCAAATGAATAACAAGTTATAAGTTGTGCCTGCAGGCGGTTTAAATCAAAACATTATCATCGAACTGACAGCATATATAAGTTACGTGTTGTGGTTTGGGTAAAAGATCAGGGTAAGCCAAAATTTATGGTTGAAAACAGTATGTTAATTTGGTTTAATTGTGGTTAAATATTGTGTCGCCCAAAGTTAAATGGATTGATGGAATTCGAATAAAAGGGAAATAACTTGCAATGCTGGCCATCCTTAAAAAGCAAATTCCTAAAATATAAATCAAACCAAATAACCTTGTCATTTGCCTGTTTAACAGATGATTCATTTGTACAAACTGGGAGTGCATAAGCGCTAGAGTGTTGTCTGCTTAAGTTCAAGCGTGGCATGAACACCTAAAAACGACACAATAGTATGCTTGTGAATGTTAGGTGACATAGTGTTTTTTATTAAATATCAAACAATAAAAATAAGGAATTGCAGTGAAACAATTAATGAGATGTATGATTGCTACAGCGCTTTTTTCTAATTCCGCTGTTGCGACTGAAGAATCCAAATCTGGTGATTGGGAGTTTAGCTGGCTAACAGTTTCTCAACTTTCGCTAACGTCTGAGGCGTTGAAAGAAGAACCGACAATTTCAAAAAACGCAATGGAATATTCCTTCTCTGCAGATTACGAGAGTGGTAAATGGCTTACATCATTAGGCATAGGTCTTCAAGTATACGATGACAGTGATTCTTGGGAACAAGACGTCGTAGATCAATTTGGAAATGAAGATACGGTCGATTCTAGTACGACAGGTTGGTCTGTCAGTGCTGCCTTTGGACCAAGATGGTTTTTAGGAAATAAAGAAGAACATATGCTGGTTGCTCAAGCTGGGTACGCCTATGTTGGAGATGCAAGTCGAGGGGTAGGTCTTTGTACGGATTGTCCGGGGGAAGATATTGACGTAGAAGGCGGTGCTTTTTTTAAAGCCACTTACTTATATAGTTTTTCTGGCATGGCGGTCGGCTTTCACGCTACAAAATATCTAAGTGGTGATAGTTTTGATCAAAGTTTCGGCATAGTGCTTTCAACACCGTATTAATAGGTTTTCGGCTTGATTAATATATCAAGTTCGCCCGAAACCTATCGTAAATAGAGATCAGTTGCGCAATGGCATATTTGATCTCTATTACCAAGCTAAAAGTTGTAAACTAGGTAAACAAGTTAAATTGTTTATTGAGATGAAGTGGGCCTGAACTCAACCTTGACCGGCTGTCGGCCAAGGTTGAGGGTTTTAGCGTTTGTGGGGGTTAAAGAGACAGTACTTCAACAACTAAAGTATAACTGCCGCGACGACTCGTTGCTGGCGCCTGTGCTTTATCATCTTCGTATTCGGCTTCTAACCAGTACAATCCAGGCTCGTCAAATTCAAAGTTGATTTCGCCTTGTTTGTTTGTCGTAAATTTACGTGCACCGGATTCGTCACGATACTTTTCACCATCTTTTACCAGAGTCACCTCAGTGCCTTCGGCAGGTTTACCATCCATTAAAAAACCTAGGGTAATGGGTTCGCTGGTATACAAATCATTAGGATGAGTTTTACCATTCAATTCTAAACCTGAACCGGTCGGTTTTAAAACTGCGGCGGATGGGGCTTGTAAACTGGTATAAACTTCAAGGCGATAGGCATTTTGACTAACAGATAACTCATTTGCATCTTGAGGCACTTTTTTATAAAAATCTTCAGCGGTGCCAATTTCACCTCGACCTGGCCAACGTTGACGTTCGCCGTCTGCATCTTTCCATGAAGCGCGTAATGAGTTTGCAGCAGTGAAAACCTTATAGGTACCTTGTTCGGTCAATTCTAAATCAAAAACGCTTCGGTATTTAAGTTTTTGCACGTTTTTTAATTCAACTTCTTTTTTGTTTGGATCCCATGCAGTTAAACGCTGTACTGGGTATGGAAAATGATCGGCAAAAAAAATGGTATTTGCAACGGCTGCATCAAAAGTCACCCATTCAGTGTCACCAGACGAGAGTGTTGTACTGGGTTTTACCCAAGCCCGGTGGGCTTGTGCAGTGCTGACTAAACTAAGCGCTAATGCTGTGGTGGTTAAAATAGTACGTAGTTTCATTATTTGTTCTCCATAATAAGTTGAATTTTTCCGAGTTCTTTTTGGCCATTTTTGCTTAGTTGAGTGCCTGGTGTGAGCGGCCAATCAAACTCAATATAAACTGCTTCACGCCCACCAAGTTCGCGCGCCGCTTCTACATTTAAGCGATAAGTTCCTGGGGTTAAACTGTTTAGCGCTTCACTTATATCAACGCTGGCAATACCCGGACGTCGGGTTGCTCCGGTTACACCATCAATGGGTAGATCCAAGGTTCGGCCGCCACGGCGCCACCATAAACGCATATCTTTCAGCCATTTTTCACCTTCGTCATCTTTCATTTTATAGTCGTACCAGACAAAGATATTTTGCACATTTTTATGCTTTTTATCGCTGATCCAAGCAGCAACATATGGGGCGTGGTATTCAGATACTTGGATTCTTGGGATCTCTACTTTTAACTCACCGGCATGAGCTGGAATCAAGGCGATTGCAACTGGTAATAAAAAGCTCGCGATAATGAGCGGCCAAGTGGATTTACGTCCTTTAGCGTATTTTTTTAATAAAATTAATCCTGTCACGGTAAATACAATACAGGCAATAGAAAATATATCGATAAACCAGCGCCAAGCGCTGCTGGTATTGCGTCCTTTATGTAAGTCGTTTAAATAAGCAATGTAGCCTCTTTCGGTTGTTTCCATATAAAACTCTCCAGTTTCTAGCATTAAACTAAACCAGCTATCACCGCCTGGGCGGGGCATAGCTAAATAGATTTCACCGGCATTTATCTCTGGCTTTATTGCGTCAGGAATGTTTTGTCCGGTTTGGTTTTTAAACCAGCTTTTAAAGCTGCTGGTTAAGCTTTTTTGTTGCTGTAGCGAACTTAAAATATTTGCAGGAAGTTCAGCTTCATAGGATGTAATTTTGGGTTCAGACTCTATCTCTGCAGCATGATTTAAAGTAATGCCGGTAACTGCAAAAAGCAGCATGCCAGCTAAACAGATTGCAGAACTAATCCAATGCCAGTTTTTTACATTCCATAGTTGTCGCGCCCGAGGCATAATATGCTCCTGTGATTGTTTGTTCTTGTTAAGCGCTCAGTTTAACGGGATTATTATTCGTAAAGTGTAAGTTTGGTGTAAAGTTACTTCGCTCTAATAAAATATACCTTTATGATAATGATTCTTGTTTATGTTATTTTTTAATTACTGTCTTGGCAAGTAATTATTTTTTAAAAGTATTAAAAGAAAATTTTATGAATGCCCGTTTATTAAAGTCGTTACGAGTTTTTATTGAAGTGGCTGACACACAAAGTATGAGTGTGGCGGCAAAGAAGTTGCATATGACGGTCTCTGCCATTAGTCAGCAACTAAAAAAGCTGGAAGATGAAACTCAGATCCGTTTGTTTCATCGGGATACACGAAGTTTAAACCTGACCTCGGCAGGTCAGGTTTATTATACGTATGCCAAACAGATGATGTTAGTTTCGCAAGAAGCGTTGACAAAACTTGAGCAGTTGCAACAACAGCCAAGCGGTGATTTAAGCATTATTGCGCCAGAAGGCTTTGGTGGCGGATTATTAAGCCGACCCGTTGACAGTTTAATTCAAAATTATCCTAAGCTTAAACTCGATCTGACGCTGACCGATCAGCCACTGGATTTACAAAAAACGCCAGCTGATTTGGCAATTTCGTTGCATGAAGTCAACCAAACCGGTTACGTGAGTAGACATTTAGCAACATGGCGAAGAGTATTATGTGTCGCTAAATCTCACCCACTGGCTCAGAAAAGACTGAGCACCCCAGAAGATTTAACATCATATGTGCATGTTGCGCATCAAAGCTCCTTATTCCTAAAATATCGTCACAGTGGTCAGCCACAAGAGATAGCTGTTGCGAGCGCGAATATTTGTGTCAATTCTATGCAAACCTGTATCCAATTGGCGCTAGACGGACTGGGTTACGCTATTTTACCAGAGCCTGAAATACGTCATTATTTATTAGCCGGAGATATGGTGCATATATTGCCGGATTGGTTGCTTGACTCTTATCATGTCTACGCTGTCACGCCCGATGATGATACTATGCCTGCTAAAACGGGCGCTGCGGTTGATCATATAAAAGATTGGTTTTCGCAAATTTGATGTAATCTTAGTGCGAGCGTTTTATAGTAGGGTTTTTCGAGTTATTTAACGGAGCTAAACGTGAGCAGAGGGTTTATCAACAGTGTTACAAGTTTATTGGTTGTCAGTGTATTGGCCGCCTGTGCAAATAAACAATCATCACATCAAGTATCAGACCAAACGAGGCGCATAGATTTATACCGTACCGATATCCCAGGTGCGCTACCCGGCGGGCTCGAAAGTATTAGAGATCCTAAAGCCGAAAATACCTTTATCAAAGGTGTGGTGAAACCCGAGCTAACGATATATCCAGCGCAGGGCGAAAACAAAAAAACAGCGATTGTTATTTGTCCGGGTGGCGGGTATTCAGGGGTTTCTATTGTGCATGAAGGAAGCAAGGTCGCTCAAAGGCTCGCGCAGCATGGTTACACATCCGTTGTATTAAAATATCGAATGCCACAAGCGGAAACTATGCAGGATAAACGTTTTGGCCCATTACAAGATGCTCAAACGGCTTTAGCTTGGGTTCATCAAAACAAACAAGATTTAAAAGTGGAGCGGGTCGGTATTATGGGCTTTTCGGCTGGTGGTCATTTAGCTGCCACTGCGGCGGTACACGCAAGTGATCCTGTATTGATAAACACCAAATCAAGTGAGATTAAAGCCGATTTTCAAATTTTGATTTATCCAGTGATTAGCATGCACAGTGAAATTACTCACCAAGGGTCACGTAATAATTTAATCGGCCCACACTTGTATCCAGAAGATGTGGAGTATTTTTCTGCTGAAAAAAATGTGAGTGAAAAAACGCCGCCAGCGTTTATCGTGCACGCAACCGATGACAAAGCGGTACCAGTGGAAAACAGTCTGGTTTATTACCATGCGTTAAAACAAAAAGGCGTTGATGTTCAATTGCTTATTTTACCAACGGGTGGCCATGGTTTTTCAATGCAACACCCGTTCGATTGGTTTGATAGTTTAACTAAATGGTTGCAGCTGAACTAGCTCAATGTTGTGGTACCTGCTTTATAAACTGTTCAATTGGCAGCGGCTTGGCGTAGTGGTAGCCTTGGCCAATTGAGCAGCCAAGATCGATCAGTTTTTCCGCGTGTTTTTGGCTCTCTATGCCTTCTGCGACTATTTCTAAATCCATTGCATTAGCCATGCTAATAATCGCTTTCACAATGTTTAAACTTTGCTGGTCGTCTAACATGTCAAAAACAAAAGACTGGTCAATTTTTAAGATATTGACATTAAAAAATTTTAGATAGGATAAACTTGAATAACCGGTGCCAAAGTCGTCAATTGCAATAGAGATGCCCAATTCGCGAAATTTTTGCAACAGCTTGCGGGTTTCTTCAAAATCATGCATTAACGCACTTTCGGTTAATTCAAGCTCTAAATAACAAGCAGTTATCTGACTGTCTTTGATTATCTTTAGGGTCTCGGTATAAAAGTCTGCTTGATTGAATTGACGGGCAGCAATATTAACTGATATTTTAAGTGGTGTGCCTTTATCTTCAAGGTATTTGATCATTTGGCAACTTTGTTTTAAAACTTGTCGGCCAAGTTCATGTATCATGCCATTTTCTTCAGCTAACGAAATAAAACTTAACGGAGAGATAAAATTTTCGCCGTGTTTTAACCTGACTAATGCCTCTGCGCCGACTTGCTCGCCTGTTTTTAGATTAATTTGAGGTTGAAAATACAATTCAAGAGATTGATGACTGAGTGCGTTGCGTAGCACACTCTCAACGCTGTGACGGTCAACAAGTTTACGTTCTAATTCTTTTGAAAAATAACAATGCTGATTGCGGCCTTGCTCTTTTGCTCTAAACATCGCAACGTCAGCATGGCGCATTAAGGTTTCTTCATCATTCGCATCATCTGGGTACAAGCTTATACCAATGCTCACCGTTAGTTTATATTCTTGCTCATAAATCACAAAAGGAGTTTGAAAAGACGTTGCGATCTGGTTCGCCACTTGTTCTGCTTGTGTTAACTCGCACAAGTTTGGCAGAACTAGAACAAATTCGTCACCACCAATACGCGAAACAGTGGCAGGGGACGCGGCAAAAGTTTTTAAACGATCCGCTATTTTTTTGATGATAAGATCGCCCACAATATGGCCCGCAGAATCGTTCACATATAAAAAATGATCGATATCAACCAGCATGAGTGCCATGATTTGATTATTTTGTGCTGTTGTATAGATACCCTGACCAATGCGGTCGTGTAATAAAATTCTGTTTGGTAAATCGGTCAAGGGATCATGATTTGCAATGTGATTCATTTTAACCGCCATGGCAATGGCTTCACTGACATCATGAAATACGACTACGGCACCAATCAAGGCATTGTTCAAGATGATTGGGGATGCAGAATCTTCAATTCTGAATACATTGCCGTCTTTGCTTTGCAGTTGGGCATTTAACGCCATCGCTACCCGACGTTTTTCTCGCATGGCATTAAAAACAGGGTTATCCATAGGTTTTTGGGTATCTGCGTGGCGTAAAACCATAATTTTTTCTATTGGTTGTCCCAACGCGTCTTTTTGATGCCAGCCTGTCATATTCTCAGCAACAGGATTCATAAAAGTGACCAAACCTTCGGCATCGGTTGAAATTACTGCATCACCAATTGAGTTTAAGGTAATATTGAGTTTTTGTTTTTGCTGGACTAGAGTCTGCTGGCTTTTAACTAACGCTTGTTTAGTTTTTAATAGGCTTAAATGGTTGCGAATGCGTATTTGGCAGGTATGGCGGTCAATTGGTTTATGAATAAAATCAATAGCACCTGCTTCTAAAGCTGCAATTTCAGACGATTTTGACTCATGAGAGGTGACAAAAATCACCGGAATATCCTTAGTGATAGGATCCGCTTTTAACTCGTTACAAACCTGAATGCCATTTTTTCCGGTCATTTCAAAATCTAACAAAATTAACTCTGGCAATTTTGCAAGAGCGAGTGATTGAACTTCGAAAGGATCAGAGCAACAAATGACTGGGCAGATTTCGCTCACAATGTCATTTATTATATTCAATGCAACCGTTTCATCATCAACTGCAAGTATTAAAAAATGGGCATCTATCAATTTTATAAGCCTAAGTTTTACACTGTTTTTAACACTTTAAACAGGTCTTTTAAATTATTCAATTACATTAAGGGGTTTTGTTACGTTAGCTCACTTTATTTATTACTGATACAGCAGCCAGTAAGATCTAATACACGTGCAAAAGCGTAAAAACTTGAGTAAAGTGAGCAGGTTATTTTAGTAAATATAAAAACAGGGTAAGCGTGTTTGAAAATAGAGCAAAATTCTCAACATCAGGCATCTGATGTGCCGGTTGTCGCTGTTATTGGCGGCGGGTTGGCGGGTTCAGTTATCGCATTAAAGTTAGTTGAAGCAGGTTACCAGGTTAACTTAATTGAAAAAGGCAATGGGTTAGTTAATGGGCCGCCGATATGTCATTTACATGCAGGAGGTAGTTTTTATCGCGAATTGTCGGACGAAAACTGTTTAACCTTGTTAGAGCAATCTATTGATATATTAAAGGTATTCCCTCAATGTGTGAACTTGCGACCAACTGTGATTGCAGTGCCAACTAAAGATGAAAGTGAACCTTTGGATTTGCTGCCCAGATTTAAAAAACTTTCGGCAGCTTATCAAGATTTAATTAAAAAAGATCACAGAAACAAGGTGTTGGGTGATGCAGGTGAGTATTTTATAGAATTTGATCGAGCACAACTAGACGCTTTGGCTCAACAAAAGATCCCAGCAAGCATTCGGCAATTATCCGACTGGTTGATTCCAGTCGCTAAAACTTTGGATTTAGATAAGCTTAAGTATCCACTTATTTTAGTGCAAGAATACGGTTTAAGTGGTTTCCGTTTTTCTGCGTTAGCTGAATTGACACTGAACGCAGCTAGCAACTGTAATTTATACTTAAATCATCAAGTTACGGATATACAAGAGCAAAAAAACGGCTGGCAAATCAATATGTGTGACAGTGAGCAGCATAAATCTAAACAGCTAAACTGTGATTTTGTCGTCAATGCATGCGGTTACCAAAGTGGGCAGCTGGATGATATGTTAGCTGTATCGCGTGAACGCATGTTGGAGTTTAAAGCGGCTTATGTCGCTCATTGGCCAGCAAAAAAAGGCCAATGGCCTGAAGTATTATTTCACGGCAAAAGAGGTACCCCACATGGCATGGCGCAATTGACGCCTTATCCTGACAACTATTTTCAATTGCATGGAATGACACAGGAAATTACACTATTTTCAAATGGGCTGGCACGTAGCACGGCCGATAGCGCACAGCCGAAACTGGCAGCGCCTTTTCAGAATAAACTTGATAAAGGTTGGCCTTTAGAAGTTGTGCAAGCGAGGACATTAAGTAATATAAAACATATTAGCCAATATATTCCTGCTTTTGAATCTGCCAAGGTCGCGGCAAAACCTCTATATGGAGCGCAGCAAATTCCGGGTGATAATCCGGATCTTAGAACGGCAGATGTTTCATTTTATAAAAGTACCTATGCCAGAGCCGAAATTGTTAAAGCCTCGTCAGTATTAGCGGCAAGTCGTTGCATTATAAATGCCTTAAAAAAACATTGTCAGACAAAATTTATCCCGCATGAGGGCGATTTTTATAAACCGACCCAATGTTCTGCGCAAGCGCTGAGTGAAAAAGCGCAGGAAATCGCCAAATCCCGTGGCTATCCACCTGCGCTAGCGAGAGAAATTTAATCAATTAAAAGACTTGGTTTATTTGCGCAAAATGATCAAAACAAAAATCCGGTTGCTGTAAGCTAATATCCTCCCCATAATTGTAACCATAGGTAACGGCGACCGTTAGCATTCCAGCGGCTTTACCGGCAAGGATATCGTTTTTAGAATCCCCCACCATTACACAGTTTTGGGGCGCTTGTTTTAATAAGTCGGCGGCATGTAATAAGGGTTCGGGTGCTGGTTTTTTTTGCGGCAGCGTATCGCCCCCTATGTTTGCTAAAAAGTAATCATCAATCGCCAACCCTTTAAGTAGCGGTGAGATAAATGCAGAAGGCTTATTGGTGACTAAAGCCAGTTTATAACCTTTATTTTTGAGCGCAGACAGCGTTTCTGCTACGCCAGGGTAGAGCGCTGAATCAACAGCTAAATGTTCACTATAATGGTGTAAAAAAAGTTTTAATGCTTTGTCTGCAAGTTGTGGATCGAGCGTAGTTGAAATCGTTTTTTGGCCACTTAACGCTCGTTCTATTAAGACTTTAGCCCCATTGCCAACCCAGTTTCTGATCTTTGAAGTGGTGAAGGGCTCACGTCCGAGCTGAATTAAGGTTGCATTCACCGAGTTTGCTAAATCAGGGGCGCTGTCGACTAAAGTGCCGTCTAAATCAAATAATATGGTCGTTGTTTTTGTCGTCACGAAAAAAATACCGCGTAAATAGAATAAAAATATGAGTTTAACAAATATTTGCTCAGCTCTGTAAGTTTGTTTCGAGCAGGCTTCTGATTGCGTAAATCACTGAACTATGTCAAACTTTTAAAATTCATGATTATTTTTGATTATTTTTTGTTTAGTGGAAAACCATGTTAGAAATTCAACGGCAGCAGCGACTGCTGGATATATTAGAAGAAAAAAAATTTGCGACAGTTGCTCAGTTAACTGAATTACTGCATAGCTCTGAAGCAACCATTCGCCGAGATCTGGTAAAGTTAGACAAACAAAACAAAATCACGCGCGTACATGGGGGTGCTAAAGTACTAACATCGGCCAGTGGGGCGGACAACGAAGCCGCACGTCCAACGTTAGCAAGCCCGACTAACTCCGCAAAAACACCGCAGCAAATTAATCGAGCATTAGCGCAAAAAGCGGCAGCATTATGCGAAGATGGCGAATCCGTTATTATCAATGGTGGTATGATCACCGATTTAATGGGCGATTTTTTACGTGAGCGAAAATTAAATATTTTGACTAATTCGTTTGCCCTTGCTCACGACTTGGTAACCAATAGTCGTAATCAAGTTTCATTGCCCGGTGGTGAAGTCTACCGTGAACAGGGCATTGTTTTAAGTGCTTTTGATAATGATACAACGCAACATTATAGCGCTTCAAAAATGTTTATTGGCACACCGGGCTTAAGTGAGTTCGGTGTTACTGAATCAGATGCTTTATTGGTTAGAGCTGAACAGAAAATGCGTAGACAGGCTGAAAAACTGGTCGTGTTAGCCCCATCTACGAGTTTGGAAAAGCGTAGCAGCTTTATTTTTTGTTCGTTAAATCAGATAGATATATTAATCACAGAACGTAGTACCGATAACGCACTATTGCAGCGTTACCGTCAGCACGGGTTAGAAATCGTATTGGTGTAAATTTTTTATCGCTAATGTAATTTTATTGTAAATTCGCTTGCAGCTTTACCCGGTAAGCGCAAAATGCCTGTTGCAAACAGCAAGTTTGTATTTTATTTACCGAGGTAAACTTTCATGAAAAAAGGCATTATTTTAGCTAGCGTGATTGCGCTTTCTTTATCTTCTGTTGCAGTGCAAGCTAAACCTTCTAAAGAAGAACGTCAAGCAGCACGCGAAACCTGTAAAGCGCAAGCAAAAGAGCAAAAAGTGGCTAAGGATGAACGTAAAGAATGGATGAAGTCTTGCGTTAAATCGTCTTTACAAAAAAGCGCTGAAAGCGAATAAATGTTCTAACACACGAAACCCGGCCGACACGACCGGGTTTTTGCATTTTATTTGAGATCAAATCTATCGTTGATCATCACTTTGTGCCAAGCAGCTACAAAATCTGCGATAAACTTGCCACCAGCGTCCCGCGATGCATACACTTCGGCAATTGAACGAAGTTCTGAATTAGCACCAAATATTAAGTCAACTGATGTTGCTGTCCATTTAGTGTGTCCAGTTGCTCGGTCAACTCCCTGGTAAACACCGGCTTCGGCTGTTTTTTGCCATTTAGTTTTCATATCTAACAAATTAACAAAAAATGCGTTATTTAATTGACCAGGTGTATTGGTTAATACGCCGTGTCGGCTTTGCTCAACATTCGCCTCTAAAACACGTAAACCACCAATTAACACTGTCATTTCAGGAACCGAAAGTGCGAGCATATCAGCGCGGTCAACCATGGCTTCCAATGGTGGCCAGAAACTTTCATCGCTGTAGTAGTTTCTAAAAGCATCCGCTTTAGGCTCTAACACCGCAAATGACGCTATGTCAGTTTGCGCTTCAGATGCATCCATTCGACCTGGAATAAAAGGCACTTCAATTGTATATCCAGCCGCTTTAGCCGCTTGTTCTATCGCTGTGCCACCAGCTAATACAATGAGATCCGCAAGAGATATTTTGGTATCAGCATACTTGTTATTAAATGATAGCTGAATACGGCTTAATTCATCTAATACTTTAGCAAGTTCAGTGGGTGAGTTTACTGGCCAGTCTTTTTGTGGTGCTAGACGAACTCGTGCCCCGTTGGCTCCACCTCGCATATCAGTATCACGGTAGCTGGCTGCCGATGACCAGGCGGCTTTGACTAATTCAGAAATAGTTAAATCGGTCGCTAATATCTGCTCTTTTAACGCTTTAATTTGCTTTTGATTGACCAAAGTATGGTCTACTTCTGGAATCGGATCCTGCCATAACAAGGTTTCCGAGGGCACTAAATCACCCAAATATCGAGCTCTAGGGCCCATATCTCTATGATTTAATTTGAACCAAGCTTTGGCAAAAGCCAGCTCAAACTTTACTGGATCCGCTCGAAACGCTTCTGCAATTTTTCTAAACTCAGGATCTTCTTTTAACGCAATATCTGTTGTAAACATAATAGGGGCATGACGTTTACCTTTAATGTGGGCATCTGGGACCATTTGCGCAGCATTTTTATCATCAGGTATCCACTGGATAGCACCTGCCGGGCTGCGTGTTTGCACCCAGTTAAAAGAAAATAAATTGTCTAAATAATTAGTGGTCCATTGGGTTGGCGTTACTGTCCACGCGCCTTCTAATCCAGAAGTGAAAGTATCTTCTGCATTACCTTTACCACAGTTATTTTTCCAACCCAGGCCTTGTTCTTCTATCTCAGCAGCGGCTGGCTCTTTCCCAACACACTTGGCTTTTTTAGCACCGTGGGCTTTGCCAAAGGTGTGGCCACCGGCAATTAATGCAACTATCTCTTCGTCGTTCATTGCCATGCGACCAAATGATAAACGAATGTCCTCTGCAGCCGCGAGAGGGTCAGGCTTCCCATGCGGACCTTCTGGATTAACATAAATCAATCCCATTTCAACTGCTGCTAACGGACCTTTTAATTTACCTTTTTTATCGCGGCGCTCATCGGTCAACATTTCACTTTCAGGGCCCCAATATACATAATCGGGTTCCCAATCATCTTCACGGCCACCAGCATATCCGTACGTTTTAAAGCCCATAGATTCAAGTGCGACATTTCCAGTTAGCGCAATTAAATCAGCCCACGAAATATTACGGCCGTATTTTTGTTTAATTGGCCATAATAACCGACGTGCTTTATCCAAGTTAGCGTTGTCTGGCCAACTGTTCAGTGGATCGAACCTTTGTTGGCCGCCACCCGCGCCACCACGACCGTCAAATACTCGATAGGTGCCTGCTGCGTGCCATGCCATACGGATAAAAAACGGACCATAATGACCATAATCTGCTGGCCACCAATCTTGTGAATCTGTCAGCACCTTTTTGATATCAGCTTGCACTTCATCCAAATCTAATTGCAGAAATGCTTCACGATAATCAAAATCTTCGGCGTAGGGGTTTGACTCTGCCCCGTGGGCTCTTAGTGGGCTTAAATTAAGTTGCTCAGGCCACCAAAATTGGTTTGACTGAATTGTAGTGGACTGATTCTGGCTGGACTCAGACGCAGCAGCATTTGCCGATGTGGCTAATATGGCCGCACTGATTAATGTAATGGTACGTTTTAACATAATGATAAACTCCTCTTGCATTGAGGCTTTTATCATAGGCAGATGTTCATAATTGGTATAACTGATTAAATAGATGAGTCTGTTCGATAAAATAGATTAAACAATTAAAGGTGTTTAATTATCTTGGCAGGATTACCGGCGATGACTAAGTTATCAGCAAAACTTTTAGTGACGACTGCCCCCGATCCAACAACAACATTATTACCTAGAGTAACGCCTGGATTAATTACCGCACCACCACCTATCCAACAATTGTTGCCAATAGTCACAGGGCGTGCACTTTCTATTCCTGTGGCTCTTTGCTCTGCATCTATTGGATGAGTTGCGGTATAAATACCGACTTGGGGCGCAATAAAACAATTATCCCCAATGGTTACTTTCGCTGCATCTAAAATAACGCAGTGGTAATTTGCATAAAAATTTTCGCCTACCGAAATGTTTTGACCATAATCACATTTAAAACTGGGTTCGATATAAATATTATTACCGCAGGCTGCAAAGAGTTGTTTAAGTAATTTTTTTCGTGTGCCTAACTTACGAATACTGGTGGCATTAAAATCTTCGCACAAGATCTGAGCGTGAAAACGCATCTTTATCAGAGTTTTATCTAGAGGGTTATATGACTCGCCAGCGATCATTTTATCATATTCAGTCATTATTTTATCGTTTTTGTCGTTAGAGTATAATGCGAACTATTGTAAAAGGATTTGCACGGTAAAATAAGATCAAGCGGTAAAAAAAGACCTGGGCAGCAGTACCTCAGGCCTTTGAGGAGAACACTTTATTTAACTTCGTAAAGGCGCACATTATCAATTAATAATACGCCGGTTTCTTTTCCTTTAATGTTGTCTATATGCATGTTCAATGGTTTGCCATTTTTAAGGTGTTTACCATCAATGGTCGTACCAACCACTTGCCACTGAGTGACATTTTTAATCGGTGAACGTAGCCAAGGTGATTTATCTACTTGAGCGAAAAATTGTGCATTGCCCTCTAATAAAAAGGCATCAAATTCAAAACGATATTTTTTGTTAGCATCAATTTGGTTACGTAACCGCCAAATACCGTACTGTACTTTAAAATCACCTTTTGCAAGCGATATGCCTAAGCCATTTTTACCACTTTTAGCTGCTTCTTGCATTGGGCCAAATTCGGCTTTGTTAAGTTGTGATTTTTCGGCTCTTGGTTTCGGGAAGTTACCGTCAAGAGGTTGCTCAAAGCCGGGGTTAGCATAGGCTAATAGGTTTTTACCCATTTTTTGGTTTTGGCTAGGTTGTTTTTTTACTTGTTTTTTAGCAGTTTGTTGGGTTTTTTGTTGGTTTTTAGCGACTGACTTATTTGCCTGAGGCTCTGCATTAGACGCGCATCCCATGATGACGGCACTCGTCACTATAACAAGCAATAAAGATAAGTTTTTTAACTTCATGTTGGCTCCGATAATTTAATAATTGTTAATTAAATACAATTTATAAATAACATTAAACTATCATTTTTCTAATTGCAAGTTAGAGTTTAAATATGAATGGAAAACGGGCTTCAAAGCCCGTTTTGTTAGCGGATTATTTAGCATTGATATAGACTGGTTTGCTGAGTTTGCCTTGCCATTTAGCTTGCACTTTTATTTGCCCAGGTTGACCATTTGATTGCAATAACAATGCTGCGCGCCCACGATCTGTCATTAATCGATTGCTCAGTACATTTTGCACATTATATTCCGAGCCATTATCGACCGCCATCAGGTTAGCGGGGCCTTCAACAATAAACTCAACTTCTTGTTTGGCATCTGAGATCCAAGTTCCGTCTTCATCTTGAATGTGCAAATAAACAAAGCTGGTATCATAATGATCCGCTTTAATTTGTTCACGCTTGGTTGTCAATGTAACCTTACTCGCTGGTTTAGGTGTGTTTAAAACCGCCTGACTAACAGGTTTACCTTGCTGGTAACCAATAACTTTAAGCTCACCGTCTTGGTAGGGGACTAGCCATTTAATGATTTGATCGTCAAAATCTGCCAATTGTTTTTTACCCAAAGAGCGACCATTTAAAAATAACTCGGCACTTTGTGCATTGGTATAGGTTTGCACTACAATGTTTTCATTTTGCTGATAGCGCCATAAAGGTTCTACATCGTACCACTCCCACATACGTAGTTTGTCCCACATGTTGGGTGCGGGTTTACGCGGTGTAAATGACCACTCGTTATTATCATTTAAGCTAAATTCAGACGTTTTAACTGGTGTTGTTCCCAACCAAATTTTGGGTTTTTCTGTCCACAGAGCTTCAAAAAAGTGGCCTCGAGGTGTTTTAAATCCTGCAAAGTCAAACAAAGAGATGTTCAAACCCATGCGCGGCAGTGGGCCTGCTTCGCCCTTGTATGCAAATCCGGTCCAAATAAATATGCCAGCGATATAATCTTTATTTTTTACATCGCGCCATTCACGCCATGCCCCCCAGTTTTCAGACCCATAAATGACTTTGTCAGGATACGTTTCATGTGCTTTTGCATATGCAGCCGCTCGGTAATTAAATCCAACCAGATCCAGTGCATCGGCATAACCGGTCGCAAAACCGACTGATGGGTGAGTTAGCCCTGCAGTAACTGGACGTGTTGTATCTGTTTCTTTAACCCAAGCGGATAACTGGTGTGCGATTATCGCTAAATTATCTACTTGATCTGGATTAAACTTCTTAATATTGTTCATGATACGTTGACGATCAAAATCAGGTGCATCTTCATAGTAGCTGGTGCCGTCTTCGTGATGAGATACTGATTTTGGATAATAAGGGTAAGTCCATTCAACTTCGTTTCCAATGCTCCACATGATAATGGAAGGATGGTTAAAGTCGCGTTTAATAAAGTCTTTAAGGTCGCGCTCCGCCCATACATTAAAATGCTCAGCGTATGAATCAGCCATGTCTCCTTTTGCAGCATTGTCGCCTAAATAAACTTTGCTTTTTCCTTTGGCCCGGTCCCAGTCATCAAAAGCTTCTGCATTGACTACAAAACCCATTTCGTCAGCCAGTTCCAATAATTCAGGGGAGTGTGGATTGTGCGACAGCCTTAGTGCATTTACGCCAACGGATTTTAATTTAGCTAATCTATCAGCCCATACACTCTTAGGCACAGCAGCCCCTATAGCGCCTGCGTCATGATGCAAATTAACCCCTTTAATTTTTACGTTTTTATTGTTCAGCCAAAACCCTGTGTTTGAATCGAACCTTATACTACGGATACCGAACCTTGTTTTATCGTGGGCTATTTGTTTACCCTGGTGATTGATTGAGACCTCTGCAATATAAAGATTTGGATTCGTTAGCGACCATAAGTTAGGGTTAGCCACTGTTAATTGCTGCTGATATTGGCCGTTTATATCAAGTTTTATATCTGTCTGCTGTGTTGCCACTATTTGGCCTGATAGCGTTTGTATTTTAATTTGTAGATTGGCTGTCTCGCCTAAGTGTTGTTTTGCTTTGACCTGAGTTTTAACCGTCACTTTAGCCTGCTTTGTATCCACTTCTGGGCTGGTGACTTGAATACCCCATTGAGGAATATAAACTGTATTTGCTTTCACGAGGCGAACATTACGATAAATGCCAGATCCTGTATACCAACGCGAGTCAGCAAAAGCTTGGCGGTTGACTTTAACCGCCACTAAGTTTTCTTGCTCACCAAAATATAAATGGGGTGATAAATCAACGTTAAAGCTTGTGTAACCATAAGGACGCTCAGCAACAAAATGACCGTTTACCCAAATTTCTGCATTATTGTAAATTCCATCAAATTCAAGCCAAATGACTTTATGTTGATCTTTGCTTGGTAATTTAAAGGTTTTTCGGTACCAGCCAGTTCCCCCCAATTTAAAACCTGTGCTGGCAGCCCCTTTTTCGGTATAAGGCAAGGCAACTGACCAGTCGTGCGGGAGCCTAACTGTTTGCCAATGACTGTCGTTGTACGCCAATTGGTGGGCAGCCTGTTGTTTATCTAACGAAAAACGCCAATTAAAATTAAAATCCTCAATTGTTTTTGCGTTTGTTGCCAGCGTTGCTAACAGCGCTAGGGTTAGGATAGCTAATCTCATATTTAAATTTCCAAGTGAAAATATTAAATCAAATATAAAATTATTTGTGTGCTTAATCTAACGTATCATTGCTGAAAAGTATCATGATTTTGTTATTTGCTGATATTGTTTATTAATTTTGTTAAATAACTTTTTTTAAGATTTGTGAATTTTTTACCGTTTTTAGCGTCTTAATGTTAGATGAAACGAGACTTTAATCAAAAAACAGAAAAATTAAAATAAATTTAAACTTTTTGTTTACATATTTGGTTTTTGTTTTATCATGAAATCATACAAGTTTTTAGGAGAAGGTTTTACACGCTTTTTACTAGCTTGCTTTATCGATAATAAATGGACTTGATTGTATTTAAAGGTACTTCTCGTATCGCCTTTTTACTTTTAACAAATTCTTTTTGGAGCCATTTATGGAATTTTTTTATATTATTGCACTAATTGTCGCTTTTAATATGGCGGTATTAATTTACCAATATATTTATTTTAGAAACTCCCCAGTTTTTGAATCAGAAGGCGCCTGCGTTCGAATTAATTTAACTCCTGAAGTTAGATTTCACATAGAACTGCCTAAATATTTGCAAACTGATAGTATTGTAAAATTACGATTGGCTGGCAATTGTTTAAGTTTGGTGAATGAAACAGGTAACAGCTATGACTTGTGGATAGAGCCGAGTCACCTTAAGAGCATTACAGCTCAAGCTGAAAAAGCTTTTGTAAACGCTGAACTCTGTTGTACAGAGCAAGATGAAACCAATTATTCTGTCATGCATCAACACGCGTGAGTTAATTAATGTTGTAAAAAACGGATATACGCATAAAAAAAGCCCGCTGATGTTTTGATTAGCGGGCTTTTTAGTTTAGGGAAGCAACACCCGTTACCTTGGCTCCGACATCAGCCCTTTGACTGTTGCGGCAGCCGCTGCCAATAAAACGAGTGTAAAGGGGAGGCCAGTTGAAACGGCCATCGCTTGCAATGCGATAAGCCCGCCCCCCACAATTAATGCTATCGCCACTAAACCTTCAAAGGTACACCAGAATACTCGCTGTGGCGTTGGCGCATCGACTTTACCGCCTGCAGAAATCACGTCAATTACTAACGAACCTGAATCAGATGAGGTGACAAAAAAGACAATCACTAGGACTATCGCAATAAACGAAGTGACTTCTGCCCAAGGGAGTGCGCCCAACATATTAAATAATTGCAGCGGTAGCGCTGAGTTCATGGCTGTTTCATAACCCTGATTAATGTATTGATCAATTGCGGTGTTTCCAAATGCCGACATCCATAAAACGCAGGCGGTTGATGGCACTAAAAGCACTGAAATAATAAACTCTCGAACTGAACGGCCACGTGAAACTCGCGCAATAAACATACCTACAAAGGGGCTCCACGAAATCCACCATGCCCAATAGAAGGCCGTCCAACCAGAAGCAAAGTTAACATCTTCACGACCTATTGGGTTTGCAAGTGCTGGCAGGTAAGTCACATAAGCCAGCAGGTTATCAAAAAATCCGCTAAAAATGGCTAGGGTGGGCCCGACTACAATAACAAACACTAATAATAAGGTAGCTAACCCCATATTGATCTCTGATAGACGTTTAACCCCGGCATCTAAACCAGCCATTACAGAAACCAGCGCGACCGCGGTAATACCTATCACCAACAAAATTTGTGTGGTATCGCCAAGCGGAATATCAAATAAATAATTTAAACCGGATGCTGCTTGTGAAGCACCTAACCCCAACGAAGTTGCTAAACCAAATAAGGTGGCTAACACGGCTAAAATATCAATAATGTGGCCGGGCCAGCCCCACACACGCTCACCAAGTAACGGATAAAATACCGACCGGATTGTTAATGGCAGGCCTTTGTTAAACGAAAATAATGCCAGCCCGAGCGCCATGACCGCATAAATTGCCCATGGATGTAAACCCCAGTGATAAATCGTAGCCGCCATGCCTAAGCGCTGAGCTTGTTCAGCATTATTTTCGGCGCCGCCAAGCGGGGCCCAATCGGTGCGCACACCGTTTTCAGTGGTGATACCTGCGTATGAGCTGGAAAAATGTGAAAGGGGTTCAGACACACAGTAAAACATCAAACCTATGCCCATGCCAGCCGCGAACAGCATTGAAAACCAGCCAAGGTACGTATAATCAGGTTTGGCTTGGGTTCCGCCTAATCGCACCCGTCCCAACGGAGTAAAGATTAAAACAATACAAAGAACAACAAAAATATTTGCCGCACTAAAAAAGAAACCACTTAAATTCGTTGTAAGCCAGCTGCGTATATCGCCAAAAAAAGCTTCTGCACTGGTTTGAAAAAGAATGGTTAAGACTACAAAAGCGATAACCGCTATACCTGAAATGGCAAACACCCGATTATGAATGTCTAAGCCGAACGGCCCTAAGTTAACCACTATATTATCTTGTCCGACTTTGTAGTCGGTATCTATTGGGTTTACTTTACCGTCCGGGATCATTGGATCTTTTTCACTCATGGTGATATCTCCCGTTGTTATTTTTTGGTGATTGAATCGACTGATTTTTACGTTTTAAGTGCTTATTTAGTTTGCTTTTTAGGGTAACAGAGTGACTGCAGGGGTTAAACGTTTAAGTTGTGGGATTTTATAATAGATATCAAAATGTAAACAATTAAATATTAAATGTATTTTAATGTTTGTGTGTTTGATGTATATTTTTTGCTAAAAGATGATGTGATCATGCAAGGATATTTAGATGAAGCTAAATAAAAAATATACTAATACAACAATTGCAGCGGCTTTTATTGCGTTGCTGACCGGTTGTAGTAGCCAAGATACAAGTCAATACGAAGCGTCCATCCAGCTAGATGTTCGCAGTTTAAAAACCGTACCTGTTACAGTGACGGGCCATTTGCAAAAGCGACTGACTTTCACTGTGAATAACCCAGGGACCTATGCAAACTTAACACTATTTGCCGATGGCAAAAAGATTATAGACAGTTTAAACATACCTGAATCGGGCACTCATACCATCAATGCACTGGTTAAATTTTCAAAACAGGGGACGCTTGATCTAAAATTCCTCGCTCAAAACGCAGATCTAACGGTTATCGATTTTAAAATGACGGATGTCACTGAAATTGATTTGCCAAGTTTTAAAGATATTTCAGTCGCCGCTGGTTTAGACAAAGTTGATTCTATTAAATACGGCGGCCCGACTATAGCCGATTTTGATAATGATGGTGATTATGATTTTGTCGTGAATAACCACAATCTAGAAAGTAGTAAACTTTATTGGAATCAGGGGGATGGTACTGTAAATAAACACCATAAAAATCTTTCCCGTTGGTTTATGAATGATTTGCATGGTACAGCGGCCGGTGATTACGATAATGATGGTGATTTAGATTTAGTAGTCACCCAAGGGGGGGGTGTTGGCAAAAATCCTTCGACGGCAAATTTTTATCAAAATAATAATGGCGAACTTGTTTTAATGACCGGAGATGTCGGCATCACAAAAGGCGGACGAGGGCGCGGCGCAAAATGGTCGGATATGGATCTAGATGGTGATTTAGATTTATTACTATTTAACGAAGCCAGTTTGTATGGGGACAAACCACAGCATTATTTTTATGAAAACCTCGGTAACGCAAAATTTAAATTAAAATCAGTGCCAGGGATTCAAAATGTTCATCCGTCACGCGCAATAGTAACAGATTTAAACCAAGATAATATTGACGATATCATCTTATATAGCCCCTTGTCGGTTTGGTTAGGAAATGGCGATTTTACCTTTACTGAGATCACTGACAGATTTCCAAAACAGATTGCTGAATCAAAAGGCGTGATTGCGATTGCTGATATTGATATAGACAATGACGGCGATCTTGACCTTTATTTAACCGGTGGCACAACATACGGGCAAGATCCTGACAATGCACCCATGTTAGATTTTGACGCACTTAATCAAAAAATGTCGTTACGTAGTGAAGGCAAACCGGGTAAAGAAGCCTTTGATTTTAGTGGCGGTGAGCAGATCACCTTAACCGACTATGATCATTCCGCGCGCGCAATCCAGCGTAATAAAGATTATCCGATTTTTATCGGTCAGGACAAAAAACGTTTTGATGTTAAAAAGGGAGAAGATTTAATCATCAACGCTAAACATGCAAAAGGCTGGCCGCAAGATACCTCACAAAGTGGTGTTTATTTTGGTTATCTGGGTAATGGTGAATGGCGAGCACTATTAGTTAGAAACAAACACCTGTTTTGGAACTACAGCTTTTCTCTTAACGGTGTTAGCCATGTAAAACCTGAGTTTGCGCCACAAAACCGAAACCAAGCAGACTATTTACTGAGAAATGATGGTGAGCAATTTATTGATGTCTCTAAGCAGTGGAATATTCCACTCGGTGGAAAAACCAATGGGGTGACTGTAGGGGACTTTAATAATGACAGTTACCAAGACCTTATGCTTTATCGTTGGGGAAATATCAGCAGTAAAGTGGCTGAGCTGATGTTGCTAAATACAGGCAAAGGTTATTTTGAAATCACCAGTGCGCATGGGGCTGTGGCTGACGGCACTAAAGGGCATGGAGATATGGGCCAAGCCTTTGATTTTAATTTAGACGGTCAACTTGACTTATTAAGTGGTGACGAGTCCGGTCAGTGGTATTTGTATCAAAACCAAACAGCTAACAAAAACGCACATACGTTAGTTAGAGTTGGGTATTCACCGAACGAAAACGTGGATCCAATCTCGGCTCGCGTGACAGTTACCACTGATGAAGGTATTTATACCAAGCGGGTAGGGTCTGCTGGCGCTGTATTTTCGCAAAGTTTATTAAACATAGTGCATTTTGGTTTGGGTGAGGCGAAACAAATTAAGTCGGTTGTTGTGCGCTGGCGCAACGGTGAAACTATGCAATTTTCGCAAAAAGCCGTTAATCAGCTGTTAGACACTGACAAAGCTGATCCAGCAAAAATGGCATTACGGCCAAAAAACTTTGAAATCAGAGAGGGTACAGAGCGACAACTGACGGCTCAATTTACACCTGATAATGCAAATAATGCGGTAGTGTGGAAATCAAACAATGCAAACGTGTTAACAGTAGATGAAACAGGTTTAGTGTCTGCTGTGGGGCAAGTCGGCGAGCAGGCAACAATTACAGCGCGCAGTTTAGCGAATAATCTAGTGGCTAAATCCATCGGCACTATTAAAAAATGGCAAGCAGTGTCTGCCGAGCGTATTCGCATTGAGAATAAACTAGATAAACTCTATGTTGGCGATAGCACTCAGTTAACTGCGCAAGTGACACCTGATTTTGCCGACGATAATCAAGTTATTTGGTTTAGCAGTCAAAATAAAGTGGCGCAAATGAGCGCAAATGGACAGCTGACAGCAATAGCGCCGGGGCGCACAGTGATCACAGCGATGACAGGCACAGATAAAAAGGTCACAGATTCGTTTACGGTCAAGGTAGAAGCACCCGTTAAAGCCAGTTTAAAAATAATAGATGCGGATAAGTATCAAAATAGCGAGTTGAAAACATCGGATACATTAACGGTTAAAGTCGCGTTTCACGCAGGTTCAGATAACCAAGTGATCAAAGCCGATCAAGGTGGTATTAAATATTGGTTACGTCATTTTGAATCTGAATGGATACCAGTAAAAGACTACACTTATATTGATAGTGACCTAGTGGGCAAAACATCTGGCGTTAGCCAAATGCAAATTCCTTTGTCGCAGCTGAAACCGTCGGCGGACTTGCCAAAAGGTCACTTTTATCTGCTGGGCGTTTCGTTTGCCTCTAGCAACGGAAAAATTTACAAAGAGCAAATTTATCCACTGAATATTGTTAAATAAACGGGTTGCGATTTGATAGGGAGATCGATTCGCTGAGTTTTTGTATACTGCCTGTGTTAACTTGCGTCAAACCGCACAGATAGGAGCAAATAATGCAGGCAGAATTTTGGCACAACAAGTGGCAGCAAAAACAAATAGGTTTTCATTTAGCACAAAGTAACCCGCTTCTTTTAAAACACTTTCACACCTTAGCACTGGCCAAAAACAGCCGTGTTTTTGTGCCTTTGTGTGGTAAAACCCTGGATATTCATTGGTTGTTGGCAAAAGGTCATCAAGTGGTTGGCTGTGAATTAAGTGAAATCGCAGTGCGCGAATTATTTAACGAATTAAAGCTAGAGCCCGAGTGCAGGGATATGGGGAACATCAAACATTTTTATGCCAATAACCTAGATATTTTTGTTGGCGATATTTTTAAGCTCACTAAACAGCAGTTAGGGCAGGTGGATGCCATTTATGATAGGGCAGCATACGTGGCTTTGCCCGAAACCACTAGAGCCAAATATGCGGCTCATTTAACTGAACTAAGCCAGCAAGCACCTCAGTTATTAATTTATTTTCAATACGATCAAAGTCAATTAGAGGGTCCACCTTTTGCTATTTCGGATAGCGAAATTAAAAACAATTATCAAAGCAACTATCAAATAAACTGGTTAGATAGGCCAGCAATTGCCGGTGGCTTTAAAGGCGTGCCAGCGACCGAAGTGGTGTGTCACTTAACTGCAACTTAAAGCTAGAGACATTCGGAGGTGACGCTAGCGCAAAGTGCCAACGTCATCGCCGATACTTTATTTTCTAAAAATAATTTGGAAATTCGTTTTTATTAAGTTTTGCACCCGCATCGAATACACGCTCTTTTTCAGCCAGGCTATCGCCTTCCCATGCCCCGAGTTCCACTGGCTGGCCGCCGGTGATGCCCTCTATTGGGATGCCCGCTGAATTTGCGCTGTGTTCAGGCCGCAATCTAAAATCATGCTGAGTAATATTTTGATAAGCTTGTGGGCTTTCGCTTGCTGAAAACTCTAAATTATGGCTCTGTTCAATATGATAAAAGTAAGGCGCTTTGGCAATTTCTGCCAAATAAGCTGCTAAGCTGTTTTTTTCGATTTTAGAAATTGACCCGGTCGCTGTTGTTGCGTGCTGAGGTAAGGTCACCTTGACATAAGTGCCGTTGAGTTTATGTGCCTTGTTCGCGACCATTAAGTTATTCGTAAATTGGCCATTGCTAATTAATCCTTTAATATCATTAGAGTTATCAGCTAAATGCCAGATATTCATAAAGCTATCATAGTTGTAAAAGGTATTATTGTAATAATTAACCGGGCGCGTCATAGACCTTGTTCTTGGCCCTAAATAAATAATACTGCCGTCAGCGGCGACCGCTGTGCCAGCCGTGTGCCTTTGATAACCTGCACCACTGATGTTATAGACCAAATTATGATGCACGCTATAGTTATCTACATCTTCTAAATAAAAGGCTTTAACGGTTTGCCGATTATAGTTGGGTTTGGTATCCATAGCTGGAATACCAGAAATGTCGTGAATATGATTATAAGCAATTTGAGTGCCTTTCAAGTCTAAATAATCTGTTTTGCCGGTGCTTGTCATCATGATGGCACCTGCATCTTCGCCCATCGACATGGCTTGATACATATGATTGTCTATGATGGTTGATTTAACTGGTGCTGTGGTTCTGATATGAAAACGAGCGGCAGCGCCAAACGTATTTTGACTGATTTGGGTATTTTCACCCTCGTTAAAAACGGCCACTGTGAATTGTCCTAACCAGCCGATATCCTCAATAATATTGTTGTGAATGGTATTATTATTGCCCGAATTTAAAATAATGCCGCTGCCCCAAGTATGGGCAATTAAATTGTTTTTATATATACCTGCATCTGAGCGATCAATGACGATACCTTCTTTTAACACCCCATAATTGCGACGATATAAAAAAGGATGCATAAACTGAAAAGAGCAGTTATCAACAATAAGTCCATCAGAGTCATCAACTGACATGGCGGCAGCTTTAATATGCAAGTTTTCGAGCCGTATATTGTTGGAATTATCAACGGACAGCGCCAATTTTCGCGTTTTGATCTCTATGGTCAAATCCTCAATATTTTGAGTTTTAGGGTAATAATATAGGGTGTTTTGGTTGCGACTATAAAACCACTCGCCTGGGCGATCTAATACGGCTAAATCAAAAATATAAGCAAAACCTTCCGGCAAACTATAAGCAGCCTCTTGACTCCAATAACCATTATTAGTGCCTAAAAAACTAACCGTTTGATCGTCTTCTCGCTGGATGTTGGCACCATCAGACGAAGCCGAAAAAATGTTATTTCTTAATTTTCCAATTAAGCCACGGATCACAGCTTCGTCGCTAAAGGTGACTGGGGGTAGTGGCCCAATCCCACCATATTGATTAAAAGTAACACGGCTGCGAGCAGACGCGCCTTCTGGTTTTACGGCGTTGGTCACCAGCGCATAACCGGATTTAGGATCCAGTGGCGACATCATTTTGCCGTTTAAATTATCGGGAAAGCGCGCCATTTGCTGAAACTTACCATCAACAAATACTTGGGTGTAATCAGTTTCTATTTGATTAGCCGCAAACTCTGTTTTATAAACGCCAGGGCGATCATTATCTGGCTGCCATTGGCTTGTGATAATATCTGTGCCCGAAATAACTACAATTTCGTCCTCGTAAGCTTTTATTTGTAGGTTCTGTTTATTGGTAATTTTTACATGCTCACGATAGCTTCCGCCGCGAACTAAAATCACATCACCTGCGTTCGCCTGATCAACGGCATAACTTAAACTTTTATAGGGTTGTTGCAAGCTACCTGAATTGGCATTGTTGCCATCAACGGCGACATAAATAGTGCGGCCTGTGCTTTGTTGCGTTACATTAAAAGTAACTTGCGCAACGTCAGATTGTGCACCTTCTGAGTCTGTTACTTGATAACTTAGGGTGTCAGTACCAAAAAAGTCTCTATCGGGCTGATATGTCCAGCCACCGTCGGTTTTATTAAATTGTCCACTTTTGGGCGGCTCAATAATGTGAGTGCTAGTGATATCATTATCAGGATCAAAAACGTCTAACTGAATACTAATTGCTGTGTTTTGTTGCGTATTAGCGCTCTGAGCTTTTGCAATCGGCGCTTGATTGCCCGGTGTTGGGCTTGGCGTTGGCGTCGGAGTTGGTGTTTGAGTTGGCGTTGGGCTCGCAGTCGGAGTCGGCGATGTATCACTCGTGCCACTCCCGCCACCGCAGGCGGCCAGCGGTAAACAGGCGGCCATTATTAAAACCTTAATTGAAGTCCCATATTTAATCATTAAACAACCTTAATTATTTTATTTGGATTTTTGTTATTAATTATTGTGTCTAATGTTAAAGATTGACACTTGGTGATGGTGTTTATTGTCGCCGCTAACCTACATTAGCGCTTGGTCGCTAGAACAAAATATAATTGCGTATTTATATTAATTTAACGATAATCTAACAAATGTATTTAAATTAACAGCGCGTTTGCGGGAAGATTATCTATGACTAACACGGAGAGCAGTTTTCGAGATACCAGTCGTTTAACAACTTTGGTGAAATACGCCCTTTATGCACAAATTATTATTTATTCAATTTCTTTTGTTTCAAACCTTTTTGAATATCAGTTGTTATCCAGCTACCAAGACGGAACTTATACTTCCTATGAAGAGGCTGCAGCGGCTGGGGATGCAAATGATTTAAGGCAAGGGATCATTGTTTATGTTTATTTGGCGATTTTTGTTGTTTCGGGTTTTTTGATTCTGCGTTGGATCTATTTTGCAAACTATAATGTTCGTAAGCTCGGCGCGAGCGATCTCAAATTTAGCCCTGGCTGGTCGATTGGTTTTTATTTCATCCCAATTTTAAACCTTTGGAAGCCGTATCAAGCAATGAAAGAAATTTGGCGTGCCAGCCATCACCCAAACGATTGGCAGTCAAAAGAGGGTACTAGTCTGCTGGTGGTGTGGTGGGCTATTTGGATAATCTCTAATACGATAGACCGTTTCGTATTTCGTAAGAGCTTAAACGCTGATGAGTTACAAGAGATGATACATCTTAACTTGTTGACGCAACTGTCTGATGTGATTTCAATTGTGCTCTCAGTGGTTTTTTTACTCATCGTTAAGCGCGTATACGCCGCCCAGCAGGAGAGTTACCAAAAGTTGTCGCTTGAAGCAGAATTAACGAGAACTTGAAGACTTATTTGCCGTAAACTATCCCATATATGCATTGTTTATTCCGAACAGTGAATATTTACGCCGTAAAACTTAAATGAAAACCTAGGATATATGTTAGCTTTGGTAAAGTGGATAGTTTGCGTTTGGTTGTGGCTTTTTGTTGCTAGCGGTGCCGCGCAAGACACCACCTTGCACGCGTTAATGACCAGCAGTGAAAACTGGCAAACTCTGAGTTCGATTTCTAACTCAGAAATTAGCAGTATTGAGCTAGATGGAGATGCAGGCATATGGCTGGGCTACCATAATTTAGTTCAGTACTATGATGGCTTGAACAAGCATGCTTATCCAATACCGGCAGGCAACGATTGGGGTTACGTAAAGTACTTTAAACGGCTTGCGCCAGCTAAGGTATTGGTGTTTTTTGAACAGACCATAGTACTGCTTGAAAACGGCCAGTGGACTGTTATTGCTGACAACATTGGTATTATATCTGGCGATAAAGCAATAACAGATTCATCCAATCGCATTTGGTTTATTACACGTAATCAGCTAGGTTGGATTGAGCAAAATCAAGTCCATAAAAGTCGCGTACTCGGAACAGATCTGCGTGATTTTTTATTAGATGAGCAAGGTTTTTTTTGGTTGGCAGACAGCAAGACAGGCGACATCAGCCAATTTCAGTTTGCCAATAACCAGCTTCAACTTAAATCTAAATGGGCGGGTGTGCTAGACCCAAATAATACGGGCTGGTCGAGGTATCGTTTAATCCAAGATAAAGCTGCGCGTATTTGGGCGATAAGCACCGGCTATTACAACCCACCCGTTTATGCTGAATATAAAGATTTGCAGACTCCCTCCCAATCAAACACTCAGCCAGTTTGGCAGCAAGCGCAGTTTTTTGATGAGATAGATGATAAAACGCACCACGCTATTAGTCTGACTGAAACCGGTGAGATTCTTATTATTGGCACCCGCCAAATGTATAAGCGGGATCAAACGGGTGATTGGCAGTATTTTCCACATCCTTTTGGAATGGCACAAAGTTTTAGTGAAAAATATCAGCTTAAAGCAACTGGTCACCAACTCTTTTTATTAAAAGAGCGTTTTGCAGTTAAAAGATTGAATTTTGATACGGCTAAAATCACTGTTATGCAGGACTTAATTTACGGGTGCCATGATGATGAAAACAACCGTTATTTTATAAGTAAAAGTGGTAACATAAAACGTTGGCAAGCTGCTACCAATAAGTGGCAAAACTTAGCGAAAAATAAGGCGATCATAAGTGACCCTGTGGCCTTGCATTGTGAAAATGGCCGCCTGTATGCTTTTGGTGGTCATCAAAACCAAGCGGCGCTAAGCGTGTTTGATGGAAGGCAATGGGCCACTCACCTGTACCCTCAATTGGGGCAATTGATTCATTTTGAAAAAATACTCTTTACCAAGCGTGCCATCTACGTGGGTGGCACCGCAACGAATCATTCGGTTCGTTTAATCAAGTTAGATTTACGCGGTCAAGTGTTAGAAGAAATAACACAGACCAGTAAAGAACGCATGATAAGACAAGGGCCTAAAGGTATCATTGCAGTTGCAAAGGATAAGCTGTACCAGAACTATGCGGTCAGTCATTCTGCGCAAACACTCATTAGGTTAAAAAAAGGCCTTGGCTGGGTAGCCGACGTTAAAACAGACAAAACAGGCAATGTCTGGGTGGCTAGTTGGGATCAGGGTTTATATCAAATTAAACAAAGCCATTGGCAGCCAATGGTCACTGACTTAGACAACAGACCTAGTCAGATTGCAAACTTATTGATAGGTGATCAGGGAGACGTCCGCGCTTTAAGTAGTAGGGGGTTATTAAGTTTAATTGATGGACAGTGGATAACTACACGAATACCACTGGTTCGTGTTGAACGGCAAAATAACCAAATATTGCAAGATCCTGATGCAAGTTTTTGGCTTAATCAAGCAGGCAGAGATTGGTTTTTGCGGCGTCATGGTTACCTTAATCGTACAATCTCTTTTTTTAGTTTAAACTACAAAAATAACGGATTGGCACCAGACACTAAAATATCACTTACTCAAGCAATCTCTGCCGGTGCTGAATCAGTCACAGTTAAATTTAGCGCTGTCGATTATTGGCACGAAACCGCAACAGAAAATTTATTGTTCAGCTATCGAGTTAATGGACACTCGTGGTCTAGTTTTAGCGCACAACCCCAACAAACAATCTTTGGATTAACACAGGGCGAAGATCATCTCATTGAAGCTAGAGCCATAGATCAAGATGGCAATATTGACCGCTCACCGGCACAAATATCGGTGCATATTAGTATTGTTTTTTGGCAAACGCTCTGGTTTAAAGTGTTATGTGGGGTAGTCGTCTTTGTTATTATTAGCTTAATTGTGCTCTTGTATGTGCAACGCTTTCGCCACGAGAGTATTCAAGAGCAATCTAAACTCAGGTTTTTAACGCAAATTACGCATGAACTTAGATCGCCGCTATCCATGATCATTGGCCCGCTAGAGCATATGAATGCAAAATTGTTAGATTCTAACTTACAGCAACAAGCCCAATTTGCGTTAAAAAATAGTCACCGTCTTGCCAGCTTAATTGAGCAGATTTTGGATTACCGGCAATTACAAAAGCAAAATTTAACATTTAAAACGCAGCTAAATGATTTACTGGATGCGAGCTATTCAATATGTTGCAATTTGAGTGTTATCGCGGAACAAAAAAATCAAAAGCTCATCTTTATAAGCAACTGTCAGCGTTTCAAAGCTGACTTTAATCAAGAAGCTTGGCAAAAAATTCTTGATAATCTAGTGATTAATGCGATGAAGTTTTCTCCGGAAAACAGCCATATTTTTATTGGTTTATTTGTTATAAACAATACACAGGTAAAACTCTTGGTGCAAGACCAAGGGCGCGGGATCCCAGTGGCTGATCAGGCATATATTTTTGAGGGTTATTCTGCCAATGCTAAACAGCCAAGCCTTATTGCAAAGCAAGGACCACCGGCAAGTTTGAAGCAATTTAAAAGTTACGGTATTGGTTTGGCGTTGGTTAGCGAATTAGTTCATAAAATGAATGGTCGGATTAAAGTTACCAGCCCTGCAAGTATGGACGAATTTTTTAAACAAGTTAAACATCTAGCCGCTGATTCTGATGGTTTTAATTGGCCGTGGTTTGATTGTCGACACCGCAGTAACCAAGGGTGCTTATTTAGTTTGCACTATACGCCAGAAAAGATCATTGATTTAGAGCTCAAGTTTTTCCAATCGCAATGCCACTCTGTGGTTGATTCACTCGAAAGAAATACCGTAACTAACAATAAAAAAACGGGTCTAAAAAAAGCTCACTTGCTCATAGTTGATGATAATGAGGCGCTGGTGGACTATCTCACTGAAAGTTTTGCCGATGCATTTTATATTAGCCGAGCTGAAAACGGTTTGCTTGGTTATGAAGTCGCCAAATTGCAGTTACCGGATGTTATTTTATCTGACATTCATATGCCACAATCGAGTGGCTTAGCAATGTGCAAAAAACTGCAACTAGACAAAGCAACCGCCCACATCCCCATTGTATTGATGAGTTCGGATGATAATTTGCAAATTCAAGTGAATGCGTTTATTTCAGGTGCGATAGATTATATAAGTAAACCTTTGTCTATTAGGCAATTAACGTTAAAGGTAAATAACCTAGTCACTAAACAGCAGCGGTTGTTTGATAGATACCAAGCGGGTCATGATGATAACGCCAAAAACAATTTGTTTATTTCCCAAGTTGATAAATTGCTCATTAAGTACCTTGCCAACGAGGATTTTACTATTGATCAATTAGCGCAAGAAATGGCAATGAGCCGGAGCGCGTTTTATCGAAAATTTAAAGCCGAAATAGATCTGTCTCCAGCCGAGTATATTACTCAATTTAGACTCGAAAAGGCGAAAGAAAAATTAAAAGATGGTTGCTCAGTAGCAGAGGTAGCCTTGAGTGTTGGTTACTCTGACAGCAGTACCTTTGGTCGGATATTTAAAAAATATAATCAATGCTCGCCGTCACAATTTAATCAACTCAGTCAATAATCACCCTAACAGGTAAAAATGACCTTTGGTCAAAATACATTAGCTTTTGATTTTAAAATATTATTTTAGATTTTAAATTGACTTGAACAGCAGGATTTTTGGCACAAATAAACTAATAAAAATGCTCAATTACGGACTAACATAAATAGACTTTTAATATCTAGGAAGCCGTTATGAAAAGACTATTGATAGCCCTGACACTTTTAATTTTTAACGTCTCGGTATTTGCTGATTTACCTAAGTTAGAACATAGGTTTGGCGAGGCTTATGTTCTTGCCGATAATGATACATTGATTGTTTCAACCGGTCGCTTTGAGCGCCAATGGCAATTGGTAGATACAGGATTAGCGACGCGTCTAGTTTCGTTTGGTGAGCGTGTGCAAACAAGTCAAGCAACGACAGCAGACTGGAATTATCCAGGATGGATCACGGCAGAGACTAAAGCCGATTTAGTGTCTTTAACGGCCGAGATCAGTGACGACGATCAATTTACCAGCCCGCATATAAATCTTATCGCCGAATTTAATTATCCGAGCATAAAAACCCAAATTCGCTATCAAATCTGGGTTTATCCTGATGCCGAAGGGGTACGCACTCAATTGTGGGTAAAAGGTCAACCGGTCGTTGCCAAGCAGACCGAAAAAGGCCCACAGTTAAAATTATTAAAAGGCAAACAAATAGAACATGGATTTAGAGCCAAAAAACAGTTGGCTATTAGAATTGAAGAGCTCGCCGCTAATCAGTACTATCGGGCAAAAATATTTGCATCAGAACAAGTGGATGTAGCGCAATCCATAGTGTTAACCAGTCTAGATAATGAGTTTAAAATTGAACCCCCAGAAAAGTTAAACCCGGGGGGTAGCTTGGCACTCGATTTACCTGAAGCGCTTAGACCGGACGGCACAGTCACCTTGTTAGTATCATCATCCAAGCAAGCAACTACCGCGATTGACCGGATAGAAATTGAAGCATGGTCAGCGGCCAATACCCAGCGGAAAAAGTATACTTTTCCGTCTCGTTCGATAAATAACACATTTGACAGAGAGCAGCGTTCGATGTCAGCTCGTGTTGATTTTGTCCCAGTGAGCGGTCAGCAGATCGTGGCAGCAGGTTATTATAATGATACTCAGCATAGACACACATTAAATACACCGCTTATTAAGGAACAACAACTAAAAAATAACGATCAGGTCGATTGGGCAAGCTTATTATTTGTTGAAGATCACTCAAATGGATTTGCATTAGTTAAAGAATCGCCAAAGTGTGTTAATCAGCCGAGTGTTGATACCGGACGTTTTGTGGTAAACAAGCGGGGTGTTGAGACCACGGGTTGGGGCATTTCGCGAGCAAATATCAAAAAAAATGAGTGGCGTTGGGCGTGGGCAACTTGGAATATTTCGTATGCTGCATCTAGCCAAGCAGCGCGAGAATTAGCTTTAAAGCAGTTTCATCGAACACGGTTTCCGGTGGATGCCAAGTTAGATTTATATACCAAAGCCAATACATGGGGTTCTGGAAACGGCGGCACTGAATCTAAGCAATTTGCTAAAGAAAGCGAAGTGTTAGCTGAAATACGATCAGTTTCAGCGTTAGGGTTGGACGCCTTGCAAATTGATGACGGCTGGCAGACTGGCAGAATGCCCAGTTTTAATGGGCAACAATCAGCGTGGCAAGTTAGACCCGATTGGTATCCGCAAGGTTGGAAGAATGTGGTTGCACAAGCTAAAAAATACCAAATCCAGTTAGGTATTTGGCATGCAGCCAAAGCACCATTAAAAGATTTAAAACATAATTTTGACCAGGCCAAATTTACCACTTGGAAATTGGATTTTGCCAATTTATCTAAGTATGAAGGAGCCTATAATTATCTTAATAAAGCGCGTCAACTTATTCGCTACAGTGATCATCAATTGAGAGTTAATTGGGATGTAACCGAAAATGCGCCTAGGTTTGGCTATTATTGGGCGTCTGAAGCCGGTAACTTATGGCTTGCTAATCGCAAGCCAGAAACGCCGGTTAACGTCATTCCTAAACCGTCATTGATGCTGCGGGAGGTATGGCAAATTGCTCGATATTTAAACTTAAATAAAATAGAACTACCTGTGGTTAATTTTGCCATGGTTAATCAACAAGCCAGTGATGCTTATTTGCACTCGACGGAATACGCAACCGCGTTAGGTTTACCTGGCATTCCTGTTTTTTTTCAAACCACACGATTATTAACTCAGCAGCAACGTGACGAGACTAAAAAGCTATTGAATGTTTACAAAAAACATCGTAATAACTTGTTTAATGGCTACGTATTCCCGCTTGGGAAAACGCCAGACGGCAAATCAATTACCGGATTTCAATGGTTTAATCCTGTTAAACCGAACGAAAGTTATTTGCTTTTATTTAGAGAGCGTTTGAGTAAACAAGCACAAACGCAAATTGAGCTAAACTTTTTGCCTAAGCATTCAAACTGGCAAGTAGAAAATTTGTTAGGCAAACAAGCACAAAAAATAACCGTTAAGCAGGGTAACGCCAAAGTGTTCATTAAAGAAGCTGGCGACATTGCTTTTGTTAGATTAGAGCGTGCTTTATAAAAGAGCTAAGTCATTCTCCACACTATGATTTTTTCAAACAATCAAGTGGTGTGGAGAAATCATAAAATTTAAATTAACTCAATAACAACTAGGGCTCGGCAAGTTGTTTGAGCGCTTCGTCGCTTAATTTTTGTTGGTAGTTTTGATAACTGAGTCCTAGCCATTGTGGCAAGGTTGCGCTGACAAAAATTGATGACCAAGTACCAAACACAATCCCAATAAAGAGCGCGCTGGCAAAACCATGTAAGCTAGCACCGCCCAACAACCAAATAGCGCCTATCGTGGTTAGTGTGGTTGATGAGGTAATCAAAGTGCGGCCTAAAGTGCTTGCTAGTGCTTGGTTGATGGTATTAGCGACTGGTTGATCGGCGTGTGTGCGTATCAGCTCCCTGACTTTATCCCCGATAATGATAGAGTCGTTTAATGAATAACCTATGATTGCTAATAAAGCCGCCAAAACGGTTAAATCAAATTCCATACCGGTAACCGAAAAGCAAGCAAGTGTCAGTATTACATCATGTAGCAGCGCAACACTTGACGCCACTGCCAGTCGCCACTCAAACCTTATAATAAGGTAGCTAGCGACCAAAATTAAACTAACGAATAACGCCAGCCCACCTTGTTCAATAAGCTCTGCGCCAACTTGTGCACCCACATAGCGGCTGTCTAATATTTGCAAGCCAAGTTCATCGGGCAACTGAGATTGCCAAGCAAGCGGCTGCTCTATATTATCTTGCGGCGGTTGAAATAGTTGCCATTGCAATGCGCCTTGGTTGGACAACTTAAATTCACCATTTAGATGGGGATTTATTTGAGCTTGTAGGGCACTTTTGTCTAGATCTTGCACAATAACAAACTCAGTGACATAGCCCCCGGTAAAATCTTGCCCCAGCTGCAAACCGCGCTGCGCAATTAAAAAACAACTGAATAAAACAGCAATAATGCTGATAACTAAGCCCGTGGTGCGTACTTTTTTCCATCCGTTAGCCATGTTGTACTCCTTGGTTTTTGTTTGCGGCAGTTGATATTAATTGTTTGGATGCAGGTTTTATTGACGGTAATCGATAAAACCACTGCGACAATTGAGCAGACACGACCACGCCACTAAACATGCTGGTTAAAATGCCCAGCGCTAAGGTGATAGCAAAGCCTTTAATCGGGCCATAGCCGATTGACATAAGTACAATAGCTGTGATCATTGTGGTTAGGTTGGCGTCAATAATACTGCTTTGTGCTTGTTTATAGCCACGCTGTAGGGCAGCCATCATGCTGCTTCCTTGTTTGCGCTCCTCTTTTATTCGCTCAAATATAATGACGTTGGTATCTACCGCCATGCCGATAGTAAGTACTAAACCAGCAATACCGGGTAAGGTTAAAACGACACCAGGCAGCAGTGACATTAAACCTAACAAGCAAATTAAATTTGCAAATAAGGCAATGCTGGCAATCACACCTAGCTTGCGATACCAAAACAACATAAAAGCCAGCGTGAGCGACAAACCCAATGCTAACGCTTTAAAGCCACTGCTAATGTTTTGCGCGCCTAGCGTTGGCCCTATGGTGCGCTCGGTAACTATTTTTAACGGTGCATCTAATGAACCCGCGCGTAACAATAAAGCTAAATCTTGTGCTTTTTGCCAAGAGTCGAGATTAGTAATGCTAAACCTTTGTCCAAGCACTTGTTGGATCCTGGCCACTGAAATAACTTGGCTGCTTTCATGAATCTCGCCTTGGCTGTCGGCAATATATTCGCTGTATAAAGTGGCCATAGGTTCGCCCACATTGTCGCGGCTAAAGTGCAGCATTTTTTTACCACCTTGCGGCGATAAACTGAGTTGGACCAAGGGTTTACCATATTCATCTCTGCCAGCTTGCGCATTGTCGATATCGGCACCACTAAATATGGCTAACGGGTTTAGGTTAACAGTGCCATGTTCGGCTGCGACCCTTTTTCCGCCCACCTCTTGCAACGCATGAAACGACAATTGTGCGGTTGCACCAATAATACGCTTGGCTGCGGCGGGATCTTGCACGCCGGGCAGTTCTATTCGAATATAATTTTGCCCTTGGCGTTGGGTGACTGCCTCTGTGATGCCTAACTCCTCAATGCGCGATCTCAGGGTGGTTAGGGCTTGTGTCATGGTTTGTTTATTAAATTCAGCGAGACCGGCTTCATTATAGCTTAAGGTCGATAGCGTTAAACTGCCTTGCTGCTGAGTTTTTACCATTAACTGCGGAAAGAGTTTTATTAATTCCTTTTGCAATTGTTCTAAGCCTGCTTGCGCGTGCGATGTGGCAGCTAATTGCAAGCCGCTTGCTGTGCTTTGCTCTATTCGCACGCCGTGGAGTTTGTTTTTTACTCGAATTGATTGCGCTTCTAACGCAAGGTTTTCCATTCGTTTTTCAAGTGCTTTGTCGGTATCCACTTCAAGTACAAAGAGCACACCGCCGTTGAGATCTAACCCCAGTTTAATTGGCGATAAACCCATTTTTTGTAACCAGAGCGGGGCGGTTTTCTGCTCTATGACCTTAATTGATGCCTGTTCGCGTAGCGCTTCTGAGAGCATTTGTTGCGCTGACGCTGAGTCTGTTTGTTGAGTCAGTTCGACTAATGTATTGTCGGCCGAACTGATTTGTTTAACATTAAACTGGTTTTGTTCTAATAGTCCTTTAACCAAGTCATTGCTAGGTAAAACCTGCTGGTTGTTCAAAGGGCTAATACTGATTAGGGTTTTATTTTGGTATAAATTGGGTGTTGCACAGAGTCCCAGCACTATAACAATAGCGGCGACAATGAAACGCTTGATCCTAACTTGCCAAGAGGACGGCGCAGTATTTTTGTTGGCAAACATAAGTATTTACTCACTTAGCTGCCGCGTAACCTATAGCTACCCGGCCAGCTTTAAACTAATAAAAAATTTTAATGCCAAAAACAATGCCCTTATAAAGAGTCGGGCATAAGCTTTTGGCGCTGTATAAAAGTTAATATCAGCTAGTGTGAGCGAATGTCAGTTGTGAGCGGTACGTTAGGTTAGCCGGTCGGCAATTATCAATAGCGCCGGTGCGTGGCCTAGAGGTACACTGATACCAAGGTGGTTTTATCGGGCTTTTTAAACGATAACGCTCAACAGGTGGAATATCTGGCTCGGCTATCGCATAAAAAAGTTGGTAATCGGGTTGTTGCTCAGTATCAAGAAAATGGCTTGGCTGGGTGAGCCGACTGCTTTGCGGAGATTCTGCGGGGTATTGAGCAGGCACTTTATCTACTAAACCTGCCTGAGTAGAGGTTAGCTTATTATCGCCTGTAGCATCCGCAGAGATTTGGGTATAAGCTGACTGCATCTGCAAATTATCGGCAATAGCTGTCTGACTACCTATATTCAGTAGCATAAATGAAGCTAATAAAATAACCGACAAAAATGCTTTTGTCACTTTTGCATACACCTTAATTTTCATCTGGGAAAGATATGTGCAATCTAGCTGTTTTTCAAGCTTTATTGATAAAGTATTTAATTGGGTGACTCATGGACAATCGTCAGGTAATTATTTTTGATGGGGTTTGTAACCTATGTAATGGCGCGATAAATTTTATTATTAAACGCGACCATGCCAACAAGTTTGTTTTTGCACCATTGCAAAGCCAAAGTGCAAAGGCGCTTATGGCTCAGTATAATGTGCAAGATAAGGCGACTGATACCTTTATATTAATTAAAAACAACCAGTGTTATGTTAAAACGAATGCAGCCCTTGAAGTGATAAATCTGCTAGATTAAGGGATTCAGAGGCGCGCCCAACATATTGGCAAATGAATAAAAGAGATGATGTTAGATCAAATGCCGTGCCGTGGACGCTTACCTCTTGGTATTGTTAGCATTTTGATTCTGCTAGAACCTCAAAGTACTCTTTTATTATTTTTAATTTTCCCTCTTTATTAAATTTCACGATCTGATAAAAGCTGGAATCTGTATAGCATAATTTTACTGAGTACCGATCGGCAGTAATTCGAAATCCATTATCAACTTTTATAAAGTTTGCATTTGAGTAGGTAATTTTGTCACCAGTATTTCTTGACATCCAAATTGCCGCGCTCGCTGATTTTTTCCATTCTTTACCTGTAAGCTCTGCAAATTTTTTTAAACCGTGAGCGTGTTTTGTATACCCCAATATTTGTGCACTATCAGAATATAGTTCAATGACTTTTTCGTCATACATCTGAAGTAATAACGCATACCGTCGAAAAAACTCCACTGGGTGCTCATCGGCTATATCTGGGTTGAAACCTCTATATTCATTGTATTCATTATCGCTTAACTCCTTAGAATTAACAGCAATTACAGTAAAGATGGATAGGGCGATAGTGCTTTTTATATAAATATTCATGATGAATCATTCTTAATGATGACGCCTTAAACATTGGCGCTTTAGCACGTCTACACCGGACGGCGATTTTGCCTTGTTTTGTGTAGACCCGATATGGACATTAACTAAAAAGGTGAAAGTCCAGTGTATGAAGATCACCGATGAAATAACTGACTCTTATTGAACGACAACTACTCGCGAATGGCAAGCGCAAATCCGCGCGGCTTTGTATAGAGGGAAGATATATTGTTCCGGAGCAAAGTGAGAAGCTTGAAAAAACTAGGTGTGCATGTTTTTAACCTCATCAATCTTGCCGCATGTGGCGGACGAATTGAAATTACCCGCGAAGTAACATAGTAAGCCAGTTTAAAAACCTATGCGTATTTCTGCTCTCAAAGCTGGGTTTATCAGGTATGTAGTAACATAAGTCAGATTGCATGGGTAAGGTCCCGAAGTGCTGCAACAAATTAGCATTTAGAAGTCGCTTCGTCAGGATTGTCGAGCAAAAGACCAGACTGTTTTCTGACATGGCTTGTTGTATACAGAACAATTCCTGGTCAAATTTTTTGAATAAAATATTTGCTCTGTCTAAGCCATTAGCAGCCAGCCAGGCAGCTAATGGTGGTGCGGGCAAGGTGGAATTTTTCCATTCAGTGGTAAAAAGTACGATCGGTTCAGTAGACCAGCTTGGCGGCTTCATGCCACTAGCACCAAATACGTCGAATTGCTCATGGCTGAGAATATCGTTAGGTGCAACGACTGTAGAGTCGCCGTAGCGAATAGGAATGATATATGGTTGGTTTACCACAGCTTCACCTGTTGTCACTTCAACAGGAATATTCGGATAGGTTTGCGAAAATTCTTGCATCGCAGGGATTAATAACATTGAGGCCAATGATGATGTCGTTGTTACCCTCACCATGCGACCTGCTGTTTCAACTTCTAACAATGCGTTCTCGATTTTGCGAAAGCCATCAGATGTTGCTTTTGCCAGAACTCTGCCAGTTTCGGTCAATACTATCTGCCTTGTTTGTCGATGAAACAAATTAACATTTAACCTGTTTTCCAGATTTTTGATGTGGTGAGACACCGCAGTTGGCGTGAGCGATAGCTCTTCCGCTGCGAGCTTAAAACTGCCGCGGCGCGCTGCTGCTTCAAATGCTTTGAGCGCCTGTAACGATACCTGCAATGTCAATCTCCTAAATGCTGGTGTTTTGCTCGAAAGTATACTCTATAGATGATTTTTACTCATCTATTAGTGAATTCTTCTCGTTTGTGCTTATGCCACATTCAATACAAGATAGCTCTGTTGATAACACACTTTTTAACTAACGAAGGTAATGAATATGAGCACTGTATTGCACATAGATTCGAGTGTCAGAGCGATTGATAACCCAAACCCGAAGCATAATTCTATATCCAAAAATGTTGCGCTGAAGTTTATTAATACCTGGCGTCAGATTCGACACACAGATGAGTACATTTATCGTGATGTAGGCATGAACCCGCCGGGTTTTATTACTCAGGAGTGGATTGGCGCAGTGTTTACACCGGATGAAAAAAGAACCTCGGCACAAAAAGAAATTTTAGCGTTATCTGATCGTTTGATAGCTGAGGTCGCCAAAGCGGACATCATAGTTATTTCCACCCCAATGTATAACTATGGTATGCCAGCCCAGTTAAAATCTTGGTTCGATCAAGTTGTGCGGATAAATAAAACTTTCGACTTCGATCTGGCCCGCGGCGACTTTCCACTACGACCTTTATTGTCTGGTAAGGTTCTAGTTACAGTGACCTCCAGCGGCGAGTTTGGCTTTGAAAAAGGGGGCATCAGAGAATGTTCAAATCATCTACAACCTCACATGCGCACGCTCAGTAAATATTTGGGGGTAGAAAAAATCTATGAAATAGCGGCCGAGTATCAAGAGTTTGCTGATGAGCGACATCGAATGTCGGTGAGCAACGCCAACAAGCGGGCGCACAGCTTAGCGACAGAACTCGCAAACTCCGTCTAAGCATCATCATCAACGGGGCGTACAAAAGAGTTAGAGAATATATTTAATTGAAAAGCAATAGATTAGACGATTATTAATCGGGCAAACTTTCAAAAGTTAGATTATTAAACCACTGAGGCGTGACAATTACAGCAAAAACTAATTATTAAAGCCGAAACGTTTGCTGACCTTAAATTTATTTGTCCAAATATAGTTATAAAAATTATTGTAGATTTATCCTATGATAATTTAGTGACTAATGTATCAGTAAATAATGACAGGCTTTGTGGGTAATTGTACCGAATAAATAAGGTTAGGTTGCGCGAAGCCGCAACTTAACCCTATTGTTGGACAAGCTAGGAGCTTGAGTTGCGTATTAACATCATACCGATCACTCAATAACGCTATATAAACGCTTTGGGCGTTTGCTCTCAAACGGAGGATTTATGCAAGGCACAATTGCTCAATTACTTTCGATAGCTGCTCACGGAAATGAATACCTAAAAGGGCGTTTAAATTACGATTATTTTCCGAGCAGCTCGACTTTTAAATTCTGCAAATTCGTCAAGTTCGTCGATCTTCAAAGCTCAGGCACGAAGTGGCATGAAAGAGACTTTGCCAAAGACCCCAATGATTGGTTCAAAAAGCTTAAAGACACCGGGGTGGTTCAGTTTAGAGTACGATATATTTCTACTAATAATGAAGAAATTTCAGATCGAATGTCAGTTGGATTTGTAGGTGGCGGTGGTCGTTGGCTTATTGAGACAGTAAAGTCTGGAAAATCTGACTTTTGGGAAGCAGGCTGGGAAGTGGGGGACAGAGATGATCCAGAGCAGAATATTTGGCATGTAAAGTACGGGAGAATCTTAAAAAATAGAAATCAGCCGGAACAGGCTCTACCACCAGCTTCTGAGATTAAAGAACAATTGAAAGACATTCTTAAAAAAATTAGCGAGTTCGCATATAAAAACAACTGTGGTAACTTCGGACAATGTTTTGAGAGGGGGTTAAAAGCGCTCGAAGAGCCTCCTGCGTCAAGCGACAAGGAATACACAATATTTCCAAAAGGTTATGCTACACCAGAACATCACCAGCTCTTGAACGCAAGTCAGCGTGCATGGGTCTTTGGCGGAATGGGGTCATGGAATGACATGGGATTTAATGATTCGGCAATTCATAAAGAGTATGAAGAGCTATCAGACAAGCTATTTAATCTCATTAATTTGGCATTAATCGTCGCTTCTAATCCTTTTCCACGCCCCAAAGAACCGGTAGCGAACGAACACGTGGGTCGCAATAAAAAATGGTGGAAATTTTGGGCGAGGGGCTAACAATTAAATTCATGTAATTGGCATAACTTCGAACAAACTTTAGCAATAGAATCTTATCGCGATTTATTTGTTACTGACTTTAAAATACTAGAAACATCATTCGAAAATTGGGCTTAACTGTTTAAGTGCAACGTATGCGGCCAAACTGATGCTGAGCACGCTTTACCAATGGATAAAGCAAAACCGCTCGAAACGGCTCAATATATTAATGCCGAAGCTCAAACGAAAACTGGTTGGTATTCAAAATTATTTTGGCCTACCAGATAACAGTAAAAGCATCAGCAGGATATATAACTTTGTGCTGCACAGCTTATACAAATGGCTAAAAAGGCGCAGTCAAAGAGATAGTTTTAACTGGCGTGGGTTTAAAGATATGCTAGGATATTTTCAAATAAAACCACTACGGGTCAGCAAACGTTTGATAGCAGTAGACTGGTATTAGGGGCTTGTGATTTACACGGGCAATGATATTAACGAAGAGCCGGATGCGGTAATTCCGCACGTCCGGATCTGTATGGGGGCGGCTCAGCAATGGGGCGTTCTACCATGACTGCTTATTTGATCCAACTCTATCGAATTAATAGGGATTTTTATGAAAAAATTATCTGTGCTTTTAAGTTGTATTATGCTCATCTCAGGATGTACCACTTCTATGAAAAAAACTGATGTGATGCAAAGTAAAATTGAGGATGTAGATTATAAAAACTACTCAATTGGTGAAGTGCAAAAGGCATACGTTGGAGCACCAATAATTTCAAGAAAATCTTACAAAGCTATAATTAAGAAAAATATGTATCAAGCTCAAAATGACTTTTCATTGAAGGGAGGTATTGCAACTACGAGCATAAGTCTTAATGGAGCAACTGGCGATACTTTTAGAGTTGCTGGCATAAATGAAAATGATAACCCCGTTGTTAATATACCAGGGAGCATATTTATGTTCGGTATAGATAAAAGTGGTCAGTGGGATAGAACTGTAATGTCTCCTAGTTTTTGGACCTCGCCAATAGGTAGTGGAGAGCAGTACGAACTATTACCATCAGATACAAGTTTTGTAGCAGTGGAGTCAAAAATTCCTTTTTCTGAAGCTGGATATATCAATCATGAAATAATTTATACTGGCATTGGAGCTAATGGAATCAGTTTATTATATCGTGAGTACACTTTTGAGAATATGGCTCGTTCAGATTTTAAGCAAGAACTTGTATATCCAATCTCTTCTAAAGAGATTAGATTTAGAAACTATTTAATTAGCATTAATTCTGTTTCAGCATCGGAGATTGAATATACAGTTAAAGCCGAATAAACATAACAAGCAATTCAACAGGACAAATTAGAGTTGTCTATTTTCGTTCCTCAAATATTTTAGCCAACTCTAATTTGCGCGTTAATATGGGCGCATCTTACAGGGTGAAAGTCTTTGTCTGGTAAGGTCTAACCAACCACTAGTATCGAGTCTTGCGTGCCATGTTGATAAGATATGCTGATGACTTTGTCACGGCATTTCAATACCAACAGATGCTAAGCTGTTTGATTGGGTCTGAGTTCAGTTCTAATTTACTCGATAATTTGAGGTTTAGCCACCAATAAATCCTCCAATCAATATTGCTGTTTATTTATACAGTTGTAATAGAGGTATGCCAAAAACTCAAATTAGTTCTCGCTTTGTTTTTTAACAAGGTATCGGTTTTATGCAAATTAAATGTTTTAATAATATGATTTTTTTGTTTTTTTTATTACAATGAGTTTGAATAACGACCCTATATTTGGCTCGTTATGCAAGTTGGCTCGGTTTCTTTCCTAAAAGTTCTATACGATCTTCTAATGATTAAGATGTTGTGCTTTTGTAAGTTAATCTAGCTTTATTTATCAATAAAAAGGAAATAAAAAGAATGAAAAAGAAGTTTATACTGCTAGCGATAGTAAGTATGTTTATGACTGGTTGTGCTACGGTAAAGTATCAATCACCACCACCGATTGCCACAAACCATGTAACACATGAAGTAGCTAAATCTGATTTACTAGCACAAACTAATCATACACTAATGCACTTAAATCAAAGTGGAGATATTTTATACCAACAAAACTTTGGTGGCGGCGGAGCTGGAGTTGGAATTTTATTAGGTCCAATTGGTGTAATGGCAAATACTGCTGCGATAAAATCGAATACTGAAGATGATGTTGAAGTTTTAAAAGAAAAGTTGGTGTTTAATCCTAGTGAATTACTCAAACGATCAACTGATAAGCACCAATTTGAGCTTACAAGTGGCAATGCTGATTCAATAAAGTTAAGTCCTTATATATATGTATCTAAAACAGAAAATGAACAGCTGCTTTTTGCTTCTGCTCTTATTGTAGAAACCGAACCGGGTAAAAAAAGTAACTGGCTTGGAAAGTACATGTATCAAACCTCGTTAAAAATGGCGAAATCAGATATTGCCGACGGGGTAAGTCAGGAAGAATATGCTCTGTTGAAATCTGCATTAGAAAACGGCTTTGATGAGTTAATTCGCTTATATTCTGAAGATAGAAAAGGAAGTCTAAAAACAGAACAAGCATTAACGTTTATTAGTGATTTTGTTAGCCCAAGGTTCAACATTGAAATGGTAGGGGATCTAATACCTAGCGATGCAAACCGAGTTAATATCAGAACTGTTGGTGGTATTTATTCCCTTCCGAGAGATTCTGTTGAAGTAAAGTTTAAAAAATAAAAAACATAAAAAGGCGCTGTTGTCGCCGCTATCGCGGCTGGGGCGGCTTACGCTGCGCTTCAGCTGCCCCAAAGCTTTGCGTTAAACTTGTATTTCCGTATTAAAATTAAGTCGGCTATCTGGCTTTAGCCGACATTACATATCCTAGAGCCAAACTTCCGCTTTTGGCACATTCTTAACAGTCGATTTTTATAATATGTCCGTACATTTGTGATCCCACTAAAATGTAATAAACTTACGTAATTGCCATTCACAAAGTAGGCGTTGTCAAGGTATGGTTGTAATTTGTCAGGGTATGCTTGGGGCAACAATAATTGTTGATACAACCAAAAGCTGACAAATTGTAGATATAATATATCCATTATTTTCAATGAATTAAAAAATTACAATCATAAACTGACAAACGGAAATGCAAGCATAAGCTGACAATTTTTATGTAATAAAAAACCTTTTGTAATTTAATTACAAAAGGTTTAAAAGTGAAGCTACCTATGCGGCAGAATGTTTCTAGTTGTGGCTGATTACTTCCAGGCCTTTTATTAACTGTCTATTCGACAGGTTTGGTGATTATAGTCCTCTTTTTGTTCTGGGGCAATTGCCTTAGCTGATTGAGCAAGATAATATAAAACTAACTTGGCTGCTTTGAGCGAAAAGCAGATCTTAGTTAGCTTTTGGTTGAGCGTCGGCTCTCAGACTCAAAGTAGACACTTGGTTTTCTATCAGAATTTTGAAGACTTCAGTATGCCAGATCTAGCGGGCTGCGAGCATAGCCAAATTTAGAACCAATAACATGTGTGTAAATCTCAGTTGTTTTTACATCATTGTGACCAAGTAATTCTTGAACCGTTCTAATGTCAGTGCCAGAGCGCAGTAGCTAGTTGCAAAGGTATATCTAAAAGTATGAGCCGTCACTCGTTTATGTATGGCTGATTTTTTAACTGCTTGTCTGTGTTGCTTTCGAAATGCAGTTTCGTGAATATGATGGCGACAAATATAACCGTCTTGCGGATGTGCACAGCGAACACTGGATGGGAAAAGGTATTGCCAAGCAATATCTTTGGCCGCAGACTTGTATTTTTTGATCAAACTGATAGGCATTGAAGTAAGGCCAAAACCATCTTTTATGTCTTGTTGATGTAACTGTTTGGCTTTTTCAATTTGAGTCTGTAAAAAGACAATTAAATTTTCGGGCTACAATGTATAGCGATCTTTATTGCCTTTACCACGGAAGACAAAAATACTTTTATTATGAAAATCAATGTCTTTAATTCGCAATCTGAGTGCCTCATTTATTCTTAAGCCAGCACCAAACAATAGACTCGCTATGATTTGATATTTACCCGACAGATTAGAAATAATTAACATGGCTTCTTGAGTGCTTAAAACCGTTAAAGCGAATAAAGGCACGAACCCAATGCAAATAAGATTTTTCGGTTGCATAGCTATAATGCTTGGTTCTGAGTTCAGTTCTAATTGACTCGATAAATTGAGATTTAGCCACCAATAAATCCTCCAATCAATATTACTGTTTATTTATACAGTTATAATAGAGGTATGCCAAAAACTCAAATTAGTTCTCGCTTTGTTTTTTAACAAGGTATCGGTTTCATGCAAATGAAATGTTTTAACAATGTGATTTTTTTTGTTTTTTTATTACAATGAGTTTGCATAACGACCCTATATTTGGCTCGTTATGCAAGTTGGCTCGGTTTCTTTCCTGAAAGTTCTTATTGCTTTTTGACGAGTTAATGCTTAAGTTTATGAAATGATTAATTTAAACTGCATTAGAATGGCATTTATAGACTCAATGTTAAAAAGTTCTATACGCTCTTCTAATGATTAAGCTGTTGAACTAAGCCGCTGCGCGGAGTCGCAACCCCCCACCATTTGAGCCACACTTACCTATGGATTAATAACCAATCTGGAGGTAAGTGATCATGAATAATTTAATCCAACAAGTTAAAACGGAGATTGAATACAGAGGCTACTCTGAGCGTACCCGACTCAGTTATTGTGGACTACTAGAGCGAATAACACTTGCCATTGGTAAGCCCTTAAACGAAGCAAGTGATGAGGATTTGAATGCGTATTTTAGGCAGCCTTTTATCCGAAAGCTCTCAAAATCCAGTCTATTATTGCAAGTAAACAGTAACCGTCGGGTAAACCACACCTAGCTTTTGATATTCCAAGGTAGTAAATCATGGATTTGGCAATCCGGTTTGCAGATTTGGGTTAAACAGTAGCTAATATAATCGTAAGGTATTAATCCGTTGGCCTTTGCTGTTTCAATCATACTGTAGAGAATGGCGCTAGCGTTGGCACCACTTTTTGTTTGGCTAAACAGCCAATTTTTGCGACCAACCACAAAGGGTTTAATTGCCCGTTCAGCTCGATTATTATCAATGGATAAATGCCCATCATCAATATACCGAATTAATTTCTCCCATTGATTTAAACTGTAGTTTAGTGCTTCACCTAATTTGGATTTTGGTAAAGTATTGAGTAATGACTTTTCCAGCCAAGCTTTATATTGCTCGAGTAGTGGCACCGACTCTTTTTGCCTGATAGCCTGTTTTTCGTCTGCTGTTTTATCTTTGATTTTGGTTTCAACCCGATACAGCTTTTGGATATGGTTCAGTGCCCAATTCGCTTTACCGGTTTTGCCTTTGGGCTGAGCTTTTTCTGCTTCAATGAACTTACGTCTGGCATGCGCCCAGCAACCCGCTAATGTCGCTTTCGTTTGTTCGTAACCTTGATAGCCATCCACTTGTAAGTAACCAGTATAATCTTGCAAGAAATTAACCGGACAACTGCCACCGCGACTGGCTTGATATTCATATAAAACAATATTTCTCAATGGGTTATTTACAATAGGCGTATCTGTGCCTGTGCAATAAAGCCACATATAGGATTTTAGTTTGTCATCACTCACCACATTAACTGTGGTTTCGTCGGCCTGAATCACGCTTTGCTCAAGTAAGATTTGATGCAATTTGTCATACAGCGGTTTAAATAAACTGGCACATTTTATTATCCAATCAGACATGGTTTGCCGACTGATTTCTATACCATGTTGTTTAAACATGGTTTCTTGCCGGTAAAGTGGTAGTGCATATTGATATTTACTGGTAATGACTTGGCTTAATAGACTCGGTGTGGCAATGCCCTTAGGAATTGGGCTCGCTGGCATCGGGGCTTGTTTAATTTTGACTTGCGCAGCGTGATTTTCACAAGCTCGGCAGCTGTATTTTGGCCGAACATGTTCAATGACTTTGATTTGCGCTGGAATAAACTCGAGCTTTTCCGATTTATCTTCGCCCATTTTATGTAGTTTGCCACCGCAACAGTCACAGCTTTTATCTTCAATGTCGTGAACAATCACTTCGCGTGGTAAATCAGCAGGTAGTTGAGTTCGTTTGGCTTTTTTACGGGTATAAGTGACGGTTTGAGTTTCTGATTCTAAAGCGTTTTCTAACTCTGCAACCTCTTCTGCTTCGTTAAATAAGTCGCCTTGCGCAGGGTGGCCTTCAGCCGATTGGCCGAATTGTTTTTGTTGCGCTAATTTGAATTGTTCTTCTAAATACGTATTTCGAGCTTTTGCTTTTTCAAGCGCTTCTTGCTGCTCAAGTAACTTGCTTTCAAGCGCTTGGATACGTTTTTGTTGTTGAATTTCTAGCTCAGTCATAAGGTTATTTTACCTAGTAACTGTCTGTTTATCTGCATAATATTCAGATTAAAAGCTGATCAGGTATGATCTAAAGTTATAAGCTCAAGCTTGCTAAATTCAGAGTTTTATGACCGACAATATCAAAGCCATCGAGCAGCCAGTTTAGTTGCTGCTCAGATAAAACGAGTTGATTTTCATGCTCAGCATTGGGCCATTTGAACTTGTCTTTTTCTAATTTTTTGTACCAAAGTGCAAAGCCGGTGTTATCCCAGTAAAGGATTTTAAGTTTATCTTTACCTTTGTTGCAGAAGATAAATAAAGCACCACTCATAACATTCAGTGCCATTTCAGCAACGACTATATTGGCAAGGCCATTAATGGATTTTCGAAAATCAACGACTGGACGGTGCAGGTAAATTGCACCGGGTTCAACAAACATCTTCATGTGTTAACAGCCTGCATCAACTGACCGAGCCATTGTGCGTTAATATTTTCAGGCAGGTGCAATTGAGCTTCACCCATGGTTAGAATCAGCATATCTCCGGAAGGTCGCTGAACCTCTGTTGCCAGCGTGGTGACTTGAACAAAAGCAGATTCATGCTGATGATTTAATAAACCATCCCGCTTAAAATCACTGCGTCTGGCATAAAAGTTTTGAACATTAATCCGGTGCTGACGGGCAAATTCAGCAACGGATAAGTCACTATTTTGTTGTGCCTGAATCAGTTCAAACCATTGTTCACGAGTACGTCGTGGCATATCTAATCTCCAAAATAAATTGAGCGATTAGATTAGTTGGATTGTAAACTGATTAAAATGTGTAGTTTGCCGGACGCTTACAGTAAACAGTTTAAATTTTTTGTTTAAACACATACCGCACCGACCATTGAATTTAGAATTAGTCCTACCTAAACCCCGACAGGTTATCCCACAATACCTATCTCGCGCCGAAATTGCTTTACTTATAAAAAACTGTCATGAACTGCGTTTAAAAACCATGACAATGCTGTGCTATGGATGTGGATTGAGACTAAGAGAGCTGACACATGTCAAAGTCAGTAATATAGATGGCCAAAGAAAAACCATTTTTATTGAAAATGGTAAAGGCAATAAACAACGTTATGTGGTTGTACCCGAGACAGTGTTACATCAACTCAGAGTATACTGGCAAGCTTTTCATCCAACATACTGGATGTTTTATCCCCGCTGGCTTAACACGCAACCGATATCGCCTTCAGGTTACACCAAAGCCTTGCGAAAAGTGGCGAAGCGTATTGGACTAGAAGATAAGTGTAATATACATAAACTGCGTCATGCCTATGCAACCCACCAACTTGAAGCGGGTATGCCATTACATCAACTACAGCAACAACTTGGACACAGCAGTATAAAAACCACGCAATGCTATTTACACTGGTTACCCGAGTTAGGCCATGGCGGGATTGATTTGCTGGCGAACATGAGGTGAATTATGAAAACCATTCATCTAGCCGACATACTCAACCAAAGCTTAGAACACTATCAGCAAAACCACAAAATGAGTGTGCAACAAAAACGGGTATGTGGGCATATTCAATCGTGCCGAACAGGCGAACTTGGTTATCAAAACTGGCAATGTGAGCAATGCGGCCACCAAACACAAATTGGTTGTAGTTGTTGAGACAGACATTGCCCGAGGTGCCAAGGTCAAACCACGGAAATGTGGGTTGAAAAACAAAGTGACAATTTATTACCTTGCACCTACTTCCACTTGGTATTTACCTTGCCACATGAATTAAACCTGATAGCACAATATAACCCCAAAACCCTATATCAAAGTTTATTTAAAGCGGTGTGGCAAACCTTAACTAAATTTGCCAACAACCGACAACACGATCAATTGGGCATGACCTGTGTGTTACACACATGGGGACAAAACTTAAGCCAGCATATTCATTTGCATTGCTTAATCCCCGCAGGTCATTTAAATTCGAAGCAACAATGGCAAACGCTCAACAAAAACTACCTTTATCCGGTGAAAGCTTTATCTACTGTTTTTAAAGGTAAAATGTTAGCTGAGTTAAAGACCCAAGCCGTGAATTTAGAAGGTCTGAGTATTCCAAAAACATGGTGTGTGTACGCCAAACCTTGCTTAAGCCATAGCCAGAAATTATTGAATTATCTGGCGAGGTACACCCGAAAAGGCGTGATATCGGAGTCAAGATTAATTAATCACACACAAAGCTCGGTCAGCTTTAAATATAAAGATTACCGAGATAGCCACCAACAGAAGGTAATGACACTTAAAACAGACGAGTTTATCCGGCGGTATTTGCAACACATACTGCCTAAAGGCTTAATGCGAATACGCCACTATGGTTTTTTAGCCAATGCGTGTCGCAGGCGCAAAGTCAAGTGGATAAAAGCGCAGTGTAAAAGCCACAAGCTGAGTACAGAAAAGCCCAATGAAGAGAAAGCATCTCGTTGGTTATGCACTGAATGCAAATTAGGCGAACTTAAACTGATTAGTATTTTATTGCCAAGGCGAAAGTTAATAGAGCCAGCATTAACGGGCTGAAACTTTTAAGGCAATAACATTACTATATTTAATTAGCTCGTTGATTCGAGATAAGCCTTGCTGCGGCAAACAAAAATAAAGTTGCAATAGATAGACAAATTGGCTTAAATTAACGCTTATTAAGCGAACAAACACGCTAAAAATGGATTGATAAAATGCAAACAACAAGGAAATCACCAGCCATGCGAGCTCTGCTTGAAAAAGCAAATTCCTATAGCATAAATCAAACCAAACAAGAGTGGAGTTTGCCCGTTCAACAAGTGATTCATTCACACAAACTACGTGTGCATGAATACTAAAGCGTTACTGGTAAATACTCGTGAAAACAATATATGTGGTCTCTCATACAGAATCCGAACATCATTTAAGTGATCTTGTAGGCGGCTGGTATGACTCAGAGTTAACTATTCAAGGCATCTCAGATGCAAAAGTTATTGCTCAAGCACTAAGCTCTGAAGCGCAAATTGATTTGATTTATTCATCTGATTTAAAGAGGGCTAAATCCACTTCAGAATGTATTGCCGAAATGACTGGAGCGCCCATCACGACATCTTCCGCCTTAAGAGAAATGAGTTTCGGGGATGCTGAAGGAAAGGAGCAGTCTTGGCTCGACGAGAGAATAAGGCCTGAAGACGGTGCTAATCGTATGGACCACAGCATTGTTAATGGTGCAGAGACTAAAAGAGAATTTGTTGGGCGTATTTATCAATATCTGAATGGTATTGAATTAGCAGAAAACACAGTGATTTCAACTCACTCATTTGCAGCTACGTACGTTATTGCATGGTGGATCGGTATGCCACTTGAATCAGTGGGATACGTAAACTTCGGCATTAGACCAGGCAAAATTACAAAATTGGTAGAAGATGATTTTTTTAAGAATCGAGCAGTCGCCTACCTCAACCAGTAACAAAAACAGGCAATGGACGCGAAAAAGACCGCGCCAATGCTGTAAACGTTAGCTGTAAAACAGAATGAACGAATACTTCCTTGAGTTTAGTTTTGAAGACGGAATTATTATTCTAGAGAATGATGGTTACTCTGCTTGGGGGTATTTATTGAACCCTAATAGTAGAGAGTTGCAAAAAGATGTTTTCTTATACAGTCCGAGACCACCGGAACCTTTGATTGATAGGGAGTATATTAAAAACGGAAACCCTCCAAAGTTATGTGAGGAATACGCCGCGGAAGGATCATTTAAGAGTGATATCAAGGAGTCATCGCTCTCCGTAGTTTCTTCTGGGTTAGGCGATTATTGTATCCTCATTGATAACGAACCAATTGCAGCTATTTATAGTAATAAGAATCGGGGGTACTCCAAGTCACTTATTAAGAGTGGTGGCTATGGCATACCTTGGTGTAATAAAAAATATACGGCAGTGTTCACGTGACACAGCTAACAAAACAATCAACCGGACTCCGCTCGGTTATTGTGGCGTTAGGCTTTTTGTGAGTCATATTTAAAAAAACTACCATTTAGTAAAAGGAAAATGTTATGGGTATAAAAGAAAAAATTCTTGATTATCAAGTAACTCACGGGGTTTTCGATAATTCAACATTCGCAGGTACGGAAGGTATTGCTAAACGAGCCATAGCTGAAGGTTTTGATGCGTTGTCAGAAAAGCAAAAAGCAGTATTAGAACCATATTTATCTATTACGTGTTCAGGCATTACTGATCCGGGAGGGCATCACAATGATTGCGCTGCGGTATTAGAAGGTGAATCATTATTAGATGCGTATCATCGATGCGAAGATCCAGAGTATTTAATTTGTGATAGTTGCGATGATGAAGAGGGTTATTATGCGCATCAATGGGACAGAATATCTCAGGAATAAAGCCTAACAAACGCCTAACAGGCGCAAAAAGCTTGGCTTGCGTCACTTCGTTCCTAATTTTAGCCAAGCCTTTTGCGCCCATTAGTAAGGCGTTGAGACTGTAGAAAAACCTCAAAATATTGCTTTAACCACAGATCGGTTTGTGATCTAATAGGTGTATCAAATCTTCACAGGAGATTGATTTTGCCTAAGTTTATCCCCACCAACTACAACCAAACTAGCATGGTTGTTATTAATTACGAAGACCAACTGCAAGCCGGTACATTTGAACGTAACCGTCGGCTAAACCACACCTAGCTTTTGATATTCCAAGGTAGTAAATCATGGATTTGGCAATCCGGTTTGCAGATTTGGGTTAAACAGTAGCTAATATAATCGTAAGGTATTAATCCGTTGGCCTTTGCTGTTTCAATCATACTGTAGAGAATGGCGCTAGCGTTGGCACCACTTTTTGTTTGGCTAAACAGCCAATTTTTGCGACCAACCACAAAGGGTTTAATTGCCCGTTCAGCTCGATTATTATCAATGGATAAATGCCCATCATCAATATACCGAATTAATTTCTCCCATTGATTTAAACTGTAGTTTAGTGCTTCACCTAATTTGGATTTTGGTAAAGTATTGAGTAATGACTTTTCCAGCCAAGCTTTATATTGCTCGAGTAGTGGCACCGACTCTTTTTGCCTGATAGCCTGTTTTTCGTCTGCTGTTTTATCTTTGATTTTGGTTTCAACCCGATACAGCTTTTGGATATGGTTCAGTGCCCAATTCGCTTTACCGGTTTTGCCTTTGGGCTGAGCTTTTTCTGCTTCAATGAACTTACGTCTGGCATGCGCCCAGCAACCCGCTAATGTCGCTTTCGTTTGTTCGTAACCTTGATAGCCATCCACTTGTAAGTAACCAGTATAATCTTGCAAGAAATTAACCGGACAACTGCCACCGCGACTGGCTTGATATTCATATAAAACAATATTTCTCAATGGGTTATTTACAATAGGCGTATCTGTGCCTGTGCAATAAAGCCACATATAGGATTTTAGTTTGTCATCACTCACCACATTAACTGTGGTTTCGTCGGCCTGAATCACGCTTTGCTCAAGTAAGATTTGATGCAATTTGTCATACAGCGGTTTAAATAAACTGGCACATTTTATTATCCAATCAGACATGGTTTGCCGACTGATTTCTATACCATGTTGTTTAAACATGGTTTCTTGCCGGTAAAGTGGTAGTGCATATTGATATTTACTGGTAATGACTTGGCTTAATAGACTCGGTGTGGCAATGCCCTTAGGAATTGGGCTCGCTGGCATCGGGGCTTGTTTAATTTTGACTTGCGCAGCGTGATTTTCACAAGCTCGGCAGCTGTATTTTGGCCGAACATGTTCAATGACTTTGATTTGCGCTGGAATAAACTCGAGCTTTTCCGATTTATCTTCGCCCATTTTATGTAGTTTGCCACCGCAACAGTCACAGCTTTTATCTTCAATGTCGTGAACAATCACTTCGCGTGGTAAATCAGCAGGTAGTTGAGTTCGTTTGGCTTTTTTACGGGTATAAGTGACGGTTTGAGTTTCTGATTCTAAAGCGTTTTCTAACTCTGCAACCTCTTCTGCTTCGTTAAATAAGTCGCCTTGCGCAGGGTGGCCTTCAGCCGATTGGCCGAATTGTTTTTGTTGCGCTAATTTGAATTGTTCTTCTAAATACGTATTTCGAGCTTTTGCTTTTTCAAGCGCTTCTTGCTGCTCAAGTAACTTGCTTTCAAGCGCTTGGATACGTTTTTGTTGTTGAATTTCTAGCTCAGTCATAAGGTTATTTTACCTAGTAACTGTCTGTTTATCTGCATAATATTCAGATTAAAAGCTGATCAGGTATGATCTAAAGTTATAAGCTCAAGCTTGCTAAATTCAGAGTTTTATGACCGACAATATCAAAGCCATCGAGCAGCCAGTTTAGTTGCTGCTCAGATAAAACGAGTTGATTTTCATGCTCAGCATTGGGCCATTTGAACTTGTCTTTTTCTAATTTTTTGTACCAAAGTGCAAAGCCGGTGTTATCCCAGTAAAGGATTTTAAGTTTATCTTTACCTTTGTTGCAGAAGATAAATAAAGCACCACTCATAACATTCAGTGCCATTTCAGCAACGACTATATTGGCAAGGCCATTAATGGATTTTCGAAAATCAACGACTGGACGGTGCAGGTAAATTGCACCGGGTTCAACAAACATCTTCATGTGTTAACAGCCTGCATCAACTGACCGAGCCATTGTGCGTTAATATTTTCAGGCAGGTGCAATTGAGCTTCACCCATGGTTAGAATCAGCATATCTCCGGAAGGTCGCTGAACCTCTGTTGCCAGCGTGGTGACTTGAACAAAAGCAGATTCATGCTGATGATTTAATAAACCATCCCGCTTAAAATCACTGCGTCTGGCATAAAAGTTTTGAACATTAATCCGGTGCTGACGGGCAAATTCAGCAACGGATAAGTCACTATTTTGTTGTGCCTGAATCAGTTCAAACCATTGTTCACGAGTACGTCGTGGCATATCTAATCTCCAAAATAAATTGAGCGATTAGATTAGTTGGATTGTAAACTGATTAAAATGTGTAGTTTGCCGGACGCTTACATTTGAACATGCCATCCACTATTTAATTGAGCACAAACTCGATTTAAGCGTGTTTTATCCTAAATATAAAAATGATGAAAATGGCCGACCTGCCTACGACCCAGCTGTGTTGCTAAAAATCATTCTATTCGCTTATTCTAAAGGTATTACCTCAAGTCGCCAGATCCAATGGTGCTGCGAAACCAACATTATTTTTAAAGCGCTAAGCTGTGATAGCGTGCCGCATTATACAACGATAGCCGCATTTGTATCTGGGCGTTCGCAAGAAATAGAAAACCTGTTTGAACAGATTTTATTGATATGCCATCAACAAGGGTTACTAGGCAACGAACTGTTTGCCATTGATGGCTGCAAAATGTCATCAAACGCGGCCAAAGAATGGTCTGGTACGTTTAAAGAGCTTGAACAAAAACTCGATAAAATAAAACGGCAGCTCCGTCACTATTTAAACAAACACCAGGCAGAAGATAATAACGAACAAACAACAGAGGATGCTCAGCAAAAACGCCACGCGCAAATGATAGCCACGCTCAATCAAGCACACGATAAAATAGATAAATTTTTAAACACAAATAAGCCAAGACAAGGGCGAAGAAACAAAGAAGTAAAAAGCAATATAACAGATAATCAGTCGGCGAAAATGACCACAAGCAAAGGTACGATCCAAGGCTATAACGGACTGGCAACTGTGGATAAAAAACACCAAATTATAGTGGATGCACAAGCCTTTGGTGAAGGGCAAGAGCACTACAGTTTGCAACCTATCTTAAATGCAGTAAAAGCAAGATATAAACGCTTAAATATCAGCGACAATATTTATCAAACAGGCACAATCGTGACAGCAGATACCGGTTTTGCGAACGAAGCCAATATGAAATATTTACACGAAAACCAAATTAACGGTTATATACCGGATAACCAGTTCAGAAGCCGCGATCCCAAGTTTAGCGAGCAAAAAACAAAATATGGCAAACGCCATCAAGATGGTAAAAATAAAAAGCGTAAACAGACCATACCTGCGAGTGAATTTGACTTTGATCCAACCGCGCTTAGCTGTACTTGTCCGTCAGGCGAACGTTTAAGTTTTCGTGGTATTAAAGACAATGGCTCAGGTCTGACAACCATTTATTTTGAAGGTCGATTGTTGCAATGCAGGCATTGCCCAATTAAAAGCCACTGTATGCATAATCCAGACTCGGCTAATCATAGAAAAGGCAACGGTAGACAAGTATCATTTAGCTTTAAAAACGATAAAAAGCCGAATTATACAGACTGGATGAAACATAGGGTAGACAGCGAAAAAGGCAAACATATCTACAGCCACAGAATGTCGACGGTAGAGCCCGTGTTTGCCAATATAGGCACACAAAAACGGTTACACCAGTTTAGCTTGCGGGGGCAAACTAAAGTACAAGGCCAATGGCAGTTGTATTGTTTAGTGCATAATATAGAAAAACTGACGAATTATGGAACATTAAGCCATTAATGGGGGGATATGCCTAAAACTGCGCTTAACAAAGCTGAATACAAGGTTTAAACGCTGTTCAGTTTATTTATCGATTGGATATTATTTATCAAATGGTTGATCAATTAAAAAAAATAGGTAAAAGTGAGTTATAAATTAACAATTAAATAGATTGTGGTTGAACTCTAGTTTAAAAAAAGGGTTTTTCTACAGTCTCGTTAGTACTAAAAAGGAAAAGTCTTAATGAAAGGTATTTATCGAATTGTTATCGCTCTGGTTCTTCTAGTGGCAGCCATTGCGTCATACAGTATGGGAATTCAATCAGGTGTATTTTTATTCGTCATCTTGGGCTTTGTTTTAGAGGGCTTATTTTGGCTTGGTTTGTTTCCAATCAAAAGACGAAAAGAGACTTAGTTTCTTTGAATACGCAAAAGCTAGCCACTTTTTTAGACGTTCTGTGTTTATACTATTTTGGCTTTCTAAAGTTTATGGCCCGCAGCTTACGATTAAAACACAAACTTTCGTATCAATATTAAAAAGCGGGATGTAACTCCACCCAATTGAGGTAATTCCAATAATGCAAACCTTCGAGCTAATGGCGCAGTACAATCAATGGATGAATGAGCGAATTTTCGCGACTGCTGAAAAGCTCAGTGAGTTTGAATTGACGGAAGATAGAGGTGCATTTTTTGGCTCGGTTCTGGGCACTCTTAACCATATTCTTGTTGGTGATATTATTTGGTTGAAGCGATTCTCTGGTCACCCTAAAGATTTTTCATCACTGGTATACCTAAAAAACCGAGATGCACCTAAGTCCCTCACAGAAAAGATTCATGATGATTTATCAGATCTGCGTAGTGAAAGAAAAATCATTGATGAAATAATCGTCAATCTGTCAAAAGAAATAGAAGAAGCAGATGCTGACTTATCATTGGTATATTGCAATACAAAAGGTGAGAGTTTTAGTAAGAAATTCGGGTACCTTGTTCAGCATCTATTTAATCATCAAACGCATCACAGAGGTCAGGTTAGTACGATATTTACTCAGCTTGGGTATGATATAGGAGCCACCGATCTACTCTTGTGCATTCCGAGTGACCCTCGGTTATAACAATCAGCGGTAGCGCACTTTTCTTCGGACAGGTCTGGGGTTTATTTATACACAAAAAAAATGTCAACTCATGATTGTATTCTTCTTGGTCAGCCTATGTGTGAATTTTTAAGTATTTGCATTAAAACAAGAAAGGAGAGATAGATAAGTTGTCAGCTTATGCTTAAAACAGTAAAAAATTTGATTTGAGGTGGCGACCTCGCCAGCCACACCCCGGCACATGAGTCGCTCGCTGTGGCTGCTCCCTTCCGGGCCTGACCAGATTCACGAGGTATCATTGCGGGGGAACCAACAAGGTCACCATAATGCAACGCAGCGAATTATCCATATATCCTAGCCGATAGCAAGTTTATGCGCTTAAAAACTCTTTTTTATCGTCTGTTTGCTGGTTTTATCGCCAGTTAGTTGCTTTATTGGCGGCAAGATCGCAATAAAATATAAAGCACAGTATAATATGCTCAAAATTGAGCAATTAAAAAAACTTAACAAAGAGCACCCATTTTTATGCAAAGTATTACGGTAGCGCCAATTACTTCAGTGGCCGGTGAAGTAACTATTCCAGGTTCCAAAAGTCTTTCAAACCGAATTTTATTATTAGCGGCTTTGGCCAAAGGTAAAACCCACATTACTAACCTGTTAGATAGTGACGACATCCGTCATATGTTAACCGCGTTAGAAAAATTAGGCGTTCACTACGAACTTGCTAATAACAAAGCCGAATGTATTGTTACCGGTAACGAAGGGCCACTTAATTTTGATGGTGCGCTTGAACTATTTTTAGGTAATGCCGGCACCGCGATGCGTCCGTTGGCGGCGGCTTTATGTTTAGGCCAAGGTGAATTTGTGTTAACCGGTGAGCCGCGCATGTTTGAGCGTCCAATTGGTCATTTAGTGGATGCTTTGCAGCCGTTGGGAGCGCAAATTGAATATTTAAAAGACCCAGGTTTTCCACCATTAAAAATTAACGCAACTGGTTTAACGGGCGGAAAAGTACAGATAGATGGCAGCATCTCAAGTCAATTTTTAACTGCGTTATTAATGGCAGCACCATTAGCAAAAGATGATTTACATATAGAAGTAATCAATGAGCTTGTATCTAAGCCATATATCGAGATCACTTTGCACTTAATGCGTCAATTTGGTGTTGAAGTCAGCCACGACAATTATCAAAGTTTTTATGTAAAAGGCGGTCAAACCTATCAAGCACCAGGACGTATTTTAGTGGAGGGCGATGCCTCTTCTGCTTCGTACTTTTTAGCTGCGGCGGCGATTAAAGGCGGCACAGTCAAAGTGAATGGCGTAGGTCTTAAAAGCGTTCAAGGCGATGCCAAATTTGCAGAGGTCTTAGAGCTGATGGGCGCGAAAGTTGAATGGGCTGATGAGTATATTCAAGTTACAGGCCAAGGCCAGCTTACCGGCGTTGATGTGGATTTAAACCATATCCCAGATGCGGCAATGACCATTGCGACGACCGCTTTATTTGCAAAAGGGCCAACCGCTATCCGTAATATTTATAACTGGCGGGTAAAAGAAACCGATCGTTTGTATGCTATGGCAACTGAGTTACGCAAAGTTGGGGCCGAGGTTGAAGAAGGCGAAGACTACATTATTGTTAACCCACCTCAAGAGATCACAACGGCAGCAATAGATACCTATAACGACCACCGCATTGCAATGTGTTTTTCTTTAGCGGCAATGGGCGATAACCCTATTATTATCAATGATCCTAAATGTACCGCTAAAACTTTCCCTAATTATTTTGAGTTATTTGAGTCTGTTGTGCAGCATTAATTTGCTGCAATCCTCGTTAAATAAATCTAAATGGAATGTGGCGCGTATATTGTTAATGGACACAGTAGGGGAGACATTATGAACACGTATAAAAAACGCATTTTAGGCATTGCCATTTCGACATTTGTTTCAGCTCCGGTCATGGCGGACAGTGAATTAAGTGCAGGGGTTTGGTGGGTTTATCAAAATGGATCAGAAGGTGATGGGGCTGGCGAATTTGCCGATCCTGCATTTATCCTGTACGCAGATGACGATGGTTCACACGGACCATGGCACTTTAGCAGTGAATTGCGAGTGGGTAAGGGTTCTTTCACTAACCCTCAGTCAAATAATAGTGGCGACAACTTTGCGATTCATAAAGCTTGGCTAGCTTACGATTTTAATAAAAATACTCGATTAACCGTGGGTAAGTCGCAAGTTCCTTTTGGTTGGAAAACCAGTAATTTTTGGCCGGGCGATATGCTGATGGGTGGTTACGGTGACCAAATGGATATAGGTGCTAAATTATCGTCTAGCTGGCAAGATATTAGTTATCAGATTGCTTATTATCATCAGGACGACTGGGGCAAAACTAGTACCGACAGCACAGATGATAACGGTCACTGGGGTTCTAATGTTGAAGGAGCCGAAACCTACCGCAAGGGCAAAACCCTCGTTGCAAATGCTGACTGGCAACTTGCTGATGCTCATACGTTAGGGGTCTCTATACAATCGGGCCAATTAATGGATCTTGCGCGTTATGCAGCCACTGGAGAAGTTTCGCAGCAAGGTGAGCACAGCGCAATAGATTTACACTATATGTATAGCCAAGCCCCTTATACAGTTAAATACCGCAGCTTTTATACCGAGCGCGATTTTAGTGACTTTGATGTTTGTGGCAGTTGTCCAACCGACACGGTAGAAACCTTGCGTCATGCGGCGCACTTAGGTTTTAGCCAAGATGATTTTTATTACTTTTTTGAGCTAACTGCAGCGCAAAATGAACACAAGGACGCGGCAACCGATGATACTGTTTTTGCATTTGCACCCGGCTTGATTTATGACTATGGTCCAGGCTGGTTGTATTTTGAATATCTTTGGCAAGACGGATACATAGATCAGTTTGGTGGTGTAGGCGAGGGCGACTTTAAGTCTTTATATATATCATTTGACTACTACTTTAATTAATTTAAATGGGGCTTGTTTAAGCCCCTTTTTTAATTAATGGTTTGCACTATGGTAATGACATTTTTTGCGACGTCTTCAATGCGTTGAGACCTATCCATCGCCATTTTTCTAAGTACATTGTAGGCTTGCGACTCGCTCATTTTTTTCTCGTCCATTAATAAACCTTTTGCTCTTTCAACCCACTTTCGACCTTCGAGTTTTTCTTTTGCAGTTTGTAATTCAGACTCTAACTTTTGAATTTCGTTAAATCTTGAAATAGCCACTTCAAGTGTGGGGCCGACATGATGGGGTAACTTATCGCCAACGATATAGGCATTCAGTTTGGCATTTAGCAGGCGTTTGAGCATGCTTTCGTCCGAAAACTCAGTAAATACAACAATTGGTAACGGATTAATATCGCTTAAGATACGTAGTGACTGGATATTTTCCGACGTTAGGTGATCAACCTCTAAAACTAATAACGATGGTTCAATTTTTTGCATCGACTTTAAAAAGGGATCTGTAATCAGCATTACTGTCACTTGATAACCACAAGTGTTCAAAGCGTTTTTCAAGCCGCGGTCAAAATCTTCAGATTCAACCAGCAGTAACACGGATAAACCGTTAGTTTGAGTTGGAGGATACGTTCTTTGCATATTTTTAACAGCTCCTGTGCAGTTAAAAAATTCATCTGCAAAAAACAGACCGAACCATCATGTATTTATAAATAAAAATAAACACATGATTTTTATAGATTTATTTTATGACTCAGCGGGTGGGTAAAAAATCAGTAAACAAATGGCGGTGTAAACCTGCACACTTTGGGCGCAAACTGCGCCAAAGCGTTGCGCGTTATTAAAAATCGTATACCAGAGTTATCGTATTGCGCTTATTTTTATTGCTTGAGGTTTCGTTGGTATTGCGTTTATCTCTAATCGAGGCTTTTAATGAAAGCGAGCCGTTAATTTGCATGGTTAATGAGGTTTCAAATGTCGATTTGGTATTATAATCGCCGTCTTCAATTGAATAAGCTGCTCTAAAGTTAACCCCTTTCATCAGTTTGCGTTGATAAGTTGCTGCGCCCCTTAAAATAAATTGCGACCTAGGTTCTGCATCCCCCATGACCGGCATACCGTTTTCGTCATAAACCACATTATTACCGTTTAAGCGTTCGTTGTTTTCATTAACATTGTGGCGAATACTGTCAAAGGCATAACCAGGACCAATCGAAAAATCTAAAAAACCAGTCGCCGAGTCTAGCAGTCGAGTATTATAACCAGTCGCGAGAGACGCTTGATAATGAAACCCTGAAAATCTGTCGGTTTCGTAAGAACCAAAAGCTAATACAGCATCCCCTTTTTCGTTTAACTTATAGTTTGTTTGGGCTGATGCAAAGTACTTTTCTTTAGAGGTAACGTCTTTAGTGCGTTCATTGCCTTCGTCGTCAGTAAAAGAGATTTCGTCTTGTTTGAATAAAGAGTCAAATTCAAACTGATTCCGAAATGACTCGGTTTCAAAACCAACGTCTGTTTTAACAATAAAAGAGGTGGTTGACGTATTACCCGATGTCATTATGTACCCAAACTCGACCGATGCGGTAAACTCACCCAGTTTTTCTCTGTTTTCTGAAGCAAATAATGGAGCTGTTGCTAATAAACTGGTTATTACAACGCAGGATTTTAATTTTAGTACTGACATACAAATTAATTTTGCTAAATGTTTTAAGATTTAATCGCTATTGTAATGCTTTATTCATAATACTCAATAACGCTAAGAGGATCGGAGCTTAATTATACGGGGCTAATTGTAATTATATTAGTGTAAATGGGCAAGTTATCTAATCATACTTTATGGTATATAAACTCATTTTTTTGTATATAAAACATTATTTTTTATTTACAGCGTTTGTCAGCGGTTGCTAATTTCAAACATAGAACAAAAAAGGGCCGTAAAAGCCCTTTTCCACAAAAAACGCTTAGCCTTTGTACCCGTTAGGGTTGTTGCTCTGCCAACGCCAGCTGTCTTCACACATGCGCTCTAAACCAAACTCTGCTTGCCAATTTAGCTCGTTTTTAGCGGCAGAAGCATCAGCGTAACAAGCAGCTACGTCACCTGGGCGACGATCAACCAGCTTATAATTAATGGTTTTACCGGAGGCTTTTTCAAACGCTTTTACCATATCTAACACAGAATAACCTGTCCCTGTACCTAGGTTATAGGTAAATACGCCTTTGTCTTCTTTAATGCGATCAAGGGCTTTTAAATGACCAATTGCTAAATCAACCACATGAATATAATCTCGCACGCCTGTGCCGTCATGGGTATCATAATCATTACCAAATACACTAAGCTCGTCACGGCGACCTACTGCGACCTGAGTAATAAATGGCATCAGGTTGTTTGGTATACCGTTTGGATCTTCGCCAATACGGCCCGATTCGTGGGCACCAATTGGGTTAAAATATCGCAAGATGACAATTTTCCAATCCGGATCTGATTCTGACAAATCACGCAAAATTTCTTCAATCATTAATTTTGAGTGACCGTAAGCATTCGTTGGAATGCCTGTTGGCATGCTCTCAACTAATGGTAATGCCTGAGGGTCGCCATAAACTGTCGCAGATGAGCTAAAAACAATCGACTTTACATTATGTTTTGCCATCACCTGACACAGGTTAATAGTGCCGGTTACATTGTTATGGTAATAAGTTAGCGGAATTTGGGTGCTCTCACCAACGGCTTTTAAACCGGCAAAATGAATAACCGAATCAACTTTGTGCTGACTAAATATTTTATCCATGGCATCCGTATCTAAAATATCCGCCTGATAAAACGTTAGTTCTTTTCCAGTAATTTCTTTAACTCTGTTTAATGAAGTTTCTGAAGCATTGTGTAGGTTATCTACCACAATCACTTCGTCACCCTGATTAAGTAGTTCTAAAACCGTGTGGCTGCCGATATAACCAGCGCCACCAGTGACTAAAATGGTTGAACTCATTGATGCACCCTTTGCGTTTGTGAATTAGTTCTAAGTCTATCGAATATGCTTATATTAGCCAACATTTGATAATAAGTAAAACGTTTAACCCAATTAAAGGGTTTCGTACCCTATTATCAGAATTTAATGTTTATTCCGCATTTTGTTTACAAAGATTTTATATTATCACACATAATAATGTGTAATTTTTAATTTTTACGTATTTTACCTTAGCGTATAAGCGTTACAAATCAATGACTAACCCTCGGTTTGTTTTATTTTTTAACAATATTATTTTTTTTGTAAAATTTAATGTGTTTTTTGTTGACATTTTTATGCTGGGTGAGTCATAAATATAAGAGGTTTTGTTTATATATAAAATAAATAGAGGAAACAGGATGACGTTAAACAAAATAGCGCTAGCCATTATGCTAACGACTGGCCTAATCGGCTGTAATGATTCAGACGATGAGGCCGATTTAACACTTTCGGAAATCACAGCGAGTACTGACGAAGATACTCAATTGGTGATTAACCTAGGTGATAGCGAAGATGCTGATGGTGATATCTTAACCTACACAGTCGCAGGGCAAGCGCTGGCTGAAGGCGTGAACCAGTATACTTATGTGCCGGAGGCCAACGCCCACGGTCAATTTACCTTGGAATACTCGGTCACAGACGGTAAAACCAGCTCTAATACCAGTCAAATTATAGTGACAGTGAACCCAGTTGATGATCCCGCTATTGGAGATTTAACAATTACCGGTGTTAATAAAGTAGGCGAAACCCTAAGCATTCAAAATAGCTTAACTGATCCCGATGGCGAAATAAGCAACCTAAGTTATCAGTGGATGGCTGATGGCGAAGCAATTGCAGGTGCGACTGCAGAAACCTTTACCGTAACAGAGGCGCAAAAAGGTAAAAAAATCAGCGTACAAGTCAGTTATTCAACAGGTGCTTCAGTCACCGATGTGCCAGTGACCTCGAATGATGCCAACCCAGACACAGCAGCAACGGGAGATATCAGTATTGATGGCACTTTAAGCCAAAGCGAAACTATTACGGCCAATACCTCTGCATTGGCCGATGTTGACGGAGATATCGAATTATTGACTTATACTTGGTATGCAGGTGAAACAAAAATTGATGGCGCAACCAGTGATAGCCTTACATTAACTCAAGCGCATGTTGGTAAAAAAATTAAACTAGTTGCAGAATTTCAAGATTCAGTTTTTAAAACACCTTATACCACAGAAGTGGTTTCAGAAGCCGTTGCTGATAAAAATGATGCGCCAACTGGCAGTGTTTCTGTCAGCGGTGATCCCGAGGTGGGTTCCACACTAACCGCCAGCAATAACTTGGCAGATGCAGATGGTTTAGGAACGGTCAGTTATCAATGGTATACACAAGCTGAAGGAGAAGATGCTATTTCGGTTGGTAGCGGCGAAACTTATCAATTGCAAGAAGCAGATGCAGGATCAGACATTTATGTAGTTGCCAGTTACACTGATCAGGCGGGTACTGACGAGTCAGTCATGTCTGCTAAAATGATGGTTAAGGTTAAAGTGATCATGCCAACCAGTGTGGAATTGCGGTTTAACGGTTGGGATGCAGGGGATACGTTAACCATGGCAAGTTGTCAGAGTATTCCGTTAACTGCGTTTTCGCCTGATGGCAATGGTGCCCATACGGTTAAATGGACAAGCCAAGATGAGCAAACTTTAATGGTAACGGATGGGAAACTAACAGCAGCTAAAAATATTGCCAGTTATCCTGCGACCGTTACTGTTACAGCAGCGGTTGAAGGTGCCTCTCCAGTGCTTGAAGATTCGATTGATGTAACGATCCGCAAAAACCTGATTTGTGATGATGCTGCATTAAATGGTGGCACCGCAGATATAGACGATTCGGTGCCGTTAGCTGCAGGGCCACTTGTGGCACTAGAAAACAAAGCCGATGTTAGTTTGGCAGCAGGCAAGGGCAGGTTTGGTACCAACGCATGGAAAGTAGATACTAGTATATTAAACTCAGATATCAGCTTTACATTGCCAGATGAGATAAAAAATAACCCAGATAAAACCTATGTTGTGTCATTTTATCTTCAGGTGTTTGATACAACAGCGCCAGAAACAGACGGGCGCATTGATGCAACTTATCCAGCATCCGCTGATGGTTTTAAAGCCGGTCAACGACGGTTTTACATGAGAACATATGCGGATGGTGTGGTCCAATGGACGTCGCCGGATGCTAATTCACATATATATGGAGAAAACCCTGATAATAAATGGACGTTTAATGCAAGATTTGCCGCGCTGCCTTTGGCACAGCAATGGCACAAATATGATGTAGAAATTCAGGGCGGCGTAGATATATTTGCGGTATTACCGTACAACGCTGTATTTATTCCTAAATATTATATTGATGATATTTCAGTATACGAAAAACCTTAATATATTAATCGCTTAATTATAAAGCCCCTATAGAGCTTAGGGGCTTTTGCGCGTATACTATAAAAAATATCCCGACTTAAACAAAAACTTATGAGTTCAAACCCTATTCCCGAATGTCCGCAGTGCGGCTCTAAATATGCATACCCTGATCAAAATTTGTTAGTTTGCCCTGAATGTGGTCACGAGTGGGATCCCAAACAGGTCGAGCAAGACGATCAAATGACTGCTAGAGACTTTAACGGAACGCTTCTAGTGGATGGTGATAAAGTCACTGTGGCAAAAGACTTAAAAATTAAATCAAGTTCACAAGTAATAAAAATTGGCACGAAAGCAACCATAAGGCGTGTGCTGGATAAAAAAGATCATGAGCTGGATTGTAAAGTGGATGGAGTAGGTGAGATGATGATCACTGCTAAATTTGTGAAAAAGGCATAACAAGTTTTGCGTGCTGCTTTTTAAACGTTAGTGTAGCCGCGCGACTAAAAATTAAGGGCGCGGCAAAGTATAGCGCCCTGACATTTAGTATAGCGGGTAGATGAGTTTAGTGACTGTGGCAAGCGTCTTCGTTGCAATCGGTTTTTCTACACAATAAAAAATTACGCCAATGCGCACAGGCTAAAAATACACTGGCCAGAACAGTGGCTGTTTTTTCTCCACTTTCACCAAACAGATCATGTCCAAAAATGGCAGCGACCACTAAGATCATTAAACCCGCTATTATACCGCCAGCCACCCATTTATCTTTGTGTTTGCGACAGCCAGAAAATCCAGCTAACAAACTCATCGGCACTATCATAAAGACTAAGGCCTGATGAAAAAGGTGATCGTTTGAAGGTAAAAACGACAAGGACGGAAAGACGGCTAATAATATTGGAAGTACCGCACAATGGATCGCACATATAGTCGATGCACCAATAGATACTTTATCTAAAAATTGAAAATTCGAAATTCTCATAACACAGCCTCACTCTTTGCAATGTTATAATATATCATCCCCACTGGGTTGTTCGCAATTTGTTTGCTCGATATTTTAATTGTCATTAATGTCATTCTTGGTGCGTTAAATGGTGTTTTCAGTGCAATTAATTGGCTTGTATCGCACCGTATTGGTGTTTATTTTAATGACTAAATAGACTCTGTTTTTATTAACTTACTGATTTCTAAGGTTTATAAATTATTGGTATAAAGCTTGTATAACTAAAAGCGTCTTTACTTGTTTGTTGAAATTGCACTGGCAACGTTGCCCGCACAGTCTTCGGATTGTTGCGGGCTTTTTTGTTTTTGGGAGAAATAAATGAAATACCGCACTAAAACATCACACACAGGTGTCTTTAAAAAAATCCTTACAGCGGCCGCTATTTTGGGCGCTAGTTTAACTACTTCTGTGCAAGCAGAAGAATTTTATTGGCCAGAAAAAGAAGAGCTAAAATTTGGTTTTATTAAACTAACCGATATGGCGCCGTTGGCCATCGCCTACGAAAAGGGGTATTTTGAAGACGAAGGTTTGTACGTTACTTTAGAGGCGCAAGCAAACTGGAAAGTCTTGCTTGACCGAGTTATAGATGGGCAACTGGATGGCGCTCATATGTTAGCTGGCCAGCCGTTAGGCGCTACCATAGGTTTTGGGACTAAAGCCGATATCATTACCGCTTTTAGTATGGATCTCAATGGTAATGGTATTACTGTTTCTAATGCAGTCTGGGAAGAGATGAAAAAAGCCATTCCACATAAAAATGGCAAGCCAGTTCACCCAATCAAAGCCGACTACCTAAAACCTGTGGTTGATAAATACCGCCAGCAAGGCAAGCCTTTTAACATGGGCATGGTTTTTCCAGTATCCACACATAACTACGAGCTCAGATATTGGTTGGCTGCCGGTGGTATCCACCCTGGTTATTATGCCCCACATAAAGGTGATATTACTGGGCAATTGCAAGCGGATGCTTTGTTGTCGGTCACGCCACCACCACAAATGCCTGCGACTTTAGAAGCTGGAACTATTTACGGTTATTGTGTCGGTGAACCTTGGAATCAGCAAGCTGTATTTAAAGGCATTGGGGTGCCGGTTATTACCGATTACGAAATCTGGAAAAACAACCCAGAAAAAGTATTCGGCGTGTCAAAAGACTGGGCAGAAACGTATCCAAATACTCATATGCGTGTGGTTAAAGCTATGATACGCGCAGCTATGTGGTTAGACGAAAATAACAATGCTAATCGTCCTGAAGCCGTTAAGATTCTCTCAAAAAGCCAGTATGTAGGTGCCGATTATGATGTGATTGCAAACAGCATGACTGGGACTTTTGAATATGAAAAAGGTGATAAAAGAGATGTGCCAGATTTTAACGTGTTTTTTAGATATAACGCGACCTATCCGTATTATTCAGATGCCATTTGGTATTTAACCCAAATGCGTCGTTGGGGGCAAATTTCAGAAGCTAAACCCGATAGCTGGTATATGGATATCGCGAAAAAAGTCTACCGCCCTGATATTTATGCAAAAGCAGCCAAAGCTTTAATTAAAGAAGGCAAAGCCAAAGCCTCTGATTTTCCAAATTTTGCGAGCGAAACCGGCTTTAAACCACCACAAAAAGAGTTTATTGACGGCGTTGAATACGATGGTCGTGCACCCAATGCATATCTGAATAAATTTGCCATTGGCCTTAAACAAGAAAAGTTATAAGGAACTTATCTAATGTCTAAAGCAGCCACATTGGGAAAAGTGATTCCCGTAGAATTTAAAAAAAGCATGCAATCTGAATGGATGAAAACCTTCATTAATGCTGCCTTATTGCCTTTTATTGGGATCCTTGTTTTCCTGATTTTATGGAGTGCGGCGGCTAAAAACATAGAAACGTCACTCGGCCAGTTTCCTGGCCCCAGTGCCGTGTATCAGCAAACCAGCGTATTAATTGATGAACATTTTGCCGAGCGTAAAAAAGCTGAAGCTTTTTACGAGCGGCAAGAGGCGCGCAATCAAGCTCGTTTAAAAGTGGACCCAAATTATCAGGCTAAGGTGCGTGATTACACCGGAAAACCGACCTTTTTTGATCAAATTTGGACCAGCTTATACACAGTGATGATCGGCTTTTTAATCGCCTCTGTTATCGCTGTGCCTTTAGGTATTGCTTGTGGCTTGAGTGAGCAAACTTATGCTGCAATTAACCCTTTAATTCAGATATTTAAGCCGGTTTCGCCGCTCGCTTGGCTACCTTTGGTGACCATGGTCGTGAGCGCTGTTTATGTGACCGACGATCCGGCGTTTTCAAAATCCTTTTTAACTTCTGCTTTTACCGTGGCGTTATGCTGTTTATGGCCAACTTTAATTAATACTGCTGTGGGTGTGTCTAACATCAGCCAGGATCTAGTCAATGTTAGCCGTGTTTTAAGGTTAGGGCGATTAGCTCATGTAGTCAAAATTGTATTGCCTTCGTCGATCCCAATGATATTTACCGGTTTACGGTTATCGTTAGGCATTGGCTGGATGGTATTGATCGCTGCCGAAATGCTTGCGCAAAACCCAGGGTTAGGCAAGTTTGTTTGGGATGAATTTCAAAATGGTAGTTCAGAATCATTAGCGCGCATTATGGTGGCAGTACTTGTGATTGGTTTAATTGGTTTTATTTTAGATCGCCTCATGTTGCTGATTCAAAAATCAGTGAGCTGGGACAAAAATGCGATTTTACGTTAAGGAGTTGTCTGATGATAAACGAACAAAAACATTTAGAGTTAAGCCAAGTCGGTATTGAATTTCCAACGCCTAAAGGTCCATTTTGTGCACTAACTGATGTTAATCTTAAAATTGCTAAAGGTGAGTTTATTTCTTTAATAGGGCACTCAGGGTGCGGTAAATCAACCGTTTTAAACATTGTTGCCGGTTTATATCAGGCCACCGAAGGTGGTGTTTTATTAGACAACAAAGAAGTTAACGAACCAGGTCCTGAGCGAGCGGTTGTTTTTCAAAACCACTCGTTATTGCCTTGGCTCACTGCGTATCAAAACGTAGAGTTGGCAGTAAAACAGGTTTTTAAAAAACGTATGAGTAAAAGTGAGATGCATGATTGGGTTAACCATAATTTAGAGTTAGTCCATATGACCCATGCTGCGCATAAACGACCGGATGAGATTTCAGGCGGTATGAAACAAAGGGTTGGTATAGCCAGAGCACTCGCAATGCAGCCTAAAGTGTTACTCATGGATGAACCTTTTGGTGCGCTAGATGCGCTAACGCGTGCTCACCTGCAAGATTCGTTAATGGAAATTCATGCCGATTTAGGCAATACGGTAATTATGATCACTCATGATGTTGACGAAGCCGTTTTGTTATCAGATCGTATTGTAATGATGACAAATGGACCCAGCGCCACCGTTGGTGAAGTTCTGTCTGTCAACTTAGAGCGGCCAAGGGCACGATTAGCGCTGGCTGACAATCCTCAATATAATCATTACCGGCATCAGGTATTAACCTTTTTATACGAAAAACAAAAAAAGGTTGAAACTGTGGCGAGTAAAAAGCCGACATCTAACACACGAAAAAGCGCATAAGATTTTGTCTCGGATAAACGTTCAGGTTGGTTTTGCCAACCTGAACGCCCATTCATTCGTCATTAGAGCCAATCAATCCCTCTTTTCAGCAAATTAGTTTTTGTATTTACTGGGCAAACCAGTTAAGCAAAAGTATTACTAATTAAAATTCAATTTTCTGCACCAAAATATTCCGTAATTGCACCATCATTCATTATAAATAGACTTTAAAAATACCATTTTAAGATTCATTTTGGTGCTTTTGATGTTAAGTGTCTGATTTTTATATCTTTAAAATAGTTGGAACGGTGTTTGCTTTATTTGTATGTGTCCGAAGCCGGGCTGTTGTGAAGAACGCGGGGCCACGCCCCAGACTTGAGCGTTTATGTTGTTGCTTCCAACGGCGGAAAAACAACCAAATTTAGGTAAGAATTTGATGAACAAAGATGCAGTAAAATTAAAACAAACCACTTGTCCTTATTGTGGTGTTGGGTGTGGCATTGATGTAAAAATCAATGCACAGACGCTAACTCAAGTGACAGGTTCTTCAGAACATCCGGCTAATTTTGGGCGATTATGTGTAAAGGGCTCATCCGTTTTGCAAACCAATGATGTGTCAGGGCGACTACTGCAGCCTATGATAGGGGATTCACGGGTTTCTTGGGATGAAGCATTTACTAAAGTGGCAACTAAATTCAAACAAGTAATAGACGAACATGGGCCAGATTCAGTCGCTTTTTATGTCTCTGGCCAGTTGTTGACCGAAGATTATTATGTTGCCAATAAGCTTATGAAAGGTTTTATTGGCAGCGCCAACATAGATACCAACTCAAGGCTTTGCATGTCTTCTGCGGTATCTGGATATAAACGTGCATTTGGTGCAGATGCTGTACCTTGCAATTATCAAGATTTAGAAGATACCGAATTATTAGTTTTAATCGGCTCGAACGCTGCATGGACTCATCCTGTTTTATATCAGCGAATTGAACGAGCCAAACAGTTAAACCCAAATAAAAAGATCATTGTGATTGATCCCAGGCGTACAGCCAGCTGCGAATTGGCCGACTTGCACCTAGCGCTAAAACCAGGCACAGACGTTATCTTACTGAATGGTTTATTAAACTATTTATCAGCCAATAATGAATTAGACCAAGCTTACATAGAGCAAGCGACGCTTGGGTTTGAGCAAGCGCTAAATGAGGCGAGTGCGTATACACCTGAGCATGTTGCAATGTTATGCGAATTACCCTTGGCTGATGTACTGGCGTATTATCAATGGTTTGCTAAAGCGGCATCTGCAGTGACTTTTTATTGCATGGGCGTTAACCAAAGTATTCAAGGCACAGATAAATGTAACGCTATTATTAACTGCCATTTAGCCAGTGGAAAAATTGGCAAACCTGGCAGCGGTCCGTTTTCGATTACTGGCCAGCCAAATGCAATGGGTGGACGTGAAGTAGGCGGTTTAGCAACTATGCTCGCAGCTCATATGGAGCTTGATAATCCGACGCAGCGAGAATTATTACAAACCTTTTGGCGCTCACCACGAATGGCAGACAAAGCAGGTTATAAAGCGACAGATATTTTTAAAAATATTTCCGATGGCAAAATAAAAGCTGTCTGGATCATGGCAACTAATCCGGCCGTGAGTTTGCCGGATGGTCATTCAATCAGCCAAGCGTTAAAAAATTGCGAAATGGTGGTGGTTTCAGACTGTAATTTAAATACAGATACTAGCCATTGGGCAGATGTTCGTTTACCGGCAACCGGGTGGTCAGAAAAAAATGGCACAGTAACAAATTCTGAACGTCGTATCTCGCGCCAACGCGGACTTTTGCCACCGGCTGGTGAAAGCAAACATGACTGGCAGATTATTTGTGAAGTCGCTAAAGCAATGGGGTTTAACTCGGGTTTTAACTATGCCCATCCGTGTGAGATTTTTGATGAATTTGCTCGCCTATCCGGAATAGAGAATAAAGGTAGCCGTGCTTTTGATATTAGCGGTTTAGCGGGTTTAAGCGAGCAGGAATATGATGCATTGCGACCCATTCAATGGCCGGTCAATCACGCCACGCCGGAAGGCACAGCGCGCTTATTTACCGATCGAAAGTTTTACACACTCAGCGGTAAAGCGCATTTTGTCGCAACCCAAGCTAAACGACCCGCACAAATTAAAAGTGAGGAATATCCCTTTATTTGCAATACAGGACGGATCCGCGATCAATGGCATACAATGACAAGAACCGGTAAAGCTGCGAGTTTGAGCCAACACATCAGCGAACCTTATTTGGCGATTCACCCGCGAGACGCCGAACAGCTAATGTTAGAAGCGCATCAAGTTGCCCGTGTTAAATCGGCGCAAGGTGAATGCTTAGTTCGGGTTAAATTAGATGAAGGTCAGCGCCGCGGTGATCTATTTATGCCTATGCATTGGAATAAAATGTTTGCCTCGTCTGCCAATGTAAACCAGTTGCTAAATACGAATATAGATCCTGTATCTGGACAGCCCGAATTTAAACACACAGCCGTTCACGCCGAAAAATTTGCAGCTGATTATTATGGTGTCATTTATAGCCGTGAAGCCGTTACTGCCGATAGTGAGTACTGGGCCAAAGCACCGACCAGCGCCGGGCATCAATTAGTTTTTGCAGGCACTAAACCGGTTGAAGACTGGTTGAGCTGGTGTCAGCAGCACAGTTTAGTGCAAGGAGAATGGTTTAAATTTGAGAACAAAACAGAGCAGGCCAGTAAAATATTTTGTTACCGTGACAACCGTTTAGAATATGTTTGTTATGTTCAGCGCCAACCGATATCTCAGGACAATAGTTGGCTTAATGAAATGTTTTTATTAGATCAATTTAGCGGTGATGAGATTAATGCTGTGCTCTGTGGAGCCCCATCAGAAGGCATGGCAAAAGGGCGGCAGATTTGTAGCTGTTTTAAAGTTGGCGAAAAACAAATTATAGAAGCCATTCAGACCGAAGGCGACGAGACAGTTGAAGCCCTTGGCCAGCGGTTAAAATGTGGTACCAATTGTGGTTCCTGCAAACCTGACTTAGCGGCTTTAATTCGCGAGCACGGAGAAAATTCGGTTATAATGCAAACTCGGGTTTAACAGATTGCAGAGCATTTATGAGCAGCGAATTTAAAGAGTACATCAAACTTATCGGCAAAGGTCAAAATGCCGGTAAAACCCTGGATCAAGCACAAGCCGAAGACGCTATGCTGCAAGTATTTAATGATCAGGTGACCGCCGAGCAGCTGGGTGCATTTTTAATGCTGTTAAGGGTGCGTGAAGAAACCCCTGAAGAATTGGCTGGTTTTATCAAGGCGGCAAGAGCCTGCATTAGTGACGAATATAAAGATCTGCCTGTTGATTTAGATTTGGGCTGTTATGCAGGTAAAAGACGTCATTTACCTTGGTTATTGTTGGCCGTTAAAGCTTACGCTGATAGTGGTAAAAAAGTGTTTATTCATGGCACCGCTGAGCCTGAATCTAAGCGTTTATATATGCGTGAAGTTTTTGCGCATTTTGGTATACAACCAGCAACTAATAGAGTGCAAGCGCAAGGCCAATTAGATAAACATGGTGTTTGTTATGCTGAACTATCCAGTGTGCATCCCGCGTTGGATAAGCTGATTCAATTAAGGTCAGTGTTTGCACTAAGATCTTGTGCAAACACGCTCGCACGAATGCTTAATCCAAGCCGTGCTCGCTTGAGTTTACACGGGGTTCATCATAGACATTTTGATGAGCGACATGCTGAAGTTGCAAAGATTTGTGACGAAAATAACGTGATGTGTTTTCGCGGTGAAGGCGGTGAAATCGAAGTTAACCCAGAGCGAGCGGTGAAGCTGCATTTTTACGCAGCCGGAGTCCGTAAGAGTGTGCAATTGCCAGCTTTTTTAGACAACTGGCAAATTAAACCAAGAGCGTTAGAGTTAGATGAGTTGAAAGCACTTTGGTGTAAACAAATTGACAATGCGTATGGTGAAGCTGCCGTACAAGCAACACTGACTGTTTTTTTGATAATGGAGCAACTAGAAACCCTAGCAAAAGCGAAAACAGAGCAGCAAGAAGAAAAAATTATTCAGCAATGCCGTGAGCAGGCTAGCCAACTTTGGCAAAACAGAAATAGCCAATACTGGTTTTAATTAGCCTTTTTAACCTCCCGGGAAGCGTCTGCCTCCCGGTTTTAACTATTTGTTTTTTCGATAATTTTATTGATTATTTTTTATTAAAAAAAGCTTGCGATCACAGGTTTGGCGCAGTATGCTTTTATTGCGTCCACATTCAACATCACGACCAATTTAATAAACGATTTTATATTTAAATGGGAGTGATCATGAAAACTACACATCAAAATAAATTAACCTTATTGGCAACTTTAGTTGCAGCATCGGTTTATACACCAAATGCATTGGCAGCAGAAACCCTTGCCGAAGCGATTAAAGAAGGCTCAACCTCAGTTGCCGTGCGAACCCGATACGAAAACGTTGATCAAGATGGTTTTGGCAGCAGTGCAAATGCGCTCACTGTTAAAACGAGTCTGACGTATAAAACCGCAAGCTTATCTGGTTTTAGTGGTTTGCTGCAAATGGATGATGTGACTGCAATAACCGATAATTATAGTGTGCCAACGGATGCGGTTAAAATGCAACCAGTGGTGGCAGATCCTGAAGGGACTGAGGTTAATCAGGCCTTTATTCAATACACTGACGCGGATTTTACTGCAACTTATGGCCGGCAGATAATCACCCACTTAAATCACAGATTTTTAGGCCATGTGGGTTGGCGACAAAACATGCAAACCTATGACGGAATTCGCTTACAAGGAAAACTCGGTGCCATCTCAGTAGATTATTCGTACCTCAATAATGTAAATGGCATTTTAGGCACTAACTTAGATTTATCGGCGCATAATTTGTTGGCCAGTATGCAACTAGCCGACGGTCATACCTTAAGTGGGTTTGTTTATTTATACGAACCGGAAGCTGCAGCCGATAGTACAGATACCTATGGTTTTGACTACAGCGGCAGTTTAGCATCGATAAAACTGCATGCGTCTTATGCTGTTCAGTCGGTTGGAGACTTTGATGCAAGTTATTTAGCACTCGATGCAAGTTATAAAGTACAAGGGGTAACAGCGCAAATCGGTTATGAATTGCTTGGCAGCGATGACGGAGCTTATGGTTTTAATACCCCGCTAGCAACCAAACATGCATTTAATGGTTGGGCAGATTTATTTTTAGCGACGGGTGATAATGGCTTAGAAGATACTTATGGTAAGTTGGCTTATCAACATGGAGCTTACAGTTTTGTTGCTGTTTATCACAGTTATAGTGAAGACGAAGGCGGGGCCGATTTGGGCTCTGAAATTAATTTATCAGCGGCTTATAGTTTTAATAAAACTTATAGTCTGTTATTAAAGTTTGCCGACTTTTCATCTGATTCAGCTAAACCGGATGTGACTAAAACTTGGATACAATTAGCGGCTAAATTTTAACATCACTCGCTGTTAGTGGTGATCAATCAAAGATTAGTGAGTGGTAGCTTAATGGATGCCACTCATTTTTTTGTGCCACGCTGGTAATAGAGCGACAGTTAAATTGTTTTGATACCCAGGAACTCTTGCTTTGTTAATGCCCGTCAATACTCAGTGCCTTACTTAATCAACCGTCTCTATTTTTGTGCAATAAGTGGTAAAAAAAATACCCGTTATGTGTTTTTGTGGTGCATCTATTGTGTGCATCGATTTAATTTAGCTTTTTTGTTTTTATAAAAAATATTTTTTTAATATTTTAAATCAATAGCTTGTAGTGTTTTTAAACGGGTTTTTACATTCTGGCATTAGGCTTGCAAAGTTAAAACTATCTAAGTGAATAAAGGCTTATGCAAAGATGTTTAAGTTAGTCCAACCCGCTCCAAAACATGGCACAGTGACAATTGTTGGTGCTGGCCCTGGTGATGCTGATTTGCTCACTATTAAAGCGCTACGTTGTATTCAAAGTGCCGATATTATTCTGTATGACCGTTTAGTCAGTCAGGATATTCGTGATCTCTTTCCAACGGAAACGCCAGCGTTTTATGTAGGCAAAGCCGCTGGCAACCACTGTATCCCGCAAGCCCAGTTGAACCAATTGCTGATTGAAAAAGCGCAAAAAGGCTATTCAATTTGCCGTTTAAAAGGCGGAGATCCTTTTGTGTTTGGTCGTGGCGGTGAAGAAATGTTAGCGCTACATCAAGCTGGCATTCAGGTGGAAGTCGTGCCTGGTGTAACCGCCGGAGTGGGTGCAGCAGCGTATTCAGGGATCCCGGTCACGCACAGAGGGCTGGCGCAAGCCTGTACCTTTATTACCGGACATGGAGAAAAATCATTGGATGTTGATTGGTCAAGTTTGGCGAAAATGCAACACACTTTGGTTTTTTACATGGGGCTTGGCAACTTAGCAGACATCACAAAACAATTAACACACCACGGAATGTGCGCAGATATGCCTGCCGCGTTAATCGAAAATGGCTGCCGCAAAGATCAACGAACCTTTACCGGACAGCTTTCTAATCTGGAGCAGATTGCAAAACAGCATCAATTACGCTCGCCCACACTGATAGTGATCGGGCGTGTCGTTGAGCTGGCTGAATCTTTGCACTGGTTTGCATCATTAACCAGCACTAATGCTCAAATCGCGCAAATGACAGCTTAACAGGGGGAAAAACCAATGAGCAAACAAAAATTAATTGTTGTCGGTAACGGCATGGTCGGTCACAAATTTATCGAAAACATGATTGAAAACCCGGCCTATTCAGATTATCAAATCATTACCTTTTCTGAAGAGCCAAGATTGGCTTACGATAGGGTACAATTATCAGCTTATTTCGCTGGTAAAAGTGCTGACGATCTCATGTTAACCTCGCCGGATTATTATGATGAAAATCAGGTGCAATACATAGTTAACGACAAAGTTGTATCTATCGATAAAGCCGCTAAAACCATCACAACTGCGTCAGGTCGTCAAGAATCATACGACAAACTCATTTTAGCCACAGGGTCTTTCCCGTTTGTACCACCGATTCCGGGTAAAGATCAGCCGCATTGTTTAGTATATAGAACCATTGAAGATCTAGAAGCCATTACAGCCTCAGCTAATCAAAGTAAAGTGGGTGTAGTTGTTGGGGGTGGTTTATTGGGTTTAGAAGCGGCCAACGCTATCCAAAATTTGGGTTTAGAAGCCCACGTTGTTGAGTTTGCACCGCGGTTAATGGCGGTTCAGTTAGACGAAGGTGGTGGTCAATTATTACGTAGTAAAATCGAAAGCCTAGGGGTCGGTGTACATACTGAAAAAAATACTAAAGAAATTGTTGCGGGTGAAAAGTGCCGCTATCGCATGAATTTTGCTGATGGCAGCTACTTAGAAACTGACATGATAGTGTTTTCGGCCGGTATTCGTCCACAAGACGAACTCGCCAGACAATTTGAATTAGAAATTGGGCCTCGTGGTGGCATTGTTATTAACAATCAGTGTCAAACCTCAGACGAAAACATTTATGCGATTGGTGAGTGCGCTTTGTGGCAAAACCGAATCTTTGGTTTAGTTGCGCCTGGTTACCAAATGGCTAAAGTTGCCGCGGAACATATCACTGGGGGTGACTTAGCATTTATCGGTGCCGATATGAGTACCAAATTAAAATTGCTTGGAGTTGATGTTGCGAGTATTGGTGATGCGCAAGCTCGAACTGAAGGCTGCTTAAGTTACACCTATCTTGATGGTCATGCTGGCGTATATAAGCGTTTGGTAGTGTCGGCTGACAATAAAAAAGTAATAGGTGCAGTATTAGTTGGTGACGTTGAAGCGTATGGCAATTTGTTGCAAATGATGTTGTCAGATATCGAAATTCCCGGTGCGCCAGAGCAGTTAATTTTACCAGCAGGCGCGGGTGATGCTCCCGCACTTGGGGTTGATGCGCTGCCTGAAACTGCCCAAATTTGTTCATGTCATGATGTGAGTAAAGGCGACATTTACGAAGCGGTCAAAGGTGGCTGCACGGATATGGGTGGCATAAAAGCCTGCACTAAAGCAGCAACAGGCTGCGGCGGTTGTGCGGCCATGACAACACAAGTCATGAATGCCGCACTGACCGAGATGGGGGTTGAAGTTGATACCAGTTTATGTGAGCACTTTGCGTATACTCGTCAAGAACTGTTCGATATTGTTCGCACCAAAGGCATTAAGAGCTTTGCTGAGCTTATCGAAAGTCATGGGACAGGCCATGGCTGTGAAATTTGTAAACCCGCTGTTGGCTCTATGCTGGCCACCGCATGGAATGAATATGTTTTAGACGATAAACACATAGGTTTACAGGATACTAATGATGTGTTTTTGGCAAACATGCAAAAAGACGGGACCTACTCAGTGGTGCCGCGTGTAGCAGCAGGAGAGATCACGCCTGCACAGTTAATTGTTTTAGGTGAAGTGGGCCGCGACTTTAACTTATATACCAAAATCACCGGCGGCCAACGAATTGACTTTTTTGGCGCTCAGTTACACGAACTGCCTGCTATCTGGTCAAGGTTAGTCGATGCGGGATTTGAAACCGGCCATGCCTATGGCAAATCGTTACGAACCGTTAAGTCTTGTGTTGGCTCAACTTGGTGTCGGTATGGCATGTTAGATTCGGTTTCTATGGCGGTTAATTTAGAAATGCGTTACAAGGGCTTGCGCTCACCGCATAAATTAAAAATGGGCGTGTCTGGTTGTACCCGTGAATGTGCCGAAGCACAAGGTAAAGACGTTGGTGTTATCGCGACAGACAAAGGTTGGAATCTGTATTTATGTGGTAACGGCGGCATGAAACCCCGCCACGCAGATTTATTTGCCAGCGATTTAGATGACGAAACCCTCATTAAATATATTGACCGCTTTTTAATGTTTTATTGCCGAACAGCAGATAAATTGCAGCGTACCTCGGTCTGGATGGATAATTTAGAAGGCGGTTTAGATTATCTTCATGAAATCATTGTTGAAGACAAGTTAGGCCTATGTGAAACCCTTGAAGCAGATATGGCGAGAGTTATCGACAGTTATGAATGTGAATGGAAAAAAACGCTGCAAAGCCCAGAGCGCCTGAAACGTTTTGCCCACTTTATTAACTCGGATGCGACAGATGACAACTTAGCTTATGTAGAAATGCGCGGCCAACAAAAAGGACGCATAGCAACTGATGTTGAGCGCAAAAAACTGGCTAAAGGTGAAGAAATTGAAACAGTTGAACTGGTTTAAGGGGATTTAAGATGACTACTCAATGGGAAGAAATTTGTAAATTAAATGATTTGGTACCTGGCACTGGCGTTTGTGCGCTCCATAACGGTGAGCAGGTGGCTTTGTTTAGGCCAGCGAACGACAGTCAGGTTTATGCGATATCAAATTATGATCCAATAGGGAAAGCTAATGTGCTCTCAAGAGGTATTACCGGCGACATTAAAGGGAAATTAGTGGTCGCATCACCTCTTTATAAACAACACTTTGAGCTGACATCGGGCGAATGTTTAGAAGAGCCCGAGATAAAACTAGCGACTTATCAAGTCAAAGTTGAAGGTGATAAGGTACTGCTGGCCGTTTAGGCCGCAGCCGAAACTAAAAGGTTGTGATTGTGGAAAATAGTACAAAATTTAATTTATTTTCGTTTACCGGAAAAATGAAAATACTACATATGTCATGGATGGCTTTTTTTATCACCTTTTTTGTTTGGTATAACCATGCGCCGTTAATGGGCGCAATTGCCAACAGCTTAGGCTTAGATAAAGAACAGATTAAAACTTTACTTATTTTGAACGTGGCGCTGACCATACCTGCTCGTATAATTATTGGCATGTTAACGGATAAATTTGGTCCTAGACGGGTGTACTCAGCACTACTGTTTATTAGTGCTTTCCCTTGTTTTATGTTTGCGTTTGCACAAACTTTCGAAATCGCCGCATTGGCGCGATTTTTATTAGGTTTTATCGGTGCAGGTTTTGTTATTGGTATAAGAATCGTCAGTGAATGGTTTCCACATAACGAATTAGGCACAGCCGAAGGGATATATGGCGGCTGGGGTAACTTTGGCTCTGCTGCTGCTTCATTCACTTTACCTGTGTTGGCACTTTGGTTAGGCGGTGATGATGGTTGGCGCTATGCAGTGGCGATCACTGGGGTAATTTGTTTGTTATGGAGTTTTGTCTATTTTAAAAATGTGAGTGATACCCCGAAGGGATCGACCTATTTTAGACCAAAAAATGTTGGCGGTATGGAAGTTACCAGTAAAGGCGATTTTGTATTTTTAATTATTATGAAATTACCTATGTATTTTGCTTTGGCATTGTTAACGTGGAAGTTGTCACCAGAAGGCGTTAGTCTAATTTCACAAACTTTTGCCACCACTGCTTATGCGGGATTAATCGCTCTGTTTATTTTGGATGTTTATAAAGCATGGCAAATTAACCGGGAAATTTTTGTTAAACCTGTGCCTGAAATTCAGCAATATAAATTTAAACAGGTAGCCGTGTTAAATATTTTATACTTTGCAACTTTTGGTTCTGAACTGGCGGTTATTTCAATGTTGCCGTTGTTTTTTGCCGAAACTTTCGGTCTGTCACCTGTCATTGCGGGTATGGTTGCTTCAGCTTATGCCTTTATGAATTTAATGTCACGGCCCGCTGGAGGTTTGATTTCTGACAAGTTTGGTCGTAAAAAGACCTTATTAATTTTAACCGCGGGCTTGGCCGCTGGCTATTTTACTATGAGTTTAATTGATGCGACTTGGCCGGTTTGGTTGGCGATGGTTGCGGCAATGGCTTGTTCGTTTTTTGTTCAGTCAGGTGAAGGTGCAGTGTTTGCGGTAGTGCCACTGATCAAACGTCGTTTAACTGGACAGATAGCTGGGATGACAGGGGCTTATGGTAACGTTGGGGCCGTGACTTATTTAACCATATATGCCATGGTAGATGCGTCGACCTTTTTTATGGTCATTGGCGCGACGGCTGTTTTAGGTTTTGTTACTCTGTTGTTCATGCAAGAGCCTGCGGGTCATATGGCAGAAGTTCGTGAAGATGGTTCGCTCGAATTAATTAAAGTGTCCTAATGAGTAAAACTCAACTTCAGGTGAGAATAGGTGCGGCCAGTTCGGCCGGACCAAAATCCGTAAATCAAGATGCGGTGGCTGCCCAAGTTGGGCAGCACGCAGAATTAAAAAATAAAGGTATCGCGGCTGCCATTGCTGATGGGGTGAGTAGCAGCTTACGCTCGCAAGAAGCGGCTCAGCTTTGCACAACTCAGTTTATAAACGACTATTTTGCAACGCCAGAAACTTGGTCGGTTAATCAAGCCAGTGCTCGAGTGTTAACGGCGTTAAATGCTTGGCTGTATAATCAAAACCAGCAAGATCAACAAGATCCTTTGGTCACCACATTTTCAGCACTTGTGATTAAATCTTGCACAGCACACTTATTTCACTTAGGTGACAGTCGCATTTATCAGTATCGTGATGGACAATTAAGCTGTTTAACACGCGATCATTTACATATCAGCGCAAAAAATAGCTATTTAACTAGAGCTATGGGGATCGACAGTCATATCGAGGTTGACTATCAAACCATAGATCTGAATCAGAATGATATATTTTTATTAAGCACTGATGGCTTGCACGAGTTTGTTTCTGACAGCCAATTTTGTCAGCATCTTGCCGCAATGAAAGATCCCGATGACTGTGCACAACAATTATTAGAGCTGGCATTAGCGCAGGGATCAAATGATAACCTGTCTTGTTTGATTTTATCTGTTGATCAGTTACCGCACGAAAACCTTCAAGAAGCCCACCGCCGGGTCACCAGTTTAGTGATCCCGCCGGTTTTAAAAGTGGGTCAAAAAATAGATGACTTTATTGTTCGTCGAGTGTTATTTAGTGGTACTCGCAGTCATGTGTTTTTAGTGGAAGATACCCATCAGCGCCAATACGCGTTAAAAATGCCGTCGGCAAATTTTGCCGATTCACCCGAATACTTAGATGGTTTTTTACGTGAAGAGTGGATTGGTGGACGTATTGAACATGAAAACGTCATGCGTATTTTTCCACGCCCTAAAAATAGCCCTTTTATGTATCATCTGTGCGAATATCTTAAAGGCCTAAGTTTACGCAAATGGATGCAAGAAAATCCCAAACCTCAATTACATCAAGTGCGCGAGATCATGGCTCAAGTTATCCATGCATTGAGATATTTCCAACGCAATGGCATGGTACATCGAGATTTAAAACCTGAAAATATCATCATTGATCCCTATGGCGCTGTTAAAATTATCGACTTTGGAACTGTGTCGGTTGAAGGCTTGCAGGATATTCAAAATCCTTTGCAAGAGACCTGTCCGGTCGGCTCTGTGGATTATATTGCCCCTGAATTTGCGGTTAATCAGCAAAGTAATTTTCAAGCGGATTTGTACTCAGCCGGTGTGATATTTTACGAAGCATACACGGGTCACTTACCGTTTCAGTTAGATGGTTTGCAGCATAAAATACCCTCTAATTACAATTTTTGGCAGTACCAATCGGCACTAACGGTTAGGCCTGATACCCCAGTGTGGCTTGATTTAGCCCTACAAAAAGCTTGTGCGCCGCATCCAAAACACAGGTATCAGGCGTTTTCTGAGTTTCTACAGGATGTAACAACAGCCAATAGCCGTTTATTAAAACGGTATCAGCAAGCACCTTTATTAGAAAAACATCCACTAATTTTTTGGCAAACGGCGACTGCTTTAATGCTTTTATTAAATATCATATTGGCGTACTTTTTGCTTGTATAACATTTATTCTGATTGGCTGTCGTTTTATTGGCGGCTGAGGTATATGTTAGCGATCTTGCAAGAGACAACCGATATGAAACATCTGATAAAAATATTTAGGCGAGGGATTGTATTAGCGCTTTTATCTGTGCTGGCAGCTTGTGGTGGTGGCTCAGGTTCTGAGCCCGCAAAAAAATCGCTTACGGTCGATATTGGTAACGACTTTTCCGTCACTCAAGGCCTAGAATCGGTGACTGTGCGTAGTATCGCTTCAGGTGGTACGCCGCCGTATGCTTACCAGTGGTCAATTCAGCCAGCCGAGCAAGAAGCGAACGCGAATACACTGACCGAAGAAGATATTGAACTCACACTGCCAACAGATTTAACGCTGTCAGAAACATGGCTGCTGAGTTTGCAGGTAACTGACACTGTCGGTACTGCTGTTAAACAGCAAATACAGTTGACGATCTCAGTATTAAACACACCGCCTGTGGTTAGTTTTGAACTAGAAGATTCGGATGGGGTCAGTGCGTCGGGTGAAGCTTTTACATTAGTTTCGGATTGGCAAGATGCAGAAGATGGCCGTGCGGTTGCGTCCGCAGTCATCAAAGTTAAACAACTTTCGGGTACCGTTTTAAATGGCTTGCCAGACGACGGTATCTTATTTGATTTAACAGATTCAGCTGCCGTGCCAGTTACAAGCGAAGTGAGTGCTGGACAATTTGTAAACCTGGGTTCAACCATCGCCAGTATTCAGCTAAGTTTTGAAGTGGAAGATACCGGTGGGTTAACGACGAGCAAGACAAAAGTCCTGGAAATATTACCTGTCAGTCAAACAGCGCCTATTGTTAATGCAGGTAACAATCAGGTTTTATATGAAGGTGAGCGTATCTTTTTGTCTGCAAACGTGGATAACGCTGATAACCCAAGTTATGAATGGCGACAGTTAGCCGGACCAAAAACCTTAGAAATAAGTCGTTCGTCATCAACAGATGCATATACTCTTGCGCCAACAACCAATCAGATAGAAAATTATTCGTTTCAGTTTAAAGCCACTAACCGAAGCTCTCAGCTCAGTGATACCGACAGTGTAACTGTGACGGTTTTACCGATACCAGACTTTGACGGTATTAACGATACAGGCGTATCTGAATGCGCAGATAGTCGCAGTAATAGAGTGAGTTGTGGCTTAACTCAATTTCCGGGGCAAGACGGAGATTTTGGTCGGGATATTGCCGCAACTGACAGCGATTTCAAAAAACAAGGCGAAGGTGAAAATGCGTTTGATTTGTCACTCATAGACGCAAATGGTGAGCAACTGCCTTGGACCCAGCCGACCAGTGATGCGATTGCCGCTGCCGTGTGTATTCGGGATAATGTGACAGGGCTGATTTGGGAAATTAAAACTACGACAGGGCTACGTGCTCATACTCACACTTATACTTGGTATAACGATGTAGAAATGGCTGGCGGCGATCCTGGGGTGCAAAACTCCAGCAGTGCGGCCTGTGATGCAGCTTTGGCTTCTTGCGATACTCAAACGTATCAAGCTGCAGTGAACCAATTGCAATTATGCGGTGGAAGTGATTGGAGACTGCCGACTGTTCGTGAATTAGTTTCTATTTTAAACTACTCACGTACCAGCGATAAACTTGCACGCGCAGCAAACGCTGACATTATATGGCCTGAGCATGCAAAAACAAATACTGCGTATTGGACATCAACACCTGCTTTATTTGGTGTGCAGAATGAAGATAGTCCGTCCACCAACCGAGCTTGGGCGGTTAATTTAGCGTCAGGTGATGAAGCTTCATATGTTAAAGGCTCCCCGCTACATTTAATTTTAGTGAGATAAGTATGCGTAACTATCAAATATTTTTTGCATGTGTATTGATGATTAAGCCTTGGCATGCGTTTAGTTTTTGTTCAGCGGATATATCCCCAACGGTAATTGTTGAAGATTTTAATCTGGATAGCGAAAATGGTACTGTTACTGATAGTCGGACAGGGCTCATGTGGTCTGTCTGTAGTTATGGTGAAAGCTGGGATCAAGACAGTGCCAGTTGTTTAGAATCGCCGATGTTATTAAATTGGCAAAACTCACTCAAAGCCGCAGAGGGTTTAACGTTTGCTGGTTATGATGATTGGCGGCTGCCAAATATCAAAGAGTTGATGAGTATAATAGAGCGTAGTTGCGCGCAACCTGCTGTAAATATAAGCCTATTTCCATCAACCAAAAATGATGTATACTGGACTAGTACGCCAGTTTTTGGTGACTCAGGAAGTAGTGCAGACGACTTGGTATGGGCCGTGCAGTTTAAAGAAGGAAGTAATACCCAACACCTAAAAACTAGCAACGCACTGATTAGAGTTGTCAGAAAAATTCAATAACGGACTCATTCAGCTGTATCGAATGTAATTCACTTATTATATAAGGTGCAATTTATATGGTGCAGCTACCCGAGGACAAACGCGCAAAGCTTATCTCCAAATTCGTCATGATGTTGTCGGTTTCGGCTATCATGTTACCTATTTTGCTTGTGATTATTCTAAACACCTGTACCGATTTGTCCTTTCAGACTATTTTGTTAATTGTGGTTGTTTTATTGCTGGTGATCTTGTGTATCCAATTTATTTGGATACACAAATGGTTTCCGTATCGGCATTTTAGTTATCGCACGAAGCGAGACAAAAAATCGTCAAATGAATAACGCGAGTAAATCGTTTAAATATCTTTGACCACGTTCTGTGACTTGTAAATATTGGCTATTATTTTTTAAGCGCAGAGTTAATAAGTCGCGTGATAATGCGGTGTCTATCTGGCTTTCAACCTGTGTGAAAGGTAATCCTGTTAAGCGGGTAAACTCATCGACCGGGCAAGCCTCAAGTAAACGAAAGCGATTCATAAAATACTCAAAGGCTCTGTCTTCTATCGCCACAGAGTGGCTTTTATATACGAAGTTATCAGCTGCTAGATAGCCTTTAGGATGTTTGATTTTTTCGTAACGTAAAATGCGTTCTTGCTCGGGTTGAGTGATTTTGCCATGGGCACCACAACCAACCGCTAGATAATCACCAAAACGCCAATAATTTAGATTATGCTGGCTTTGATATCCTTTTTTACTGTACGCACTGACTTCGTACTGGTGGTAGCCGTTTGCAGCAAGCAGTGCCTGACCAGCTTGCTGGATATCAGCAAGCACCTCGTCTTGTGGTAATTTAGGCGGTTGTGAAGCAAATAGCGTGTTAGGCTCTATCGTTAATTGATACCAAGAAATATGCGGTGCCTGTAAATCGATCGCTTGTTGTAAATCTGCCAGCGCATCTTGCATGTTTTGCTCAGGTAAACCATGCATTAAATCTAAGTTAAAACTTTTAATTGTTAACTTAGCCGCAGTCTGCGCGGCTGCTATCGCTTGTTGAGGATTATGGATCCGGCCGAGTTTGTTTAATTTAGCCGCTTGAAAGCTCTGCACACCGATCGAAAAACGATTAATGCCAGCCTCTGCAAAAGCCGATAATTTTTGGTTGTCTAACGTCCCTGGGTTGGCTTCTAGCGTGATTTCGCAATCGTCAGTTAGGCTAAAATTATTTTTTACTTGTTTTAAAATGGCGGCAATGCTGGCCGCGCTAAATATACTGGGTGTACCACCACCAAAAAATATGCTTTGTAAGGGGCGTGAAGCCGCTAAATGCGCATCGGTTTGTAAATCGAGAGTCAAAGCTTGCACATATTCTTGTTCTGGGATCCCTTGTTTAACCGCGTGTGAATTAAAGTCACAATACGGACACTTTTGAGCACACCAGGGAATATGAATATATAAACTGAGCGGGGGGTGCTGCATTTAGCTGTGGCCCCCTAATGTGTTCAGAGCGGCTACCAACCTTTTCAATGCTTGGCCGCGATGGCTGACTTGGTTTTTAAACGACTTTTCTAGTTCGGCCGATGTGCATTGGTACTCTGGCAGATAAAATATTGGATCATACCCAAAGCCGTTTAAACCATTTTGCTGCTCGGCTATTAGCCCTGGCCAACTCGCATGGCAGACAATCGGAGTGGGATCTTCGGCATGGCGCAAATAGACTAAAACACATTGGAATCTTGCATGGCGTTGATCCGCCGGGGCTGAGCTTAACGCCGCCATTAGTTTGTCTATATTGTCCTGATCGCTGGCATTTTCACCAGCATAACGAGCAGAGTAGATGCCAGGCGCACCTTTTAAATAATCAACTTCTAAACCTGAATCATCAGCAATGGCTGGCAATCCCGTATGCAAGCACGCATTGCGGGCTTTTTTTATTGCGTTTTCGATAAAAGATAAACCATCTTCAATTGCATCCGGTACATTTAGACTTTTTTGCGAAACAATATCAAACGGGCTGTCACTTAACATCTGCTGTAGCTCAGCAACTTTGCCGGCGTTGCCGGTTGCTAATACAATTTGAGTTTTATCAGTCATTAGAGTGTTGAGTCATGAAGGTTTATTTGCCAGAAGTTTACCTGTTATTTGGGTGTGAGTCGAACTGATCTATTGATTATGAGTTTTCGTTAATATCTTATTTACGGAGTGCGAAATGAAACCTTGTATTGTTATTGCAGGTGCGAGCGGTGCAATCGCTAAAGCCATTGCTCAAATATGGTTCACGAAATTTCCAACGCATGAGTTTTTATTGATAAGTCGATCACCGTCACAGCAGATGTTTAAGCAGCGAATGCACTGGTATCAGGTATCCTTAAGTGATGAGTCAGCCGTTGAACCTTTGGTAAAGTACATAAACCAGCAAGCGTTGCAGGTGGATATCTGGTTAAACACCTGTGGGTTTTTATCTAATAACCAGGTTAAAGCCGAAAAATCGCTGCAAGAGGTCAGTTTAAAAGGCATACAAGCAAACCTAGAAGCAAATTTTATCGCTCATCTCAACTTACTTAAAGCGGCTGATAGTGTATCTACCCGCCGATATAAAACCATTTTTATCGCATTGTCGGCTATGGTGGGCAGTATTACTGATAATAAGTTAGGCGGTTGGTATAGTTATCGAGCCAGCAAAGCGGCTTTAAATATGTTAGTGAAAACAACCTCGATTGAATGGGCTAGAAACTACCCTAAAAATATCTTAGTGGCTTTACATCCAGGCACAACAGACAGCCAATTGTCTAAGCCATTTCAAAAAAACATCTCAGCACAGCGATTATACAGTCCAGAGCAGACAGCGAAACGAATCGATCAAATAGTTGATCAGTTAACGGTAGCTGACTCTGGACACTTATTACATTGGCGCGGAACACCGCTGCCTTACTAGCGAATTCACCTAGTCACAGCAATCGCTTTTGTCGTCACCACAACAGCTTGATGCTTTTTCGTGTACATGACCGTGCGCAAGTTCTTCTTCAGTTGCTTCGCGAACAGAAACAACATTCACATCAAACTCTAACGTTAAACCTGCCAGCGGATGATTGCCATCAACAGTGACAAAATCGTCTTCGATTTTAGTGATGATAACAGACTGTTGACCCTGATCTGTGTCCGCGCGCAATGTCATACCTTCATGAATTTCATCAATATGATCAAATACATCAATCGGTAAACGTTGTGATAAAGCTTCGTGATATTCACCGTATGCACTGCTTGGATCAATCACGGCAGAAAAACTGTCACCTGCTTCTTTATCTTGCATCGCTTGTTCTAAACCTGGAATTAAAAAACCTTTGCCATAGATAAAAGATAATGGCTCACCGCCTTTTGATGAATCTATCACTTCGTTTTCACCTTGTTTTTTTACTTCATAGTGCATGGCGACAACTGTATTAGCTGCTATTTTCATTTGCTTTCCTCGTAGTCTAGTGAGTAGGGCAGAGCGGACAGTTGAACCTTTTGGCTGTCATTATCCTTTACTCTGAATGTTGCGTTTGTGTCTGAGTCGATAGGCAAAACAGCCATACCCAAACTGGTGTCTGAAGCGGCATCATAATGACTCAATATGACTTCGCCAGCGCGTCGCCAACTGTCACCTAGGGCCACTTCTAAATTGGTTTCGGGCGCTATTTTTCCTGCGCCATTAAATGCATAAGTTGCTTTTTTAAGGCCACCGCGATAGCGCATTCGAGCCACGGTTTCTTGCCCCATATAACAGCCTTTTTTAAAGCTGATGCCTTTGATTGCATGGGCATTTAACATTTGTGGGACATACTTTTGTTGCAACTCAGTACTGCCTAAAAATGGTATTAAATCGTCGCTGAGCGCTTTAATAAAACCTTGCTGATCATCGCTGATTGGCTGCTCAGTAAATTCGCTTACTTTTTCAGCCGATTTAGCCGCAATTAAGTGGATCGATTCGCTCATGCGAACGATCACCAAGTCGTCTTTTTCTTGAGTTTCGTGCAAGAGTAGATTTAGTGGTGCATTTAGCCACGCGTAAAACTGGTAGGGCTGAACGGCTTCACTAAACTCGACTTTTGAAAAAACTGAAAACTTTTTGAAGTTTTGCAGCGATTTATCAATGCTGCTTTGATGTTGAAACAGCCAATACTGCTCGGGTAGGTTTAAAATAAATGACTGAGCCCATACTTTGCCTTTAGCGTCACAATGACTGGCAAAAGTGGCTTGATCTTTGGCCAAAGCAGTGAGATCACAGGTTAATTGACTATTTAAAAATTGGCAGGCGTCGTCACCAGTGGCTTTAATGGCCTGCCAGTTTTGTAAAGCTACAACTTGTTGCGACATAAATAAACCTTATATTGAAAACCATGCCTATTAGTGTGGGGGCATTGTAGCATAGCGCAAGGGGCGTATATACTTAGACGACAAATAGATAACAAATAGGATATATTTTATGCAAAGTCAGGCCAGAACTCGATGGGCGTGCCGCCGCGGTATGCTTGAGCTAGACGTTATTTTAATGCCTTTTGTAGAAAAACATTATGCTGACTTGCCAGATCAAGAAAAGTTGACTTTTCAGCGTTTGTTAGAAGGGGACGATCCGCAACTCTTTGCTTGGTTTATGGGACATGAAAAATGTGAAGATGCCGAATTCGCGGCGTTGATTAAAAAAATTCATACGTTAAATGGCGCAATATTATCTGATTAAAAGTCGTCCCGGACGCTTAAAATCTTATTATGTTGGTGGATTATTTGCCGTAATGGCTTGGTGTCTGTTAATCGAAGTGAATCACCTTGGTCTGCTCTGTGGGGCTATGTTGGGATTATTAATTTTAACAATTGGCTTTATGCGGCAAATACAGCAACAACAAATCAGTTGTGATTATTATCTCAAAGTAGAAACTTTTAGAGCTTATTTTATGGTTGGTGACGAGCGTTTTTTAATTAATAAAAATTCTTGTTATCTAAATAACTGGATTTGGTTAAGGATGGGGCAAAAAAGTCTTTTGTTTGCCCCAGATATGTTAGATAAACAAGCGCAGAGTCGGCTGCGCCGAACCATAAAAATATTAAGAGTCGGGCACTAAAATGCTGGGTTTGGCATCTTTTGCAGTGTTTGGGTAATCCAAATTGTAATGCAACCCGCGACTTTCTTTTCGTTGCATTGCACATTTTACAATGAGCTCGGCAACATCTAATAAGTTTCTTAACTCAAGCAGGTTATTGCTGACTTTAAAGTTGGCGTAATATTCGTCAACCTCTTGTTGCAGTAGCTCTATACGCCTCAATGCGCGCTCCAATCGTTTGTTGGTTCGCACTATGCCCACATAGTCCCACATTAATAATCTAAGCTCGTGCCAATTATGCTGAATCACCACTTCTTCATCACTATCAGAGACTTTACTTTCATCCCAAGCTGGGATCGTGGGGAATTTAGACACATCAAAACCAGACTGAAGAATGTTGGTTGCAGCTGCTTCGGCAAATACCAAACACTCTAATAAGGAATTGCTGGCCATTCGGTTGGCACCATGCAATCCCGTATAGGCAACTTCACCAATGGCATAAAGGTTTTCGATATCTGTTTGCCCGTTTAGATTCGTCATGACCCCACCGCAAGTATAATGTGCTGCGGGTACCACAGGGATTGGACTTTTACTCATGTTAATCCCAAACTGTTTGCAGCGTTTATAAATGGTTGGAAAATGATGTTTAATAAAATCTTTAGGTTTATGGGTGATGTCTAAATACATGCAGTCTGCCCCTAAACGCTTCATTTCGAAGTCGATCGCTCGAGCAACAATGTCGCGTGGCGCTAATTCGGCTCTGTCATCAAAATCTGGCATAAAGCGACTTCCGTCCGGGCGAGTTAAATAAGCGCCTTCACCGCGCAGGGCTTCGGTTAATAAAAAGTTGCGGGCATCCGGGTGAAACAAACAGGTTGGATGAAATTGGTTAAATTCCATATTGGCGATCCTACAACCGGCGCGCCATGCCATTGCAATCCCATCACCGCTGGCGATATCTGGGTTAGACGTATATTGATATACTTTACTCGCTCCGCCAGTTGCCAAAATGACTTTAGCGGCTTTAATCACTTCAACTTGTTCGCTATCACGGTTCCAAACATAAGCACCATAAACTTGTTTATGAGCTTGTTTTAATTTTTTTGCAGTGATTAAATCAACTGCATTATAACGCTCAAATATACGAATGCTTTGATGTGATTTGGCACTTCGGATTAAGGTTTTTTGCACTGCTTTGCCAGTGGCATCGGCGGCATGTAGGATCCGTCTGTGGCTGTGTCCGCCTTCGCGAGTTAGGTGGTATTTTTGTTTACCATCTTCGCCGGGAATGGTGTCAAACGGTACCCCGTAACTGATTAAAGTTTCGAGGCTTTGTTTGGCCTTTTCCGCGGTAAAACGTACGGTTTTTTCGTCACATAATCCGGCACCGGCTATCAGAGTATCTTGCACATGAGATTCTATGCTGTCGTCCTTGTCAAATACTGCCGCTATTCCGCCTTGGGCATAATAGGTTGAACCTTCTTTAAGTTTAGCTTTACTTAACACTATAATATTGGCTTTGCTGGCTAATCGCAGGGCTAGAGTTAAGCCTGCGGCACCGGCACCAATAACTAAAACGTCACACTTGTGCTCATGCGGAGCTTGTTTCATAATCAATTTTCTTGCTGTTGGTTAAAGTGGGTCAGTGAGTTCACTAACAAGGGCTTTAGATATCGATTTTACAGATAAATAAAAATTTTAGAACTTTTTAAATCACTGTCGGTCTATTAGAGCATAAAACAAAACAATAGAATTTATTTTAGTACAAGATTTAAGTAGATACAGGAGCGCAGGTCATAATGAAGCCTGAGATTAGTGACCAACAATTGGTTGAACGAGTTCAGCGCGGCGACAAACAAGCGTTTAATCTGCTTGTGCAAAAATATCAGCACAAAGTGTCTAATTTAGTGTCTCGCTATGTTAAACACCCTGGTGATGTTGCTGATGTAGTGCAAGAAGCTTTTATAAAAGCCTATCGGGCGATCCCCGGTTTTCGCGGTGATAGTGCATTTTATACTTGGTTGTACCGAATTGCGGTGAACAGTGCAAAAAATTATATCGCATCACAAGCTCGCAAAGTGGCCGTAAACGATATTGATATTGGTGATGCTGAGTTTATCGATAGCGCAGATGCGCTAAGAGTGAATGGTTCACCGGAAGGACTCCTGATGTCGGACGACATTAAAAAAGTCATTTATAACACCATAGATACTTTGCCGGACGACTTAAAAACGGCAATTACTCTGCGTGAAGTGGATGGCATGAGCTATGAAGAAATTGCTCAGGTAATGGATTGTCCGGTCGGCACAGTGCGTTCAAGAATTTTTCGGGCGCGGGAAGCAATTGATAATAATCTGCAGCCTATGTTGGCTCGCTAATAATCTAGCTGTGCTGGGATCTTTAAATTAAATTTGTTGTTGGATAAGTGAAGAGAGTATGAATTCAAAACTGAAAGAAAACATTTCTGCTTTTGTTGACAATCAGTGTGATGATAATCATGTGATTGATAAGCTTAAGCAGGATAATAAAATGGCCGGATGTTTTGGCCGCTACAATCTCATCGGTGATGCCATGAGAAATGATTTACCGGCGCAAATTGACCTTGATTTATCGGCCAAAATCGCTGAAGCAATTGATAAAGAGCCTGTTGTTTTAGCACCTAATGCGAAACACAATGCAACCTTTAATGATTCCGCTGCACCAGCCCGGCGTAAAAATAATAAGGTCATTTCGATTTTTCGACCTGCAATGCAATATGGGTTAGCTGCTTCATTTGCTGCCGCTTTAGTGGTTGGTTTGCAGGTTGATTCATCTGATAGTCCGGTTGAGGTACCTAAACCACTGATTCAAACTTTACCTGTTGGGGGTAATCTAGACCCAGTTAGTATGCAGCAAGTTGAAACCTACCCACAGGTATCTTCGTATGATGCCGAGCGTCAGCGTCAGCGAATTAACAGTTATATTATGGATCATGCTCAACAACTTAAGGTGCGAGAAGTTGCAACCCGTGATACGCTAGACCTATCTCAGGAACCAGTAACTCAGCATTAAGCGCAGCATGCTAAAATATTCATTATCCAATATAAGCCACCTCACCACTTTGGTCAGGTGGCTTGTTTTTTCCTTGTTGTTTTCTTTTTCATTACAGGCCGAACAGACAAACGGTGCTAAATGGATAAAAAAAATGCAACAAGCAGTAAAAAAACTCAATTACGAAATGTCTTTTGTCGTTGTCAGCGGCAATAAAGCGACCCCTTGGCGGTGGTTTCATGGCCTCGTTGATGATAAAGAAATAGAAATATTAACGGCATTAAATGGTCCGGGTCAGCAAATGATCCGTGTTGGTGATGTTGTTACTTACCTACAGCCAGAAGAAGCCGCTTTTAGCATTAAAGGTGCTATTGCCGATAGTCCGTTGCCCGAAGTATTGTCCGCTGATCCCAAAGTGATTCAAGCATCATACGATTTACATGTCGTTGGAAAAAGTCGAGTTGCTGGATTACCCGCACGATTAATTAGAATTTTGTCACGCCAAGATGATAGATATCATTATTGGATTTGGGTGCATGAAGAGACCGGATTGATGTTAAAATCAGCTGTGGTTTCCAATGAAGGTGAGGTGTTAGAGCAAATTCAAGTGTCTAACTTGCAGGTGACTGAAGAGAGTAATGTACTAATTAATGAAGTTGCTGAAGCTGATTTGCCCGAACCTTACTCTGTCAAAAAACGTAAAACGATGGCAGACTTAGATTGGCAGATACATTGGGTGCCAAAAGGCTTTAGTCCGGTAAAACTCGATCGTCACTATTTATTAGGAGGACGAGAAATTGTTGATTATATGATGCTGTCGGATGGTATCGTATGGTGTTCCATCTATATGCGGCCGTTAAATCAACAAGAAAGTATTCAGCCAATGATGTTAAACTCTGGCGCAATTACCTATTTATCGCTACCCATGCGGCAACACGAAGTGACGTTAGTGGGTAAAATTCCGCCGCAAACGGCTGAGCGGTTATTAAATTCGATTCGCTGGAAATAAACCATGTTGTATGAAAAAGCCCGTGTGTTAGAACGGTATGACAGCCAATTAATTTGGGTTGAAACGCAAATTAAAACCACTTGTTCAAGTTGTCAGCATAACTCTGAATGTGGCACGGGTTTATTGGCAAGGGCGATGACGCGACGAAAAAACCAGGTATTAGTGGTTTGTGAAAAGGAGGTTGTTGCCGGTGAAGAAGTGACTATCGCTGTGAGCGAAGACAATCTGGTTTCTGGAGCCGGTTATCTGTATGGCGTACCGTTATTTTTATTGATGGCGAGCTTGATTTCAGGTGGTCAGTTATTTGCAAATGAATTGCTTTTGCTTGCTTTCAGCGCACTTGTAACCGGCAGTGGGTTACTTTTAGTTAAAGCATTTTTAAATCGAACCAGCGCCAAACGAGCACTACCGTCGGTAGTTGACAAATTACCTTCTGTGCAAATAGAGTGCCCGAATTAAGTCGTTTTATCTGTTGTGGTTTGGTTAGGTGAATCAATGTATATGTTGTCTGGATGATCAGCAATCGTGTAAGCAACGCCCATTAAACGCGCTTCGTGGTATTTAGCTTTAGCCGTGTCTGGATATTTTAGAATTTGTTCGCGTGAAACTTCTAATTCACCGTAGCAGTGCTCAATCTCATAACCCAAAGATCGCACTTGAAGCTGGCCATTAATGCGTGCGCCTTGAAGGGTAATATCACGCAGCCAAACATCCATATAGCAGCTTTTGTTCTGATTACGAGCAGTCACCCGATAGAAAATAACAAATACATCCATTTTAAGTGCCTCAAATTAAACGTTAATCCTAAGTGGCAATGTATAATCTACGCTTTCAGTATGGCAGAAAAAGGTTAAATTAACAGGCTAATCTGTCAGTTATTTTTTTGTTTATTTAATATTACCGCTAAGATGGCTTGAGCTAACTTTGGCTGTTGAATCGGTTTGCTCAAAAATATATCCATGCCCGCATTCCGGCACTCTAATTTATCCGCTTCGGATGTATTGGCGGATAAAGCGACTATTTTTGCGTGGGGCGGCAACAAAGCATCAGTACGTATGGCTTTGGCGGCTTCAGGTCCCGTCATTTCTGGCATGACGCTATCCATAAACACCAGATCATAAATGTTTTGTTTGCATTTATTGTAGGCATCTAATCCATCCACAGCAAAGTCACATTGAATGTTAAATTTTTGCAGAGATGCCTCTAATACCAAACGATTTATCTCGTTATCATCAACCACTAAAGTTGATAACTTTGCGGCGCCAACCAATAGTTCATCATCGACTTTTTGCTTAATGGATAGCGTTTTTTCTCCGTGTCCTTGCGGTAGCTTCAATTTAACACTGAAATTAGACCCATGACCATAAGTGGTGGTGACTTGAATGTCGCCATCCATCATATCTAAAAGCTCTTTAACGATAGACAAACCTAAACCAGTACCACCAAAGCGCGCTGTAATATTATCATTACCCTGACTGAATGGTTTAAATAACGAATTTAACGTATCAGTTTGCATACCTATGCCTGAATCTTGAACACTAAAGGTCAATTGATGAAAATCATTTTTTTTACTGACGTTGGCTGTTAAAACAACTGTGCCTGACTCTGTGAATTTTATAGCGTTGCTAAGCAAGTTAGAGATAATTTGGCTTAACCGTGTGGGATCAGAATACACATAACATTCATTATCTATCTTGAGTTCAGTTTTGAAATTTAGGTTTTTATTGATAGCCAGTGGCATAAATAACGAAGTTACATCTGCAAATACCCGTTTCAGCGGAAAATGCGCATACTCTAGTTTTAATTCACCGTGATGTATTTTAGAAAAATCTAAAACATCATTCACAATAGAGAGTAATACGTCTGAGCTACGTAGGGCGACCTTTAACTTTTTTGCTAGTTGCTGGGGATCTTGCTGTTTATCGAGTGCGGCGACCAGCATGCCAATAATGCCATTGAGTGGGGTGCGTATCTCGTGGCTGATTTTAGCGATAAGCTGAGTTCTTTCTAATAACAAAAATTCAGCATCATTTTTTTGCTGCTCAATTTTAGCACGAAGCGCAACTGACTCAGAGACATCTTGAAAGGTACCAAATAAACGAACGCACTCACCATTCACAAACTCAGCTTGACCACGGGCGCAAACCCACATGTGTTTTCCTTTTGCGCCAATAAATTTGACCTCTAAATTCCAAGGTGTGCCATTATTAATACCTTCTTCAACCGCAGCTGTGATGCGCTCTCGGCTGCCGTCTTCTGGAAAAAAGTTAACTGCTTGTTCTAAATTTGGCTGGTAGTCGGGCGCTACTTGATGAAGTGCTTTTGTTTTCGGACTCCAATAAATTGTATTTGATAATAAATTAACTTCCCAAGTGCCAATATTAGCAACAGATTCTAACTTATTAAGACTTTGTGATTGTTTGCGTAATTGCTGAATATAGGACAGACGAGCCAACTCCGAGCCTAACCAAAGCGCAAACAACTCGATATAATCGATAGACTCTTCACTGAATGTTTGGCTTGGTTCGACAGCGCTGAAATTCACAGTACCATAAATGTTATTGTCTACGATTATCGGGGCGCCTATGTATGATTCAAGTTTAAATTCTTGGTAACAAGGGTGACGGGCAATTTCACTCGTGCTCGCTTGGTTAAAATACAAAGCGTGTCCCGCATTTAAGGTATGCACACAATAGGTGTTTTCAACGTCAAACTGGGTGCCAACCTCTACCTCGTTATTATGGCAAGCAACATACTCGACGAAATACACAGAGTTTTCGATTTTGCTAATAATACCAATGTCTAGATCAAATATTTGCAAACCTAAAACTAATAATTGATCTGCTTTTTCTTTGAATGTAAGTGATTGATTCGTTGAGATATTATGAAACTGCCTTAAAACACGCATACACTCCGCCAACAAAGTTAAAAAGATACCTCAAGTAAAGCAGAGTTAATAATCAAACGCTAGTCTTGGCACTCTTAAAAGACTAAAAGAAGACTGTAAATTAAAAAGTTGTTTAATAGTTTGTACATGTAATTTTATTTGATTATATTCAATTTAAAGTATTTACGCGTTTGTAACAATAAGGAAAAACACAGTAGCAATGAAGCGATTGACTAAATACCTAAATGACACAATTAGTTGGATTTTTTTGGGCCGGCCGCGGCAGCAATGTTCCTCAGCTTCAATTCAAAAACAACTGCTGGATCATGCTTGTTTATTAGAGTCGTTATTAAGCCAAATAGAAATTGCTAGCTTGCATTCTAAAAGCAAAACTGACATTTCGCCTTTGACGTTAAATTTAGAACACTTGTTACCTCAACTTAAAATCTTTTGCAGCGACTCTAAAAACATTAACAAAGAAAATTTGGGGCAATTAAATACTTTGTTAGCGCGAATAAATTTTGAGTACCAGTTTCATTTTAAACACCTAAGGTCCGAATCGGGCGAAGCCAATATAGACATTATGAATTTTGTATTAATTGATCGAATATCATCACACAAAAATACGGTAGAAAGGTTAATTAGACTGATAGAGAGTTTATAACATCAATTTGTGACAGACTGCTAAGGTTTACAGATAAGTGCGACCATTTACCAAAACAAACTTATATAATTGTCAGTAAAATATGGCAATTATATGGTCAGATAAAAAAGTGTTAAAATTCTGTTGAACTTGGCCGATAAAGGATGAATAACAAAAATAAGGAATTTTTACCTATGAAAGTTACTAAGTTTATTCAACTTGATAATCTGCTCAAAGCTTGCGGTTATTATTTGTTGATGCCAGCTATTATACTTTTGTTAGCTGCTGTGATTGAAATTTTGGTTCATAGCGAGTTTCTGGCGTGGGATAGAGCGCTAAAACTTGAAAACAGCTTAATATTTTTTATTTCACTTATCGGCTCTGGGATAATCGTATTGGCTTCGGTTTCTTTTGTCTCTTATTTCAGAAATCGCAATGCTTCGATACAAATTTATAAAACTCAGTTGTTTCTTGATGTAATAAAAAATATTGATGAGTTAGAAAAGTCTTTTGAGTCGTCAATTGCCCAAAGTTTAAATAATACAGATGCCGCCGCAGCGATAGCAAAAAATAAAACACTCAAATTAAAAGTTCAGCTTGAGTTAGAAAACATTGTTTTGTTTTTCCCCAACTCCGCCACCCTTATTGATGCCAATAAACAGCTTGATCGGCTGTTTTTTCATTACGAATATCTTATTTTTGTTGCCCAAAAAGCCTTGTCGGATAGCAAGCGTATGACAGATACGCAACAAACCGAAGCGTTTGAAAAGCAGCAACATGCGAGCAATTTAGTCAATAATTTTGATTTACATCCAGACAAATTAGAGTTACGCAAACATTTTGCCCAATTAAAAAAAAGCTTAATGAGCAGTTATCACAAGGGATAGCAGGATAGTTCGTTGGTTGACGCTTACGTTGACTGGGTGGTCTGGCTCTGTTTAACTTAAAAATTCTAAAATAAGTCAGAAATAAATTGTTTTATAAATTAAGGTGGAGTTGACTCTTCAATAAACGCCTTGCGAATTGTCGCTGCCAATATTGACAAGTCAAAAGACCTCGAGAAGCTAAACACTAAGATCAAACTCTGGTTTTCAAAGGTTTGGGGTCAGTAGAGAGTTGGAAGATAGTTATATATTTAATTTTTATTGATATATCAACCCCATTCATGAAACGAATAGTAAATGTCTCTTTATAGTATTGAGTATATAAGTATAATGCATGAATTATTTTATAACGTAGAATCGTGCTATTTAAAATAAAATCGCTGTTTTAAGTTTTGTGTAAATCAGTGTGTAGATCAGTACGGTTTTTTAAGAGTAAACGAGCTTTAAAATTGAAAAAATTCAACAAGATACGTAACTTCTCTATTATTGCGCACATAAATGATGTTAGCTAAATTATATTAAATTAAATCGCGTTATTTCGCGTCAAAACATTTGTAAGCTTTTGTTTTATTGATTATTTCTGATAGTTTCAAACTCTAGTTAGTTTTAAATCGTGTTAGATAGCACATTTCAAACTGTGTAGACCAGTGTGTAGATCACGAGTGATCTCACCTCGGTTAGCCGACCGATCTACACAAAATAACCAGAGGACCAATAAAAATGCCGCTTACAGACGCGTGGCTAAAGTCAGTCACAAATAAAAATCACCCCAAACGTATTATCAAATCAGACCGAGATTCAATGTCTGCACGTGTATCAAAAAATGGTGTGGTTACATTTCAACTAAGATTCCGTATAGCAAACCCAGCCAGGGCTAGAGGATATGAAGAAGTCTGGTACGATATAGGCAATTATCCAGAATTGACATTAAAACAAGCCAGAGGGATGGTTTCAGAGGTTAAGGCGTGGGTTAAAAAGGGCATCGATCCACGCAAAAAGCGTTTAGGAGACAAGCTGAGTAACCAGAATCAACTCACCGTATCAGAGGTTTGTATCTTGTGGTACGAAAAAAGCGCCAAACAAACCAAAAAACGCCACACCCAAGTCATCCGACGTTTCGAAAACTGGATATTCCCCAAATTGGGAAAGTTGTATTGGGATGATATTAATCTCAATACCTGGTTAGATTTATTGGAAGGTATAAAAAATAAACGCGAAGCTACGAGCGCAACTATTGCCACTGAATTGAGACAGTGTGCTACATGGTGTGAGAGACGTGAATTAATTAAAACAAACGTTCTAGTTAATGTCACACCGGCGTTTATCGGAGCAAAAAAAGTTAAACGCGATCGAACATTGAGTAAAACGGATATTTACTATGCGTTATTAGCTTCCGAGGAGTCGAATATGGCGACGAAAAATAAATTATTTTTTTACCTCTGTTTATTTTTTGGTTGTCGAGCGTCGGAGCTAAGATTGGCTGAGAGAAATCACTTTGATTTCGACTCGATGACCTGGACTGTACCACCTGAGTTGAACAAGATAAGCCGCTCGACAAATCCGCAGCCGATAATCAGGCCTTTGATTAAAGAGATCGTTCCGTACATTCAAGCCGCATTTAATATTTCTGATTCAAAACGCTGGATGTTCACAAAAGACCGAAATAAGGGCCCGAACCCAGAGCCTTGTGCAGAGAATTTCCAAATTTCATTGCCTTATGGAATTGTTCAGTATTGCTTGCGCCGATATAAATATACTCTCGAACATTTTACAATTCATGACTTGAGACGAACGGCCCGTTCTAATTGGTCTGAGTTTGTGCAATTGCCGGCAGCCGAAAAAATGTTGGGGCACAAATTTGGTGGTGTTATGGAGGTTTACGACAGATACAACTATATGAACGAAATGCGAGAGGCATACACCAAGTGGTTCTACAAGCTTGAAGAAATAAAATTAGGTGCAGACAATGTAACTTTTTTAGTACAGCAGAATGGCTAGCTGTTCACGATCTGATTGATCAAAATCCTCGGCACACTGTTGATAAAATACCGTTTAATTGTGTTGCTTCTAAAGCTGCGCACAATTATAGTGTCCTTAATATATTGAAATGGAATATCTTAGATACATTTCTTACGGGCAACGGATTTCTATTGAATGAAAAGATTAGCGCAACTTTTGAAAAAGCAATTTATACGACAAGTTGTACCTAAAGAAGAAAAGTTGGATATTGAGCGAATTTTATCGCGTGCGGAGAGTCATCAAGAGCAGGTGAAAGATTTACATCAGCAGCTCATCGTGGGACAGTTAGTTTTGGTTGAAGCGGGTGAGCTTGAAAATTTAAATAAGAGCTTGTTAATTTTAATTAGAGGCTTAGAAGAGTTTATATTTAAAAATGAGGAAATATTAAGTTCTTATTCTCTATATCCAGCAATGCTGAGCTTAAAAATTAAGCTCAATTTCGAATATAGCTTTCATTTTAAAGATTATGAAACAAAGAAAAGTCAAACCAGTCTGGATGTAATTGATTTTCTTCTACTTGACCGGATCGAAGCCCATCAAAAAACCGTTAGTTTGACTGTCGGTGAGTTAAAAAGAATCGGGTTGATTTTTTACAGCCCTTAGAATAGCTATACGCGCGTCTGTATCTAAGAGACATATGCTGTATAAAAACTGAGTAAAAAAGGGAGCATTAGGATTCTCGGCTAACCATGCATTCCCACCACTTAATTTGAATCGAATGTTGCGCTTGAATAATATACCCTCAGAAATGTGCACAACCATCATTTGACTCTCAAACTTCTCGTTATCAGTGAGTACTATTGATCTATATATTTCGGCAATGGCTTCAAGTTCATACTCGTTTACACCTAAAGATAATCGGTTATGATTTTTGCTCATTTATATCCCTATAGCTATAGTTAAATGTCGCACGACTAAGAATGATTCTGAGATTTTAGCTTTCTATTATTATAGACCGAGTTCACAAAAAGAATAAACCCTTAACATTAATGTTAGCCTGCCGATACAATATCTGACTTAAGGGAAACGGAATGATTTATGAAAAACGGTATTTTTAAACAGATCGACGGATGGTTGGAGCGCTACTGCAAAATATTTTTAGGTTTTTGGGTGCTTATTGCCCTGTTAGTGGGGGTAGAGTTTGCAATACGCAGGGATTTTGACGCAACTATATCTGTCCTGAGTTTTAGCTTCAGTTGTGTTTTAACGGTGAGTACGCTTTCATTTTTTGGCGTGATAGCTTTTTCGTTTTTTAAACTACGAAAAAAATCAATTAATCGTTTTGAGGTAAATCTGATGCCGGATCTAATTAAGGACGTTGATAGTCTAGAAGCTGCATATACAAGAAGCATAAAGAATATATTGATGGGGCAGCCTTGCGAGCAGTCCCTTGATAGCTTGGAAGTGTGTAAATCAAGAATTATTCTCAACTTGGAATTTATCAAAGATGCTTCTAAAGAAACTGAAATTATTGAAGCTTCACGTAAGCAGCTGGAAGTAATTGCGTGCCAATTTGATTATCTAATCTATACAGCTAAAAATGCTGTCGCATATAGTAAATCTAACGAGGATGATTCAGACGAGCTGGGCCCTGAGCGAGCACGGTATTATCAATCTTTAATTGATAATTTTGAGTGTCACCCTGACCACAAAGAGCTAAAGTCCCATTTTGAGCGATTAAAAGAGGGGCTTAAGCACGTACACCTTTCTAAATCTAACAGTCCGTAAATACCTAAAAGTTCCGTCAATCAGGTCTGCCAAAGTAATGAGCTTGAAAGCCTCAGAAGTCGTATGGTTTATGCGAAATCGTCGGCTGAGAATATTTTGTTAGGTCTAGTAGAATGTCGCCCAATATTAAAAAAACTATTGGACGAGCGTTAGGTTGATTTTAATTAGAGCAGGCTGTTGATACGAATGGGTTAGAATTGCCTTGGACCGCTTTGATTCTGGCATCACGAGCACATTCTTCAGCATCAACCGGATCTAATTTGTCCCATTCGCTAAAAAGCTTCACTTCGTCGTTGGTGATAGGAAATTTATACATTGCGTGCATATACTTGTAAATGCGTGCTACGTTTCCTTTAATGCTATCTGCAGGCTCAGCTAGATCTGTTGAAAAATCAACTTCGAAATCACATGCTCCGTAAGCTCTCGGTTCTTGCGAGACAATTCCATACTTCCGGTTTGAGCGATCTCCATTTAATTCGCCTACAGCTGGAACCAGGTTATGTAAGTCGTTGTGGGCATTTTTGAACCATGGGACCAACTTATACGCGCAATCTCTGCCTGACAAATACTTGCCATTAGATTTTTTACATTCGCTGTACGTATTTTTATCTTTCCATTCAGGTAAATGGCCAGCCATTAGAGATGCAGGCACAACGTGCTCCCATTCGACTCTGCTTGCACGTGCATTGGGCTTGCCTGAGCTAGTTGTTGCTTTTCTAGGTGTGTATCCACAAGATTGCGGCATAATCATTGATTCGGTCTTATTGCCATCGCCGTCATAATCTTGCGTGTCATCGAACACTATGTCACAGCTGCAGTAGAACGATTTTAATGAATCCTTATAAATCGTATATTCAGCAATATCTTGTGCTTTGTCGAAACTAGACGCATACGTGATTTTAGTCGTATCAAACTCGATGCTTTCATCTTGTGAAGGGGCAATCGCTTCTTCGCCATTGCAGCCCGCAAGTAAAACAAGTGCCGCAGTAAAAAGGGTTAATCTCATATCTTCATTAGCTCAATAAACTCTGTTAACTTATATTAATTCAGTAGGGAAAAACTGCAATTATTAGGAATGAAAATTGAGTAAACTCAGGCACATTTGGCAATCAATAAAAAGTTTTGTTGAAGATGATGTTTCGTATTTTGGTGTTCTTGTCTCGCTGATATTGGTAGGGTTTGTTTTAGCTTTTTGCTTTGCAGAGATAGTTTCAGAGGGCAAATACCACGTATCAGTAAGCATAGATTTTAACAGTCTCGCTGCTTTTTTCGGAGCAGTGTTTACTGGTGGATTGCTATTTGCTTCCTTTAAGGCATTGAATAGTTGGAAAAATCAGAATAAGCACAATCACAAAGCTGAGCTTACTTTTAAGACACTTGAGTTATTGAGAGACTTGGAATATTCGCATAGGACATATATAAAGGCTCTTTTCCAAGGTGAAGATTCCGCTTGTGAATATGGCGAGTATCAAATAACTGAGCGGAAATTTATATCTGCGGTAGGTGATCTTCTGTTAATTTGTGGTCCTGCAGTAGAAAATTTAATATTTAAAGAAGAAATAGAAAATATGTTTTCTAGACTGGACTGTTATAAGGGCGCAGCTCAAACCGTGTATTACAAAAGCGAGTATTGCTCCCACAAAGATTCTTCAGATTTAACTCCTTTGCAATTATTAGTATTGAAACAGAGGCTTTGGGACGACTATTCAAGAACTCAAATAAGACAGCTATCAAACGAAATTTTTCTAGATCTTCAGAGTAGGTTACGCAAAGTTTATATAGCTTAGTCTAAGAGCACTTGAATTCCCCCCGAATTTAATATACGATTTTTCTATCTTGGGACTAAAACCCATAAATAAATTTTATAGCCTCGCTTTCGCGGGGCTTTTTCGTTTCTAAAGGCCGCTGTTTGCGGCTTTTTTTATATCTAAAATTCGGCCGAGGTAAATGTCAGCACAAGAGATTGCAACAAAAACAACTTATGCAGCTAGCGCAGCAACGACTATTGTAGCCGGGCTAGATTTCAATGAGTTGATTATGTTGTTAGGGATGTTGATTGCACTTGCAGGATATCTCACCAACCTATTCTTTCAATGGCGAAAAGACAAACGCGAGTCTCGTGTTGCTGAATTTTCCATTGCTCAAGCTAAAGCGCGAATCCAGGACCAGAAAAATGAATATTAGCGACGTTAAGTATATTGTTATCCATTGCTCTGATACACCAAATGAACGTGAGCATACAGCGGCGGATATTCACCGCTGGCACAAGGAAATGGGTTGGGACGGTATTGGCTATCATTTTGTGATAGGTCGTGGTGGCGCTGTTGAATATGGCCGTCCTATATACTGGCCTGGTGCGCATGTTAGAGGGCACAACCATGAATCGATTGGAGTTTGCTTGGTTGGCCGAGACGAGTTCAAACAACCTCAGTTGTCATCTCTTAAATCGTTAGTTAAAGCATTGAGAAATAAATTCAATCGTGCACGCGTGGTAGGGCACCGCGAATTAGACAGTGCTAAAACTTGTCCGAACTTTAATGTTCAGGAATGGTTAACTGCCGTGGAGTCGCTAAATGAAGATTTTTGATGTAATCGCGGATGTTGGTAGTGCAGCCCTATCAAGCCATCCGTTGGGTGCTTTAGTTATGACCGCTATCAATGCATTCTTGCCGGACGGTGACAAATTGCAGTTGTCGGACAGCGGTGACATAGCCGTGAGTAAAATCGATCGGTTAGATTTACAAGCTCAAATTGAGCTATCTAAATTAGATTTGGAGCGAACTAAAGAGCAAGCTGATGCCGACAAATACAAAGCAATGTGTTCTGCCGATGCACAAGAAACTCGGGCAAAAATAGTGAATAAAGCAATGAATGCTTTGATTGGTCTATCGATCGTATTTGTATTATCCGTTGCTTATGTATATGGCACATCTGGGGCTGATTTAGCGTTCAGCTTCGAAATGGCTACTGTGTTTATTACCGTATCTGGCACGTTTGCTTATGTGGTCCGTGCATATTTTGGCGATCTAAGAAATGAAACGCAGTCCCGTCACGCATCAATTAATGGCTTGAAAGCACCTAGCAAAGGATTGGCTGGAATTATAGAGGCAATAAAGAGCAAGTAATGGCGTTAAGTCAGAAGGGTGCAGCTTTTGTCGAATATGTATTAGCCGACGAAAAGTTAAATGCGTATAAAGCAGCCATAAAAGCCGGCTATGCTGAAACGACTGCGAAAAAATGTTCGTATCAATGGATACAAGACGACAAAAACAAGTGCACGGAAAATTATTGGCCGATTTGGGAAGCATATCAGGCTGCAAAAAAGGCGCGTAACGAGCGAAATAATATAGACGCTGATTATGTGTTGAGGCGGCTCATTGAAATAGATGAAATGGATGTTCTGGATATCATGAATGATGATATGACTTTAAAACCCCTCAATGACTGGCCCAAAGCATGGCGTACAACAGTCACTGGCATTGATGTTATGGAGATTGCTCATTTAAGCGACGTTGATAAGACAGAAGCCATGCTTAAAAAAATTAAATGGCCAGATAAAGTTAAGAATTTGGAGCTTCTTGGCAAACACGTATCTGTTCAGGCATTCAAAGATAAGCATGAGATTGATGGCGATTTAACAATGAATCTTATCTCGGAAATATCAGCACGCAATGCTGAGCAGCAAAGAAGCCCACTGCCGCAGGATAATATAACCCCAAATGGTTGATATGGCTGTGCCTGAAATGAGTGAAGCTGAACTAAAAGCGAAGCTTACCGATTGGCTTTGGCGTATCAATAATTTGTACTACATCACCGACAAAAATGGCAACAAAGTGCTGTTTCAGATGAACCCCGCACAGTCTTTCTTTTTTCAATATATGTGGTTTAGAAACATTATACTGAAAGCTCGGCAGCTTGGCTTTACGACATTTATGATGATCTTCATGCTAGATGCAGCATTATTTGTCGATAACACCAAATGTGCCGTCATAGCTCATGCGAAGGACGATGCAAAACGCTTGTTTCGTGAAAAGATAAAATTCGCTTATGACAATCTGCCCGCGTCAATTAAAGCAATGATGCCGGCTAAAAATGACTCGGCAGGTGAACTTGTTTTTGCAAATGGCTCAAGTATCACAGTGGGGACATCGTTTAGGGGTGGCACATTAAAATATTTGCACATATCTGAGTTTGGTAAAATTTGTGCCAAATACCCTGAAAAAGCCCGTGAGATTGTGACCGGTGCTTTCGAAGCGGTCGGCCTTAACTGTGTTATCACTATCGAAAGTACGGCTGAAGGTAAAGGCGGGTATTTTTACGAGTACAGTACAGAAGCAGAAAACAATCAGAAATCTGGTCGAGAATTGACTCGGCTCGATTGGGAATTTTTCTTTTATCCCTGGTACCAAGACCCTAACTATTCGATCGAAAGCAATCTGCCTATTGTCGAGCGACTACAAACATACTTCGTTGAACTTGAATCTAAATTAGGCATCACGCTAACAAACGGTCAAAAGCAGTGGTATGCAGCAAAAGAGCGCGTTTTAGGCGCCGATATGAAGCGTGAGTATCCAAGCACCCCAGCAGAGGCGTTTGAACAAGCGATTAAAGGGGCATATTACGCCACGCAATTCGACAAAATATACCGGGAAAATCGAATTACAAGGGTACCGCATGAAACATCTGCTCAGGTCCATACTTTTTGGGATTTGGGCGTTAGTGACTATATGAGCATTTGGTTTGTTCAGCTAGTCGGGCGCGAATATAGAGTCATCAATTTTTACCAAAATCACAGCGAAGGCCTCAAACACTACATCGATCACTTATCTGAGTTAGCAATTAAGCATGGTTATTCGTATGGTATTCATGTGGCGCCACATGATATCGCGCAAAGAGAGTTAACAACCGGGTTATCTCGCCAAGAACAAGCTGCAAACATGGGCATTAACTTTGAAATTGCGCCGAGGTTGTCAGTCATGGATGGGATTGAGGCGGTTCGATCTGTCTTGGGTCTTTGCTGGTTTGATGAAACGAAGACAGAAACGGGCGTTGCTGGGCTTACGAATTACCGAAAAGCTTGGGATGACAAGCTAGGCACTTGGAAGGGTTATCCGCTGCACGATGAGCATTCTCACCCAGCAGACGCATTTCGAACATTCGCTGTATCGGTCAGATTACTACAAGATCTAATGTCACATAGCTACGCATCTGCAAGTTATGTGCAGGACGACAGCACAGATCAAGGTTGGGACTAATGGGTATATTGCTTAAAGCAAACGCGGCACAGTTGCAGCAACAAGATGAAGCACGCATGAGAAATGACGTGGAAATGTCACGGCCACCGACTATCAATATATCGAGTCTGGCAGCACATGTGCAGCAATGTTGGGAGTCAGCGAAAGCGAACAAAATTGAAATTACTACGCGATTAATTGATTGTTTGTATCGCAAAAAGGGGGAGTATCCACCAGAAAAGCTGAAACAAATACAAAAGGCAGGCGTGACGACAATTTATATGCAGGTTACTGGGAACAAATGCAGAGCTGCCAAAGCTTGGTTAAGCGATTTGTTCAGTCCAACAGGAGATCGGCCATTTACGCTTGAGCCAACACCCATTAGTGAGCTTCCTCCGGAAATTGAACAGGCTTTGGTAGAGCAAGCAATTGCCGGTGCGCAGCAATACGGTGTGCCAATGGAGCAAGTTGAAATGCTGTTAGAGCAGCACGAAGAGCGGCTGAAACAAGAACTCAAAGAAGAAGCTGAAGGACGGGCCGAAAAAGCTTCTGAATATATCGAAGACATGTTAGTTGAAGGTGGTTGGCGTAGTGAGTTTGCCGCTTTTATAGATGATGTCACAACATTTCCTGCAGCAATATTAAAAGGCCCAATCTTGCGTTTTAAGCGGCAGTTGAGCTGGGTTGAGGGGCCTGATGGTGAGTATATTCCACAAATTAGTCGCAAGATAGCGAGGGAATTCAAGCGTGTTAGCCCCTTTGACTTCTATCCGGCGCCAAGTTCGTCGCGTATCAATGACACCTGGTGTATCGAGCACGTTAGATTTACGGCATCCGAACTAACTGGGTTGAGAGGTGTTAAAGGTTATAGTTCGAAAAATATTGCAAATGTTTTAATTGAACACAGATATAACGGTTTACGCGAATGGGCATTTGGCGATAGTGAACGAGAACTACTAGAGCAACGCCGACAAGTATATGATGATCACGAAATTATTGATGGGTTAGAGTTTTGCGGCAATGTATCTGGACGCATGTTGCTTGAACATGGCATGTCGCCAGAAATAGTGACAGATCCATTAGATGAATATCCGGTGAGTATCGTTTTGATAGGTAATTTTGTGATAAGAGCAATGATTAACCCTCATCCAACCGGAAAATCTTATTATTACAAAGCTTGCTGGGAAACGGTTCCGGGTTCCTTTTGGGGCAAAGCACTGCCTGAAATCATGGCCGATACTCAGGATGCTGCAAACGCAGCAGCCAGGGCTTTGATTAACAATATGTCTATGGGCTCAGGACCCCAAGTAGCAGTGGATTCCTCAGCAAGACCAGCGGGCGAGATCTCAAGTAAAATTGTGCCATGGAAGGTGTGGTATTTTGATGGAAATAAATCTAAAAATGCCGGCGTCAGTTTCTTTCAACCTGAATTGAAAGCGAATGAGTTGCTACAAGTTTATGAACGTTTTGTCAGATACTCCGACGAGATAACTGGTCTGCCAAGCTATGCGTTCGGGAGCGATCAAGGAGCAGGGGCAGCTAAAACAGCCAGCGGTTTATCTATGTTGATGAACGCATCGAGCAAAACCATTAAAGAGGTCGTTCGAAACGTAGATATCGGGGTTATTGAGCCACTTGTTGATTTTGTTTATGTCACTCTGATGTTAGATCCAGAAATTCCAAAAGACGCGAAAGGGGATGTGAAGTGCAAAGCGCGTGGTTCAGATAGCTTAGTTCACAAAGAGTCTCAGCTTTTACGCCAGCAAGAATTATTACAAATGACAGCCAATCCGATTGATATGCAGATATTAGGGATGGAGGGCCGTAGAGAGCAATTACACGAGGTTTATAAAAATGGCTCTATCCCAGCAGATCGCATTGTACCAACCCGCGAAGAATTAGAGCAAAGATTGCAACAACAGATGCAACAGGGGCCAAGCGAGGTGCCAAATGCTAATCAATAAACTTACAGCAGATGAAATTAACGTTCTAATCAGATTTAAAAGCAGTCGTTCTCAACCGTATGAAGTTTTACTCAAGACGATTAACGCGCAGATTGAAGAAGCAAAGGAGGGTCTTGTATACGCAGAGGGCGGCGATATACAGATTGAACAGGGGAAAGTTAGAGCGCTCATACAGCTAAAAGACTGTTTAGATTCGCCTGAATCCTTTTCTACCACAGAGGATTGAGGGGATCACAAACTGAGTGAATTCAAAGGTCGCAAGAGCGGCCTTTTTTTATACTCAAATTTCAACCCACGTAAACACTGCGAGAACACTGCAAAGCAACTCACGCAACTTACAAGTAGGTAAAAAATATGAATAGTAGAATTGAACAAATGGAAGCTGAAGCGGATGCGATGATTCAGCAAATGGGTAACACTGAGCAATCAACTACCACTGACGCAGAGCCTTCGCAAAGTGAAACACCGGACAAACCGACTTCACTAGATCCTCAGCAAATGCCCAAGCCGAGCCAAGATAATACCTGGGAACATAGATATCGTATTTTGCAGGGCAAGTACAATAAAGAAATCGGCGAGCTGAACAATCGAGTCAAGCAGTTGGAGTCTGATAATCAAACGCTCAGGCAGAAAGCTGAAGTCCAAACTCAATCAAATGAGAGTTCTGAAGGTGATTTATCTTCTGAATTTGGTGATGATTTTGATCGAGCAGTTGAGTCTAAAGCAAGACGCATAGCAGATGAACGCGTGAAGGCGTTAGAGCAAAAGTTTGAAAAGCACTTTCAACAACAACCGGTTCAACAGCCGTCTGGCCAAGATGCCAAGATAGCTGAAATTGCAAACTTGCTCAGTCAAAAGGGTGTTAACTTCCAGCAAACTGATAGCGATCCATTGTTTCACGATTATTTGAGACAAACCGATCAACGCAGTGGTTTAACATTGCATCAGTTGCTATCGCATAATTTCAACTCGGGCAACATCCAACAAGCCGCTCAATTTTACTTAGATTATGCGCAGCAAGCGCAACCAAACACAAAGAGCAACCCACTTGAAGAAAGTATTGATGCCCACAGACAGTCTGAAATGCCAGACAGTATGACGAACAATACCTATACACCAGAGCAGATCGGTCAGCTAATCGCTGATAACGAAGATGCGTTAGTTCAAGGCAAGATCACCCAAGTCGAGTACGAAAAACGTGATCGTGAATTATTTGGGTTGCTCAATAGAAGATAATCTATTGGAGTAAATTATGCCGTTTCCTAAAGCACCAAGCATGCCAAACGTTAGTGCTGGCAGTGCATCTAGCTTCATTCCGCAGATTTGGAGTCAAAAATTAAACGCCAAGTTTTACATGCATACAATGTATCGTGAAATTTGTAACACGAACTGGGAAGGAGAAATAAAAGATCACGGTGATGAAGTGATCATCCGCAACCTTGCCGACATTACCATTAACGATTACGTAAAAGGTCAAGATCTGGATTACGAAGATCCAGAAAGTACCCATGTGACATTGAAGATCGATCAAGGCCACTATTTTGGTTTCAAACTAACTGATGTTGATAAAACGCAGTCCGATTTGAAGCTGATGAACCAGTGGGCTGACGATGGCGCTGAAAAAATGAAAATTCGTGTAGATGCCAATGTGCTGGGTTCGGTTTATGCCAATGCGGGTAGCATGAACGCTGGTGCTGCGGCTGGTGCGGATAGCCAATCTATCAATTTGGGTACGTCTGGCACACCGATGGAATTAACTAAGCTGAACATTGTAGATTTCTTAGTTGAAAATATCGGGGTTTGTTTAGATGAAACCGACACGCCTGACACTGATCGCTACATTGTGTTGCCACCATCGTTATGCGCTCGAATTAAAACGTCTGAGCTTAAAGATGCATCATTGACAGGTGACGGCAATTCAACCTTGCGTACCGGCAAAATCGGCATGATCGATCGTTTGCACATCTATAGCTCGCGCAACTTGAATAAGACAGCTGGTGGTGTCTACGACATTATGTTTGGCCATAAGTCTGCAATAACTTTTGCCCATCAAATCACCCACATGGAAACGCTACGCAACCAAAAAGACTTTGGTGATTTGGCGCGTTCATTGTTTGTATATGGCTTTGAAGTTGTAAAGCCTGAACAGCTCGGTCACGGCGTGGTATCGCTGGGGTAATTCGCGTAAAAATAAAGCGGCTTCGGTCGCTTTGTTATTTTTTGGAGTTCAATTATGTCTACAAATTATTTTAAAAACAAAGATGGCCGGGTCTTTCCCAAAACCCGTCACTTGATTAGAAATCAGGCCAAATTGGGATTAATTGAATGTGGCGTTGATGAAGCACGCGCATACGAAGCTTCCAATCAGCGAGAGTCCGATGACGTAAATGCATTGAAAGCGCGGATTGCCGAGTTGGAAGATCAACAAGCAGGCTCTGGTCATAGCGCTAAACTAGCGAAGCTACCAGACGGTGTTGATGAAGTTGATGCAGAGCGCTTGGTAGACAATGAAGATAAGCCAAGTCCCGATTTAACTCCGGCACAAAAGGCCGTCGAAACTCGACGAAAAAACCAAGCGGCTAAGGCCAATAAGTAAAGGGTGAAGCATGGCGACAATTAAAGTAGTTGATGTGATAGAGCGAGCTCGGGAAATATCACAGGACAAGACCAATATTTCTTGGTCCAATGACGAGTGGTTGATGTGGTTCAATGATGCTGTTTTAGCTGTCGTCAATGCTCGCCCTGACTCGCTAATCAATAATGGCGAGATATCCACTGTAGCAGGTAGTAAGCAATCGATACCCGATGACGGTATACGCTTCATTGATTTGGTTCAAAACATTGATAGTGGTACACCAATTCGTGCCATTTCGCGCAGACAATTAGACGATCAAGTTCCAGCATGGCATAAAAAGTCAGGGACAGAAGTACATCATTTCGTTTTCAATCCGGTTGATCCAAAGAATTTCTATATCTACCCCCAACCCCAAGTAGGGCACAAGCTTGAAATTATGTATTCTATCGCGCCAACGAGTGTTGAAATTTCTGATTATGAAGCTGATACAACCGTATTGCCAGTTGATGACGTTTACCTAAACCCAATTTTAGATTTGATGTTATATCGAGCGTACAGCAAAGATGCTGACTACGTTGAAAATCAGCAGCGGGCCATTGCACACCAGCAAGCAGCATACAACGCGCTTAATATTAAATCTCAAAGTGATGGTGGGGTAAATAATGCAAATAGCTGATATGCGTTATTTGGTAACGCCATATTGTCCTAATGTACCGGTCTATGTTTTCGAGCAAGCTTTTTTAGAGTGCGCCCGTGATTATTTTCATAACACTCATGCTTACGAGTCAACTCAAACGATGAACACTGTCATTGGTCAGTTCGAGTACTCGGTTCAATCTAGCGTGGATGAAACAAGCATTATTCAGGTAAATGACATTCGCAACGAAGGTGGGGATTCAGTTCAATTTGTATCAATTGGCCAGGCTAAATTTAAATTAATTGAGCAGCCTCTGGAAATAAAGCCCCTCACTTTAAGTGTTATATTGCGCCCGACGATCTCAGCTAGCGAGATGAACGATGGGGAATTTGAAGAAAATGAATATGCGCTACGCGTTGGAACCGTTGCGAAGTTAAAGCAGCAAATTGGATCTGATTGGTACGATCCAAAGGGCGCAGTAAATTTTGAGAGAAAGTACCAACTGGCCATTGGTGCTAAAAAGAATGAAATAGCAAATCGATACAACCATCAGATTTTTGAATTAGCGGGGCCTATTATCTAATGGTGACTAGGTGGTATAGAACCGGCACAGTAACACTATCCGAGCTTTCAGATATAGTTGTCGGTAATGACACGCACTGGAAATCAGCAATGGATCGCCCTAGTGCTGGTGATATATTCATAGCCTCGGGGCACTATGAGCTTTATGAAATATCAGAGGTTACAAGCGATACGGAAATTAAACTAGATCGTACTTTTACTGGGGATAACTCTAGCAACACCAATTATGCAATTATCCGACATGCTAGCGCATCAGACATTACTCATTTAAACCTTGCTCTATCTGCCCTGATCCAACGCAAAGACGAGTACATAAGCAAGTTTGACGATTTAATTTCAAGTGAAGATGACACATTCACATGGACGGATCGTTTTGGTGAAGAACACCAATTGGCAACCCTAAATAAATACAAAAATGATTTAGATGACTTGCTTAACGATATTCATAACATCGTGACAAGCAAGAGCGCTCAAGTATTAACCGATGCCGGTTTTGTGGACACTTTATATCATCTGCTAGTCACTGAAACCAACAGTATCCTTAGTAAAATCGGCTTAACCAACAAGATCACCGAAATACCAGAGCAAGGCAGCCCCATTTCCATTAAGCCTGACCAATCAAATTACTACGAGATAGTGCTAGGACTTTATACAGGCAACAACAACAGAACGCCAATATCGATAGACACGTCAACGCTTGAGCGAAATATTTTATATGAAGTCACACTGGTTTTAGAGCAAAGCCACACTGGGCTTGGGAAAGTAGACTTCTTAGATGATATAAAGTGGATCGCAGGCATGGCCCCAGTTTTGTCGTATGAAGCGGGCAGTCAAGACGTTGTAACGCTCATGGTGATAGTTAAATCCGACTCGTCAGGTTATGAAACAAGAATGATTCGAGGTTTTTACACTGGATGCTGGATTGAACCTGCATGATAAGACCACCTGTTTTTCCAGCAATAGCCAACGCTATATCTATGGTTAAAGGTCATTGCCGTTTTTTAGACAAAAACACCGGTGATACTGACAACCCAAAAACTGATTTTTATGTGATTAACAACCAAGGCGTGCTAGCCAATAACCGGCATTTTATTTCAGATACAAGAATGGAGTATCAGCCAAACGGAGACGCAACTACTGAAGGCCAATCAATTTTAATCCTTGGCTTTATTCACATGTACAAAGCTACGGGCCAAAAGTTCTATTTATATGAAGCTCAGAAGTATTGGCAAGCGTATGTAGATAAATTTTACACCGAGCCAGTGCCCAACACACCTAAACGATGGATTTGCAACTGGATTATAAATGGGAAAGAGCCCGTCTTAGCTAACTACCCTTTGAACCCAGGCGAGCCAACGCAAGGCGGCTTCAAAGGCATTGAATTTACTTTTTCCAATGGTCAAACAGTCATACCGCATGGTGCTCCCCACTATGGCGAATACTTAGATATTGCGACCTTTGCTTTTAAGGGGGCTTTGGCATGGGATGCTATAAACGCGAGCGTTAAGGAAGTCTTACCCGATGGCACGGTAAATTGGGACGGGGATGGGACTGAATACCCAGTTGATTGGATCATTGCATGGACTGGAAACAAGATTGATTCAGACGGAAACGTTGTTTCTACGGGCCACGCTGAAGCAGAAAAAGGCACAGTACAGTTAAAAGACACGTCTTTAAACGGTGTTTACAAACTAAATTATGCAACTCGAAATCCAGTTAGCGAGGGCGGGTATTTAATAGCGAGAAATGAACATCAACACAATCGCCCCTTACATGTGCCGTTATTAGGCGGCGCATCTCAGCGCGGTAATGCGGCCGATGCGGAATTGTGGTTTGCTGATTGTTGTTACATGTTACATCAGATCACAAACGATAGTATCTATCGAAAGGCCCTAGAGTCGGTGATGTTTACAATCAATGAATACACTCTGATTGACGCATTAGACCAATTTTTTAGGCGTAGTTTTATCGCTAACACACCTTGGACAGACGGCATTTCCTACGATTATAACTACCCTGATTTTGGCATTGAATTTAGTCGAGAGGACGGTTATATCAAAATTGAGTGTGACGGAGCTGGTGTTCATTATATGGAACAGCAGTCTATACGCTTTAGGATAAACACAGATAGCGTAATTAGAACAAACATTTACGGTAAAGACGTAAGCAACAACAGTCTGATTGTCTATGTTGAACTAATAATGAGCGACACCAAAGAGGGAACCGGAACCTATTATTATGCTGATATTCCAAACGTACCGACCGATGAAGTTGGCACATACGATATTCCGATCACGTCGTTCACACGCACCAAACGGGATGACGGAGAGCCATATTTAACAGCTGCAGCGCTTGGGTTTACTGAATATGGTAGCGTGACTTATCAAAAGCAATACGAAACCGATATTATTGAAATTGGTCGCAACGCCAATGCCATGGCCGCAACTTTGCCAGACGGTGACGCTGGTTTTATAGTTGGCTTTTGGAATACGACCACTGAACTAGCTCCACTCAATAGTATTGTGTATAAATCCGACGGTGAGTTCGACTTGCGGTTTGAAGATGCTGACGGATGGCGCTGGTACTGGATACTGCCGAATACAAACAATACTTGGTCACAGAGGACATTAAACTCAAGTAACCTAATATTTTCAGGCTACCAGCCAAATGCGGCAGGCAGACCAGATCCAGCAAGCCCAAATTACAGCGATCTTGATCAATTCACCATTTTGAATGAAGTCTATTCTGACACTAACCTGACTTTCACAATTTATTGCGTAAACGATATGCCGCCAAGATACAGCAAGGACGATGGCTACACACAGTATTACACGGTCGCTACGGAAGCCCAAGATGCGTTCACCTACTATTTAGGGGACTGCACAGTCATTGGCTTTAGAAATGATGGTTTGGCATATACCCCTGGGCTTATACCTTTTTCCAACGCATATATCGAAGGGTCCCATCAGTTTGGCGCTTGGCGTGGGCTACCTTATCCAGGGTATCAAGTTCCGCACTTATTTACGCTTGGATTAGTTGATGAAGAAGATCGGAAGCTGAACAACGTCATTGATTTTCTATATGACTCGCAGCAATGGTACTTCAATGAGTTTAATGTATTAGGCCCATCAGCACAGGCTTACATTTGGAACCGATGGGATAACGTGACATATGGCCCGCCAGATACTTTCGTCATGTACCACTTTGATAATCAAGAGGCATGGTCTGGATATGAACCGAGAGCCTTTAGCTGGGCTGCTCGATGTTGGCAAGAAATGGCTGCTCAAGGAAAGGTCATTCCGCAAAAGCTGATTGATTATTGCGAAAACTGGATGACGTTTTTAATTGATTTTTACGTCAATCATGAGGTTACACCTACCTATTTCCCTAAATCCGAAGCCCCTCAACCGGTGCAAGACGACTTCACCGGACACATGACGGGGCTATGGTTGTCCGGCGCTTGCTTATGCGCTTTGGCTGGATACAGGCACGATAAGTTAGATGCTTTTATCAATGGCTGCATGAAAGAGCTCACAGATAACTATGAACTTATAGATAAAGACAACCCAATGAACGGTAGCTGGTCGCCTTGGGCCGGCGGCGGCATGTTCTTTGGATTTTGGACCGGTGAAATATTAAAAGGGCTGGCTACTTTCATTCAATACAAAAGAGAGATAAAACGATAATGGCGACAAAAAGCGACGTAAAAATTGAGATTGGCGACTGGGTTAATATTAACACTCTATCGGGGATACCTGCAGGGACAAATTTTCGAATAACTAATAAAGGCGATCATCGAGTGGATATTTGCGAGGCCCCTGTGAAACCCAATCCCTTAGATAAAATAGGCGATCCAATAACCGACATTAACGGGCCTCTACCAATAATCTTCGTAGAAAATTACACAGACCCTATTTGGGTAAAAAACAAGGGCACCAAACCAGTCTATTTGTCAGTGCAAGAGTTATAAGCCGTGCCTATACATTACCCAGCATTAGACAGGAATATATACAAGACCCCGTTAGCAATAACGGTTGGCAAGTATTCTCTAAATCCGCCTTTCAATCCCCTTAGTTTGTTTGCAAACGGCGAGCAAGGTGCTTGGTATGACCCTAGTGATTTGAGTACTCTGTTCCAGGATACCGCAGGCACAATACCAGTTACGAGCAGTGGTGATCCAGTTGCGCTTATGCTAGATAAATCTGGCAACGGAAACAACGCATATCAGAATGTAAGCGCATCACGACCGACGTATAGAACGGATGGTACGTTGCATTGGTTAGATTTTGATGGTGTTGATGATTGCCTAGTAACAAATAGCATTAATTATGACTCAAGTGATCAAGCATTCATTTCTTCAGGGTTATTCAAACGGAGTGATTATAGTTCGGGCATTGTCTTTTACTCGGGTGACTATAATTCTGGAAGTGGCGTCAAGTTTTTTGGATTGTTAGCTCCATCATTTAGTGGGGGGAACTCATATAGATCCGTGTATGGCGGCGAAAGTGTTGCAGTGGCAGGGGAAGGTCGGTTCGCTGAGGCCCCAACCCACAATGTTCTGTCAATCACTGTCGACTCATCAGATCGGCACTTATCATTAAGATTAGATGGGCAACAGTCTTTCGCCAGCTTTACTCAAACCAATGTGGATTTTTTTGAAAACGGGCCAGGTTATATAGGGACAACACCTGAAGCTAATGTTTTTTTTGACGGCAGAATATACGGGTTAATTATTGCAAATAAGCGATATGCCAATACGCCTGATTTAATTGCAAAAACAGAGTCTCACTTAGCGCAGAAATCCGGAGTAACCTTATGACAACTCAATACACCCATCGTATCACATTAGCTGTGCCAGAAAGCCTGCTCGACGTTGCCAATCACTTAGCCTTACTCGCTGGTGAATCACCCTCAGATATTAACACGTTTACGAACCTAAGCTATCAAGATGAATCGGGTAATCTATATGCCGTTTGTTCGGCTGTTAGTAAACCGATCGTGCCTATGATGCTTGAGAATGGTTTGATGGTAGTTGAAAAAGAAGGTGTCGACATGACCAAAGCACAAGCCGCGCTAGATGAAATCCACGCTGGCAATATTAAACTAGCGGTAGACCTCCCACCGCTAGAGGCGTTTAAAACATGGGGGTTAGAAAAAATCCCCGACCTCGAAGAAACGATTTAGTTAAACAATAAACCCGCATTATCGCGGGTTTTTTTATGGGAGACAGGAAATTGAAAGACAACTTATTAGCGTTAGGTACTCTGCTTGGGTATCTACTGTGTGGTCTGGTTTTGGTTGGGGTTAATATTCCAATCCCACACCCTGAAATGATTATCAGTGCTTTGTTTTACGGTGATGTTCAACCTACCGTAATCACTCTGCCACCGTCTTTTTTGTTGCAATTGTATTTTGTCGGTTTGTTTATTGGGGCCTTTACTAGCGGAAATCTAGGTTCATATTGCCAGCAAGTCTTATATCAGTGGGATATAATGATCGCTTCTATTTGTCATGGCACCAAATTTAGAAGCATATCAGGGATAGTTGGCCAAAGGTCCGCTGAAAACCAACTCAGATACAAGGCTGTTGAAAAAGTGATAAATACTTTGTTTCACTGGGAGCATGATCATTGCCAAAGAACCTACCATTGGGAGCGCTCTAAGGGGCTGGTCTAATGCGTATAGCCATAGAAACATTTCGAGGGATGGTACCGAAGCCAGACCCCCGCCTTTTGCCTGTCGAAGTAGCTAATTTAGCTATAAATTGCCGTTTCGACCGAGGCCAACTAGAGCCTTACAAAGAACCGTTTATATCTCAACCAATGCCGATACCCAATGTAAAGACACTCTTTCGCTATCAAGGTAATTTCTGGTTTGTTTGGGATTCAGAAGTAGATATAGCGCCTAGTCCTATCGACCAAGACGTTTATGCGAGAGTTTATTTCACTGGCACAGACGCACCGAGGGTAACATACAACACTGTTGCTACAACGTTCATTTCAGAAATAAAGCAGTCTGATGCGTGCCCACCATTTGTCCCTAACAACTTTACACTTTCAGCTAGCGTTTTAGCTGAGCTTGGAGCATAACAATGGCATTAGATACGAGTAAATTTTTGGCAGGTAACGGGAGCGAGATAGCCCCTTTTATTATAGATTCGGTGGATGGGTTTATCGAAGTATTCAGGCATGACTCTGACTCGGAGAGCATTTTAGGTTACAAATATTTTGAGCTTGTGACTGATATTGACTTGTCAGTCATGGAGAGCTTTAGATTAAATGGCTCAGGGATGAAAGGCGCTCATTTTAATGGAAACGGGCATTCCGTTATTTTCCCTATGCTAACGGGAAGTAGCACATTGGGTTGGGATTTGCAAAGCATCAGAAATATCCACTTCCACCTTAATGGAAATTACGATAGAACAATATTCGGCTTAACAACATTACACGGAGCTACTGTTAGTGCAGTATATCTAACCGGTTATTTAAACCATTGGCGTAGCACTTCATCTAATTACAATTACTTTTTTAGTCGATATAAAAACCAAGTTGTCAATTCACTTGTAAATTTAAAAATTGATGAATACTGGCCTACACCGATGCTAGAGGGTGGCACAGGTCTTGATTATATAAACAGTTACTTTATTGAAGGCTCGACCGTAAAGGTCAATAACGGTGGCAATAATGCAATGATCTCGGAAGATGCAGCATTTTTGGCCTCAAGCTACCCAGCACTTGATCCAGACGATTGGGTGTTACAAGATGGTGCTTTACCCCAACTCAAGGTAAAGCCGTATAGCGGAAAGCCAATTACCCGCATAGCAGGCACGACAAAGCTAAACGGAACACCAGCCAGCAGGCGCGTAACCATCACCGATTCAAATGGTGGTCGTATTTCACGCTCTATGAGCGACCCTGAAACAGGCAGATTTGAAGTGCAAACTAGCCCATTTAAAAATGGTGTTACAGTGATAGTTGATGATGACATTGGGTATGAAATCCAACCTAATAAGACATACTCAGTCGGTGACAAAATCTATCATTCAGAATATTCCGGTATATTTTACGAATGCACTAATGCCGGCGATTCACCCGAAACACTACCGGTGCCTAGTGAGTATCCAGAAAGTGGTTTTTTAACTATCGGCACTGCAACTTTCAAAGCTAAAGCAGTCAATAAGCCCCAAATATTCAGCCCCGTTAGGCCTGAAATTATTTTGGAGTAAATATGAGCTATAACTACCTATATAATCCTGACGGGGGTGATATTGTGTCGGATTCAGATCCGATTGATAAAGTCATCACTGGGTGCATTGAGTTCAGCGGAGAATCCGCACTTAACTTACAAGTCTTTGCAGTGAATGACACAAGCTTCAAACTTGGGGTGCCAGCTCCAATTGGTAAGCCCGTGGTTAGCAACTTACCCACCGAGCAAGATGACGAGGGGTTTGCAAACGACCAGACTATATTTTATACGTACACATACGTTACCGAAGTTGGTGAAGAGGGGCAGCCTAGTCCGCTTAGTGACGAGGTGACTATTTACGATCCGGTTAATGACACTGTTGATATTACTTTCCCAAATATTATTCCTGAGGGATATAACATCACCCACATACGCCTATACCGGAGTGCCACAACTGCGATTGATGCTAATTACTTTCATGTGGCAGATATACCTATTGCAGCCAAGGATACACCTTACACAGATTCCGCTAGCGATGAAGAATTAGGCGGCACACTGGTATCAAGTACGTACGACATGCCACCTACCGATATGAAAGGGATTGTCTCAATTCCAAATGGTATATTAGCTGGGTTTTCAGGTAATTCAGTATGTTTTAGCGAGGCGTTCCAGCCTCACGCATGGCCTTTTGGCTATCGTCAGACAACTGAACATGACATTGTAGGCCTAGCGGTGTTTGGTAATTCGTTATTCGTAGCCACTGAGGGTAAGCCCTACGTATTTACTGGTACTTCCCCTGACTCAATGACCGGGCAAAAGTTGGAAATCAATCAAGCATGCGTATCAAAAGCGTCAATTGTTGATATGGGTGAGTACGTTATTTATGCAAGCTCTGAGGGCTTGGTATCTGTATCTAGTAACAGCGTACAGATTTTAACTAAAGATATAGCGCGCAAAGACCAGTGGAAAAAATACCAACCAGAAACCATTCGGGCCTATCAAGTTGAGGGTAAGTATATTGCTTTTTATGGTGGCACTGCCGGTTTTATTTTTGAGCCATCGGACGGTTCATTTGTTGAAGTAGATTTCTATGCGGATGCCGGTTTTAACGTTTTAAAAGATGACATGTTGTACTTAGTTGCAAATGATTCAGTTCATGTTTGGGATGCCGGAACTTCGGGCCAAACATTTATATGGAAAAAAAGGTTCGAGTTAAATAATAGAGTATCGCCGTCAGTTGTTCGAATGGAAACAGAAGGGCCGGGTGACATCACTTTTAGGTTGTATTCGGAAAATGGTTTAGTTTGCGAAATAACCAACCCAATGAACGAAGCGTTTAGACTCCCAAGAGTGCGTAGTCAATATTTCGAAATTGAGCTCACTGGTACCAAAGTCGTTCGCCGTTTAGTTTTAGCCAGCGCATTCTCAGAGGTTTAACGATGGCAAGAAACCCTAAAGCTTTTTCCGGTATACCTAGGGGGAATGACAAGCAAGCACTATCAGCTTTAGTTCAGAACGTTGAGACTTTTATGGGTTCGCGTGGGAGCGGATTAGACCGAGCAGTCACTCTGCGTGAACTTGTTGATTTGAATATCGCCTCAGTCCGAATTGGTAAAGGCAAAGTCGTCGGGATTTCAGAGCCAGAGAAAGGAGGGGAAAGTTCATCGGCTGTACCGACTAAACCGACTGGTTTTGCTGCGACGGGAGCGTGGTCCAATATTATTTTAACATGGGATGCGAACACCAATAAGCACTTTGCTTATACGGAAGTTTGGAGAAGTACTTCTGATAATTTTGGCTCAGCTACGCTAATCGACCGAAGTGCTTCAGCTATATACGCCGATGGTGTGGGTGTAAACCGTGAATATTATTATTGGATTCGGCACGTTAATTCCAATGGCAAGGTGAGCGCGTTAAATGATACTGCAGGCGCGTATGCAAAAACAGCAGTGGATGTTGATGCTGTGTTGAATGAGCTTGGTGGTCAGATAAATAATAGCCATTTGGCCATATCACTTCGGGATAGCATTCAACTGATTGCAGATATTGATAACCTAAACTTGCCGCCTGATTCGGTTCTATCCCAAAAAATAGAGGGGATTGTTAGCCGGTTTGAATTGGAGTCGTTAGGCAATACGCAGGCACTTGCCGCACTGGACGATCAAGGGGAAAGATTACTCTTTAATGAAGCGTCAATAAAAGAAACACAGAGGGCAATTGCCAATGGCGAGCAAGCACAAGCTATTATAAATCAGCAATTAAACGCCAAAACCCAAGAAGCAGAAAGCAGTATTACCAACTTGATTGAGGTTTTAGCGAGTGACAAGGATACAATTGGCTCGATAGCGCGTGCAATTAGTCAATATACTGTCAGCAATCCAGAAGGCGGCAGTGCAACTTTAGAGCAATTAGCACAAGTCGCATATAGCAAGGGCGAAAATGCTGAAGATTTATTCACCGCACAATGGGGTGTAAAAACACAAATAGCCGATCTTATTGGTGGCGTAGGTTTTTATAATGATGGAAACCAGACGCAATTTATTGTTTCAGCCGATACATTTTCGATAATTGATCCTCGCGATGATTCAGCAAAGCCGCTGCTTAGTGTCAAAAAAAACGATCCAGATTTTGAGGACGGTGTTTACCTATCCAACGTGTTTATTGATACGCTCGCAGTTGAAAAAATAATAGCCGAAACCGTCGTTGCTGACGAGTTTGTAAGTAGAACAAGTACAAATGTAGAAATCACTGGCGGATCCATCAATGTAAACGATAAATTTACTGTCGATTCGTTGGGTAATGTACTAGCTAAGTCATTGACGGTAAGAGACGCTAATGGCGATACGATATTTAGTTCTGGTCTTGGCATATCGGTTACTCATATTAAGGATTTATTAGCAGATGAATTGATCGCAGCTCGTATTTATGCCGAGCGTATCGAGGGGGATACAAACCAGGTTATTCCATTTTTTATAGATAACTCAGTTCAAACGGCTGTCAGTCTGTATAAGCTAATGGAATTTGATGTGGATGCGAGTATTGTCGACAGGGTATTGGTATTTCCCAAATTAAAAGTTGAGCACGTATCTGGCCCCGATGGCAAGCTTGTATTTGAAGTTTTTGTCTATGATAGAGTGTCTAATACCGTGATTGCAACGACTGGCGGCGGTGATGTTATATACCCGATGCAAGGTGAAATTTACTTAGACGAAGTATCAGTAGATGTACCTAAAAACACAGACGTTAAAGTTGAGTTGCACATTGATAACTTTGACCAAATGACGTTTAAAGTACCACAGCAAAAGCAGCATTTACTATTGACAAAAAAAGCCACCAGTTGGGTATCAAATTTAACCATTTTTGATTAACTAGCGCTACCCCCGAATTTGAGGTAGTATTTTCCTATATTGAGATAAAAGCCCCTCGCAGAAATGCAGGGGCTTTTTGCGTTTAGGGACCATGAAATTTAAAAACTTCTATACAGCTCTTGCAAAAGCATACCGTCATGACCTTAAAAGTATAAATCGCGTTATCGCGATGGTAAATCAACCCGGCGTAAACGTCATAGACGAGCCTGCATACTTCGCTATCTATCATCCAACATTCGATTACGACGGCCGACTGGGTTTGTTTATCGAATTCGCAGCGTCGAACGGCTGTGCATTCATAGATGGCATTAATTACTTCGAGCATCTTGCGCGGTCTGGGGATGGCCGGTTCGTAAAATTCAAAACTAGAAGAGCAGGGGTTTTAAGGGCTGCAAAACGCCTTGGCTTCGAGGTTCAATCGAGACATAAAAACGTGTTTGTTTTAACTAAAGAGGTAGATTAATGGGCGGCGGTGATACTGAAATCGACGAAACACCAGAGCAAAAGGCGATGGCTCAAGTGGCAATGAACAAATGGAATGACTATCAAAAAATTTATAAGCCTGCTGAAAACAGTTTTATGGAAAAGGTAGATCGAATCGGTAGCGATAAGCAATTCCAGCAAGCCACAGATCAGGCATCAGTTTCTATTAATAATAGTTTTTCTTCTGCCATTCAAAGTGCCAGCAAAAATATGATGGCGGGAGGTATTAACCCTAGCAGCGGGAAATATCAAGCGACTCAGAATGATATGAGTCAGGCACAAGCAGACGCGTATACCGATACAAAAGCCCGAGTTAATGCCACTCAAAATGAGCGTTATATTGGTGGGTTAAAAGCGATATCGGCGATGGGGACCGGAAAAGAGGCAGAAGTCATTGCTGGAATGGGAGATGTTGCAGCGAGTTCAGCACAATATGCTCAAAATAGTGCCATCAATCAGGCTCACAATAATCAAATGGTTGGGGAGGCAGCTGGTGCAGCATTAGGTGGCGCTTTGGCTTACGGTTTTTCTAATAAGCCGGAAAAAATTAAGGGAGCTAATGCCGCTGATTACAGTGATGAAATAATGTCCTCTTGGAGTGATAAGTAATGGGATATCCCACATCAAGCTATCGCGCCCAACCAAACCCCGAGGATTACTATGATCCGAATGGTAGCGGTATAAAAAATTTTATTGGTCAGCATCAGTACCAGCAATCTCTAGATAACTTCAGAGTTTCAAACGGCACCTATACACCTAAAACAATAGATTCGAACGATGATAAGTATGCATCAAAAACTCAAGCCGAATTGGTAAAAGCCGAGTATGCAGATTATGTTAATCGGTACCAACCGTACGAAAAACAATTACTCGGTTTAGCAAATGGAACTGAGTTATTAGACAAGCAGTTATCTCGCATATCAGCTAGTGCAAAAAAATCACAGTCCAGTCGCGCTATGTCACAGGCGCTTAGGAATAGCCGCTTGGGTGTATCGACTGGCGTTTTGCAATCCCAATCTCAGCAACGACAGAACCAATTAGCAAGCGGTTTAGCGCTTGCACAAGCGAAAAACAATACACGAGTGGCAACGAGCGATTTACAAGATTCTATCTTAACTGGCAGCTCAGGCCGATCAGTTTTGACAAGCAATTTCTCAGGAGTTTAAACACATGAGTTACGGTATTTTGAGCCGCGGTGTCCAAACGCGAAATCAAGCACTTGGCTTAATGTCGAATAGTGCCCGTCAGGAAACACAACGGAATATGCAAAACGATCAATTAAAGCGTGCCGAGAAAACAGAAAAGGTGAGTGGCACCATAGGGGGTGCTACAACAGGGGCAATGGTGGGGGGCCCTGTTGGGGCGGTCGTCGGTGCTGTAGCTGGATATGCATTAACGGAGTTGTTCTAATGGCTGGTGTTATTCAAGGTTTACAGACAGGGTATCAAATTGGCTTAAATATAATTGATCGTCAAAAGCGTGATGAAGAAATGGAATATCAGCGCAAACGGCAAGAGACAATCGACAATCAAAACAGTGCTTTGTATGGTGCACAAATGGACCGGCACAATGTATACATGGATAACGCCGATTACCAAAAACAAAAGAGGGCAGTTGCAGATGAAAGAGCAAGTGCTTTGTATGACCTTCAAACGAAAAATCAAAATTCAGCGTTGGCTTTAAAAGAATTTCAGCTTAGTGAAGCTCAAAAACAAGCAAAAAATAAAGAAGCAGCAGACAAGTGGAAATATATTTTTTCCGGTTTTATGGACCCATCATCGGGGCAGATTAACCAAAACTTGGATCCCCATGCAAAGAAAAAGTTAGGCGATGATTTTTCGTCTTTTTTAAAAAACTACGGTGATTTGCCTGCTTATAGTTTCTTACATAAACCAGAAGCAGTAGACATCGCAATACACGATTTATCATCGGGTGTTATGCCAAACGTTTCCGTTATAAATCAAGTTTATGGTGGACTGGCAAGAAAGTCTGTGGGCGAGCCAGCAAGAGATTATGGAACGATTGCGGGCAATGAAATAACAAAAGTCTCTTTAACTAAAGGCGGAGAAGCAATTAAGCTTCATATGCGCACATACCGTGAAGACGGATCCTACTACGATTCAATGGTGAACAACGGACGTAATTCAAAGCCTGGTACTGGGGTGATGGAAATACCGATAGATAAGGTTTATGAAGATTTATATGCAAAGAAGAACGCCGCCGAAGTTGCCAAAGCGGCCGAGCGAAGTGTTATGGCATACAATAAAGCTAACCCTAGTAGAACAAGGACTGAAAGCGCACTAGGTGCGAAAGACGTATATTCAGCAATCAATGATATTGATAGTCAAATAAATGAGCTTATAACGTACAGCGAAGCGATGCCAGATCCAGAGCGAAAAGCTCAGATAGAAAACCGAATTGCTGAACTGTCTTACAGAAAAGATACTTTGCTCAAACAAGCCGGTCAAACCCCATTCAACGAACACCAAGAACAACAAACATTAAACCTAGCCAAATCGTGGGCAAGTGATAATCCCGATAAAATTGGATTTTTAGAACTAGCAATGCAGCAAGGCCGCAACCTATCGCCCGAAGCGCTTGAGGCATCCTATCAAAACTATATCAATTCAATTACTCGAGAGCAGAAAAGCCAAAAAGCAGCCGAAAAGATACGGCAAGCCAGAAACCAAACAACTGGTTTGGGCACTTCTTACCCAATGACATATTAAGCCACTTACTAGCGAGATTAAAATGCCGATAAATAAAGACTTAGCTACTCAAGCATTTGATGAGACTGAGAGTCAAATCCAGCGCAGAAAAGAGCTGGAAGCAGATAAAAACACTAGCTATGGCGGTGATATGGTTGATGCGTTCCAGATGGGGGCGTTGCAAGCGGCAGGCGGCTTGGCTAACCTTGTTGATGACGATTGGGGGAAAAGCCTAAATGATTGGGCAAACGAACAGCGTTTAACGATGACTGACGAAAGTCAAAAAGCCCTACAAGGTGAAACTCTGAAAGATATGGGTTTACGTGGCGTTGGATTACATACAGCCAGTGCTATAGGCCAATTAGGCGCTACTTTACCGGCTGGTGGATTAGTCGGTAAGGTTGGTGTGAAAGCCCTATCTAAGCTTGGGGCAATAAAAAAGGGCACTGATGGAGTTGGTTATGCTAACAAAGCAAGCGAGATAACAGCAAAAGGAACTCAGGTCGGCTCAATGGGTTTGGTTGGTGGTGGTTCTGCTACTGGTATGTCTGGCAATGCCGGTAGAGAACGAGTTTTAAACACTGATATTGAAACACTCGCCAATTCAGAGGCATTTCAAGCCATATTCAATGAGGTTGATATAGATCCAGAATACAGATCCTTACCAGATCACACCAAGCTTGAGATAGCCAAGCGGGAGCTAGCAGACGTTGTTGATAAAGAGCTTGTAACAGATCCGACCTTATGGGCCGTAAATGTAGGTATGTCTGCCGTTGGTGATTCAATCATAGGTAACATACTAAAAGGCCAAACCCGAAACATAGGCAAAAACTTTGCGACCGGTTTTGCAGCTGAGGCTCCAACGGAGGCCATTCAGGGCGGTGTCGATCATTATGTAAGCCAAAGCACAATGCGAGATTATGTTGACAAGACCATTGACCCAACAGAGGGACTGGCTAACGCAATGATAACCGAGGGTGTGATCGGTGGGCTGGCGGGTGGTGGTATTAAATCCAGCACTGGATTATTCAATAAGCCAAATGCTGCAAATGGTGATTCTGTTGATATGTTGGATGAAGACAACAGTGAGTCAGCTACGGCTAGCGGGGAATTATCCCAAGAGCAAATAAATAACATTAACAATGATCTTTCAAATAAAGATTTTGATATACAAATCTACGCAAGAAACCAAGGCGTAAATAGTCGATATGCTTTATCTGGTTTAGGCGATGACCTGGCAAACAACAATATTAGACCGAACAATGTACCAGCCGTTATAGATGCTGTGGAATTAGCCGGTCAAGATGGCGGTGACTTTCCTCGCCGAGATATAAGCACGATTGATGGCGAGAGCGCAACTGGATTTGGAGTAGCACCATATGTTTATGACGGGGAATACATCGAGTCTGACACGCCAACTCAATACGCCAGCGAACGTTCAGGGCTGTTAGGTCGAGGCTTTGAAATAAATGATGCCGAATACTATGAACAACAAGGTTTACCAGACAAAACTACCGGTGTTATTTACGGTCAAGATGAACGACCAATGCAACAGGCCCAAGAAAACGCTGATCGCATTCGCCAAAAACCGTTAGCGATAGAAGATAAAAACATAGTATTTTCCGAAAATGGCCTAAAATGGGTAGGTAGATCTGATGGAACCCCACACAAGACACTCAAAGCATTAAAGATCACTAAGCCTTATCGTGACGCAGTCAAAGCGGGATTCAATCCGATTATAGAAAAGACTCGCGGCGGTTATTTATGGGCTATGAATGGGGGAGATTCAAGTGATACCAATTTACCAGATACCAATAGAAATTCAGGAATTAAACAAGGCTGGTTGGATAACAACCGAGGAAATGGAAACCATGTACCTACTGTACGAGAGCCTAAACAGCCAGCCAAGGGGCTTTCTATTCCCAAAAGAAACACAAGCGCTGGCACAGAAAATCTATCTTTGGGAAGTCGATCATCAGGAAATGATAAAGAATTAACAATCGATGATGCAGAATTAACCAGTAATGACAATATAACTGGAATAAAAACAAGTTTAGCGTCAGTTAATGAGCTATCTTTATCTGATGATATACCACAGTTTAAATCTGGCTCTGATTCTGAAGGAGTGGTTGAGCCATTAACTGGTGAGTTTGATCCTATTGGTATGTCACCTATCCAAGTGTGGGTAAGAAACGATGGGAGCAAGGAAATTATAACGGGCCGCCATCGCTTTGATTTAGCGAAGCGGAGCGGTGTAAAACACATACCAGCACAGTATCACTATGAGGATCGAGGCTTCACGGCCGAAGATGGGAAGCGCCTTGATGCTATATTAAACATTCGAGAAGATAAAGGTCAGGTAGAAGATTATGTCGAATTATTCAGACAAGACAACGTTACAGAATCAGAAGCCAAGCGATACGGCTTACTCGACCGATCAATCGGGCGAAGAGCCTACACAATCGCAAATAGTGCGACTACTGAGACAATTGAAGCGCAGAGGTCAGGAAGAATTAGCGCAGCAGCAGCGGAAACAATAGCGCAAGCCGCACCAAACGATGATCGACTTCAAACTCTTGGTGTAAAGGCTGTAGCGGACGATCAGCGTTCTATCACGTTTGCTAAAAATTTAATCCAAGCTGTTTCGACGTTAAAGCGTGAAACGGGATCTAATCCCGAAATGGATGATTTATTTGGCTTTGACGGTTCAGGCATACGTGAAGCTGAGGAAATGGCCAAAGTAGCTTCTGGTAAGCAAAGAGAAGCGAAAAAACGTCTAAACACCATTCGCGGCGCAGCTAAAAACCCTAAAGTTGCCAAAGAAGAGGGTATTGATATTAAAGATGCGGAGGCTTTAAAAGCTCGCATCAATGAATTATCAGACACAGCCAAAGCTTGGGACAAATGGCATACAAACCCCGATCTGGTTTCTCAAATAAAAACCGAGATGAACGGCAGTGAGCAAGCCAGAACCCAAGAAACTTCTGCCGTCACTGATGACGGCGCAACAACAGATAGTGAGCAAAACAATTCATTATTTCGGGAAGAAAGTTTACCGCCTAAGCAGGAAAAACCAAGTAAGTTAGATAAAGCTGAAGAAGCGTTAAATAAACAGCTCCAAGGTTTATTTGGTGAACTGAAAGAAGCGTTCAATGAACAGAAAGGCACCTTAAACTCGGGGATAGATCCCAAAATTGCGTTCATTGTTTCGAAAATTGGGGCCGTGCTAGCTGCAAAAGGTGTTGTTAAGTTTGCTCAATGGGCTAAACAACTTGCCAAGTTATCGAAACTAAATGGTATTCAGCACGAGCAAATAAAACCTTACCTCAAGTCATCTTATGGTGCGATCACAAGCGATCCTGAGCGGTATGGTCTAAGCTATGATGTCGCTGACAATATGGATCTACCTAGCCAGGTTAGATCTCAAGATATTGATAAAATTTTGGAGAATAATAATGTATCAACTGCCGGCAAAAACCTGGAACAAAATAGCCCAGGCCGACATCAAGGATCTGAGCATAAAAACAATGATGATGTTCAATCAAACGGAACTGAACCAAATTCTAGACGAACAGAGCCGACGCTTAAGAAAGTATTACGATCCGACAGTGAGCTTGGCGTATCAGCAGATGATGGTACCTTATCGAGAGCGCGAGGCTCTGACGACATTCTTAACGAAAGAGGGAATGTTACGGGAGCTCCAAATTCTGGCAGTGCCCGAAAATCTAGACGAGGCAATCGCGATAATGATACTGGAACACAGACTCAACGAGAGCCAACAGCAGCAGTTGAGGGAGTTACTAACAGCCTAATTTTAAACACTAAAAAGTCGGCCCAAAGAGCAACTAAACTAACCAAATGGGGGGATTCAAAAGATATAAAGTCGAGTGTGCCGATACTGATGCCGGCACAAGCTGACGATGTAGCGCTGATCGAGAGTCGATTCTTCGGCAAATCTAACCCAGGCGTTGGATTTCAAAATACCAATGGCACAGGAACAGGTAAAACATTTGTTGGCTTGGGACTTATCAAACGTTTTAGCCAAAATGATAAAAATAATTCATTAGTATTGGTCCCCAATGATGGCATTGCTCAGCAATGGGTTAAAGCGGCGAAAGAGTTTTTTGATTTAGATATATATTTGATTGGCCAAGCCGGCTTACCTAAAACAAAAGACCCAGGTAAAGGAATAACGATTGCGACATATGCAACACTTGGAAATAACAATGCTCTAATCAAAGATCGAGAAAAGTTTGAGTTAATCGTTGCCGACGAATCTCAAAACTTGATGGGGAACCAACAAGCGAAGGAAACCAATGCCTTAAAACAGCTTCGCGCTATTACTAATCATGAGCGGGGTACTTATACGAGAGCACGAGCGGTGCTCAGCGATAAAATTGACGCTTTAAATGCTCGGATAGATAAGAAGTATAGCGAATTGCTACCTATGCGGGACAATGCGCAGGCAGCGAAAGATGAAGCTAGGGAATATTATTCAAAAGAGTTAACGGCTTTAGAGTCTGAGATACGGGCACTTGGTGAGAAGTTTTCTAAGCAGGGGCAATTTGATACAAAGGTATTGTTCTTATCCGCTACGCCGTGGCCCTATGCTAAGAACCTAGATTATTCGGAAGGGTATTTGTTTAAGTATACCGATTTCGGAGATAAGCACGATGGCGGTTATGACAACGCATTTCATGGGCATAATGCATTTTATATTCAGAATTTTGGCTATCGCTGGCGATATCATAAGTTAAACAAGCCTGGACCGGACGTTGATGAGAGTTTAATGGAGCGAACTTTTAATCAAAATATGAAAGATAAAGGGGTCGTTGGCGGGCGTACTTTAGAGGTTGATGCTGACTACCGGCGTGATTTTATCAAAGTGGAAACGGCCGCAGGCGAGAAACTTGATGATTTGATTGAAAAGTGGCGTGACCATGAACAAACGAAAGATGGTAGTGAATACCCTGAGCGCCCTTATTCTGATTTGGCTGATGAACTTAACCGTGCTTTTGATTACACAAGCAAAATAAAATTAACTGAGGCAATTAAAGCAGAAGAAGCAGCAAGCCGGGCACTTGATCACATTGCAATGGGCCGCAAAGTCGTTTTATTCCATTCTTACAACGTAGGCGGTTCTTTTAACCCGATTGAAAAAGTACGTCAAGCCAAACCGGATTTGATGGCACGATTTGATGCTGAATTTCCAGGTATGAGTGAGATCGATTTTGGCTACCTGAAACGCCCACTTGACGTGTTTGCTGATGCATTTGGCGATCAAGTCAGATTTTATAATGGGACGGTTTCAGACAAAGAGCGTAAGTTAGCAAAAGATTTATTCAATGAGGATGATAGCGGCGTTAATGTTATTGTCGTCCAACAAGAAGCTGGTGAAGCTGGGATTAGTTTGCATGATGTGACCGGTAAACATCAACGGGTATTAATCAATATCGGGATGCCGGTTAAGCCGACACAGTTTATTCAGATCGAAGGACGAACATATCGTGTTGGTGTGAAAACCAATGCGCATTTTGAAAATTTGACGACCGGTACCGCTTTTGAACGCAGTGTCTTTGCAAATAAAATTGCTGGGCGAGCGAGTACCGCTGAAAACCTAGCAATGGGCGAATTTGCCCGAAGTTTAAAAGAGAATATCAGTGAAGGTTATCTTGATGCCTCATATAAACCAGCCCAAATAAAAATAGGCATTGGCGGCAAAGCCAAAGATAAACCATCGATTATTGATGAATGGGACAAAGCGATTTCCCTATATTACAGCAACCTTAAGCGCACCAGCAGTACCAAAAGTGCGGAGGGGACGGATTATTTTGCTACACCAGAGCCGTTAGGTAAAAAGATGGTTGAATGGTTACAAGCTATTCCAGGTCATCGGTTATTAGAGCCTAGCGTGGGCCATGCGGCGATTGGGCGGTGGTTTCCTGGCACAACGCGTAATAGAGCAACAGAAAAGAGTTTTAAATTAACATCGCTCGCTCAAATGAATTTCCCTGGTGAAGTAGATAATATCGCCTTTGAAGATTTAAACACGATAAACAAATTCGATGGCGTTGTTATGAATCCACCATTCGGTAGAGGTGGAAAACTAGCGTATGACCATATCACAAAAGCACTCAAGCATTTAGTGAATGGCGGTAGAGTTGTCTCGCTTGTACCAGATGGCCCTTCAGCAAATAAGCGATTAAATACACTATTGGAAGACGATAAATTTGAGAATATTTATCAAGCGGCTGAGATTGATCTACCGGCTGGAGTATTTGAGCGTGCGGGAACCGGCGTAAAAACTAAAATCATCGTTCTGGATAGGTTCGATAACCCTGATGATGCACCAACCACTCAATACGTGAATTTTAGCGGTGTCAAAGATGTTAAGCATTTGTTTGAGCGTATAAAAGACGTCGAAATTAAAGAGCGTAAACGACCGACCATAGACCAAGTCGACGCCAGTATATATATGGATACCGAAAGCCCTGTTAGTAAAAACAGAAAAGGGGAAGATCAATTTAAAATTGAGCTTTATGGTTACTTACCGGCCGAAGTTAAAAAAATTATTGATACTGAAGCAATCGAGGTCTTTGGAGCAAGACCTAGCCGTGATGAGAAAATCTATTATGTTGATCATCCCGAGGCGCGAGGCGACCTTGCGCAATTTATTGGTCGGACGATTGAAGAAGCAAAAGAGTCGGGGATTGAATTTAATTTTAAGCCGCCGATAAAGAAAACGAAAATTGAAGGTGAGCAGAGCAATAAGCACTTTTCTTTTTCAGGCGAGAAATACACCACCAAAAAGGGCAAAGAGTTTTTCGTCAGCGAGATGAGAAATCGACAAGACTACGATAGTTACAAAGCTTTGCAAGAGCTTGCCAAAGAATATCGTGGTTGGTCCCGAGGTCAAAAGTTTATGTTTGCGACCGAAGATGATTTAACTCAGTTCAATGCCTATGCAAAAAAATTCTTAGAAACTAAAACCAAATTTAATCTTGAAACTAATACACGGCCTAAGGGCGTTAATTTAAAAGCCGCCAAAATTGCTTTAAATAGGTTCATCACCAAATATGCAGGGCTATCAGATATCAACGTTGTTGTAACAGATGAAAGCCAAGACAAGTATTTTGAAGGCGTTCCCCAGCTGATTAAAGGCGCGTTTACAGCAGATACAAACACAATGTATCTGTTCGTGCAAAACCACGACAGCATGGACGATCTACGTGCGACTATCCAGGAAGAGCTTATCGTTCATAAAGGCTTGGATGGTTTAACCGGGGCAAAGCGTGACGAAATATTATTGGCCATTCACGATACCAGAAAGTCAAAATCAAAAAGTATCACAGAGCTATGGGCGGAAGTTGATCGACTTTACGATGGTTATCCACTGGATATACGTGCCGAAGAATTTTTAGCAAAAATCGCTCATAAAAAATTAAATGTTATAGATAAATATTTTAATAAGCTGCTTTCGTTGGTTCATAAAGCGCTTGTCAAAATGGGCTTAGCCACCAATCGTATGACAAGAGCTGATATGCGCCTTGTTGTATATCGCATAGGGAATGGGTTAAAAGCTAATCGCTCGGATAACAGTAGCGGTAAACCTATAAAGTTCAACCTATCAGATGGTTCGAAACCGTTAAACCTGAAAAACCAATCTGCAAGCTCCAACCCAATAAAAAAACATAACATTCTATTTAATCGTTCTGAAAAAGAAATTAAAGTAAAAGGCGTTACGGAAAGTGAAGCTAAAGCAGAGTTCACTAAATTTAATGCAGAATTTAAAGGGCTAGATGATGAAGGATTCGAACAGTTTATTACCAGTAAAAAACCAAGTGAACTCTTTGGACCAGAAATCGCAGCAGACGATAACTTCATTAAAGGGGCATTCGATAAAAACACCAATAGGTTATTCGTCTTCGCTTCGAATCACCAAAGCATCGAGGACCTTAGAAGAACCTTGCGAGAAGAACTCCTTATTCACAAAGGTCTTGGGGTATTTTCGGAAAAAGAAATAAGCGAATTACTTTATCGGATTAATTCAACACGCGACAGTAAAGATGAGAATATTCAGAAGATATGGGAGGACGTTAACAGAAACTATGCGGATAAAGGTCCTATAGTTCAAGCTGAAGAATTTCTTGGCAAAGTATCACAGAAAAAAATTCATATACCAGCAAAATATTGGGATCGCATCATCTCTGCATTCCAAAAACTGCTACGTAAGTTTGGTCTAGTAAAAGACCAAATCACTATGGCTGAAATGCGGGTCGTGGTTTCTCAGATAAGCGCAAAGCTACAAAGCGGTAAAAAAGCTACCAACTACAAATACGATGCTGAAAAAGCGGTTGATAGCGACGGAACCCGTTTCAATCGAGCAGACGTGTTAAGCGATGCTTTAGATAAGTTAGGGCTCGGTGAAGCTGAAGTAACAAGCTTACTCGATCGGGTTAAAGAAAAATGGTCATCCTTTAGTTTTAGCAACGCCAAAGAGCGTGCCAAGGAAGGTGTTTTCGACAGCTTGTACGGCATAAAAAAAGCCGAGGATGCTGTAGGAATTAAAACAGAAGACTCTGGTTATGTATCAGCCCGCCTTGCGACTGGTATTGGTGACACCATGAATGCTGTTATGTTTTATGGTGCTCCAGTTTGGAAAAATGGCGTTGTGGCCAGAAAAGAGGGAACGAAAGGCCTTTTAGAAGTTCTAGGGATGCTGGATCAAAAGCAACTGAATCATTGGTTAGCCTGGATGGCTGGCAATCGCGCTGACAAATTAATGGAAGAGGGGCGCGAAAACAACCTAACCCAAGCTGAAATAGACGAATTGAAAGCACTAAACAAAGGAAATGAGGCGTTATTTAACCAAGTTAAAGCTGAGTACAACAAAATTAATTCTGCTACGCTAGATTTAGCTGAGGAAGCCGGTCTAATCGCTCCGGATGTTAGAAAAAACTATGACGAAGAGTGGTATGTCCCATTTTTCCGTGAATCTGAAGAAGGTGATTTGGATGCCGTTTTATCTGGACCACTACCCCGCAGCGGAATCGCAAACCAGTCGGGCAACATTCAAGCACTTAGAGGTGGCGAGCAGGCGACCAAAGATATTTTGAGTAATATTTTACAGCGTCAAGCGACCCTGATTGAAGCATCAATGAAAAATAAAGCCATGCGGGAAGTTGCCGAGAATTTAAATGGCACTGAGTTTATGCAAGAGGTTGCTTTAGATAAGTTTCAAAAAGATGCCGAACGTAAAGCTCGTAGACAAGGTCGGTCTGAGTTTGTGGAAGTAAGAAACAATGGTAGCGATACTTGGTACAGAATATCCGATCCAGCTCTGATGCGAGCACTAATGCAACTTAATATCAAGCGCACAGACAATCCATTAATGAAGCTTAGTCGTGCTGCCAAGCGCTTTTTGACAACTGGTGTAACGCTATCACCAGATTTTATTGTCCGGAACTTTATTAGAGATTCGGTACATGGATGGATGATAAACAAAGATGAATTTAAGTTTGGTAAAGACTCATACATTGGCATGAAACAAACTTGGGCCAAAGATGAATCTACATTGGACTTGATGTTCGCAGGTGCTAGTTTTCAGGGTGGATATGTTCATGCAAACGATCCAGAGCAAGCTGCTCAGCAAATACGCAGAGCGCTACGCAAAAAAGGCTTATCCAAGAGCGAGATTGATAATTACCTGGGCACAATACCTAAAAACATGGGTGAGTTCTTTGAGAAGTATCGCAGTTTTTCGGATGCAATGGAAAATGCGAATCGAGCATCAACTTATCGCCGTGCTAAAGAAGCCGGCAAAAGCGATAAAGTTGCAGCATTTGAAGCGAAAGATTTCATGGATTTCAGCTTGCAGGGTAACTTCAAAGCAATGCAGTTTTTTGTAGACGTATTGCCGTTTTTTAATGCTCGAATGCAGGGTCTTTATAAACTATATCGGGCTGGTAAGGCACAAGGTGACGATAAATTACTGAAAGTTTTTAGTAAAGAATTGGCGATGAAAGGGAGTAAGGTGGCCGCATTTAGCCTAGGTTTAATGCTCTTGAACATGGATGACGAACGGTATGAAGAACTGCCTGATTGGGACAAAGACGCTAATTGGCATTTCTTTTTGGGCGATACCCATATTCGACTACCTAAGCCTTTTGAACTTGGGATTGTATTCGGCACTGTACCTGAACGAATGTTTAACTTTGCAGTTGGCAAGCAAAACGGTGAAGATGTGAAGCGTTCAGCTGTTCACGCTTTGGTCACGACGATGGCGATAAACCCAATTCCGCAGTTAATTTTACCTGGCGTCGAAAGCTATATGAATTATCAAATATTCGGCGGGCGGCCTATTGAAGGGTTTGGTGATCAATTTAAAAGGCCTCAAGACAGATACAGTAACTACACAACGGAAACAGCTAAAGCAATGGGAGAATTGTTTGGCTACAGCCCCAAGAAAATTGAGCACTTAGTTCAAGGCTACGCCGGAACTTTGGGTATGTATGTGCTGGGTGCTTCGGACATGCTGGCTAACAGTGTCGCTGTTCTGACTGGTAATGGAGAGTTCAAAGTCAATGAGCTAGATGATATCCGTTTTGTCCGGAGCTTCATAAAGCATGGTGAGGTTGGCTCTAGCTATTATCGTGAACGCTTTTATGAGCTATTAAAGGACGTCAACGCTGCAAATAATCAGTATAAAACTGCCTTGCAAGAGCGTGACGTAGAAGCAGCAAAGGATATATTGGAAGATAATAAGCATAACTTTAAATTCAGAGCTCGGGTTAATAAAGCCCATGCTCAAATGAATAAACTCAGTCAGCAGATTAACCTACTGCATAAAGCAAAATGGATGCCCTTGAAGCAGCGAGAGAAAGAAATTGATAAATTAAGTAAAATGCGCAACGCTCTTGCCAAGAAAGTGATTATAGAGCATCGTTATTCGGACGAATGAAAGGGCAAGAGACCCTCTATTGTCGCCCGGTAATAAAGTTTCATCCATGTTTACTTTCTCTCAAATAAAACTGACAGATGATGACAGTTCTAGCAGCTACAAAAAATGCAAAAAAATTTGCATTTTTTTCTTAAGATCATAGCTGTGTTAAGCATCTTCCGGAGTTCTTACAACCGAAGACTCTATTGGATTTACCTGTGCCATAGCACGTAAAATCAGTGGAGCTGAAACACCGATGTTTATCGATAGCACTGGGCTCAGAGTGGCATCCGAAGACACATACGCGTACGCCAGTCCCCCACCCAATAGAGGTAGAATAAAAAATGGAACCCAGTAAAGAAAATCCTTAAAATCAGGCCTTTCAACAGCCGGTAATTTATGTAGCTCTGTTAGTTCCAAAAGTTTTATGGCAAAAGCACCACCCATTGCAAACCAGACTGAAGGGCTAACACCACTCAAAAGATCCATTAACTCATGCCCCTCTGTTTCTCAAAATTGATGAAAGGCGTATACTAAGGCTGGAGCGCTCTCTATATTTCTTCCTCGAAGTATATAAAGTTTCCCCCTTCGCATTTCTAGCTGATGATTTGACGACCTCATCTCCGTGGCTATTAATATAGTTCCGGACGTCATCTTCTTTCAGTCCCGTTTCTTTTGATACGCCCCCAATTGTGCGCCACTCATACTTATTATTTTCAAATGCCTTTCGAAGGCGGTCTGACATCTGCTTATTCATTATTTTCGTTTCCATGACCATTAAACCCTAACTCTGTTAGTCACTTTTACAGCTTCTAACGTTTGATTCTGTTGAAGTATCTTATTGTAAGTTTCCTTTTCACCTTCAGCTCTGATGGATAAAATTAATGAATAGTGTAAGGGGTCATTGAGCCCCTCCGGATCGCCACCTTTTTCTCTTGCATGATACTTTACATCGAACACGGGGGATGAAAGAGTGTCACGCTTGAATCTTCTTTTTCTCGAAATGCATGTTTCCCATTTATGAGCATCATCTCTTAACTCTTCCTCTGTTTCGTACAAACCACCCAACGAGAAAAAATCAGACGTATTTGCGTGCTCAGCCCCTTCCTTTACTTTACCCTTGTTTGCGCGAAATGTAACAACCAGTCCACTTCTCGTATAGTGCAGCGGATGCTCAGGATCTACCACGGCGCTGAAGCAAAATGTTGCTTTAAGATGCACCCATTTACAGTTAACCCCTTCAGGTACTGGAATTGGGATTCTTAAATGCTGAGAGCGCTCAAGTGTTCCTTGATAAACAATAATTGCTTCATCATCTTTACACTCAATCACTGCTTCGGGAGAATTAGGAAGCTTCCCCCAACCGACCTCATAAACGTCCCGATCACCTCTTTCTGCATGATGGACCATCAATGCTCGTATAGCAGCAGGACTTAAATCAAAGTCTGTGACTGCGTCGATACCTGCTGCAACACGCAAAGCATAAGGAGCTGCATAACTTGTACCTTGAGTACCAATTATTGAATGCGTCAGCGGTGAGTACACTTTGAATAGATTGCCGTCTGAACCACCGAACATTAACCCATCCGGCTTAACAATTCCCGGACTTCGGCCTGGTCCTCTACAGCTATAAGGAGCTCTTTCCCAATCAATATTATCCGTTGTTGAAGAACCAACAGAGAAGCAATTAACCATATCGCTAGGAGGCTGAATGCGACCATCCTCTCCCTCAAGTTCGCCATCGTTTCCAATTGCAACGGTTGCAAAACAATGTCCATCTTGAAGCAAAGAATCAATCACTGAAGTCCAGACATGCACATCATCATCATCAATTGGTAAACGAGGGCCTAGGCTGAGATTAATATACTTATATGTTTTTTCTTTTAGTACATTTTCAATACGAGTAAGTACATCAAATAAATCAGGGTCATGATCATCATTAGAAAGTACTCTAATAATATCTACATTGGTATAAGGAGCATTAAATGACTTTGTTTTTTCATCAAACGGGCCAAATAAATACGTTGAGCAAACCTCTGCTCCATGAGCTAACAAGCTAGGGTGAGAACTTTGTACGCTAACTGGGATATGCTCATGAACCCAATCCTCTATTACAGTTTCTGATCCTATTCCACCATCGAAAATGCAAACTTTGAACTTATTGTTTAAGGGTTCATATTCAGGCAAACTGAACGACTCTTTTAAAGTTGTCCTAATTGCATCTGGCTTGTTAAAACGTAGCTTAGGTACGCTTCGCAAAGCTCGAACATGAGAAAACTCAGCAAGATCAGTCTCTAACCCTTTTGGTATTTCAACAGGTAAAAATGTAAGTCCGCCAACATTCTTTGCACGCCGCCAGTCAACCACTCCATCCAAAGACTCTGCATACTTAATAAAAGACTGAAGAACTGGATTATCTGTAGCTTCAGCATGCAGTACAACCTCTAATCGCAGAGTTTCCAATGACTCGTCGATTGCTTTAACTTTTTCATGGGCATTAAATGAACTCACTTGTTCAATAGATCTTATAAGCGTCTGGGTCTTAACAGGCAAATGCTCATGAGCTACTGTGTTTAACATCGCTTCGAATTTTGAACGAGTACCTGAAACAAAAATGCATGATGCCAAACCTTCAACTGGATGCTTCCGTACTGCCCACTTTCTCGGCTTCACTTTTACCGCTCTAGAACCTAAATCTTTAATGTCAAATTTTTTAAAGAGCTGGCTAGGGTAGTAAGACTTAGCTAAGTATGATGGGTGTTGAATGAATTTTACGACTATTTCTCCATTCGAACATTGATTAGGCTGCTTCGCATCGACATCTTCAATTACATTTTTTAAATCAGAAACTAATTTAGCTCGAGCCTCAGCAAATGAATAGGGGTGAGCTTTAGGTCCTGAACCCGATGGTATCTTCACATCTTTGGTCAAAGACTCACCATAACCAATTATAAAGTTCTTCATATATCGCAATCCTTACAGCAGAAAGTTGTCTTCTAAAACCTTTTTAACAGTTGGCCGACTAAAGCCTACTTTGCCAGCTATAGCTCTTTGGGATTCTCCTTTTTTGAATAGCTTTATGATCCATTTGTTTTTCTCATCTCGACTTAAAGACTTAAGCTCTGTGTCAACTGGCAGCTGCATTTCATCAAGAGCATCACTATTAAATCTTCGATTAAAACTAGAAATAACTCTTTCTCTTTTTGCCTGCCGAAGCTCTCTATCAATATTGCTGAAAGACATTCCTGCAAAATGTTTGGCTGCCCTTCCATCAGAAGCTTCCTCAGGCCAATATTCTTCTAAATACTTTTCAATCGCTTCGAGTGATGGCATCGGGAACGATATTTCAATATCGAATCTTCGCCATATCGCAGGATCTAACAGTTCACCATGATTTGTGGCTGCAATTAAAAGAGAGCTAGAGGGCCACTCATCGATCGCTTGAAGTAACACTGTTACTAACCGTTTTAGCTCTCCAAGCTCCCTATCATCATCCCTTCTTTTTGCAATTGCATCGAACTCATCAAGTAGCAATACACAAGGGAAGGACATTGCATGTTCTAAAACTGCTCTGACATTGCTACCCGTTTTACCTAAGAAGCTACTCATGACAGTAGCTAAATCTAAAGTAAGTAAGGGCAAATTCAAGCTCTTAGCCAACCACCTTGCCGACATTGTTTTGCCCAAACCTGGGGCTCCCTGAAAAATGACGGATCTCGCTGGAAGTAAGCCTTCTTTCGTAAGCTCTTCAACATGGTGTCGCTCTAGAAGTATTTGCTTGATAGCTTCACCTACATCAGTTGAATAAATTGGCTCATGATCAATTATTACTGGATCCTCGACTCTAACTAAAGATTGTCTCGTATCTGAATCAACAGGGAGAGGCTTATGGTTAGCGTCTATACCTCGGAGTGCAAATGCCTGAAGCCTATCTGTTAATTTTTGATAGAGACTTGTATTTACCGTTCTAATTTTTGACGCCAATTGCCTCACAGCCATATGGCCTAAATTTTTATCCCCTTTCAAAGCCGCATCAGCTAGCTTTAGAATGACCTTATCTTCCACGTAACACCTGACTTTGGTAAATAAACATAGTAAAATGGTAATCCATTCTGTGAAAAAATACCATATAAACCTTACCAAAACTTGCCATAAGAAGAAAAAATACACAAAATAAGTTGCCACTGGCTTTTTTTGGTAATTATATCGACATCCAACTGTCCATTCCGGCAGTTTTTTGACCATCCTAATTTGCTTGTCGATGCGATACATTTTATTGCTACACTCACCAGCCAGCTCATCAACGAATACCTTTGGCCAACTAAATCGGTTGCTGAACAGCCCTTGCTCTATCTCCGACATAAACTCTCGCAATTGGCCTTTCGGCTTTAATGCTTGATCTTAAATAACTGTAGCAATAAAGGATCGCAAATTATAGGTATCAACCTATAATAAAAAAAATGGCTTTTTGATTGAAGTAGTGTTTGGATATGGACCTGTCTCACCAAAGAGGTGGTTGGAGCTGGAACAGGCATTTGAGGGGTGTAAAGTGGGGTTAGTCTATGTTACCGCCTTTCTAGACCGAGCTGAATTTAGAAAAAATGCAGCCGATATAGCTTGGGAGACAGAAGTATGGATAGCGGAGTCGCCTGACCATATGATCCATTTCAATGGTGACAGGTTTTTAGGACCGCACGGACCTAAGCAAAGCTAGGAATATATGTATTTTAGTTGATTATCTCATGGCAGTTTAAGTGGCTATGTATTAGGCGACAATTAGCTTGGACGATCGAACAAGTTAGAAGATGTCTAATACCAATAGATATTTTCTTGTACATTAATAATAAAATTAAGGAGTAGAAATGAGTAAAGATGCAACTGAGCAAGCATTAGAGGCTTTTATAGCAGAAGCAAAAAAGGCTGGCTTGGATATTAAGAAAATTGCTAATAACGCTAAATTCGGAATAAAGAATAACGAGGTTTATACTTGGATTGCAACTACTGATAAACAAAACGCTCTTGATGCATTAGATCATGCTATTGAAGAGGTCTTGAAGTGAACTCGGACAGCTAAGGGTATCTAACCCTCGGACCCATAACACCCTGCGCGCGGGTCCGTACAGGGTGTTCCACCATACTATTACGTGACCGACTTCAAGCAGCCTGAAGTTTATTTGGTTTATAATTATTCTTCAAAGCATCTAAATCCTCTGCTTTTATTTTCCCTTGAGTCTGGACTTTAGTTAGCCATTGTTTTGCAAACTCAGCTGTGGCTTTTTTGGGTTTATGTCCGCCTCTTGGTTGCCGGGCCAATTCTGGCTCACCGTCGTCGCCAAGCGTAACAATTCCAGCACTACCGGTGGGCGATATGAAAATTAAACCTGGAATGCCTTCGGGCTTATCTTTCCGAGCAATAAGCTTATGGAAAAACATTAGGGTGTCGTCTTCGTTTCGCCAACAAACATTTTCCATTGTATCGGCAACTGAGTCGCCGATAACATCACCAAGGCCTTTTACCCGAAGATACTTATTTTCTTTAGCTAGCGTCCTATTTTCTTTAATTAGCCGCTCCATTTTCTTCGTGTTGAGCTCGTTTGCTTTTTGCAGCCTTTTTAGGCGTTCTCGGCCCTTTTTAACTGTGCCAAAGGCTTCTTTGAACGGTTTAAGTTCCGTTTCTTTGGCTGCAAGTTCGTACTCTTTATCATCTAACGCTTTTTTGCTAATCGAGACTAATTCATTGTGTCGTTTTTCTAAATTAGAGATTGCTTTATCGGTTTTATCCGCAATTTCTCGCAATTTTCGATTTTCTTCTTCTAGTACTGACAAGTCAGTTTTGAGCATTTGAATTTGCTTATCTTTGTCGTGAAGTAAGCTAACTTGCTCGTCGGAGTATTCAGCGTCTTTGTTAATCACCAATGCCAAAAGTTGAGCTGTATCGGCTAGATCAAGCTCATTGGCTAGTGCTTCAATATAATTAGAATTCATGTTTTTGGTCCTCATTTTCTTGGTTCAATTGATGTAAAACATCGGCTACTTGTTTGTTCCAATCACTTATCATGCTTTGCGCAAAAAAAAGTAATTTCTCGTGATTTTCGGTCCAGCTTTTAGAGCCAGACATATCGCAATACTTTGCTTTTTTATAGTCAGATACTTTTAGGTACCCCGTGCCGTCGCAAGCTTTGCATTCTTGCACCTCTGAATGGTTTTCACGGTGGTTAAATTGAGCGGTATTGCGGTTGAACTCTGTCAAAACGACAATTACTTTTTTAGTACCGTTGCACTTTGGGCACGTGTTAGACTGGGTTGACTGCTCAAGCGCTAAGCTAGCGATTTTTAAAGACGTTTGTTCGCTCATGCGCATCTTTGCTAGTCTCGATTTTATATAAACCCTTGAGCCGAGTAGCAGTTGAATGGCGGTCCTATTCTTGTCACCACTTAAATTGCAGTAGTAAGCTAGAGCATAATCGGCCGCGTTTGCCGATATTCTGCCGGATGCTTGTGCCATTCCAATTTGCATAATAATATCTTCAGGAACCAGCTTGGGCACGCCACCACGTCCTGTATCGAATTTGACTGTTTTAACGCCACAGCGGGCGAGCATTTGCATGATAGACATTGCGTACCTCTTAATAGCCTTAAATACTGGCATTGATGATCTCATCGAAGTTTTGTGGCTGTGATTTAGTAATGATTATTCGTCCGGAATTACCCCAAAATTTACTGGCTTGAAAGTTCCAGAGTTTGCTATCGTCATCGTAAACCGCATCAGCTAGCGCCTTGAAAAGATTGTCTACGTCTGGCTTCTGTGTGTGCGGTTGGCCGTTCATATCCGCTTTTTTCTTCTTTGACCAAGAAGTCGACATTGGCAGTATGAATACGACATGCGAACCTGAAAGCGGTAGCTGAACATTGTGAAGCCGGCATTCATCTTTAAATGCAAAATACCGCAAGACAGCAGGGCGCTTAGCCCAACGATCTCGTTGGGTCATTCGAGGTTTTCCGACGGGTGTGATTGGATAAATATTCAACTGGCCACCTCAATCAAACCCAGCCCTAACCAAATTCGCTGTGTTCTTTGTACGCCTTCCCATGCAAACAAAGTTATTTCGTTCATGGTGAATATTGATTGCTTAACTCTACCGTCTATCACGTCATGACAAGCAGAGCAGCAAAATGTCGCGTGGAGATCATCAGCTTTTTGGCCAATACCGGAATCTCTTCCGATGTGTGCCAAAACTACTGTTTCAGGATTGTGGTTGCAGATACTAGGTATACGGACCTGGCAAGATTGATATTTAGCCGAGGCCCTTAATTTTTTACTAATTAAACTCATTAAAACCTCAACAAAGTTTCTACAACACGATCAAGATCTGGTCGTGTGTAGTTGATCAGAACTTTTTGCAAAAGGACGTTTGCCGCAGCGTTGTAGAGTTTTTCAAACTCGTCTTGAGTCATCCTTGCAAAGCTGATTGATTTAGCTTCTGCACGTACTTCGCCGCGTATGTTGGCAACCGGTTCGTAATAACCTGCGCTGATCGTCACGTCTTTACGAAAGCGCTCGAAATTCTTTTGCACTGGTAAACCTTTATAGAGACTTTCAGGCGGTTCCCAGTGATCAAAGCCAATTTTTAACAGGGCAAAAAAACGCTTATGAAACTCGTAGTTGCGCGGTTGTTTAAATTCAACCTTGATCACATTGCCAACTTTTAGTTTTTTAATGGCTTCGGCTGTTTCATCGTTTTCGGGGACTAAGCCCTGCGGAACACGCAAAAAATAACCTTCCATCATTCAGCCCCTTGTTGGTTTTTTCTCAATTTATCAATTCGCGCTTGAAACGGATTCTGAGCGTTTGAATATTCAAACGCGGGTGTTTCCACGATCTTCAACTCCAAAGCAGCTCTGCGTTGCGGTAAACCATCTTTTTGAGCTTGTTTAACCCATTTCTTATGAGAGGTTCTAACTCTTCGCTCAAATTTATCGGAGGGTTCACGGGTCACGAAGTGTCCGCAATCTTGTGCAACCAACTCGATCAGTCGATGGCTGTACTCAAAATTTTCACCGCGGTAGCGTCCGTTGCGCTGAATGATTTCTGCAATGGTTTGTTCTAAACTTGGCAGATTCTGGTCTAGCTGGTTCAGCTGGCAAAGTGCGATCACTTTTGACACCTCTGGCCATTCGTAATTTGGGTCTTCTTCAACAAGGTTTGATTTCAGTTGCTCAAAACCTAGGTTTATTGATTCAGGTGTCAGTTTTGATATTTCCGAATACCATTCACGCCGAGCTTGCTGTAGTGCTCGTTCACCACCAAATTGGATCTCAAATTTTTTACCGTAAACGGTTTTAAGTTTGCTGAAGAACATGATCGTCAACGCCTTTCCAGTTTCGTCAAAAGTTTCTGAATGCGTATTCTGGATCTTCGAGTTGTCTTGAGATCCGATCACGTTCATCGCGTTTTTGGCTGTGACTGTTTTCATTTAGCCCCCGTTGATACTTTTTGGCCATCGCACACCACGCTCGCCAGTCCATAGCCCAATCGTTGATCGGTTGCGTTTTGTGGCGATTGTTTTTATGTGCCAGAAATATTTCTAATTCGGTTTTTAGTGATTCATGGTCGTGGTGATACCCAACCAAGTGAGCAATATTTACAAATTCTTGAGTGAGCAAAACCTCACGCGCGTTATAGATATATTTATTTAGATTATTTAGATGTGTGGCGCTCCCCTTGTGGCGCTCAACTGGCGTTGCTAATTTGTTAACGCCCGATTCTGACGGGGCTTTCAGAGGTTTTTTCTGTGGCGGTGTTCTCGTGGCGCTCAAGTGGCGCTCCTCACAGAGACGGTTTTTTTCAGCTTGTGCTAAATCCATTAAAAAAATCATTCTTGATTTTACTTTGTTAGTGTCGTGCAGAGGCGTGATCCAACCGCGACTAACAAGTGAAGCAAGTAGCCGTTTCACCTGGTCTTTGCTAAATCTACGTGCGCTGTCTTTGCTTCCGGGTAATGGCTTATATTCACTGTGCTCAATTAAATATTGATAATTGATGGCGTGCTTTTCACCGACGATGCAAGTTTTGTTGTCCATTCTCCTGCGTAACAACATATAGATAACCCTCTGCGAATCTTTCACAGAGAGATCGTCTACGTTAAACAGGGCATCGTATTCAGCGTGATACATTAAACGGCCTCTAACTTTTTACAGACGGCATCAAGTACCGCGGCAATATCATCTGACATTAGCCGAGATAGTGACTGTAAGGTATCAATTTGCAGTCGTGGGTCGCTGGGGTCGCTACGGCTTAACTCTATGGTACTGTTCGGATCTTTTAAGGACCTTTCGCGTAAATAATTACCGGTCAAACGCCAAAGCCCGCCGCTTTTAACGACGATCCCTTTGGTTTTTAATTGACCTAAAACACCAGAAGTACATGCGATAGTTTGAAAACCGCAGGCCACAGTGATCTCGTCACGCGTAAGCCTGCGTGTATTATCTCCCTCAAGCAGCAAGCCGATCACTTGCTGTTGATTATCTGTGAATTCTTCGATCATGCGGCTGGATCCGGAATACCCTGTCTGCGGTAATCAACCAGTCGATAAACATTGCTGCCGTTTTTATTTAACGAAGACTCCATTTCACGTGCTTTTTGAGAAATTAGGATACTAGCAGCTTCATCGGCTGATACCCCCTGCATGACTGCGTATCTCTTTAATTTATCGATTTCTTTCATACTTACCTCGATTATCATTAAAACCTCTACTTCTCGGTACTTAACTGTCGCTTCACTTGGTTAGCTCAAGCTTTATGCTTGAAACAGAATTAGGGTCGTCAGCTTCAATCGTATTTAACGCTAATTGGAGTAGTCGGTATGCAGTTGTTGCTTTGCGCTCACCAATTTGCCGACTAATGCGGTTGATGCGTTCTTCGTCGAAGTCATTCACGCTTAATTTGATCGCATTTTCACGTTTGAATGACATAAGTCGTTTGTTTGTTGACATGGTTTGGTCCTCTTGTTGTTTTTAAGCAGCGTCAGAGTCGGCTAACTCTTCAACCGCCTTTAATTTGCCATTAGTTAGGCGTTCTAATTCGTATGCACGAAGAGGGGGAACTTTTTCACCCCATTGAGAGATAGCCTGTCTGCTTACTTTTAATGCGTCGGCTAACCTTGTGGCATTACCATAAAAAGCTATTGCGGTGGACGTTTTCATAAAACCCTCTATGTAAAGATTGCTTTATATAAGGTAAATAATAATTAATGATAAATCAAGATAACTTTACAAAATATTGTGTTAAGCTAACTTTACTATGAATAAAAGTGAACGAATTAGACACCGCAGAAAGCAGCTCAAATTATCTATACATGAATTAGGTAAGAGAGTAGGTGTTTCACATTCGGCTATATCTCAATGGGAAAATAATCCGAACATTGAAATTAAGTCGGACAAATTTTTTAAACTAGCGAAAGCGCTAGGGGTTACCCCTGCCTATTTGTTAACAGGCAGCGAAAATGAACCAAGCCAACATAACGATAAAGGTGGGGTGTTAGGTGAATTTGAAACTTGGGACAGCAGAACACCTCTGAATGATGATGATGTAGAGCTCCCATTTTTTAAAGAGGTAGAGTTAAGCGCAGGTATTGGCAGCGAAGTGGTACGTGAAGACAACGGATTTAAATTACGATTTTCAAAATCAACATTAAAAAGACACAATATTGATCCGAGTAACGCAGCTTGTGTACAGATCAATGGCGATAGTATGGAGCCTATTCTCCCGAATGGTTCGACCGTAGGAATTGACACATCCAAAACTCAGGTCGTGGATGGAAAAATGTATGCCATCGATCATTCTGGTTTGTTGCGTGTTAAAGTTTTACATCGTGTCCCTGGTGGATTAAGGATCAAGAGTTTCAACAGTGACGAGCATCCAGATGAAACATATAAAGGTTCAGAGCTGGAAGACATAAAAGTTATTGGGAAAGTTTTCTGGTCGGCAGCTTTTTATTTTTAATATAGTAAAGGACGTTTTTTGAAAAAGGACTTCTAATCTGCTTGTCTTGGTTTCTTTTAAGATTGTATGATAAGTCTAAAGCCCACCAAGCAAGCAGTAAATGGGGCCTCAATAGGTTTGACTAAATTGACAATAAGATCTTAGGTTTACTCTTATCTTTCCTTATACGCATATATAATCTCGACTCGCCACTTAAAATTTACTAATTCGTATTACATTCCTTGTTTCAAAAAGCGATCTAAATCACTCCTAAAATAATTCTTTTCAATTAAATCCCAGAAAACAAATCCACCCAGTAAAGTTTTCTTTATATTTTAAGTAAATCTAACTTGACTATATTGTAAAGTTGGCTTACATTTTATGCATGGTTTACTTAACTCTTAGGAAAGTCGATGAACAACTACCCAGATGATATTCGGATGTTTGACAACGATCCTCGTAGTCCGTTTTACGTTTTCAAACCTCAATACGCTTCTTTTGATGAAGCAGCGCAAGAGACGGTTGAGAGTGGTGCGGATTTAATAGAAATCGTTGGGAATGAGGAAGTTAATGAGTTTATTGGTTTGGCTCTTTTGTACTCGGATAATCGAGATGAAATTGAAAAGCTGGTTAACGATTTTTTTGGGCAAGCGCGTAAAGCGTTGGAAATTAAATTAGATGGTACATACGAGTAGCCGCCCGTATGTACCGAAAGTAAACAGGACCAAATTCATGTTCACTTACAAAAATAGTACCGCAAAGTGCGACCTTGGGCAACCGGACGCATGGATCAATGAGGCAATCAATAATATTGCCAGAAAACGCCGCCTGATGGAGGCACCATATCGCATTGTACTGAGGCTGCGAGATGATCGGTTAAAAATCCTTTTTGTTAAGGATGTTGGGCCAACAACTTCAATCATGCTAGGCGCTTGGACAATAGAACTTTCAGCAAGAAGTGCATTGTATCAACTTGGCGTTGCTGAGGAATTGATAGACAAAGAGCTACGGGCCTTGGGAGTTAACCATGAAAGATAATTTAGCAAGCCTAGTTGAGAGAATGATTAGCGTAGTCGGTGCAAGCGAACCTTACTCAATGCCAGGGAAAAAGTTCCGCTATTTAATCTCGTTAACGCTTAGAAATGGTGAGGCTGAGATAAACATCACCGATAGGGAAACATATCGAAATGTGTTTAAAGCATCTTGCTTTGTCCACGCTTTTGATGATGAACACAACAAGCAACTACCTGAACAAATAAACCTTATGCTCGATACCGTTGAAAAGTATCGTGCCCTGAATATCGGAGGATCACATGCTTGATTTAAATAACCCCCAGCCTGGTATCTACTTTGACGTTAGTGATATCGATTACCACAAATCAAATGCTATTAGTAAGTCGACGTTAGATTTGGTAGATAAATCCGCTGCGCTAGCAAAATGGCAGCAGTCGGCACCAGTAGATGATGAAAACTCGGATTCACTGGATTTTGGTAAAGCTTTTCACTGTGCATTGCTAGAGCCTGAGCGGTATGCCAAGGAATACATTACAGAGCCTAAACTAGATCGACGTACTAAAGAGGGTAAAGCTAAAGCTGCCGAGTTTGCTGAGTCAGCAAAAGGCAAAGTAATTGTGACACATGATGAAGCTCGAAAGATTAAGCTGATGGTCGGCAGTGTTATGGCTCATCCAGACGCCGCGGCAATTTTAGGTTTAGATGGCGGTGTGACTGAAGCGTCGATATTTTGGAAAGACCCAGAGACAGGTCTAATGTGTCGTATTCGCCCCGATTGGATGAATGAACAACACAACATCATATTGGACGTTAAAACATGCGGTGATATTGAAGGCTCTTTTAAATCATTCATCGGTAGTGTGAGTGAGTACGGCTATCACAAGCAAGACTCATACTATACGGATGGCTACGAAGCTCACTTCGGTAAAAAGCCACTATTTGTATTTCTAGTGGTCAGTACGTCTATTGAATGCGGCCGTTATCCGGTGCGTGTTTTTATGCTTGATGAACAGGATAAACACGATGGCCGCTCCGAATATCGGTTAAGTCTTAACAAATATGCCCACCACCTAAAATCAGGCAACTGGCATGAAATAGAAACCATAGAGCGTCCTGCCTGGGCGCGCAAAAAAACCGAGCAAAAATTATCACTGGCTGAGGTGGCTTAATTATGGAACTAGCTAATCAAAATACACAAGATATAACAGTAGTGAACCAGGCTGAAATGCAAAGTTTGCTATTTAATCCAAATATGATGCAAGCACTTGATAATGTTGCGCGTCTAATGGCTTCGGGCAAAAGCACAGTGCCAGACCACTTAAAAAATAATCCAGCTGATTGTTTTGCTCTAGTTATGCAGGCTGCGCAATGGAAAATGAACCCGTTTGCTGTCGCTCAAAAAACTGCAACGATTGGCGGTAAACTGGTCTATGAGGGGCAATTAGTGAACGCTGTTATCGCTAGTAATGCGCCAGTGAAAGAGCGGCTACGTTTTGAGCACTTTGGAGACTGGAATAAGGTATTGAACAAGCATGTTTTAAAAAAGGGGCAGTCGGGTAAAGAGTACGCAGCTATTGGTTGGGACCCGCGAGACGAGCAGGGCCTTGGTGTGACAGTTAGCGCACATATTATTGGTGAGGATGAACCACGGGTTGAACATGTTTATCTCGCTCAATGTCACCCTCGTTTTAGCACATATTGGGCGACAAATCCTAAGGTCCAAATCACATATACCGCTGCGCGTATTTGGGCACGAATGCATTGTCCTGACGTGTTACTCGGTGTTTATACCCCTGATGAAATGGAAGAAACAGCTCGGCCTTACGAGCGTGATGTTACTCCGCAAAGTACAGGGAATAGTGCAAAAGACTTAACAGGCTTTTTGGCGGGCCAAGGAAAAGTAAATAATCAATCAGAAGCAGAGGCGGGTACAAATAACCATGAGTTTTCTGCACCAGAATCGACTGAGAGTGAGCAACCAGAAGACGATGATTTTGGACTAGATGATGATACCGCGATGCAGATATTGCAAGAAGCTGAAAAATTGGTCCTATCTGCAAAAACACGAGGGGAGTTAAACCAGGTATTTAAAAAATATTTGTCAGCGCTAAACGGGTACCCAGCTTACCAAAAGACTTTGCAATCACTTTGTAAAGATCACAACAACACTTTAGAGGCGGCATAATATGACTTTATCTATTGAAATTGAGGCGATCGATCATTCGAACGCCCCGCAAATTTTCAAAAAAGATGGTTTAGCGTCATTCCTAGATCATATTCGTGAACAAGTTTCTGGCGAGGTTCCAGATATCGAAACCGCGGCAGGACGTAAACGCATCAAATCTTTGGCAGCACAAGTGTCGCGAAGTAAAACAGCAGTAGAAAAGCCAGGTCGTGAATATCTCAAAGAAATTAAAGCTCTGCCAAAAGTTGTTGAGGCTGAATTACGTGAATTTGTTCGTGCATGTGATGCGCTTAAAGAAGAAGTGCGCAAGCCCTTAACAGATTGGGAAAACGCTGAGAAAGAACGGGTTACTGATATTGAAGCCAAAATATCTAATATTAAACATGCCAAGGCTATCTCTCACGATAATTCAGTGCAGGCGCGCAAAGCGCTTGAAGATTTATTGGCAATTGTAATTGATGATTCATTTGCAGAATTTAAAGCAGATGCAGCCTTAGCAAAAGATGAAGCGATCACCGTCTTGAATGGCCACATAGAATTTTTGACCAAACAAGAAGAGCAGGCAGCTGAACAACTTCGGTTGCAAAAAGAGGCTCAAGCCAAGGCTAAGGCTGAACGCGATGAGCGACTTAAACGAGAAGCTAAAGAGCAAGCCGAGCGTGAGCATAAAGAAGCAATCGAGCGAGCAAATCGTGAGAAAGAAGAAGCTGAAAAGCGAGCCATTGAAGCTGAAGCCAAAGCTAAACGTGATGCGGAAGAAAAATTAGCGCAACAACAACGTGAGGCTGAGCAGGCCAAACTTAAAGCTGAGCAAGCCGAAGCAGAAACCCGCGCCCGTATTGAGCGTGAAGCTAAGCAAAAAGCAGAGCAAGAAGCCGCAGAGCAAGTGCGGGTTGAGGCCGAAGAAAAGCAGAGAAAAGCAAACGTTGAGCATAGAAAACAGATTAATAATGCAATTGTTAATGCGTTGGTTGAGTCTGCCGGCTTAACTTTGCTTGATGCTAGAAATACGGTCAAAGTCCTAGCTCAAGGCAAGGTACCAAACGTCGAGGTTAAATACTAATGGGTGAGATTGTTGAACAAATTATGGAAGGTTTTTTATGTGAGGGTTGTGCTGGCTTTATCGATGGCGATGAACCTGGATTCCCGCGTAAATGCTCAAGCTGTAAACCATCAAAATCAAAACATAAAAGGAAGCGTAAAAAGTCAAAGCATAGGGGGCAAAATGCCAATATTAATCAATAGCTCAACCAAAAAAGCTGAAAAAAACTATTGGGCCACCACACCTGAATGTTTTGCCGATGCTCAAGCGCTATACGGACGTAAATTCAAGATTGACGTTGCTGCAACACAGTTAACTAAAAAATGTAGTGTGTTTTTCAGCGAGCATGAAAATGCGCTAATAACACCTTGGCTTGATGATTGGTGGTGTAATCCACCTTTTGACAGCAAGTTAGCATTTTTAACTTGGGCATATGTTCAAAAGTCATTCTTTAAAACAAGTGGGATGATGTTGATACCGTTTGAGCCATGCACAGGGTGGTGGGAACAATATGTCGAGGGGAAAGCCAGTGTTGTTTATGAACCCGATGGCCGGTACCCATTCCTTGAGTCTGACGGTAAAACCAAAAAATCAGGCGTGAACTTCGCATCTTGCTTTGTACTGTTCACACCAACTTACACCAATGAAACTCTTCGCGTTCGATTTAAGCGCGGTATTCGATCAACAAATAGCATTAATATAGGGGTAGCAGCATGAACATTACTGAATTAACTCAAAGCCGTATGGTAAACGCTAAGCAAATAACTCAATTGTTAGGTGTATCTATTAGCACTTTAGAACAACACATGAAAAAAAGAGGCTTTCCAAAACCGGTGACACCGGCCGGTTGTAAGCGCCTTTGGAGTTTAAAGGCCGTCGAAGGTTGGATAGAACAGAAACAAGAAGCGGCTTAGGCCGCTTTTTTGCTAAATAGCCCCGAAGTATGCGTTTCTTGATTTTACGGTGAATGTGGTCTATTAAAATATAGTTAAGTTAAACACAGGGGAACGGATTATGGCAGTATGTGATGACGATCATCGTTATAATGAAATATTTGAACGCTTACCTCATGACCAAGGGGGGCACGGAAGGCATCGATGTGCGGCGTGTGCATATGATAGGGGGTATGAAGCAGGATTAACCAGGGATGAAAATTTACGAATCGATCTAGATAGTTTACCGGAAAGCCAAGCTGGGGTCGTTCGCCATAAAAGCCCACATGCAGCATTTGCCCAAGGGTATTTGGATGGGGTGAGTAACTCCTACAGGTAGCATGATTGTAGTAGCTCATAACTGATCTTACAGTTTCGATGAATAGGTTTAGACGTCATCTGACAGACAGCTATGAGCGAAAAGCAGATCTCAGTTAGCTTTTGGTTGAGCGTCGGCTCTCAGACTCAAAGTAGACACTTGGTTTTCTATCAGAGTTTTGAAGACTTCAGTATGCCAGATCAAGGGGGCTGCGAGCATAGCCAAATTTAGAACCAATAACATGTGTGTAAATCTCAGTTGTTTTTACCAATTTGGCTCGTTAAGCAAGTTGGCTTGGTTTCTTTCCTGAAAGTTCTTGTTGCTTTTTGACGAGTTAATGCTTAAGTTTATGAAATGATTAATTTAAAGCTTATTGGAATGGCATTTATAGACTCTATGTTAAAAAGTTCTATACGCTCTTCTAATGATTAAGCTGTTAGGTATTTATGAAGAGTTCATTTGTAATTTTACTATCTCTATGGTTGTTGTCTGCTTGCACATCCACTAATGACCTAAATGACAAAACAGATCCCGTCGCATTAGCTCATAACGCTATTATGGAAATTTCAGCATTTTACTATTGTGAAAATAAGCGTTGGCCAAGCTCTTTTGAACAAATTCACGAATACAACAAAAAGCGGAAAGTGATGCCCGACACAAATATTAACTGGGCACTATTAAAAAAAATCACAACATATATTAACGAGCCTTTTTACCAACTTACGTCAAAAGTTGCATTTGAACCTGATACTTTTGTTCCAACCACAAGGGGTATTAAAACAATCACTTCAGGTCAAAGAATACCAATTTGCAAAGGTAGTGATGCTGAGTTACAAGGTACTTACATTAATATGTAAGTACAAAAAATACCTAACAAAGCGTTTAAGGGCGGACACAAAAAGCTTGGCTTGTGCTCGTACCTCGCAAATTATAGCCAAGCTTTTTCGCGCCCCATATGGCGGCGTTATAGTTCACTATGAAAAAAGTTTGTCCTGTTGTACTAAGATCTGGAAATGAGGGGTATGAGGTTTTAGCCTTTAAGCATCCTATTGCAGGGTATCAGATCGTAAAAGGTACTATTGAAGAAAATGAGAGAGCTGAGATTGCTGGGATAAGGGAGTTGATGGAAGAGTCAGGAATTCATGGGGAGATTGCTAATTATTTGGGAGCGTGGGATTCCGGGTATCAAAATCAAGTTTGGGAATTCTACGTTATGTCCGTAACTTCACATTTGCCAAATGAATGGGAGTTTTATACAGAAGATGATGGCGGACATAATTTTTCTTTTTTCTGGCAACCACTTAATGAAAAATTAAATGATCAATGGCATCCTTTATTTCAAGGGGCGATTGGTTTTATAAAACGCGCTATAACAAAGTTATCAACCTGACCTTCACTGCGTTGCTTTGTTTGCGCTTAAACGCTACGCTCGCGCAAACAAAGCAACTACGTTCAGGCCGGTTATAACGGCGTTAACTGTCTTCACAAGGAGAAAATGTGCAAGTAACTAACGAAAAAATTAGAAGCTATGATTTTCTAACTGGAATGTATCGAGATGGGTACTTTCCAGACTTTATGGTCGATAAAATTAAGGCAATACTTGTTGATCTGTGTGAAAAAATAGAAGCACAGAAACCTCAAACCACTGAGAGTCTATTGCAGCTAACTCACGCTGCTACTGAAAGCATTAATGAGTTAGAAGAAGAGTTTGAAGAGAATGATAGTGAGCTAGAAACAGGGGCCAGAGAGGTTATGGCTGACAATTTTGATTTCATAGTTAAGTCCTATGGCTTCGAAAACGTCGACATTGAAGATGTTATAGCACCAAGAGAATGGTAGTGGAATTTAAGTACAGGCAGTTAACAAGGCCAGGCACAATCGCCCATGCGGGGCCGGACACTCGTACCTCGCGCCGCTGTGCAAGGCGTTAAACTTGTATTTCCGTATCAAAATTAAGTCGGCTATCTGGCTTTAGCCGACATTACATATTCTAGAGCCAAACTTCCGCTTCTGGCACAAAGCGGCAATTCAGTATCCGATTTGGTTCAACTGTAAAATTCGAGTTTGGCAGCTCAAGTTAAGACTTATTCACTACTTACTGTACCCACTAAATATTTCGGGCTAGCTATTTGCTAGCCTTTCAATTAGGTAATATCGTTATAAATCACTTCGACTTCATGGGTTCCTTTCGATACATCAAATTGATGAAATACATCTGTTATTTCCCATTCCTTAACTGAGCCTTCCTCTTCTTTTAAATAAAACACATCTCCTACAGATGGAGCAGATTCAAGTTTTATAATCCGAGAATTAAAGTTGGCTATAGATGTATCTTTATATTCAGACATAAATTTGCAAACTATCATTTCCTTTCTTTCCCTTTTTGCTGATGCTGAACTTTAAGGCTAGTAAAGATTTGCGATATTAGGTATATATTGGATTTTTATGATTATCTAATACCCATTCATGAAACGAATAGTAAATGTCTCTTTATAGTATTGCGTATATAAGTATAATGCACGAATTAGTTTATAACATTGAATCGTATCATTTAGAGTAAAATCGCTGTTTTCGTTTTGTGTAGATCAGTGTGTAGATTGGTACGGTTTTTACAGATTTAATGAGTTTAAAATTTGAGAAAATTCAATAAGATACGCAATTTTTCCATTATTGCGCACATCGACCACGGCAAATCAACTTTATCCGACCGACTTATTCAGACTTGTGGCGGCTTAACAAACCGAGAAATGGCTGAACAGGTGTTAGACTCTATGGAGCTTGAGCGAGAGCGTGGCATCACTATTAAAGCTCAGAGTGTAACCCTAAATTACACCGCTAAAGACGGTGAAACTTATCAGCTTAACTTTATCGACACCCCAGGCCACGTCGACTTTAGCTACGAAGTATCTCGTTCTTTAGCTGCCTGTGAAGGTGCATTATTGGTGGTTGATGCAGGCCAAGGTGTCGAAGCACAAACCTTGGCAAACTGTTATACCGCAATCGAAATGGATCTTGAAGTGGTTCCAATCTTAAATAAAATTGATTTACCAGCCGCCGAACCAGATAGGGTTGCTGAAGAAATCGAGGATATTGTTGGAATAGATGCACTTGATGCCGTGCGCTGTTCAGCTAAAACAGGGATTGGTGTTGAAGATGTTTTAGAAGTGATCGTTAAACAAATACCACCACCAGAAGGTGATCCGGAAGCACCGTTACAAGCGCTAATCATTGACTCTTGGTTTGATAATTACCAAGGCGTTGTTTCACTGGTGCGTGTTGTCAACGGTGAAATTCGTAGTGGCGAGCGCATGCGAGTCATGTCAACAAAACAAGATCATGTGATTGACCAAGTCGGCATTTTTACGCCGCATCAGACCAAAACTGGCGTGCTAAAAGCTGGTGAAGTAGGCTATGTTATTGCTGGGATTAAAGACATTTTAGGTGCACCTGTTGGTGACACCATTACTATGAGTAGAAACCCAGCTGAACAACGTTTACCCGGTTTTAAAAAAGTAAAACCACAGGTGTATGCCGGTATTTTCCCCGTTTCGAGTGATGATTTTGAAGATCTGCGAGATGCACTTGGTAAATTGAGTTTGAATGATGCGTCATTATTTTACGAGCCAGAGAGTTCAACTGCGTTAGGTTTTGGTTTTCGTTGTGGCTTTTTAGGTATGCTACACATGGAGATCATTCAAGAACGTTTAGAGCGCGAATACGATCTGGATTTGATCACTTCGGCACCAACGGTCGTTTACAAAGTAGAACTCAACGACGGCACCGAGGTTTTGGTGGATAACCCGTCTGAATTGCCGCCAATTAACAATATAGAAACCATGTATGAGCCGATTGCTGAGTGTAACATTTTGGTTCCACAGGAGCATTTGGGCGCCGTTATTACTCTCTGTGTTGAAAAGCGCGGTGTGCAAAAAAATATGACTTATCATGGCAACCAGGTGAGCGTTGTTTACGATATCCCTATGGCTGAAGTGGTTTTAGACTTTTTTGATAAAATTAAATCAGCAACACGTGGTTATGCGTCACTTGATTACAACTTTAAAGAATTTCAGCAGTCAGACATGGTGCGGGTGGACATTTTGATTAATGGTGACCGTGTTGACGCATTGGCGTTAATCACACACAGAGACAATGCCCAGTATCGTGGTCGCGAAATGGCGGAAAAATTAAAAGAGCTTATTCCAAGGCAAATGTTTGACATAGCTATCCAAGCCGTGATTGGTAGTCATGTTATTGCTCGGACGACGGTAAAACAGCTACGTAAAAATGTAATTGCCAAATGTTATGGTGGTGACGTTTCGCGTAAGAAAAAACTATTGCAAAAGCAGAAAGAAGGTAAAAAGCGTATGAAGCAGCTTGGTAACGTAGATGTGCCGCAGGACGCGTTTTTAGCCGTATTAAAGTTAAGCAAATAATCGAGACAGAATTCAAGGAAACTCTATGGCGGGCTACTTTTCACAGTTACTTTTTATTTTAACCTTGGTAACCGGCATTATCTGGTTAATAGATAAGTTTGTTTGGGCACCTAAACGTAAACTTAAAATTGCTCAGGCAGAAGCAGAAAACGGGGTTAAGCTAGACGAAGATGCGCAAAAAAAGTTAGCACCACAAAATAGTGTTGCCGAGTTTTCTGAATCTGTTTTTCCGGTAATAGCGTTTGTTTTTGTTTTGCGTTCGTTTTTTTATGAACCCTTCCAAATTCCTTCTGGTTCTATGATGCCCACGCTTTTGGTGGGAGATTTTATTTTGGTCGAAAAATTTAGTTATGGTATTCGCAACCCGGTGGCGAATAGCATTTTAGTTGAAACCAATAAACCAGAGCGCGGAGACATCGCGGTATTTAAATACCCTAAAGATCCAAACCTTGATTATATTAAGCGTGTCATTGGTTTGCCGGGTGATCGCATTATTTATCGTGACAAACATATTTATATTGTACCTGCCTGTGAAACTGGCCAGCCATGCGATGATAAGTTTAAAAAGATAGATAAAAAGCTAATTGAGCGCGGCGCATTTCAAATGGGGCCATATCCCTTAGACCATTATGTAGAAGATCTGACAGGGGTAGAGCACGATATATTAGTAAATAACCGGGTGCCAGATATGGTGCGTCATTATTATACTCAAAGTGCAACCAGTCGACGAGATGAATGGATAGTACCAGAGGGGCACTATTTTGTAATGGGTGACAATCGGGATAACTCTGAAGACAGTCGTTATTGGGGATTTGTGCCTGAACAAAACTTGGTTGGCGAAGCGGTATTTATATGGATGAGTTTTGAATTTGAACGTGATAATAACGATATTTTGCCACAATGGGTGCCAACCGGCATACGTTTTAATAGGTTAGGCACGATAAAAAATACCCGCGAAGTAAACAATACCAATGAATAGTTTAGATAAACTTGCAAACGCTTTAGGTTATCACTTTAAGCAGCCCGAATTATTAGAACAAGCAGTAACCCACCGCAGCGCTCGTAGTCTCCATAATGAGCGCTTAGAGTTTTTAGGCGACTCTGTGCTTAGCTTTATTATGGCTGAACAGCTTTATAATCAGTTTCCTAAGTGTAAAGAAGGCGATTTATCTCGGATGCGCTCAACCCTAGTGCGCGGTGAGACGTTAGCGCAAATTGCTCAGCAATTTAACTTAAGCGATTATTTAGTGTTAGGTCCGGGAGAATTAAAAAGTGGTGGGCATAGGCGCAACTCTATTTTAGAAGACGGCTTGGAAGCTATTATTGGGGCAATTTATTTAGATTCAGACATAGCAACCGTTAAACCTTTAGTCTTAAGCTGGTACGCTAAACGGCTAAAAAATTTACAGCCAGGGCAAGCCCAAAAAGATGCTAAAACTCAGCTACAAGAATGGTTGCAAGGGCGAAAATTAGAGTTACCAACCTATAAAGTTGAATCTATCAGCGGCCAAGATCACAATCAAACTTTTACAGTAAGTTGCAGTATAAATGAACAAACAGCCACATCGGGAACGGGCTCAAGTCGCCGTAAAGCTGAACAGAGTGCAGCGCGCGAAATGTTAAACCAGTTAACCGAACAGGATAAAAAATGACGCCAGATACTTATTGTGGTTTTGTTGCAATTGTTGGCCGCCCAAATGTGGGTAAATCGACGTTAATTAACCACATTGTTGGCCAAAAGGTCAGTATTACCTCACGCAAACCGCAAACGACACGGCACCGTGTTTTAGGTATTCATACCCAAGGTCAATATCAAACCGTTTATATCGACACCCCAGGATTACACTCGGACGAAAAACGAGCCATTAACCGTTTAATGAACCGTGCAGCACACAGTTCTTTAGGGGATGTTGCATTAGTTTTATTTCTAGTTGAGGGCACTCACTGGGAAAAAGATGACGAAATGGTGCTTAAACGTATAAAACAAGCGGGTGTACCTTGTGTATTGTTGATCAATAAAATCGATAATGTAAAAGACAAACAATCTTTATTGCCTCATTTACAGTTTTTAGCCGCGCAGCACGATTTTAAAGACATTATCCCAATTTCGGCAAGTAAAGGTGAGCAGGTTGATACAGTTGAAAAGCTAGTTAAAAACAGTCTGCAAGCCTGTGAATTTTATTTTCCTGAAGATTATTTCACTGACCGTTCAACCCGCTTTATGATCAGTGAACTGATCCGTGAAAAAGTCATGCGAAATACAGGAGATGAATTGCCGTACGATACCGCGGTCGAAATTGAAAAATATGCCACCCAACCCAATGGCGTATTGAAGATTCACGCAGCAATATTAGTTAGTCGTGAAGCGCAAAAGCGTATTGTAATTGGTAAAGGCGGCGAAAAAATTAAAACCATCGGCCGTGACGCGCGTTTAGATGCCGAAAAAATGCTAGGCTGTCGAATATTTTTAGAGCTGTTTGTTAAAGTTAAATCTGGCTGGGCGGACGATGAACGCGCCTTACGCAGTTTAGGTTATGGTGACGACGCCTTCTGATGTTAGTACAAGCGGTTGTTTTACATAGTCGACCGTATCGGGAAAATAGCCAGCTGGTTGATTTATTAAGCGATCAAGCGGGTTTAATTCGCGCTTTATTTCGCGGTAAACCTGCGTCGCCCGGTCTCACGCCATTTGTATTATATGAATGTAAGTTAGCCGCCGGCTATTCTGACCTTTATTTTGTTCATCGAGCCGAGCCATTAAAGGTCTTTCCGCAGCTTGTCGGCCGTGAGCTGTATTTAGCTCTTTATCTTAATGAACTCACCATTAAATTGATTAAAAACCTAGCCGACGGGCAGTTTTTACAAGGTATTTATCTAAAGGTGCTTACGCGACTCGCGCAAAGTAGTGAGCGCTACCAACAAGAAGCTTTATTGCGTCATTATGAGCTCATATTAATTGAAGAGCTTGGGGTTAAACCAGATTTTAATCAAACCCAAAACGGAGAGACTATTTTAGACAATCAATTTTACTGCTTAGATTTTGACAATGGTTGGTTAAAAAGCCAGCCGACCGAAGCCAATAGTGTACCGGGTAGGATTGTAAAATTGATTGATGCGGCTGACTTTTCAGACCCAGACACGCTAAAATATGCCAAACGTTTAATGCGCAGTTGGCTCGACCATTTGCTTGGTCAACAGCCATTATTCACTCGCGAACTATTTAAGAGAATAAAAACATGAAAGAATTATTTTTAGGGGTCAATATTGACCACATAGCGACGATCCGCCAAGCTAGAGGCACGGCGTTTCCTGATCCAGTGCACGCTGCTGCAGTTGCCGAACATGCAGGCGCGGCCGGGATCACAGTACATTTACGTGAAGATCGTCGCCATATCCAAGATAGAGACGTTGAAATTTTAAGCCAAACGGTTACTACAAGGTTAAACCTTGAAATGGCTGTGACTGATGAAATGATTGGCATTTGTACCCGGTTGAAACCTGCCTTTAGCTGTTTAGTGCCAGAAAAACGTGCTGAGCTGACCACAGAGGGAGGGTTAGATGTGGCAGGTCAGTTAGCTAAAGTGACTGATGCGGTGAGCCGTATTTCTGCCCAAGGAACCCAAGTGTCTTTGTTTATTGATGCTGACCATAAACAAATTGAAGCAGCTAAACAGTCGGGTGCGCCATATATAGAAATTCATACCGGTGGTTATGCTGATGCAAGCAGCGAAGAAGAAGCTGAAAAAGAACTTGCGCGCATTCGTAAGGCGGCTGCTTTTGCCGATTCGATTGGCCTTAAAGTGAACGCTGGCCATGGTTTAAATTATCACAACGTAAAACCTATTGCTGCTATTGAGCAGATGATAGAGTTAAATATCGGCCATGCGATTATCGCGCGGGCAGCGATTGACGGGCTCGAAAAAGCGGTTCGTGATATGCGTCAATTGATGATTGAGGCAAGAGCTTAGTGGCGATCATCGGGTTAGGCACTGACATCGTTGAGATTGAACGGTTTGATAATAAAAATCTGGCCGCTCTGGCTCAGCGCATCCTAACGCCTAACGAACTGGCGATATTTAATCGCCATAAACAGCCTATACGATATTTAGCCAAACGTTGGGCTGCAAAAGAGGCGGCGGCCAAAGCGTTAGGAACTGGAATTGCAAAAGGTGTTACTTTTCACAATTTTGAGGTTAGTTCAGATCAGAACGGTGCCCCTGTGATAACCTTATCTGGCGTTGCAGCGCAGCGGGCTGGTCAGCAGACTAAAGCTTGGATAACGCTGTCTGATGAAAAAAATTACGCGGTAGCCACTGTTATTTTAGAAATGCTTTAATGGTATAAAATCAGGCTGCCGAACTGAATACAATCATAGTAGGTAGTCTAGTGCCGTTTAAAGCGCAGTTGGTTAATTTTTTTAAATCACCACACACCAACCCAAAAAATGTGCGTAAATATGCGCTGATAAAACTCATTTGTCTGTTTGCACCACCTTTCCATATTCTTTATTATTTTGTATTTGATTATTTTGCTCAAACAGGCCTTGCACAATTCAATCTTATTGGCCCTTTTGTTTGGTTGGCTGCTTATCTAGCAAATTACCGTGGTTCTCAAGACAAAGCCATACTGATCATTTGTAGTTTTATTCTTTTGTACGCTTGTGTATCTGTCTCTGAATTAGGATATCAAACGGGGTTTCATTATTATTTATGGCCAGTTTCTTGTTTAATACCCTTATCACCGGCGTTAAACCGCAAACAAGCAATAATGACTTCAGCCTTGTTTGTTGTATTGATTCTCATTGTTAATTACGTCTACTTTGAAGTTGAAACACCTGAATTTTTGTTACCTTATATCAAAACTTTATATGCAGTGAATGCGACAATCGCTTTTTTTCCTCTCATTCTTAGTATTTTAATCGTTCGTGAAGTGTCGGAAAGCCAAGATGCTGAATTAACGCGGTTGGCAACACGAGATGGGCTTACTGGATTATACAATCGTCGTTATGGTCAGGTTCTGATAGAGCAGACCATTAAATACACCCAATATAAACAAAAAGGTACGTTTTGTTTAGCGATTGGTGATATCGATTTGTTTAAACAGATTAACGATAAACTAGGGCACCCAGCTGGTGATAAAGTGCTTAAAGCGGTCGCTAAACAAATACTAGAGCAGAGCAGAGATAGTGATATTGTTTGCCGTTGGGGAGGCGAGGAATTTGTATTGGTGTATATGGCGACTGATAAAGCACTAGCCATTAACTTGTTAACACGATTAAAAACGTCAATCTCGGACAATATAAAATTAACTCAGCCAGATATTAAATCGGTGACATTGAGTTTTGGTTTGGTTGAATATAGTCAGGGAATGACTTTGGAAGATTTATTAAAACAAGCGGACAGTTTATTGTATCTTGCAAAAGATAACGGGCGAGATAGGGTTGAGAGTTAAGCTGCTGTGGTGAGCAGCTTAACGTGTTTTATTTGCTGTAGGCGTCGTCGTGAACACCGCTCACAGCTCGGCCAGAAGGATCGGCCATTTTACTAAAGCTTTCATCCCAAGCTAACGCTTCTGGGGTACTACAGGCAACAGATTTACCGCCAGGCACACATTCAGCACAGCTAGCATGTGGGAAGAATTCTTCAAAGAGGCTACGATAATAATAAGCTTCTTTAGTATCCGGTGTGTTGTGCGGATAACGGTGTGATGCATTGGCCAACTGATCGTCAGACACCTGAGCCGCAGCATGTTCTTTTAAACTGTCAATCCAGCTATACCCGACACCGTCAGAAAATTGCTCTTTTTGACGCCATAATACTTCTTTTGGTAAATAGCCCTCAAAAGCTTCACGTAAGATGTTCTTTTCGATACGGCCATCTTTACACATTTTTGCTTCCGGGTTGATTGACATTGCCACATCTAAAAAGTCTTTGTCTAAAAAAGGTACACGGGATTCAACACCCCAAGCAGACATTGCTTTGTTTGCACGGGCACAGTCAAACATGTGTAACTTAGCTAATTTACGTAAAGTTTCTTCATGAAATTCTTTTGCGTTTGGCGCTTTGTGAAAATACAAATACCCACCAAAAACTTCGTCAGCACCCTCACCAGACAACACCATTTTAATACCCATGGCTTTAATCTTACGTGCCATTAAGTACATTGGGGTTGAAGCACGTATGGTTGTCACATCGTAAGTTTCTAAATGATAGATAACATCACGGACTGCATCGATACCATCTTGTACTGTGTAGTGAATTTCGTGGTGTACAGTGCCTATGGCATCCGCCACCTTTTTAGCTGCAATTAAATCAGGTGCGCCTTCAAGACCAACCGCAAATGAATGCAGTTTTGGCCACCAGGCTTCTGACTCTTCGTTGTCTTCGATGCGTTTTTTGGCAAATTTTTGGGTAATGGCAGAGATCACAGATGAATCTAAACCACCAGACAATAATACACCGTAAGGAACATCTGACATTAAGTGTGTTTTAACTGACTTTTCTAACGCGGCGTTGATGTCTTTTGCATCGGCAGAGTTATTTTTAACGGCGTCATAGCTCATCCAATCGCGCTGATAATATTTTTTCAGCTCACCACCGTCTTTACTATGCATATAGTGTCCTGGAGGGAACTCTTTTATTGAGCGACAAACAGGCACCAATGATTTCATTTCGCTCGCTACATAGGTATTTCCATGCTCATCCCAACCCATATATAGAGGAATAATGCCCATATGGTCGCGGGCAACCAAGTATTCATTTTTGTCTTCATCGTATAAGATAAAAGCAAACATGCCTTTTAGCTCATCGATAAAATCAATGCCCTTTTCTTGGTATTTAGCCAAAATCACTTCGCAGTCTGATTTGGTTTGAAAGTTGTAATCAATGCTTAAATTAGCTTCTAATTCTTTGTGATTATAAATTTCACCGTTAACAGCCAGGATGTGATTTCGATTTTGGTTGAAGAGCGGCTGTGCACCATTGTCTACATCAACAATAGCCAAACGTTCGTGAGCTAAAATAGCATTTTCACCTGCATAAATACCTGACCAATCTGGGCCACGGTGGCGCATAAGTTTTGACAGCTCAAGTGCTTGCTGTCGTAATTCTGCTCGATCTGTTTTTAAATCGAGAATACCAAAAATTGAACACATAGAGTTTATGACTCCCTCTTCAACCTAATTTTACTGTTTTTCGAAATCACACGGGATAAAACCCGAAATAAGGGTAAGCCAGCATATTCATAAATTGAAATAATGCAAGACTTGCGTGTATATGGGGGCAAATTAATTCGTTACAATTCGTATTATTAATTTTTAAACCCAAAAACGGCATTATAGCAAAGCCTTAAGCCCCTTTGAATCTAACTTTTTTTGTTTTATTGGCTGATTACTGTCAATTTGCGTTAGAATAGGGTGTTTTTAACAGAATTCAAAAAGGATGCGCCTTTTATGTCATTTGATTTTGACAAAATCATCGACCGTAAACCTACCCATTCATTTAAGTGGGACAAATATGGTGAGCAAGATATTATTCCAATGTGGGTTGCCGATGCCGAATTTGCACCGCCGCAACCAATCACTGACGCCATTGTTGAGCGCACTCGGCATGGCATTTTAGGGTACACCTTGCCGTATGATTCGTTAAACCAGAGTGTCGTTGATTGGGCGAAAAAACAATATAACTGGCAAATATCCAGTGATTGGATAGTTTGGACACCGGGCGTTGTGCCGGCATTTAATGTTGCTTGTAAAGCTTATTGTGAGCCAGGTGATACAGTGATAGTACAAGTGCCGAATTACCCACCGCTGCTAAAAGCGCCATCGCTTCACCAATGTAATAGAGCCGATGTTGGCAGCCAGCTAGTGGATGGTCGCTGGCAGTTAGACATGCAAGCATTAGAAAAATACGCAGCCGATCCAAAAGCAAAGCTGTTTATTATGTGTAATCCAATGAACCCATGCGGCTCTGTTATGAGCGAAGCTGAATTGCAGCAGGTGGCCGACATTTGTCAGCGTCATAATGTTGTTTTATGCTCTGATGAAATTCATTGTGATTTAATTTTAGAAGATGGGGTCAAACACATTCCAGCGCCATCGCTTGAATCAATTAAAAACCAATCAATGAGTTTAATGGCACCCAGCAAAACATTTAATATTGCAGGCTTGGGCGCTTCTTTTGCTATCATTCCAGACGCGCGTGTGCGTGGCAAATTTAAAAATGCCGCACTTGGCATTGTGCCTTGGGTGCAAGTACTGGGTTTAGTCGCCACTGAAGCTGCTTTTACCCAATGTGACGATTGGCATCAGGCTGCTTTAATCTATTTAAAAGGCAACAGAGATTATTTGTTAAATGAAATTAATCAGCTTAACGGCATGCAGTTGGCGAAAGCCGATGCGACCTTTTTAGCTTGGATTGATTGTAGTGACTTACCCGTTGAAGACGTACAAAGGTTTTTTGAAGACGCTGGTGTCGGACCATCACCAGGGCGTGATTTTGGTGAACCAAGGTTTGCACGTATTAATTTTGCCTGTTCACGCGCCCAATTAGAAGAGGCGGTTGCACGCATTAAAGCGGCCCACGCAAAACTGCAATTTTAAGTCAAGTTGAGCCAGTGTTTGCACCCCTCATATTAGGTTTGCAAACACTGATAGTTAGGTGACAGGGGGTTGTATGGTTACCGAATCACAAGCTTATATTGAGCTAATTACTTATTTAACTGAAAATATCGCATTATTTGAAAATACCGATAAGCAAATTGCCGCAACTGAAGAAACTAGCTTGCGAGATGTGATTGAAGAGCAAATTACCGTCAATATGGTTAATTTTTTTAATCAGCACCAGCAGATTAGCCAAGATATGCGGCTTGAAATTGTGCGAGAAACTGACGCCATAGTAACAGACTTAGAAGAAATTTTAGCGAGTAAATTAAAACAAAAGGCTAATCAAGCGCAAAGTGAGTTTTTGGCGGAGTTTGCGAGTTTAGTTAAAAACTTGTTTGACTCTGAGATCAATGCTTAATTTTATCTTTTTAGGGCGTCGTTGTTTTTTGGCGGTTTATAATTTAAATAACGGAGCACGCAAATTTGGCACCTTCAGCCATGCCGATTAAACTACAAGGTTTTAATAATTTAACCAAGAGTTTAAGTATTTCTGTTTATAAAGTCTGCTGGACAGCATCGCCCAAAGATTCCGACCGCTACATTCAAAAAGTAGATAGCCAATACAGTGCCGAGCAGTTGACGCAACTGTTGTTAGGCGTGGTGGATATGATTGGTGCCAACATCTTAAATATTGCACAGCAAAATTATCAGCCTCAGGGAGCCAGTGTCACCTTGATGATGAGTGAAGCCTCCGGCGTTCAGGTTAAACCAAACATAAATAAAGTGATCCAGCCGACTGACTTGGTCGCCCATTTAGATAAAAGCCATATCTGTGTGCACACTTATCCAGAAAGAGATCTCGAAAAAGGTTTGAACACTTTTAGAATAGATCTTGATGTATCCACATGCGGTGTCATATCGCCACTAACAGCGCTTAATTATTTGTTGCAGTCGTTTGCAGCTGACATAGCTACGATCGATTATCGGGTTCGTGGTTTCACTCGAGATATACGCGGCAAAAAACTATTTATCGATCATGAAATCAACTCTATTCAAAATTACATTTCAGCCGATTTGCAAAGCGGTTATAAAATGATCGACGTGAATCTGGCACAAGAAAATATATTTCACACCAAAATGATGCGGGCGCCTTTTAACCTCGAACGGTACTTGTTTAGAGATAGCCATACCGAGCTAACTTCAGCCCAGCACAAAAATGCTGCCGATATTTTGCAACTTGAGATGCAAGAAATATTTTATGCGAGCAATTTAGTTTAAGCCATATATCAAGACCCATTTGGGTAAGCAAATTATGGTTATTAAAAAATATTTGCGGTTGTCAGCTCCACTTCTGTCTTATACATAATTCTAAATCGTTTATTTATTCGACCCTGTTGCTATTGGTCGATGATTCGCCTATTGAAAATAAAGGTCGATATGAAAACCTTGATTGTATTTTGCATCGCTGTTTTTTCGCTTGCACAGACCCAAGCAAAAGTGTCAGATCTTCATAAGCCAAATATCATAGTTATTATGGCAGACGATTTGGGCTATGGTGATCTGGGCATATATAAAGGTGTTCAGTCAACGCCTAACTTAGATAAAATGGCGCGGGAGGGAATGAGATTCTTTGATTTCCACTCGAGTGGCACTGTGTGTAGTCCTACTCGGGCTGGCCTTCTTACAGGACGTTATCAACAAAAAGCGGGTGTAGACGGGGTAATAAATGCAAACGCGAGTCATCCAGCTCACAGTTTGGGCGTCGACCCGCAAACTCAAATCACCTTTCCTAAGTTAGTTAAAACTCAAGGTTACGCAACTGCCTTGTTTGGTAAATGGCATCTGGGTTATCGGCAGCGTTTCCATCCCATGCACTTCGGCTTTGACCGGTTTGTCGGCTTTCTATCCGGTAATATCGACTACATTTCTCACTATGACAGAATGGAAAAATTTGATTGGTGGCACAATACTGAAAAAGTAGTTGAAGAAGGTTATACAACTCAATTAATCACTAAACATGCGGTAGAATTTATTGAAAAAAACAAAAATAAACCTTTTGTATTGTATGTTAGCCATGCAGCTGTACACAGTCCAATGCAAGGCCCTAACTCCCAGATACTAAGAGGCCCGAACAAAAAAAAGATAAAAAAAGTTGATGAACAAAAAGTCTATAGCGAGGTCATTGCTGAGCTGGACAAAAGTGTTGGGCAAATTATTACGGCTGTTGAACAAGCTGGACTGAGCGAAAGCACGTTAATTTTATTTACTTCCGATAATGGCCCAATGAAATATTCTTCTGCTGGCCCGCTACGTGGTCAAAAAGGCAGTTTATATGAAGGAGGGCACAGGGTTCCAATGATCGCTTGGTGGCCAGGTGTTGTGGCTTCAAACTCAGTGACTGAACAATTGGCTTCCACCCTTGATATTATGCCAACCATTGTTTCATTAACTGGTGCAAAATTACCTGATAATCATAGGCTAGATGGGGTTGATTTAATGCCGACTCTATTAGGGTTAGCGCCGGTCGATAGGGTTTTATTTTGGCGGAAGGGCGGATTACATTTTCATTCAAAAAAATTAATCGCTCAAGATTCAGAAAAAGCTATGCGTAAAGGGAAATGGAAATTAGTCATTAGTCCTTATTACGAGCAGATAAGTTTATACGATTTATCAGCTGATATTTCAGAACAAGACGATGTTGCACAAAAACATCCCCAAATTGTTGCTCAATTAACCGCACGGATGAAAGCTTGGGAAGAAAAAATCCTGCCGTATTTGCCTTATAAAATTCAACCCCAAAATACTAACATGGAGCAATAGTTAGATGAGCTTATGTATCCGCCGAACACTGTTCACAAGTTTGCTACTTGTGCCACTGATAGCGCAAGCCTCTTTTTTAACTGACGCCCAAAAAACGCCTAATTTTGTATACATATTGTTTGACGATATGGGGTTAGGTGATATATCTGCATATAACCCTGAACATATCTCGGTAAGCACACCAAACATAGATGCGCTAGCCAACGGGGGAATGATGTTTACCAATGCACATACATCCTCCGCTGTGTGTAGTCCTACACGCTATGGTTTAATGATGGGAGAGCACCCTGCACGAGTAGGTTTGGCAGATCGAGTGCAAAAATCTCACGGCGACGTGTGGATTCAACGAACACAAAAAACCATAGCTAATGTGTTACAGGACGCTGGTTACATCACAGGATATGCCGGTAAGTGGCACCTGGGTTATAACGTATATGATGTGTCAGGTCAGCCAATTACCACCTCTGCACACTTACGGCAGAATGAACCAGACTGGAGCAAAGGGATCGTCGATGGGCCGTTTCACCGAGGGTTCGATTGGGCGTTTGGCCACACGGCTTCGGCAGATATCGCACCCTACAAGTATTTTTTAAATGATCGTTGGCTAAATTTAAACTCAGTATATAAGACTAAAAAAGACGGGCCAGGCAGGCCCGGATATATGGACCCCGATTGGGATTTTTTTCAGATCCAAAGGAAAATACAGCAGGGTGCCGTCGAGTTTATTACTGACGTTGTGCCAAAAAACAAGCCATTTTTTCTGTATGTGCCTTTGTCTGCCCCCCATAATCCAGTCGTCCCTCACCCAGACTTTCAAGGGAAAACTCTAACCCCTTATACTGACTATATTAAAGAAAGCGACGCTATCGTGGGGGCAATAGTGGCGGCGTTAAAAGAGCAAGGCTATTTTGACAATACTCTGATAATAATAACGAGCGACAACGGTGGTTTAACTAAAAATAACAAAGGTAGCAAACACATTTCTACTGGGGTTTTGAAACAAGCCACAATAAAAGGGCAAAAAACCACATCGTTCGAAGGAGGACATAGGGTTCCTTTTATTGCACACTGGGGTAATGGTAAAAAGTCGGGATCTGTTATTCAACCCGGAACCCTCACAAACGATTTGGTTAATTTACAAGATTTTTATCGCACGGCAGCGGCTATTGTGGGGCAACCCCTTGCCAATGAACAAGGGGTGGACAGTTGGAATATATTACCCATTCTGTTGGGAGATGGCACACCAAAGAGACTGCGAGAAGCAAATGTTAGCACTAGTTATACTGGACAATATATCATCGCCAAACAGTATTCAAACGGTGACGAATACAAGCTGATTTTTGGCACTGGTACAGGTGGCTGGGGCAATGCTGGCGTTGCGGTGGATCCGGATCAGGAATTTGAAAAGTTGCAACTTAACAAACTACAGCTGTTTAAGCTAGATACCGACCTGAGTGAACAATATAACTTGGCTGCGGATGGACTAACGCCGCGAGAAGAAAAAATAGTTAGGGACCTGCATCAACTTTTACGTGAGTATATCCGTTCAGGTAGAAGTAACATGCGCGACCCTGATTATGTAAGCCTTTTATAAATATTTAAATAATTTTTCACAGCGAGCAATGATTATGCGTTTTTGGATATTGTTTTTTTCTTTTGTTTTATCTTCCTGTGCACAGCATGGTTTGACAGGCAAAAGTGCCTCATCCGGTGATGAGGCAATTGTTCTTACCGCACACCCAGATGACAACAGCTTAAACAAAACCCTAAACCAAGCCAAAACCTTGTTGGCAAACAATAAAGCTGTCGAAATTCATTTAGCAGCAGGGACTTATTATTTAAGCGAACCTTTGTTGTTAGGTCCTGAATTTTCAGGGACCGAGCGTGCACCTTTTGTTATTAAAGCAGCAAAAGAGCAACAAGTTGTATTCAGTGGTGCCAAGGTGATCAACGCAAACTGGCAAAAACATAGTGCTCAATTGATGAAAACTAAACTCGATCTTGAGGATTTTGATCAATTGTACATTAATCATCAGCGCCAGCACCGTGCTAGATATCCAAACTTTAACCCTAATATTTCAATTTTTAACGGGTATGCGACCGACGCTATTGATCCGGCTCGGGTCGCGAAGTGGAAAAATCCGGTGGGTGGGATTTTACATGCTTTGCATCGTGCGCGGTGGGGAGGCATGCATTATGAAATTTCTGGTGTGGATAATTCAGGGAATGTTATTTTGACTGGCGGTTTTCAAAATAATCGCAGTTCTGGGCCTCATCGAATGTACCGCTATGTTGAGAACATATTTGAAGAGTTAGATGCGCCAAACGAGTGGTTTTATGATAAATCAACATCCACTCTATATTATTATCCACCCAAAGATTTGGATTTATCGACCGCACATTTAACTGTATCTCAGGCCGAGCACTTAATTGAAATAAAAGGCAGTGTTGAAGCGCCCGTTAAATATATAGAAATATCCGGCATTAGGTTTACTCAAACCAAACAAACCTTTATGAAAACTAAAGAGCCTCTATTGCGAAGTGACTGGACAATTTATCGCGGTGGTGCTGTGTTTATTGAAGGTTCAGAGCATGTAAAGATCACCAATAATGAGTTTACTCAGTTGGGGGGCAACGCAGTATTTGTAAATAATTACAACCGACATGTCTCTATCGCTAGCAATGAAATTTATGAAATAGGTGCGAACGCAATCAGTTTTATTGGAGATCCTTCTGCGGTGAGATCGGCTAGCTTTCGTTACGAAGAATATGTTGATATTGATAAAATGGATATGGCCGCTGGTCCTAAAAATAATAACTATCCAGCCGATTCTAACGCTCACGATAATCTGATTCACAATATAGGTTTAATTGAAAAACAAGTGGCTGGTATTCAAGTGCAAATGGCCGCCAATATAACCGCAAGCCACAATTCGATTTATGATGTGCCTCGCGCCGGCATTAATGTCGGAGAAGGCACTTGGGGTGGGCACATTTTTGAGTACAATGATGTGTTCAACACGGTATTAGAAACTAACGATCATGGTGCGTTTAACTCTTGGGGACGCGATCGATTTTGGCATCCAGATCGAGCTAAAGCTGAGCAAATTGCGAAAAATAATCCAGGTATGTACAAATTGGATGTATTAGAGCCGATAGTCATTCGCAATAATAGGTTTCAGTGTGCTCATGGTTGGGATATTGATTTAGATGACGGTTCATCAAACTACCGCATTTATAATAATGTTGGACTTAGCGGCGGACTTAAACTACGAGAAGGTTTTGACCGGGTCGTTACAAATAACATTATGATTAATAATGGTCTACACCCACATGTCTGGTTTGAAAATAGTCTGGATACGGTACGTAACAATATATTTTTTACAGCTCATAAACCCGCAAGAATGAAAATTAAACGGTGGGGAACTGAAATTGACTACAATTTATTTACCGACGCAGCCGCTTTAATACGCACACAGGAAAAATTCAAAACAGATAAAAATTCTGTAGCGGGCCGGCCCATGTTTATTGATCCTAGTCGCGGGGACTATCGTGTTGAATCATCTTCGCCCGCTTTAAGCATAGGATTTAAAAACTTCCCAATGGATCAATTTGGTGTGGTTAGCCCTAATTTAAAAGCTAAAGCAAAACAGCCAAGTTTTCCAAAATTATTTGTTAAATCAACTGAACGTGCGAATCGTTCAGCAAAAATATTTGAGGCTCATTTTAAATCAGTATCTAGCTTAGGTGAGCAATCTGCCCTAGGCTTGCCTGAAATAGCCGGTGCTTATGTTTATGCAACCACTCGTAAAGGCGTGCAACAAAATCCTAACTTGCTGATTGGCGACGTGGTCATATTTGCAAGTGTCAATGGGCGAAAGGTTAAAATAGATAATATCGAAGACCTGCAGTTGGCCTATAACAATACTAAAACAAACAAAGGTATAAAATTATATATTGTTCGTAACCAAGCCGAGCAAACTTTATATATTCATTATAAATAGGAAGTTGAAAAGGGTATTTGTTTGAAACCTAATATACGCCTACTTTTGCCCGAACTTTACATGATTTTGTAAAGCTCGGGCAAAATAGAGAATCTATTCATGCTTGATAAATGCCAAGCGATTGAGCTGCCGGTCAGCTGGAAACTATCTTAAACCACCTTTATCGCGATCTTGTCTTCGCTTTGCGGCGATTCGTCATCTGCGTATAAGTTGTTATCTAACGCGGGTGCTATCACAGTCACTGGATCAAATGCGGTATCGCCTTCGCCGTTATAGGTTTGCTGAGTTAGGCTTTTAAAGTCATATAAGCTGGTATCGGCGAGGTGCGAGCGAGAAACGTTCTGCACTGCATTAAACATGGTTTCTAAACGGCCAGGGTGCTGCTTATCCCAAGTTTGCAGCATTTCTTTAATCACTTTTCGCTGCAAGTTTTCTTGTGAGCCACATAAATTGCACGGGATGATCGGAAACTCTAAAATTTCAGAGTATTTTACAATGTCTTTTTCACGGCAATAGGCAAGCGGGCGGATCACTATATGTTCTTTATTGTCGCTGATCAGTTTAGGTGGCATGCCTTTTAGTTTGCCACCATAAAACATGTTTAAAAACAAGGTTTCTAAAATATCATCTCTGTGGTGACCCAAGGCAATTTTGGTAATGCCCAGTTCACTAGCGCTACGGTATAAAATGCCACGGCGTAAACGAGAACAAAGCGAACAAGTGGTTTTGCCTTCAGGAATTTTTTCTTTAACTATGCTATAGGTGTCTTCTTCAATAATCTTGTATTCAACACCGATTGACTCTAAATATTCAGGCAACACATGGGCTGGAAACCCAGGTTGTTTTTGATCTAAATTAACGGCAATTATGTCAAATTTAATCGGTGCCCGTTTTTGTAAAAAACGTAATATATCTAACATGGTATAACTGTCTTTACCACCGGATAAACACACCATAACTCTGTCGCCATCTTCAATCATATTAAAGTCTTCAATGGCTTTACCGACACATCGGCGTAAACGTTTTTGAAGTTTGTTGAAGTTGTATTTGCTTTTAGCCGTTAGGGTTTGCATAATGCGCCTCGTCAGATTTAGAGGCGCGGATTATAGCAAATTGAGTTTATTCGGCAATCATTCGTGATATTTGTCTGGCAGTTTAACCGGCGATACAAAGCCATAAGGTTTTAAAGCCAGTACGTCACAATTAATACCTTCTAATAAATGTTCTGCTGTATTGCCTAATAGCGCTGCAGAAATGCCAGAGCGGCCAACCGTGCCCATTATGACCAGTTCAGCATCTGTTTCTTTAGCAATATCTAAAATTGAATCTTCAGGTAGGCCTTCGGTTAAAATACAGTTTTCATGTGCAATATTGTGTTTATCAGCCTGTTTATGAATCGCATTCAGATGGTGCGATTTAATGGCATCACGGTAGCTGGTTGGATCAAACTCGGGAATTTCCACGGCTAAATTAACCGGCGTGCCAGGAAAACAATTTAAAAGCTTAAGGTTTGCATCCACTAAGCTTTGCATAAATTGACCCGTTTTAATAATTTGCTCGTTTAAATCCTGATGGTGTGTTTCTTCGTTAGCGGCATTGATGGCAGCTAAAATGGTGCCTTGTGGTGGCCAATCATGTTCTTTAACTAAAAGCAGAGGGCAGGGACATTTTCGAATCAAATGCCAATCCGTTGGTGTAAAAATGACAGAGCGTAACGTTGAGTGCTCATGCGTGGCTTTGACCACCAAATCATAATTAGTCTCTAAAACTTGTTGGATAATGCACTCAAACGGCCGGCTATGCCAAATCACTTTAGTATGTAGCTGTGAGACTTGCTCCAGATAAGGTTCTATTTGTGCTTCTAACCATTGCGTGCGTTCTTCAATCATACAGCGTCGCATTAATTCACGTTCATCTGGCGACAGCATAGTGGTCATTTCGTAAGAAAAATCATAAACCACTAAAAATGCTGTCATTGAAGCATTTGACAATCGAGCTAACTCTACTGCACGTTTTAACGACTTTTGCTGTTCGTCGGCGGGATCTATGACGGCCAGAATTCGATTAAGGCGGTTCATGGTTACCTCACTTCTGCTAATTCTTCGAGTTTGTCAAAGTTTAGTATAGTAATAAATTTGCCATTTACCTCAATATATTGGTTTTTATGAAAGCGGCTTAATAAACGACTGACGGTCTCCACTGTAAGGCCTAAATAATTACCGATTTCTGACCGTGTCATGCTTAATCTAAACTGGCTGGCTGATAGGCCTCGCTCTTTGTAACAGTTAGATAAGCGCATGACAAAAGTTGCAATACGTTCTTCGGCCGTTTTTTTATTGAGTAAGTAGATCATTTCTTGTTCTAGATTTATCTCACCACTCATTAACCGCATGACTTGTTGGCGCAGTTTAGGCAAGGTAACAGATAACTTATCCATGGTCTGGTAAGGGATTTTACAGATCATCGAAGTTTCTAACGCGATTGAAGAGGTACGGTGTTTTTGATCGCCAATGCCATCAAAACCTATGATATCACCGGGCAAATGAAATGAAGTGATTTGCTCGTCACCCTGTTTTGAAAGCGTAAATGACTTTAGCGAGCCGGAGCGTACGGCATACAGTGCAGTAAATTCGTCACCCGTACTAATTAATTTTTCGCCTTTATGTAGCGGAGTTTCACGTTCAATTATTCCATCCAGTTGGTTCAATTCTGCGTTATTAAGCGAAAATGGCAAACACATTTGGCTCAGGCTGCAATTTTGGCAGGTGACTGCATGGCTAAAGCTTGCAACATGTTTCATGAGCATTCGAATCCTTTTAAAAACGTTAGCTGATACCCTACCTATTTGTGTAGGTAAGTGCAAGTTAAGTGGCTAGAGTCATCATAACCGCTTGATAAAAGTTGAAAATACCATAGCTTAACAATAACAATGCCAAAATAAATCGGCTGCTGCTTTTATTTAAAAATAAATTCATCTGGTGGCCAAGTGAAGCCGATAAAAAAAGCGCAGGCCAAGTACCTAAACCAAAAAATAACATGATCAGCGCACCTTTAAGTGCATCGCCAGACGCTGTAGCAAAGGTTAATACGCTATAAACTAGGCCACATGGCAACCATCCCCACAAGATGCCTGCAAAAAATCTTGCATACCAGGCTTTATTTAACAACGCCTGGTTTGCGTAAGGACTCATTTTTTTCCAAATGGGGGCAAATAAGTGTTCGAGTTTAACAAGACTCATATTCCAGCGACCTAGGTAACAGGCCAATAAAACCAGGAGTACGGCGGCTAAAAATTTTAAAATTATAAGTAGCGGAGAAAACGCCTGACTAAAGGTTTGGCTAAGCAGGGCAAAAATAAACCCAGCACAGGCATAACTGAATATGCGGCCGCTATGATAACTGAGCAGATAAAACCAGTGTTTTTGGAGTCCAGTGGCAATAGATAAACCACCACACATGGCAATACAATGTCCTGCACCCGTTAAACCCAATATAAATGCGGTTATATAATCACTCATTATTTGGGTCGGATTTTTTTTGTTTAGATTCGTCCTCGTCAAACAAAATGCTATGACCTTGACGGTCTAAGTCTTCAAATTGATTTTTTTTAACAGCCCAAAAAAATACGCCAATCGCAACCAGTACTAAAATAATAGCGATTGGAATTAATACATAAATGATGCTCATGACCTTAATAGCCTCATAGAGTTTGAAACAACAATTAACGAGCTCACCGACATACCCAACGCTGCCATCCAAGGGGTTAAAATTCCGGCCACTGCCAACGGCACTGCGGTTAAATTATACAATAGCGCCCAAGTATAATTTTGATTAACGATTTGATTAAAGTGCCGTGATTTTTTGATGAGATTAGTCAGTGCTGAGATATTTGAATTTAAAAATACCACATCTGCTTTGTAACGAGTGAGGTCTGCACCTTCGTGCATTACAATACTTACATCTGCAGCCGCTAATACTGGTGCATCATTGACCCCATCACCTAACATGGTAACAATTTTTTGGTTATTTTGTAATGCTTGCAAAAACCGCACTTTTTCATTGGCACTTAATCCTTGATAATAACCGGTTTGCAGCGTTTTGGCAGTTTGTTGAACGCGTAAGCTACTATCACCACTTAAAATATAACTTGGTTTGTCGAGTGATTTTAACGTGGCAGGGGCATCATCTTTTAATTCGTCTGTTAATACAAGTGCCGCACATGGCTTACCGTTTATAATGACAAAAATCTGAGCGTCAGGATATTGTCTGTGTATTGACTCTGGCAACAAACTTCGAGCGCCGACGATGACTTGATAGCCGTCAACTTTGGCTGTTAAGCCAACTGAAGGTAAGACGGTAAAGTTTTCAACCTGATGGGTGTGAGCAATATCACTAAATGCACTGGCTAGCGGGTGACTGCTTTGCTGCTCTATTGCCGCAGTTAAACTTAGGATTTGCGATGTGTTCATTGTTTTATCTAGCCAATACAACTGATGAATTTTAAAGCGGCCGTTGGTGAGGGTGCCCGTTTTATCAAAAGCAAAAAAATCACTTTTATCAATCAGTTCGAGCGCTCGACTGTGTTGTAATAAAATAGCCGATTTTTTTAGCGCAGCTGCGCTTGCCGAGACCGCCGTCGGTAACGCTAACGAAAGGGCACAAGGGCAGGTAGCAACTAACACAGCAACTGCATACCATAAGCCATTTTCGCCTGCCAATGTCCAGCCGACATAAGTGAGAACGGACAAAAGCAATACCATAAGGGTTGCTTGACGAGCAATCTTATCGGCACTTTGATAAATCGGGTTTTGACTTTGCTGTAAAGTTTCTTGGTGATGCGCTAATTGACTTAAACTAGTGGCAGCACCGCTTGCCGTTACACTAATTTTAACTGAATGTTCTGCTGGTATGCTGCCTGCAAACACTGTATCGCCAGCGATTTTGTTGACAGGGATACTTTCGCCGCTGATGACTGACTCTTCAAATAAAGCCGCGTCGTTCAATAAAATACCATCGGCTGGTACTGTCTGCCCTGGTTGTACTTGAATGATTTCACCGACTTTTAATTGATTTGCATGGCAGACTTCAAGCTGATTTTGCTGGTTAAATCTGAACGCGACCAAAGGTAAAATTTTTAATAAATTTGCTGATAAACTGACTGCTTTCATTTTTACCAAATGTTCTAAATAGCGACTGCTGAGCAGCAAAAAAACAAACATACTGGCCGATTCAAAATAAACTTCGCCAGAGCGGCTAAAGGTTGCATAAGCACTGGCGATGTATGTAGTCATAACCGCAAATACGACTGGTACATCCATATTCAATTGGCGATTTTTTAATGCTTTAAATGCGGATATATGAAGAGGTTTAGCACTATAAAAAACCACAGGGGTCGCTAACAATAAACTCAACCATCTAAAGTATTCGTTAAATTCACTTTCGACCACACCAAAATATAAAGCAAACGCAAGCATCATGACTTGCATCGTAAATAAACCAGCCACAGCAAGCTGTTTTAGGTAGCCTTTGGCTTGCTGTTTGAATTTTATTTCTTGTTCGCTAATTTTAAATGGTGCGGCTTGGTAGCCGATTTGACGTATTGCCGCAAAGATTTGACTGAGTTTACACTGTTCGGTATGCCAACTGATTTGAGCGCGTTGATTGACAAGATTAACTGTGACCGCCTCAATACCTGTTAGGCTATTTTTTAAATGGGCTTCGATCAGCCAAGCACAGGCAGCACAATGCATCCCTTGCAGACTGATGTCTGCGGTGTAAGTTTGCCCACTTTGGCTAACAAACGCTTGCTGGATTGCTGGGTTGTCATAGGCTAATTCTAGTTCGCTAAGTTGAGTAAGGTCGTCCGGTTGAGTTGCAGTGTTTTCTCTAAATTTGTAATACTGACTTAAACCACCTTGGATGATCACTTCAGCGACGGCCTGACAACCGAGACAACAGACAGGTTTTTTTTGCCCTTGAAAGTTGATGGTTAAGTCAACATCTACCGGAATTGGCAGATCACAATGAAAGCACTTTGTTTGCATTAAGGTTTAATTAAAATTTTATCCGAATAGGGTAAATAAACATTTTTTTGCAGTTTCCAGCTTTTGTCATGTGACTCGAATGTTAATTGCCATTTTCCATCAATGGCGTGATCAAAACTGGCAGAATATTTACCATCAGCACGCTGGGTTGCTATCACTTTAAAGTCTTTTTCAGACTGCGTTGAGTGATAAAAAGAAATAAATAAACTAGGAACTTCTTTCAATTTCCGGTTATGGTTTAGCTCTAATACAATATTATCACTGTTTATTTGGGCAAAAATAACTATGTTGTATTCGGCTGCTAAATCTTCCCGATCAAATTCCTGATTGATGGCTTTACCTTTTTTGTAATAATCATCAACCACCATGTCTACTTTATACTCGTTATAAATATTCAGGCGGACAACTGCAACCAGCATAGGCACTACAATGATGGTAATTAACACCCATGGCCAAGGTTCTTTGTACCAAGGGCGAAAAGCAGAATCTGTCATAGTGGGGGGTAAACTCTTTTAAAAAACACGGCCTCATAATAACAAAAAACCAGCACATAAGCGCTGGTTTTTTAATGAAATAATGGCGTTGTTTATTTGTTTGATAAACTATAAACGTAGGCACTAATTAAGTGAACCTTATCTTCACCTAAGATGTCTTTCCAAGCTGGCATTACACCGTTACGACCATGTTGTAACGTTTCTGTGATTGCACGCTCTGAGCCACCATATAACCAAATATCATCGGTTAGATTAGGAGCTCCAAAAGGCAAGTTGTGCGCTAGGCTGCCTTTACCATCAGCACCGTGACATGCAGCACAGGCACCAAATTTAGCTTTACCGGCCTGCACTAAAGCTGGATCTGCATCACGACCACTTAAGCTTATCACATAAGCAACAACCTCTTTAATGCCTTGTTCGCCTAAAGAAGCTTGCCAGGCTGGCATCGCTGCTTTACGACCTAACAATAAGGTTTCTTTTATTTTTGCTGGGCTGCCGCCGTATAACCAATCATCATCGGTTAAGTTTGGAAAACCAACACCACCGCGTGCATCAGAGCCATGACACTGAGAGCAGTTTTGCAAAAATAGACGTTGTCCAATTTCCAATGCTTCTTCGTTATTAGCGAGCGCGTGAATATCTTGTTGTGCATATTGTTGGAAGATAGGACCAAACTTTTCGTCCGCACGACGCAACTCAGCATCATATTCTACGTGGTAACCCTCGGCTTCGGCTTGCTCGCGGGCTTCTTTCGATTCTGCTAAGGTCGTGATCCCTTGATTAGAACTTTTCCAGCCTAAAAAGCCTTCGTAGTTACCTAAACCAGGGTAAGCCAATAAATAATAAGCCGCCCATACAGCAGTGATCCAAAACATTTTGGTCCACCAAGCCGGTAGTGGGTTGTTTAACTCTTCAATACCGTCGAATTCGTGGCCCATTGATTTGCCTTCTTCAACGCCGGTATAGTTTTTCATGTTCCAGTAAAGCAGGGAAAATACCAGAACCAATGTTAATATGGATAGTATAGCTACCCATAAGCTCCAAAAGGTACTCATGCTGAATCCTCTAATCTTTGTGAGCTTGCTGCTCGTTGTCTTGAGCGCTACGCTCTTTTTTTCGGCTTTCTTTTAACTCATCTTCTTCAAAGATTGAGTTGGCCGCTTTATCAAAACGCTTTTTACTGTGCTTACTGTAGGCCCACCAAATGATGCCTGCAAAAACAAGCAACATTATTATGGTGTATATGCCTCTGTAGGTACCGTAATCCATATTATTTCAATGCCGTGCCAAGAGTTTGCAGGTACGCAATTAAGGCGTCCATCTCGGTTTTGCCACGAACACTGGCTTGTGCCTGGTCAATGTCTTCTTGCGTATAAGGCACACCGTAATAGTCTCGGAATACCGCAAGTTTTTTGGCGGTTAATTCACCGTCTAAAACATTTTCTTCCAACCAAGGGAAACCAGGCATATTAGATTCAGGTACAACGTTTCTTGGATTGATTAGATGAACTCTATGCCATTCGTCAGAATAACGTCCACCGACACGTGCTAGATCAGGACCAGTTCGTTTTGAACCCCATAAAAATGGGTGTTCCCAAACCGACTCACCAGCCACCGAGTAGTGACCATAGCGCTCTGTTTCGGCACGAAAAGGGCGGATCATCTGACTGTGACAGCCAACACAGCCTTCACGGATGTATATATCACGGCCTTCCATTTCAAGCGCTGTGTAAGGTTTTAACCCTTTCACTGGTTCTGTTGTATCTTTCATAAACATCAGCGGCGTGATCTCAACTAGCGTACCAAAGCTAATTGCGATGATGGCAAGAATAGCCATCAAACCGATATTTTTTTCTACAATTTCGTGTTTATTCGCCATTTTATCTAATTCTCCTAGGCTGTCGCCTGTGCGCTTTGAGCTGGTACTTCAGCTTTTGCGGCATCTTTTGAACGAATGGTTTTAATTGTATTGTACAACATGATGATCATACCGGTAACGACACATAGACCACCGATCCAACGAATAGTATGGTAGGGGTAGGTTGCCGCAACAACTTCAACAAAACTGTAAGTCAAAGTACCGTCAGCGTTAACGGAACGCCACATCATGCCTTGCATAACACCAGAAATCCACATAGCAACAATGTATAAAACAACACCAATAGTTGCTAACCAGAAGTGCACGTTAATCAGTTTAACGCTGTACATTTTTTCTTTACCAAATGCACGTGGTATTAAGTGATACAAAGAACCGATAGAAATCATAGCCACCCAACCTAATGCACCTGAGTGAACGTGACCAACAGTCCAGTCAGTGTAGTGAGATAAAGCGTTTACCGATTTAATTGCCATCATTGGACCTTCGAACGTTGACATCCCGTAGAATGACAGCGAGACAATCATAAAGCGTAAAATCGGATCAGTACGTAGTTTATGCCAAGCCCCTGAAAGGGTCATAATACCGTTGATCATCCCGCCCCATGAAGGTACGAATAATACGATTGACATCACCATACCTAACGACTGAGTCCAATCAGGCAGAGCAGTGTAGTGTAAGTGGTGCGGACCCGCCCAAATATACAATGAGATGAGTGCCCAGAAGTGAACAACAGATAAGCGGTAAGAATAAACCGGACGGCCTGCTTGTTTTGGTACAAAATAATACATCATACCAAGGAAACCAGCCGTTAAGAAAAAGCCTACTGCGTTGTGTCCGTACCACCATTGCATCATAGCGTCGACAGCACCGGCATAAATAGAATAAGACTTGGTTAAGCTGACTGGGATCGCCATACTGTTACCAATGTGCAAACAGGCTACGGTTAAGATAAAACCACCATAAAACCAGTTGGCAACATAAATGTGTGAGGTTGCTCGTTTAACAATAGTGCCAAAAAAGACGATGGCATAAGCGATCCAAACTAATGCAATTAACACATCAATCGGCCACTCAAGTTCAGCATACTCTTTTGATGAAGTCATACCTAGTGGCAAAGTAATAATCGCACTGACGATCACAGCTTGCCAACCCCAAAACGTAAAGTTAGCAATTTTGTCACTAAATAATCTAACTTGACAGGTACGCTGCACAACCCAGTATGAAGTTGCAAATAACGCACACCCACCAAATGCGAAAATTACCGCATTAGTATGCAAAGGACGGAGTCTGGAATAAGTAAACCAGGGCGTATCAAAGTTGAGTTCCGGCCAGACTAACTGGGCTGCAATAACAACACCAGCAGACATTCCGACCAGACCCCAAACAACAGCCATAAAGGCAAATTTTTTGACTATGTCAAAGTTATAGTTAGGAGTTGCAGAACTTGTTGCGCTCATTTTGTATCTTCCAAAGTTCTATAGCGTAAAACGAATATTTAAGGTAGCTCAGACCAAATCATTTTTATTAAATTTTAAAAACAATCATTTAGTTTGAGTCTTTAGGTCAGCATCAAAAATCCCAATGTGACCAAAATCGTGCAAATTGTATGGCTTTTGAAGTCAAAAATACAGTCGACTTTTAAAAAAACATGATTTAAGTCAAGATCAAGGCCCAAACCTCCGTATTTGAACTGCTCTGAAAGACCAGGTTGAATATTAATTGTACACAGCTGCAAATTCATTCCGTTTTAAGCAAGCTTATAAAGTTTGTTAACAGACAATTGCTTAGCAATTAAATCCATGAATGGTTAAATTTAATGCAGGGTAAACGTTTTACTTTTATCTTTTTTTAGATTATTCTTAGCCCCATATTCGCATGCTATTAACATTAAAATTACTTAGGTTCACTGACAAAAGGGTAAATTATGACCACTGAATTTGATCCAACTGAACATCCTCATCGCCGCTATAACCCCATGATTGGAGAGTGGGTACTGGTTTCGCCACATCGAGCTAAACGCCCTTGGCAAGGTCAGCAAGAAACGTTAGACGAAGAGCAAAAGCCAAGTTATGATGAGTCTTGTTATTTGTGTCCAACCAATAAACGTATTACTGGTGAACAAAACCCTGACTATAAAGGCACCTTTGTTTTCCAAAACGATTTTGCGGCACTAAAACCTGATACCGTGGTTCACCAAACAGAAGACCCTTTGTTCCGCAGTGAATCGGCCCAAGGCTGTAGCCGAGTGATTTGTTTTTCACCGGATCACAGTAAAACCCTGCCTGAATTAAGTCAGTCTGAAATTCAGCAAGTAATAGATACTTGGCAAGATCAGTGTTCTGATTTATCTAAAGATTATGAGTGGATTCAAGTATTTGAAAATAAAGGTGCAATGATGGGCTGTTCTAACCCACATCCACATGGTCAAATTTGGGCGCACCATCATTTACCGACTTTAGCGGCAAAAAAACAAACCCATTTTTCTGCTTACACTGATAAAAATCATAGCAACATGCTGTTAGATTACGCAAAGCGTGAATCGGCAAATGGTGAGCGGACGGTTGTTGAAAATGATGATTGGATTGTCGTTGTGCCTTACTGGGCGGGTTGGCCGTTTGAAACCCTATTATTACCTAAGTTTGCGGTGACTAGAATGGTTGATTTGAACGACGGTCAAAAATCAACTTTGGCTGACATTTTGCAGCAGATAACTATCCGGTACGATAACCTGTTTAACACGTCTTTTCCATATTCAATGGGTTGGCATGGGGCGCCTTATGACGGTCAAAGCCATTTTGAATGGAACTTGCACGCGCACTTTTTCCCGCCTTTGTTACGTTCTGCAACGGTCAGAAAATTTATGGTGGGTTATGAAATGATGGCTGAAGCACAACGTGATCTAACGCCAGAGCAAGCGGCCACACGTTTACGTGAAGTCCCTGCAGTACATTATAAGTCAGCCAAATAATTAGAGGAACAAGCAATGAGCAGAATGCAAAAATTAGCACAACAATTTAATCAGTTTTTTGGTTATCAAGGGACTCATGAGTGTCACGCACCCGGTCGTGTTAATTTAATTGGTGAGCATACAGACTATAACGGTGGTTTTGTACTACCTGCCGCAATTAATTTTGGCACTGATATTGTTGCGGCTAAACGTGACGATAACAAAGTGAAAGTATTAGCAGTTGATATCAATGAAGAAGTCAGCGAATTTGCACTGAACGACATTCAGTTTGATGAACAGTATAGTTGGAGTAATTATGTTCGCGGTGTTTTAATTGCTTTACAAAAAGTTTTTCCAAAAGTCGGAGGCGCTGATTTAGCAGTGTCTGGCAATGTACCTCAGGGGGCTGGTTTAAGTTCTTCAGCCAGTTTTGAGATCGCGGTACTTAAATGTTTTGCTAGCCTTTACGAGTTGCCGTTAGATGGTGTAAAAGCCGCACTTTTGGGTCAGCAAGCTGAAAATGAATTTGTTGGTTGTTCATGTGGCATTATGGATCAGTTAATTTCGGCAATGGGTCATAAAGGACATGCCATGTTATTAGACTGTGAGTCATTAGACATTGCCCATTCATCAATTCCAGCAGCGTTAGACTTGGTTATTATTAACTCAAATGTAAAACGTGGTTTAGTTGACAGTGAATACAATACCCGTCGTGAGCAATGTGAAACTGCTGCACGCGCAATGGGATTTAAAACATTGCGTCCTGCGACGATGCAAGATTTGCAAGCGTCTAAAGATAAAATGTCTGACGCAGAATATCGTAGAGCGCATCATGTTATTACTGAAAATCAGCGTACTAAAGATATGTTTGACGCGTTAAATGCAGCTGATATGGCAACCATGAGCCGCTTGATGGGAGAATCTCATGTATCAATGCGCGATGACTTTGAAATTACGACCAGCCAAATTGATTATTTAGTTGAAATCATTGGTGATGTGATTAAAGAACAAGGCGGCGTACGTATGACAGGTGGCGGTTTTGGTGGTTGTGTTGTTTCTTTAGTGCCTAAAAACTTAACTGAGGCGGTTAAACAGGTCGTTAATGAAAAGTACGAAGCAAAAACGGGTTTAAAAGCCAGTATTTTTGTCTGCTCAGCCGAGCAGGGGGCGTTTGCTGGTTAAACTGTACACGAGCAATAACCCCAGCTTCGGCTCGGGTTATTGTGTTAGGTTTTTAATCGACTGACGGCTAACAATGCTTGGGGTAAATTTATAACCACTCGGGTCCGGTGTAAACTCTAGATTAGTCGATTTTTCAATCGCTAACTCTGCGGCTTTTACGGCCATTTCTTCAATTGGGTAGTGCAAGGTTGATAGTTTTGGTCGGCAAAATCTTGCCAACATCACATCATCAAAACCCATCACAGAGATCTGCTCTGGTAACTGATAGCCTGCTTCTTGTAAAACTGAAATTGCACCGGCAGCCATTGCATCGTTATAAGCGATAACAGCGGTAAAATCAGGTTTATTGTTTAACAGCTTTTGCATCGCCTGTGCCCCTCCTTCTAGGTCGGGTTTGTCACAGGCTATTTGTTGTTCGCTTAATTGAATATTGGCTTTGGCTAATTCGTCTTTGATACCGTCAAGCCGTTCATAGGGGTCATTAATTTGATACTCGGAGCTTAACACAACAAATTTCTGATGGCCGTTATTTAACAGGTGACGAGCCATGAGTCCTCCACCCACATAGTTGTCTAACCAAACACAACAGTCGGCAATTTCTGGAATGTAGCGGTTAATTAGGACAAATCCTGGTACTTGTTTGGCAAAATCTATGAGGGTGTGATTATCTAAAGCTTTGCTATGTACTATCATAGCTTCGCAGCGGTGCTCAAATAAAGTTTCTATGGCTTTACGTTCAGTTTTAGCATGGATAGAGCCTGAGCTTAACAATATTTGCAAATTTTGCTCCCGGGCAACACTTTCAATTCCGTGCGCAAGGGTTGCAAAAAATGGGTCGGATAGCTCAGCTAAAACAACGCCGATAGACGGGTTTTTTTGTTTAACCAGTGCACGTGCGTTAGCATTGGGTCGATAACCCAAATCTTTCATGATGGCTTTAATTCGTTCACGAGTTTTATCGCTAACTTTAGGACCGTTGTTAATAACCCTAGACACTGTGGCGAGGGATACACCGGCTTCTTTTGCTATATCTTTGATGGTGGCCATGAAAAAAACTTCTGCTAACACAATAGTAATAATATTACTAAAATATTGATTTATTTGGTAGTTATTTAAACAGTGTGAGCAGAAAAAGACGTTGGGCCTGGTATTTGTTGCGCTAAATACAAACAGGCCCTAAATGAGGGTAAGAATGACGCATATGGGCCATTCTTATTGTCACCTTAATCGATTGTGCGTAAAAGCTCGTTGATTCCAACTTTACCTAAAGTTTTTGCGTCAACTTTTTTCACAATAACAGCGGCGTATAAGCTGTAAGTGCCACATTTAGAAGGCAATGAACCAGAAACAACAACAGAGCCAGCCGGCACACGGCCATAGTGAATTTCGCCAGTTTCGCGATCAAAAATACGAGTGCTTTGACCAATGTAAACACCCATAGAAATCACTGAACCTTCTTCAACCACCACACCTTCAACAATTTCAGAGCGGGCGCCGATAAAACAGTTGTCTTCGATAATGGTAGGGTTCGCTTGTAATGGCTCTAACACACCACCAATACCTACGCCACCAGATAAGTGTACGTTTTTACCAATTTGTGCACATGAACCTACAGTGGCCCAAGTATCTACCATAGATCCTTCATCTACATAGGCACCGATATTAACGTATGACGGCATTAAAACAGTGTTTTTGGCAATAAATGAACCACGACGAACAGCCGCTGGTGGTACCACACGAACACCGTCAGCTTTAAATTGTTCGGCAGTGTAGTCTGCATATTTCATTGGGACTTTATCATAGTACTGAGTTTCACCACCTTGGATAGGTGCATTGTCATTAATACGGAATGACAATAAAACGGCTTTTTTCAGCCATTGATGAACAACCCATTCACCCTCTATTTTTTCTGCAACGCGAGCTTCGCCTTGGTCGATTTTAGTCATTGCAGTTTCGATGGCGCTACGGACTTCGTCCGATACATTGCTTGGGGTGATCTCGGCGCGGTTTTCAAACGCCTGTTCGATGATGTCTTTGATTTCTGCCATGTTTTACTCTCAGTTTGCAGGTTTAATTGTTAATGTCTGTCTTAATTGTTGAGCCAGACTAGATTTTTCTGAATCGCTTAGCGGTTCACCAGATTGATTGGTTAAAACAAAAAAGTCTTCAGCCCGTTCGCCTATTGTAGCGACTTTAGCAGCATGAATGGTAATTTTGTTCTGATAAAAAATACGCCCAATTTTAACCAGTAATCCCGGTGTATCAAGTGCTTCTAATTGCATCATGCTGCGTTTGTCGTTTTTATGTTCAACCCAGGTCACTTTTGTTGGAATATTGAACTGCTTAATGTTACGCGGAATACGTTCGGGCACTTTAGGTTGACCTTGTTCAGCAATCGCCTCTTTGATGGCATCATAAATGTCTTTAAAGCGTTTTTTCTTAACTTGACTGCCGTCATCTTCCAATACAATAAAAGTATCTAAAGCAGCTTTGCTGTTAGTATTTAAGATGTTGGCATCATGAATATTAAAATTTTTACGATCGAGTGCCGAACATATGCTGGCGAATAAATATTCTCGATCAGGCAGGTAAATAAATACCGCAGTGCCCCCTTTATGTCGGCTGTTATCTACGGCTACACAGGCACCTTCTTTATTATTGATAATGGTTTTAGCATGCCAACAGATTTGCTCAACGCTATAGCGTAAAAAATAATCGTTGGGTAAATCTTGCCATAAAAATTGTACATCGTTTAACGCTAATTTATCGTTTAAAAGTTGATCTAGAGCGATTTCGCGCTTTTCGGCAATTTGTTCACTCACCGTCGCCGGCTCTTCTAAACCACTACGTAGGGCATTTAACGTTGCACTATATAGTTGTTGCAGCAGTGAGGCTTTCCAATCGTTTAATAAAGTCGCATTGGTGGCACGGATGTCCGCTAGTGTTAAAGCGTAGAGCAGGTTTAAGCGGGTTTCATTTTGTACCCGTTGGCAAAAGTCTAAAATAACCTCAGGATCATTTATATCTTTGCGCTGCGCAATAACAGACATTAATAAATGGTTTTCAACCAACCAGGCTATCATGTCGGCGTCTGAATCACTGATTTTGTGTAACCGACAAAAATTTTTGACGGCAATTGCACCTAATTCGCTATGATCACCGCCTTTGCCTTTGCAAATATCATGATAAATTGCAGCAATATATAAAAGCTCAAGTTTTCCGAACTCATTACAAATCGCAGAGCAGCGCGGAAACTCTTTTTTGTGCTCGGATTGAGTGTACCTAAAGATATTTTTTATAAGGCGATTGGTATGTTCATCTACCGTATAGCTATGAAATAAATCAAATTGCATTAAACCGACGATATGTGCCCAATCATGGTTGTAAATTGCCATCACACCATGTTTGTGCATTAAATCCCAACTAATCGCAAAAAAATTGGGGTGACACAATAATTGCATAAAACGTTCACGACATGCTTTTAGCTGTAACAGTTCTAAGCTTTCGTATTTACGCCGTGCATTGCGTAATAGTCTTAACGTAGATGAATGTAAACCCAGAATTTTTTTATGGTCGGCAATGATTAAAAACATATCTAAAATTTGTGCAGGGGTATCAAATATGTCGCTACGGCGGGCTTTAATTAATCCGTTGACGATTTCAAAGTCATTATTTAGACGTTTGCGATTCCACGGCCGAAAGCTAACCACAAATTCGTCCGAAAAATATTGCAATAGGACCTGGTTGAGTTCTACTACGCGGCGTACCATCACAAAAAAGCGTTTCATCATGCTTTCAACAGCCGCTTTGCTGTCTCCATAACCTAATAGTTTAGCAACCGCGGGTTGGTGTTCAAATAACAGTCGGTTTTCGCTGCGTCCTGCAACCATATGCAATGCAAAGCGCATATGCCATAAAAACTCACGACAATCCTGAAGTTCACGCAGCTCTTCGTCTGTCATAAAGTCCTGTTTGACCAGTTGGCTGCCGTCAAACACTTTATAATGTTTTTTAGCGATCCAGCCAATATTCTGAATATCGCGCAAACAGCCGGGATTTTCTTTGATATTAGGTTCTAGGTTGTAGCTGGTATCGTTGAACTTTTTGTGGCGGATTTTTTGCTCTTCTATTTTAGCTTTAAAAAATTTAACACTTGGCCAAAATTGGCGGGAGTTAATTTTTTTGTTGAGTTCGCTAAAGAGTTTTTCATCACCATTTAACAGGCGTGATTCGAGTAGGTTAGTGGCAATTGTAATATCTTCTTGTCCTAAACTAATCGTCTCTTTTAGTGTACGTAAACTTTGCCCAATATCTAACCCTAAATCCCATAAACTGGTTACAAAACGACTCACTTTTTGCTCACAATTTTTGCTAATTCGTTCACGAGATAAAATAAGAAGGTCAATATCCGAATGCAAATTTAAATGACCTCGGCCATAACCACCAACCGCAACGAGTGCCAATTCACACTCATCGTTTAATGTGACTAGTTGCCATAATTTACGGATTAGATTATCAATAAAAAAGGCCCGACCCAGCACCAACTTAGCAATGGGTTGCTGGGTAAATTCGCTCTGCAGCCAATCATGATAGTTGTCAACTAGACTTCGCAGCGACTGAATATTATCGAGGTTATCAATCGTTTTTAATTGTTCTAAAAAGGCTTGTTGGCTGCTCACTGAATGTTTCCTGTTTTTTGGTTATCGGATTCTTGCGATGGTCTCATCTTCTCGTAACGTTAATATTTCACAACCATCATCGGTGACTAACAGCGTATGCTCCCATTGCGCACTGAGACTACGGTCTCGGGTAACAACTGTCCAGTCATCTTTTAAAACTTTAGTCTCTCTTTTACCAGCATTGATCATAGGTTCAATTGTTAAACACATGCCTGCTTGTAATACTTCACCTGTGCCAGGTTTCCCATAGTGTAATACTTGGGGCTCTTCATGGAATTCTTGACCAATGCCGTGACCGCAATATTCGCGAACGACAGAAAAGCCTTCGCCATGCGCATGTTTAGATATTGCATGGCCAATATCGCCTAATCGAACGCCAGGTTTGACCATTTCGATAGCAAGATATAAACATTCTTGGGTGTTTTTGATTAATCGTTCAGCTAATCGAGTTTTTAAACTAGAGGGGCCGACTAAAAACATGGCACTGGTATCACCGTGATACCCGTTCAAATGAAGTGCATCGTTGCTATCTTCATCGTAGCGTACGGTAACGTCGATATTGATAATATCACCGTCTTTTAACATTTTATCATTTGGGATGCCATGGCAAACCACATGATTAACCGACGTACAGATAGATTTTGGAAATCCATGATAGTTTAACGGTGCTGGATATGCTTTTTGCACATTAACAATATAATCATGGCAAATTTGATTTAATTCATCGGTTGTGACGCCTTTTTTAACATACGGCGCTATCATCTGCAAAACTTCTGCCGCCATTTTGCCAGCGGTACGCATTTTTTCAATTTGTTCAGGTGTTTTAATTTTAATACTCAAGAGTTCGCCTCGCGGTGATTTTTAATTGTCGTTTGAGGCTGTCTATGGTATAAAGCGCGCCAGCAATTCGCAAATGAATTGTGATATTACTTAACTTTAAACCACACACACATACCAGAACCTTGTCCGGGGTGCCATTTTATGGTCGGATTTCGGGGGTATGTGGAGGCTTAACCCCAATTAAATGAGGAAAATTATGCCAAACGTATCTATGCGCGACATGCTAAAAGCAGGTGTTCACTTCGGTCACCAAACCCGTTACTGGGAACCAAAAATGAAACCTTACATTTTTGGTGCGCGCAATAAAATTCATATCATCAACCTTGAAAAAACTGTACCTATGTTCAACGAAGCTCTGGCTGAACTGTCAAAAGTTGCCCAGCGCAAAGGTAAAATTTTATTCGTTGGTACTAAACGTGCAGCTGGCGAATCGGTTAAAGCTGCAGCTCAAAGCTGTGACCAATATTATGTTAACCATCGCTGGTTAGGTGGTATGTTGACTAACTGGAAAACAGTTCGTCAATCAATTAAACGTTTGAAAGATTTAGAGACTCAAAGCCAAGACGGTACTTTTGAGAAACTAACTAAAAAAGAAGCCCTGATGCTGACTCGCGAAATGCAAAAATTAGAGTTAAGCCTGGGTGGTATCAAAAACATGGGTGGCTTACCAGATGTTTTATTTGTAATTGATGCTGACCATGAGCACATTGCAATTAAAGAAGCAAACAACCTGGGTATTCCGGTTATCTCTGTTGTAGATACAAACTCTAAGCCTGATAACGTTGATTACGTTATTCCTGGCAACGATGATGCAATCCGTGCAATTCAATTATATTTGAATGCAGCAGCGGCTGCTGTGACTGAAGGTCGTGAAAGCAACCTTGAAGTTCAAGCTGAAAAAGACGGTTTTGTTGAAGCAGAATAATTCTGTTGTAATAACCAGCATCTATTGTTAAACAGGGGCACTATGCCCCTGTTTATTAAATGGCGAATTAAATATACGAGGATGAGTTAAGATGGCAATTACTGCTGCTCTGGTTAAAGAGCTTCGTGAGCGCACAGGCGCGGGTATGATGGATTGTAAAAAAGCTTTGGTAGAAACTGATGGTGATATCGAAGCGGCAATCGAAAATATGCGTAAATCAGGTCAGGCTAAAGCAGCTAAAAAAGCTGGTAATATCGCCGCTGAAGGTACTATTATCATCAAACAAAAAGATGGTGTAGCCGTATTAGTTGAAGTGAACTGTCAAACAGACTTTGTTGCTAAAGATTCTAACTTCTTATCTTTTGCAAACGAAGTTGCTGATAGTGCGATTGCTGAAAAAACTGATATCGATAGCTTAAAAGCTAAATTTGAAGAAACCCGTGTTGCTTTAGTCGCAAAAATTGGTGAAAACATCAATGTTCGTCGTCTTGAGTACGTTGAAGGTCAAGACTTAGCAAGCTACACCCACGGTGATCGCATTGGTGTTGTTGTTGCCGGCCAAGGTGACGTAGAAACATTAAAACATGTTGCCATGCATGTTGCTGCGAGCAAACCAGAATATGTTAATCCAACTGACGTTCCTGCTGATGTTGTTGAAAAAGAAAAAGCCATTCAAATTGATATCGCGATGAATGAAGGTAAGCCGGCAGAAATCGCTGAAAAAATGGTGACTGGTCGAATGAAAAAATTCACTGGTGAAATTTCTTTAACAGGTCAGGCCTTCATCATGGAGCCTAAAAAGTCTGTTGGTGAATACCTTAAAGAAAAAGGTGCTAGCGTAACTTCTTTCACTCGTTTAGAAGTAGGCGAGGGCATCGAAAAGAAAGAAGAAGACTTTGCTGCTGAAGTTCAAGCGCAGATGGCCGCTGCAAAAGGCCAGTAAGTTATTTCTCTGAGCCGCGTCTACCGCGGCTTTTTTTTGACACTAGATGGAAACGAATATGAATCCTAAACCTCACTATCGACGCGTCCTATTAAAATTAAGTGGCGAAGCCTTAATGGGCGATGAAGGCTTTGGCATTGACCCTAAAGTATTAGACCGCATGGCTCAAGAAATAAAAGAACTCGTTGAGCAGGGTGTGCAAGTTGGCATTGTAATAGGCGGTGGTAATTTGTTTCGTGGTTCTGGTTTAGCAAAAGCAGGTATGAACCGTGTAGTCGGTGATCACATGGGTATGCTGGCAACAACAATGAACGGTTTAGCAATGCGCGATGCGCTACACCGTGCCTATGTGAACGCGCGTCTGATGTCTGCGATAGAACTCAGTGGTGTTTGTGATACATATAACTGGGCAGAAGCGATAAGTTTATTAAAAGCTGGCAAGGTTGTTATTTTTGCCGCTGGCACAGGCAACCCGTTTTTTACCACAGATTCGGCGGCTTGTTTACGAGGTATCGAGATCGAAGCCGATGCGGTTTTAAAAGCAACCAAGGTGGATGGTGTATACTCAGATGATCCAGTTAGCAATCCAGATGCAGTGTTGCTTAGTGAGCTGAGTTACCAAGAAGTGTTAGAAAAAGAGCTCAAAGTGATGGATCTAGCCGCTTTTACATTAGCCCGCGATCACAGTTTACCGATCCGTGTTTTTAATATGAATAAGCCAGGCGCGTTGAAAAATGTTATCATGGGTGAAAAAGAAGGTACTGTGATCGATCACGCCGATAATTTAGAACTAAATACTTAGCAAAAACAGGAATATGCTGTGATTAAAGAAATTATTGAAGATGCACAAAGCCGTATGGCAAAAAGTGTTGAAGCGTTAAAAGGCCAATTAGCAAAAGTACGCACTGGCCGTGCTCACCCAAGCTTGTTAGACACCATTAAGGTGCCTTATTATGGTGTAGATACACCGTTAAATCAGGTTGGTAACGTTTCTGTATCTGATTCCCGTACATTGACAGTGTCAGTATTTGATAAGTCGTTAATTCAGGCGGTTGAAAAAGCGATCTTAACCTCTGACTTAGGATTAAATCCAAGCTCAGCTGGCACGACTATTCGTATTCCATTGCCACCGTTAACGGAAGAACGCCGTAAAGACCTAATTAAAATTGTTCGTGCTGAAGCTGAACAGGGTAGAGTCGCTGTGCGAAACATCCGCCGTGATGCAAATTCTGACATCAAATCGTTATTAAAAGATAAAGACATAAGCGAAGATGAAGCTAAAAAAGCTGAAGACGATGTTCAGAAGGTGACCGACGAGTATATCAAATCTGTTGACTCGGTTTTGGAAGCCAAAGAAAAGGAATTATTGGAAATCTAATTTAAAGCCCCTTATATGGGGCTTGTATTTGGAACGGCATGACTAATCCCACAAATATAACTACAAATACGCAAACCACTATCTGCCCGAAGCATGTCGGTATTATCATGGATGGCAATGGTCGTTGGGCTAAACAGCGTGGAAAAGCGCGCACATTTGGGCATAAAGCTGGCGTCGAATCAGTTCGCTCTGCGGTTAAGTTTGCTCAGCAAAGTGGTGTCCAAGTGCTCACTCTGTTTGCATTTAGCAGTGAAAATTGGAAGCGCCCAGAAGATGAAGTTTCTATTTTGATGGAGCTCTTTATGTATGTTCTGGGGCGTGAAGTAAAACGCTTGCACAAAAATAACGTCCGTTTAAAAGTCATCGGAGATACTCGTCGCTTTAGTGACAAACTGCAAAAAAAAATTGCCGAAGCTGAAGCGCAAACCGAACAGAATACAGGGTTAGTATTAGCGGTTGCGGCCAACTATGGTGGCCGTTGGGATATAGTGCAATCGGTCAATCATCATATTAAAAACAAACCGGGACAGCTAATTAGCGAAGACGATATCCATCAACAGGTCAGCCTAAGTGATTTTGCCGATCTGGATTTGATTATTCGAACCGGTGGCGAACAAAGAATCAGTAATTTTCTGTTATGGCATGCCGCGTATGCTGAACTTTATTTTAGCGATGAACTATGGCCAGATTTTCGTGAAGAAAGTTTTGCTAAAGCAATAAAAAGTTTTGCCAGCAGACAAAGACGATTCGGTCTGACAGGGGATCAGGTTGAAAATTCAAAATGATACGCAGATAAAACAAAGTAGTTTAAAAAAACGTATTTTAACGGCTTTGATTTTATTGCCATTGGCGTTAGTCGCCATTTTTAAATTGCCGCTGGCTTATTTTGCGCTTTTTACTGCCGCTATTTTAGCGATAGGCGCGTGGGAATGGGGGCCTTTTATCGGTTTTAATAACAAACGCCGACGAGCCTGTTTAGTCGGTTTGTTAATCGTTAGCATGCTGGCTCTAGGTTGGCATGGAGGCTTATTTACAAGCGGCCAGTTAGCAATATACACTGCTATTATTGAGCAATTAATATGGTTATCGCTTTTTTGGTGGGGGCTGGCACTTATTTTGGTTGTTTCCTATCCAAAGTCGGCACCTTTGTGGCGAACGAACCGTTGGTTAAAAGGTCTATTTGGTTTAGTGACTTTATTACCTGCTTGGTTGGCGATTAACTTGTTGCGTGGTTATCAATATCCGCAAGAAAGTCTGATGGGCGCTTGGTTGTTATTATATGTGATGTCTCTTGTTTGGGCGGCTGATATTGGTGCTTATTTTGCAGGCAAAGCTTTCGGTAAACGTAAGCTGATGCCCAATGTGAGTCCAGGAAAAACAATCGAAGGTATGTTAGGCGGCATGTTGGCGAGTGCCACTTTGATTTTTTTGGTTTTACAAACGCCTTTGTTTATCGGTCAAAATGGCTTAACCATAGTTTTTATTTCTTTATTGGTGGTGGTGAGTTCTGTACTGGGTGATTTATTAGAAAGCATGTTAAAGCGCCAGGCGGGGGTTAAAGATAGTGGAACAATTTTACCTGGCCATGGTGGCGTACTCGACCGAGTGGACAGCTTAACGGCTGCACTTCCTATTTTTGCCTGTTTATTCTTTTATGCAATCTAAATGAAAAATCTAGCAATTTTTGGTTCAACCGGTTCAATCGGTGAAAGCACCTTGGCGGTTGTTCGACAAAATCAAAAAATATTAAAAGTGTATGCACTTGCGGCCAATCAAAACGATAAGCGGCTACTCGCTCAATGTTTAGAATTTAAACCAGCCATTGCTGCTTTGGTTTGCCCACAAGCTGCCGCTCGTTTAGAAAAATCTTTAAAAGCGGCAAATTCAAATACGCAAGTGGTTTGCGGCACCGATAATTTAACCTTGCTTGCTAAAAGCGACGGTTATTGTACATTAGTGGCTGCCATTGTTGGAGCCGCGGGTTTACCCTCAACTTTTGCGGCGGCGCAAGCGGGTAAAAAGATTTTACTAGCAAACAAAGAAGCACTCGTAATGTCGGGGCGTTTATTCATTGATACCGTTAAACAAAATGGTGCTAAATTATTGCCGGTGGATAGCGAACATAATGCTATTTTTCAAAGTTTACCTGCTGAATATCAAAACGATTATTTAAATTTAGACATTCGTGATTTTGGTATTCATTCAATCATTTTAACGGGTTCAGGTGGGCCTTTTTTAAACCAGCCCTTGTCAAGTTTGGCAAGCAAAACACCGGAGCAAGCGTGCAAACATCCGAATTGGTCGATGGGACAAAAAATTTCGGTCGATTCAGCTAGTATGATGAATAAAGGTTTAGAGTTAATTGAAGCCTGTTGGTTATTCGGAGTAGACACTGACTTTATTGAAGTACTGATTCATCCACAGTCGGTGATTCATTCTATGGTTCGTTATATCGATGGTTCGGTTTTATCGCAAATGGGTGCGCCAGATATGAAGATTCCGATTGCTCATTGTTTAGGTTTTAGCGATCGGATCGCCAGCGCTGCGGACCATTATAATTTTATTGATGGGTGTGACTTTACCTTCAAACGCCCAGACTATCAGCGTTTTCCTAATCTTAAATTGGCAAAACAAGCGTTTAAAGCGGGACAAGAAGCGACCACAGTGTTAAGTGCCGTCAATGAGGTACATGTTGGCGCATTTTTACAAGGGCGCCTTAAATTTACTCAAATTGCAGAGCAAAATGAACGAATATTAAACAGCTATAGTCCCTCTTCTGTTTTTTCTATTGACAGTTTAATTCATATTGATCAGCATGCTCGTTCTATCGCTGAAGGAGCGTTGAGTTAATGAGTATTATCTGGAATTTAATTTCCTTTATTATCGCCATCAGTGTATTGGTTACCATACATGAATATGGTCATTATAAAGTCGCTCGCTGGTGTGGTGTTAAAGTATTAAGGTTTTCGGTTGGTTTTGGGAAACCCTTATGGCGTTGGACCAATAAAGACGGGGTCGAGTTTGTGATTGCTGCACTGCCTTTTGGGGGGTATGTGCGCATGTTAGATGAGCGGGTTGACTCTGTTAAAGCTGAAGAAGCTCATTTAGCCTTTAACCGCCGCCCTGTGTTACAACGTATTGCTGTAGTTGCAGCTGGCCCATTGGCAAATTTATTATTTGCAATTGTTGCACTGTGGGGCATGTATATGATTGGCGTGCCTGAAGTCAAACCTGTTTTAGGCGGTATTACGCAGTCATCTCCGGCCAGTGCCAGTGGCTTGCAGAGCGGTGATCAAATTGTCTCAGTTAATGGCCATAAAACACTGACTTGGCAACAAGTTAATTTAGAATTGATGGATGCAATAGGTGACAAGGATATGCAAATAAGTATCTTGCGACCATCAAATAGTCAGCCTATTAAACATACATTAAATCTTAAAGATTGGCACTTTGACGTTGAAAAAGGTAATTTGATCAGTGCATTAGGGTTAAAACCTTATCGTCCTGAAGTGAGCAATAAAATAGTGCAGGTCGCTGAAGGTAGCCCAGCCGAAAAAGGCGGATTAAAAGTCGGTGACAGAATTTTAGCTTTTGGCGAAGGTAAGCGCTTTGATTGGGAAAAAATATCCAAATGGATAGCCGAACACCCTGAGCAAAATGTTAAGCTATTGATCGAAAGAGACGGCAGTGAACTTGAACTTTCGTTGCAAACAGGCGTCAGAAAACGCAATGCTGAATCAATTGGCTATCTAGGGGTTGCCCCTGAAGTTGGTCAATGGCCGGACGAATACCGTTTTAACCATAGTTTTTCGGTAATAGATTCTTTGCATGAAGCCACCTTGAATACTTGGCGATTGATTACTTTAAGTTTTTCTATGATCGAAAAACTGGTGACCGGCGATGTGTCTTATAAATCATTAAGCGGTCCAATCTCAATTGCGCAGGGTGCCGGTCAGTCGGCAGGTTTAGGTGTGGTTTATTTTTTGAGCTTTTTGGCGTTAATTAGTGTCAATTTAGGCATAATTAATTTATTACCTTTACCTGTACTTGATGGTGGCCATTTAGTTTATTACTTTATAGAGTTTGTGACTGGTAAACCTGTACCGGAAAAAATACAGGAAATTGGGTTTAGAATAGGTGCTGCACTTATTTTTTGCTTGATGTCAGTCGCCATTTTAAATGATTTATCTCGTTGGTGAGAGAATAACTGAGTTTTCGAATGACAATAAAAAAATCAATTATAGCGTCCGCTGTCGCTTTGGTATTTTCAGGAAAAGCTGCTGCTATCGAAGAATTTATCATCGAAGATATTCAGGTTAACGGATTACAAAGAGTTGCGTTAGGCGCCTCTTTAACCTATATCCCGGTGCAAATTGGCGATAAATTGAGTGACTTTCGTTTGTCTCAGACAATCAAGTCATTGTTTGCATCTGGCCACTTTGATGATATTCAAGCATATCGAGAAGGCAATACACTTATTTTAAAAGTGTCTGAACGCCCAACGATTGCCGAAATAGAATTTGATGGCAACAAAGACGTCAAAGAAGAGCAGTTAAAAGAAAATTTAGACGATCAAAATATCCGTGTTGGCGAAACCCTAGATAAAACCACGTTAATTCAGTTAGAAAAAGGTCTTGAAGACTTTTATCAGAGTATTGGTAAATATAATGCCAAAGTGACTGCGAAAATTAGCCACTTGCCGCGTAAACGAGTGAAGTTAACTTTTGAGTTCAGCGAAGGGGATGCGGCTAAAGTTAAACAAATTAACCTAGTCGGCAACCAACTCTATTCGGACGCTGAACTTTTAGACTTGTTTGAGTCTGAATATGACTTACCTTGGTGGCGTTTTTTAGCAAACGACAGATATCAAAAACAAGCAATTTCTGGCGATATAGAAACCTTAGAATCTTTTTATAAAGACAAAGGTTATGTTCGTTTTGCAGTGGATTCGACTCAGGTCTCGTTAACACCAGACCGAGAGCAAGTTTACGTTACGTTAAATGTAACCGAAGGCGAAAAATACAAAATAAAAGACGTTTCTTTTATTGGTGATATGGTTGGCCTCGATCGGGCGATTAAAGCCATGGTGCCCATCCGTGAAGGCGCATTTTATAACGCGGCTGCAATCACCTACGCTGAAGAAACCATTAGTAACTATTTAGGTGCTTTTGGTTATGCATATCCAGAAGTTAAAACCATTCCAGATATTGATGACGAAAACAAAGAGGTATCTCTGACAATTTCTGTGACCCCAGGTAAACGAATTAACGTTCGTCGGATTGATTTTGTGGGTAATGGTGTAACAGATGATGAAGTTCTGCGCCGAGAATTACGACAGTTTGAAGGCAGTTGGCTGTCTAACCGTTTGTTAGAGTCGTCTAAAGCGCGATTAGCACGGTTGCCGTATATCGAAAATGTTAACTATGAAACCACTAAAGTACCGGGTCAAGAGGATTTAGTTGACGTTGTATTTAGTGTGACCGAACGTCCTTCAGGTTCATTTACCGCAGGGGTGGGTTATGGTGACTTAACGGGGTTAAGTTTACAGTTAGGCGTTCAACAACAAAACTTTTTAGGCACAGGTAACAGTGTTGGTATTAATGTAAACACTTATAGTTATTCGCGTCAGGTGAGTTTAAGTTTTACTGACCCATACTTTACCGTAGATGGTGTGAGTTTGGGCGGTTCTTTAAGTTACAGTGAGCTGGATTATGGTAACAGCTTCTCTAACTCAGAAGATTATGAATTAAGCCGAATCAGTGGTCGTTTGACGATAGGTTATCCACTTGATGAAATTAGTCGCCTAAATTATGGTGTGGGTTATTTACACAATGAAATGTCTAACATTTCACAGCCGTCTGAACAAATTAAAAACTTTTATTCTATCTATACTGACCCGGGCAACCGTAATAACCAGCTAGTATTTGATAATTACGAGTTTAATATTAACTGGTTACGCTCAACGTTAAACCGTGGTTTATTTCCAACTGCGGGTTACAGTCAAAATGTTGGTTTTAAGATCGCAGTACCAGGGTCAGACGCTCAGTTTTTTAAATTTACGGCTGAAGACAGACATTATTTTACGCTAAGTCGTGATCACCGCTGGGTGTTAATGACCAAAGCGTCTTTTGGATATGCGAACGGTTATGGTGATGTGAATGGTAATGACCATGTCCTGCCAATATGGGAAATGTTCCGTGCAGGTGGTTCTTCGACCATGCGAGGGTTCGAAAATAATGTTGTTGGTCCTAAACTCTTCTACCGTCAATCATCTACAACGACTGGTATCCCTGATGCGAGTGGTGAGACAGAAAATATTTTGTTAGGTCCTGAATTCGACAGCATTCAGATGTATACCCGCAATGGTAGCAATGCGATCTCTAATGGTGGTAACGCGCAGCTTTTGGGAACCTTAGAGTTGATTTTTCCGATTCCGTTTACCGAAGAAGAGTCTAATTCTTTGCGTCCGAGCTTTTTTATCGATGCGGGTAACGTGTGGGATACAGAATTTGATCTAGACTTGTACAATGACCTACAAGCTTCCGAACGTGCAAAACTGGCAGACTATGCCGATCCAGAACGCTTCCGTGCCTCTGCTGGGTTGTCAGTACAATGGATCTCGCCAATGGGTCCAATTGTATTTAGTTTTGCAAAACCACTGAAGAAGTTCTCTGATGACGATACTAAATTCTTCAGCTTTAATATTGGCCAGACCTTTTAATTTTTTAGGAGTTTTTATGAAAAAATATAATAAAGCTGCCGCTTTGTTAGTAACATTGGCAGCCGGCTTTTTTAGTTTACAAGCCAACGCAGCACAAAAAATTGGTGTAATTGATGTACAAGCTGTTTTTCAACAGTTACCGCAAGCCGCAGCAATTGAAAATACCATTAATGCTGAGTTTAAAGATCGTATTGAAGAGATTCAGCGTCTGCAAAACGACATCAAGTATTATATGGATAAGAAGCAACGTGAAGGGGCAACCTTGAGTGAAGCTCAGAAAAATGAAATTGATGGTAAAATCCGTGAATTGGGTACTCAATATCAAGAAAAAGCCAAACCTTTAGATGCTGAATTACGTCGTCGAAAGGCTGAAGAACAAAATCGCTTAGTCAGCATGATTAAAAAGTCAGTAGATAGCATTGGCGAAAAAGAAAATTATGACATCATTTTACAAAGCTCTGCTGTTGTGTATTTAGATGATGATGCCAACAATCTATCGCAAAAAGTTGTTGATGCTGTGAGTAAAATGAAATAATGGCCAGTTTCACTCTGGCTCAACTCGCTGAATTAACTGGCAGTGAATTAAAAGGGAATGCGGCGCACTCTGTGTGTGCTGTGGCCGACTTATCTGGTGCGGACCACAGCCAAATTACTTTTTACAAAGACAAAAAGTATCAGGCTCAACTTGCTGACAGTCAAGCGGGCGCGGTGATTTTAAAAGCAGAAGACCACGAGTTATTTAATGGGAACTGTTTAATCCATGATAATCCTTATTTAATTTACGCTAAGGTCTGTCAATTGTTTGATACCACCCCAGCGATAGCTTGTGGTATTAGCGCAAATGCGAGTATTGATAAAACTGCCGAAGTGGCGAGTGATTGCCATATTGGTGATTTTGCTGTGATCAGTGCCGGTGCAAAAATTGCGTCGGGCTGCCAAATTGGGGCCGGGGTTTTTGTTGGTGAAGGGGCTAAAATTGGCGCTAACACTAAAGTTTATGCCAATGCCAGCATTTATCATGCGGTCGAAATTGGTGCAGACTGTATCATTCACAGCAACGCTGTGATCGGATCCGATGGCTTTGGTTATGCGAACGAAAAATCTCAGTGGGTTAAAATTCCTCAAGTAGGTCGAGTGATAATCGGCGATAGGGTCGAAATAGGCGCCGGGACCACCATAGACCGGGGGGCGCTTAACGATACCCTAATTGCTAACGGTGTAATAATTGACAATAAGGTTCATATTGCCCACAACGTTAGCATAGGTGAAAATTCTGCCATTGCAGCCAATACAGGCATCGCTGGAAGTACCACCATAGGTAAACGCTGTACCATAGCCGGAAATGTTGGCATTAATGGGCATATCAATATTACTGATGATGTTCATTTTACTGGTATGACAATGGTGACTCAATCAATAGAAAAACCCGGCGTTTATTCTTCGGGTATGCCTGCGACCGACAATTTAAGTTGGCGAAAAAATACCGCTCGGTTACGGAAAGTTGAAACTTTATTTAATAAAGTAAAAGCCCTAGAGGCAGAATTAGCCGCGTTAAAAACACGCGATTAAGTTAAAATATCGCAAATATTGTTGATGACATATATAATGCGACCAATAAAAAAATGATGAACAGGAATTTTCGTTTTGACTAATGAACTTAACTCAATAGATATTCAAGAGATATTTACACTTTTACCGCACCGCTATCCATTTTTATTAATTGATCGTGTTGTAGATTACAAACCACTTGATTATCTACATGGGTATAAAAATATCACCGTTAATGAGCCTATCTTTACGGGTCACTTTCCGGATAAACCTATTTTTCCGGGAGTATTAATTGTTGAAGCCTTAGCTCAAGCGACTGGTGTTTTAGGTTTTAAATCTATGCAAGATGACCCGGACAGAGTCGCCAGTCAAGACGAACTATATTTATTAGCCGGTATTGATAACGTGCGTTTTAAGCAGCCGGTAACACCAGGTGACCAATTGCATTTACATGCTAATTTTGTCAAAGAACGCAAAGGCATCTGGAAATTTGATTGTGAAGCAAAAGTCGATGGCAAAGTGGTTTGTGCTGCCGACATCATGTGTGCTAGACGGGTAATGTAATTGTGATTCATGAAACTGCCATTGTAGAACCAGGTGCTAAACTCGGTGCCAATGTTAGCGTTGGACCTTGGGCTTACATAGGTGATCAAGTTGAGATCGCCGATGGTACTCAAATTGGGTCACACGTGGTCATTAAAGGCCCATGCAAAATTGGGAAAAATAATCGAATTTTTCAATTTGCATCAGTCGGGGAAGAATGTCAGGACAAAAAGTACAAAGGTGAACCGACTCGTTTAGAAATCGGTGATAACAATGTGATCCGCGAATCTGTCACTATTCATCGTGGTACAGTGCAAGATGACAGCTTAACTAAAATTGGCAGTGGAAACCTGCTAATGGCTTATGTGCATGTGGCACATGACTGTATTGTCGGTGACAATAATATATTGGCTAATAATGCAACTTTGGCAGGTCACGTAGAAGTGGGTAACGGAGCTATTTTAGGCGGTTTTACTGGCGTTCACCAATTTTGTAAGATTGGGAGTTTTTCGTTTTGCGGGGTTGGTTCTGTTGTCGTTAAAGACGTTTTGCCCTATTTAATGGCCGCCGGGCAAAACGCTGTGCCGCATGGCATTAATAGCGAAGGCTTGCGCCGCCGTGGATATTCAGCTACAGATATTTCGGCACTTAAAAAGGCCTATAAACTGATTTATCGAAGTGGTCTAACCCTTGAAAATGCGAAAGCTGAATTAAACGAACTGGCGAAGCAGCATGAGCCGGTTAAGTTAATCACCGACTTTTTAGCCGTATCATCTCGCGGTATCATTCGTTAAATGAAAAGTGTTCGTGTAGGTATTGTTGCCGGAGAAGCCTCTGGCGACATTTTGGCGGCCAATTTTATGCAATCATTTCGGCAATTGATGGCCGAAGCAGACATTGATGTTGAATTTGAAGGGGTTGCAGGGCCCTTGATGCAAGCGCAAGGCATTAATAAACTTTTTGATTTAGAAGAGTTATCAGTCATGGGCCTGGTTGAAGTTTTAGGTCGGCTCCCTCGTTTACTTTCTATTCGCCGCCAGTTGGTAAAATATTGGCGACAAAACCCTCCCGATGTATTTATAGGCGTTGATGCGCCTGATTTTAATCTTACTTTAGAAGAAAAACTAAAAACATCAGGGATAAAAACACTTCATTATGTGAGTCCTTCGATATGGGCGTGGCGACAAAAGCGAGTTTTTAAAGTTAAACGTGCGGTTGACAAAGTGCTGGTTTTATTGCCGTTTGAAAAATCCTTTTACGACAAATACCAAGTACCCTGTGAGTTTGTTGGTCATACGCTTGCTGATCAAATCAGTGAAAAAATTGATAAAAAGCAAGTTCGCCAACAATTAAATTTACCGGCTGATGGGCAATTAATTGCCGTGTTACCGGGTAGTCGCAAGGCAGAAGTTGAATTGCTGGCACCGGATTTTATCCAGGCTTGCCAACGGTTAGCTAAACAAGAGCCACAACGGCACTTTGTTTGTGCGGCAGCAAATGAGCGGCGTAAGCAGCAAATTAAAAGTATCCTCGCTGCGCAGTCAGTTGACTTTAAGTTAACTATTATTGATGGCCAAGCGCGCGAGTTAATGGCGGCCGCTGATGCCATTATGATAGCGTCTGGCACAGCCACCCTAGAAGGGGCGTTAAGCAAAACGCCTATGGTTGCATGTTATCGCTTTAAAAAGCTCTCATATCAAATATTTAAACGTCTGGTAAAGGTTAAATACTTTAGCTTGCCAAACTTAATCACAGGGCACCAGACCATCCCTGAATTATTGCAGGACGAAGTAAGCCCGCAGGCCATTGCTGAGCATATTGAGATTGCACTTAGCGGTGAAAATAGTCAGCAAAAAGCCGATTTTGAATATATTCATACCACCTTAAAACAAAATGCTGGCCTAGTGGCCGCACAAGCTGTTAAAAAGTTAATCGATGCAAACTGAATTTGATATTAATCAACTGGATGCCAAATTATTGGTTGCAGGTGTTGATGAAGTAGGTCGTGGACCACTCGTTGGCTCTGTGGTTGCGGCTGCGGTTGTTTTAAATCCTACACATCCGATAGTTGGTTTAAAAGACTCTAAAAAATTATCCTTTAAAAAGCGTAGCGAATTAGAAACACTCATTAAAACGCATGCCTTAGGCTGGGCGGTTGCCAGTGCTTCGCCTGCCGAAATAGATGAGTTAAATATACTCCATGCGAGCATGTTGGCGATGCAAAGGGCGGTAGAGGCGTTAACTATACCATTTGATATCGCGCTCGTAGATGGCAACCGGCTACCAAAACTCGCTTGTCCGGCGCAGCCTGTTGTTAAAGGTGATGACAAAGTTGCGGCTATTAGCGCTGCGTCGATTTTAGCTAAACAAGCTCGTGACCGCGAAATGTTGGCACTGGCTGAAAAATACCCAGCATACGGCTTTGAGCGCCATAAAGGTTACCCAACTAAAGAACATCTAGCTTTATTAGCTGAGTTAACTATTCTACCCGAATACCGAAAAACCTTTAAACCGATTCGTTTATTAATGGCAGAGGCAGATAAATGACGCAGGCAAACTTTATTCATTTACGAGTGCATTCTGATTTTTCGATGGTGGATGGTTTGGCGAAAACCAAACCTATCATTCAAAAAACGTTAGAACAACAGATGCCTGCAATCGCGATCACAGATCAAAACAACTTATGTGGTTTGGTACGTTTTTATACCCAGGCTAACGGTGCCGGTATTAAACCTATCATAGGGGCCGATTTATGGTTTCGCAGCGAAACAACTGGTGATGATCTCTACCGCCTAACCGTGTTAGCCAAAAACAAAGTTGGTTATAAAAACCTGACTCGTTTAATTTCCGATGCCTATTTACGTGGTTCTATCAATGACAGGCCAGTCGTTGAACAAGCTTGGCTTGCAAAATATAAAGAAGGGTTAATCCTTTTATCCGGAGCGCGGGAAGGCGATCTGGGGATGGCCTTGCTGAAAGGCAACTACCGGATGGCCGACAAAATAAATGAATTTTACCAAACTCACTTTGATGATCATTATTATATTGAGTTAATTCGAACAGGTCGCAAAGATGAAGAAAGCTACTTGCATGAAGCCGTTAAATGGGCCGAAAAATATGAGTGGCCAGTTGTAGCCACGAATGAAGTGGTTTTTTTAGAACCAGAAGATTTTGACGCGCATGAAATTCGTGTTGCCATTTATGATGGTTATACGTTAGATGATAAAAAACGTCCAAAACGGTATTCTAAACAGCAATATTTCCGCAGCAGCGAAGAGATGATAGAGGTTTTTTCAGACATTCCTGAAGCGATTGAAAACACAGTTGAAATTGCTAAACGATGTAATGTTGAAGTGCAATTGGGAAAATACTTTTTGCCAAATTGCCCAACGGATGGACTTAGCGAAGCCGACTATTTAGTTAAAGTTTCGCGCGAAGGTTTAGAAGAAAGATTAGAGTTTTTATTTAAAGACGAAAAAGAGCGTGCTGAAAAACGGCCGGAATATGATGAGCGCTTACAGATAGAACTTGACTGTATTAACCAGATGGGATTTCCTGGTTATTTTTTGATTGTAATGGAGTTTATTCAGTGGAGTAAAGACAATAACATCCCTGTTGGACCCGGAAGAGGTTCAGGAGCCGGCTCCCTGGTTGCTTATGCGTTAAAAATAACCGATCTCGACCCATTGGAGTTTGATTTACTATTTGAGCGATTTTTGAACCCTGAGCGGGTTTCAATGCCAGATTTTGATATCGATTTTTGCATGGACAGGCGGGACGAGGTGATTGATCATGTTGCCGAACTATATGGCCGTGATGCCGTGTCTCAGATCATTACGTTTGGAACCATGGCGGCCAAAGCGGCGGTGCGGGATGTTGGTCGAGTGCTTGGTCACCCATTTGGTTTTGTTGATCGTATATCAAAATTGATCCCTGCCGATCCGGGCATGACACTGCAAAAAGCCTTTGATAACGAACCTAGATTGGTTGAGTTATACGATGCCGATGAAGAAGTTCGTGCATTAATTGATATGGCGAGAATTTTAGAAGGGACAACGCGAAACGCGGGTAAACATGCTGGGGGCGTAGTTATATCACCAACAACAATTACTGATTTTGCGCCCTTGTATTGCGATTCTGAAGGTAAACAGCCAGTCACACAATTTGATAAAAACGATGTTGAAACTGCAGGCTTAGTTAAATTTGACTTTTTGGGTTTACGTACCCTGACCATAATGCAGTGGGCGATTGATATGGCGAATGAAAAGTTAGCCAAGACCAATCAACCACTCGTTGATATCAACGCGATAGAATTAGACGACAAAGAAAGTTTTATAACACTTAAAAAATATCAAACAACCGCCGTCTTTCAGCTTGAATCACGTGGCATGAAAGACTTGATTAAACGTCTACAGCCAGATTGTTTTGAAGACATGATTGCATTGGTCGCATTATTTAGGCCTGGACCATTACAATCAGGTATGGTTGATAACTTTATAGATCGTAAACGGGGCCGGGAAGAAATTTCTTATCCAGACGCCGAATATCAGCACGAATGTTTAAAACCCATTTTAGAACCGACATACGGTATCATTTTATACCAAGAGCAGGTCATGCAGATTGCTCAGGTGATGGCGGGTTATTCTCTGGGGGGAGCCGATTTATTGCGTCGTGCAATGGGTAAAAAGAAACCCGAAGAAATGGCGAAACAGAGGTCAACGTTTGCTGAAGGGGCTAAAAATAACAATATAGATCCCGATTTGGCAATGAAGATCTTTGACCTGGTAGAAAAATTTGCCGGTTATGGTTTTAACAAATCGCACTCTGCGGCTTACGCACTGGTTTCTTATCAAACCTTATGGTTAAAAACACATCATCCTGCTGAATTTATGGCGGCTGTAATGTCTGCCGATATGGACAATACAGACAAAGTGGTCACCTTGGTCGACGAATGCGAGCGCATGAGGCTCAAAATTTGTCCGCCTGACGTTAATCAAGGGCAATACAAATTCAGCGTGAACGACGAAGGTGAAATTGTATATGGCATTGGTGCCATTAAAGGGGTGGGTGAAGGGCCGATAGAAGCCATTATCGAAGCGCGCCAAAATGGTGGCGCATTTAAAGACTTATTCGATTTTTGTGCCCGTGTGGATCTAAAGCGTATTAACCGTAGAGTTTTAGAGAAGTTGGTGCAAGCAGGGGCGATGGACAACCTTGGTCCGCACCGAGCGTCAATTATGGCATCGTTAAATACTGCCATGAAAGCGGCCGAGCAACATGCTAAAAATCAACTGGCTGGGCAAACGGACTTATTTGGTCTGTTAACAACTGAACCAGACGAAGTGCAAAATGCGTTTGAAAAAGTCACACCTTGGCCAGAGCAAGTTTGGTTAGATGCCGAAAAAGAAACGTTAGGGTTATATTTAACCGGCCATCCAATTAACCGTTACCGTGATGAACTCAAGCATTATGTGCGCAGTCGAATCCATGAACTTGTGCCAACTCGGCGCGACGATAGTGTGTCTACTGCCGGATTAATCATAGACGTTAAAAGCATGGTGAACAAACGCAGTGGTCGGCGCTGGGCAATTATTACCTTGGATGATAAAAGCGGCCGTATTGATGTCAGGTTTTTTGCCGATATGTTTGATGAACATGAAGCGCTCTTAGTTAAAGATCAAATAATTGTTGTGAGTGGTCCAGTTGAACCAGATGACTTTAGCGGTGGTTTGAGCATGACAGCTAAAAGTGCGCATTCTTTGGTTTCATTACGTGAAAAACATGCTAAAAGTGTACAAATATCGGTTGACGAAAAAACTTTAGATGAAATCCAAGTGGAGCAGCTTAAAGATAAAATAACACCTTACAATCAAGGGGTTACTCCAATTATTTTTGATTATAAAGGGGCTCGCGCCAGCACTAAAATTAAAGCTGGGGTAAATTGGAATGTGACACCGGATGATAATTTGCTGTATGATTTGCGCAATATGTTAGGTGAAAATAATGTTACACTTAATTTTTAACAAAATATTTAACTGAACAGGGCAGATATAGATAAATGAGTTTAAGTTTCCTGGAATTTGAACAGCCAATTGCAGAATTGGAATCCAAAATTGAAGAATTAAAAAATGTTGCCAAAACTAGTGGTGATCTTAATTTGGATATCGAAGAAGAGATCAATCGCCTAGAGCAAAAAAGTAAAGAAATGTCTGAGAAGATTTTTGCTAATTTAGGTGCTTGGCAGATAGCGCAAATGGCGCGTCACCCACAACGCCCTTATACTTTGGATTATATCCGCAGAATTTTTACCGAATTTGACGAAATGGCTGGTGACCGTGCTTATGCAAACGACCCTGCTATTGTTTGTGGGACTGCGCGCTTTAATGGTCAGCCTGTTGTCGTGATTGGCCACCAGAAAGGCCGTGACACCGCTGAAAAAATTAGACGTAATTTTGGGATGCCCCGCCCAGAAGGCTATCGTAAAGCACTTCGTTTAATGGAATTTGCAGAACGTTTTAACATGCCTGTGATCACTTTTATTGATACCCCAGGGGCTTATCCAGGGGTAGGTGCAGAAGAGCGTGGTCAAAGTGAAGCCATTGCCAAAAATCTTAAAGTGATGTCTCGTTTAAATGTGCCTGTCATTTGCACCGTAATTGGTGAAGGTGGTTCAGGTGGTGCTTTGGCGATTGGGGTTGGCGATAAAGTGAATATGTTGCAATACAGCACTTATTCGGTTATCTCTCCAGAAGGCTGTGCTTCTATTTTATGGAAATCTGCCGAAAAAGCAGAACAAGCTGCTGAAGCTATGGGCATTACCGCACCACGATTAAAAGAGCTTAAGCTCATTGATGATATCGTAGATGAGCCTTTAGGTGGCGCGCACAGAGATTTAGAATTAATGGCTGAAAATTTAAAAGCAGTCATTCAAAATCAATTAGATGCTCTGAATGCGCAAGATAAAGATACCTTATTAGAACAAAGATACCAAAAGCTGTTGGCTTTTGGTTATTGTTAAGCTTTTGAATAAAGCCGGTGTCTGACCGGCTTTATTATGCCTTCCGAAATATAAACCACATGGCGCTGATCTCTGTTGCTGAACTAGAATCTTTTTTAAACCGTTTTGCTCAACCGCCTGTTGTATACGTTGGTTTGAGTGGGGGTATTGATTCTGTTGTTTTATTACATTGTTTATCTGTGCTAAATGCAAACAAACCAGAGCTCAAGATCCGTGCCATCCATGTGAATCACGGTTTAAGTGATAATGCGCAGCAATGGCAAACTTTCTGCCAGCAGTTTTGTAAATCATTAGCTATTCCATTACATTGCCAGCAAGTACAGATAAAAAAAACCAGCCGTCAATCACTTGAACAACTGGCAAGAGATGCAAGGTATCAAGCGTTTAAACAAATTGTATCGCCGGCTGATGTGTTAACGACAGGTCAGCATCTGGATGATCAAGCCGAAACATTTTTGTTGCGATTAAAGCGGGGCAGTGGGCCTGCAGGATTAGCCGGGATGCAAGCCATTTCGTGCAATCAGTACGGACAGACGATTTGGCGGCCTCTGCTTAAAATAAAAAGACGACGCATCATTGCTTATGCGAAAGCTCATCGATTGCATTGGATTGAGGATGAAAGCAACCAAGATCTTCAGTTTGATCGCAATTTTTTGCGTCAGCAAATCTTACCCACGATCGAATCGCGGTGGCCGGGTTTTAGCGAGTGCGTTGCGCGCAGTGCCGATCTCTGCCGGATGCAAAATGAACTCGCTCAAGACATGGCCCAAATGGATGCTGAACGCTGTATAAAAGGTCGGCAGTTGGATCTGAACCAGCTGGTTCAACTGGCTGAACATCGGCAATTTAATTTGTTGCGTTATTGGCTGTTACAGTTTCAGCCATTAATGCCGTCTTTCCAACAAATGCAGCAGCTTCTGGCTATGCAGACAGCTAAACCGGACGCCCAGCCTGAGTTAGTCGTGTCGGGTGGCCAAGTTCGCCGCTATCAGGATTCGTTATATTTTTTGTCACAACGGCAATTGGAATTTTTTGCTCGTACAAAGCAGCAGCATGCGGCGTCCGAGCCCTTTTGTTTGAGTGACGGACAAACCGCCCAACTAGATTTTTCTGAAAACAGCGGCCATATTAAGTTGATGGTTCCGCTAGCTGATATGATCATTAAATACCAGTTGCCATCTTCCTTGAGTTGTCGGCCACAAGGGCGCAAACATTCACGTACGCTAAAAAAGCTGTGGCAAGAGTATCAAATTCCTGTCTGGCAGCGTTCGTCAATACCTTACCTATTTTATCAAGGCCAACTGGTTGCTGCGCTTGGGCATTGGATCTGTGCTGATTATTATCAATCGGTTCAAGGCCCTGGTTATTGTTTGGTAAATTCTTGATCCTAATCGCTATTCTTCACTTAATAACTTTACCAAATAGAATATCTTTTGCTAATCTGATGTTAATAAAAAATATCTAACGATCTTAGCGGAAGATATTTGAGTTAACCCTAATTTGAAAAGGACCCATTATATGACAGGCGTTAATAAGCAACTTTCTGTGATCCTGGATAATATCCAAGCGCTCGTCGCAAATAAAATGACTGCCGAAAAAGCCATTTTAGTGCAGAAGTTTATTAAATTGTTATTCAAAGATACTGCAAGTGATGATTTAATGCACCGCAGTGACAGTGACTTGTATGGCGCTGCGATAAGTCTTTGGAAAAATTTTGTCCGATCTGAACGCGAAAAATTGCCTAAGGTTGCCGTATTTAATCCAGATTTAGCTGAACATGGTTGGCAGAGTACTCATACCATAGTAGAAATTGTCTGTCATAACCATCCGTTTATCGTTGGCTCCGTGCGAATGGCTTTAGAGCGTTTGTCGGTTAATTCCCATTGGATGTTATACCAGTCGTTTGACTATCAAACAGATGATGGCGGCGGTTTAGCCGATTTTGATGTGGCTGGTCAATTAAATGACGCAAACTCTTGTACCCTATTATTATTAGAAATTGATCATCAATCCGAGCTAGAGATCCGCGACAAAATTAAAAAAGAGCTCACTACTGTGCTGCGCCAAATTGAGATTATTGTAGATGACTGGCAGGCCCTAAAAGATCAGTGTCTGCAAGTAGCTGATTCAGTAAAAAGTATTAATAATAAAAAACAGCAACGTGAGGCCAAAGATTTATATGCTTTTTTGAAGTGGATGGCCGACAACAAATTTACCTTTTTGGGTTATCGTAAATATGATATCAAAGCGGTAGAAGGCGATCATATAATTGAACGCTGCAAAGAAACAGGTTTGGGTTTGCTGCGAAAAGCAAATGGTCAGAACAAACGCAAGCTGTCACAATTGCCTGTCAGTGCACAAAAAGAAGCGCTTTCTGACAATATTTTAGTTGCGAGCAAAACGAATCAAAAATCTCATATTCATCGGCCTGCTTATATGGAATATCTTGGTGTTAAGATATTTTCTGATGACGGTGACGTCATTGGCGAGCATAGGTTTATGGGGCTGTTTGCATCAGATTTTTATAACGATAGCATTTTTGATATCCCATTGTTATGTGAAAAAGCTTTGCGAATTTTAGCCTCGACTGATTATGTTGAAGGTTCACATCCGTATAAAGCGCTGCAAAATATTCTCGAAAGTTATCCACGAGAAGAATTATTATATGCAACAGAGGCTCAAATCCGGCGCATTGCGTTTGGCATCTTGCAAATGCAAGAACGTGGGTCTACTCGTTTATTCACTCGCAGAGACCTTTTTGGCAAATATTTTTCTTGTATCGCTTATGTCCCTAGGGAGCGATATAACACTCAGCTTCGTAAAGAGACTCAGCGTTTGTTGCAAAGCTATTTTGGTAGCGACAGATATGTTGAATTTAATACTTATTTGTCAGAATCACCATTGGCGCGAACCCACTATACCGTGCGGGTAGACAACAACAACGTAGAGATTGATGAGCACGAACTGCAAAATAACATGATTGAGTTAGTGCGCTCGTGGGAAGATAAACTCATCCGTAGTTTAACTCATCATTTTGGTGAAGAAAAAGGTAAACGCTTAGCTGCATTATACGAAAGTGCGTTTCCGCGCAGTTATCAAGAGCATGAACTCCCCAATACTGCCTTAGTTGACATTGAAAAGCTCGATACGCTATCGGCCGAAAAGCCGTTTGAGATGATGTTATACCGTGGTCAAGAAGACGAAAATCAGAGCACGGAAGTTCGTTTAAAAGTCTATCACCGGGAAAAACCGATTTATTTATCGGACATTTTACCAATTCTGGAAAACTTTGGTTTACGAGTCATAGATGAACGACCGTATCGCATTCAAACGACCGACGGCACCACCAATTGGGTGCTAGATTTTTCGATGGCGACCATTGGTGGTTTTACGCTGGATTTAAAAGAAAGTCGCGCTTTATTTCAGCGTGCACTAGCTGACGTATGGTACAACAAGTTAGAAAATGATGGGTTTAACCGCTTAGTATTAGAGGGCGGCGTAATTGGCCGACAAGTAGCAGTTTTAAGGGCATATGCACGTTATATGCGGCAAACTGGCTTGAGTTTTAACCAAAGTTATATCGAAAATACCTTTGCGACTTATCCGCAGATAGCAGAGCAATTAGTTAACTTATTTGAAGCCCGTTTTTCTCCTACCGATAAACTGGATACAAATAAACAAAACAAGCTGGTAGAACAAATAGAAGCGGCACTTGATTCGGTGGCAAATCTAGATGATGATCGTATTATTCGACGTTTTGTGGCTATGATCCAAGCTACTTTGCGCACTAACTTTTATCAACGTGGGCGCGACGGTCAGTACAAATCATATATCTCGCTCAAATTGTCTCCTCAAGACATTCCTGATATGCCTAAACCTGTGCCCAAGTTTGAAATTTATGTGTATTCACCAGAAGTTGAAGGTGTTCATCTCAGGGGCGGCAAAGTTGCCCGTGGCGGGTTACGTTGGTCAGATCGTAAAGAAGATTTTCGCACTGAAGTATTAGGTTTAGTAAAAGCCCAACAAGTAAAAAACACAGTGATTTTACCCGTTGGTGCAAAAGGCGGTTTTGTTTGTAAGCAGCCGCTTAAAACCGACGACAGAGCCGCATTTATCGAACAGGGAAAAGCCTGTTATCGAACCTTTATTCGTGCCTTATTAGATATCACAGATAATATTAAACAAGGTGAAGTGGTCTATCCGCAAGATGTCGTAAGATACGATGATGATGATCCGTATTTAGTCGTGGCGGCGGATAAAGGGACGGCCAGTTTTTCGGATATCGCAAATGGGATATCCGAAGAATATGATTTTTGGCTGAAAGATGCATTTGCTTCTGGAGGCAGCGTTGGTTATGACCACAAAAAAATGGGGATAACAGCACGTGGCGCTTGGGAGTCGGTAAAACGCCACTTTAGAGAATTAGGCATTGATTGCCAAACAACAGACTTTACCTGTGTCGCAGTTGGTGACATGTCTGGTGATGTTTTTGGTAACGGCATGTTATTGTCTAAACACACACGCCTGCTGGCTGCGTTTAACCATTTGCATATATTTATTGACCCAGAGCCTGATATTGAAAAATCCTACGCAGAGCGCGCGCGTTTATTTGCAGCTGGTTCAGGTTGGGGCGATTATGATAAAAATGTATTAAGTCAAGATGGTGCCATCTTTTCCCGTGCGGCTAAATCGATAAAATTAAATGAGCGCATGCAAAAAATGCTGCGTACCGACAAAAATAATTTGCCGCCGAATGAGTTGATCCGACTTATTTTGAAGATGCCAGCGGATTTGTTTTGGAATGGTGGTATCGGCACCTATATTAAATCTTCTAAAGAGACTCATGAATCTGTTGGTGATAGAGCCAATGACAGTGTTCGTATAGACGGTAAAGAAGTTAATTTTAAAATTATAGGTGAGGGCGGAAACTTAGGCTGCACCCAACTAGGTCGTATTGAAGCTGCCACTAATGGGGTGCGTGTGAATACTGACTTCATTGATAACGTAGGTGGCGTTGATTGCTCAGATAAAGAAGTGAATATAAAGATTTTGCTGAACTCTATCGTCAGTGATGAGCAAATGACCAATAAACAGCGCAATAAACTGCTTAGCGAGATGACCCAAGAAGTGGCGGGCATTGTACTAGACGATTGTTATCGCCAAACGCTTTCTTTGTCAGTAACAGAGCATAAAATCGAAAGTCAAATGAAAGAAAAACTACGATTTATGAACGCGCTGGAAAAACAAGGTTTGCTTGACCGAGAGCTTGAGTTTTTACCTAACGAAGAGGCGTTATCTGAACGTCTATCCGCAGGCAAAGGGCTGACACGTCCTGAGTTATGTGTGTTACTGGCCTATGCAAAAATGGATTTAAAAGAGCGTTTTAATACCAGCAAGGTTACTTCAAACGCCTTTATTCGCCGAGCTCTGGTGCGTTATTTTCCTAAACCGTTACAAGAGGGTTACGACACAGCGATAAAAACACATCCATTAAAATGTGAACTGATAGCGACCGAAGTGGCAAATCAGGTGGTCAACCTGATGGGCATGAACTTTGTGTTTAGAATGCAAGACGAAACGGGGGCCGAGCCGCACGAAATTGCAATTGCATTCACCATCGCCAGTCATGTTTTTGAGTTAGAAAATTTATGGCATGAAATAGAAAAATGGGACAATAAGGTCGCTGCTGAGGCGCAGCTGGAAACTTTATTCCAATTGCGACGTACGGTGCGTCGAGCCACACGCTGGTTTTTACGTAATCGTGCTAACTTACCTTCAGTGAGCAAAGCGATTAATAAATATCGCCCTGTATTTAACGAGCTAAGTGAAAACTTGACTAAATATCTACCAAAAGATGAACTGGGTAAACTTAAAGATCGTGCGCAAACACTTGTTGATGCCGGGGTCGATAAAGACTTTGCTAGCCGCCTATCTAATATTAGCACTTTATTTTCAGTCATGGATATTGCCGAGGTAGCGGACCAAAATAAACGCCCACTAGACTTGGTTGCTGGTATTTATTATCAACTGGGCGGTTATATGCAGCTGGACTGGTTTTTAGAGCAAATTAATAATCAGAATGTAACTAACCATTGGCAAGCGTTAGCTCGAGCTGCCTATAGAGAAGAGTTAGATAGTCAGCGTAAAGTGCTGACTCAAGTGGTATTAAAGTCGTGTGATAAAGACTGTTCTGCAATTGAGTTAATCGAAGAATGGGGCGATAAAAATCAACATGCGATTGAGCGTTGGCAGCATTTATTGTCAGACTTTAAAGCCGGACAAAATCATGAGTTTGCTAAATTTTCGGTGGTTTTACGCGAATTGATGTTGTTAGCGCGACATTGCGATACAATGTTGCCATCTTAAATCAACGGACTTGTACATGTATTCATTATTACGCTCTTTTTTGTTTACTCAAGACGCTGAGTGGTCGCACGAAGCTACGTTAAATGTATTAAAAAAGACTCAAGGCACTTTTGCTGAGTCTTTTTATCGGCAAAAGCTAATGGCCAAACCTCGTAAGGTAATGGGTATTGATTTTGTGAACCCTGTTGGCTTAGCGGCCGGGTTAGATAAAAATGCCGAATGTATCGAGGCGTTTGCTGCGATGGGATTTGGTTTTATTGAAGTGGGCACAGTAACACCCCGTCCTCAATTGGGAAACGAAAAACCTCGTCTGTTCAGGTTGCCCGAAGCGCAAGGTATTATCAATCGTATGGGGTTTAATAACAAAGGTGTCGATTATTTAGTAGAACGTGTGAAAACTGCCCGTTACGCTGGCGTGCTTGGAATCAATATTGGCAAAAACAAAGATACTCCAAATGAACAAGGCAAAGATGATTATTTAATTTGCATGGATAAGGTATACCAATATGCAAGTTATATTACTGTAAATATTTCATCGCCGAACACACCTGGGCTCAGAAATCTGCAATACGGTGAGGCTCTCAATGATTTGTTGTCAGCAATTAAAAACAAACAAACCGAGTTGGCAGACAAGCACCAAAAATATGTCCCTGTTGCGGTTAAAATAGCACCTGATATGGACTCAAGTGAAGTAAAACAAGTGGCTAACACCCTAATCGAAAATAAAATTGATGGTGTAATAGCGACAAATACGACATTAGAGCGTGCAGCAGTTAAACATTTGCCCCATGGTGAGGAAGCCGGTGGTTTAAGCGGTGTGCCTGTGCGCAGACAAAGTACGCAAGTGATCAGTCAATTAAAAGAGGCGCTCGCTGGGCAATTACCTATAATTGGTGTTGGCGGCATTAATTCGTTAGATTCGGCCAATGAAAAACTTGCAGCCGGCGCGGATTTGCTGCAAGTTTATAGCGGATTTATTTACCGTGGGCCTGATTTAATAAAAGAAATAGTGCAGGGACTTGATTAATTGAGATTTTTTTGACATTGTAATAGATCAATCTAAGTCTTTTTTAAGTGGTACAAGGAAAGCATACAAGTATGTCTCAGCCAAATGCAAATTGGTACTGGTTTTATGATGCCGACACTCAGACGTTACGCGTAAACATGCAAACGTATGAGTTTGTTTGTGCTTGTAAACCAAAAATGCTGTTGCCGTTTGCTAAACAAATACAACAACAATATTTTGCGGTAGATGACACTTATGCGTTTAATCAATTTTATGTGGCGTTAGAAACCAGCTTAAGACTGTCTGAAGCCAAGCTTGTACAAATTTGTTTAAACGCGACGGCTGTTACCCAGTTTTGCACGGATGAGTCCCCTAAAAGCTGGTTTTTTACGCCGCAGCCAATTCCTGCAACAGAAGATGCACCCATTGTTGTACTTGAATCTGGTGAAAACCCTGGGTTATTTTTGCGCTTAAAAAATGTCAATGGTTGCGCCTATTTAATGTTGTTAAGCTCACAGATGGATTTAGTCACTGGGAAAACGATGCGCCAGTTTGATTGTATCAAGGTGATGCAAGACCGCTTAGCGAGTTATGCAGGCCAAGCTTATTCAGTAGAACATCAACAACGAGCTTAATTTATGCAGCTTGACACGTTAGAAGAATATTTAAATCGACTTTTACAAAGCTCACAAATAAAAGATTTTTGTCCAAACGGTATTCAGGTTAGCTCAGATCGCGAGATTAAAAAAATTGTTACTGGGGTAACGGCCAGCCAAGCCTTGCTTGACTCTGCGATTGAACGTCAAGCCGATGCGGTATTGGTTCATCACGGTTACTTTTGGAAAAATGAAGACCCGCGCATTGTAGGGCTTAAAAAAAATCGCCTTGCGACTTTACTTAAACATGATATGGCGTTGCTCGCTTACCATTTACCGTTAGACGTGCATAACGAGCTTGGCAATAATAAGCAACTTGCAATGCGTTTGGGGTTACGCGAGATTAGCGCACATTCGGAGCTGACTCCGTTTGGCATTGTTATGCAAGGTGAGTTAAGTCAAGCCTTGGGTGCTCAAGCGTTTAGTGATCAGGTTAGTGCGCAGCTAGGGCGTGCAGTGACTTTAGTTAAAGGTGGTGACTTTTTAGTTAAAAAGGTTGCTTTGTGCACCGGTGGTGGTCAAGGTTATATTGAAGCGGCTAAACAAGCGGGTGCTGATTTGTTTTTAAGTGGTGAAATTAGTGAACAGACCACTCATTTTGCTCGTGAAGCTGGTATTCATTATATTGCAGCGGGTCATCATGCCACCGAGCGCTATGGTGTTAAGTCGTTAGGCGAGCATTTAGCAGCCCATTTTTCTGTAGCGGTTGAGTTTGTTGATATCGATAATCCAGCCTGATTTTTAAGTGAATGAATGAAACGTCGAAGTTATAAAAAGCCTTTACCTGGTTTGAGTTTAGTTGTTGCTAGAAAACAACTTTGGCTTGAGTGGTGCCAACAACAATCTTTTAAACCGTTAGATAGATTTTTAAAAAGTCGTTTAAAAGAGATACGTGATCTTAAGCGCGAAGATAAATTAAAACTATCCGCGCAAATTCAAAATGCCGCACGCTATTTACAGTCGGCTGAATATTTAGAAAGTTGTTATCAGCAAGATAAATGTATAGATGCGTTAGCATGGGATAAAGAATATCAAACGCTTCAGCTTAAAATTAATAACATACAATGTTTTTGGTTTTGGGTGTTTTTATTGGCCGGTGATTATACTCACGCATCAACGGCTAACGAGGCCGCACGAGTTGCTTGGTTTAAAAAACAGCTTTCTAAATTAGAAGCCGATTTAAGCTGTTTTGCGATTTTACACGGCTTTAGACCTAAGTGGTTAACCTCATTGAATCAACGTGCACTAATGCAAGGTTGGCAGGAAGACGAAGTGAGAAGTTTTATTAAAAAGCAAAATATTGCACTTCCTCTATATCTTAGAAACCAAAGTGAATTAACGGATAAACAGTTAACTGAGCAATTACAGGCAAATGGTGTGCGTGCCTACAATGACCATGCAGTGATTCAGGTTAGTGGCGGGCATGATGTGACCCGCACTGATCTTTATAAAAATGGTCAATTTGAAATTCAAGATTTAGCAAGCCAAAAAATTGCCGAAGCAGTGGATTGTAGACCCGGATTAAAAGTTTGGGATGCCTGTGCGGGCGCTGGTGGTAAATCGTTAGCCTTAGCGTGGATAATGAAGGGTAAAGGCGCACTGACTGCGACTGATTTACATGCTTATAAATTAGATGAATTATCTAAACGAAGTAAACGAGCACAAATTCATAATATTCGCTGTTTTACCTGGACTGGTGAAAGCGAGCTTAAGTTGCCAAATGATGTTCGCCGTCAACAAGGCTTTGATAGGGTATTAATAGACGCACCATGCACATCGAGTGGTACTTGGCGTCGCAACCCAGATGCCAGGTGGCGATTTAGTGAATCTGATACACTGGCACAAAATCAAATTCAGCGAAAATTGCTAAATAATGCAAGCCGCTCCGTACGTATCGGTGGTTTATGTGTCTACGCAACGTGCAGCTGGCAAGTGAGCGAAAACGAGGCCATAGTGGCAGAGTTTTTAAATAACAACGCAAACTTTAAATTACGTGAGCAATGCTTTTTGGGCGGAATTAAAGAAAACTCAGATAGTATGTTTTATGCGGTTTTAGAGCGCCTGAGCTAATTCAGGCGCTAGTCGCTGATTGTTGTTGTGTATAACTCAACAATCAGGTTTCCAAATTACGAGACTTTAGACTCATCGTTAAACACTTTGTCATCAATCGCCTTTTCACTGCGGGCAATCACACAACTTACGGTTGCGTCGCCAGTGACGTTGACCGCAGTTCGTGTCATATCTAACAAGCGATCAACCCCTAAAATCAGCGCAATCCCTTCTACCGGTAAACCCACTTGCTGAAACACCATAGCCAGCATAATTAACCCAACACCAGGCACGCCTGCAGTGCCGATGGAAGCAAGTGTTGCTGTTAATAACACAGCTAAATAATCAGTGAGAGATAGATCTATTGCATAAATTTGTGCAATAAATACAGTGGCTACCCCTTGCATAATTGCCGTTCCGTCCATGTTTATCGTAGCACCTAAAGGAACGGTAAATGATGCGACTGAGTTATCAACACCTAACTTTTTTGTTACTGTGTTCAAAGTGACTGGTATGGTGGCATTACTGCTGGAGGTGGTAAATGCAAACACTAGGTTGTTTTTCATTTTTTTAAAAAATAGAACTGGGTTTAGTCGACCTAATATTTTTAAAATAAGCGGGTAGGTTAAGAGTGCATGTACAAAAAGTACAAGTAATAAAGTGAAAAAATATTTTGCAAGTTTCGAAATTTCACTGACTTCGATATAAGTAAATAGCTTAGCCATTAAAAAGAAAACCCCATATGGCGCTAAATTCATTAAAATACCAACCATTCTTAAAACAACTTCGTTCAGGTCATTAAAAATAGCAGTCATACGTTTACCCGGTTCGCCACATAACGCCATAGCAACACCAAATAAAATAGAGAAAACGATCACTTGTAGCATATTACCTTGAGCCATAGCATCTATTGGGTTGCTTGGGAACATGCCGATAATGACCTCAGCAAAACTTGGCGCAGGTTGTGACTCGAACGTGGCATCTGTCGTTAGCTCAGCCCCTTCACCAGGGCTAATTAATAGAGCAATACTAATCGCTAATGAAATAGCAATGGCAGTGGTGAGTAAGTAAAGTAATACGGATTTAAGCCCTAAACGGCCAATTTTGGCTGAGTCATTTAATGCGCACGTGCCGCAGACTAAGGAAACAAACACCAAAGGTACCACTAACATTTTTAAACTGGTAATGAATATTTGTCCACCTATATGAAAAAGACCTTCAACAAAAAATGCTTTAAGGGATAAGTCAAAAATAACTAAGTTAATGAGAGTATCTGTTTTTTGACCGACAAAAAAACTCATGATCACCCCACAGAGCAACCCAAGTAGCATGCCAACAACAATTCTTAAGGTCAGATTGTCCTTTAATTGCGATTTTATATTTAGTTTTTCCACAATTTCACCATATTTATTTGTTTTAACAATTGTTCCATCGTAATTTTTTGAGCTAATATAAGCGAGGTTACCTTAATTTTTATTCTAAGACCATGGAGTGCAGAAGAATGCTCAAGCAGTATGGCCATTGGTTTATCGCTTTTTTCACCTGTTTTTTAATCTCTTGCGGTGAGGGGGGCGGTAGCCTGGAACGAGGCGACAGTTTAGCGGATGACGATGTATATACGTTGTCACTGTCAGCCGTCGATCAACAAGGACAAGTTTCCAATCAAACTTCACAAAACAATCCGTTAACGGTCCGGGCGACTGTCACCGAAAATGGCTTAGCCGCAAGCGGCGTGATTGTAAACTTTTCAACCGATGTTGGTTCTATCGAACCAGCTAGTGGTAGTGTCTTAGCTCAAAATGGGGTGGCAACGGTTCTTTTATATCCAGGCAATGTTGAAAGTGCCGGTACTTTAACCGCTTCAATATCAGGTACAGATTCGGATGTTTCCGACACTTTAGATTTCAGCTCGTTAGGGGATGGAAGCAATCCTGATACCGGTGTAACCGTGAATGCTGACTTATATTTTTGCTCTGAAACCTTAGCGGATGATGTCAGTAATTTATCTCAGTGTACACAAACACGTAAGATTTATGGGGAGCAATCGGTATATTTAATTTCATCAGTCACTTCGGATGGCACCCCGGTTCGCGACACTTTGGTTTCTTTAAATGTGAACGAGTCGCAAATAACGACAGTTCCAGTTTCAGGCGAGTTGTTAACCAATGACTCTGGTTATGCAATTTTTGAACTGACTGGTGAGTCAGATGCAGGCAATATCACAATTGGTTTATCCGCTGAAGGCGTTGAGACAAACGTTGAAAACATAGATTCGAGCCAATTTGCTTATAATCTATCAAGTAAAATATTACAGTGTGACCTCCAGTTTGACGCAAGTTCTGATGATTTTGGTGATTGTCAGCCTATTACTAGCTTTTATTCGAGCAGCGCTAAATATTATTTGTATGCTAAGGTCACCGAAAAACGAAGCGGTGAAGCAGTCAGCGGTGTGCAATTATCAGCACGCTCAGTTGCCGGCAATTTGTTATTTGAGTCAGGAACAACCAACGAACACGGTTTAGTTACTTTTGAAACGGGTGTACCGGAAGATTCGGGTAGTCTGAACGTGAGCGTAGTAGGAAACGAAGGTTTGCAAAGTTTAATTGCCTACACAGTCCCAGATAAAGTTTATGGATTAACTCTAAATTTAGTCAATGCGCAAGGTAATGTTAGTCAAGCTTTGTCACAATCAAACCCTTTAACCGCGGTGGCGACGTTGACAGTAAACGGTCAGCCTGCGGCAAACGAAGTTTTGAATTTTGAAGCAAGGTTAGCTGCTCTAAATGTTAGCGCATCCCTTACCGATCAAAACGGGCAAGCACAATTAACATTATTGGCGACCGATGTTGAAGGTGCCGGTGGTTTAACCGTTAGTTATGAACAGCCTACCACAACGTTAGCAGACACGGTTAGTTTTTACAGCCAAGGGGATGGCAAAGCAACCGCTCAAGCGGTTACCTTGACGGGCACATTTTATCGTTGTGCGGAAAACGCATCACCGACGGTCGAAGGCATAGAAACTAGCTGCCAGAGCCAGCAGCAAGATGCAACTGCGAATGATATATTCAATACTCAACCAATATATCTTTTAGTTGAAGCCACACAACAACCTGAATCTATTCCTTATCAAAATCAAGTGATCAGTGCTGAAACTGAATTAGCAACTCTGAGCCAATCTTCAGCGCTGACGACTGATTCCGGTAAAGTTATTTTTCGTTTAACTGGTGCAGGGCAACGAGGCGCAAACTCAGTTGTCGTTTCCTCCGGTGAAAGTAGCGCTATATTTAACTATCAGGTCAGTACTGAAGACCAACCGTCAAATAACACTTCGGTTTATTCAGTCTCTTTGGGGCTATTTGACGAAGATGGTGCCGAGTTTGGTAAAACCGACGGTGTATACGTAATTAGTGCTGATAATCCTGCAATTGCTAAAGCAACAATATACAAAAATGGCAAGTTGATCCCTCTAAACGAGCAGTACATAGTTCAATTTGATTCAAGTGGGGTTGGGGTTTTATCACCTTCAAGCGGGGTTGATGTTAGTAATGATCAAGGTGAAGCTGAAATCGTATTACGTGCTGGTAACGTAATCACCGGTGGAGAAATTACGGCCACAGCCTTGGTTCCATCAGGTGAAGTGGTGTCAAACGGGATTTTGTTTGAAACACTCGGTGATGATGTGAGTATCGTGCCAGACCAATACAAGCTTTCAATCAGGGCGATTAATGTTAAAAGTGGTGATACGACCTTCAGTGTAAGCAAGGATGAGCCTGTCGAATTAATCGCAACTTTAACAGACAACAATGATCAAGCCGTTGAAAATGCATTATTAAGTTTTTCAACGTCTTTAGGGTCTATCTATCCTGAAATCGCAACCGCTCGAACCGATGCAGAAGGCAAAGGCAGAGTCACTTTAACCGCTGGTGATGTGAAAGGTGCTGGTCAAGCACAGGTAAGCTATCAAGATGCTGTTGCTTTTGTGACGTTCGACTCAGCCGGTGATGAAATAAAACAAGACAAAGCCTTTACATTATCGGCTGATGTTTATGACTGTACCGCAGAAGATGCGAACAAAGAAACCGCAGAAAACTGTATTTTAAATAATCAAGTTCGGCTTAATTCTCCAAGAACCGTTATCGTGCGCGTGACCGACAATGGTGTTGGCATCGGCAACCTACTGGTAAACATAGAAACTGATAATGGCACTATAAATCCCGCAAGTGGTCGTGTGCTAACGAATGCTAATGGTTATGCCTATGCTGATATTTCAATGAGTGAGATTTCGGGTGCTGGACTAGTAACTGTCACTTTACCAACCTCAACTGCATCTGGAAGTGCCACCACTACTGTAGATATAGGGGCGGTCGACATTGTGATGGGCAATGAAGATGATAACGGTGAATTTAAAAATGAAATCATAGCGAGGGATATTGATGGTAGCAAAATAGACATTTTGCAACCCGGACGAACTGCTATTTTGGAAGTAAATATCATCGACGCTGAATCTGGGCAACCCTATCTTCAACCGGTCGAGGTAAACTTTAGCTCGGCTTGTGCTTCGACTGAGCCAGCGACCGCTAGATTAGATAGCACAGTGACCGCTTATAATGGTGTGGCAAGAGCTATTTATGTAGCTGATGGCTGTATTAATCAAGATCAGATACTTGCAACCGCTGATGCTGGTACTCGCTCGTTGACTGCCACTGGCACTATTGAACTTGGGGATGTGCCCGCAGATTCTATTGTATTTGAGTCGGTCGAAATAGACGGTGAGGTTGTGACTGATAATCCAACCATAGGATTAAAGGGAAATGGCGCTCAAGAAAAAGCGCGACTTAATTTTAAAGTGTTTGATCAGTTTGGCAACGCTAAACCGGGCCAAACGATCCGTTTTTCACTTGCCAATAGTATAGGGGATACAACAGGGCTAGGCGGCGTAACCCTGTCTCCGAGTGAAGCGGTAAGCTTTACCGATGGAAGTGTTTTTGTAACGGTAGAGTCAGGACGAGTTGCAAACCCAATTGTGGTTATTGCTGAATTAATCGATGAGTCTGGTGATGTTCAGGCTTCAGGCGTTTCTCGAAGTTTAGCTGCAATCACTGGCATAGGTGATCAAAATAGTACGGCCTTTGTGGCAGAGAGTTTAAATATAGAAGCTTGGGGCATAGCAGGAGTAGAGAATAAATTAACGCTGTTTTTGGCAGATCATAATAATCACCCTGTACTTGATGGCACTTCAGCTGTCTTTAGAACGGATACAGGTATGATTGACGGAAGCTGCACCACGCTCGATGGTGTTTGTGTCGTAAATTGGAAAAGTTCTAACCCGGTATTAAATGGCAATGATCTAATCAACGGCTTTTGCGATGTTGGAAACGACAATGACCCAAGCAATGATATCCCAGTTGATGGTAAACCTTGTTTTGGTCCAGTAGCTGACACCGATAATGATGGTGATTTTGATTCGAACGATGTGCAGGGGCCATTGCAGATTGCTCACCCTCGCCAAGGCCGAGTGAGCGTACTGGCGTATTCAAAAGGTGAAGAGAGCTTTGTTGATGCAAATGCAAACGGTATCTATGATGCAGGAGAGACTTTCTATAATTTAGGTGAAGCCTTTTTAGATGATAATGCAGACGGCTTGTTCTGTGGCCAGCAGAACGAAAGTTCACCAATGCCGGCGCCTGCAGGTCCGGCGACAGCGTTTGATATTGATAATATAGTATTTGCGCCTGGCGTAGAGCAAACCCTTTGTATAAAAACTGCCTCTTACGGTGTCAATGCAGGTGAAAATTATATTTATTTAGGTGCAGCCGATGAAGAGTTTATTGATTTAAATAACGATGGACAATTCAACCCAGAGTTAGATGAGAATCAACATTTATTCAATGGTTTAAGTTGTACAGTGGAGAATGAAAATAACGGAATTTGTAGTAGAAATTTAGTCCATATTAGAGATGGGGCTGAATTTGTGACATCTGGTCAAACCGCTTATGTAAGGGTGTTAGATTCTAACAACCAAGAAGTAAATACAGTTTACCTCAATGCAGATACTTTCACAGATTGTAACGGCAATGGGGTTTGGGATGCTTCGGTTAATGAAACAGTGATAGGGGCTGACTGTAATAACGACGGTGATCAATTTGATACGGATGTTGCTGAGCCGCTGATTAGAGACAATAACGGGAACGGGCGTTGGGATGCCAGTCATACTGAGATATTAAGCGTTTATATTACCGACGTTAATAACAACCCGATGCCAGCAGGCACTAGTGTGACCTTTAATACTGACAATGGAGTGCTCATAGGTTCACCTAATTCTGAGTTTTTGGAGACAGCAAGCTTGTTACCTAGTGTGTTCAGTGTCGGTCTAAAACCTGAATCAGATGGGAATGAAGTATTCACTGGCAACTTAACTTTAACGGTATCGACTGGCAATGACGTAACAACTAATTTTAACCTAGTCACTGTTATCGACAGTCAATAGCTTGTTAAGAACGGTTAAAAACACCTCCGGCATCACAACCGGGGGTGTTTTTGTTTATTTATCCGCTAGTGGATAAAAATAGTTTTTTATTTTTAAAGTCGCTTGAAAAAGCATCAAATAGGACAAAAATGATAGCAGAATAAAAAAAATCACTTGCGACTAGGTTAAATTGTAGATATACCTAAAAAGATAACGCGCAGTCTGACTGCATTTTTCAGTTCAATGAGCAACAGATTATAGGTCTAATGGGAAAATCACTCGTAATTGTAGAATCTCCGGCCAAGGCCAAAACCATCAATAAATATCTCGGTAGAGACTTTGTTGTAAAATCCAGTATTGGTCATATTAGAGATCTACCGACATCATCTAAAGGTAAAACTACCACCAAAGCCGCCAATACAAAGGCGATGTCCGAAGAAGAAAAAGCTGCTTACAAAAAACAAAAAGAAAAAGCGGCGCTAGTTGCACGTATGGGTGTAGACCCTGAACACAACTGGAAAGCGGATTACGAAGTTTTACCGGGTAAAGAAAAAGTCGTTGCCGAGTTACAAAAGCTGGCAGAAAATGCAGACACTGTTTATCTCGCAACCGATTTGGACCGCGAAGGGGAAGCCATTGCTTGGCACTTACGTGAGGTTATCGGCGGTGATGATGACAAATACAAACGGGTCGTTTTTAACGAAATTACTAAAAAAGCCATTAAAGATGCTTTTTCGACGCCAGATGATTTAAATATTGCCAGAGTGAATGCCCAGCAGGCACGGCGATTTTTAGACCGTGTTGTTGGTTTTATGGTATCGCCATTGTTATGGAAAAAGATTGCTCGCGGTTTATCGGCAGGTCGTGTGCAATCAGTCGCAGTGCGGCTTGTGGTGCAACGTGAACATGAAATTAAAGCTTTTGTTCCAGAAGAATATTGGGAAGTCACTGCTGATACGCTGACGCATAAAAAGCAAAATTTATTGCTTAACGTTGTTAAATATCAAAGCAAAAATTTTAGACCCAATAGTAAAGCACAAACCGATCAAGCCTTAGCCGAGTTAGAACAGGCCAGTTATCAGGTTGTAGATACCGAAACTCGGCCAACATCTAGTAGACCCAGTGCACCTTTTATTACGTCAACGTTGCAACAAGCGGCCAGTACCCGGTTAGGTTTTGGCGTTAAAAAAACTATGATGTTGGCTCAGCGCTTATACGAAGCCGGCCATATTACTTATATGAGAACCGACTCCACCAATTTAAGTGGCGAAGCGGTCGCGGCTTGTCGTGATTATATCCAGCAAAATCTCGGTGCTGATTATTTACCTGAAAAAGCAAATATCTATGGCAGCAAAGAAAATGCCCAAGAAGCGCACGAGGCCATACGTCCATCGTCAGTTGATTTAATTGCCGAAGCAATTGAAGGGGTCGATCCAGACGCAAAACGCCTGTACGACCTTATCTGGCGTCAATTTGTTGCTTGTCAGATGCCGCCAGCTAAATATAAAGCCAGCACATTAACAGTTAAAGCCAATGATTATGAGTTAAAAGCCAAAGGCCGTGTTTTAGTTTTTGATGGTTGGACTAAAATTCAGCCACCAACAGGTAAAAAAGGGCAAGAAGATCAACTGCTCCCTGATTTATCTGTTGGCGATACCTTGGCGTTAGAAAAATTAAATCCAAAACAAAATTTTACTAAGCCACCAGCACGCTATAGTGAAGCATCCTTGGTTAAAGAATTAGAAAAACGTGGCATTGGTCGGCCATCTACTTATGCGTCTATTATCAGCACCATTCAAGATCGTGGTTATGTTCGTTTAGAAAGTCGCCGCTTCTACGCTGAAAAAATGGGTGAGATAGTCACCGAGCGTTTGTTAGATAATTTTAGCGATTTAATGAGTTACGACTTTACCGCCAACATGGAAAAATATTTAGACGAAATCGCGGCCGGTGATTTAGATTGGAAAAAAGTATTAGATCGTTTTTATCAAGACTTTAGCAACAACCTAGAAAAAGCAGGACTTGAAGTTGATGAGGGCGGGATGAAACCAAATCAGCCGATTCCAGTCGATATAGACTGTCCTGAATGTGGTCGTCATATGACGATACGAACCGCATCAACTGGGGTGTTTTTAGGTTGCTCAGGGTATGCACTTAAACCCAAAGAGCGCTGTACTAAAACCATTAATCTCACTTCAGGTGAAGAAGCAGTTGATGCAAACGATGAAGAAGCCGAAACGAATGCGCTGCGTGCTAAACGTCGTTGCCCTAAATGTGGCACAGCGATGGACAGCTATTTAATGGATGAAAGCCATAAATTACATGTTTGTGGTAACAACCCAAGCTGTGATGGCTATGAGATAGAAACTGGTAAATTTAAAATTAAAGGGTACGACGGCCCAGTTATCGAATGTGATAAATGTGGCAGCGACATGCAGCTAAAAAATGGTCGTTTTGGCAAATATTTTGGTTGTACTAACGAAGAATGTAAAAACACCCGGAAATTACTGCGTAACGGTCAGCCTGCGCCGCCCAAAGAAGATCCGGTTGATTTACCTGAGTTACCGTGCGAAAAATCTGATGCGCACTTTATGTTGCGTGATGGTGCTTCGGGGATCTTTTTAGCAGCACATAATTTCCCTAAATCAAGAGAAACTCGAGCACCTAAAGTGGCTGAACTAAAGCGCTTTAGAGATCGTATTTCACCTAAATTTTATTATTTAGCGGACGCGCCAGAAAAAGATCCAGATGGCAACTTAGCCATAATTAAGTTTAGCCGCAAAAATAAAGAGCAATATGTTGCTTCCGAAAAAGACGGCAAAGCAACCGGCTGGACAGCCCATTTCCAAGATGGCAAATGGGTGCAAAGCGAAAAAAAGAGTAAAACAAAAAAGAAATAAATAAAAAAGGCTAAGTGGTTCACTTAGCCTTTTTTATATCTGCAATTTATTGGGGGAATAATTTTGCCAGAAAATGCAATTGACTCTATTGTTATTTTAGGCGGTGGTACAGCCGGTTGGATGACAGCCGCGGCATTGAGTAACGCCCTGCATAAAAACTGTCAAATTATCTTAGTTGAATCCGAACAAATTGGTACTGTCGGCGTTGGCGAAGCCACTATCCCGCCAATTAGAGTTTTTAATCAAGCGCTTGGTATTAAAGAAAATGAATTTATTAAAGCCACACAAGGCACCTTTAAGTTAGGGATAGAATTTGTAAACTGGGGCAAACAGGGACATAGTTATTTTCATCCTTTTGGAAGTTATGGCAAACAGTTTGATGTGGTTTCTTTTCACCACCATTGGATTAAAGCCCACCATGAAGGGAAAGCACAACCCCTTGATGAATACTCTATGGCTTGGCATGCGGCAAAAGAGAATAAGTTTGCACCTATGCATAAAGACCCGCGCAATGTATTGTCTACCTATGAATATGCCTACCATTTTGATGCCGGTTTATATGCTAAATTTTTACGCCAATATAGCGAGCAAAAAAATGTAAAACGGATTGAAGGTAAAGTCGCTAAAGTCGAACTCGCCCACGACACTGGTTTTGTGCGATCGTTAGTACTTGAAAACGGTCAAAGTGTAAAAGCCGATTTATTTATCGATTGCTCGGGATTTAAAGGCGTACTGATCGAAGGAGCGTTAAAAACTGGGTACCAAGACTGGTCGCATTGGCTACCTTGTGATTCTGCGTTAGCAGTAGCCACCCAAAGGAGTGATTTTAAACCTTATACCCGCTCAATTGCGCATCAAGCTGGTTGGCAGTGGCAAATTCCGCTGCAGCACCGTACCGGTAATGGTCACGTTTATTGTAGTGCGTTTAGCGATAGACAGCATGCCGAAGACATCTTAATGCAAAACTTGCCTGGCGACGCGAAAGCAGATCCAAGAGCATTGACCTTTAAAACAGGACGGCGAAATTTATTTTGGCATAAGAACGTGGTTGCAATAGGGCTTGCCAGTGGCTTTTTAGAACCATTAGAATCAACCAGTATTCATTTAATTCAAGCCGGCATTGCTAAACTATTAGCTTTATTCCCAGGCAAATCTATGCAAGCGCGTTTGCGTGATGAATACAACCGTATTGCAATTAGTGAGATGGAGGCCGTGCGCGATTTTATAATCTTGCACTATCGGCTAACCCAAAGAAACGACAGTGAACTTTGGCGGCACTGCCGACACATGGCTATCCCGGATGCCTTGCAAGATAAAATCGACTACTTTAAATATAACGGTTATTTAAAACGTAACGGCATGGATTTATTTAGCAACGCTAGTTGGCTTGCGGTGCAAATTGGTCAATTAAATATTCCTCAACAGGCTGATTTTTTACTAGCTCACAGAACCACGGATGGGCTCGATTGGTTGAATAAACTTAATCAGGCAATGAAAGCTGGGGCACAACAACTGCCAAGCCACAAAGACTATATTAATCAATTTTGTAAGGCCAAATAATGCTTAATAACCGCCTATATATGAAGAGCACTTTGGCTATCCTGCATTTGATCTAGGCTAGCGACCACACCAACCCAGACGTTTTGATTTACCATCGTATCGGCGTGCTAACTGTTTGTTAATCAATAGCTCGCCTAAACTAGCGCCATCTACATAAGTATCGGCAACAATTCTAAAATACTTGCCGCGCTGGATGTTTTTAAGCTCAACACGTTTGGCGTTTCTTAATTTTTCAACGGTAAACATTTTTGCTTCGCGCGCGAGTTTTTTTTCAGCTTCGCACTTACCTCGGATTTCAGGTGTATCAACACCATTTAACCGAATGGGCACACGTTTGCCTATTACGTCTGGCCATCCGTCTATATCAACTCGGAAAGTATCGCCATCGTAAATACTCACCACTTGTTTAACGGTCACATGACCAAAATTTTCAGCTTGCACCGAAAAACTTAAAACACTGGCTAATGCTAACCCGATCAACTGTTTAAACTGCATAAATTATAAATAGTGTGTTGTTAGTGAGTAGTATTTTATCTTAGGGGAAATGTTAAATAAAGCAGACTTTAACTGAAAACATAACCTTGATCTGCTGTGCTGAGCATGGGATCACAAAAGCAAAAGTGAGCAAAGTTTTGTTCAATTAAGTTTGCGATATTGTTTTGGCGTCATGCCCACGTATTTATCAAAAGTGCGGTTAAACGCACGTTCTGATTCGTAACCAACCAAAAGCGCAATATCTTCAATACTTTGTGTGCTGGTTGTAATTAAACGTTTGGCTTTTTCAACTCGCAGCTTAGTTAAATAAACAAATACGGTTTGATTTATTTGGCCGGTAAAGCGCTTAGCAAACAAGGCTCGAGAAAGGCCCACTCTTTTAGCCAAATCGGCAATCGTCCACGGAAAATGAGGCGATTGATGCATTAACTCAAGTGCTTTTTTTATTGGCTTGTCGTTTAACGCGTTGATAAAACCCTGATGCTGTTGCTGTGCAAAATTAATCCGGATGAGTTCAATCATAATTACTTCGGTGAGCTTATTAACAATAATCTGAGCACCCGGATCTTGCGCCATATATTCAGAGCTAATTTGATCAAAGGTGCTTTTTAACCAATTATGCCGAACCAATTCATCTTTACGCACTATTGTCACTTGGTTTAACAAGCTGGCAAGCGGGGATAGGTTATTCGTATCAAACTCACAATCACCGCATAACAATAAATCGGCGTTATCGTTTTTGTCTACATCAATTAATTCTGTGTTTTTGCTAATTAATTCGTGCTCAACGCCAGGCCCAACAAAGACCAAGTCTCCAGCTTGTAAATACGCCTCAGTATCGGTCGTTTTAAAAACACAACGTCCTTGACGTAACAGGTGAAAGCTTGCTTTATCTTTATTGGCAAAAACCTTGTGCCAAGGTGGTTCAACCTGGCTGCAAAAATACACACTGCCAGAAACCTGTAGAGATTTTAGCAAGTCGCTCAAAATATCCATAAATATATTCTCAAGCACTGGTAGACGATCGGTGTATTAATCATAGACTATCCTGCATTGTTTGTCTTTTTAAATGCGCCATAATAAACCCATCAAACAACGCGAGGAGAGACAAATGAAACTTAATATCGAAATTTATAGCAAAGGTTATTGCCCATTTTGCAAACGAACCAAAGCCACTTTAAAAACGCTTGGTTTGCCATTTAAGGAATTTGATATCACCTCTGATGCCGAAAAAGCAAAAGAGATGAGAAGCCGAAGTGGTCGCCGTACTGTACCTCAGGTATTTATTAACGGTAAGCACATTGGTGGCAGCGATGAGTTTCACCACGCATTAGATAACGGCTTATTAAAAGAGTTAAGCCCAGCTTTATAGATTAAACCACAAACACGAACAAATTGATTAAGGAGTCGGTCATGACTACAGCAACAGTAAACAATACTCAAACTTTAAACACCAGCAAGCCTCAAATCAATACCTTGGATCTAGGTAATACGATAACTAGAGTAGGTGAATACGGCATCCGTTTTTCTATCGCTTTAGTTTTATTTTGGATAGGTGCGATGAAGTTTACCGCTTACGAGGCTGGTGCCATTGAAGGCTTAGTTGCATCAAGCCCACTAACAAGTTGGTTATATAGTGTGTTTAGCCTGCAGGGGGCTGCAAACTTTATCGGCACAGTAGAAATAATCACTGCGCTGGCAATACTCTTGGCACCCTTGCATCGAACCATTGCAATTGTGGGCAGCGTAGCGGCCATTGCGACCTTTTTGGTGACCTCTAGTTACTTATTAACTGCGCCAGTATGGGAAGCAAGCCTAGGTGGATTCCCTGCGTTAAATGTTGTGCCCGGCCAGTTTTTATTAAAAGATTTAGTGTTATTAGCCGCTGCCGTGTTTTTATTAGGCAAAGCACTGGCTCAGTACAAATAAGACCTTATAGAATATACCACCCAACGTTCGGTCGAGCGTTGGGTGGTTTTTGATCAAATCAGACCAGTCTGCTTAAATTTGCGCAAAAATCCATCACAAGGTATATTTTTGATGTTTAAAAAATGAGTCAAAATTAATCTTGAACGATAACTTACTGCGAGGAATAAGGAAATGGCAGATAATTCTATCGAGGTGTTAGGGCAAAAATTTTGTTATCCGACCACATGGCAAGGGACGCTTTCAGTTTTTATTGTTTGTGTATGCATTGGGTTTTTAGGTTACGTGTTGGATGCCGATAAAATAAACTCTTATTCTTCTCTTTTTAACGGTAAAACTGAAGAAGCATACAACGAATCGATAGAAACGATAGCAAAACTTAATCAGCAGATTGAAGAGATGCAAGGCACTATCAATAACCTGACCAAAAAATCGAATTTAGCAACAGAAGAAAAAGTTGAAATTTATACCAATTTAGAAAATAAACGTAAAACGAGAGAAGATGCGTTACTTAACCTAAAACAGGTGCAAGCAGATCGCATTCAAGAACTAAACAAAATTGAAAGTGCAATACCGCCCCAACAGCAAAGCATGTTTTACTTGCAACAACAAAAAATTGATAAACAACTCGGCAATATCCAACAGCAGCAACAACAGCAAATACAGCAGCGCTAACGGCTTTTTGGTTTACGTTTTTGCGTAATCGGAACTTTATTAAATGTGGGCTACCAACGCACAACCATTATTTGTCCATAAAATGTGTACATAAATCAGACTGAGAATGGCTAAGACATTTTTAACTTTATGATAAGAAAGCAGAAGATTGGTCGGATTGAGAGAATTTGAACCTCCGACCCTGACACCCCATAAAACCCCATCGAAACCACTGTATATTAAGTTAAATCATGTACTTAAACACTCTAAATATCACCAAACCACACGCTCATAGCACCAAAATTTAAAATGCATTTAATTCAAAATAGATCAATAGCTTACCTAGATGAGAACTACTGTATTTTGGAACACTTATTTATCTTTATTTTAATTGTGATGAAAATGAATATACGAGGTAATCCAATTTAAATTCGAGTGCACATATAGTCAAGAAATCGACCCAATGGGGCCTTTTTAGTCAGTTCATTAAGAGAATATCAATTTGCTATTCATTTGACATAGAAAGATAAAGGATTATTTGTTATTAATGTAGGTAATATTAATACGACCCAATGTTCGGTAGAAATAAAACCCATTGGGTTGGTATAAAGTTGTTATGCAGGTCTAGTAAGGAGGCTTAGTGGATCTTAACGAAAAAAAATTAGAGTTATTATTAGACAATCAGTTTGAGGTTGATTGCATCCAAATTGATCTGAAACAGCAGAAAGATGATGATCCAATTATTTATTCCGGGTCTGGATCTATAACCCAGAAGTCTGACGGAAACCTACATTTAAAGCTATACCATGCCTTTAAGGACGTTACTAAAGAATTGATGCCGAAGCTTGGCAATACAAAGCCAGGCAAGATTATTGGAAAAGAAGAGTTTTTCAGTATGGAGGCTGTCGATATGTCCGGTAATGTATGGACTGCAAAGGACATCTCTGTACCCACTGGTTTCTCTCTCCCTGCCTCTGGAAAGGTTGTCGAAAGTACAATTCGAAACTTAATTTGCGAGAAAGATAGGGAAGGCGTTGTAAATAAATGCTCAAGTTTTTTATTTTTAGTTATTCCCGGAAAGCATCAAATACCATGTAATGAGTGGGAAGAAGGTAAGGGAGGAGGTAAATCTCTAAATACCTGCAAGATAAAGATTTCGGGTATCGAAATCGTAATCAAAGATAGAAAAAACTGCTTAACAGTTAGAGCAGAAGATCCCTCTGGAGGCATAAACGCAAGCTTCAAAGAGCGGTTTATTGAGGCTATAAGTATAGTATTTGGCAAATTGTGTCCTGTTTTATATTCTTCATATTCAGAGAATGATACGCGAACAACAATAATTAAAAGTATCCCTAGCGCCACGCCAAATCAAAGAATTGCTACGCCAATAAAGCACAATGCTCCTTGGGAGGTGTCAAACTTTCAGCATTTCATTGAAAAATACCTCAACAGCTTCAAAGTTGAGCACGATGTTTTCTTCGGCTATTGGCATAAGATAAATCGATCATGGCAGGGTGGAATTGAGAGTGCGGCACTTACCATAAGTACGGCCATCGAAGGAATAACAAAGAATTACTATTCGGAGTATGGCTTACCGGACGATGAGATAGTGCAGCAAGCAGAAGAGGCCAAACCGCTAGTTAAGAATCTGACGATTGGTGAAAGAATAAAAAAAAGAATTCAGTCAAGTATTGGTCAAGTTAAATCATCTAGCCCAAAAAATGCATTATATAGGCTTGCCGGAGAAGGGGCGGTTGATAAAGGTCTGGTGGATGCCTGGGTTTCTCTCAGAAATAAATCTGCGCATGCAGACAATCTAGATGAAGATGTCGAAGAGCTGCAAAGTTATATTGATGATGTCTATAAATGTCAAAACCTCTTTAACGTCTTACTGCTTTTGAAAATTGGCTTCGATGGACAGTATCAAGACTTGTCTAAAGATGGCTGGACGGATAATAGTCTCGCACTAGATGCCGAGAAAGAAGAGTAAGAAAATGCATAACAAAGCGTTGCACCGGACAAGCAAGTGAACGCGGCGTTAGGCATCAAAAACAATAGAAATGAAGAATTTCAAAGAGTTAGCCAACTACGACCTCCTTGCGAAGGTGGTGATGATAAAGACTGAGTATATGGGGCGTCAGGGTGCGGTTTATGATGATTATCGAGGTCAGTTTTTCTGGCACATCAATGATGTAAATTGTACAGATTGGGATGCGAGGTACTTTTTTGAAAATGGCGAGCTAGCACCAGGTGAAGAATCTATGTGCAAAATACTGCTATCTAATAATCTCAAAAATGCTTCAAAGGGGAAGTTTCCAGCCGATAGTCAGTTCTGTATTAGAGAAGGCTCACGAGTCGTTGCAGTCGGTAGAGTTATCGAAAGCAAAGTGAAAAATGCCTAAAAAATTGTTAGCTGCCTTGTGAGGAATTATGCAGACTGTAAACTATAAGAATTGGCTGGCAGCCCAGAATTATCAGGGCGGCACCATCACGGCCCAGATGCATAGAGCTGGCAGGGTCGAGGATTACTATGGCGATCTAGATGCGCTTTATGCTGAGGAACGATTGGAATCGTTAATCCAAGAACTGACCTATACCACCCAAGACCGACGAAATAATAGACCCAATGAATCGAAAATTCCGTTTGAAGGAAATGCCTATAACAATTTAGCGTCCTACCGAGATGCCATCCGGCGTTATCGCCGTTTTCTGGAAGATGATATAGAACGCATCGAGCCCGAAGATGTGCCGGTGATAGAAATGCCCGAACCGGATGTTCAGTCCCAAACTATCGGTCTAGAAAAGGACATGCAGGCTGCTATCCGTCAAAACATCGGCCAGATCGAAACGGGGCTCCGCGTAACCGACAACGGTCGGGAACGTTCCGTTGAAACTGGGTTCATCGACATTACCGCTGAAGATTTAAATTCGGTCCCTGTAGTTATAGAGTTAAAGACAGGGGTGGCTGGGCAGCGGGCTATAGCTCAAATACTGAGCTACATCGGGAGTGTGATGGAAGAGGAAGGAAACGATCAGGTTCGCGGCATCTTGATTGCGCCGGAGTTTGATCGAAAGGCTCGTGCAGCCGCAAAAGTCGTTCCTAATTTGACGTTGATGCGCTATCAGTTCTCTTTTCAATTTGTTCCAGAATAATGGGTGTCAGCTTGGTGTAGGCGGAAGCTAACAAAGCATATCAATTCGTGCCTTGCGTTGCCGGACATTCACTTCGTTCGCGCTGTTGTTTGCGACGCTATGTTAATTCAATGAGTCCAGAGGCGTATTTAAATTGAAGATAAATCATAAAGTAGTCTATACATCGATTTTGTTGTTGATATCAGGATGCGCTTCAAAGCCAACAGTGGAGGATTCAGAGAGATTTTCACGAGAAATGATCGAGTGTGCACATAGAAATTTGATGTTTGGTGTGAGCTTTGGTGTTAATCAAATAACCAAACATGCAGTTAACAACTCGAATTCGTTCTTAAAAATGGCTACAAGAGTAACAAGTGAATCATTTGTATCAAAAGAAAGTCCTATTATAAAACAGAGTGTTGAAGAAGATTTTCTTGAGTGGGTGCAAATTACGTATGGTAGCGAAATATCCCTTGAAACTGCTTGGAATAGGTATGAAAGTAGCTGCTTATCTAAAGTTAAACCGTGGATGGATGTACTTATCCCAAAAAAGAAAAATTAACATAACAAGCCTTGCAGTGTGGGACTTTTTACAGTTGGCTTATCTCACTCCGTTCGTTATCTTAGCCAACTATAAAAAGCCCTGAATGGGGCGTTATTTGATTTAGGAAGGTTCATGTTTATTGACTATGGCGAAAAATTACTGGACTGATCGAGAAAGATACTTTGGATGGTCTTACGTCTGCATTGAAGGAAGAATTTCTTCAAACAGTTCGTATCAAATCCTCGGCTGATGTGTAGTAGGATTAGGTGTAGTAGCTGATATCTGACCTTACAGTTTCGATAAATAGGTTGGATTCCATGTTACAGACAGCTAAGAGCGAGAAGCGGTCTTTGATAAAACTTCTCACCTGCCCCATGTTGCTTATTAGGGCTCGCTTTATATAGGCAAAACAATTTAAAATTTGAACGATTTAGATTCATATAAAGCAAGGATTAGCTTTTTTCTTCTCTTTTGAAAGCTCCTTGTCCAAAAATAAACAGGAGATGTATGGCAATTAAACACGTAATTATTCATGTTGTAAAACGTGACAATGATGGTGAAGGACTTTCAAAGCAACTCAGGAATAATGAGAATAGCACGGAAGGAATGACTGCGCAGCTAACGGATGGATTGTTGGAACTTTTCTCAAATGCTCATCTCAATATCGGCGAATTTGGTGTAGATGGTGATAACGAAGTTGAACCTGCTTTTGAGCAGAAACTAAATAAATACTACGACGATGAATGTAAATGTTCTGACTTTGTTGCTTTGACAAAAGAACTGGCGAACAAATATGAAAGTGTAATCGTAGGTGATCAACTGCATACTGTTAAAGGCGGTTATCTGGTGTTCTATCATTACGAAAGAAACGATGATGATTGGTTAGCCGTAGCTATTTTGAATAAGACCGAGGGTATCGATGTAGCAGCTGATTTGGAAGTGGTAGCCAGTGAAATTTTAGATTTGAAAAAGCTTCATTTAGGAGCTGCTATCAACCTTACTCAATGGAAAAGTGAATTAAGCACAAGATATGTTCGTTTTCGAACAGGCTTAGCAGCCGAGGTAAGAGATTATTTTGAAAAATTTATCGGGTGCCAAAGAGACAAGCTGGCAGCAACGGTTGAAACTAAGAAATTAAAAAGTGCTATACAAGATTACGCAAAAAACGCTTGTGGCATGGACGACGATGTTGTTTCACAAAAAGTCGCACAAGCACATGATTACATTAAAGAGCAACAAAAACTTGGGAATCAAGTGCAATTGAGCCACGTATCAAATCATGTTTTCCCAGATCGTGCAGATGAGTTCACTAGACAGGCGAGAGAAATACATGATTTGCCTGAAGAGCTTGCTATTGACGGAAAGGTACTAAAAAGCTACAAAAAACTTTCTGGTAGAGGAAAGGGTATTGCGATTAGCTTTGATAGAGACATGCTGAACACCACTGTAAAATATGATGATGGAGAGCTTACCTTTTCAGAAATACCTGACTCTTTGCGTGCAGCGATTGAAGAAGAGCTAAAAGACGACCTTGGTAAAGATAACTAATGAGCACCGAAATTCTCGACGCATACGCCTTGGTTCTCGCTGCACTTGAAAAAAAAGAACTTCAAGATGGCGAATTTAAGGGATGGCTTCGTCTTACACCACAGCTAAAAGATAAGTTGGAGTTACTTGCTGGTGAGGAATTAACTACAGGTTCGTACGACCTTATTAGAGATGGGAAACCCCTTTCTAGCGCAAACCTCAGTCAGCTTAAGCAAGCACACTTTCAAAATAACATACGATTTCACGTCGAGCTGACCGCACAAAAAATTAAGTCAGATTATGCAATTTGTTCTGAATGGAATGAGCTTTTGGCTAATGAGCTTCGCGTGAAGTCACCGGTCAAATATATCTTTTTTACTAATACAATGACGTTATTGACACCAGATTGTAAAGACGAAAAGTATGTTAACTATCTGAATGTTCACAAGGCTTATGAGTTTGTAAAAGAGTTAGCTGAATCTACGGAGGGTGGAGACAGTACCATTTTCTATGAGCGTCCTTTAAGGTTCGAGTTTATTTTGAATGAGTCCGATTTAGATTGCTCGATTGACTTAGATGCTCTTCAGAAGTTGCTAAGTAAAGATTTACACAAAGAAGCAATCACTTGCTTAATGTGCAGGGAATTAGTCTCGTTTCTCAAAGATAATGCGTCGAAGCAACGGTTTAGCTATTTGATACAACATATGGACTCTCTAGTGTCGAATGTGTTGTTGAGCTACCAAAGCTATGTTGAAAATTACACCTTTGATAAAGTGCGTAAGGAATATTTGGAAAAGCGGACTGAGTATGTAAGCAAAATTCATGGAGTCTTCGACAATATAGCGACTAAGCTTTTGTCCCTACCGGCGGGTATTTGGTTTGCAACTACTCAAATAAAGGAAGTTGAGATAGGTGGCTTAGAAACGATGGCATTCGTAAAAAATGTGTCGGTCGTTTCTACAGTGGTAGTATTAGCGGTTTTACTGATTGTTAATTTGATCGGTCAATTCTCAACGATAAGCATTATGAGTAAAGAATATCGCGGTGTATTCGATTCATTAGCTAAAACATACGAAGATGAGGCTTCGGAGATAGGAAAAGCCGAAGACGATATTAAAAGTGCTCAGGCAAAAGTTGAATTTAAACTTTACGTGGCAATAGGAGCAACACTTTTTCTTGTTGGTTTAACAATTTGGATGTTCTGTGAAGCTTATAATTGGTAACAAGTCCCCCTTCTTAACTAACATTTTCTCAATGTACTGGTACTTTCATAGTGTCTAGTGATGTGTGTTTTTTAATCAATGGAGTCAGAGTTTTTGATTTTTACAATACTATTTACCGGCTGTTTCTGACACATTCTCGACTGTAAGATTTGATCAAACCCCACCCAGTTTTCGAATTTGATCGATCAGGTTAAGACTTATTCAGATTAGGCTTCATTTCAAACCATCAACCCACTTCCCCAGCTGGAACCTCAACCCAATCAACATGGCCACGCTGATAGATCCGTGTTGATTTGCTATCCGTGTGAGCTGCTCGAGCTTGTGGATCATAACCGGCTTCCGAATACAAGTGGATAGATAACGCTCTAATTTCGTGAAAAGTAGGGCGGGCCGCAGGTGGCAAACTCGATTTTACGAGAATATCAATTTGCTATTCATTTGTTATAGAAAGATAAAGGATTATTTGTTATTAATGTAGGTAAGATTGATGCGACCCAATGTTCGGTAGAAATAAGACCCATTGGGTTGGTATAAAGTTGTTACATTTTACAAGGAGTATGCAGTGTCTTTTTACAAAAATAGAAAACTTAAGAAAGTAGCAAAAGAAAATGGCATTAACTTTGATGGCCCAATGGGTCTATCAATAAATAATAAGCTTGTGAGTGAGTTCGGCTATTTACTTAGGTATTACACAGATGGTGAGCTTGAATCTTTTACAGATCGCGGCCAAATACACAGAGTAAAAGATCAAGTTCTTGCCGCTGTTGACCAAGACTTGTCCAACTCTAAAACACGAGAGGAAGAGGCTCTAGGCATATCTAGGGCTACTGCTGAGGCTAACCTTCGGAATCTAAAGGCAATAGTTACAGCTCTATCAAATTACCATGAGGCTGAAGTAGCTTAAAAATGTAACAAGTCAAAGCACGCGGACTTGGTAAAGCTGTCACCTTTTTTGTTCCAAAAAAGCCGCCAACTTCACCAAGCCGGTGTTTGAGGCGTTATAAATCAAGGAATGAAATTGCGGAAATTTAAGATCACGCTGATCGTATTTACTTTTTTGTACGTGCTGGTACTTGCGACATATTTTACGATTATGTATTTAGAAGGAAAAGTTGGTGTCAGTGTAAATAGCCAGGACTGGGGCGGTTTAGGGTCGTATATTGGTGGTATTTTCACCCCTATAGCAGCACTTTTGTCGGGGTACTTTGTCTATGTCAGTTTTGCAGCGAATGCTCATCAACAAAAATTACAACTCATAAGGGAAACCCTAGCGCGGTTGGATAGCCAGCTTGAAAAGCAGTTTGAAGCACCTTTCAAGAATGGAAGGCTAGGTGAACAATACCATGGCGTTCCATTCAGAGATGTGCTTTATGCAATTTCTAACAATGAAATTAAGGCGGATAATGATACAAAAGTTGGTATTTTGGCATTGTTGCACAATGTAGCGATTTTAACTAACTCCATCAGGTATTACACAGGGCTCTTGGCTGACCTTCCATCAGATAGAAGAGACACTGAGTGGCTAGGAGATTTAGAGCGAGGATACTGGATTCAAAAATACTCACCAATCAGCACTAGGATGGTAAAAATTGTTGGTGAGGAAGCCTTTAAGTCCAAGACCACCAAAGAAGAACTTAAAAGTTTTAATTTTGTATTTGGTTGTGAATATGATTTATAACAAACGCATCAAAGGCGACGCTTGTAGTGGTACAGCTCGTATCTCGCGCGCTTTATGCGGACGTTGAGATTGTAGAATTACTCATATTTGGCTTTTGTGGTAAATAATTAACGTTTTATACCGCGAAAATGTTGTGTCTACGGGAAATCTAGTTAACTTTTCATCTCAAGGTTAGCTACATTTTACGTAGGGGCGCATAGTTTAATTTTATTTTTACAGACTGGATTAATTCTACAGTCTCGTTATGTTTCAGGAGAGCTAAGTGCCTAAGTCGGCAGGTCATGATGGTTTTTTGTTGGCGTTTGCCCCTGAGCAGTGGGATGCCGTAAAAAAATTTGGCACATTTAAATATGAAGCTCTTGAAGGAAACAGATATTTTAATAGGGGAATACAGGCTACATCTGATCATCTTGATAAATTCAGGGTTTTGGCTGAGCTGGGAAATGACTTGATACCAGGCTTCGATGATGATGCAGTTGAACTTGATAAGAATGGTTATAGTCCTGCAAAGTATTCTCGGAAATTTGCAGCAATAGCGGAGTGTAGTGTTAATGAGCTATATGCTGCTTTAGACGGAATTCGTGATGTTATCTACTCGGTGTATTCAAAGATCCAAGGCGTTCAGAAAAAGTCCACGAGTAAATTATTCTCCAAGGCGAAAAACAATGAATATGGCGCCGGATTTCCAGATGCTATCATCGACCTATTATCGCTCGCTCATGATGATTGGTTTTTAGAGCTGAGAAAGTACAGAACAGAATTCACACATGGCAGCTTAGGGTCATGCAGTAAAGACCGTTATACCGGAAAAATATCATATATGCACACAGGGTTAGGAGATCAAACTAAAGCTTTGATAATTGATGATTTCATTGAGTATATAAACAAAGTTTATAAAGAAGTCCTGTTACTTCAAGAGAGTATTTTTGAATTTCTGTATAGCGAATTACCTTTGAAGCCCACAAAGGTTTTATGTGGTTTCTATACAGGTTTGGCGTATATGCGGAGAATTGAGCCAGAAAAAATATTAACAATAAATAGCGGAATATGTGATTCTTCGCACTATGAAACAAAGTGCCCATTAAGTGAAAAGTGTGGCGCATATTCCAGAGTAAAAAACATAACAAAGCCATCAGTTTGACCGCCTTACGCTGCGCTTCAGGCGGCAAATTATGGCGGCGTTCCGAACGTCTGCTTTCATAAAATGCGAAGTGCTGGTTTAGTAATTTGAACGGCCCTTGTTGGCACATTCGCGACTGTATGATTTGATCAAACCCCAATTTTCTAATTTGACAGATCAGGTTAAGACTTATTGTGACCTTACTTATTGTGACCTTACTTATTCAGATTAGGCTTCAGTTCACACATGACCAAATAGTAGCTGAGTGTTTACGCGAAATTGAGAACAAAGAGTGACTTTAAGAATTGTTTATCCAGTGGTTGTTTAAGACTAAAAACAATGAAAGTAAACCACTGTATAATGGAACGGATATGGAACGGGCTTTTAAGTGACAATGCGCCTGTTACTAAAAATCCCTTTAATAACAGCAAATTAATTGGTCGGATTGAGAGGATTTGAACCTCCGACCCCTGACACCCCATGACAGTGCGCTACCAGGCTGCGCTACAATCCGACCGTGGAGCGCAATATTAATGAAAAACGCTCCAATTTCAACCGTTAATTTAATAAAAGTTAATTATTCTCGACTGTTTGCTTGTTTGTTAACCAACTGTCGCTTTAAATAGTTGAGCGCACGCACTAAAATTGCATTTGGCGGTGTTTCGGCGGTTTCTTCGCTTTGCATTTTTACACTACTTACCTGCGCATTGCTGGCAATTTGAGTCAGTGTCTGCTGGTACAACACATAAATATTATGTTCGTTTGCTGTCACCAACCAAGCGGGATCTTTTGGTACCGAAAATAAGTTTTGACCAAACTTAATATAATCCTGCTGAAACGAGCAAGATAACCAGCCTTCAATTAACGTCGGCATGATATCTAAATTTGACGCCGTCGGTGGCAGTTGAACCAATTCACCACGCACAAATATTTGGCCGTACTGGCTGGCTGATTGCGGTAGCAGCACAATAATTTGTTTGCCGGTACTCCGCAGACTAGGAGCTATTTGAGCTGTGTTATTAACTTCAAGCAACGACACTTGCAAACGTGCGCCGCTAATTTTATCTACCGATCTAAACTCAGGTAAACTATTTAAAAGCTCAATCGGTAACGAGTCTAAATTTGCGCTGGTATTTGTACTTAACAAAGCTGCATCTAATAAGTTATCACCGCCTCGGTTTAGGTCTTTGCGATATATTGCCGGTAAACCCGTTAATATCTCAAATAAATTATCTTGTAAGTTGTTCGGTGCAAAATACTGAGTACTGGCAAGTGCCGGATCGCTAATTTTAATAAATTGGCTCATTCTATCGACCGATAGTTCGCGGCTGTTGATTACGAGCAATTCAACTGAGCTGTCTGGTGCAAAGCAACTAAATCTTTGTTGGTTTTGACTTAATGCAAACGAATTGACATCAAAACTAAACTGTTTTTTCTGTTGGTATTCGTCTATGTCTAACAGGCCAGATTTACTCAAAATGGTTTTTGCGGTTAGTGGCTGCGATAGCGGTAACATATTATCTTGCTGAGTGATCGGCTGGTAAAAATTTAAATCTGCCCAAATGTGAACCAAATGTGCAGATAAAAAACACACAAGCGCAACCGGTAGGGCTCTAATATTAATATAAAAGCGCCTAAACTTATCTAAATTTCGCCAGACTGCGTTGGCTAATACCAATTGCACCGCTAACATAGCCACATAAAACAAAATGAGTGCAACAATAAACCCAGCGGGCAAAGAGTCTGTTAATAACTGGATGTCGCTGGCAATATAATCAAACGAAGACAAGTTTATGTGATAGGCATAAACCGAATACACTAACGCATCAATTAATAACAGAGTTAAACCAGTAGCCGCCACAAACGCTCCCCAAAAACGGGCGATGCTGGGTTTATTTAATAAAGTAACTGGAAAAAGCAATAACAGATTAACAACAAAAAAGATAAAACCAGCATGACCTATAGTATAGGCCAACATATACACTAAACCCGGGAGCGAGTCAGGTAATGGCTGGGCCCACCAGTAAATGCTCATTAATAATAAACCGGGTAGGGTATTGCTGGCGGTAAACCAGTGACCCCACGAGTTTAATTTAGATTTTTGTTGGCTGGCCGGGTTTAATAACATGTACTTTAAGACCCTTTAATCGATTGTTTAAGTGCCTGACTGAAATTTTCGGCAATCTTGCCCTGTACATCTTTTGCGTAATTATATTTAATGACATCTTCAACCGCCAAACCGAGTGCTGTTAAAGTTTGATTTTTTGGTAATTGTTGGGCTTGCAGCGCAATTTTAATGGCTGCAACTGCGTTTTCTAACGCAGCCTGGTCTGTGGTTTTTTTATCATTCATGTAAAAGTTATTCTCTTGCGCTCGAATAATTGGGCTAATGCAGGGTAGAATACCTTGCGCTTTGATCGCAGCAAATTGTACCATTTGCCAGCAAAGGGTGATTTTATCATTTCAGTTAAGAATATCGACAGGAAATTATGACAGTTTCAAGTGCAACGCTTTATTTTAACCGCTTTTGTCTGGCCGAAGACAAAGTAACACTAGAATTAGAAAGTGCCAGCCAGGTGGTTGACGACAATGCCATTTTTTTAGCAGAGCAATTACATAATGCGTTTGTAAAAAAAGGCCAAAAAGAATATTGCCAGTTTACCGGTAGCTCGCCTATTTCGGCCGCGATTAATGAATCTCAACCAATCGACAAACTTACCGAAACTATACAGAGCCGATTGTTAGCTGAGCTCGACGCACTAAACCTGCCGCCCGAAACTATTTTGGTGGTTTGCAAATACCATCATTTAGCCAACGAATATTTATTAACCGCGCTACTTGGGGTAAAAGAAAGCGTGCAATTAGCCGATTCTGTGCAACCCATGCGCTCGCAATATTTAGACATTGCCAACCTGTCTCTGGCGATTCAGTTGGATTTAACCGAATTAGCAGTTAACCCTGACGCAAAACATGCGATAGCGTATATAAAGTCAAGAATTGGTCGAAAAGTCAGCGACTTTATGGTGGAAGCTTTTGCGGTTGAGAGCAAAATTAACAGCAAAGAAGCCACGATTAAATTGGTAGAGTCGGTTGAAAGTTTTATCGACAGTAGCAGCGAAGATAACCAAAAACAGCAAGCTGTGCGCGAGGTTTCTGTATCTGCGCTTAAAGAAGCGGCTCAGTCGGGTGAGTTTATGAATGTAAAATCACTGGCCGGTGAAATCGAGGAAAAAACGGGCCTTTCAGGATTTTACGAGCATGCGAGCAAACAAGAAGACTTTGTTGAAGAGTGCCCTGTGTACGCCACCGCTACGCGAAAAATGGAAAAATTTATTGGACAAGGGGGCGGGGTTAGCATTTCTTTTAATAAAGAATTGCTCGGTGATAGCATCGAATTTGACGCTCAAAATAAAAGTTTAACCCTTCATAAATTACCCCCCAATTTGTTAGATGCGCTGCAAAAAGCGTTAAAGTCTAAGCAAGAGTAAGGAAGACAGTGGAGTATATTCAAAACAACGCCAGTTTAGCCCGTTGCTGCGCGCAAATAAAAAATGAAACCCTTATTGCGCTAGATACCGAGTTTGTTCGTGAACGCACCTATTACCCAGCGCTAGGATTAATTCAGTTACAGGCGGGTGGACAAACGTTTTTAATCGATCCATTGTCCATTACCGACTGGCAACCGTTTAAAGAAATTTTATTAAATCCGGCACAGGTTAAAGTTTTACATGCGTGCGGCGAAGACATCGAAGTGCTGAGTTACTTTTTTAAATTAACGCCCGTTAACTTGTACGATACTCAAGTTGCTGAAGCCTTTTTAGGTGGGCGCGCCAGCATGGGGCTGGCAGCTATTTTAGAACAATATAAAAACATCAGCCTTAAAAAAGAGCACGCGCGAACCAACTGGTTAAAACGACCTCTGAGTCAAGCACAGTTAGAATATGCGGCAAATGATGTAATTTATCTGCTGGATATTTATCAGCAGCAACAAGATAAGCTCGCCGAACTTAATTTAGTTGATTGGTGCGAGCAAGATATTCAGGCATTAATTAAAAAGCGTAGCTTTCAAATAGAGCCGTCGCTCGCGTGGCGTGAAATTAAAAGTGCATGGCAGTTAAGCCCGCGTGCGTTGGCAGTATTAAAGGAACTGACCACTTGGCGATTAAGATACGCTAGAAATAAAAACTTGGCGGTTAACTTTGTTATTCACGAGCGCGAAATAGTGCTTTTAGCTGAGCGGCGTCCGACCAGTATTAAAAGCATGCGCAATATTCCAGGTATGCATCCGGCGGTGATTAAACGCCACGGCGATACCCTGGTTCGCTTAATTGAAGCCGGTAAACAAGTACCTGCAGAGGGTTGCCCAAGCAAAATCACTCGAGTTGCCGAGTTGCGGGGTTATAAAGATGTGTTTACTAAAATCAAATCAACAATAGAAAGCATCGCTGAAGAAAACAAGCTAAATACGGATCTGGTTGCCAGTAAACGAATGATCAATGAATTTATCGGCTATCAATTTACCGTAAATGAATGGAGCCGGGAAACGCAACCAGAGCTATTAAACGGTTGGCGAGGAAGATTATTGGCTGAGCCGCTTTTACAATGCGTGCAAGCCCATAACAATTGAGTTTAAGCGGATACCCACAACGGGTATCCGTGCTTTTATTAAAAGTTAGAAGTGTCTTGGAACAGACCAACTTTTAAGTCTTTAGCTTCGTAAATAACTTTACCGTCTACAGCGACAGTGCCATCACCAATGCCCATATATAATTTACGTTTGATTACGCGCTTCATATCAATTCGGTAAGTCACTTTTTTAGCTGTCGGCAAGATTTGGCCAGTAAACTTAACTTCACCAACGCCTAATGCACGACCGCGGCCTGGACCGCCACACCAACCAAGGAAAAAGCCAACTAACTGCCACATGGCATCTAAACCCAAACATCCAGGCATCACAGGATCACCCGGGAAATGGCAGTCAAAAAACCATAAATCTGGCGTGATGTCTAATTCGGCCTGAATATAACCTTTATTATGCGCACCTCCATCTTCAAAAATGTCGGTGATGCGATCCATCATTAACATGTTAGGCGCGGGCAACTGACTATTACCTGGACCAAATAATTCGCCTCGGCTACAAGCCAGCAGTTCTTCTTTAGTAAAGCTATTCTGATTCATTAAATTGAGTTCTGGTTAGTTGATCAAATAAAACGGCGCACACTTTAGCGAACACTTGTTAGCTAAACAAGTCTTTGCTGCAAATTTACCCGTTTTTGTAAAAAAAACCTTTAAATTTTTGCCAAAAATGACGTCTGTGTCTATCGTTTCCAGCATATTTATCTAATTCATCTTGCACTATATCATACAAACCTTGCTGATCGGCTTGTGTCGGTTTTAAGCCGGTTAATAACTCACATGCTTGGTCAACATGGTCCACCGTATGTATGATTAACGAACCTTGTTCTACTGCAGTGACAATTTCGGAGCATAAATTTAAATTTTTACGATTGGCTGCCGGAATAATCACAGCATGTGTTTCAAATGGTTCTTTAAGTTTAGCTAAGGTATAAAAACCTTCAATTTTTAAATCAACACCACCAACCGCTAATACATTCCCCAACTGGTCAATCGCGCCCGTAACCGCAATATTTTGTTTAATAGGGACTTTGGTAATGGCTGACAGTAGCGCAAACAATTCAGCTAAGGATGCGCTATCACCATCCACTTCGTGATACGATTGCTCAAATACCAGATTGCACGAAATGGCTAATGGGTCATGTTTGGCAAATACTCGGCTTACAAACGACGCCAAAATCATCATGGCTTTTGCATGAATATTACCGCCTAAATCTGCTTTTCGTTCTACATCGCTAATATCTCCTTCGCCGGCAAAGATATTTGCTGTGATACGAGAGGGCTCACCGTATTCTGCGAGCGCTGTTTCTACCACAGTTAAACCATTAATCTGGCCTACTTTTTCACCGCTGAAATCAACCTTAACTGAACCATTGCGAATTTGCTCAAAACTAAATAAACGGCTTGCTGAATGGGTGCCCTGAATCGCAAGCACAGCTAACTCAACATCGGTTTGGCTAAAGTGCTCGGGCAGCCGGCTAAAAAGGCGATTTAACAGCTCAGTATTTAACGCAAACCAATGCTGATCTTCTATGTTACGTGCCAGCGCCCAAATTAAGCTATTTAACTGATCGGCACTAAGTTCTGCGCGATAGTAGGTTTCGGCAAAAGATTTGAAGCTAGTTAAGGTGCTTTGATTTATTTCGGCGACATAGTCTGCTTCATATAACTCCTCGCCGGTCAGTTCGCGCAGCGTTGGCAATAAATTGTTTAGCTCAGCTAACGTTGGGTAATTCCCATAAATAATAATATTCTTTTGTAGCCGAATAGATGCGGATGGAAAATGTTTAAGCTGCTCGTGGCTAACGTCTGTTAATAATCGATGGGCGTGGAACTGACGATCTTGTAATACTTCACCCACCATAGTTAACAGCTCATAGTTTTGCAGCAATAGCTCAGCTGGGATGGCCGCATGTGACTGGCTGCCAGAAAATAATAAGCCAGCGACAAATTTCATTTTGCCAGACGGCAAGCGATGAAAATATCCGAGTACTTCACGCGAAGAAATTTTATCAATAAGAAGTATGTCTGAATTTAACCAGCGCAAAAAATTAACCGGATTATGCTCCGCGCATAATAAAAAGCTCTGGTTTTGAGTTTGCTCAAGACGTTGGTTAAATGCAGACAAAAGTGGCAACAAAGGCACTGAGTGGTCGCCATTAGGCGTTTGCGAAATAGTATTCAGTTTAGCCAGCACATTTAATTGCGAGGCGGGGACTTGCTGCGACATTAAATTAACCTTGCACAAAAAAGCGGCTGGCAAGTATAACTCACTGCTTTGTTAAGGTTAATCTTTAATTTGTTTAAACAAAAATTCATCTTTTGATGTCGACAGCCAGAAGCGAACTCAGTATGATTAGCGCCCTTAAAAAAATTTGTTTAACAACAAGTGGCACTTGGTAGGTGTCACCACTGGAAAAAAGGAAACATAATGCCTGTTATTACCCTGCCTGACGGAAGTCAAAAAGCCTTCGATGAAGCGGTTTCTGTATTGCAAGTAGCCGAGTCGATTGGTGCTGGTTTAGCCAAAGCGACCATTGCTGGCCGTGTCAATGGTGAGCGCAAAGATGCTTGTGATTTAATCAGTCAAGATGCCAATTTAGAAATTATTACCGCAAAAGATGAAGACGGCTTAGAAATTATTCGTCACTCATGTGCGCATTTATTAGGGCATGCGATAAAACAACTATTTCCTGATGTAAAAATGGCAATTGGGCCAACCATAGATAATGGTTTTTATTATGATATCGATTTAGATCACTCGTTGACGCAAGAGGATCTGGACAAGTTAGAAAAACGCATGTTACAGCTGGCTAAAACAAATTACCCAGTTGAAAAAAAGGTCGTCAGCTGGCAAGAGGCAAGAGATACTTTTGAATCTCGCGGTGAGTTTTACAAAATGCAGATTTTGGATGAAAACATCGCTAAAGATGATCAGCCTGCTTTGTATCACCACGAAGAATATATCGACATGTGTCGTGGTCCACACGTACCAAATATGAAGTTCTGTCAGCACTTTAAATTAATGAAAGTGGCAGGTGCGTACTGGCGTGGTAACTCAGACAATAAAATGTTGCAGCGTGTATACGGCACCGCATGGGCAGATAAAAAACAGTTAAAATCTTATATTAACCGATTAGCTGAAGCCGAAAAACGCGATCACCGTAAAATTGGTAAAGCGTTAGACTTATTTCACTGGCAAGAAGAAGCGCCAGGTATGGTCTTTTGGCACAACAACGGTTGGACGATTTTCCGCGCGTTAGAAGACTTTGTTCGTGAAAAATTAAAAGAATACGACTACGAAGAAGTTAAAGGTCCGCTTATGATGGACCGTGTATTATGGGAAAAATCAGGCCATTGGGACAAATACGCTGAAAACATGTTCACCACTGAAAGTGAAAAACGTGAATATGCCATTAAACCAATGAACTGCCCAGGGCATGTGCAAATTTTTAATCAGGGTCTAAAATCATACCGTGATTTACCACTCCGTATGGCTGAGTTTGGTTGTTGTCACCGTAACGAGCCTTCGGGTGCATTACATGGATTAATGCGAGTTCGTGGTTTTACTCAAGATGATGCACACATCTTTTGTACCGAAGAACAGGTACAAGCCGAGGTAAGTGATTGCATTAAAATGGTATTTGATACCTACCAAACATTTGGTTTTAAAAACATTGCCGTTAAATTATCAACACGTCCAGAAAAGCGTATTGGTGATGATGCTATGTGGGATCGCTCAGAAGCCGCACTAGCCGAAGCGTTAAAAGCGAACGACATCGACTACGAACTGCAACCGGGTGAAGGTGCGTTTTACGGTCCTAAAATCGAATTTACCTTGTTTGATTGTTTAGATAGAGCTTGGCAGTGCGGTACAGTGCAGCTAGACTTTGCATTGCCATCGCGTTTAGGCGCAAGTTATGTGTCTGAAAACAACGACCGTCAAGTGCCTGTGATGATTCACCGTGCAATTTTAGGCTCGTTAGAGCGATTTATTGGTATTTTAACCGAAGAGTATGCGGGGCATTTCCCTGTTTGGTTATCACCACAACAAGCTGTTGTAGTTAATATAACCGACAAACAGTCGGAATATTGTGCTAATATTGCAAAAAAATTAAACAAAAATGGATTTAGAGCCTTTGCTGACTTGAGAAATGAAAAAATTGGCTTTAAAATCCGCGAGCATACTTTAAAACGTATCCCATACATGTTGGTTGTGGGTGATAAAGAGTTAGAGAAGGGTCAGGTTGCTGTGCGAACCCGCAAAGGGGAAGATCTTGGCGTTATGGATTACGAAGATTTCGTCAAATTATTGCAAAGCGATACTGATACCAAACGATTATAATTTTTGTGGAGGAATGAACCATTAAAGGTGGTAGAAAAGCGCCTGATACAGGCAAAGCACGTATAAACGAAGAAATCGATGCAAAAGAAGTGCGCCTTATTGGCGTTGACGGTGAACAAGTAGGGGTGGTAAGCCTTAACGAAGCTTTAGACGCGGCCGACGCTGCTAAAGTGGACTTAGTTGAAATCAGTCCAAATGCTAATCCGCCTGTCTGCCGCGTAATGGATTATGGTAAGTTCCTTTACGAAAAAAGCAAAAGTGCCAAAGAGCAAAAGAAAAAGCAGAAACAAATTCAGGTGAAGGAAGTAAAATTCCGTCCCGGAACCGATATTGGCGACTATCAGGTAAAACTACGCAACCTGAAGCGCTTTTTAGAAGATGGCGATAAAACCAAAGTAACTATCCGCTTCCGCGGTCGTGAAATGGCTCACCAGGACATTGGTATTGATTTGATGAATCGAATCAAAGGTGATCTTTCAGATATTGCGGTTTGTGAATCATTCCCAAATCGTGTTGAAGGTCGTCAAATGATCATGGTGTTGGCGCCAAACAAGAAGCAGTAAAGGCACAAAGTAAATCCTTAGTGGTTTCGCCTTGCTGTGTGTTTATTAATTGACAATGCGGAGTAAGCTCAATGTCAAAAATCAAAAGCCATAGAGGTGCTGCAAAGCGCTTCAAAAAAACTGCTTCTGGCGGTTTTAAATGTAAGCAGTCTCACTTACGTCACATCCTGACTAAGAAGAGCTCTAAGCGTAAACGTCACTTACGTGCAAAAACTCAGGTTCATCAAAACGATGTTCAATTGATTGTACGCATGTTGCCATACGCATAAGAGGAGACTGATTCATGCCAAGAGTTAAACGTGGTGTAGTTGCTCGCGCAGCTCACAAAAAAGTATTAAAACAAGCTAAAGGTTATTATGGCGCGCGTAGTCGTGTTTATCGTGTTGCTGCTCAAGCCGTAACCAAAGCTGGTCAATATGCATACCGTGACCGTCGTCAGCGTAAGCGTCAATTCCGTCAATTATGGATTGCTCGTATCAACGCTGCTTCTCGTCAAAACGGTTTATCTTACAGCCGTTTCATCAATGGTCTGAAAAAGGCTTCTGTTGAAATCGATCGTAAGATCCTGGCAGACATTGCAGTATATGATAAAGCAACTTTCACTGCTTTAGTTGAAAAAGCAAAAGAAGCTTTAGCCTAAGTTCGGCATCGAATTTAGTTAAAAAGGGGCTTAGGCCCCTTTTTTGCGTTTATTTAGCTGAAAAATCAGGTAAAATCCCACCTATTAAGGGTCAAAAGACCAAGCATAATTCAAAAATAAGCCACAGATCTGGGGATACATCTTAATGAATTTAGATGGCATAGTTGCACAGGCGCAGGCAGCGATTAACGAAGCGCAAGATTCTGCTACGTTGGATAACATCCGCGTAGAATATTTAGGTAAAAAAGGCCTATTTACCGAGCAAATGAAAACTTTAGGCAAATTATCGCATGAAGAGCGTCCTAAAGCAGGGCAAGCGATTAACGCAGCCAAACAACAAGTCATGGCATTGTTAAACGATAAAAAACAAGCGTTTGCACAAGCCGAAATGGACAAAAAACTCGCCGAAGAAAGCATTGATATCAGTTTGCCGGGTCGTAAAAGTGACATGGGTGGGCTTCATCCAGTCACCCGTACCATTACCCGTATTGAGCAATTTTTTAGCGAGTTAGGCTTTCAGGTTAGAACAGGTCCAGAAGTAGAAGACGACTGGCATAACTTTGATGCATTAAATATCCCTGACAATCATCCAGCTCGAGCAGACCATGATACTTTTTATTTTAACCCTAAATTAGTATTGCGAACGCAAACATCGGGTGTGCAAATCAGAACCATGGAAAGCGAACAGCCGCCGTTACGAATTATCTCACCGGGGCGTGTATACCGTAATGATTACGATCAAACTCATACGCCTATGTTCCATCAGGTAGAAGGTTTGTTAGTTGACGAAAAAGCCGATTTTTCACAGCTAAAAGGTTTGTTGTATGACTTTTTACAAAACTTTTTTGAAGAAGAGTTAGAAGTACGTTTTAGACCTTCGTTTTTTCCATTTACAGAACCATCAGCCGAAGTTGACATAAAAACTAAAGATGGCAAGTGGTTAGAAGTATTAGGTTGTGGCATGGTTCACCCGAACGTTTTAAAAGCTGTGAATATAGATCCAGAAAAATACACAGGGTTTGCGTTTGGTTTAGGGGTAGAGCGACTCACTATGTTGCGCTATGGCGTGAATGACTTACGTGCATTTTTTGAAAACGACTTAAGATTTTTAAAACAGTTCAGATAAGGTTGATGGAAAAGAATTATGAAATTTAGTGAATCTTGGTTAAGAGAATGGGTTAACCCAAACATCAGCCGTGCTGAACTGGTTGAGCAAATTACCATGGCCGGCTTAGAGGTTGATGAAGTAACACCAGCTGCGGCCGAATTTAGCGGCGTATTGGTAGGTCATGTTGTTGAATGTGGGCCGCACCCTGACGCCGAAAAATTACAAGTAACTAAAATCGATGTGGGCGCTGATGAACTGTTAGATATTGTTTGTGGTGCTAAAAACTGTCGTCAAGGCTTAAAAGTAGCGGTTGCCACTGTGGGTGCCGTTTTGCCTGGCAATTTTAAAATTAAAAAAGCTAAATTACGTGGTGTGGCCTCGTTTGGCATGTTGTGCTCCGAAGCGGAACTGGGCATGTTAGATGAAGCACCTGGTATTATGGAATTGCCAGAAGACGCTAAAGTAGGCACAGATGTGCGCGAATTGTTGCAACTTGATGATGCCTGCATCGAAGTAGATTTAACACCTAACCGAGCCGACTGCTTAAGCATTGCTGGTTTAGCGCGTGAAGTTGGGGTATTAAATAATACTGATGTTAAAGCCGTGCAAGTGGCTCCTGTTGCTGCCAGTATCGATGACAGCCCAGAAGTTGAGTTATTAGCCCCAGACGCTTGCGCAAAATACGCCGGTCGTATTATAAAAGGTATAAACATCAAGGCTAAAAGCCCGCTTTGGTTAGTTGAAAAGTTACGCCGTAGCGGCATCCGTTCGATTGATCCTGTGGTTGATGTCACTAACTTTGTGATGTTAGAGCTGGGCCAACCCATGCATGCGTTTGATTTAGCTAAAGTTGAGCAAAAAATTTGTGTTCGCTACGCTAATGAAAATGAAAAACTGACTTTGTTAGACGGCCAAGAAGTGAACTTAAGCACAGATACCTTAGTGATTGCCGATGCTAACAAAGCACTCGCACTTGCTGGGGTATTTGGAGGTAAAGATTCGGGTGTTGGTTCACAAACTCAGGATATTTTATTAGAAAGTGCGTTTTTCTCGCCAGACTATATGATGGGGAAAGCACGTCAGTATGGTTTACACACCGACTCTTCTCATCGTTTTGAACGCGGCGTAGATGCCAGCATTCAAATACAAGCAATCGAACGCGCGAGCCAATTAATTATCGAAATTTGTGGTGGTGAAGCAGGCCCCGTCACGCTTAAAGAGCAAGCCGAAAAACTACCAGCTGAGCGCCAATTAACGTTGCGAAAAGAAAAGCTTGATGCTCGAATCGGAGTTAACTTTGCAATTGATCAAGTGACCGAAATGCTCGCGCGTTTAGGTTTAAAGCCGCAACAAAACGAGCAAGGCTGGACAGTCATAGTGCCAGATTATCGCTTCGACATTGCGATAGAAGTCGACTTAATCGAAGAAGTTGCCCGAATTTATGGTTATAACAACATTCCTAATGTAGCCCCAGTTGGCGCATTAAAAATGGCCGCTCACTCCGAACAAAAAATCAGCTTAAATAGTGTCAAACACCAACTTGCGGCTTTAGGTTATCAAGAAGCTATTACTTACTCGTTTGTTGACCCTAAAGCGCAAAAAGCCCTGCACCCAGATATTGATGCGTTAATTTTACCGCATCCTATTTCGGCGGATATGTCGGCGATGCGCGTTTCGCACTTAACGGGGTTGTTAAATAGTGTGATTTATAACGTCAACCGTCAGCAAAATAGAGTGCGTTTATTTGAATCAGGTTTAAAATTTATTCCTGATAACACCGCTGAAAACGGAATCCGCCAGACAAATGTATTAAGCGGAGTGATCACTGGACTAAAACATGGTGAGCACTGGTCGTTAGATAAAACACCAGTCGATTTTTATGATTTAAAGGGTGATGTAGAGCAAGTTTTAGCTAAAATTGACCTTAGTGCGAGTTATGAGTTTAAAATTCAATCGCATACGGCCTTGCATCCTGGCCAATCTGCTGCTATTTATAAAAACAATGAATATTTAGGCTTTATTGGCGCTGTTCATCCACAAGCAGCAAAAGATATTGGCTTAAAAACAAAAGCTTTCGTTTTTGAGTTAAATATCGATGTGCTGTTAAATAAGCAGATGATTCAAGCTAAACCAGTGTCTAAATTTCCATCAAATAGAAGAGATTTAGCCTTTATAGTTGATAAGCAGACGGAACTGGGTACAATTTTAAAAGAAATTGAAAACCTAGGTGCAAATCAATTAGTTGAGTTGAATTTATTTGATGTGTATCAGGGAGAAGGCATTCAAGATGATAAAAAGAGCTTTGCAGTTTCTTTAATTATTCAGGATGTTGATAAAACTTTAGAAGAAAAAGAGATCTCAGCAATAACTGATAAAATTATTGCTCAATTAGAAAGTAAATTTGCAGCGACTTTGAGAGACTAAGCATGGCACTGACTAAAGCCGAAATAGCAGAACACTTATTCGAACAACTGGGTGTAAACAAAAAAGATTCAAAAGAAATTGTTGAGTTATTTTTTGAAGAAATACGAGCAGCCCTTGAAAATGGCGAACAAGTTAAATTATCTGGATTTGGTAACTTTGACATTCGTGATAAAAGCGAGCGTCCGGGGCGTAACCCAAAAACAGGTGAAGATATTCCTATTACGGCTCGTCGGGTTGTGACTTTTAAACCCGGGCAAAAATTAAAAGCTCGGGTCGAAGAAGCCGATTTACCCAAACCAGAGTAGTCGATTTTTCCAAATCTTAAAATTATTTGGTAGGTTAGCACCGCCGCAGGCGTTGCTAACAAATCGCAGAAAAAGCCTGTGTTTGATTGACGTAGGTTAGCACCGCCGCAGGCGTTGCTAACAAACCGCAGAAAAAGCCCGTGTTTAATTGACGTGGGTTAGCACCGCCGCAGGCGACGCTAACAATACGCAGACAAAACTGGCCTAGCAAACACACACTCCCCCAATTTATGCCTTTACGCGTTTTTCGATTGCATCAAATAAACGGGCACAAATATTAATGCCATACGCGGCTTCAATCTCGCGAATACAGGTTGGGCTGGTTACGTTAATTTCGGTTAATTTATCCCCAATTACATCTAACCCAACAAAAATTAACCCTTTTTCTTTCACAACAGGGCCGATTTTACGGGCAATTTCAAAATCTGATTCTGACAATGGACGGGCTTCACCTCGGCCACCAGCGGCTAAATTACCACGGGTTTCTCCATCGCTTGGAATACGAGCCAAACAATATTCAACCGGTTCACCATCCACTAATAATATACGTTTATCACCTTGCTTAATCTCTGGGATATACACTTGAGCCATTGCATAGCGACTTTCGTGCTCAGTAAGGGTTTCGATCACCACACCAACATTGGCGTCATCTTCTTTTAATCTAAAAATCGACGCACCGCCCATGCCATCCAGCGGTTTTAAAATGACGTCTTTGTGCTTTTTATGAAACGCTTTTAATTTTTCTTTGCTTCGAGTCACTAAGGTTTCTGGGGTAAACTCGCTAAACCAAGCGGTATATAATTTTTCGTTTGCATCGCGTAGACTTTGAGGTTTATTTACAATTAAGCAGCCTTCATCTTCGGCGCGCTGAAGTAAATAAGTCGCATAAATATACTCAGTATCAAAGGGGGGATCTTTGCGCATTAACACAGCGTCTAAGTCTGAAAGAGGCACTTCTTGAATATCTTCTGACAGCTCAAACCAGTTTTTGGGATCTTCTACTACAGATAATTTTCGGATATTGGCAAAGGTGCGCCCTTGTTGCAAAAACAGGTCTTGCATTTCTAAGTAGTAGATTTCGTAGCCGCGTCGCTGCGCCTCTAATAACATTGCAAACGTTGAATCTTTATGAATTTTGATATTTGCAATGGGGTCCATGACCACACCAAGTTTTAAGCTCATAGGATATTCTCTAAGTTCAATAGTTAAGTTTCGGTTATATGGTTGGCTTTTATTAAATCAACCGCTAACATGTTAAAAAATGACCAAATGAGCCATTTTATGCAGCAGACATCATTACCTTTAGATCCGCCTTCGAACAGAGCGCCAGATAGTGACGCTAAACAAACCTTGGCTGAGCAAAACAAGGCCAATTTAAACAGCAAGATTCAAGCAGATGCTCACGCAGACTTGCACCTAGACACTAAAACAAAACCTGAGCAACCTCGGGTTGTGCCCAAAAATAGTGTCGGCAAAAGCACTGTAGCGAAACAAAAGCGTCTATTCAGGGTTTATTTAAACCTGGTTTGGCAGCGTTTTGCTTGGGTTGACGCCATATTGCTGCTAATGCTCAGTATTATAGTGTATTTACTCATTAGCGGTGATCAAAAGGCCAGTGAGAATGCAAACTATATGTTGGCCAGTGAAAGCTTTAAAAGTTTATTATTAACCAGCCAAATCGACATTCAAGATCCCAACACACCACTTGCTCATATTCAGCCCAAATTACATCAAATTAAACAACAACTTGAGCCTATGTTATCTCATCCGTTAGCACAAGCTAATTTAACCGAGCCGGTTTTAAGGTTTTCGAATCTGCTTGCAAATGGACAAAACTGGTTAGCCGACGAAAATCGTTTATTAGACCTCCGAGCGCAACATCAATCCCTGGTGCAAACCATTATTTTTGTTAAAAACCAGCTAAAATCATCGTTAGAAGAGCCCATTAGGCGTTTTCAAACGTATCAAAACGAAACAAATATGGCCTCGCTAACAGCGAACGCTAATCGAACGGATTTGTTTAATGCACTCAATTTTGGGCAAGGGTTAGCTAAGTTTGAAGCCTTGCAAACCACGGCTGATATAAACTTAGCGCAAAGTGAGTTAATTTTAAATGCGGCTAGCCAAGAGCAATTGACTGAAATTTCATCAAAACCTGAGTTAATGAGCAAATTTTTGGCGCAGTTAAACGATTTTAACGATATACCTACGAAAAAAGCGTTAAAGGTTTGGTTAGATAGTGACGCGACTCAAGCGGTTTTAAATCAAGCTGAGTTAACTCGGTTAATGTCTGCCATGTTAGCGGCACAAGCTGATTATCAAAAAACACGATCGCGCATTCGTCAGTTATTGAATGAAATGCAGAAGTCTGAGCAGTTTTTAAGCCGACATATCATGCAAAAAATCAGTGCAAATCAAGCGCCATACACAGCGTATTATTTGCTTCTAATCGCCGTTCTGTTGTTAATCATCAATCGCTACTGGCGTAAATTAGACTTGCAAAAACTTTAAAGTGTTCGATTATTTAATATTAACGCTAAATAAATTAAGGACTACGTATGCCGGATATGCCTGCTAACTTAACCGCCGCTTATTTATCGGCCGAGGATATGAATATCGCCAGCTCACTCTTGTATTTAGCGTATCAAGACGATCCTTTTTTTAAACATTGTTTTAATGAAAAAGAAGACGGTTATGATGCTCGCTTGCGGGCGGCGATCCGAGAAGAACTGTTAGTTTATTTTGATAAAAAACAACCAATTGTTGGCATTTATGACGGAGAACATCACCCCATAGCTATTGCTTGTGTCACGCTACCCAACGCTGGATTTGGTGAAAACAGACCTTGGCATTGGCGTTTAAAAATGATGTTAACCACAGGTTTTGTCTCTACTCGAAATATGATGAATAAAGATGCATTAGTTCGCCAATCTGTGCCCGCAAGCCATTATCATTTGATCTCTTTTGTTGCGGTTCATCCAAATTATCAAAAACAAGGATTAGGTCAGTTTTTATTATCAGCAATAGACTCAGTGGTCAACGAAACAGAAAACAGCGAAGGGGTGGCCGTATTAGCCACGGTTGAAAAATATAAAACCTTTTTTGAACAAGCAAATTATCGTTTTATAAAACAAATTAGAGTTGATCAAGTGGTTGGCGATCTTATGTTTAAAACCGCCAATAAGATGGATGAAAACAAACAAGATTTAAATGGCTGAGCCCTTTATGCGATCGGTTCAGCCCACAAATCATATTCGTCTGATGCAATAATTTTAGCCTTTACTAAATCGCCCGGTTTTAAGTCGATGCAATCGTTTAAATACACCATGCCGTCAATTTCGGGTGCATCGGCAAAACAACGTCCAATTGCACCTTCTTCGTCGACTTCGTCAATTAAAATTTGATAAGTTTTACCAACACGCTGGGCAAGGCGCTTTTCGCTAATAGCCTGCTGTACTTGCATAAACCTGTGATAACGTTCTTCTTTAACCGCTTCGCTCACCGGATCTGGCAGTTCGTTAGCTACCGCACCTTCGACGTCCGAATATTTAAAACAGCCGACCCGATCTAACTGAGCCGCTTCTAAAAATGCTAATAATTCTTCAAACTCGGCGTCTGTTTCACCCGGAAAGCCAACAATAAAGGTTGAACGTATCACTAACTCAGGACAAATCTCACGCCATTTATGAATTCGCTCAAGGGTTTTGTCCACATTGCCGGGTCGCTTCATTAATTTAAGAATGCGTTTATTGGCATGTTGAAATGGAATATCCAAGTAGGGCAATAAGGCACCTTGCGCCATAAGTGGCACAATTTTATCAACGTGTGGGTAGGGGTATACATAATGCAAACGCGCCCAAATGCCTAATTGGCTTAACTGCTTACACAGAGATTCAAAACCCGCTTTAATGGGCATACCATCAACAAATTCGGTGCGATTTTTTAAATCGACACCATAAGCGGAAGTATCTTGCGAAATAACCAACAACTCTTTTACACCGGCTGCTTTTAAGCGATTAGCTTCGCTTAATACGTCGGCAATTGGTCGTGAGACTAAATCACCACGCATCGATGGAATAATGCAAAAGGTACATCTGTGGTTACAGCCTTCAGATATTTTTAAATAAGCATAATGCTTGGGAGTTAGTTTGACCCCTGTATCTGGTACCAACTGAGTATAGGGATCATGTTCAGGTTTTGGTAAAACCTGATGAACTTGCTGCATGACGTTTTCGTACGCGTGCGGGCCTGTGATACCCAGTACATTTGGGTGAACTTCTCGGATCTCGTCTTCTTTTGCACCTAAACAACCTGTCACCAAAACTTTGCCGTTTTCGGCCAAAGCTTCGCCGATAGTGTCTAACGACTCTTGCACTGCTGAGTCAATAAAACCACAGGTGTTTACAATCACCAGTCCAGCGTCTTCATAACTTGGCACAACTTGATAGCCTTCGCTGCGCAGCTGAGTCAAAATGCGTTCAGAGTCGACCAGATTTTTTGGACAGCCCAAACTAACAAAACCAACTTTGTTACTTTTTGGCGCTTGTTTTGCGCCAAGATCGCTGCGCAAAACTTTTTCTGCGGTTTCTAAACTGGTTGTTTGAGAAGGGTCAAATTGCGAGACTGTCATGCTACACCTGATTAAAAAATTCACCTTGGATTAAGGCGCGCAAGTATAGCGTACTTTACGCCAGCTAAAAATAGTTAAGCGTTGATAAGTGCAACATGGGCATTATGGGTTTTAATTAACTATGTTTAGATTGTGTTGACCGTATTTTATTGCCAAACAGAAAGTTAATAGAGCCGGCACTCACTGGCTGAAATTTTTAAAGCAATAAAGGCTTTAACAAAAAAGCCCAAAGGGTTGGGTTAGACATTGCTGTGCATATTAAAAATAAAGTTGCAAAAAACGACTCATTTGGCTTAAATTAAAACTTATTAAGCGAACAAACGCGCTAAAAATGGATTGATGAAATGCAAACAACAAGGAAATCGCCTACCATGCCAGCTCAGCTTAAAAAAGCAAATTCCTATAGCATAAATCAAACCAGCCGCATCCAATTATACCGGTTGTGCCGTTTGCCCGTTTAACAAGGTGTTCATCCACAGTCAGTGTGTATGAATACTAAAGTGTCATAACTTTTGCGGAGGTTCTACATAATATGAAAGTGGTTCAAGGATGAGTAATCCAAGAAAGAAATATTCTGATGCGCAAAATGTGGCCTTGCTTTCACAGGTTAGTCGAGTGTGCCCCTTATGTGCTGAGCCTCTTTTCTATAAAAAGAGTGGCAAAAGCTTCAAAAACTATGAGCTGGCACATATATACCCATTAAACCCCACTAAAAAAGAAAAGCAACTATTGCAGGACGAAGAACTTCTAAGTGATGACGTAAACGACGAAAACAACATCATACCTTTGTGCGAGATCTGTCATGGGAAGTTTGATAAGCCTAGAACTGTCGAGGAGTATCGAACATTACTTGGACATAAGAAGAAGCTCATTGATCGTAGTGGCCAAGAAGCGATTTGGAAAAGATATACGATTGAAGATGAAATAAGTCAGATCATAGAAGCCATATACGATGATCCGGAACTAGAAAATGATGCTGAAATTGATTTCAAACCCAGAGAAGTCGATGAGAAGCTAGACTCTACTATGTCAAGGCCAACCAAAGTAAAAATCAAAGGTAACGTTAGAGAGTACTTCATATTTATCAGAAGAAAATTCTCAGAGCTAGACAACGTCAATTCTGATTTTTCTGAAATTATATCACTGCAGATCAAGACATACTATTTAAAACAAAAAAATATGGGGGTTGATCAGCAAACCATATTTGAAAATATAGTTTCGTGGATTTATGCAAAAACAAAACCAAAAACTAATGATGCAGCAGAAATTATGGCCTCGTTCTTCATCCAAAATTGCGAGGTTTTTTAATGTCCTTTCCTAGTAAGTTTACAAGTTTTGACAACTCGATTTTAGCTAAGATTAGCTTTTTGATTCTGGAAGAAGTTGAGGTGATTTCTTTGTCAGACCTGATCCATGATCGATTAGATAAATTTGAAGATATTAGTGAGTTTATGTTGGCGCTTGATGTGCTATTTGTATTAGGGAAGATCGAATTGGAAGAGGATGAAGGAGTTATTAGATATGTTAATTGAAATTCGTTGTGATAAGTTCAGGGAGAGGACTATCAAGTTTCACTCAGGCCTGAATGTTGTGTTAGGCGACAGTGTCGCCACGAATTCGATTGGCAAGTCAACGCTGCTTATGGTCCTCGACTTCGTGTATGGTGGGGAGTCATTTCTAGACCATAATAAAGATGTTGTCGATGAGCTCGGCCATCATGATTATTTTTTTGCTTTCCAGTGTGGAAAGGAGTGGGTTCACTTTAGAAGGGGAACGCATACCCCAGACTTAGTATATAAGTGCGATGATAAGTATGCTGAAGTGAAACCCATTAGTATCGAGGAATACACAGCCTTTCTAAAGGCGTCTTATTCGCTGGGAGATATCGAGCTTTCTTTCCGATCAATTGTATCTCTTTTCTCCAGAGTATGGGGGAAAGAAAATCTTGATGTAAAGCACCCTCTCCATAGTTTTAAAGGTCAGAAACCCTCCGATTGTGTAACGAATACAATTAAGCTCTTTAAAAAATACGAGCCGATAAAAATTCTGTCGGAAACTGTAAAAGACAGAAATGACCAAAAGACTACGATTAGTAAAGCAGCTAAAACTGGATTAATTTCTAAAACAACTAAGAAGAAGTACAAGGAAAACGTTAATAGAATTAATGCTATAGATTCTGAGATTAAGGAAATTAAAAATAATCTAAAGAAATATGCCGTCAATATTTCAGAAATAGCGAACAGAGAGGTTATGGAGTTAAAAATTGAGAAAGATCGGCTTCTAGAAGAGAAACTTAGATTAGATAGTAGACTGCTTCGAGTGAGAAATGATATAAACCAAAATAAAGCGATAAAAAGTAAGCACTTAGAACCCCTGGTAAAATACTTCCCCGATGTAAATACTACCAAGCTCGAAGAAGTTGAGTCATTTCACTCAAGTATTACCAAAATACTAAGAAAGGAGTTGAGGAGTAGCGAGGCTGAATTAGATTTACTATTATCTTCAATAAGTGAAGAAATCGATTTAATCGACAAGAAAATTGCTGCCTCATTGGCAGAGTTGGATAATCCAAATGTCGTTATTGATAGAGTTTATGAGTTGTCGCAAGACCATTCCGTGGCCAGTAAAGAAATAGAGTATTTCGAGATGGACACCCAGGTTAAAGCGGATTTAAAGGAATCAAAAGAACTTCTTGCTGCCGAGAAGATTAGAATCTTGGAGTTGATCGAAGATATACTCAATGACAAAAATAGAAGAAATGTCACGGAGATATATAGCGAGGAAAGGAGGAGTCCTAAACTTAATCTTGGTCAAAATAGCTACACTTTCGAACTGGTAGAAGATACTGGAACAGGCAAGGCTTATTCAAATTTAATACTGCTTGACTTGGCTTTTTTGGAGGTTACTGCGTTACCTTTCTTGGTTCATGATTCAGTATTGTTTAAGAATATCCAGAATGATGCTGTCGCTAAGCTAATTGCTTTGTATGAGTCCACAGGAAAGCAAACGTTTATCGCGATTGATGAAGTCGAAAAATATGGTGATGTGGCAGAAAAGAAATTGAAAGAGAAAAAGGTCATTCAACTTGATAATAATAATGTCTTGTATATCAAGGATTGGAGGAAGTGATCGGCAGTTATAACAAGTTGTTGCACGCGGATAGGTTTAGCTGTTCAAGAAAACTTAGAGTTCAATGAAAAATTTTATTTGTATAATTTTTGTGTGCCTTATTATTGGGTGTGCTGCAAATGTTAAGCAATCGGTCAAAACGTCAAACATTCAGCAAGGCACTATGCCTAATAGTATAACGTTAGATATAGCCATCTCTGGAACAATCACCAAAAGCAAGGATTTATCGAAAAGTATAGATGAACTTAATAAATTAATTGCGGTTGAATACAAAGGTAACTTAATACCTAACGGTGCACCTGATCAGGCTGATATTTTAGTGGAAATAATTGTGGAACATTTTCGTTATGTTTCAGGTTTTGGTCGTTTTATGGCAGGTGTAATGGTTGGAGATGCAGAATTAAAGTTAAGCATAAAACTTATAGACCTTGCCACTAACCAAATAGTAAGTGAGTCCCAATTAGATACTCGCTCACAATTTAAAGAAGGTATCTTTGGCGCAACGACCTCAAGACAGTTAGAAGCAATGTCTAAAGAAATAGTTAGCATGGTCAATACAAGCACAAAGAAGGTAAGCGTCCGGCAAACTACACATTTTAATCAGTTTACAATCCAACTAATCTAATCGCTCAATTTATTTTGGAGATTAGATATGCCACGACGTACTCGTGAACAATGGTTTGAACTGATTCAGGCACAACAAAATAGTGACTTATCCGTTGCTGAATTTGCCCGTCAGCACCGGATTAATGTTCAAAACTTTTATGCCAGACGCAGTGATTTTAAGCGGGATGGTTTATTAAATCATCAGCATGAATCTGCTTTTGTTCAAGTCACCACGCTGGCAACAGAGGTTCAGCGACCTTCCGGAGATATGCTGATTCTAACCATGGGTGAAGCTCAATTGCACCTGCCTGAAAATATTAACGCACAATGGCTCGGTCAGTTGATGCAGGCTGTTAACACATGAAGATGTTTGTTGAACCCGGTGCAATTTACCTGCACCGTCCAGTCGTTGATTTTCGAAAATCCATTAATGGCCTTGCCAATATAGTCGTTGCTGAAATGGCACTGAATGTTATGAGTGGTGCTTTATTTATCTTCTGCAACAAAGGTAAAGATAAACTTAAAATCCTTTACTGGGATAACACCGGCTTTGCACTTTGGTACAAAAAATTAGAAAAAGACAAGTTCAAATGGCCCAATGCTGAGCATGAAAATCAACTCGTTTTATCTGAGCAGCAACTAAACTGGCTGCTCGATGGCTTTGATATTGTCGGTCATAAAACTCTGAATTTAGCAAGCTTGAGCTTATAACTTTAGATCATACCTGATCAGCTTTTAATCTGAATATTATGCAGATAAACAGACAGTTACTAGGTAAAATAACCTTATGACTGAGCTAGAAATTCAACAACAAAAACGTATCCAAGCGCTTGAAAGCAAGTTACTTGAGCAGCAAGAAGCGCTTGAAAAAGCAAAAGCTCGAAATACGTATTTAGAAGAACAATTCAAATTAGCGCAACAAAAACAATTCGGCCAATCGGCTGAAGGCCACCCTGCGCAAGGCGACTTATTTAACGAAGCAGAAGAGGTTGCAGAGTTAGAAAACGCTTTAGAATCAGAAACTCAAACCGTCACTTATACCCGTAAAAAAGCCAAACGAACTCAACTACCTGCTGATTTACCACGCGAAGTGATTGTTCACGACATTGAAGATAAAAGCTGTGACTGTTGCGGTGGCAAACTACATAAAATGGGCGAAGATAAATCGGAAAAGCTCGAGTTTATTCCAGCGCAAATCAAAGTCATTGAACATGTTCGGCCAAAATACAGCTGCCGAGCTTGTGAAAATCACGCTGCGCAAGTCAAAATTAAACAAGCCCCGATGCCAGCGAGCCCAATTCCTAAGGGCATTGCCACACCGAGTCTATTAAGCCAAGTCATTACCAGTAAATATCAATATGCACTACCACTTTACCGGCAAGAAACCATGTTTAAACAACATGGTATAGAAATCAGTCGGCAAACCATGTCTGATTGGATAATAAAATGTGCCAGTTTATTTAAACCGCTGTATGACAAATTGCATCAAATCTTACTTGAGCAAAGCGTGATTCAGGCCGACGAAACCACAGTTAATGTGGTGAGTGATGACAAACTAAAATCCTATATGTGGCTTTATTGCACAGGCACAGATACGCCTATTGTAAATAACCCATTGAGAAATATTGTTTTATATGAATATCAAGCCAGTCGCGGTGGCAGTTGTCCGGTTAATTTCTTGCAAGATTATACTGGTTACTTACAAGTGGATGGCTATCAAGGTTACGAACAAACGAAAGCGACATTAGCGGGTTGCTGGGCGCATGCCAGACGTAAGTTCATTGAAGCAGAAAAAGCTCAGCCCAAAGGCAAAACCGGTAAAGCGAATTGGGCACTGAACCATATCCAAAAGCTGTATCGGGTTGAAACCAAAATCAAAGATAAAACAGCAGACGAAAAACAGGCTATCAGGCAAAAAGAGTCGGTGCCACTACTCGAGCAATATAAAGCTTGGCTGGAAAAGTCATTACTCAATACTTTACCAAAATCCAAATTAGGTGAAGCACTAAACTACAGTTTAAATCAATGGGAGAAATTAATTCGGTATATTGATGATGGGCATTTATCCATTGATAATAATCGAGCTGAACGGGCAATTAAACCCTTTGTGGTTGGTCGCAAAAATTGGCTGTTTAGCCAAACAAAAAGTGGTGCCAACGCTAGCGCCATTCTCTACAGTATGATTGAAACAGCAAAGGCCAACGGATTAATACCTTACGATTATATTAGCTACTGTTTAACCCAAATCTGCAAACCGGATTGCCAAATCCATGATTTACTACCTTGGAATATCAAAAGCTAGGTGTGGTTTAGCCGACGGTTACCAAAGAAGAGCTAACAAACGCATAAGCTCTCTGCGCTCGCTAGGGACAAAAACACCTAGGCTTTCTTCGCTTCGCTCGGTATTGTAGCCTACGTATTTTTGCCCCTTGAGCGGGCGTTGAACTAAGCCGCTGCGCGGAGTCGTAAATCTCACCATTTGAGCCACACTTACCTATGGATTATCAAGATACTATCGGGAGCGCGGAAAGTTTACCTATAGACGATATTCAGATGGATTGTATGTGTCGGTTATTTCATGCTTAGCTCTAACGTGTCTACGGAGCATAAATGGTCAGAGAAGCAGGTTGGGGCACTTTGTCGCGGTTTGGTCATGGGGGATTTTGGACGACCTTTCGAATTCATTAAGCACTATCTGCAAACCACAACAAAACCCGCCATTAAAACGGCGAGCTTTGTTGTATAGAACCATTTACTTGCTTTCAAGTTGCTGTTTAACAAACTCAATTGCTTCATCAATGGCTAAGCTGATTTTTTCTCCGGTTTGGCGGTTTTTAAACTCAACTAACCCTTCGTCCAGATTACGCTCACCAATCACAATCACGTTTGGTACTCCAATTAATTCCATGTCGTTAAACATAACACCAGGGCGCTCTTTACGATCATCAAACAATACATCTATGCCGGCCGCTTTGGCACTTTCATATAATTTGTTGGCAACGTCAGGAATGCGATGCGATTTGTGCATGTTCATAGGCAAAATAACCAGCTCAAATGGCGCGATAGCCGCTGGCCATTTAATGCCGAATTTATCGTGGTTTTGTTCGATTGCTGCGGCAACAATGCGTGATACACCAACGCCATAACATCCCATGGTTAGCGTTTCGTGTTTGCCTGATTCAGTCAATACACCGGCTTTCATGGCTTCGCTGTATTTGGTGCCTAATTGGAAAATATGGCCCACTTCTATACCGCGTTTTATGATCAGCTTTCCGTTGCCACATGGGCTAGGGTCGCCTTCAACTACATTTCTAATATCAACCACTTGGTAGTTTGTAACATCACGATCCCAGTTGATGCCTGAGTAGTGCTGGCCGTCTTCATTTGCACCAGCCACAAAATCAGCTAATACTGCAGCACTGCGATCAACATACACAGGGATCGATAAACTAACTGGGCCAAGCGAGCCAGGGTGTGCACCTATGGTTTTAAAAATATCTTCGTCGCTGGCCATTTCTAATGGCTCGGCCACTAGATCAATTTTTTCCGCTTTAACTTCGTTTAATTCATGGTCGCCGCGTACAATTAATGCCACTAACCCTTGTTTACCATTTTCGTCTTCAACACCTTTTACAATCAGTGTTTTAACACTGTTGTTGGGAGCAACTTGGTACTGCTCAGCTAAATCGGCGATAGTTTTGGCGTTGGGTGTGGCAAATTTTGTTAGCTCAGCCGTTGGCTCTGGACGAGTTTCGCTTGGGGCTAACGCTTCGGCTTTTTCAATATTTGCCGCATAATCGCTTTGATCGCTAAATACAATTGCATCTTCACCACTGTCTGCTAGCACGTGAAATTCGTGCGAGGTGCTGCCACCAATAGAGCCTGTATCGGCTAATACTGGACGATAGTCTAAACCTAAGCGATCAAAAATATTACAGTAAGCTTGATGCATTTTTTGATAGGTTTTTTCTAAACACTCATCTGATAAGTGAAATGAATAGGCGTCTTTCATTAAAAACTCGCGCGCACGCATCACACCAAATCTTGGGCGAACTTCGTCACGGAACTTTGTTTGCACTTGGTACAAATTAATTGGCAGTTGTTTGTAGCTACTAATTTCTTTGCGGACTAATTCGGTGATCACTTCTTCGTGGGTAGGGCCTAATAAAAAAGGGCGTTCGTGACGGTCTTTAATACGTAGAAGTTCAGGCCCAAATTTATCCCAACGTCCTGACTCTTCCCATAAATCAGCAGGTTGAACAACCGGCATTAACACTTCAATAGCACCTGCTTTATTCATTTCTTCACGTACTATCGTTTCTACTTTACGCAATACTTTAAGCCCGCTCGGAAGCCAGGTGTACAAACCCGAAGCTAATTTCCGGATCATGCCAGCACGTAACATCAACTGGTGGCTGATAATTTCGGCATCTGATGGCGTTTCTTTTAACGTAGAAAGTAAATATTCTGTTGTCCGCATTGGATTGATTTTCCTAAATTATTTATCGTCCAGATATTGGCTGTCGTAAAAGGTGCGAACCCAAGTAGGTTTATAAACAATGCCTAAAGTGGTTGCCATGCCATTTAACAGCGCTTCTGGAAAAGCTAATAATACAAATAATATCAAATAGTTGTCATATACGGTTGACCAATCGTAAGGGCCAAGCGTACTAAAATACAGTGATAACGAGAGCATTTTGCAGCCGATTGAGAGTGCACCAGCTAAAAACCCACATACAAAAACATAAACCAAAAAATGTCTCGGTAAGCGGTAAAAGCTAAGCACGTACACTAAGTAGCTGCTTAAAACAGGGATACACACGCCACAAATAAAATGCACTCCAAGTTCAGACCATGCATATTGCCCTAAAGCCGAGTTAATAAGCAAGGCTAAAAGGCCACTAAAAATCGCTAATCTAGGGCCTAAAAATAAAGTGCAGGCAGTGAGCCCCAAAAAGTGAACATATAAACCATCATGAATGCTGGTTTGAATTGACCATAAAAAGGTAAGAAAAGCACTAAAACCAAACATTAAATGCTGGCGACTTTTGTCATATAAAAGCAAGCTAAGCTCTTTTTTGTCAAAACTTAAATACAAGAGCCCAGCCGCTATTAATATGCTCACTAAAACCATTTGTAAACCTATTTAAATTGCGTCCAAATTGGCGCGTGATCAGAGGGTTTTTCTATCCCTCTAAGTTCATAATCAATATCACTTTCACTGACGCGTTCAGCCAAAGGTGGAGTTGCTAAGATTAAGTCTATTCGTAAACCTCGGTTGTCGTTAAATCCTTTTGAACGATAGTCAAACCAGCTATATTTATCATCTGTATTTGGACTAAGTTGACGATAGGTGTCAGTTAACCCCCAATCGAGCAGTTTGTTCAACCAATCACGTTCTTCCGGTAAAAACGAGCACTTACCAGTTCGTAACCAGCGTTTTGCGTTTTGCTCACCAATGCCAATATCTAAGTCTGTATGCGAGATGTTCATATCACCAATAATGGCAATAGAGTCTTGTGGGCTGTAGTGGCTTTCCAATTCAGTCATTAAATCTTGATAGAACTTTTCTTTAGCGGGAAATTTAACTGGATGATCTCGGTTTTCACCTTGTGGAAAGTAAGCATTAAATACAGTGACAGGCTGTCCATTATGATCTTCGTAGGTGCCTATTATCATGCGGCGCTGCGCATCTTCAGGATCGGTTTTATAGCCTTTTTGAATATAGATAGGGGCTTTTTTAGACATTAATGCGACACCATAGTGTGCTTTTTGGCCATGAAACTCAACATGGTAGCCCATTTCATTAATGGCTTCTAATGGAAACGCATCATCATGTACTTTGATTTCTTGCAAACCAATCACATCGGGTTGATGTTTTTCAATAAGCGCTTGCAATTGGTGAAGACGGGCACGCAGGCCGTTAATATTAAAAGAGACAATTTTCATATAAATAAGTATTGGCAAGTTGCGATAGATGAGCGCAAGTTTAAGGATTTGTCTGCCAATACGCAAACCCAGCAAAGCTAAGTATTTATTAAAAAGTTCAATTTATTTAAAAATTTTTCTTGAAAAGCATAAAAGCAGCCCTACATACAGGACAACGCTGTTGAATACGAAAGGGTCCAGCGACGAGTTTTTTTTAATGTAGCTATTGAAATAGCGAATAAAGACCACATTAAAAAAGCAGGTTTTTTGTTTCAATTTTTTAATTTGCGGAGATTTTCCAAATGGGCAAAATCATCGGTATTGATTTAGGTACTACGAATTCATGTGTTGCTGTATTAGACGGCGACAGTGCAAAAGTTATTGAAAATGCAGAAGGGGATCGCACAACCCCATCAATCATTGCGTACACAGAGGACGGCGAAACTTTAGTTGGTTCACCAGCTAAGCGCCAAGCGGTTACAAACCCTGCTAACACTTTGTTTGCTATTAAACGTTTAATTGGTCGTCGTTTTACCGACAAAGAAGTACAGCGTGATGTTGATATCATGCCTTACAAAATTGTTGGTGCAGACAATGGTGACGCTTGGGTAGAAGTTAAAGGCGAAAAAATGGCGCCTCCTCAAGTATCTGCTGAAATTTTGAAAAAAATGAAAAAAACAGCAGAAGACTATTTAGGTGAAACAGTTACAGAAGCGGTTATTACTGTACCTGCATATTTTAACGATGCACAACGTCAAGCGACTAAAGATGCGGGTCGTATCGCTGGTTTAGAAGTTAAGCGAATTATTAACGAGCCAACGGCCGCTGCATTAGCGTACGGTATGGACAAAAAAGGCGGTGACAATGTTATCGCAGTATACGACTTAGGTGGTGGTACTTTTGATATTTCAATCATCGAAATTGACGAAGTAGATGGCGAGCATACTTTTGAAGTATTAGCGACCAATGGTGATACTCACTTAGGTGGTGAAGACTTTGATAACCGTTTAATTAACTACTTAGTCGACCAGTTTAAATCTGATTCAGGTTTTGACCTGAAAAAAGATCCATTAGCCATGCAACGCTTAAAAGAAGCAGCAGAAAAAGCTAAAATTGAGTTATCTTCTTCTCAACAAACTGAAGTTAACTTACCTTACATCACTGCCGATGCATCAGGTCCTAAGCACTTAAACATCAAAGTCACTCGTTCTAAATTAGAGTCGCTGGTTGAAGAGCTAGTTAAAAATTCATTGGCGCCAGTTAAACAAGCATTGGCTGATGCAGATTTATCCGTTAGCGACGTTAACGACGTTATCTTAGTGGGTGGTCAAACTCGTATGCCTATGGTGCAAAAAGCCGTTGAAGAATTCTTCGGTAAAGCGCCACGTCGTGACGTAAACCCAGATGAAGCGGTTGCTGTGGGTGCGGCTGTTCAAGGTGGTGTGTTATCTGGTGACGTAACCGACGTATTATTACTTGACGTTACCCCATTATCACTGGGTATTGAAACCATGGGTGGTGTTATGACTGCTCTGATTGAGAAAAATACGACAATCCCTACCAAAAAGTCGCAAACATTCTCAACAGCCGATGACAACCAAGCTGCGGTAACTGTTCATGTGCTTCAGGGTGAGCGTAAGCAGGCGTCAGCGAACAAGTCGTTAGGTCAGTTTAATTTAGAAGGTATTCGTCCGGCGCCTCGTGGTGTTCCACAAATCGAAGTTACTTTTGATTTGGATGCGGATGGTATTTTACACGTATCTGCAAAAGATAAAGATACAGGTAAAGAACAGAAGATTACTATTAAAGCCTCTTCTGGTTTGACAGACGAAGAAATCGAAAAAATGGTACGTGAAGCCGAAGCAAACGCAGATTCTGACAAAAAGTTTGAAGAGTTAGTGCAGGCGCGTAACCAAGCTGATGGTTTAGTACATTCAACTAAAAAACAAGTTGAAGAAGCCGGTGGTGATTTACCAGCAGACGACAAAGAAACAATTGAAAAAGCAATTGCTGATTTAGAAACTGCGATTAAAGGCTCAGACAAAGAAGAAATTGATGCTAAATCACAAGCATTGATTCAAGCGTCTGCCAAATTAGTTGAAATTGCCCAAGCAAAAGCACAAGCGGATGCAGGTCAAGCAGGTGCTGAGCAAGCTAGCACTGCAGAACAAGCGGCAGACGACGTAGTTGACGCTGAGTTCGAAGAAGTTAAAGACGACAAAAAATAATCAATTTTTTGGGCAGTCTTAGGGCGCTGGTATTGACCAGCACCTAACATCATTCATTAAACGGGTGCCTGGCACCCGTTTGTACGTTAAGTCGTAACCTGACCGAGCGAGATATATGTCGAAACGCGATTATTATGAAGTACTGGGCCTCGAGCGTGGTGCCAGTGAAAGAGATATCAAAAAAGCCTACAAGCGTCTGGCAATGAAATATCACCCTGACCGAGCTAAAGGTGATAAATCTTTGGAAGAAAAGTTCCGAGAGATCAGTGAAGCTTACGAAGTGCTAAGTGATTCACAAATGAAAGCCAGATACGACCAGTATGGCCACGCTGGGGTTGATCCGCAAATGGGCGGTGGACACGGTGGCGCTGGTGCACAAGATTTTTCTGATATCTTTGGAGATGTATTTGGTGACATTTTTGGCGGTGGCGGAGGCGGAGGTCGTCGTCAACGTGCCCAGCGTGGTTCTGACTTAAGATATAATTTAGAACTCTCGCTGGAAGATGCTGTACGCGGTAAAGATGTCGAAATTCAAGTGCCGACTTGGGTCACATGTCAGCCGTGTGATGGTAGCGGCGCTAAACCAGGCAGTAAACCACAAACTTGTAGCACTTGTGGGGGGCATGGTCAGGTGCAAATGCGCCAAGGTTTTTTTGCTGTTCAGCAAACCTGTCCAACCTGTCATGGTCAAGGCACTATTATTAGCGACCCTTGTAACCATTGTTCTGGTCAAGGCCGGGTACAAAAAAGCAAAACCCTATCTGTTAAAATCCCGGCCGGTGTTGATACAGGTGATCGCATTCGGTTAGCCGGGGAAGGTGAAGCGGGACCGAACGGAGCAGCGTCTGGTGATCTTTATGTGCAAGTTCACGTAAAAGAGCATGCAATTTTTGACCGTGATGGCAATAATTTATATTGCGAAGTGCCAATCGGGTTTACCACAGCCGCGCTAGGTGGTGAAATTGAAGTGCCAACCTTAGATGGTAAAGTTAAATTAAAAATTCCATCAGAAACACAAACAGGACGTATGTTTAGAATGCGCGGCAAAGGGGTGAAGTCGGTTCGTAGTGGCGCTGTTGGTGATTTATTGTGTAAAGTCATCGTAGAAACACCTGTTAACTTAACAGATAAACAAAAAGAATTATTAGAATCGCTAGAAAGCGAAATGAAAGGTGGTGCGGCTCGCCATCGGCCAAAAGAAAGCGGATTTTTTGACGGTGTTAAAAAATTCTTTGACGACTTAACCAGTTAGTCTAAGCTAAAATAAAGCCACCAAACGGTGGCTTTTTTTTGAATGAAGGATCTTAAAATGATTAATAAAACATTATGTAGTGCTATGTTAGTCGTTGGCTTGTTAGCCAGTTGTGCAAAATCCCCAACAGGGCGGAATCAAATACTCTTGTATGGTGATGAACAAATGGCTGAAATGGGTTTGCAGAGTTTTTCGGCAATCAAACAAGAAGAAAAAATATCAAAGGATCCTAAACTTAATGCGTACGTGTCGTGCGTTGCAGATCAGATCATTAAAGTGCTACCTGATGAATGGAAATCGGATTGGGAAGTGGTTGTATTTGACAGCGAGCAGGTCAACGCGTTCGCTTTGCCAGGCCGTAAAATTGGAGTTTACACAGCTATCCTGAACGTTGCCGAAAACCAAGATCAGTTAGCTGCGATTATGGGACACGAGGTTGGTCACGTAATTGCCCACCATGGCGCTGAGCGCGTGTCGCAAAACTCACTTGCACAAGCTGCATTGCAAATTGGACAAGTGGCCACCCAAGGATCAGAATATCAAGCGGCCACTATGGCTGTGATGGGGTTAGGAGCTCAATACGGAGTGCTATTACCTTATAGCCGAACGCACGAATCAGAAGCTGATGTAATTGGTCTTAAATATTTAATGGAAGCCGGTTTTAAACCAGAAGCCTCAATGCAGCTTTGGCGTAATATGAATAAATTGGGTGGCGATCGACCGATGGAAATACTGTCAACTCACCCAGCGCCTGAAACTCGAATTGAAAACCTGGCCAATCACATTGAAAAATATAAACAAGAAGGCGTGAAAGCGCTTTATCAACGACCTAATTGTAGCCGTTAATGTCAAAAAAGTTGTATAAAACCATTCGTATTGCAACTTGGACGATCGGTAGCCTAGCACTGCTTATCTTCTGGTTGTGGTTCGACTATCTAAGGCCGACTAGTGGGCAAATTGATGCGACTAAAAGTTATGGATTTAATCCAATGATTTGGTCGCGCGGCGCGGGCGATTATTCGATGGCAAACCCGCGCCAAACAATGTATCTATCGGTTTTGAAAAACCATTTAGCGGCAGGTATGCCCGCGATCGAAGTGGAGCGTTTGTTAGGCCAGCCAGATGCTCATCAAGCTAAAGCGTATTATTATTTGTTAAGTTATGACTTAAATGACTCAGAATATCAGTATTTGGCGATTCAGTTTGATAATCAGCAAAAAGTGCTGATGTATTACAGGTACACCAGCACTTCAGCTCTTAAATGATGTTTCTATCTTTCTGGTAATCGTTTTTACTTTTTTCAAAACAGGGTAGGCCTTTTTCTGCTTCACAGCTTAATTCCAGGCATTGGTAGTCGTCTGAATTTGGCAAAAATACGGTCTCTGCTGCGCTGATAAAATCAGCCAATGAAAGCTGATTAATTCGCTCTATAATCCTTAAAGTGCGGCGAAATTGAGTATCTTTTAACCCTATTGCCATCCAATGTTGCAAGGCACTGCTTTGCAGCGTGCTATTTGGCTCTTGTAGCTGGTGAATCAGACCTTTTTTCACGCGATACCAGATATCATCAGTCATCTGTGTTAAATATTGAGGAAAATAGGCTAACAAACCATGGATATTTTGCCGGATAGTCTTATTGTCATGCGAGTTTGATTGAACATACACAATAAGTCCTGGGGTTTGGTTTAGTGGAAAATAAGAGCTTCCCACTAAATAACCAAGCTGTTCTTGTTTGCGTAAGGCATTAAAAACTAACGGGCTTAGTACTTGGTTAAATAACATATACAAAGCGGTAAAGTGTTCGCTGTTTTCAGGCGCTTGAAAATAAGCAACCACTGCATTGTCATCGTGTGGGTATTGGTAATTTTCTGCATGGCAGCCAAGATCTATTGCATACACAGCGCGTTTTAGTTCGGCACACGGGCGGGCCCGACTAAAAAATTTGTGTTTAATGCTATTTGCAATTTCTAGTGCTTGAGTCATATCCCAATAACCACAAATCAGTGCTTCTAAGTTGATTCGTTCAAATAAGTGCACACTGTATTCAGCAAATTCACCGATCGATAGTTCGGTTAGCTCATATGCTAATGCCGAATGGTCATACTGGTTATTCTGCAACATATTAGACAGTTGGCGGAAAAGGGCGTTGGCCGGACGGATATGCTTCTGATCTAAAAAGCTATTAATGACCTTTTGTTTGTGATTGTTAAAAACGCTTTCAGATAGGTGTCGAACACAGAGCTGACTTAATATTTCGCTCACTAATAAGTGTTGGTTTTGGGCATATCCAGAGAACTGAAAAGTCAACCCACCCTGGTGAGGTGACAAGGTGAAATTTAAACCGGCTGCACGTGCGTGATAACTTTTAGTTAGCAATTCATCCATTAAAATTTCAATAAACAGGCGTAACATCGCGTGGCGGCGGATGTTGCCTTGACTATTGGGTAAATCAACCGATACATATATTTGGCCTAACGGGCTTCGAAAACCAGTTTCTTGCTTGAACCAAATTAGGCAGCCATCCTCGTCAATAATTTTATCTGGCTGGCGGGTTTCGACTGCGATCAGGTTATCTTTGGTCAGCGCAGTGATATATGGATTTTTTTGTGGCAGACGAAAGTCAAAAACATTTGGGGCTATTTCACTAATTACGTATTTAAAGTCCCTTTTAGCATAAGGCGTTTGATAATAGCGACTAATATGATCAAATTTAAAATTTGGTGATAATAAGGTAAGTCTAAGTTTATGCGGCGATAGATGCTCTAATGCATTGTTTAGCCATTCAGGCGACATCTGATCCATTCGGTAAGGGCCATATAACCAGTCTTGCACTGGATAAAGCTGCATATTGGTCGCCAACATGCTCGCCCACTCAATGGGTTTGCCAGGTTCAAGATGATAAAATTCAGTTTCGTTCAGTTGTTTTTTGTCTTGATACAGTGCGGTGTCAAAACTTTGATTTTTTAACCAATGAATATAACTGAATAAAATATGGTGCACTTGGTTAATATTCTGCAAGCCATTGTCTGTTAATTGCAAGCTTAAGTTAAAATCTAACGTATATCCATCGTCTTGGCCACACGCCGCAGTAAGAGTGCTGCACAAATCTTGTCTGACGAGTGTCTGATATAAGCTGCCTGGGCCTTCATCGCCAAATAGCGTTAATAGATACTCGATGCTTTTATTTTGATAGTTATTCCCTTCACTGGGCACTGCAAAAGTATAGATTGCTCGTTTGATGGCTCTGATCGGTTGAATGTCAAATTGCAAACCTAAATCTTGCATACGATATAGGGGGGCTGATTTAGCCGGTATCGTATTTTTTTGTTTTGGAATGTCGCTAAAATGTCTAATTATAAGGGGCTTAACCTTTTCGGCGGGCCAAGGGCTGACGATCACAAGTTTTATTTTTTGCGCGGTGATATGGTTTTTAAAGTGTTGCTCTAAAGCATTAAACAGGGCATCTTCACCCAGAGCCATTAAGCTGGCAAAGTTACCAGCACTGAATTGACTAAAAGGATGCGCCGGATTGCTATTTTCTTTATGAACATCGTTTAAACGTCTAATTTCGTCCTGAATTTTTGATTTAAATTCAGACTCTAAAACATTGACCTCACGACGTACTATGTCTGTTCTGAATTCTGGGCAGACAAAAAAGCGACTAAATTGTGCCAACACAGGTTTGGCATATTGAATATTGCAGTCAAAATAAAAGTTAGTAAATTCGCTGCTTGTCGTTGCGTTCACGCGGCCCGAAAACTCTTCTAATTGCTCGGTAAAATTAAATGTATCGGCAGGGTAGTCTTGACTGCCTTGCAACAGACAATGTTCTAATAAATGAGATAGACCAGGAAACTCTGGGGGATCTTGAAAGTGGCCTGTGGCAATAGTTAAAGCCACTGCAAATTTTTTACTGGCGCCATTTGCAACAATGAGCGCCTCCAAACCATTCTCAAGTGTTATCGGAGAATAGGTTTGCGCATCATGCTGACTGGTAATAATCACAGAAAATCCTTAGCTTGATTGAGCGATCGTTCACAAATTGCAAAATTTACTATATTTTTGCATCCAACTGTTTTATTTTATCCTACGCTATGAATATGCCAGCGGAATATATTACTTAAGATGTATATTTTCGCAACCAATTTGAGAATAACATAAAGAGACTGATAAGCCAGCATGTCTACACATCTATATATTGTTCGCCATGGTGAAGCTGAACCTAATCCGTTAGCTGATAAAACTCGAAATCTGACAGATAATGGAAAACATGAGTGTAATAAGATAGGACTCTGGATTGCTAATCAATGCAAGCTATTCGATTTAGTGTTAATTAGCCCATATACCCGAGCGATTCAAACTTGGCATATGCTCGCTGCAGCCGGCATCCGGGCACAGCGCTTTGAATACCTCAATGAACTTCAGCCTGACTCTAATGTGGATGATTGTGTAAACGTTATCCAAGCCTATGCGCAGGGGCTCGAAAATGTTTTAGTAATATCACATCTGCCATTGGTGTGTTTTTTAGTGGACGAATTGGTTGCGGAGGCTTGTCCTTTGTTTGCAACCGGTACAACAGCCCACCTAGAGCTTGTTGATTTTCAGCACAAGGGCCATATCCAAGAAATAGTTTCGCCTTCGCAACTGACAGGCACGCCAATAGATACTGCCGTCGACGCGCTGCAACCAATTAAATAAAATCTTGACCTAAGTTGAGTAATGCTAACAACGCACCATCTCCGCCCCATTCGAGAGGGGCCTGATGGATAGCAATGACGTCTGGGTGTTGCATCAGCCAAGCAGGGCATTTTTCTTTTAAAATACCACTGCCTTTGCCGTGCACAATGCAAATGCAAGGACTATGAAACTTTCGTGCTTGACTAATCATTTCGGCCAATTCTAATTTGGCTTCTTTTTTAGTCATACCGTGCATATCTAAGACCATTTCTGGGCTGTGCAGGCGTTTTCTAAGTTGCTTAGCGAGATCTGTGGGGTAACCAGACTGCACCCAAGCGATAGCTTTGCCAGCCGGAAAGTAGGGGCTGAAATCGTCAGAAAAATAATAGGCAGCCTCACGCAGACCCTCTTTTTTAGCGACGGCATAAGGATCTTTTTTGGTCTTTTTTTTAGCTAAAACCACTTTGTCATGCGTTAGCGGTTTAACACCAGCCATTGCTTGCATAAAAATTTCTGATTCGGCGCTGTCTGGTTTAGATTTTTCCGTCATTTAGTTTTAATCTGGTGTACAATGTGGCGCTATTATCTATTAAATAACCGACTAAATTCAAATGTTAGAAGAATCTCAGCAATCTTCGGTGGTTACCGAACTTAAAACTGTTTTTGATATGGTGCGTTGGTTAGCGTCAAGCTTTAATCATGCAGAGGTTTATTTTGGTCATGGCACAGACAATTCTTGGGACGAAGCTTATAGTTTAGTCTATCAAGCATTGGGTTTACATCAGGCACCAAATGCTCAGGTAGATAACGCTCGACTGCTTGAAGAAGAAAAACTACGCATCTTCGACTGGGCCATTCAGCGCATTAACGAGCAAAAGCCGTTAGCTTATATTACCAATACTGCTTGGTTTTGTGATTTCCCCTTTTATGTGGACGAGCGAGTATTGGTGCCCAGATCACCACTCGCTGAGCTTATTCAAAGTCAGTTTTTTGGATATATCGAAAGCCAACCGCAGCGTATTCTAGACTTATGTACTGGCAGCGGCTGTATTGCAATCGCTTGCGCTCATCAGTTTCCAGAAGCGGAAGTGGATGCGTTAGACTTAAGCCAAGATGCATTAAACATCTGTGAAATTAATGTAGAGCAGCATGGTTTGTGGCAGCGGGTTTTTCCGATTCAGTCGGATGTGTTTAGTGCCGTTTCAGGACAAAAATACGACTTAATCGTCAGCAACCCCCCTTATGTTGATCAAGAAGACATGGAAGACTTACCCAATGAGTTCCGTCACGAACCTGAGATGGGACTGGCAGCCGGTGAGGATGGGTTGGATATAGTACGTACTATATTGCGTCAAGGCGCTGATCATTTAACAGATGATGGGGTGTTAATTGTAGAAGTGGGCAATAGCCAAGTTCATATTGAAGCAAATTTTCCCGATGTTGAATTTAACTGGATAGAATTTAAAAATGGCGGTCACGGAGTTTTTTCATTCACTCGTGCCGAACTTATCAGCTATCAAGCCAGCTTTTCAACACCATAAAATAATAAGATTCAGAGGTTAGTATGTCAGGAAACTCAATCGGAAAACTTTTTAGTATTTCAACCTTTGGTGAAAGCCATGGTTTAGCGTTAGGTTGTATTGTTGATGGCTGTCCCCCGGGTATTGATATCACAGCAGAAGAAATTCAATTAGAGTTAGACCGCCGTAAACCCGGCACGTCCAGATACACGACACAACGTCGTGAAGCAGATGAAGTTAAAATTTTATCCGGTTTGTTTGAAGGTAGAACCACGGGTACTTCAATTGGCATGATCATCGAGAATACAGATCAGCGAAGCAAAGATTATTCAAAAATTAAAGATATGTTTCGCCCAGGCCATGCCGATTATACTTATCATCAAAAATATGGCATCCGTGATTACCGAGGTGGTGGCCGATCATCAGCACGTGAAACTGCGATGCGGGTAGCCGCAGGTGCGATCGCTAAAAAGTATCTTAAACAAACCCATGGTATAGAAATAAAAGGTTATTTATCTCAATTAGGCCCTATAACACCCGCTAAACTCGATTGGGAGCAAGTACCACTAAATCCGTTTTTTTTCCCAGATGAAGATAAGTTAGATGAACTGGACGAGTATATGAGAACACTCAAAAAGTCTGGGGACTCAATTGGCGCTAAAGTCACTGTGGTTGCAGAAAAAGTGCCCGTCGGTTTAGGTGAGCCAGTTTTTGATCGTTTGGATGCCGAAATTGCGCATTCATTAATGAGCATTAATGCAGTAAAAGGTGTTGAGATAGGGGCGGGTTTTGAGTCTGTTACTCAAACAGGTTCAGAGCATAGAGATTTAATGACTCCTGAAGGGTTTAAATCAAACAATGCGGGTGGTATTTTGGGTGGGATTTCAACTGGTCAAGATATAGTTGCCAGCATAGCGCTTAAACCTACCTCAAGTATTTCTATTCCAGGTGACACCATAAATACAAAAGGTGAATCTATTGAAGTAGTCACTAAAGGGCGCCACGATCCTTGTGTCGGTATTCGGGCTGTGCCTATAGCTGAGGCAATGCTGGCGATTACACTAATGGATCATTTGTTACGCCACAGAGCACAAAATTTAGGTGTGAGTACAGAAACACCAGATATTGCGCGTTTTTAGTGGGTGTTTAGCGCGTTAACGAGCCGTCTCAGCCAAGTTTATTTTGCTTATTTTGCAATTCTTGGGGTGGTTTCACATTATTTGGGGTTATATCTTGTCCATCAGGGGTTAACCCCGTTTGAAGTGGGTGTTGTACTAGCTGTTATGACCTGTGGTCGAATTATCGGCCCACTGGCAGGTGCTGCACAAACTTTTATCCGTTTACCTAAAAAAGCGATAATCGCAGCCAGCGGAGTTGCGCTTGCTTGTTTTTCTTGGGTTGCTGTCAGCGAAGGGGCCCTCTGGTTAGCGATGAGCCTTGGCTGTTTTGCATTTTTTTGGTCCGCTTTATTACCCCAGTTAGAAACCTTAAGCAATCTTGTTTTGCAAGGCGACTCACATAAATATAGTCGAGTACGCTTGTGGGGCAGTTTATCATTTATTTTATTGGCGATATTGGCCGGCAGCTTGTTTGAAATATTTGGTGTGGTAAAAACACTTGAATCTGCGACTTTGAGTTTGTTGGTGCTGCTTTTTGTTTGTTGTTTTCGATTGCCTGATGAGCCAACGGAAGTTGGTAGCAAAATCTCCGACCGCTCACTCATTAAGAGCGCACAGCCTTTTGTCGTATTTTCCTTTTTTGCTTGCTCATTTTTATTGCAAGCGAGCTTTGCCAGTTATTACGGATTTTTTTCGGTATATATGGAAGCGTCAGGCTATACGGGACAAATGACAGGCATTTTAATTGCTATCGGGGTCTTGGTTGAAATCCTGGTGTTTATTAAAGCCGGTTTCATTATGTCAAAAGCTTCGCTGTTGTCGCTTATGCTGTTTTGTTTGTTAATGACCAGTATGCGTTGGTTTGCAACTGCTTTTATTGCCGAACAATTGGTGTTGTTAATGCTGGTGCAAAGCCTACATGCGCTCAGTTTTGCCCTGTATCATGTATGTGCTCAAAAATTTATTTTTGATTATTTTCCAAAGGATCAGCAAAGTAGAGCGCAGGCGTTATACTTAGCGGTGTCGACGGGATTAGGTGGGGCATTAGGCAACTTGGCAACTGGCGCAATCTGGCAAAAAGTTGCTCACTATAGCTATTTTTTTTCGGCAATACTCTGTTTGCTGGCCGCCGCGTTAATGTATGCAGCTCGCCAGCACACCCTCGGTCGGCGTTGCATAACTTAATAACAAGCGCCTTACCTCGATTGGGGCTGCTAATAGGGTTTGGCTACGCCAACTTTCAATTTGTTTAAATTGCTCGCTCTCAGAAGGATTAGGCAAACGGGTAAAGCCCATTGACCATTGGCTAAAAAAGCGTTCTGAATGACACTCTTGTGAAACTAAAGTAATGTCATAATGACGAGGATCCTGTTTAATTTTATTAAATAAATGGATCACCTTATCTGACGGGCCTTCCAAACACTGAAAAAACATCCCAGCGCCAAACAATAAAACACCGGTAATATCGTGTTTTTGGTTGTTTTGTTCTGCATCTTTGGCGAGCGCCTCTAGTGCTAACCGGCTCATAGGCTGGCTAGCTTTGCTCCAATAGTTTATCTGATATATCACATCGTTCGGTAAAAATGTATTCATACTGCTAATTACGAAAGCAAACTAAAAATGGTTTAATTGTTTATTTAGTGATTGCATCTAAACTTAAACTAAATCCAGCTTCAAATATTTCTAAAAATCGTTCAGCTTCTGGACAATCGAATTCAGAGAGGGTTTCTCTGAGACGTTGTTGGGCAAGCTTAAATTCATCATTGCCGGCATTTACTTCTTCTACGGTTTTAAAATAGGCACTTAGGATGTCGGCCGCTTTTACGAGTTTATAGTCGTCGGCATTATGTTCATCCGAGCAAACCAGAGGCTGATAGTATTTTTGTAAGCGCTCCGGCAACATGGCAACTAGTTTTTGTTCAGCAATTTTTTCGATCTTTTTATACTCTTTAGCAATATCGGGATTAAAATATTTTACCGGATTAGGTAAGTCACCCGTTAATACTTCACTCGCGTCGTGAAATATTGCCAGTGTAGCGATCGAATCGGGCTGGCAATTGCCAGCAAAATATTCGTTGCGGATCACACCTAGAGCGTGGGCTATCATAGCCACTTGTAAACTATGCTCTTGCACATTTTCTGTCATGGTATTGCGCATTAATGGCCAGCGATTAATCAGTTTCATGCGGGCCATATAGGCAAAAAAGTGGCTGTTCATTGAATTTGTCATAATTTTTGCTGGTATTTGTTTAAAAATCGCTCTAATCGGTCGAAGGCCATTTCTAGGTCTTCTAAATGTGGAAGAGTCACAATTCGAAAATGGTCTGGTTTGGGCCAGTTAAATCCACTGCCGTGCACCATGAGAATTTTTTCTTGGCGTAAAAAATCTAAAATAAATTGCTCGTCAGACTGAATATTAAACTTTTCGATGTCTATTTTAGGGAATACATACATAGCCCCTTTAGGTTTAACACAAGATAAACCGTCAATAGCGTTTACCCTTTGCCAAGCATACATAGCTTGTTCATACAAACGACCTGTGGGCGCAATCAGCTCGTTAATGCTTTGGTAACCGCCCAGTGCAGTTTGAATAGCGTGCTGGCATGGCACATTCGCACACAGTCGCATTGAAGCGAGCATATCTAAACCTTCGATATAATTTTCCGCCAAATGTTTTGCGCCAGATAAAACCATCCAACCGGCTCTAAAGCCCGCAATACGATAATTTTTTGAAAGTCCAGAAAAGGTCACAGTCAATACATCATCACTTAAAGTAGCCGTCGGTACATGTGGCTCATCCGTGTATAAAACTTTATCGTAAATTTCGTCACTATAAATGATTAATTGGTGCTCACGCGCCAATGCAATAATTTGCTGCAAAGTTTCTTTTGAATACACGGCACCGGTTGGGTTATTGGGGTTTATCAAAACAATGGCTTTACATTTATCGGTAATTTTGGCCCGCATGTCAGCAATGTCAGGTGCCCAATCATTTGCTTCATCACATCGATAATGGACAGGCTCTCCACCGGATAGCGCAACTGAAGCTGTCCAAAGCGGGTAATCCGGGCTTGGCACTAATACCTCATCACCTATATTTAACAGCCCCTGCATTGCCATTACGATGAGTTCGCTGACCCCGTTACCTATATAGATATCTTCAACATCTAGGGTGCGTAGACCTTTTTGCTGGTAATACTGCATCACAGCGACACGGGCCGAATATATGCCTTTCGAATCACTATAACCTTGGGCTGTAGGTAGATTACGGATCACATCTTTTAAAATATCGTCTGGTGCTTCAAAACCAAAGGGCGCAGGGTTACCTATGTTTAGTTTTAAAACCCGATAGCCATCTTCTTCTAAGCGTTTTGCTTCTTTTAATACAGGGCCACGGATGTCATAACAGACATTTTGTAATTTATCAGACTGCTTGATGAGCTTCATTTTTATTAGGCTTAATAGGGATTTAGATTTTTAGATTCTACAATAAATTGACCTATTAAGTCGTTACCTTAAAAAACAAAATTTTATCGGGATTGATATTGCAAAAAAGCAGTTTTAAAACAAAATGTATAAAATGTAAACAAAAGGTTTATTTATGTGTGCTATTTACTATAGTTATAAAAGCGGTTTACTAACTAGACATGAGCACGAGGATTAGACAATGGCACACACAATGCGCAAAGAAGAAAATGCTCTGCACGATAATGAGCTCGGCAGAGTTATCCCTTGCAATAAACTTGAATTCAGTGATCCGATAAAGTGGCTTAGATTAGGCTTTGTTGATTTAACGCGCGCCCCACTGGTCACTTTATTTTACGGTATTATTTTTACCTTGGTACCTATGTTAATAATGTATTTGGTATCGTTAACAGATAACCACTTAGTGATTGCGCCTGCGATTGTGTGTTTTATGCTCATTGGGCCTTTTTTGGCCGCTGGATTATATGACGTAAGCTGGGAGTTTGAAAAAGGACACAAACCGTCACTTTGGCACAGTATTAGAGCCATGCACAGAAACAATGTCCATGAGTGGGGGTTTGCGCTGCTGCTTACCGTGATTATGATTTTTTGGTTGCGGATCGCATCATTAATTCACGCCCTTTATCCACCGTATGTTGAAGTTGAGTTAGCGGATTTGGCGCCATTTTTAATGGTGGGTGTCGGTGTGGGTGCATTAATGTCGGGGTTTGTATTTTTAATTAGTGCGTTTACTCAACCGATTTTGGTCGAGCGTAAGGTTGATTTAATGACAGCTGTTTTGTCGAGTGTTAATGCCGTGTGGTCAAATAAATTAGTGATGATGTTTTGGGCGTTGATAATTTTGGGATTTGTGGTAATTGGCTTTTTGACCCAGTTCATCGCGTTTTTAATTATTATGCCGCTGCTGGCTTTTGCGACTTGGCATGGATATATTGCAACAATTTCTACTAAACGCAAACGCAACTATTATTAGTCAGCAAAGCAAATTTAAGATAGATACAAGCTCAATAAAAAACCGGTGACTGTTAATGTCACCGGCTTTTATTTTTTGATTTAACGACCCAAATAGCTGGTTATCTTGTTAAGCAATCGCAATTTTAAACGGTTTAACTTCAACTTTTTGGTAAACACCAGCGGCAATATAAGGATCGGCATCAGCCCAAGTTTGTGCTTGCTCTAAAGAATCAAATTTAGCAATCACAGTTGAACCGGTAAACCCCGCATCACCTGGTTCTTCGCTATCAATTGCTGGATTAGGGCCTGCCACTAACAACCGACCCTGATCTTTTAACTCATTTAAGCGGGCAAGATGATCAGCTCGAGCTTTTTTACGTAACGGTAAGCTGTTTTCAACATCCTGGCTATAAATTAGATACCACATTAAGATTTGTCCTCGTTATTATCTTTTGGCAAGTGTGGATAAATACAAGCAATGGTTGCTATGGTAAATACCAAAGTAAGCCCCATAATACCAAACAGCTTAAAATTGACCCAAAAATCTTGCGAAAATTCATACGCAATATATATGTTTAATACTGCAATCGCGGCAAAAAAGCCGGCCCAAGCATACGAAATTTTTGCCCAAAGTGTTTTTGGAAGCTGTATTTCTTTGCCTAACAAACTTTCCATTGGGCATACTTTAAATACTGCTTGGCTAATAAAAATACCGATTGCAAATGCCGCGTTTACCACGGTAACTTTCCATTTAATAAACGCATCATCTCTAAAGTAGAGTGTTAAACCACCCATAATTAAAACAATCAAGAACATGGCTAACTGTTTTTTCGCTAGCCCTCTTTGTTGAATACAGGCATAAATCAAATGCGCACCTGTGGTGGCGATTAATGCTGCGGTCGCGATATAAATGTCGTACATTTTATAAACGACAAAAAATACCCCGATGTGCAGATATTCAAAAATATTTTGCATATAGTCTCTCTATTAATCTTGGGTCGCGGCTTTCATTTGTTTAACAAACGACTCAATTTCTTGTGCGGCTTTTGTCGGATCGGCTAAATTATTTTCAATTAATTTAACCACGGCTGAACCACTAATAGCTCCGCTGGCACCTGCTTGGATCGCGGCTTTGACATGTTCCGGTTTAGAAATACCAAACCCTAATAAGGTGGGTGGTGCATTGTACTCTTTCAGTTTAGCGACAATGCGCTCAACCGGCATAGCGGCTTCAGTTTCAGTCCCGGTGACACCGGCTCGGCTTAAAAGATAAGTATACCCAGTACCATATTCAGCAACCCGTTTTAATGAAGCATCTGTGCCATTCGGTGGTGCAATAAAAATAGCATCCACTTGATGTGCAGCGGCTGCTTGTCTAAATAAAGCGCTTTCTCGCGCTGGCACATCGGCAACTAAGACTGAGTCAACACCTATGTCGGCACATAGTTTATAGAAGTTATCAATGCCGCGGGCAAAAACTAAGTTGCTGTACAATAATAAGCCGATAGGGATTTCACTGTTATAGGCCCTAATTTTGGATAATAGCTCAAAACAGTGTTTGGGTTTTACGCCAGCCTCTAATGCACGAATATTTGCTTTTTGGATCGTAGGTCCGTCAGCAATAGGATCAGAATAAGGGATCCCTAATTCGAGCGCGTCTGCACCTCCATCAATGAGGGCTTTAACTATGTTAAATGAGCTTTCTAAATCTGGGTCGCCTAACGTTACAAAAGGAACAAAAGCGCCTTGTTTTTTTTCTTTTAGTTGGCTAAATAATGTTTGGTAACGGTTACTCATAATGACCTCCTTGCTCAAGTACATTGTGAACGTGGGTTAGGTCTTTGTCGCCACGGCCTGATAAATTGACTACGATAATGGTTTCTTCTGTTACGTTTTCGGCTAGTTTAGTCGCGTACGCAAGCGCATGCGACGACTCCAATGCTGGAATAATTCCTTCGCAGCGGCAAAGTTTTTGAAATGCCGCTAGAGCCTCTTCGTCGGTAGCAGCAACATATTGGGCACGGCCAGTTTTATGTAAATGGGCATGTTGAGGACCAACGGCCGGGTAATCTAAACCCGCTGAAACCGAATACGACTCTTCGATTTGTCCATCTTCATCTTGCATGATATAAGTGATAGCGCCGTGTAATACACCAATCGTGCCTTTACATAAGGTTGCACCATGTTTTAATGTTGATAAACCATGGCCACCTGGTTCAACACCGACTAGTTTAACGCCGTCATCATCAATAAAGTCGGCAAACATGCCAATAGCATTTGAACCCCCACCAACACAAGCCAGTACATAATCAGGTAAACGGCCTTCAGTTTCTAATATTTGTTCGCGGGCTTCTGTGCCGATCATTCGTTGGAATTCACGTACCAAAGTTGGAAAAGGGTGAGGACCAGCGGCCGTGCCTAACAAATAATGGCTTTCTTCGTAGTTAGCCGACCAATCACGCAGCGCTTCGTTAACTGCATCTTTTAAGGTACCTGAACCTGCGTTTACAGGGATCACTTCAGCGCCCATTAGCTTCATTCTAAAAACATTAGGTTGCTGGCGTTCACAGTCTTTTGCACCCATATAAATACGGCATTCTAAACCGAGTAGGGCGCAGGCGAGTGCCGTTGCTACCCCATGTTGGCCGGCACCGGTTTCGGCAATCACGCGTTTTTTACCCATGCGTTTGGTTAATAAAGCCTGTCCGATAACCTGGTTGGTTTTATGAGCACCACCGTGCAATAAATCTTCTCGTTTGAGGTAAATTTTTGCTTTTGGGTTTGGCGAAAAGTTACGCGTTAGAGTCAGCGGTGTTGGGCGTCCAGCATATTCTTTTAATAAGCTTTCAAACTCTTTTTTAAACTCTGGATCTTCTTGTGATTTGATAAACTCTTGTTCTAATTGCTCGAGCGCAGGTACAAGCAATTCTGGCACATACATGCCACCAAATTCGCCAAAGTAGGCGTCTAATTGTTTAGTCATTGTAACCTCAATTCTGTTAGCAGCCTAACTGCGAAAAAATACGTTTTAATTTGTCACTGTCTTTAATGCCCGGTGCACTTTCGGCCCCTGAATTAATATCCAAGCCGATGGCTCCTGTTTGTTTTGCAGCAGCCACGTTTTCCGGATTAATACCGCCCGCCAACATAAAAGGTTGTGGGATCTTGGCATTATCTAATGTATCCCAGTTAAGGGGGTGTCCAGTGCCACCTGGTTGTTGTTTAGATCCTGAGTCAAGCAGCCAACGTGATACTTCGGGCGCTTGGGGAGGTGTCTCTTGCTCGGGATTAAAGGCTTTCCATATTTGACAAGTGTCGGGCAGCACCGATTTTAATTCAGAGATATAAGCAGGGGTTTCTTGCCCATGCAACTGCACAGCCGCTAAATTGAGCTGTTTGGCATTATTGACGACGGTGGCGATGGGTGCATTAACAAATACACCAACATAATTTAAATCAACCGCTTGGCAAATCGCTTGCGCTTGTTGCAAAGTCACAAAGCGTGGAGATTTTTCGGCAAAAATTAAACCACCATAAACCGCACCGGCCGCTTTTGCCGCAGCGGCATCTTGGCTTCGGGTTAACCCACAGACTTTGTTTTCGCCCACCACGAGTTTATGCACAGCCGCGGGTAAATCAGCTTGCGCCATCAGTGAACTGCCGACTAAAAAGGCATTTGCATAACGGCTTAGTTCGCTGACATGATCATGGGTGTAGATGCCTGACTCGCTAATAATAATGCGATCCTTTGGTATTTTTGGTGCTAACTCGCGTGTGGTTTGCAAGTCGGTCGACAGATCACGTAGGTTACGGTTATTAATACCGATAATTTTGGCGCCTAGCGCTATCGCTCGGTCTAATTCAACCTGATTTGAGACTTCGGTTAAAATATCTAATTGATACTGTTCGGCCAAAGCGGCTAATTCTTTGTATTGCTCATCATTTAATACCGACAGCATTAATAAAATGGCATCTGCATCATAATAACGTGCCAAATAAACTTGATAGGGGTCAATAAAAAAATCTTTGCATAAACAAGGTTGCTTGACCTGACTACGAACATATTTTAAATATTCATGATCGCCCTGAAAGTACTTTTTGTCGGTTAAGACAGAGATACCAGATGCATAATTTTTATACGCGGAAACGATTTCGTCTAAATCAAATACTTCTCTAATTAAGCCTTTTGATGGACTGGCTTTTTTACACTCAAGAATAAAACCCGGCTGGCGAGCTTTAAGTGCGTCATACAAACTTCGATCAGAAGGCGTTAACTGATCGATAAAACTTTCTAATTTAAACGTTTCTTTTTGAAGTTTTAATTCTTCTGCTTTGTCTAAGCAGATTTTTTCTAACACATTAGGCATTTGATAATTCCGCAAAATCTTTTAGAGTTTTAAGTGCTTTACCAGATTGCATTGCATCTAGTGCGCGCTCTGCGCCGCTTTTTAATGACGAACTAATGCCGGACATCCACAACAGGGCCGCAACATTAACCGCAACGGCATTTAAGTGCGCTGTTTTACCGTGGCCACTGAGCATATCTAAGCAGGTTTGCTGATTTTCTTGTGGGCTGCCGCCTTTAATGTCAGCGAGCTGGCATTTAGGTAAACCAAAATCGGCCGGACTCAAGCGATATTCAGTTAACTTGCCTTGGTTAATCTCACAAACTTGGGTTTCGCCATGTAAAGCGATTTCATCCAGCCCCGAGCCATGTACGACCATAGCGCGTTTAATGTTTAATTTATTTAAAGTTTCGGCAACTGGACGGATTAAATCAGGGCTATAAACACCTAATAACTGGATATCAGGGCAGGCAGGATTTGCTAATGGCCCTAAGATGTTAAAAAGTGTTCGCGTTTTTAGCTTTTGTCTAACCGGCATCGCATGTTTTACGCCAGCATGGTATTGCGGCGCAAAGAAAAAACAAATGCCACATTGGTCAAGGCAGTTACGTGCTTGCTCAGGGGTTGGGGTTAAGTTAACCCCTAGTGCTTCTAATAAATCAGAAGAACCAGATTTGCTAGAGACACTGCGGTTACCATGTTTGGTCATTTTTAACCCGCAAGCAGCGGCCACAATCGCACTAGTGGTTGAAATGTTGATGGTATCTGCGCCATCCCCGCCCGTGCCGCAACTATCGGCAATTAAATCGTCGGGACGGTCAAAATGCAATGCGGCTTTACGCATTGCCGCCGCTGCACCTGCAATTTCTTCAGGTGTTTCACCTTTAACTTTAAGTGCAGCTAACACAGCAGCAAGCACGACAGGGTCTACGTCACCTTGCATTACGTCGTTAAAAAACGCTTGTGATTCATCAATACTAGAATTTGAGCCGTCCAGTGCGTTATTTATTAGTGACATTAGGCTATCGTCTCCTCAGTTTGGCTCTGGGTTAAATAATGTAAACTCTGTTTTAATAATTTTGAACCAAAGGTGGTTAGTATGCTTTCGGGATGAAATTGGTACCCTAATACTTTATCTTCTTCGTGGATCACTGCCATTGGAATATCGTTAACTTCGGCAATTAAGCTCAATGATTGTGGCATTTCACTCGCCATTAACGAATGATACCGGGCAACAAAAAGTGGATTAGCCATATCTTTAAAAACAGGGTGATGGTTATGTTTTATCGGCGAAGCTTTACCATGCATTATTTCGCCTGAACGTCCAACTTTTCCACCATATGATTCTACTATCGCTTGATGGCCTAAACAGATACCAATAATGGGGTAGTGGCCTTTAACCATTTTTATCAGCGCTGGCATACAACCGGCATCCGATGGGGTACCAGGACCGGGCGAAAGCATTAATACAACTTTACCTTGAGTGGCGTTCATTTTATCGAAAATGGCTTCGGCGGTGACATTGTTGCGATAAACAATCAACTCGAAACCCATATTTTTTAACTCGTCTACAAGGTTATAAGTAAAAGAGTCAAAGTTATCTAATAAAAATACACTGGTTTTCATTTTAGGCCTCCTGCGCGGTCACAATCGCATTGATCACAGCTTGTGCTTTGCTGCGCGTTTCATCTGCTTCTGATTGAGGGTCTGAATCATAAACAACCCCAGCACCTGCTTGTACGTGCGCTGTGCCGTTTTTTACAAAGGCTGAACGGATAACAATACATGTATCCATATCGCCGTCACCGTTTAAATAACCAACGGCACCGCCGTAGCTTCCGCGCCTTTTTTGTTCAGTTTTGCGAATTAGTTCGGCTGCCCTATATTTAGGTGCCCCTATTAAAGTGCCCATATTTAAACAAGCTTGATATGCATGCAAAGCATCTAAATCTGATCTCAGTTTACCTTTAACTCGGGAGACCAGGTGCATAACATACGAGTAGCGATCAACTTTTTGCAAGTCACAAACATGGCGAGTACCAGGTTCACTAACTCTAGCAACATCATTGCGTGCTAAATCCACTAACATCATATGCTCAGCTAGTTCTTTTTTATCACTTCTAAGCTCTTGTTCAATTCGGCTATCTAGATCAGCGTTGATACTGCCATCTTCATTAAATCCACGTCGGCGTGTGCCTGCAATTGGATAAATTTCGACTTCGTTGCTAGCTTTGGTATATTTGACCGCAGATTCTGGAGATGCGCCAAAAAGTTCAAAGTCCTTATCACGCATATAAAACATATAGGGACTCGGGTTTTGTTTTTTTAATACGCGATACGCCGCGACTGAATCTTGGCAAGGCAAACTAAAAGTGCGAGATGGCACAACCTGGAAGATATCACCTGCTTTTATATGCTCCTTCAAGTTTTCTACTGCCTGACAGAAATCAGCATCTGAGATATCTACTTTTACTTCAAGATCAGCGGCTGGAATTGTTTGATTACCTTCACCATTCGACAGGTTTAATAATTGCTCATGGTATTCAGCTAAGCTATCGGCTCCACCGTTGTCATTTGGGCTGAAATTAAAATGTATAAGCTCCGCTGATTGCGCTTGGTGATCACAAATAAGCAAATTTTCAGCTAGATAAAACACATAATCAGGGCAGCTATTTTCACCCGTTGGGACCTCTGGCAGTTCTTCTACAACAGCTAACAGGTCATAACCAAATACACCACCTAAAAACGGTGCATCCTGCTCGTATTCGGCCGCTAATATTTGTCGTAAAACGGCAAATGGATTAGTGGTTTTTAAACGTTCATCTTCGTCTAAACCGGGGGCTGGTAGCGCAAAACTAAACTTAAGCGTATTTTCGCTATGTGATTTTACGTACTGAGCTAGCGAATCAGCCAAAGCCGAAATCACGCTTTGACCATTTGCATTAAACGCTTCAAGTTCAACATTTCTGTGGTTACATTCAATGCGTAAACATGTGTCTAAAAGCAAAATACTTTTTAAATTATCTTTACTGTCAATTTCGGCCGACTCTAACAACAGAGAGTAACAGTGGTCTTTTGCTAACTGATGATAAACCCTAAGTGGATCGGCAATATATTGGGTTTCTTTTTTAATGCTCGTAATCTTTGTATTCATAATCTTTTTTCGCTGTTAATCACAAAATTAAGGGACTTTGAGGATTTAACAGCTTCGCCAAGAACCTAAGTTGACTGTAAATTTTTGCATATTTTGCCTTTTTTCCTTTGTTTTTGCTATTGTTACACAGCAGATAATAAAAAAGCCCGCATTTGCGGGCTTTTTTGCTTAAAATTGCAACAATACACAGCTAGCCCGCACCTAAGTGAAGCTCCACCACCAAATTAAAGTTAATTGAGTTGTTTGTTTTGCTGTGTACACGGTTGAAATTCCATAAATAATTAATATGTCTAATGAAACCTATATTCATGTTAAAGTCAACCTTTTTTTAAATTAACACTAAGGAATTACTTTGAGCGCTCGATTTAAAATAGACCTTCACAGCCATACTTTTTGTTCCGATGGTGAATTGAGCCCTGAAGAATTAGTGTTGCGAGCAGCGAATAAAGATGTGCAGGTATTGGCAATCACAGATCATGATTGCATTGATGCTTTAATACCAGCTGCTGATGCGATCAAAAAACACAAATTAGCATTGCAACTGATTAATGGTGTTGAAATATCAACCCGTTGGCATGGATTTGAGATCCATATCCTTGGTTTAAATATTGCGCCGGACAATGCAGCGTTAACCGAGGCACTGCAACAGCAAATTGCATCTCGTGAAACACGTGCTCGTAAAATTGCAGAAAAGTTAGCGCGAGTGCTCCCCGAATTAGATGGCGATGCTTTGTTTGAAAAAATAAGCGATATGGCCAAAGGGGATAGTATTTCTAGGGTGCATTTTGCACGATATTTATTGCAGGAGGGTTACGTAAACCATATCCAAAAAGCATTTGATAAATATCTTGGCCGCAAAGGTAAAACTTATGTCCCGCCGCAGTGGATGAGTCCCGAACATGCGATTGAATTAATTCACGCCGCTGGCGGGCAAGCTGTACTTGCACATCCAACACGCTATGATTTAAATAATAAATGGGTACGCCGTTTAGTCACCGAATTTGCTCAAATGCGAGGGGATGCAATTGAGGTCGGTTTACCTAGACAAAATAATAATGAACTCATTCAATTAGCTAATTATGCTAAGCAGGCTAATTTAAGCGCATCACAAGGTTCTGATTTTCATCGAGTTGGCGGGCATAACGAACTTGGCCAACTATTACCATTACCAGAGTTATGTCAGCCGATTTGGCATAACTGGTCTTTTTTGACAAGGGGTTAAACCCGGGAGTGTTTTTATGAGTCAATTTTTTTATATCCATCCAGACAATCCGCAAGCCCGGTTACTTAAACAAGCGGTTGAAATCATCCGCCAAGGTGGAGTGGTTGTTTATCCAACCGACTCAGGTTATGCCATTGGCTGCCAAGTTGGAAATAAACAGGCGCTAGAAAAAATATGCCGCATTCGTGCACTCGACATGGACCATGATTTTACCCTGGTTTGCCAAGATGTTTCTGAATTATCTGTTTACGCTAAAGTAGGTAATACCAGTTTTCGTTTATTAAAAAATAATACGCCTGGACCCTATACTTTTATTTTTAAAGCAACCCGAGAAGTGCCTCGACGTTTACAAAACCCTAAACGTAAAAGCATTGGGATTCGGATCCCGAACAATACTATCACCCTTGAGCTGTTAAAGATGTTGGATGAGCCACTGATGTCATCCAGTTTAATTTTACCAGGCAATGATTTTGCCGAAGCTGATCCGGAAGAGATCCGAGATAAGTTAGAGCATAGTGTCGATCTAATTATTCACGGTGGCATTTTGCAAGAAACGCCCACCACAGTGATAGATTTATACGATGAGCAACCTGTGGTTGTGCGCGCTGGCAATGGTAATACTGAGCCATTTGAATAATGAATCAGGCCGCGATACAAAGAGAGCTGCCTTTGGCTTATGTCAAGGGCGAAGCATTAATAAACAAACCGGAAGATTTGTTTATCCCACCACATGCGCTTGAAGTGATTTTGGAATCATTTGAAGGGCCTCTCGATTTATTATTATATTTAATTCGCAAACAAAAATTTGAAATTGCTGATATTCCAATCCGACAAGTGACAGAGCAGTACATGGAATATGTTGAGCTAATGAAAGAAGTCGATTTAGAGATGGCGGCCGAATATTTGCTAATGGCCGCGATGTTAGCAGAAATAAAATCCCGTATTTTATTACCTAAACTAGCTAAAGATGATGAAGAAGAAGCCGATCCTAGAGCTGAACTTGTGCGTCGCTTAAAAGAATACGAAGTGATTAAAAAAGCCGCTGTTGCACTTGATGAGCAACCAAGGCTGGAGCGGGATTTTTTTAGTCAAAGTGTATTTGTTCCCGATTGTGAATCCGTGTTGATTGAGCCGGATGTGGATATACGTGAGTTGGTCATTGCATTTGCGGGCGTGCTAAAAAGAGCCAGCCATTTCAAACACCACCAAATTAAAGCCGAAACTTTATCTACTCGGGCACGGATGAGTTTAATTTTAGAGCGTTTAAGCGAGACAGCACAAATCGAATTTATTGCACTCTTTACTGTAGAAGAAGGAAAAAGCGGAGTTGTGGTTACTTTTCTGGCGGTTTTAGAACTGCTAAAAGGCCAACAAATTAAAATGGTAACCGCGGCAGATTCGGATCGGTTTTATGTTAGCCTGATAAACTAATTTTGTTGGTAACAGATAACCTGATTTCGGCCATTTTGTTTTGCTTTATATAACGCTTGATCAGCTTGTTCAATAAGGTTTTCTGAGGTGTCGTTTGTTTCGCTTAGTGCGGTTAAACCAAAGCTTGCGGTAATACGTATGTTTTGTGCTTGATAAAAAGTAGTGAGCTCAGCGATACCGAGGCGAAGACGATTTAACAAATGAAATGAACTTTTAAGATCTGACGATGGCATTAATATACAAAATTCTTCACCGCCAAAGCGCATGACAGAATCAGTTTTACGAACATTTTTTATTAAATGTTTTGCAACTGCTGAAAGTACCTGGTCACCGGCGCAATGGCCATAGGTGTCATTAACCTGTTTAAAATGGTCTAAATCTACCATGGCCAAAGATAAAGGGTGTTGGTAGCGCAGCGCACGATTAATTTCTTTGGGAAGCTCAGTATCAATGACACGTCGGTTATACAAACCTGTAAGCGGGTCTAAGTTAGCGGCTAGTTTTAGTTGTTTGGTTTGTGCTTGATGTCTATCGTGAGTGTTTTTTTGTTTCTTTTTTAGATTTTTTGCCATTTTAATCAAGCTGTCTTGCAATTGATTTATCTCGGAAATGTAATTGGGTTGATAAAGTGGAATATGGTTATTTTTAACAATGCGTTTGGCATTTTCGCTTACGCGGACCAAAGGGCGGGTGATATTAGCAGCTATTAACCAATAGAATAAAATAGCGGTAAAAGCAGCATATAAATATACCTTAAAAATTTGCTGCGAATTTTTATTTATTAAAGCATCAAGTTCAGATACTTCCATTTGGCCAATCACAGCAAGCTGAAGTTCATCCAAATAGTGGGTGCTTGCGAGTAGCTTGCGGCCACTTTCATCTTTCACACCATCCCAAACGCCGGTTTGACCTGATTGCGCTTTGCCAATAGGACTGTCTTTAGCAACGGTCAGGCTAGCGGATCTAATTTTGGTGTCTTCGCCGGTGTTAAAAGTTACAAAGGTTTCCTCTGAACTTAACATACGGGCTGCTAAAACGGTTTCAACTGGCAGACCACTTGGGTTGCTTCGGGCAATAATTTTGTGGATGAAATTGCTATTAAAAGCAATCTCAATTGAACCTATCGTTTTTTGATTAGAGATTAATGGCTTTTCAATGCGCAATACTATCTTCTGATTTTCAGCAACCGCAACCATATTGTTCGCATAATCATAATTTAAAGGCTGGATTGTATTTGAACGTGGAGCATAAGTGATTATTTGTCCGTTATCGTCGTATACCTGAATCCATTTTACCAAATTAAAACTATTGTAAGTATCTAATATCAAATCATTAATGTTGTTTTTTGCTTCGACATCCTGATGTTGCTGCCAAGCGACAACAGCTTGAATCAAGCTAGTGCGACTGGCAATCATATTTACTGTATCATCAAATAGATCAGCAGAGGCATTAATCAGGTTCAACTCAATTTGTGAAATCGAGGCTACATTACCGGTAATTAATTGTTTTTGGTAATTTTTAAACAGATATAAATTGAGAATAGTCTGAACCGACGTAAAAAAGATAAAAATAATAATTAGATAGTATCTGAGTTTCACATTGGTGTTTCCGGTATCAAGTGTCTAGCACTAACTTTTATCTAAGCCGGTGCCCAGAGCGCCATACACGAACAACTCAAAACTAAATTTTAGTGTCACTACGAATGTAACTGCGGCAATTATTTTTTTTAAAATAGTCTAAAAGCATTCAACTTGCGTAATAAAATTTTATTTGCAGGAGAAAAAAATGAAGCAGCTTGTATTGTGTGCAATTGTATTGTTAGCCGCTTGTACCTCAACGCCATCGGGTATCCAACCGGTTGACAATTTTAACTTATCTAAGTATCTGGGAAAATGGTACGAAATTGCCCGTTACGATCATAGTTTTGAAGAAGGATTGCGCCAAGTTACTGCCGAATATTCGCTCAAACCAAATGGTGATGTGAAAGTGATCAACCGAGGTTTTGATCCAGAAGAGTCGCGTTGGCAGCAGGCTGAAGGAAAAGCTCATTTTGTTGATGATAAAACGAAAGGACATCTGGCGGTCTCTTTTTTTGGTCCTTTTTATTCCTCTTATGTTATTTTTTCGCTTGATAACGATTATCAAACGGCTTTGGTAACGGGTCCAGATAGAGATTATTTTTGGATCTTGTCGCGCAGCCCTAAAATTGAAAAAACAAAACTTGATAATCTTATACAATTTGCTGAATCTAAGGGTTTTGAGCGCCATAAAATGGTTTTTGTAGAGCACTAAAAACAACTTTTAAGTTAAAAAGCGCGATACGAGAATCTAAAGTTTTGATATAATTTGCGTCAATTTCAGTAATTGAGCAAGGCCGTATGATCCCACGTCTGACCCAAGTTGACGCAATTAAAAAAGAATATTTAGCATTTTTGAGCGCATTAGAAGCTTCTGATTTTAGTGGTGAGATAGAAACCACATACGCGAGTCGTTTTTCAGTGGCTACCGACAACAGTGTCTATCAAAACTTACCGCAAGCTGTGGTCTTGCCAAAGCATGCTGACGACTTAGTCGTTCTAAACAAACTCGCGGCCAAAGACGAATTTAAACAAGTTAAGTTTTCTCCGCGAGGTGGTGGAACTGGCACGAATGGTCAATCGTTAACTTCTGGTATAGTGGTGGATATGAGCCGCCACATGAATCATATTTTAGATTTTAACGCCGAAGAAGGGTGGGTTAAAGTTGAAAGTGGGGTCGTTAAAGACCAGTTAAATGCTTTTTTAAAACCACATGGTTTCTTTTTTGCACCCGACTTAAGCACCAGTAACCGCGCAACTATCGGCGGTATGATCAGTACCGATGCCTCTGGCCAGGGATCTTTAGTCTACGGTAAAACCAGTCAGCATGTATTGGCGATGAAAACTGTTTTATTAGGCGGCGATATTTTAGAAACGGCCAAAATGCCAACCGCCGAAGCCGAAAAGATTGCCGAGCAAGACTCGTTAACAGGTCGTATTTACCGTCAAGTATTAAATACGTGTCGCGATAAACGCGAGCAAATTTTAGCTAAATTCCCACGCATGAACCGCTTTTTAACCGGTTATGATTTAGAGCATGTATTTAACGAGGATTTAACTGAATTTGATTTAGGCCGAGTGATCACAGGTGCCGAAGGCTCACTTGGTTTTGTTGCCGAAGCTAAACTAAATATCACACCAATTGCACCGTTTAAAACCTTGGTAAACGTGAAATACGACAGTTTTGAATCTGCGTTACGCAATGCGCCATTTTTAGTCGAAGCACAAGCGACATCGGTAGAAACCGTTGATAGCAAAGTTTTAAATTTAGCGCGTGAAGATATTATTTGGGAATCCGTAAAATCGTTAATTCAAGATGTACCAGGCAAAATAATGGAAGGGCTAAACATTGTTGAGTTTAACGCGGTAGAGGCCAGTGATATTGAAGGTAAACTCGCTATTTTGTGTAAGCGCTTAGATGCCCTGATTGAAACAGGTTCAGGTGGTGTGATTGGTTATCAGGTCACTTCCGACTTAGCCAGTATTCAAACGATTTATGATATGCGCAAAAAAGCGGTCGGCTTGCTTGGAAATGCTAAAGGGCCTAAAAAACCCATTGCTTTTGCCGAAGACACTGGTGTGCCGCCTGAAAATTTAGCCGATTTTATAATGGAATTTCGCACCTTATTAGACGAATACGGTTTAAATTACGGCATGTTTGGCCACGTAGACGCTGGTGTATTGCATGTGCGTCCTGCTTTGGATATGACAGATCCAGAGCAAGAAACTGTATTGCGCACTATCTCAGATAAGGTGGTTGAATTAACCGCCAGATATGGTGGTTTAATGTGGGGTGAGCATGGAAAAGGTTACCGCAGCGAATACGGTCCTGACTTTTTTGGGGAAGAATTATTTAACGAGTTGCGTAAAATAAAAACGGTTTTTGATCCAGACAACCGAGTGAATCCTGGCAAAATCTGTACGCCAATAGACAGTTCAGAGTCGATTGTTAGTGTAGATGCGACCAAACGTGGTTATTACGACCGACAAATTCCGGTGCAAGTGCGTGATAGTGTCGATACAGCGATGAATTGTAACGGTAACGGCTTGTGTTTTAACTGGGATACCAGTAGTCCTATGTGCCCGTCGTATAAAGCAACCCGTGATCGTCGCCATAGCCCAAAAGGCCGTGCTGGTTTAATGCGAGAGTGGTTAAGACAGCTGGGTAATCAAGGCATAGATTTTATTCAGGAAGAAAAAGCCATTTTAAAAGGTGAGTCGGATTCATCTTGGTTTGCCCGCTGGCGCAATACTCAAGCTAAACAGTCTGGTGAATATGATTATTCGCATGAAGTGATGCAATCAATGGAAGAATGTTTAGCTTGTAAAGCCTGTTCTAGCCAATGCCCAATTAAAGTGGACGTCCCTGGTTTTAGAGCACGTTTTTTAAATTTGTATTACAGCCGTTATAGTCGCCCGTTCAAAGATTATTTAGTCGGTTCGGTTGAAAAAACTGCACCGTTAATGGCAAAAGCACCACGTTTGTTTAATGCATTGGTGCAAAATCCAGTCACGGCACAACTTATCGAAAAAAGTGTCGGTTATGTGGACACACCAAAATTAAGCGTGCCTACTTTGGCGCAACGAGTGACTCAATTAGATGTATTGGATTGGGACTTAAATCGCTTGCAGCAAATGTCTGAAAGTGAGCGATTAAAATTGGTTGCGGTTGTGCAGGACCCTTTCACCAGCTTTTACGAAGCAGATGTGGTTGCCGATTGGATTAAACTCATTAATCGACTTGGTTATCGAGCTATTTTATTGCCGTTTTTACCAAATGGTAAACCGCAGCATGTAAAAGGTTTTTTACGACAGTTTGCTAAAACGGCTAAAAATGCTGCCGACTTTTTAAACCAGCTCCAGCAGTTGCATATTCCTATGGTGGGAACAGATCCGAGTTTGGTATTAACCTATCGTGATGAGTACAATAAAGTATTAGCTGACGAACGCGGTGATTTTGAAGTCATGTTACCGCACGAATGGTTAAAACAAGTGGCATTGCCAAAAACAACAAAAGATTACCAACAGAACTTTAAGTTGTTTGCCCACTGCTCAGAAAAAACCTCGGCAGCGAGTTCCCAAAAAGATTGGCAAGCGATATTCGCGAGAGCAGGCGCAAAATTAACCCCTGTGGCAGTAGGTTGTTGTGGTATGGCAGGGACTTATGGCCATGAAGCCAGTCATTTAAAAAACTCACAGATCATCTATCGCCAAAGCTGGCAACCTAAACTGGCTAATCAAGCGCAGGAAAATATACTGGCGACTGGTTATTCTTGTCGCTCTCAAGTAAAGCGGGAAGATGGTTTTAAACCTAAACACCCAGTGCAAGCTTTGTTAGAGTTATTGTCGTAAATGATAGCGAGTGAAAAAACACCTGTTTAAATAAAAACCCCGCTTTTAGGCGGGGTTTTTGTATCTAAACTTCAACAAAATTGAGCTGTGTATTTGAGTTTTGCTATTTTAACTCACCAAGAGTTCCCGTGCGTTTTGCAAGGTATTTTCTGTGATTTGATCACCACCTAACAAACGAGCAAGCTCGCTAATGCGCTGCTCTGCGGTTAATTTATACATTTTTGTGGTGGTTTTACGTTTATCCGTTGTTTTGCTTACTTGCATTTGCTGGTGGCCACAGGCAGCAACTTGTGGCAGGTGAGTAACACACATCACCTGGTTGTGCTCACCGATTTGGCGTAGCATTTTTCCTACCACTGCAGCCGTTGGGCCACTGATACCAACATCAACTTCATCAAAAATTAACGTTGGGGTTTCCATCTGTGATGAGGTCAGTACTTGAATTGCTAAACTGATGCGTGATAGTTCACCGCCTGATGCCACTTTGCTAATGGCTTGCATCGGCTGTCCTGGGTTGGCGCATACCTCAAACTCTACGGCATCTGAGCCCGCTTTAGAGGCTTTGTCCAATCTGTTAAGGGCAATATTAAAAACCCCTTGCTGCATGTTTAGCTGTTGCATACTTGCAGTCACCGCTTTAGCTAATTTTTTAGCAGCTTTTTGTCGGCTTTCAGTGAGTTTTTCGGCGGCTGACCAATATTGTTCGCCGGCTTGCTTTTCTTCGGCCTCTAAGCTGATAGATTGTGCGTTATTTTGTTTGATTTCATCAAACTCTTGAGCAAGGGCTTGATGAACTTCTGGTAACGTTTCTGGTTCTACTTTGTGTTTGCGTGCCAAATCCATTGCCGTAGACATACGACTTTCTAATTCCGCCAATCGCTGCGGGTCAGGCTCTTGATCTTCGATATAATCACGTAGTTCATAGCTGGCTTCAGTGAGCTGAATTTCGGCGTCGTTAAGCATATCTATAATGTTTTGCAGGGCAGGGTCGAAGCGGCTGGCTTCGGTTAATTTTTGATTAACCATTTTCAACATAGATACCATATTTTGCTCATCATTATCGTACAACATCGAAAAACATTGCTGACTGTTTTGCAGAATATTGACCGCATTATTAAGCTTTTTGTATTCGCTTTCTAACTGATTAAATTCGCCTTCTTGCAAGTTAAATTCATCTAGCTCGGCAACCTGATACTCAAGCAATTGAGCTCTGGCGTCACGTTGTGTTTGTGCTTCTTGTAATGCTTTTAACTGGTTTTTAATTTTGTTCCAACCTTGATACGCCAGTTGGGTTTGTGCCAATAAATGTTTATGCGCTGCAAACTGATCTAATACAGAAAGCTGGTAATCACTTTTAAGCAGCATTTGATGGGCGTGTTGGCCGTGAATATGAATTAATAATGGCGCTAATGCTTTTAATTGCTGAGCAGGCACAGGCGCGCCATTTATGTAAGCGCGAGAACGTCCTTCTTTAGTGATCACCCGGCGGATAATACAGTCTTCTTGATCTGCTTCTAATAAATCATTTTCTAACAGCCATTGGCTAGCCGAAGGGATTTGAGTAATGTTAAAAGTGGCGGTAATTTCACTTTTATCGGCGCCAGCTTTCACCATACCTGCATCGGCACGTGCCCCTAAACATAAACCGATAGCGTCAATAGAAATGGATTTTCCTGCGCCGGTTTCGCCAGTAATAGTGGTCATGCCAGCATCGATTTCAATCTCAAGCTGGTCAACAATAGCAAAGTCTTTGACAAATAATCGGGTTAACATTTGGTGGCCTCCGCAATCGGAACTCAAAAATTAATACTGATATAATATACAGTATTAAAGCGGCCTTTTACTGTATAGTCAACCAGTATTTTTAAAACAATGCCTAATTTTTGAGTAGGTCACTTGGCCGTTATTGAGCAAATCACCCCGTTGCCAGCCTTGTTGCTGGTAAAAATGTTCGGCTGCAGAGTTAATGGCTGTTGCTAGATAAATTTTATCAGCGCCATTAATATACAACCAGTCAGCCGCTGTTGTTAGCAGCAAGCTACCCTGGCCTTGACGTTGAAATTTTTTATCGATAAAAAGCGCCCAAATGCTGCTTTCTTTGCGTGAGCTGATTACATAGCCAGTGATTTTATGATCAACGCAGGCAACCCAGCCTTTACCATAACGGGTGAGGTAATTTTGATAACAAATGTCCGGGATCGCTTTCGATGTCGGCAGGGGATTATCAGAGTGTTGCTGACGAATTAGTTTTAATGCCGGAATATCCTTACGGCAGGCTTCACGTATCCACATACTGTTTTCAGAACAGGTGATTCAGTATGTTAATAATAGCCTGCCAACGCCGTTCTGTGAAATGAAAGTTTTATGATTTTGGTTTTTTTTAATGGCCGCCAAAAAACCACACTAATGAGTCATGGTAGCGGCGAATGTTTTCAACATAGTTGACGGCTTCTGTGCCGCGCGCGTATCCGTACCGAGTATGTTTGTAATAACGCTTTTTTTGTAACAACGGCAAATATTTTTTAACTTGATGCCATTTATCTGGATCTGCGCCAGCGCCTTGAGCAATTCGCCGCGCGTCTTCTAAATGACCCAAGCCAATATTGTACGCAGCAAGCGCAAACCAGGTTCTATCCGGCTCAGTGATGCGCGCAGGAATGCGCTGATGTAACGAAGATAAATAGCGTGCTCCACCACGAATATTTTGTTCCGGTTCTAGTCTGTTAGTGACTTGCATTTGTTTTGCTGTCGGCCGCGTTAACATCATAATACCACGGACACCCGTTGGTGATCTGGCTTTTGGGTTCCAATGGCTTTCTTGATAGCTTTGTGCCGCTAATAATTTCCAGTCTAGATTATATTCTTCGGCATATTGCTCAAACCAGGGGCGATATTTTGGTAATACATCGGCGATCGCTCGAATAAATACCCGAGTATCCACATAATCAAAGTCACGGACGTGGCCAAAATACTTGTCTTCCAGATGCGCGTACTTCCCTGAACTTCTGTATTCGCCAAAAAATCGTATCAGTTCAGCATATAAACTATCATCTGGTGCTTTATTAAATGCCCAGGCTTGTTGCTGCTCGTCTCTGATGGTAAAGCCTATCGCCAGCTCAGGGTAAATGCGGCGGTTAACAGCGAGTAAATTTGAATCGACTATGGTGTAATCCAGTTCACCGTTCAAAACCATTTGGATAAGCTCTTCGCTGTCTTTATTACTGGTTTCTGACCAATTTAGGGTATCAGGAGCCATTTTTTTTAATAAATTAAGGTGACTGCTTTTTTCGGTCACAATCAGATTGCCAGATAAATCAGACCAGTCTCTTGGCCGTTCAGCACCTTGTTTATAAACTAGCTTCTCACTAATGTTTTGATAGGCCGGTGCGAATCGATAACGGTTTTTACGCTGTTCACTGGCGGTAATACCGGCTGCGAGTACGTCTACTTTGTGGTTATCTAATAGGTCAAATAATTCGTGTAAGTCGTAAACAGGGGTAACTTCTAATTTAACCTCAAGCCTGTCAGCAAAGGCTTTGGCAAGCTCATATTCAAAACCAGCTGCCCCATCTGCCGCTAGATAATAGGTTGATGAGCCGTAGATTGTGCCTACTTTCAGCACGCCAGCTTGTTTAATTTTTTCGATCTGTGTTTTGTCTGAATAATTATTAAAACAAGCTGCCAATAAGCAGCTTAAAACAAGCACTAAACACCAGTGTTGTGAGTTTTTTTTCGGCATCTGAGGTATTGTTATGCAAAACGATAACTTAGGTTAGCTGAATGCAGTAGCATGGGTCAATTCTTTGTTGCTCGCATATTTTGCGATTTTGAGTATACTATGCGGCTTTAAACCCATCCTATTTAGTTTTTCAGGTGAAACGGCTTATGGAAATCTTGCGAGGCGCTCCCGCACTTTCTGAATTTCGAGTCAGTAAATTACTGGCTGGTTGTCATCAACTTAATTTAAATATCAGCGCTATTTATGCTGAATATATGCATTTTGTTGATTTGTCAGATGCTTTATCAGAGCATGAACAAAACACGCTTAGTCGGCTGTTACAGTATGGCCCAACCATTCCAGAACATGAGCCTAAAGGCATATTGCAACTAGTGATTCCGCGACCTGGCACTATTTCACCTTGGGCGTCTAAAGCAACTGATATCGCTCATAATTGTGGTTTAACTCAAGTCAATCGTATTGAGCGAGGCATCGCTTATTATATTGAAGCTGAGCAATCATTAAGCGAAGATGACATTAATCAATTAAAAAGCCTTATCCATGATCGCATGGTTGAAGTGGTTTATAGCGAAATGGCTCAAGCAGAAGCACTCTTTGAAAAAGCTCAGCCAGCGCCTCTGCGTTCTGTTGACATCTTAGGTGGGGGACGCGAAGCGCTGGTAAACGCAAATACAACCATGGGCTTAGCGTTAGCTGATGATGAAATTGACTATTTAGTTGAAAATTTCCAACGCTTAAACCGTAATCCAAACGACATTGAACTTTATATGTTTGCGCAGGCAAACTCAGAACATTGTCGCCACAAAATTTTTAATGCAGATTGGACCATTGATGGTGAGGCTCAGCCCAAGTCACTGTTCAAAATGATTAAAAATACTTACGAAACCACGCCTGATTATGTGCAATCAGCATACAAAGATAATGCCGCAGTCATGGATGGTTCTTTCGCTGGGCGTTATTTTGCCGATCCAGCAACTGGTATTTATGATTATCATCAAGAAGATATTGCAATCTTGATGAAAGTAGAAACTCATAACCACCCAACAGCAATTTCGCCTTACCCGGGGGCAGCAACTGGCTCTGGTGGTGAAATTCGTGACGAGGGTGCAACTGGCCGCGGTTCTAAACCAAAAGCCGGCATGGTTGGTTTTACTGTATCTAACTTAAACATTCCTGATTTTACTCAGCCGTGGGAAATTAACTATGGCCGTCCAGAGCGCATCGTTAGTGCTTTAGACATAATGCTTGAAGCGCCTCTGGGTGGTGCTGCTTTTAACAACGAATTTGGTCGACCTGCACTGTTAGGTTATTTTAGAACTTATGAAGCCGAAGTGAATAGCTTTAATGGCCGCGAAGTTCGAGGTTACCACAAACCTATTATGTTAGCGGGTGGTTTAGGAAATATTCGTCAGTCTCACGTTGAAAAAGGCGAAATTCCAGTCGGTGCTAAGTTAATTGTTTTAGGCGGCCCAGCCATGAACATTGGTTTAGGCGGTGGTGCGGCTTCTTCAATGGCGTCTGGTCAATCTAGTGAAGATCTGGATTTTGCCTCAGTGCAGCGCGAAAACCCAGAAATGGAGCGTCGCTGTCAAGAAGTTATTGATAAATGTTGGCAAATGGGTGATGAAAACCCCATTGCGTTTATCCATGATGTTGGCGCTGGTGGTTTATCTAATGCCATGCCTGAACTGGTTAACGACGGCGGCCGTGGTGGTCGCTTTAACTTGCGCGACGTGCCCAACGATGAACCTGGCATGTCACCATTAGAGATTTGGTGTAATGAATCACAAGAACGTTATGTTTTAGCAGTTGCGGCCGACAAACTTGATATCTTTGCCGCCATTTGTGAACGCGAACGGGCCTTGTATGCTGTGATAGGTGAAGCTACTTCTGAACAGCACTTATCCTTGTATGACAGCCATTTTGATAATCAGCCGATTGATTTACCACTTGAAGTTTTATTAGGCAAAGCGCCCAAAATGCATAAAGATGTGCAATCAGCCACACGCAGCGCCGACGGTATGCAATTAAGCGCTGATATCACGGAAGCAGGCTATCGTGTTTTGCGATTACCAACAGTTGCTGAAAAAACCTTTTTAATTACCATAGGCGATCGCTCGGTTACCGGTATGGTTGCACGAGACCAAATGGTTGGGCCTTGGCAGGTACCTGTTTCAGACGTAGCTGTCACCACGGCCGCGTTAGATACCTATCATGGTGAGGCTATGGCTGTCGGTGAGCGCACGCCATTAGCTTTATTAGACTTTGCTGCATCAGCTCGCGTTGCCGTAGCTGAAAGCATTACCAATATTGCGGCCGCCAACATAGGCGATTTAAAGCGCATTAAATTATCTGCTAACTGGATGTCAGCAGCTGGTCACCCGGGGGAAGATGCAGGTCTTTACGAAGCGGTAAAAGCGGTTGGTGAAGAGTTGTGCCCAGCACTTGGATTAACCATCCCAGTGGGTAAAGATTCTATGTCGATGAAAACGGCTTGGAACCAAGATGGCGAAGAAAAAAGCGTTACAGCACCTTTATCTTTAATTATCACTTCGTTTGCACGCGTTGAAGACGTTCGAAAAACAGTCACTCCGCAAATTCGTACCGACAAAGGTGATAGCAGCTTAATACTGATTGACCTTGGGAATAAACAAAACCGTATTGGTGCTTCGTGTTTAACTCAGGTGTACCAACAGTTAGGTGATCAAGGGCCAGATTTAGATAGCCCTGAATTACTTAAAAACTATTTTAATGCCGTGCAAGCTTTATTAAACGACGGTAAGTTATTGGCCTATCACGACCGCTCGGATGGTGGGTTATTTACCACCTTAGCTGAAATGGCATTTGCGGGCAAAACTGGCTTGTATGCAGATGTGAGCGAGTTGGGTGACAACGCGTTGAATGTTTTGTTTGCAGAAGAGCTAGGCGGTGTTATTCAAGTTAAAAACGATGATTTAGAAGCCGTGAAAGCTTTGTTAGCCGAACATAACTTAGCCGACTTAAGTTTTGTTATTGGCCAACCGACGAGTGATGATCAAGTTTGTTTCCGTTTTGGTGATAAGCTGGTTTTCAATGAAAGCCGAGTTTCGTTGCGACAAGCATGGGCAGAAACTACCCTTAAAATGCAATCATTGCGCGATAATCCAGAATGTGCCGAGCAAGAGTATGCGGCTAAAGCCGATGCAGGCGATCCTGGGATGCAGCCTAAGTTAACCTTTGATATTAACGAAGACGTTGCAGCACCTTATATTGCGAAAGGTTTACAACCTAAAATGGCAATTTTACGAGAGCAGGGTGTTAACTCGCACGTAGAGATGGCCGCTGCGTTTGATCGCGCTGGTTTTGAGCCAAGAGACGTTCATATGAGTGATATTTTATCCGGCCGTATTCAGTTAGATGAGTTTGCTGGTTTAGTTGCTTGTGGTGGTTTTTCTTATGGTGACGTACTAGGCGCAGGTGAAGGCTGGGCAAAATCAATTTTGTTTAATGCTCGAGCACGAGATGAATTTGAAAAATTCTTCAACCGTGAAAATACCTTTGCATTAGGTGTTTGTAATGGTTGTCAAATGTTAAGCACGTTAAAAGAGCTGATCCCTGGTGCTGATCATTGGCCACGTTTTGTTCGCAACCACTCAGAGCGTTTTGAAGCACGTTTTAGCATGGTTGAAGTACAAAAATCTAACTCAGTGTTATTTGCTGGTATGGAAGGCTCACGTATGGGGATTGCGGTATCTCATGGTGAAGGTCGTGCTGAATTTTCGTCAGCTGAAACGCTAGCTAAAGCTGAAGCTTCTGGCACAGTCGCACTGCGTTATGTAAATAACTATGGTCAAGTGACAACAGATTATCCGGCTAACCCAAATGGCTCGCCAGCCGGTATTACCTCGTTAGCCAGCACAGACGGCCGCGTGACCGTAATGATGCCACACCCAGAGCGTGTATTCAGAAGTGTAAGTAACTCATACCATCCCGACGATTGGTTAGAAGATAGTCCTTGGGTAAGAATGTTCCGTAATGCAAGAGTGTTTACTGGTTAAGTTAACGCTTTTATCAACTTAAAAAGGCTGCTTGTGCAGCCTTTTTTGTTAAGCTTCTAATCCACCAGTGCCCGTGCTTCGTAAGTACTTTAAACAGTTGTAAAACATAAGGTACAGGAGCGCACAGATGCAAGACTTACAAGAAACACTGATCTATTGTCCATACTGTGGAGAGCCCATCTCCTTGTTAGTCGATGAGCAAGAGGTTGGTGACGAATATACCGAAGACTGCCAAGTGTGTTGTCAGCCTATGGTCGTTGCAGTGGTTGCAAACGAGCAAGATCAGCTGGAAATTAGGGTGCGCTCCGAAAACCAAACCTTTTAAATTAACTGCAAATAACTCAACAACATCAATCCTAAGGTAATGCTAAGCGGGCATAACAGCGTTGATAGGGTAACAATTTCTGCGGCGAGCTGGCCGTGAGAAGTCATTTGTTTGCTCATAATATAAGCCGCTGCTGCTGTTGGTGATGCCATCATCAAAAATAATATGCCCAAGTCATGGCCGCTGAACCCCAGCCAAAAACCTCCCGCAGTGATCAAACCAGGTAGTACGATCAGTTTTAATAAAGTATTTAAGCTCGTAGCGGCCTGGTTAGATTTGAAGCTGCGCCAGTCTAAGGTTGCACCAATGCACAAAAGGGCTAGTGGGAGCGTTAGTTTTGCCAAATAACCAACTGAAGTCGATACCAGAGTTGGCAACTCAACACCGCTTAACGACCAAGCAATGCCAGCCACAATAGCGATGATAAGTGGATTTTTTAAAATATTTGACAATACCCCATTGCCTTTGCCAGTTAATAAAACCACTGCAATTAAATTATATAAAATGGTCAATGCAGCAACATAAACAGCGGCATGCGGTAGAATATTTTGACCAAAAGCATTCACACACAATGCTAAACCAACAATACCCATGTTGCCGCGAAAAGCACATTGAGTTAACACGGCTCGTTTGCCGGAGTCTTGCGTTCTAAAATAAAGCAGCCATACCGCGAGCACAGACAGCAATGTGGTTACAACCGCGTATGCAATTAGTGGTAAATTTAGGTTTTCTTTTATCGAGCCTTGCGCGGTGCTTAAAAACAGCAGTGAGGGCAGGGCAACTTTAAAAACTAATTTATTACCACTGGCAATAAAAGGCCCGTCCAATAAATTCAACCGCCTGAAAAAGATACCTAATAAAAGTATGATTAATACGGGGCCACTAACGTTAATGGCGGCAATAAAATGAGCAGTCACTGGATGTCCATGTATTTATTTTGGGGTTTATTTAGCTTTCTTGCCATTGGGCTTTAATTGCTAAAATTTTATCAAGGTTTTCTGTCAACAAGTCGACCAATTCGGGATCAAAATGTAGACCTTTTTGCTCGTGAATGAGCGCCATGGTTTTTTCAACAGACCAAGCGTCTTTATAAGGTCGTTTACTGGTTAACGCATCAAATACATCTGCTAACGCCACAATACGGCCTTCAATAGGAATGGCTTCGCCTGCAAGCCGATTGGGGTAACCGCTGCCATCCCATTTTTCATGGTGGGTAAGGGCAATGGTCCGTGCTAGGCGAAGTAGATCAGAATCGCAGTCACCTAAGATCTCAGCGCCAATTTCTGGATGTTGCTGCATAATTTTAAATTCTTCATCGGTTAAACGCCCCGGTTTTTGCATAATGCTGTCAGGAATGCCAATTTTGCCAATATCATGCATAGGTGCTGCATGCATAAGCTGCTCGGCTGCTTGCTCTGTAAATCCATAAGCTATTGCCAATATTTTTGAGTAGTGGCTCATCCGAATAACATGCATGCCGGTTTCATTATCTTTGTACTCGGCGGCCCGGCCCAGCACTTGAATAACCTGCATACGAGTGCGTTTAAGTTCAGCGGCATTCACTAAAGACAAGTGGTTTTTAACTCTGGCTCGTACTAACGTTGGAGAGACAGGTTTACTGATGTAATCAACGGCCCCAACGGCAAAACCTGTTGCCTCGTCTTCTTCTTCACCCAACGCCGAAACGAATATCACAGGGATCATGCGTGTTGTTTCATCTGCTTTCAAGCGTTTGCATACTTCGATACCTGACATATTTGGCATCATAATATCCAGCAATATCAAATCGGGTAAATCTTTTTTAATTAACTTTAAGGCATCAGCACCGTTTTTTGCAAAGCTCAACTGGTACGGCCCTTGTAAGATGTTTTTTAACACTCTTAAGTTTGCGGGTTCATCGTCAACGATTAATATTTTTTCTTTGCCCGAAGTTGCATTTGTCACTGTTGGTTCCCGGCTAAATAGCTTTTTAATTGTTCAACTGTTGATTGTGCGGCTTCAAATTCAAAATCGTTTATTTGTTCAATTATGAGTTCGCAGAACTGATTAACATCTGGATCACTAGATGCATTTGCAAGTTTATCAACTAGCCCGTCGTCAAAACCGTTTTGTTCTATTAACGCCTCTATTTCAGCTATTAAGGGTAGCAAAGATTTGAAATCAATTGTTGACTTTACTGAGCCTTGCTGCTCATTTTTCGCATTAAAATAGTTATCTATTTCCTGTTTAATCGAAGTAATCTGTTCACAGCATAGTTTTGACAGGCGTTTTATTTCGTTTTCATTTTTTTTGTCGATATTTTTCTCAAGTAATGCAAAATTTTGCATTAATGGAATTAAAGCTAAATTACCGGATAGGCCTTTTAACGTATGCACTAATCGTTTTAATTGCACCCAATCATGATCATCTAATAATTGATAGAATTTTTCTGAGTTCGTTGGATGTTGAGTTAAAAACCTTTGAATTTCGGTAAAATAGGCATTTTTATCTCCCCAGAGTGATACCCCTTTCGTTTCATTGATAAGTTGCTCAAACTCAAGATCTTCGTGTTCGCGCAGCGTCGATGTGGTAATGCCTAGCACACGCGCAATTTCATTTGATAATTGATTGGCGTCCACTGGTTTATTTGCAAAACCATTCATACCCGCTTGCTCAGCTTGTTTTTGATCTTCGGCTAAAACGCTAGCGGTTAACGCTATGATGGGTATTTGGGGTAAATTATTTTGCAATTCATATTCTCGCCGTTCAGCGGTTGCCGTTAAACCATCTTTAATCGGCATCTGCAGATCCATTAAAACCACATCAATACCACTGTCGTTTTTCATACGTACGATAGCCTGCTCGCCATCACGGGCTAAGATGCAGGTATGTCCCTGCCGTTTTAAAATTACTTTTAACAGATCTAGGTTTTGTTGAATATCGTCAACAATCAGAATCTTTAATGGTGGTAATTCAATTTTGCTTTCATTGACCCGACTGATTGCACAGCTATCGCTCTCTGTTAGGGGTATATAAATGCTAAAACAGCTGCCTTTACCAAGTTCACTTTCTACACTGATTTCGCCGCCCATTAATTGGATTAATTTTTGGCTAATGGTCGTACCTAAACCTGTGCCGCCATATTTACGGCTAATTGATGCATCGGCTTGCGAATAAGCGTTGAAAATACTATTAATTTGTTGGTTATCCATGCCGATCCCTGTGTCTCTAACCTGAATTAGCACACCTTCACCTTTTTTGTTGACCGAGATATTTACACTGCCTTTGTGGGTAAATTTTATCGCGTTTCCAACAATATTGGTTAATACTTGGCGCAAACGATCCGGATCGCCGCGATAGCATGATGGGAGGTCATTCGCAATTTGTGCTGCTAACCGTATATTTTTGCGTTTAGCTTCGATATACAAGGTTGAGATAACCGCATCAACTTCTTCTATAAGGTAAAAATCTCTAATATCCAGCTCAAATTTTCCTTTGTCCAGTTTAGCGCTATCTAAAATATCGTTTAATAAGTGCAACAGAGATTTAGCTGATTGATTGATGGTTTTTAGCTGCCGGTTTTGCTCCTTAGATAAATCGGTTTCTAATAAGATGTCGCTAAAACCGATAATTGCATTCATAGGGGTGCGAATTTCGTGGCTCATATTCGCGGTAAAAGCGGCACGTGCTTCTGCGGCTGATTCTGCGGTTTCTTTTGCTTCGATCAGCTCTGCTTCCATATATTTGCGTTCTGTAATATCCATAATAAAACCGTCTAAACAGAGTTCTAGGGTATCTGGATCGCGGCTTCGGCTACCTTGTTCGTGTAACCATCTAACTTTGCCGTCACGGTTGATAATTCGGTATTCACATAAATATCGCCCAGCATTATCCTCTGATAGTTTTATTTTTTCACGATCAAATGGATGTATTAAATCCTTAAACGAGATTTTTGGGTTTGGTAGTTGAAAATCTCGTGCGGGATAACCAGTAATTTGCTCAACCGCATCACTAATGTAAATCATCGGCCATTGGTCATTGTCAATACAGCGAAATGCGATGCCTGGAATGTTGCTAATCAAAGACCGGAACTTGCTTTCGCTTTCCCTAATCGCTTGCTCCATTTTTACCCGCTCGGATAAGTCAGATACAAAAGCAACAAATAAATGTCTGTCTCTGACTTTAACTTTGCCTACAGCCACACGGACATACACGGTTTGACCTGTTTTATTTTTAACGGGAATTTCACGACTGCGGCCAATAAAGTGGTTTTGGCCTGCATTTAACTGTAATAAAAATTCACTTTTTATTTCTTTCGTAAGGACCTTGCTAATAGAGTTACCCACTAAATCTTCAGCTTGCCAGCCAAACAAAGTGGCCGTTGCTCTATTTGCTGAAACAATCACCCCATTTGCATCCATGGTTAAAATGCCGTCGATAGCTGTATCCATTATGGCTTCAATTCGGGTTGCATTTTCGGTCGCTAACCGTGAGCTTTCTCTATATCTCAGCATATAATTGATAGACATGACTAAGCTGATAATGATTAACGTAAGGCCTCCTGTCGTGAGTCCGAGATAAAGAGAAATTTCTTGGTTTTGCTGACTTAATTCAAGACCAGGTGGCAGTACAAACCGAGCTGCGGCCATACCAGTATAATGCATACCTGAAATAGCTAAACCCATTATAATGGCCGACAAACAAGTGAGTTGAAAATTCGACAATTGAATATAAGTAGATTTTTTTAAACCAAATTTGATCCATAAAGAAAGAACTGCCAGCACGACAGCAACTAAAATAGACAATAAAAAGATACCAAGGTCATAACGAAGCAAAGGGGCCATTTCCATTGCCGCCATGCCCAAATAATGCATGGTACCTATACCCGAACCCACTAAAACGCCCCCGACGAGTAGAGACAGGGTATCAATATTTTTTTGATTAATTAAAAATAATGCGCACCACGAGGCTAAAAGAGAGGGGATCATCGACGCGATAGTGAGTCCCCAATGATAACTAACCGGGGTACATAAGGTAAACGCCGTCATACCGATAAAGTGCATTGACCAAACCCCACCGCCTAAGGCTAAAGCACCTGCCATTAAACCTCCGTGACGGAGAGAGGCTTGCTCATCTTGCGCAGCTAATTCAGAAACTTTTAATGAAATATATGAGGCAATAATGGCAACAAACAACGACAGGATAACCAACCATGGGTTGTAGCTGCCATCTGTTAATAAGCTATTAACTGGAATATTGAATAGATCGAAAATGAACTGCATATCGTCACTGAAGGTAAATTAAACTGCATTTAAAATTATGCACGAAGATCAGAATATTACAATCTAACTTCGCACACTTCGGAGGCTAAACACGTAATCTGTTTAAATTTAATGGATAAAATAAAATTTTACGAGTGGTTTTTTAAAAACAAATTCACTCGTGCGTTTTAACAACTTTTTCGGATCACAAGTTCTGTTGGCACCATGAGTTTAGTTGTATTTTGATGTTTGTCTAATAGTGCTTCTGCGGCTAATTGGCCTTTTAGCTTGCTGCCTTGGCAAACGGTAGTAAGCGGCGGCGTTGCTCGTTTTGCTTCTGGAATATCGTCAAAACCTATGACTTTGAGATCCTGTGGTACTGAGATATTAAGTTCTTGCGCAACCGACAATACAGCCAGTGCAATGGTATCACTCATGCAAATGATGCCATTTACCCGTGGTAAACTTGTTAAAGCCTCTTTTGCAGCTTGTTTAGCTTGTTCGTACAAATTAAGCGGGATATGCCAAATGCGCTCTGCATCTATGTCGAGATTATTATTTTTAATTGCTTCAATATAGGCATCTAGCCGCCGACGGGAAACAGATTCGCTCTGATCGTAAAGTTCGTCTTGAGTGATCCGACAAACACGGTCAGAGTGAATTAAACGCAACCCTAAAATAGCTAAGGTATCCACTGATTGAGCCAACAGGTGATTGGCGATTTCAAATGCAGCTGCATGGTTATCAATGTTTACCGACGGGTAATCGGGTGAATCAAAATCGACAGTGACTATTGGCTTGTTTTGGCGAATTATGCGTTCGAACAGAGGGTTGTGATCTTGTGTTCCATAAATGATAAAGCCGTCCGGCAGGGCTTCAATTCCTGTCGCGATTTGACCCGAGCTACAGCCAGATAACATGAGCAGTTGTTTATTATTTTTTTCTAATACCTCACTGATACCTTGCAAAAACTGGTTGGCAACCGCATCAGTAAAATGATAAGCCAGTGAATCAGTTAACAGAACACCTATGACCCCTGATTCACCTTTACGCAATGAGCGGGCCGCTAAGTTTGGACCGTGATAACCAAGACGTTCGCACTCACTTAGAATCCGTTCTCTAAGCCGAGCAGACAATTGATCTGGACGATTAAATGCGTTGGATATAGTTGCGGTAGAAACATTTAAAATTGAGGCAACTTTTTTTAACGTTAGTGGTTTATTTGATTGCATTATTGCTCTATACGCCGTTGTTAGAGATAAACTTTAGTCTAAAACCTTTAAGTAAAAAGTAAAGTGTTTAAGTAATTAAGATGTAAATTTATAGGCTTGTCTGAAGCAGATTAAGAATTTCTTTTACGCTGGTATTTACAATCTGGTCTTGGTTAACGAGTAAATCATAAGCTAATTTAGATTTTTTTTGATGCAACGCTAATATTTGAGATTCGATCGTGTTTTTGCAATAAAAATGGTAAATGGTCACCGGTTTGTTTTGGCCTAATCGGTGTGCTCGATCCGAGGCTTGTTGGCTGACAGCTGGATTCCACCAAGGATCTAAATGGATTACATAACTGGCCGCGGTTAAATTTAAACCCGTACCACCGGCTTTTAAACTGATTAAAAAAACAGGTTTTTCACCGTTTTGAAAAATTTTGATTTGCTTTTGCCTTTTATCACTCGGCGTGGCGCCATCCAAGTAAGCAGAGTCTATACCAATTTGTGCTAATGCTTCCTGAACTAATTTTAAAAAACCGACAAATTGACTAAAAATTAGCACCTGATGGCCGTTGTTTACTATCTCTGGCACGAGCGTTTTTAGCGCCGTTAATTTTGGACTTTTTAAGTCGCTGTTTGGTATTAATAGCCTAGGGTCACAGCACGCTTGGCGCAGCCTGACGAGTTGCGCTAATACGGCAATATTTTTTTGCGTAGAGGGTCCTTCTGTTTGCTGATTGTGAATGATTTTGAGCGCGTTTAGGCGCGCTGCTTCGTAAAATGACTGATAGTCTGTCGCTAGCTCTAAACCCTGGTAAATCTCTGTTTTTTCGGGCAATTCAGTTGCTACTGATTTTTTAGTGCGGCGTAAAATAAAAGGATCTATTAACAATTTAAGACCCGCTTTGGCTTGGCTGGCAGCGATAGGGTCGTCAGCTTGGTTAGCGATTGGCTGAATAAACTTTTGGTTAAAACGTTTTAAGTTCCCCAATAAACCTGGGTTTATGATCCTAAATAAACTCCAAAGTTCGGTCAGATCGTTTTCGATAGGGGTGCCAGTCATGACCATTTTAAAATGAGCATTGAGTTCGTAAACAATTTTTGTTCGTTGGCTTAATGGGTTTTTAAGCATTTGTGCTTCGTCTGCGACCAAGTTGGTCCATTCAATCGCCGCTAATTCGTCTTTTAAACTGACTAAAAGACCATAACTTAATAAGATAACGTCGCCCGGTTTAGTGTTATCAAGTTTGGCAACTCGCTGTTTATGATCGCAATAATTAGACAAAGAATAGGTGTGTAAGTTGGGTGCAAACTTTTTCAGTTCGTTTGCCCAATTATACACAACAGAGGCCGGGGCTAAGACCAACGACGGGCCTTTTTTGGCCCGAGCCAACATAATCGCAACTGCTTGCAGCGTTTTACCTAAGCCCATCTCGTCGGCTAAACAGGCTCCAGCTCGCCAACTTGCAAGCCTGAGTGCCCATTCGATGCCTATTTTTTGGTAGTCACGCAGATTTGCTCGTAACTCTGCAGGTGGGTTTATTTTTGCTCGCCAAGCCGCTTGCATGACTCGTTTTTGTTCAGCCCAGCCATGCAGGGTTTTTAACCGCATTCCTTGAATAGCCTTATCCATTTGCTCGGTAGCCAGTGGATGAAATTGTCCTTGTTCGCTAATTTGCAGCAACATATCCATTTTATGTTTCAAATCGTCGCTTAACTGTAGGTAATGCTCAGGATTAAGCTCAATATATTGGCGTTGCTGGTGCTGGTATAAGGATAATAACTGCTGAAAACTCAATGTTTGCTGATCATTTATCTGTACTTCGCCGGTAAAGTCAAACCATTGTTGATTTTTATAAATTGATAATTGAATTTGGCTTGCGGTTAGAGGTTTAGATAAACTTATTTTAACGCCTTTTGGCCAGCGCACCGTTAATTTAAAACTCGGTTGAGGGTGATTGGAAAAGGCTTGTATTTGACTTAACAAATCTAAGGCTTTTTGACTATCCTCTAATACTAATTGATGTCCGTGCATGGCCCTAAACCCCGGACAACAAATATCTAGTTGCGCTAAGTCTTCTTGCTCTTGAATTAAATTTCTATGCGTTTCAAGGCGTTGCCCCCCGACAAGCGCTGTGACTAGACTCTGACCAAATGCCGGTGGGTAGCTCGGACCCTTGGGGCCGAACGGCATTACAAAACAATTAAATTTTAAACCCGCAGCATAAGGTTCAATATCAAGCCATAAACCGGTTTCGCAAGGAACTTTAGCCAAACCAGAGCTTAATTCGGTATCAGACGTTATCAAATCTAATTGAGGCGCAATCTGTGTTATGGTTGCTAAAATCTCTTGTTTGGCTGCTGTAGGCACCCATAAACCTTCTTCGCCAATCACTTGCGCGATTCTTAAATGACTGAAACCAAAAACAATAAATTGATAGTGATGGTTAGCTAGTTTGACTATTTTAAATGCCGGTCTATTCATTTGAAAGCGTGAAGGAAGATTTGGCATGGTTAAACAATAATTATCTTCGATTTGATTAATTTGAAGATAAGGCTCGGAATAACTTAACTGTAGCGGCTGATCAGGGGCGGCCATTTGATATAAATTGGCATGATGATTTAGCGCTTGCAGCATAAAAATGCACGCATCTGCTTCGGTACTGATGAAAGTTTTACCTTGATACTCAAATTGGTTTAATAATTGGCGGATCTGTTTATCTTGTAAACTAAAATAGTGGTTATATTCTTCACTAAATAACTGTTTGTTGTTTAATACTTTATCGGTTTTGTACTCTAATTCTGACTTATTTGTTTTTAGAAGGCATTGTAGTTCAACAGTGTCTGCGGTTAAGTTAAGCAGCCAATGGATTTTATTGCTGCTGTTTGGTGTTTGACCAGTCAGTTGATTGAGGGCTAACTGCCATTGATTTTTAGGAGTAAAAGCACTGGCTAAATCAAGCAATGGATGCTTGTCGGTTTTATTAAAATTGTTCATCAATAAAACAAATAAATTAGCGCCTGATTGATTAAATTTTTGCAGGGTATCAGAGATAACAGATTTATCTTCGTCGTTATGTGCTTGATTGCACCAGAAGCGTGTGACCGCTAGAGCAAAATTGATGAGCTGACCACAAAAAAAGTGCATTTTGATTTGTTGCTGATACAAACGGTAGCTGTGATCGCACGACTGCTTATTTTGCAGCGCGATTAAGGGGGTTCGCATTGCACGACTCAGTGGCAAATAAATAGCATTGTTTGGACTTTTATCGCGTTCAAAATCAATTTGTGCCAGGGCTTCGCTAAGTATTTGCGGGTAACCTTGAGCCCCTTTGACCAACAAACACAATTTATGCATCAAACCTAAAGGCCCATTTAAAAACTGATTTTTGCGGCGTTTTTTTTGCTTGTTTTTAGCCTGTAGGGCTTTTTTAAAACCAGCGAGTGCAGTATCTATGCTGCCATGGACAAAATTTTTAGCTGCCACTAAAGCGATCGCTTGATAATGAAGATTTTGTTCTAGCTTTAATTGAGTAAATAAAGGCCAGTCAGCTCGGTAGAATGCAACGTGAGCAGCCAAGAGATTAAAATCTTCTGATGATGATTGATTTAAAGATTGAATGCAGTTAGCAACAAAAGCTAAATCTGAGCCTGTGCGTAGCGTATGTTGCAATAAACTTTGGCATGCCTGAATTTTAATTGTTTCGGGCAGGTCAGTGAGTTGTGATGGTACAAAGGGTAAAAAACAGCAGTTTAATAATATTTCGCTCCCACCGTATTTTAACTGCTCTTCTAAATTGTCGTATTCAGATAAATAAAAATAGTCTAATACTCTAAGGGCATCTTTGTTTTTTTGCGCGCTTAGAGTATGGCTACTGAGTGCAGTAATTGAGCTTGTTTGCAGATGGCGAACCAGTTTATATTCATTGTTTAATTTGGCCTCTCGTATAAGAGTTGCTTTTAGCAACGGATTAACTTCACAAAATTTGGGGCCAGGCTGCAATATGTTCAGATTGGCTAAACGGCTATGTTGTTCGTCAGTAAATTCAGTGATAGTTAAATTAAAACTATCGGTTTTTTGAAGTTTGTTCAGGAGAACATTAAGTTGCAGGCGACTTGTTGGGATCCACAGTACAGCTAAAATTCTAACAATTATTTGCTCGGTTAACGAGAGTTTTAAAAAATCTTGTTTAAGATCACAAATTTGTTGGGCACTTGCTTGGTTGATTAGCATAATTTAGTTAATTTGCAGTCGTTGGCCCAAATAAAAGTCGTAAAACTAGCAGGATTTAGCACGACTGACAAGCTTGTTTAGGGATACATTAGGGATGTCAGAATTCTAAAAAACAAGATGTTTGTTAATAACTTATTTTATGATGCCTGAAATACGAAGATTATTCCCATATAAATGTTAAAGTTTAAATATAATTTACATTTGATTTGTTTACATGTTATCTTACAAAATAATAGATTGTTAACATGTGATTGTGAAATGAAGCATTTTAAAATTTCAACTTTAGCCTTATGTTTGTTGCTGACAGCTTGTGGTGGCTCGTCCAATTCTGAAACGGTGGAATCGACACCTACGCCGACACCGACGCCGACACCGACGCCGACACCTACACCTACACCTACACCGACACCGACGCCGACACCATCTGTTGTTTTAGATTCAGACTATGATGGTGTCAGCGATGACCTGGATTTATGTCCGCATGAAAAAGGATTTAAAGAATTTCAAGGCTGCCAGCAAAATATCCCAGACGATGCAATTTTTGTCTCATCCGATGGTGATGATAACAACCCGGGCACTCAGACAGAGCCTTTTAAAACGTTTGCTAAAGCCAACACCGAGTTAACGGCAGGTAAAACACTAATTATTAAAGGGGGGAGTTATTCGGAACCTTTGCTTATCTCAAAAAGTGGGACTGAAAATAATCCAATTATTGTTCGTGCTGCGAATGGTGAAACCGTTAATTTGGTCTCGACTCAAGTTGTGAATAATTGGCAATTACACCAAGGCAATATATATAAAAGCAATATTAAACTCACACTAGGTGATACCTTTAATCAAGTTTATCACAATGGAAATATTATGGATTTGGCGCGTTGGCCAAATAACATAGATGATAATCGTTTTACCATTGATGCCCATGCTATCGAAGGCGGAGATGGTGAAACCATATTGGCAAATAATCTGCCAGACAATTTAGTGGGAGGTTATGTTTGGTATTTGGGCGCACACTCGGGAACCAGTTGGACCCGAAAGATCACAGCACAGAGTGACGGGCAAATAAAATATACTAAAATAGATGTAAATAAATGGCCTTTTAATCCACATAACCCAAGCGTATATAGAAACTATAATCGAGGCCGATTAGTGGTATTTAACCGATTAAATTTACTCGATCACCCAGGTGAGTGGTTTTATGACGCAACGGCCGAAACTTTATATTTTTACCCGCCGGATGGTCAAAAACCGGCCATAGACAGTGTGAAGGTGCCAGTTAAAGTCACCGCCGCAGAGCTTAAAGGTAACCATATTCAATTGCAAAATATGCATGTATTTGGTGCTAATGTAATCACCTCAGGCCATTATAATAAAATTATAAATAATACCATTATCCATGGTCGCGAACGGTTAGATGACTTAGACAATAATAATGCGCAGCTGACCGATGGCTCTATACTGGTGGCTGGTCATCATGCCCTAATTGAAGGCAACTTGTTAGAGCATGGTTCGGCGGTTGGGGTCGCTGTTCAAGCATGGGCTGGTCGTGGTGTTGGGACGGTTATAAAAAATAATGTTATTCGGTATTTTAATACCTTAGGTATTCACGCTTCGCCAATCAGATGCAGCGCCGATAATGTTAAAATTGTTCAGAATACTATCTCTCATTTTGGTCGTGACGGTATTTATTACCCAGGAAAAAACGGTGAAGTCGCCTACAATGACGTTTCAAATGGCATGTTAATTAATAACGATGGTGGGATTTTTTATACGGTTGGTAATGACGAGCAAAAAAATACCCGTATTCACCATAACTGGTTTCATGATACAGCAGGCCCAGCTTATGCCGATGGCCGCGCGGCTGGTATTTATCTAGACAATAATAGTAAAGGCTATCAAGTTGACCACAATGTGGTTTGGAATATTACTTGGACAGGTCTTCAGCTTAACTGGGCTAACTGGAACAATGATATGTTTCACAATACCTTATGGCAAGTAAGTGAAGCTATGGGAAGCTGGGTTAATAACTACGAGCAAAAAGATAACCGAGTTTATAATAATATTGCCAGCCATGCCGATTGGTTACCTGGGCCTGCTTTTGATAGCCAAAATAACCTCATAAAAAATGATCCGGCTATTTTTGAAGATCTAGATAATCAGAACTTTATGCCCGCCAGCGACAGTCCTTTATTAGATAGCGCCATGGATGTTGATGGTTTTTATAAAAATCGGGTTGGTATTAAAGCTGATCTTGGCGCATACGAGCGTGGCGGAACAAGATGGACCGCAGGTATCTATGCAAGGTTAGACGAGTAAAAAGGTAGTAGTGGGCGATACATTTCTAATCGTTAACAGGATTTGTTAATATAGTACTTCACCTGTATTGGAGGATTAATGAAGTTATTATATTGGCTAGATCAATGGTTAAGTGGGTCGCCCGAGGCGCGTGAACAGCAATTGCCTCACCTTGGTGACGACTTGCTCGACGATGTTTATGTACGATATAGCTTTATCGATCCGAACAAGCCTGTTTTGTTTACCTTTTCGCCTGCTGGCACAAATGTTCAGGTCGCTGACACCCAAGCGGGTTATTTTCCTTGGGGATACAAGCTTGCGATTAAACAGGGTGTTAATGTAATAGCCTTTCAACATTTGGGACGGGTCAATTGGTTTCGCAGTCAAAACCTTATCTTTTTTTTAGAGCAGCTTGCGCCCCTCGTTGAAATATTTCCGTCTCGATTAGGGTATGGATTAAGTCGTGGCGGGTTTGCCGTTGGCGCGTTTGCCAACTTGTTGCAGCTGAATCAAGTTTTATTGTTTCATCCAGTGAGTACTAAAAATTCAGATAAAGTGCCTTGGGATACCCGTTCGAGCACTGAGCTTGCGCAGAAATTTGACTGGCAAGGTGATTATCATGATCTAGAACTAGGTTCGGCGAAAGGATACATTATCTACGATCCAACCAACAATATTGATAAAAAACATGCAAAACGATACGCCCAACTCACTCATCTAAGGGTGTTTGGCATGGGACATGGCACGCATGCCAAGTATCTAAACAAATTTGGCTTTTATAAACAAATTGCCGCAGATTTTATCGTTCACCAAAATATAGACATTCAGCAATTTAGGCAACAAACGAGAACACTTAGATTTAAAGAAGACTATTACACTAAATTAAACAAAGCAAATGTCAACTCAAGCCATAGACTGGAATTGTTGAGTAAAGCTCATCAAATTTTAATTGACGAAAAAGAACAGCACGTAAAGGAACAAATTGCTGAAATAGATGTGCAGCCACTGATCGACATTGCCCTTAAACACCAAGATGAACATCCAAAAGATGCGATTCAACTGCTAGAAACCGCCCAACAATTGTCGCCCGAAGATCCTTTGATTGAACATAAAATCAAACAGTTAAAAGAATAACCTATTCGTTAATGCGTGTAAGCGAGCAAATTAAAATTAGGGTACTATCTTGTGTTTTTATAGGATAGGTAATAAAATTGATAACAATTATCATTTATTATAAATCCAATCAGACAAGAACATGTTTAAATACACGCCTTTAACCCTACTATTGTTAGCGAGTTTTTCTTACGCAACAACTGCAAAAAAACAGACAGAAATTATAGAAGTTACTGCAGACAGAATCGGGAACCCAGTCAACGAACGAGTTTCGTTTTTGGAAGGAGCACAATTAATTGATGCAGAGTATATTCGTGCCCAACAAGCTTCAACTTTAGAAGAAGCGTTAAGAAAAACAACCAGTGTCCAAGTCGACCAAGAAGGCGGTAGTCAAGGGTCTAATGTTATTATTCGAGGTCTCTCGGGTGATCAGGTTACAACGCGCATCGACGGCATTCCAAAAAACTTCAACCAAACTAGACATGGCGGGGCAAATACAGTTTGGATCGATCCAGAAATTATTCAAAAAATTACAGTGATCCCTGGTGTAGCGGCAAATTTGTACGGCAGTGGATCGCTTGGTGGTTACCTCAATATGCAAACACGAGACCCAAAAGACATTATAAATGGTGACAAAGGTTGGGGCTTAAATTTACGTCAAGGTTACGAAACAAACGGTGACTCTTGGTTAACTGGAGTTGAAGTAGGTACTCAATTAGGTGACTTTACCCAGGCACTTGTAAGTTTTTCTTATCGTGACGCAGGAGCCTATGAAGATGGCAATGGTAAACAAGCCATTGGAGGGAGCTCAGGTTCGTTAGATAAAAACTTGCTGACAAAGTTAGTACATAACAGTGATAATGCAGGGGATTTTGAATTGACTTATCTTGATTTTTCAAAATCTTATACGAGTCGCGGTGCGATTAGTCAAGGACGGGTATTGTCTTCAGGCACCCAACAAACAAAAATTGAAGACAACAGCATTAATTTTGAACATAACTTTACCTCAGTTGATTATGACTGGCTTAATTTAAATAGCCGAATAGGGCAAGCCAAAACTAAACGTACCCGTAGAACATTGGGTGAAGACGATGAACAAACCTGGCAAGTTAAAACAGATTTTATCGAAATTCAAAATCAAAGTCCGGTGAGCCTTTGGAAGCAAAGGCACCAAATAAATGTTGGTATTGATTACACTAAAGATGATATCACAACCGGTTATTTTTCTGCAGCAGGGGAGCAAGCACAACGAGAGCGTGAAATTTTAGGGTTGTATGCCAGTGACCGGTTTTCACCGATGCACAATTTAGATCTGGTCCTTGGGTTAAGATATGACAATTTTGAATCGCGTGATTTAGCATCGAATGCAAGTTCCTCTAATCAGGGGGTCTTTCCAAAATTACATTTAGATTGGCGTCCGTTCGGAAGTGACTTTTTTAATCGTGTGAGTATTTTTGGTGTTATTGGAAAGAGCTTTAGAGCGCCTTCAGTTCACGAAGCGTTTGGTCGAGGCAGTACCGAAGTGGAGTGTCAAGAAGGTCGCAGAGGATTTTCTTGTACGGAATATGTACCCAACGAAGAGCTTGAAGCCGAATATGCGGTGAGTTATGAAATTGGTGCAAGAATTAACCCAACGACGTTATTTTATAATAATGACGAACTTTATATGCACTTAGTTTATATTAACAACGAGCTGGATAATTACATATCTGAAGTTGATTTAGCGCCTGGCAGCATAGAATTAAACGGTGAAACCTATTCGGTTGATAGGATCAGTTATCAGAATATTGAGCAAGCAGAAATTCATGGTTTGGAATTTAAAATAAACTATACCAATGATCATATTTTTACTGCTTTATCTGCGCAGAAATTAGAAGGTGAAAATAAAATAAGTGGCGAAAATTTAGTCGACATCAGCCCTGCAAGCGCTAACTTTTCGATAGGTGCTTATTTGTTTGCACAAAAATCACGCGTAGGTTTTGATCTAAATTGGCGTGATAAAAGAGAAGTTGATGCAGACTCATCTTTTAATCGCCTGTCTTATACAGTTATAGATATGTTTGCTAGCTACCAATTCAACAAAAACTGGAAAGCTCAAGTGCGCGTGAGTAATTTAACCGATAAACTTTACACTAAACGCTACCAGAGTTTATCAGTTGACATAGATACAGGCGAAGAGAGTGATATTTCGTATTACGAACCCGGCCGAAATATAAAATTATTGTTCGAAGCTAATTTTTAGAGGATTGATTCATGAATGTATTACGAACAATCCATAAATGGCTTGGCTTTTTTGTTGGCATATTATTGTTTATCGCTACATTTACCGCGACATATTTAGCAGCAAACGACTTGCTAACAGAGTGGTTAAAACCGTCTGATAAGTTAGTTGATGAATTAACAATTGATCAGAAAGCAGTTGCTATTAATGAAATTTTTGAATTATATCCTAAAGCAAAATCGTTAACATTTCCAACCGAAGAAACGCCTTATTACGAGATTTTTGATAGTGGGTCTCGGTTGCAATTGGACGGTAGCTACCAAGTGGTAGGTGAGCCTAACCCAGTTGCAAAAAGTGTTTGGCGGTTTATGTTTTTTATGCACCGCAACTTTCATTTAGGGAGTATAGGTGCACAAATCAATGCGGTCGCTTCGCTCATTACAGTCGGGTTAACCCTGGTTGGTTTAATTTTGCTGATCCCAGTTTGGAAAAATATAAAACTCAAGCATTTTGTTCCTAAAAATGGTAAGCGTTCTAGCCTAATCCGAAGCCACCAATTAATTGGTTTATTTGTTGCTGTACCCTTAATTATAGCCGCGTTGACAGGCGCAGCCTTAACTTGGCGAAAGCAGGTACAAACTTTAATGATTGGCGAACAACCGACAGTCACTGAGTACCCTAACCGACAAAAGTTTATTCACTTGGGGGAGGCGATTATCGCTGCGCAAAAAATCTGGCCAGAACAAACAGTGACGAGTGTTTTAAAACGGGGAGGACGCAAAGGTAAAGGTTCGAGTTTAACTATACGTTTTAAAACCGAAGATCATGCTTGGTTACATGGGTTTGACACTATAACCATTAACTACCCCAAAGGCCGAGTCATAAAATCGAGTAAATTTAAAAAATTACCTGTAAATGAACAAGTATACTCGTTAATTAGATCTCTGCATGATGGAACAAGATTACCAAAAGCATATACTTTGTGGTTGTTTATAACTATGCTAATGACAAGTTTCGCATTAGCCATTACAACCTTCTCGTTTGCCCGAAACTTATTAAAAAAATAACCGGCTAACGAGACAGGTAAAAATCGATACCATCGCATACTTTTACGGCTTTCGAATTTTGATTTGTTTTATACAATCAAATCAATCCAGCAACAGGTAAAAGTATGCGAAGATCAAGTTTTGTGTGTAAATGGGTCTTGTTAATATTAGCGGTTAGCGGGGTGACGGAGCGCACGCATGCAAGCCCTGAAATATCGGCTAAGCGACCTAATATTTTATGGTTAACCTTTGAAGACACCTCAGCGAATGAGTTTGCTTTATACGGCAATCCTTACCTTAAAACGCCAAATATCGAAAAACTAGCCGACGATGGCTTAGTATTCAAATATGCATATTCTAACGCGCCTTATTGTTCACCAGCCCGTTCTAGTTTGATTTCAGGTAGTTATGCAACTACTTTTGGCTCAGATCACCATAGAGCCATAGTTGAATCGCCCGCAGATCGAGTCTATTTTCCAGCACTTTTAAAACAAGCGGGTTATTTTACAACCAATAATAGCAAACGAGACTATAATGTTGAGTTAAGCAAATCCGCACTTGCTAAAATTTGGAGTGAGTGGGATAACAAAGCCAGCTATAACAGCCCTGCACGTGCACCAGAACAACCTTTTTTTGCAGTATTTAATGCTGGCATGACCCATATGAGCCGGTTAACTTCGTACCATTTAGAAGGTCGCCGAGATTTTAGCAAAGACGGAATTTCGGCCAACGCGCACCCAGGGGCTTATCTGCCCAACTTACCTGCTGTTCGCTCAGATTATCAGTTTCATTTGGAAGGGGTATATGATGTTGATCGCTGGGTAAAAATATTTATTGATGATTTAAAGCAGCAAGGTTTATTCGATAACACGATAATTTTTGTTTATTCGGATCATGGCGGTAGTTCGCCACGCGGTAAAGGCTTTTTGTTTAATTCAGGAACCCAAGTGCCACTTGTTGTTCATATACCCAAACAATATAAACATTTAATAAGCGAAGATCCAAAAGCTACCTCTGAACAGGTTGTTGAGTTTGTTGATTTCGGACCCACAGTTTTAAGTTTAGCAGGCATTAAACCACCATCTCAAATGCAAGGGGAAGCGTTTATGGGTCCATACGCACAACCATTGCAAAAATATGCGTATAACTTTAGAACTAACCAAGAACGCCACTTTGACCCTTGGCGCGGGGTAACAAATGGAAAATTTAATTATTTTAAAACTTATCTAACCCGCAAACCTATTAGTTTACGCAATGCGTTTCAGTGGGGCATGCCGTCCAATTTAGCATTAGACGCATACGCTCATCAAACGCCAGAGTCTGAATTTAGCCAAGCGTTTTATCAGCCTAAATCTGTTGAATACCTATATGATTTAACTAAAGACCCTAATGAAACAAACAACTTAGCGAACGATCCTAAATATCAAACGCAACTTAAACAGATGCGTCAATTAGTTGCTGAGCACATTGCAAAATCAGGCGATTTAGGTTTTATACCAGTGGCGATGAAACAAGGCAAGCAGTACGGAAACTGGTTTACCGCACAATTTACTTTTAAAAACTATTTTGATTTGATTAATCGTGTCAGCCAGGCTAAATCAACCGACGTTGATTATTTTGCACAATATTTAACGAGCAAAAACCCCGTTGCACGGTTCTGGGCTGCAAACGGTTTTGCCGAACTTGCAGCTAAAGGGGTATCCAGTACAAAGTTAACATTTACACAATCACAAACCGAAACACATGCATCGGTCCGCGCTGTAATGTTTGAAGCGTTAGCTTATAGCGGTCATCCTCAAGCTGTTATGAAGTTAATAGAAGATCGCAAAAACGATCATGCAATTTCAGCGCTAGAAACTATCGCCTATACCAAACCATGGTTATTAAAACCACATTTATCCGATTTACAAGCACTGCGCCACGAAGAGTCTGTTCGTTCGATTTTAGCCAACTTGGGAATAGTTGACGTAGATAAAGTTGCTGTTGGTCAGTATGGAAGAGGTTTAAAAGTGAACCAAGTCCGTCGCCCGTTAAAGCCATTGCCGAACTAAGTTGAACCTATTTCAAATATAATCAAAGCACAACGCACTCAGTGTTTGGCGAAAAATATCGTCAAAGTGCGTTCGCTTTTTATTTATCTAATAAATCCATAAATTGATTTAATTATAGCAACAAGTTGAGGTAAGATAAATTCATTATCTTTAAAACAGAGGTTTTTGATATGAATTATTTTAGGGATTTGATTGCTCTTCTACTCATTGTCACTACTCAAATAGGTTTTTCTCAAACATTAGCAAAAACGCGACCTAACGTGATTGTTATTTTGACCGACGATCAAGGCTATGGCGATTTAGCAGCCACTGGGAACCCTTGGTTAAAAACGCCTAATTTAGATGCGCTAGCCGAGCAAAGCCTACAATTTACTGACTTTCACGTTGATCCTACGTGTTCACCAACACGCGCTGCGCTAATGACAGGTAAATACTCAACTAAAGTTGGGGTGTGGTTAACCTACGCAAGCCGTCATCATCTTGCAAAAGGTGAGATGACAATGGCCGACGTATTTAAAAATAATGATTATGAAACCGCCATTTTTGGTAAATGGCACTTAGGGGATAATTACCCGTATCGACCTCAAGACAGAGGATTTAAAACCTCTTTCATCCACGGTGGGGGCTCTATTAGCGAAACGCCTGATTACTGGGGCAATGATTTATATGATGATATTTATTTTCGTAATGGCGAACCTGAGCAAGCTAACGGATATGCAACGGATGTATGGTTTAATGAAACCATAGATTACATTGAGCAAAATAGAAACAATCCTTTTTTTATTTATCTGTCGTTAAATGCACCACATAGTCCACTGAATGTACCAGAAAAATACGCTAAACCGTATCGCAATAATCCTGAGATCCCAGATAAGCGGGCCAATTTTTATGGCATGATTGCAAACATAGATGAAAACATCGGACGGTTGCGTAACAAACTCAGAGCGCTGTCAATTGAACAAAATACTATTTTATTATTTTTAAATGATAATGGCACAGGACATGGTGTTACTTTAGCCGATATCAAAGGCAAAAAAAATGCGAATGGCTGGGTTAAAGATGGTTACAATGCAGGTATGCGGGGTCGCAAAGGATCAGTATATAAAGGCGGCCACAGAGCCTTTTTATATCTACATTGGCCAGCAGGTGGTTACAAACATCAGGCAGTTTTCGAGCCGTTAACGGCTCACTTTGATATATTGCCTACCTTAATTGATATGTGCGGTCTTAACCTTAACCAATCAATTGATTTTGATGGCATCAGTTTAGCCCCTTATCTAACGAAAAATAACACAAAGCAATATCCGCAGAGAACTTTATTTGTTCATCACCAGGGCCGTGAAAATGGAGTGGATGATGGGCATCTAGTCAAATTTCAAAAATACGCAGTTCTAACTGACAATTGGCGAATGGTTAATACAGAGCTATATCAAGCCAGTGATATAGCGCAAAAAAATGATCTATCCACCAAATATCCCAAAGTAATGGCACAATTAAATAAAGCTTATTTAAATTGGTGGCAAGAGATCGAATTTGCAGATGATAGCCAGTATCCCTTTGTCATTTATCCAGAAAAACAGTATACCACTGTGATCACGCCGCAAAATTTATTAAATATTGGTCAGCCTGCGTATAGTCAGTTTGAAGTTCGTCGTGCACGCATGTTAAAAAATGGATATAGCTACATCGATGTGCAATCACCGGGTGAATACAAAATAACACTCAGCCGTTGGCCTCGGGAGCTGAACTTAGCGGCTGATAAGACACCAGACGAATTTGAGCTTGACGCGAAAAAACATCATAAAAACTATTATTTTTATCGTTTTAAAAACAAGGCAATACAAATTGAACGTGCTTATTTAACCATAGGTGATAAAAGATTAGAAACGAAGGCGTTAGCCAACGCAATCAGTACCGAATTTATAGTTAATTTGCCATCGGGCTTACAAAAAATAAGTGCTTGGTTTACAACAGCTAACCAGCAGACCGGACATTATTATTACCTGTATATAGAACCAAATTCTAAGCAGCCGTAGTGCTAGTACTAGTCAGCGAGACTGGAATTTGTATAGGTCGTAAATTTATTGTTAAGATGAATATTAAATGTATAATGTTGACAACTTGTGTGGGGGATAAAGTCCATCGAACACAAAATTGCGATATTAGTTATTTAATTTTTTTAACTTAAAGGTATAAATTTATGCAAAAAGCTCCTTTAAATTGGCTAAAGTACGCAAGTTTAACTGGGTGCTTGTTATCTGCGAATGTTTGGTCCGCTTCATCCACAGCCGTGCCTGATGGCATTACCTTGTTTAACTTTGAGCAAGGTTTTGATTTAAGCTCTGTGATAACTAATGATGCCAAAGCAAAATTGCTTAATAAAAATGGCTCAACACAATTGTTGGTTGAAACTGGCATCCGTTCAGGCGCACCCGGTGTAACAATTAAACGCCCACAAGGTAGCTGGGATTTAAATAATTATTACCACGTAAAAATGGATATAACCAATGCTGGTGAGCATCCAGCGCGGATTATATTTAAAGTGGGTGACCCAGCGGATGGCATGGAAGCTTGGCAGATGGAAATTCGGTTTGACCTCGCACCAGGCGAAACTAAAACTGTGTCTGATGATATTATTACTACCCCATGGCGATTTACCAAACCGTTAAACCTTAAAGCCATGCGAGCGGCACCCGGCGAAGCAAAGTCGGACTTATCGGCTATCGAGCAGGTAAAAATAACCATTAACTACCCCAGTAATGAACATAAACTGCTGATAGATAACATACGTGCAACTAACCCTGTTCGTTGGGTGGAACCCGATGGTTTTTTACCTTTTGTTGATCGTTTTGGGCAATATAAACATGCCCATTGGCCAGGGAAAACGCTCTCTGTTGACGATTTAAAACAACAAGCACAAGAAGAAAAACGCGCACTTAAAGCACAACCCGGACCTGCTGAATTTAATAAATATGGCGGCTGGAAAAATGGTCCTAAACTCACCGCGAGTGGGTTTTTTAGAGTAGAAAAATACGACGGAGCTTGGTGGTTTGTTGATCCTAACGGACGTTTATTTTGGTCGCACGGCGTTGGTGTTGTAAATATGGGCACCGCGATAACAGGCATCACAGACCGAGAAGATTATTTTGAATGGCTGCCAGCTAAAGATTCAGAGTTTGCTCAATTTTATGGCAAAGCAGGACGCGCCTCGCACGGCTATTATAAAACCTTGCCTGAACGTGAAACTTACAACTTTACCGCCTCTAATCTGTATCAAAAATACGGTCAAAACTGGCGGGATGAATTTGCCGAAGTGACTCACGCCAGACTTCGAAGCTGGGGTATGAATACTTTGGGTGTTGCCTCGGATAAGCAGCTTATAACAGATGGGATTACGCCTTATACCGAAACTGTTTGGGTTAGAGGGACTAAAAAAATTGAAGCCTCTAAAGGGTATTGGGGTAAGTTTCATGATGTTTTTGACCCAAGTTTTAAGCGTCAGTTGAAAAAGGCCTTATCAAACCGGGAACATACGATTGATGACCCATATTTATTAGGGTTTTTTGTCGAAAATGAACTCTCGTGGGGCGCGGAAGGATCGTTAGCCGTTGCCACTTTGCAAAGCCCTGCTGATCAGCCGGCTAAAATTGAGTTTATAAACGACTTAAAACAAAAGTATAAAAACATTGCTTTGCTTAATCAAAAATGGGGCACTCAGCATAGCAGTTGGCAAGACCTGTTAATTACCACGCAAGCACCGAATCAAAGCAAAGCTTGGGATGATATTAGCGCATTTTATAAAAAAATAGTGCAAACCTATTTTTCAACGGTTCGCAGCGAACTTAAAAAAATCGCACCCAACGCACTGTATTTAGGCTGTCGTTTAGCTTGGGCAAACAGTGATACCGTGATCCGCACCGCCGCTGAGTACTCAGATGTGATCAGCATGAACAAATACCAGTACAATGTACAAAATGTTGGTTTGCCAAAAGGCGTTGATAAGCCCATTTTAATTGGCGAATTTCATTTTGGTTCACTTGATAGAGGGGCTTTGCACTTAGGGGTTGTTGAAGCTAAAAGCCAATCACATCGTGCAGAGTTATATACAGAGTACTTAGATAGTGCGCTGCTTAACCCTTATATTGTTGGCACTCATTGGTTTCAATACGCAGAGCAGCCGCCAACTGGCCGCGGCGATGGCGAAAACTACAATGTGGGCATTGTTGATTTGGCTGATAAACCTTTCCCTGAGTTGGTAAAAAGCATAAAAGAAGTCGGTTATCGTTTTTACGACTTTCGCAGCGAAGCCGCAGCTAATGATAAATTAGTTGAGCCGAAAAAGCCTAAAAAGCTAAATACCATTCAAATTGATGAGGATGCCCACACAAGATCTAATTAATTAAACAGGTGAGTAAATAAACCTTGGCTTTGATAAAAAGCGGGTGGAATATTTTGTTCCATCCGCTTGTTTGTACTATGGAAATCATCATAGGCTGACTATTCATTGCCATACAGGCGGTTTTGTGGATGAGTTAGCACAACCTGTCCCCCTCAAACATTCAGTACCTTTCCAACACCGAACCTAAATCCAGCAACCCAATAACGTTTTTGTTTCTAAATATGGAGGGTAAGTTGCATCGGTCATACTTCATTGGGGATTTATATCAACGCTAAAATCAACGGCTAATTAAAAGAGTTCGCGTTGATCAGGTTGTTTATTTTTTACTTATTTTCTGCATTCGTAACAATTGTAAAAGTGCTTTCTTTTTATTTAAAACTTAGTGAGAATGATTTGCGTTTAATTAAAATAACAATTCGGAATTCGGGAAAACATGATGAAAAAATCAGTTTTATTTGCTGCCATGTGTGCAGCAACGGCTAATACATACGCGCAAACAGAACAAACAGAAAAAGAAAATAAAATTGAGCGTGTTGCTGTCGTTGGCTCTGCAACTAACTTAAGTATTACCAAACAAGATATTGAAAGCTTGCAAGCAAACGATTTAGAAGACATTTTTCGCAAGTCGCCTTCGGTTAGTGTGGGTGGTTCGGTTGGCGTTGCACAAAAAATTTATGTGCGTGGTTTAGAAGACGCTTATTTAAATGTCACTGTAGACGGTGCCCAACAAACATCAACCTTGTTTCACCACATTGGTCGGGTAACGTTAGATCCAGACTTGTTAAAACAAATTGATGTGCAAGCCGGGGCAGGTGAGGCAACTAGTGGCCCAGGGGCTATTGGTGGTGCAATTCGTTTTAAAACAAAAGATGCCAGTGATTTTTTAACGGGTGACGAACAAGCAGGCGGCCGTTTAAAAGCCAGTTATTTTAGTAACGACGGGCACAGATATAGTGCAACCGGTTATGGCCGTTTAACCGAAAACTGGGGCGTACTGGGCTATTTTAGTACCATCGACCGTGACAACATGGAAGATGGGGATGGAAACACCATTTATGGCACTGCTGCTGATCAGGATCTTGTATTTTTAAAAACCAGCGGTATGTTAACTAACAAGCAATATCTGTCTGTTAGTTTTGAAAAGCGAGACGAAAAAGGTCAATTTTCGGCGCGGCCAAACTGGTATGTGGCGGAAGGATCACCGCTTTACGACAGCGAAGCCGAACGAGAAACTTGGGTTGCAAATTACCGTTATGATCACAGTAATCTTGTTTATATCCAAGCGACAGCCTATCAAACCAGTTCGTCATTTATTGGTGGTCGATTTGCTTGGTTAGCCGACATAGACACCCATGGTTTTGATATACGTAACACTAGTGAGTTTGGTGCTCACAGTTTGATCTATGGTATTGATTACCGAAACGATAAAGTAGAAAGCGGCCCCGCTGACGGTTCGCCAGAAAACAGCGAAGAGGGCAGTGTACTAGGTTTATATATTCAAGCACATAGCGACATTACCGACCAACTATTGTTAAGTTATGGGATGCGGTTTGATGACTACGATTTTCAACAAAATATTTTAATAGATGAATATTATGGTGACCCTGTTACTGACAGTCCAGCAGGATTAAACGACAGCGAAGTCAGTTTTAATCTTGGTTTAGATTATCGCATCAACGAGCAATGGAAGCTTGCATTAGGGTTTGCTGAAGCGGCGCGAGGCAAAGAAATTGGTGACGGTTTTACATTAGACGAGTACTTGTATGATGGCAGTGATGCGCCTGTTGTTTCTGCTGATGTAGTGCCTGAAACCGTTGTTAATGTAGAGGCTGCAATCGAATATCGTTTAAAAGGCTTGCATGCCAGAGCCAGTGTATTTCGTTCAAAAATTAACGATGTATTATTTACGGGGTTTGAAGGCAGTTCTATCTATAACAACATTGGTGATTTAAGCACCGAAGGTTTTGAATTTGATGTTGCTTATCAGTGGGGCTCGTTCGACTTTTTAGTTGGCTATTCTCATACAGACACTGAGCTAGCTCCGCGCGACGGCATTTATTCGGTTGATTATGATAAAATCGACATAAACGGATACGAGTTTGTAGGTTTAGGTAACAGTCGCGGTGACAGCTTGGTGTTAGGTATGGATTATACCCTAAATAGCGACATCAACATGGGAGTAAACATTACTCACGTAAACGAGTTGACCATAAAAACCTTGCATCAAGCCGTAGATAAAGGATGGACAGATTCTATATACGATCTTAAAAAACCAAATTACACCACAGTGGATGTATACGCAGATTGGACGCTTACCGCAGATTTACAGTTAAACATAGCCGTGACTAATTTGTTTGATAAATTGTATATAGACCACTCAAGCGTTGGTGACTATAGCGCTGTTGACGGCTTTGACGGGGTGAGAGGTCCGTACGAAGCCGGTCGCGACATTCGTGTTTCTGTTACTTACGATTTCTAAGATAAAACAACACTTATGTCAGTTTCACAAACTATTAAAAAATGGGTCTTTTGGGCCCATTTTTTTGTCGCGCTAGTGGTCGCGATTTTTGTATTTATAATGTCTGCAACTGGGTTTTTGTTAACGTACGAGCGCCAAATTAAAGAGCTGGATGAAATGCGTTTTATACAAACGCTGTCACCACAACAAAAACCGGTCAGCACAGATGTGATTGTTAAAAAGCTGCAGCAATTGCATCCAGACGAGCCTCATATTTATGTACGCTGGGTTAACCGAGCCGGTGCGGCGATACCTGGGTGGGCTGGGCCAAATGCGTATTTGTTTGATCCTGTTAACGCAAACATACTGCGCCAAGGTGAAGGCTGGGTCGCTGACACTTTTCATTGGTTAACAGACTTGCACCGCTATTTATTGATGCATGGCGAGCAACAAATTATTGGTAAAACCATTAATAATTACGCCAATTTAGCATTAATATTTTTGCTGGTGTCAGGCGTATACCTTTGGCTGCCTAAACGCTGGTCGTTAAAGTCATTACGCAAACATGCATTGCTCGCACCACGATATTTAAACAAAAGTCATCGCCGTCACCAATGGCATTTAGTATTTGGTATTTGGTGCGCGCCTGTTCTTTTGCTTATTTGTTTAACTGCTACTTTGTTTCATTTTGAATGGGCCAACAAGGTTTTATATGGGTTTTATGGCCAAGACCTACCTAAACGCGAAAAGCATCAAGAGGTGTTAAGTTTAGCCGAAGATAAAGTTTCGTATCAGTATTTGTTTGAGCAAGCACAACTTCATGCTGAGCAAAATAACTATCAAAATTGGTATTCAATGTGGATGGAGATTGGTGATGAGCTGCATCAGGCCAGGTTTTATATTGATAAAAGTATAGGTCACAGGCAGTCGCTTGCCTACTCATTATATTTTGATACCCGCTCAGGCGAGGTCACTCATACTTTAGCCAAGCGTGATTGGACCCCCGGGGATAGAGCATGGGGCACTGCGCGTTTTTTACATACAGGGGAGCATTATGGTTTTGTTGGTCAAACCATTGCGGGTTTGGTCTCTCTATTATGCTGCATATTAGTGTACACAGGTGTGATGCTGGCGTTTAAACGCCTAAAGCGGATGACGCAGAACGCTTAATGGGCAAGATCAGGGTTATTTTTAAACCGCTGGCTGCATCTGTTCTATTACTCGCGGTGATTTGACCGCCCACCGCGTGTATTTGTCTCTGCGCTAAGGCTAAACCAAGGCCATAACCGGACGATTTTTCCGATGGGTCGTTTTGTTTAGCGTTGGCGCGAGATTTATCAACTCTGAAAAAGGGTTTAAAAATATCCATAAGCAATGCATCCGGTACCCCAGGCCCTTCATCTTGCACTGTAATTTGGTATTCGTTAGATCGTTTTATCAGCTCAAGTTGAACTTGGTTTTTGCTGTATTTAAATGCATTACGGACGATATTTTCAATGGCTTGGCCTAATGCTAATTGGCTACTGTTATAAATAGGTGCGGTTTCAGGTAACCGCGTAGTAAGCTGCTGTTTGGGATGTTCAAACTGGGCGTCTTCGGCAATCACTTCAATCAGTTCAACTAAATCAAAGTTTTCCTGGCTAAGCTCAGGTGCTTCGGTATTCAGCCAGCAAAAGGTGAGTGTGTCTTCAACCAATTTACGCATATTGTTTGATTCGTATCTAAGTCTTTGTATTGCCATATCTTGATTGATATTTTGCTCAACAAAATCAACCGCCATATCGATTCGTGCCAATGGTGTGCGCAACTCGTGCGATAAATCTGCTAATAATTGGCGTTGATTTACAATTAACTCACTGGTGCGGTGGGCCATTTTATCAAAAGTTAGAGCGACATCAGCTAATTCGTCGTCTCTTTTGGGCAGTTTTGGGCTGACGCGGGCTGTTAAATCACCACTGCTAAATGATTCAGTGGCTTTTTTTAATGCCCGTAGCGGGGTCATAAGGTGTTGATATAGGATATAGCTTAAAATCGATAATAAAATAAAGGGTAAAGCTATTTGCACTAATACCAAAAATAACGGCAAATAGGTGCCGGGACGCATACGATCTGGCAATTGCATTAAAAAGTGGGTATGTCGATCTTTAAATGGGATCTCCATTACTGGGTTAAAATCAAAATAAAGATGTATTTTCCAGTCTAACCCTCGGCCTAGCTGAAAATAATCTTCAAATAACGGCAACATGTGGGTGCCTGCAAATGGCGTTAACTCAGAGTGCACAACAGCTGCCCATGTGTTTTCTTTTGTTTGCAACTCGGCAAGATATGCTGCCAACGCTTGCTCACCCTGTGTCTCTAAAATGGCCTCGGCTGTTTGTCCATATGTTTTAAGTTGAGTTTGGTGTTGCGGCGATAAAAAACTCATTCGAGTTTCTGTATGCTCGCTAAGCCAATGGATCATTAAAAAAAGTGCCACTGTGCCACAGCCAATGACAAAAAAAAGCCGCCAGAGTAGTTTGTTTTTCATCGCAGGCAATACCCTTTACCATGCACGGTTGTAAAATGTTGGCTGGCAAAACCCGCTTGTTGTAGTTTTTTACGAACCCGACTTAAATGCATATCTAAACTACGGTCATATCTATTAAAAGGGCGGTGCAGCACAGTATGATATAAATACTCTTTACTAAGCACTTCGTTTTGGTTGCTGGCTAATACCCAAAGCAATTTGAACTGAATTTGGGTTAACTCAACTGCTTGTTGGTCAACTTTTACTTGCTGCAATTGGTTGTTTAAAAACAAATTATGTAGTTGCAAGCTGTTGTTACTGGCGGTTGCCAGTTTGTGACTGCCGGTGCGCCGCAATAGGGCTTCAATGCGAACTATCATTTCGGTAAAGTTAAAGGGTTTGGGTAAATAATCATCGGCCCCAGTGCGGTATCCCTCAATCCGCTGTTGTTCGGCACCGGACGCTGTGATCATCATAACCGGTGTATCTTTTACCAATCGCAGTCTTTGCAGGAGCTTTAAACCGTCGAGTTTAGGCAGTAACCAGTCTAATAGAATAATGTCAAAATCGCTATTTAATGCCGTTTGCAAGCCAGTATCACCATCAAAACATTGAGTGGTATCAAAACGATTAGCACTAAGCAAAGTCGAAATTTGCTCATTCATTGTCGTATCGTCTTCAATAATTAAAATACGGGCTGACGCCATAGCTATACTCAATTCGCAAAAGGTTAGATAATATTAATTATCATTTGTATATGCAATAACTCATTAAATTTTAGTGGACTTCATCAGGTGGTTGCCCCCATGGCATCTCGCCGTTTAAGCTCATTAAAAAAGCGATTAAGGCATCGATTTCGTCTTGATCTAAATCTAATGGTTTGATAGTTGCTAATGCACTGTCAGTATCATGCTGTCTGAAATGCCATCTGTTTTATATTCTTTGCCTTTACCGCTTGCGACTGGGTTCGCATCGTCCCAAGAATAAAGCGAGATTGTCACTTGGCCTTTTTTATGGGCTTTAACCGTACCAAATTTTCAATACTGGCGATACTGGGATCAGAGCTGTGCCAAATCACGCCGCTACGGGTGGTGTTTGTCGGTCGCAGTTGATAGTTTAGCTGCATACTGTCTTTAGTCTTCAACTGAGAGTGTGGCGCGATAATTTTTAAACTATCTGCTGGTACTATTTGCTGGGTTTTTAAAACCTGACCTAATCTATCATAGGCCTTTTGTTGTTCTGGCGTGAGTTCATCTAAAGGTATCCCACTGTAGCGTTTAACCCCCCAACGGATATGTACCGATTTTTCGCCTTGCATCTCGAGTGGATCGGTGCGCAAATCAAAAAAACGCCCTGTCGGAAAATGCATGCTAGGGGCATAGCGCTTAAAGTGTTTATCGAATACAAACTCAGTTTTAAAGATATTGTCCTCTTTTAAATAATGTGCGTTGCCAACAAACCAACTATGAATGGTTTATCTCGGTACGCCAGATTTACCTGATAATTGTGGCCAAAAACTGATCAAAGATCGAGTTAGGTTTAGTGTCTGGTGTTGGTTTATGTTCAGAATGAACAAGAGCCATTGGGTAATATAATAAAAACGGTTTAGCTGCGTTTTTTTCTATAAAGTTTAATACTTTTCGGTTAAAAATGTCAGGTCCATACCAACGTCGCCCTGTTGCTGGGTCGACATCTTTGCGTCCTTTATAGTTTACAATTTTACCGTTAATGACTAAGTTTGGATTGATAAAACGCTGACCAGCATCAACTACGTCAAAGGTTGCATAATCATCCCAGCCAAATTCAGAAATATAGTCTTTTGCATGGATATTTTTTGTGCCTCGGGTTTGTTTCCATTTTCCGTACATGCCGGTTACGTATCCGGCACGTTTAAATAAATCGCCAATCGTAATATCTGAGTGATGCAGCGCTTTGGGCTGTATAAAATTGCGGTTGTTTTGTTTACCACTCATCAAAGCAACGCGGGTATTTTCACACAATGGGTGTGTATAGGCCCTTTCTACTCGTACGCCAGTGGTTGCTAATTTATCTATGTTAGGTGTGCTAAATTTACGGTCGCCAAACTGTTTGTGGGTCGAGCGTAAAATGTTGGCTCCGTACGTTGTAAAACCAAAATGGTTTAAATCATCAATTAGAATAAGCACAACATTCGGTGGTTGTTCGCTTCTTTTATTTGTATCTTGTTTAGCGGATGCACTGGTGCCGCAAAAGCTAAATATTAACATCAGTAAAATCCAAATACTTCCATTCGAAGTATCGGATTGCTTGGGGGGGAATGATTTTATGTTAAACATATGTGGGCCCCTAATCAGGTCAAAATATTTATTGATAGATTGGTAAAATATTATTCAGTTTGGCTTTTTCTGCTTTTTGGCTTGGCGTTGCTTGTTGCCAATTTTTAATTAACGGATAACTAATGTAATCAGAGACCTCGTTAGAGACATCCCACCAGCGCTGGTTGCCATCTCTCATAACTTGCCGACCTCTAATGATCTGCTTACGGCCTTGGTAACTGTATACCCAATCACGGTGAAACTTTTTGTCTGCAAATAAAAAGGGCACAAGGCTTTCGCCATCATAACGATACCCCTCGGGTGGCTCAAAACCAACTAAGTCGGCAAGTGTCGGCCAAATATCGGCAATACTTGCTAAAACATCCTGGCGTCCTTGTTTGGTCATATTAGGTGCGTAGATTATCATGGGCACATGAGTCCCTTTTTGGCGGTCAGGGCTGTTTTTACCATACCCCCCTGAACCATTATCGGCTGTAATAATAAAAATGGTATTTTCTAAAACGCCCATTTTTTTAAATTTCTGTATGTATTGCCAGATTTGAAAATCGATATAATTAATATGGTGATGCATGCCAGGGGGAGTGACTGTGCCATGGGTATCATAGAGGCCTTTATCGCCTGTAATGTTTGGCTCTGTACGGGTATATTTTTGCCCATCCCAGTGGATTTTTGGGGTCCCTGGCCAGCTTGAGTTGGCGCTATTTCCTAAAAAATCAAATTGATCATGACCTAAGTGTGACGCGTGATAGATAAAAAATGGTTTATTTTGTTCGTGCTTACGGTCGATAAAGTCAAAAATAAATTCCATTTCTAAATCTGGACCATAGCTGTTTACACCGAAGCTTTGTTTATCTGTTTTAGTGTTTGGCCACCAGACCAACTGCTTGCGTGCAGAAGGATGGTTCCATAAGCGAACATTTGGATACCAATACCAACTATCTTGCGCGTATGTACGCTGTTTAACGGGTTGCTCTGTATCCATATTAACGAGTTTTGTTTGGCCATTTTTTTTTACAGGATCAAGTTGAAAATCACTATAAGGATTGGTGGGCTCAGAGAGCAATGCCGGAGTGATCATGGCTTCATCAAATCCATATTGGCTATAGTTGCCAGACAAGTGAAATTTACCGGCCCAGTAAGTTGCGTAACCAGCACTCGCTGCAATATGACTCAACAGGATAGGGCTACTGTCATAAATGTGATAAAGCTCCGTATTGCCGCTCGCAGTTTTTTGTTTTCCGATATCTTTATTGGCCCACCATGTTTGCTGATGTGCGTATCGGCCAGTTAATAACATGGCACGGCTTGGTTTGCATAAGGTAGCAGCCCAAGCTGAGGTGATCCAAACGCCTTTTTTTGCCAATTGGTCAATGACTGGGGTTTGGGCACGAAACGCCGGATCTGAGGTGCTACCGCGCTCAGGTTTGCTCCATTCATCTGCGCCGTAAACCGGAAATTCTCGCGCACTAATATCATCGGCAAAATACAATACTATATTGGGTTTAGTGTTTGCTGATATAACCGGGGTATGTAGTAGAACCAAAAGCGCTCCACCGATTAGGTTTTTAAACGAGCGAGAAACCATTCGTCACCTCAAATTTTAATTTGTTGCTATTATTGAAATAAATAAATTTTAAGGGAAAACCTTCACATTGTAAATTGTATGTGATTATTTTGATTCAATTATAAAAGGTCTTATGGATTTTAGGCTTGATTACCTGCCCAAATAACAAATTAACCGAGTGAATAGTTGTAAGATTTACCACACGGTAAATTATGCAAGATTTTTTATTGTTAATTGGTGACAATGTTTTCAATCTGTTTGTTTTAGGTAAAAACAAAATTAATTGTTTAGATATTTTGAAAACATTGAGCGAATTAATATGAAACTGACCTGCATTAAAATAGATCATAGGCTAAAAAAAACACTGCCTTTTCTGTTTAGTTTAGCGATTGTGGGGTGTGGTGAAAAAACACCTAGTACTTCTGAGCCTATCAGTTATAGTCTGCAAGTTAAGCCTATTTTATCGGATCGATGTTTTGGTTGTCATGGCCAAGACGAAGCCAACCGTAAGGCCGATTTGCAACTGCATAACCCAGAATCTGCGTATAAAACCTTTGCCGATGGCAGTCAAGCCATTGTGCCAGGGAATGCCGAAGCGAGTATCGCCTATCAAAGGATTATTTCTGATGATCCCGATTTTGTGATGCCGCCTAAATCTACACATACCAATGTGACTAAAGAAGAAGCAGAAATTATTCGCCAGTGGATAAATCAAGGGGCTAAATACGAAAAGCATTGGGCTTATATTCCACCGGTAAAACCTAAAGTTCCCAAAGTTAAAGATCCCCAGTGGGTGTCTAACCCTATCGACAACTTTACCCTAGCTAAAATGTATGAACATGGCTTATCACCGTCGGATAAAGCCAGTAAGGCCAAACTTATTCGCAGAGCGTTTTTAGATATAACAGGCGTGATCCCAACTCAAGATCAACTTAAAAAATATCTAGATGATGAATCAGAAAATGCTTACGAGTTAATGCTTGATGATTTATTTTCTGATATTCGTTATGGCGAAAAAATGGCTAGTTATTGGTTAGAGTTGGCTCGTTATGGCGATACCGATGGGTACCAAAATGATGGTGAGCGCAACATGTGGCCGTGGCGTAACTGGGTTATTGATGCTTTTAATAACAATATGCCATTTGACCAGTTTATGCGCGAACAACTCGCGGGTGATTTACTGGAAAATCCGACTAAGGAACAGATTATTGCGACAGGTTTTAACCGAAATACACCGTTAAACGCAGAAGGTGGCATTATTGATGAGGAGTTTAGGGTTGAATATATTGCTGATAAAGTAGACGTGACTTCAACAACCTTCTTAGCGCACAGTGTTGGCTGCGCGCGCTGCCATGATCACAAATATGATCCAGTTTCGCAAAAAGACTATTATAAGATGTTTGCCTTTTTTAATAATACTAAAGAAACAGGTATCAGTGCTGGCAGTTGGGCGAAGCCAAATACTTATTATTACCCTGATAAACAAGATAGTCAGCTTGCGGCACAAATCGAGAATGAGATCAGGCAGTTTGATCTTCGTGTTAAAGCGGTCGAGTCTGCGCACAAAGCAGAGTTAACCGCTAAGCTTGGCGTTCAAGCTAATGCAGACATATATAAAAATCTGGTTGTAGAAAACAAATATTACGTAAACTTTGAAAAGCGTTTTGCCCGTGATACCGAGCAAGTGAGTATTGCCAACACCTTAGTCACACTGGGTAAATTCGGCAACGCTCTGCGCTTTAATGGGCAAGGAAAATATTCTGGGTTTGCTCATTCACGGTTGCACCCACAAATTTTTAATAAAAAGCCGTTGGGTTTAAGTATTTGGACGCGGCAAACAACAGACGAAGATATGCGTTTGTTTGAAGGATTGCCCACTTATATTGACCAACCTGTTAAGGCGAACAAAAACTTACCAACCAATGGTTTTCGATTAGCGGCGCAATATCAAAAAAACTCCCGTAAAATCAAAGGTTATGATCTTGCTATCAATGATAAAAATCAGCTTGAGTTCGCTGTAGTGGGTGCTTGGCCTGAGCATGCGATTAAAGTCGTTTCCGAGCCACTTCCTGATGATACCAATTGGCAACACGTGTACGCACAATATGATGGTTCGGAACAGGCCCAAGGGTTGTCTTTGTATCTAAATGGCAAAAAGCTTAAAAGTAAAATTGTACAAGATAATTTAGAGGGTGAATCTACCGCTATTCGTTATGGTGAAGTTGTTTTTGGTGCGCCTAAGCTTTCTAAAGCAGGTATGTTTACTGGGCGAGATCTGGATGAATTTCGTTTACTCGATAAAAACTTGAGTGCTGAAGAAGTTAAACTTTTGGCAAACGCTTCGCCATGGCAAATTGCTGGCGGTCAATTTAGCGAGTACCCGAGTGAGCTTTTAAGCGATAATCAGCAATACATGAGTGATAAAGTTGAGCTGCTTAAAACTGAAGAAAAACTTAATCGCTTAATTGATGAACGAGCAATACAAATTATGGTGATGCATGATGCAGCACCGTTTGATAAACCGATCAGACCTACCTATTTGTTGCAACGTGGCAGTTACGATCAGCCGGATAAGTCTGAGGTATTAACTGCCAATATTCCAGAATATTTTGGCGATATTAGCCAGCAATATCCACAAAACAGGTTGGGGTTAGCCAAGTGGCTGGAATCTGAACAAAACCCGTTAACAGCGCGTGTTATGGTCAATCGATTGTGGCAATTGATGTTTGGTCGCGGCATTGTCAATAGCTCAGAAAACTTTGGTATACAGGGTGACCTACCTAGCCACCCCAAATTATTAGACTGGTTGGCGGTCGAGTTTGTTGAGTCGGGCTGGAACATTAAATACATGCTTAAGCTTATGATGATGTCGAGTACTTACCAGCAAAATTCAAATTTACCCAATGGCGAGAATATCAAGGATCCAGAGAATATTTATCTAGCTCGTGGTGGCCGTTATCGGATGACAGCCGAACAAATAAGAGATAGCGCATTGCAGGCTGCCGGTTTATTAGTTAATCGGGTGGGTGGTCCTAGCGTAAAACCGTATCAACCGGATAATTTTTGGCAGTCTATTAACGCCAAAGTTGCCTATGAACAAGGTACAGGTGACGATTTGTATCGCAGAAGTATATACAGTTATTGGAAACGAACGGCTGGCGTACCTTCAATGACTATTTTTGATGCGGCTACCAAAGATTATTGTGTATCTCGTCGACAAATTACCAATACGCCATTGCAAGCGCTGGTCATGCTAAACGATCCCCAATACGTTGAAGCTGCTCGAGTGTTAGCTGAGCGAGCCTATCTGAAATACTCAGACGCAAAAAACAGAATCGAATTTATTAGTACTAGCTTATTAAATCGCAGCTTAGATTCGGCCGAATTGGCCGAATTAACCACTTTGCTTGAAGAAATGGTATTGGCTTATAAAGCTGATCAGCAGCAAGCTGAATTTTTGTTAAATGTGGGGGAAAAACCGACTTTAATAAGTGCAAATGATTTTTCCGATGTGGCGCCTTATGTGGTGGTTAGTTCGGCTGTTATGAACCTTAGTGAATTTGTTACTCGACAATAAATAGGATTAACTTTATGACTTACAATAAACCATTTAATCGTCGTGACTTTTTGCGCGCTGGTGCGAGCTGTTTAGGCGCTGCAGCGCTCGGTCCCTCGTTTTCGTCGTTTGCCGGAATCGATCATGGTGTGCTAGGCGCACCGCATCATTTGCCTAAAGCTAAACGGGTGATTTATTTATTTCAAAGTGGTGCGCCGTCTACTCAGGATTTATTTGACTACAAACCTCTACTTAGAGAAAAGCACAAACAAGAGTTGCCCGACTGGGTGCGTAATGGTCAGCGCCTAACCGGGATGTCGTCAGGCCAAGCTTCGTTTCCTTTATGTGGTTCAAAATGGGATTTTAAACAGTATGGTGAAAATGGTGCTTGGTTTAGTGAATTGATGCCACATATGGCCGGGATATCGGACGAGTTGTGCATCATCAATTCAATGGCCACAGATGCCATTAACCATGATCCGGCAATCACTCTAATGCAAACGGGATTTATGATCCCAGGCCGGCCAAGTTTAGGTGCTTGGGTGAGTTACGGTTTAGGTTCGACGAACAACAATTTACCTCCTTTTATTGTGATGACTTCTAGCCCGGGTGGGCGACCGGCCGGGCAGCCATTGTATTCACGGTTATGGGGCAGCGGTTTTTTACCGTCGGTTTATCAAGGGGTTCAATTTAGGGCTGGTGCAGATTCAGTTTTGTACTTAAACAATCCAAACGGTATTGATGGTGCAAAGCGTCGTCGCACACTTGATAGATTATTAAAGTTAAACGAAAAAGAATACGAGCGTAGCCGAGATCCTGAAATTCTCTCGCGCATTTCTCAGTACGAAATGTCCTATCGAATGCAAGAGTCTATTCCGGATGCAACTAATTTTAGTGACGAGCCTGATCATGTTTTTGATCTCTATGGTCAGGATGCGAGAACGCCCGGTACCTATGCGGCAAACTGCTTAATGGCGAGACGGCTCGCAGAGCGAGATGTGCGCTTTATTCAGCTTTATCACACAGGCTGGGATCAACATAAAGACATTCCAGAAAACCTACCCGTACAGACCCGAGATACAGACCAAGCCACAGCGGGTTTGATTAAAGATCTAAAACAGCGCGGGTTACTGGACGATACCTTAGTGATTTGGGGCGGTGAATTTGGCCGTACCAGCTATTGCCAAGGTGAGCTCACCGAAAAAACTTATGGGCGTGATCACCATCCTCGTTGTTTCACTATGTTTATGGCCGGTGGTGGTACTAAATCTGGGTTAATTTACGGTAAAACCGACGATTATGGTTACAACATAGTTGACGATAGTGGACAGCCTATCGCAGCTGATAAACACCATTATGTGCCTGGTACTGTGCACATTTACGACTTACAAGCGACTGTGTTGCATTTAATGGGCATAGACCATCAAGGTTTGACTTATAAATACCAAGGTCGCCGTTTTCGTTTAACTGATGTGCACGGCCATGTCGTTAAAGATTTGTTGGCTTAGGTTAAGGGCATAGGCAATGGATATTATTCAATTTTTAGGTCGTTTTCATGTGTTGTTATTACACTTGCCCATTGGCATTTTGTTTATGGCGGCCGTGATTGAGATTTATTGGGTTTATAAAAAACAGCCGCGCAATACCTTAATAAAAGCGGTTTGGCTTTGGGGCGCGTTCACAGCAGTGGGTGCCGCGACACTTGGTTACCTGTTGTCGCTTGGTGGAGGTTATAGCCAAGAGGCAATAGCAACACATAGAAATTGGGCGGTTGGCGTCATTATATGTGCCTTTTTCTGCTGGTTTTATTTAGGGCGCTTAGCGAACAAAAAACAAACTGGGCACGGCAAAAAAATTGTTGGGCTGAGTGTTTTGCAATTGCTGTTACTGTTTTCTACTGGGCATTACGGGGCCAATATGACACATGGCGAAACCTATCTTGTTGAGCATGCCCCAATTTTTGTGCAAAAACTGGCCGGTTTAAAAGTGCGGGAGCCAGTTACTTCAGTTGAGCAGGCGCAGATTTACCCCGATGTGATAGAGCCTTTGCTGCTGCAGCGATGTAGCGGTTGCCACAACGATCAAAAAGCAAAAGGGCGACTGAGTTTTGCCAGTTATCAGAGTACTTTGTCTAAAGTGGTGGTGGCCAATGATCTAGCAAGTAGTGAACTCTATCGGCGAATTACCTTAGACGCTCATGATAAAAAATTTATGCCCGCAGAAGGTAAAACACCGCTAACCGATGAACAAGTAAAACTGATTGCTTGGTGGATTGAAAAAGGTGCACAAAATCAAACCACGGTCACTGAGTTGCAGGCAAATGCAGAGATCCTACGGGGGATTGCTCAAGAGCTCAAGCTAGGTGAGTTTTCGACAACTGAGCAAATACACGTTGCTGAGCTTTCAGAACAAGTTGTCATTCAACTAGAGCAGGCGGGCTTTCACGTTAGCCGAATACAGCAAGGGCAACCTTTTGTTCGTTTGATTTACGCCAACAACAAACAAGACATTACCGAGCAAACAATTACTGCATTATTACAAGCAAAAGAACAAATCAAATGGTTAAAGTTGGCAAAAAGCTCGGTGACAGATCAACAGTTGAGTCAGCTGGCTGAACTAAAAAATCTAACTTGGTTGGATTTATCAAACACACAAATTAGCGAACAAGGTTTAACGCACTTTGCCAATAAAGCAAATTTAAAAATTAACACCTTTAATACACAGGTTGAATTATGAAACCGATAAAATATCAATTTGCAGTTTTAATCGTTGCCGTACTCGCCGTTGTTAAGGTCGCGGCGCATGGCAACCATGCCGACTATCGTTATCAAAAGGGCTGGTTAAAACCGGCTGAGGGCACTCAATATCTCGGCAAATCACATGGCGAAATAGCGGTATCCAGCACGGGGCGTATTTTTGTCAGTGTGTTGGGGAAACAGGGCGGCATTCAAGAATTTTCAGCCGATGGACAATATCTGCGTCATTTACCGAATTCGCCAGTCGATATCCACGCTATGGTGATTAAAAAAGAGGGCAATAAAGAGTACATATATGCACCCACCATGTATAGCTACAAAATTGTTAAATTAGACTTGGATGGCAATAAGGTGATGGAAGTGGATGCGCTTAATGCCATTCCTGAGCGTTTCCATAATGGCATCAGTGTGTATAAAAATTGGACCGATAAACGTAAGCTGAGGTTATCGGGTATTGCCGTCGGCGACAACGGTGAGATTTATATTGTTGATGGTTATGGACGCGACTTTATTCATAAATTTAATGCCAATGGAAAGTATCTAACTACGTTTGCTGGTCAGGGCGAGCCTTGGAATTTTAGCAATTGCCATAAAATAGCGATTGATCCTAGATACACACCTAAGCGCTTGTTATGTACTGATCGCAACAATGATCGTCTTGTTCATATGCAGTTAGACGGCACTTTGATCGGCAATTATGCGACCGATTTACGTAAACCCAGTGCAGTGGCGTTTAATGGTAATACTCTTGCAGTCGCCGAGATTAGAGGGCGAGTTAGTCTGCTGGATATCAATGGTAACATTGTTAAAACCCTCGGTACCAATCAAAACGCAGAGCAAATTGGCCATGACAGAACCAAACCAAAAGATTGGCAGGATGGTGTTTTCACCTCACCTCATAGCATTGCTTTTGACGCGCAAGGCAACTTATTAATCTCTGAATATAGCCAGTGGGGACGGGTGCTTAAATTTAAGGCGCATCATTAGTCGGCCAGTTTAACCAATTGCCATTCATGCGTGTTCGGTTGGTTGACCTGATAAATTTGTTCAAATAGCCTTTCTATCTTGCTTTGAGCCTGTGCAAATTTATCAGCGGTATTAAAATATTTATCCACTTGTTTTGTTAAATAAGGGTGCCAAGGTTTACCTTCGGCATTCTTCACGTGTTTTAACAAAGCGGCTTTTACCGCATCTGGATCTTGTTTATTAAGTTTGGGGTAGCCGGCTAAGATTCGATATTTTACGTGCATCACAGTGCGAATAATATCAGTTTGCTCAGCAATTTTATCATTGAGCTTTTTCACGCGTAACGCTTGTTGATACATAGGTGTGTTATCGTTAACCGCTAAATTGATACCTGCAGCAAGCGCTGTTGATCTATACTGGGCAACTGATTGGCCGTCGATTAAAAGTTGATAGCGCCCAGCAGACAGGTTAGTGACTTTGAGGTATTGCTGATTAAAATTTTGCATAAATGGCACCCATTTAGTTGCCGGCGCTTGTTCTGTAGTTATTGGAAACGGTAGGCTGTGACTTTTGCAGGAAAAACGGACGTTATCTTTTTGAACTTGGATTCGTCCTTGCAAATCGCAGTTGTTAAAACGGATAATTTTGCCTGTTTGTGCATCCAACCTAAAATCATTAATATATTTAGATTCATTTTGGGCAGTTAAAAATGCATAAAAAATTACGAAGTGGCCAGCAGTCTCGGGATGAACTCTATCTTGACTAACAATGGTTGCACTGGCATCAGTTTGTTGTAATAAACGATTTATCGCAAGCATGGGTGTTTGCACATCGACTATCTGTGCGTTATTTTTAGTGGCTAAAATTTCAAGCTGGTTACCGTAATTTATCAGCTCAGCATTTTTTCCGTAAAGCGCCGGTGTTTTACTTTGCACAGTTTCATCATAAATCGAAGGTTTTATTAAAATCACTTTGCTTTTTATCGCATTTAAACGCTCAATGAGCGTTTGCATATTGCTGAGGTATTTTTGACGCACTTTTTTTTGTTTTTGTCGCAGTTGTTCTTGTGCTTCTCTCGTTTGAATTGGCTGTTTATATAAATGCGATAAGTTGTCGTTCATACCCAGCATAATACTAGTGACAGTGGGCTGATAATAAGCAACATCTTGGGTGAAGCGAGCGATTGCGCCATGCGCAGTATCACCAGAGACGCCCGCGTTGTAATATCTAATTTGTTTGTTCGGGTACCTAGTGGCGTTAAATAAAAAGATGTTTTGATGATAGCTGCCGCCATGAGTAATAGAATCGCCCAAAAATACAATGCGCTCATTGTCTGCAAATTTGTCTATGGGTTGTTGGTTGGCGGACACCGACACTGAAAAAACAAGGTTAGCAATAAACGCTAACCCGATAGACGGAGATATTAAACGTTTGATACTTGTTTTGTTCATTAAAACAACCCTTATAAATTAAGCTGATTCAAATCTGAATCTAAACATATTTTAAACGTGATGACTGAGCATGAGTTCGTTTGTCAAAACTAGTTAATGTTCAGAGTTTTTTGCTTTTCAAAACCCAAATAGCCGTATGAAACTGTTATTGCGTCTGTGTTTGGTGCTCTGAATGTAGCGATGAACTCGCCTGTATTCAGGCCTGTTTCTGTTAAGGCTAAGCGCTGTTTTTTCCCGTTGCGAATAAGATCGATCCAAGCTGTGTCTTTTTTGTGCCAATCTATGTTTAATGCAGCTTTCAATTTTATAACCACTTTATCACCTGCGTTCACCTGATTGACAACTTGATTGGTATTCGCATTTAAAATAGTTAACTTATGGCTATCTAAAGTTGAAAAACTCAAGGTTGCCATCCAACCACGATTGGATATTCCCCAGCCTTCAGTTGCGTAGGCTTTGTTGCCAAAATCTTTGCCCAAGTTTTTACCTTCGTATGCTTCCACTTCTCGAGTGATTGGAAACTGACCGTCTAGCGGGCTGCCATCTAATGTGCCTCTCACCTTTCCTAATTTGCCAAAACCATTTGGATGTGATGAAGGCCAGCCGTGTTCAACACCAGGCCAATAGCCAACGTCAATCCTGTCTTGGCTTTTGTTGCCTAAATGGGTGCCAACCGGGTTGACACCAAAAACAAAATCTACTTGTGCCCAAGCTAGTTTTCTAAGCTGGGGATCATTTAATAAATGTGCAACAGCAAACATAGAGCCGCCCAATGCAGGTGCGCCACCAAGTTCTTTCGTTTTTGGATGTGCCCATTCATCTTCACTATGAACTCGGTATTTCCAAAAGTTGTTGGTTTTTTGTTTCATATGAATAGCCCAAGCGGCTAGCTTTTTTTTAGTCCCTTCAGGTGCATGCTCAGGCTCAAGCAATAAGAAAAAAGCCAATGCTTGCGGCGTAATATGTTCGGCGTTGCGTATCCACCACATGTGACGCGGGTTGTTAAAATCCCAGTGTGCGATGATATCTTCGGCGCCCGCAATGGCCCATTTTAAAAACTGTTCTGCTTCCGGCGAATTTAACGCTTTTTCGCTGCGGTACATAAATAAGTTGCGAAATACGGATTGACCATAGGCATTGCCCATTTCATTAAACTCTTGAAACCCTTTATCGACCCACTTACGGCTATAGGTCCAGTATCGAACAACTTTGTGGCGATCGTACTCTTGCCATTTGGACAGCAATACATTGCGATATTTGTGGTAGGTTTTTTCGTCCATGTAGCGGTATAAAAAGTCATGATAAGCGCCAACAACCGCGGCGAGTTGATCAAGCGTATTCCAATAGTCAAAATTCATTCTTGGCTCACCTTCGTAGCCAAGCGTCCCATGCCGGTTTTTGACTGGGCCATTATATTGGTGATATTTATAGGCAAACTCAGCGTGCCACAAAATTAGTTCAATGAGATCCGGTATTTTGCCTTTACCAAGCTCGTCTTTCCAATTATCAAACAAAGCTGGATTACTTGCATACTGTAGTATTTCAAAAGTGGTTTCTAAACCAAATGCGCCGCCATCTCTTGTTGGCCCACCGCTATAGACTTCCTCTATTTTATATTCCTCTAAAGACGCAAAGCCGCGCGCATCAACAAAAAAGTCATAAGCGAGTTTTGATGAAACCTTCTCTATCAGATGATCAGCAATCCAGAAGGGGACAGAACGGCCATGACCTTTAACTTCTATAATAAATTCGTTGGTCGCACCCATTGGATTAAAGTCGCTAAACCATCCTTGAAATCCTAACATGTGGCCTGAATAGACAACTTGCATCGTTTCAGCATTAAGAATGTTAAACTGAGTGCCGTCTTTCGCGCCATAACAAACAAAGCGTTTAGACTCGCCTAAGTTGTATCCCGCTTGGTTAACCAAAGGTGGGTAAGTTGTGTTTTTATTCTTTGTTGGTTTTGCGTTACTTATACCAAATAAGCAAATGGCTATAAGAGTACAAATAGTCAAGATGCGCATTTAAAATTCTCATATCACCTGTGATTGTGTATCTATATTAGCAATGATTTGAGGGAAACTAAACTTTTTTGTGCGCGCCGCAATAAATTGCGACCACGCGAATTTTGAGATGTGAATCAGGTTTGTTAATAAGTGTAATGTTATTGTTACACTTGTTGTGGTTAAAAAGCTCAAATTATGTATTAAAGTTATCTCAATGGTTTTGTATATAAAAACAGTATTTCACATTTAGTTTTGTGGTGTTGTTCAGCGACGCACACTTTATACTGGGGAAATTGAGCATGTTAAAACATATTAGAGCAAAACAATTGTCGGTCGCGGTGCTCGCAGCACTATATTCTACAACGGGGACAAGTGCCGAGGCAGACAAAAAACAAGAAGACGTTGAAGTTATAGAAGTATCAGGATACCGCGGTAGCGGACATAATGCTTATCACCTGATCTTAGAAGGAGAAAGCTACCGCTCACTTAGACATGAAAAAAGGGAGGAAAAATAACCATTGAAAACGGTCTAAAAAGACGCTAAAAATAACCCTGTTTGAGGGTAAAAATGACACTTTAAAGTGGCTCTATTATGCCGACTATGGGTGGATCGATTAGGGTGCTCAGTGACACCCCACTTGCAATGATATTTTTGACACCATTACAAACAAAATATAAACGCTTGACTTAATTTGAATTAAAAGAAAATTTAATTGATTTAATGTCAATCCAGCCAGACTCACCCGACTGATCGTTCAAATTATCTTGGTGATTCGTCCCATCACCAGTTGCAATATAACCTTCTTCCGGGTAGCGATCAGTGTGTTCAAGTGAATCACTTGCCCAGAGCCAAGGCCCTTCGTCGTTTAGTGTTGCATTTGCATAAGGATTCCGTTCAGGATTTGAGTACCTCAGTTTAGTTTCAAGGTAAAATGGGGTTGAATCATCAATTAGTTCAATGAGTGAGGCCTTGCTAGCATCGAGACTAAATTTTAAAGTATTACCGTTTTGATTGATTGTATATGCATTAACTGGACTAGTACGGGCAGACATTAGGTTAAGCTCCTTCTCTAGCGATATCCATACTTTAGCATCTTCATTCTCTAACGCTTGGAAGTCAGCAAAGGGGGTTCTGTCTTCTTTTAGTTGAACAAAAAGATCACCAACATCATTTTTATTATTGCGATTAATATCAAACCAAATTCTGTAATAAAATGCCCTGTTACTGCTTCGGATTAAGTCTGGAAGCTCTCTAAATTCAACTTCAATTTCAAACGGGTGATCGGGGTAACAACCTATAGTGTTATTTGGGAACATATTAGTGGAATTATAAAGCTCTGAATCTACGCCTGGTATGTTTGCCTTTAATTGAAAATTGACAAAATCAAAGTTACTTTGCGATTGACTGTTAGATTTTATGTCAGTGAGTATAAGCCGATTATCTGCTTGGGTGCTTATTTTATAACTAGATGCGTGATAACAGTTTGCTCCATCTACAGAGTATACAACTAGTGAATTACGGCCGAGTGTTAGATAGGTATCATTGAGATCATTTACCCAAATACCTAACATCTGATCGTCTAAAATTGCGGTAGTGATGCCTAAAGCGCTAAAAATGTTGCTGATATCGGATGACGAAAACCCTTCATTTTTTAAAGTGATTTCTAAATCTGATTTTTGTGATTGACTAAAATTTGAGAAGTTGGAGTAGCCTAAATTGGCCAACATGGTTTTTATCTGCTCAATATCCTGAGTACTGATTTGATCTGTTTTTTCCTCCGAATTCCCATTTCCACCACAAGATAGTAAAGCGATACTAAGCGCAGTTGCCGCTAACATTTTTTTCATCATGTTTCCTTAATGTTTTTATTTTGTTATTCCATGGGTAGTTTATATAACAGATGTGGTTTACTCAATATACGAAATGATAATTTATATATAATATTTTTTTACTTAAATTGTTCGGTTAGCATTTAGCAAATTAGCTGTAAATCCGTTTACTTTCACTGAAGGAAAAAATATGTTCACTAAACTATCAAAATCAGTCTTACTATGTTTGAGCCAGTGTTTTATTTATTTTGAAGTTCTTTCTTCATCCCTTAGCGTCAAAACTTCAAAACCATCAGCGGTCACTAAAATTGTATGCTCCCATTGAGCCGATAATTTTTTATCTCTGGTGACCACTGTCCAGCCGTCCTTTTTAGTTTTAGTTTTATAATTTCCTTGATTGATCATAGGCTCTATAGTAAAAATCATGCCTTCTTTAAGCTCGACACCTGTGGCTGGTGAACCATAGTGTAGGATTTGGGGATCTTCGTGCATGTCGCGACCAATCCCGTGGCCACAATAGTCTCGTACTACGCTGTAGCCAAATTTTTCGACATACGTTTGTATCGCATGGCCAATGTCGCCAAGACTAGCTCGGGGTTTTACAGCTTTTATGCCTTGCCACATAGCTTCATAAGCGACAGCAACAAGCTTTTTGGCCAGTGGCGTAACCTGGCCAATACAATACATTTTGCTACTATCTGCTATATATCCATTTTTTTCGAGCGTTATGTCAATATTAACAATATCTCCGCTTTTTAGTTTTCTGGCTGGCGTAGGCATACCGTGGCAGACAACTTCGTTAATCGAAACATTGAGTACATATTTGTAACCATACTGGCCTTTGCTAGCCGGTCTGGCTTTTAACTGGTTCACGATATAATCCTCTACAAAATCATTGATTTCTAGAGTGGATTTACCGATGTCAATAAAGGTATCTAATTGTTCAAAAACCTTTGACAACAATTGGCTCGAGTGGCGCATTAGTTCAATTTCTTCAGCTGTTTTAATCCGTATGTTATTCATTGTCTAACTTCACTCTGGTGATATTTTGTTTTTCTTTTTCGCGCTCAATAATCTGCTCGTATGTCAGGCTGGGGTTTTGCTCGGCGATACGGCCGATTTTCATCCAAAACTCAGCTTGCGAATTGATTGACCTTTCCATTACTGTGCTATTTTTTCTAACTTCTTCGTGAAGTTCATCAGAGATTTTTACGATACCCATAGACTGATTTTATAACAATATATAAATAAATTGATACAATATGTAGTATTTTACATTCTATTCGGGGGTTGTGCAATAAATGATCAAATCACATTTGCACATATATCTACCCTGTGGCAATTCATAAAAAGACAGTGAGAGCCTCAGTCAAACTTAATTACATATTATTTGACAGGTGTTTCTAGTTAGATTTAAACATTTTTTAGCACCTTGCTTAAGATGTATATGCCTTGAACTTAAATGTTTTAATCTCTAACATGAGCTACTTGCTTTAATCTAACGTAGACATAAGCCACCCAGGGAATTACAAAGGCTGTATGAAATTATTATCCAATTTTATAAGTAATACTTTTAACCGAGTTGTAAAAAAGGTGTACTCGAACGACGTACTTACCGAACAATTAATGACGGTTTTAAAGTGCCACATTGAGCTGTTAGAAGAGACTTTAAAAAAACTAGAGGTTAATGATCCTTTGTTACCTAACACGGAAGATATGCGACCACTTCAGGATAGTTTATTAAAAACATTGAACTTGGTTAGGGAGTTCTGTTCTTTTGCTAGATTATGCAGGTCTGAAAACTCCACCAGCTTGATTTGTTTGTCTACCAAGCTGAACTTCGAGTATGAAATTCTCTTAAAAAGTGTCACACATGACGCAGAACGAGGTTTTGCGGTAATAAACTTTGTGCTGGTAGATAGACTGGAAGCGCACAAGCGAACAATTATTAATATTTTGTCGGCAGTGGGCGATAGTGCCAGTGCAAGCCTGCGGAACTAATATTGACGCTACTTAAAATATTTTACGATTCAAAATTTACCTAGGCCTACGCCCGCCGTTAATTAAATTTCTGGCCTTCTGGCTAGTTGTGATATGATTTATTAAAGGAATTAAAAAATTATTTGTATAACTATCATATGAATAGGTATTTGGTTGTAGTTTTGATTGCACTGAGATATAACTCTTTTTTGATTGATCTTCGCATGGCTCCCAAAACGGACTTATAAACAATAAGGAATTCGTAGCATGAGAATATTAAGGTTTTCGAAGTTGGATAGTTTAGTCCATAAATTGGGATCATATCTTACAATACCGGCTATAACTCTATTATCAGCGGGGTTTATCGAGTGGGTATTAATAGGACACCTCGAAAGATTTAATTCAAACTCTTCTTTTGAAAGTATTTTGGTTTATGCTGTGATATTGGTCGGGGTCGGGCTTACATTATTGACGAACTTTCAATTTTTATTTTTTCAACATTCCAAACGAGCAAAATATTTATCGCATAAGTCCGAGCTGGTATTTGAAGCAGTCAAACATTTAGATCAATTTGAAGAAATTATCAACCAATCACTTGAACGATCTGTCAGCGGTTTAGGCCCCGATATTAATGATCGGCTTGACGAGATTAAACAACTAAAAGGTAAAATAAGCCTAAAATTAGAAAGTATCTGCCTTTTTAATTCGTTGGACGCTCACGAAAAAGAGATATTAGAGCGGTTAGATAACATTTATTTTCAATACGAGTACCTTTCTTTTGTCGCGCTAAAAGTAGCAAACGACAGTAAAAGGATCACTGACGTAAGTAATGAGCTTCATTTCAAAAAGCAGCAACTTGCCGCTGACCTTTCTAAGGATTTTGACAAACACCCTGATAAACAGAAGTTAAGGCAGGCGTTTCGTGAGTTAAAGCGTCAATTAATAGCCCTTTATAATAAAAATTAAATGTAACAGACAATCTGGGGGGTTCATTAAAGTGAAGTTTTAAACTAAAACAGCTGGAAACTAAAAATACCCATTTTTAGCTTACGCTTGGTACATCAAACAGATGATGTACGATATGAAAAAAGTGATAAACATATATAGCTTTTCTTGCGGGGTATAGGGTTAATAAAGGATGGCGAAGTCACGGGACTTTTAGCTTTAATGCTATTACATGAATCGCGCAGTGAAGCTCGAGTCGATGATGATGGAGATATTATTTTATTAGAAGAACAAAACCGATCATTGTGTAAACAACCCCTAATTGACGAAGGGATTAAACTTGTTCAAGAATCTTTAAATAGCAAACAATTTATTTTTTATACAAGTCAAGCAGCCTTTTCGGCCGTGCAGACGCAATCAGTCAATTCAGCACAAATAGACGGGGACCAAATTATTGCGTTATATCAAGTATTGATAAACAACGAACCTCTATGGAACAAGCCATAGAGTGGGTAAACAAATGCCCTAATCCGATGCAAGAAACATCTGAAATCGAGATACGTACTTTCTATGATGTCAGCGACTGTAAAGTTGCGGACCCCGACGGCGAAACTGCCGAAAAAGAGACAGCACTCAAACAAAAATAACCATGCAAAATACCACTTCAAACACCTATATATTTTTTATGGTCATGAGTACTACAAACTTCATTTAGGCGCAGAAATAACTTGTTTAATGCGATTTAACCAAGCGCCAGAATCAGCACCAGATGGCATGTTACCAGATAATTTTGCGGATAAAGTTATGCATGCTCAGTTTAAGCTAGCTAACAGCAACTTTTTGATCTCCACTTTACGGCCAAGTAAAAGATAAATTTGGTATCAGTTGGATGGTGATGCTGTCAAGTGAAGATCAATAGAGCAGGGCAACTAGTGGGCTGAGCTTGCCAATCGCTATGGGTTATTTTTCGACTTATTTAAGTTTCTATTATGGGTTTTGCTGTCGCATTTGTCATAAGAAATAGCAGGACATGCTATAAGCAGGGTGCAGAATGTGAAATTATGTCCGATAAATAAGTAAAAATAACCATCTTCATCCATCTCTTGTCTTAGTTATTGCAAGCCACCTGTAGGTTTAGGATGAGTCTGATGGGTGGTTTGGAGAGCATAATGATAAAAAAAAGTATTACCGCAATTATATCCGCAACTTTCATCAGTGCCTGTTCACCAGCTGATACGACTAAAACCACAAAGAGCATTGATAAGTCTTCGCAGCTAACCGGTTCGCCGGCTACCGATCTTGATTACGCTTATAGTCCACAACAGCAGCTCGCAGGTTTTACCGTGCCAGAAGGCTTTCGAGTCGATTTAGTCGCGAGCGAAGAAGGCGGGGTGATCAATCCAATCGATATAGCCTTTGATGACGCAGGGCGGCTCTGGGTGCAGACCGCGAGCATGTATCCTATGGATGCCGTTGGTGACGACGTCTCTTTTGTTGAAGTCTTAGAGATTATGCGCGACCCGTCAAAACAAGCTGGCGGGCGATATAAAACCATTCTTGATTATTACCAAGGTGTCACACCTGGTGATGATAAAATTTTAGTTATTTCTGATCCGTACGCAGACAAACCCTCTAAACCGACGGTTTGGGCAGAAGGTTTGGCGATGCCACAATCGATTCTGCCGTACAAATCAGGTGCTATTGTGGCTCAAGGTTCAGAGATGTTTTTTTTAGATGATACCGATGGAGATGGTAAATCTGATCGTCGCGAAACTCTGTTAACTGGTTTTGGTATTACTGATTCTCATACTTTGCCGCATACCTTAGTGCGTGCCCCGGGCGGCTGGGTGCACTTTAGCCAAGGCGCGTTAAACAGTGGAAGGGTCAAATCTAAAGTAAGCGACGCTGAATTGGATGTAAATTATAGTAAAATAGTCCGCATGTCTTTAGATGCTCGTCGCATTGAATTGGCCGGCTCTGGCTTACAGAATATTTGGGGCTTTCAACTACGTGGCAATGGTCAATGGTATGGAACCGAAGCCAATGATATGGGCTGGTCTGTGGTGCCAATGGAAGTCGGCACAGGGTATAAAGGCATTGGCAATGAACGCATACGTCCTTATCAACCTTGGTTGCCAGCGCCGCATAAATTTAGGGTCGGCGGAACAGGGATATCAGGGCTGGCATTTGCCGATGATCTAGCGGGCTCTTTTCCTAAAAAATGGAAAGACATTGCCTTTTTAGCTAACCCTATTACAAGCAAAATTAACGCAGTGAAGGTATACCGAAACCCAGATGGTACTATCGTTGGAGAGCATCTTCCCGATTTTTTAACATCAAAAGATCCTAGATTTCGTCCTGTAAATATGGAATTTGGTCCGGACGGGTGCTTGTATGTGGTTGACTGGTATAACAAAATTATTTCTCATAACGAGGTAGAGCGTGACCACCCAGATCGCGATCGCTCGCATGGCCGTATTTGGCGTGTCTGTCACGACAGCCAGCCTGAACCAGAGGTTCCAAATTTATATCTTGCAGCCAACAAAGATTTACCCGGTCACTTATTGGCTCCATCTATCTGGCAAAAGCGTGCCGCATGGCATCAAATTGTTGATCGCAATGCGACTGAACTTGCTGGCCCTTTAAAAACAATGATTGCAGACACAAGCCTAGATATAACAACGCGTATTCATGCCTTGTGGTCTTTAGAGGGCATTGCTCATTATGACGAAACCCTGATGTCCAATCTTCTGGCATCCAGCGATGACGAACTTCGTCGTGAAGCGGTTCGCGCTTTGGCCAGTTTTGCCATTAGCCCAGCGCAAGTAGCTAAGCATCTTACGCCATTGCGTGACGACAACAATGTGATGGTAAGATCTCAGCTTTTACGGACCTTACGAGAAGTTGGACAAGCAAACAAAGACACTATTGATTTGCTCGTTTATTTTAGTAAAGACGACATTCCGGGGGAAACTTTAGGCGGCGCTTATGAACGTAAATTTGAACGATTTTTGGCGCGCATGGCATTAGAAGAATATCAGGATCAGTTGGCCGAGTATTTAACGAGTGAGCAAGCCAACAATCAGCCAGCAAACAACCTGTTGTGGGCTACCCAAGCGTTTGACGACGCGTCTGTTAGAGAAAAGTGGTTTTTAGCGCTGTGGCCAAAATTGGGTGATGAATATTTAGACAATGCTAACTTTATCATCATAGGGTCTATGCTCGGAAATAATTCAGCGATTGCGAATTTAATACGGCCTAGCTTTAATAATACTGATAATGCGCAAAAGCTAGTGAAGTTTGCTCAGCAAAATTACACCAAAATACAATCACCAAAGATGTCAGAGCTATTGCGCCCAGCGTTAGTTGAGCTATTAAAATCAGAAGATAAAGCTACTTTAGCATTGGCTGTTGATGTGGCTAATAAATTTTCGGTAAATGGTGTAGCAGAGGAGGTTGCTCAAATCATTCATTATCAGCACGCGGATGAAAGCTTGCTAAGAGCCGTGGTTAGTTTATTAGCTGACGACACGCAGGCTGTAAAGCCTCAGTTAGTTAGTTTATTAGAGCGTGATGACTTGTCTTTGGGATTAAGAATTCACACTTTAAAACAGCTTATTAATTCTGATACAAAGTTTGTTCAAACTTGGTTAACCGCGAAAGTTCCGCATATGAATAATACAGAAAAGCGTGCTGTGGTCAGTAGTTTTAGAGGCAATAAGCACGGGGCAAGGGTACTGCTTAACTTATTGGAAAAAGGTGTGCTTAACTACCAAAATTTTGATGCTCATAGCGCGCAATTTATTACTCAATTCCAGCCTGACGACGCTCGCTCTGCTGAGTTGGCTGCTGTTATGACAAAGCTGGAAAAAGAAGAGCGCGAAGGCATGCAGGCGAGAATTGAACATTTAGTTGCTTTGGCCGAAAAGCGAGGAGGTAACCCTCAAAACGGAAAAGCTCTCTTTACGGGTTTATGTTTGTCTTGTCATATTGTGGGCAGTGAAGGTGCCGGTTTTGCGCCAGCTCTGGATGGCTCTGGGCACCGCGATAATGAAGGTTTACTGACTGCTATTGTCAACCCAGATGCAGCGATTGAATCTGGTTATACCCTATATAGAATATTAAAAAAAGATGGAAGTATAATTGAAGGCTACCGTCAGTGGCATAACCGACGTGGCACTCGATTGAGGTTTATGGGGGGCGGAGAAGTTTTTATACCAGTTGCTGACATTGAACAACAGTATTTTGTAAAAGGTCGTTCGGTGATGCCTAAAGGTTTGATCGACTATTTAGGTGATTCGCAAATAGAAGACTTATTAGCCTATATTAGAAGCTTAAAATAGCGATGCAAACGCCGTTAAATGGGTAAAGATAAGTTCTTTCGATATTTAAACGGCGTGGTATAAAGGTATTTTTTAAACTGTCGCGTAAAGGAACTTTGGTCATAAAACCCAGATTCTACCGCGATAGTTGAAATCGGTGTTGTTGAGTGCTTTAACAATTCGCAAGCGCAGTGAAGCCTATGCCGGATGATGTATTCTTGCGGGCTTATATTAAATATTTGTTTAAAGTGTCTTTGATAACGCCGAATTGGCATATTAGCCATGTCTGCCAAGTCGTTTATTGAGAGGTTATCGCGAAAGTGTTCTTGAATGTACTGGGATGAATCAAATATAGCGCCTTTGGTTTGATAGGCACCCGGGTTAATCGCCTTATATTCTTGAATGCTACCCATAACACCAATGACATTTTGTTTAGTATCTAACACTGGGTATTTATGAGTCACAAACCAGCCTAAAATACCTTGCTCGTTTTTGAATAATTCAACAATAAACTTTTTCGGTTCACAGGTGTTTATAACTTCGCTGTCGTCTTGTTTAAACTTTTTTGCAAGATACTCAGGAAAAAAGTCTTCATCCTGAAATTTAAGCAAGTCAGCATGGTGCTCAATGCCTAAGGAATTTAATAAAAATCGATTGCCAAAAACGATTTGTCCATGCCTATTTTTGAAAAAAATAGAGATGTTATCCACACTGTTCACAAAGTCTAAAAAATGTGGCTGCAAAGAGATTTCTTTAATAAAGTCTTGTTGTTGTTTTTGAAGATGTTCAAACGACAATTTGTTTTTGTTAGATAACATTGAGTGAGGTATCTCTTGTGAATGCTAGGGCAAAACCTTATACCTGAAAATAGTAATAGTGACACATTATATTGTCGCTTTTGTAACAAAATGTGAGTTTTTGTGCAAGTTTTAGCACCCGAGATCTGGCACTATCTTATTTGTGGAACCAAGTAAATTGGTTTTGGAAATATTCAAACCCTTTTAACCCCTCAGAGCTTTGCTGATATTTATGCTGTATGAGGGCATTTAGATTCGAAACATAGAAAATTGAGGCGAAATCGTCTGCCAATTTGGAGTAATGATGAAAAAACTTTATAAACTAATCCCGTTATTCGTTGTTGGCGTAATGCTTGGTTGCATAAATACAGCCGCTTATGCAGATGTGCAAAAAGAGAGCAAACGTATCCTGTTACTCTCAGGTAAAAAAACTCATGCTTATGGTCATCATGAAAATAATGCGGGCATCTCTGTGCTGGCTAACTTATTGCAACGGCAAACCCAGATAAATTTTGAAACCCAAGTATTTTTGGATGCAGCTTGGCCGAGTGAAGCTCAGCTTAACGCCGCAGATGCCATTGTTATTATGAGCGATGGCGACGCTAAACATATACTTAAAGATAAAATGTCCGAATTTGATACCCTGTTAAAAAATAACAAGGATCTTGGTTTAGTATTTATTCACTACGCCACTGTACCCAATGGCAGAAAAGAAGCTGATTTTAATGGTGAGTATTTTAATAAATGGATAGGGGGTTTTTATGCTGGAAATAGTCACAATAAAACTTTGACAAGATGGACACACATCCAAGCCAAATTGCCAGCTCACCCTGTCAATAATGGGGTTAAACCCTATACCATTTTTGATGAAATTTATTATCGGATGGAATATGTTAAAGGTATTAAACCCATAGTGGTGGCTGAGTCTTATAAAGTAGTCCCTAACTTTCATACGAATGTTGAAAAGTCTCGCTATGAAAGGGATAGCCAAGCGGTTAATGGCTTTAAAAATGAACTAGAGCGAACCATTTTTTGGAGCTTTGAACGTGACGATGGCGGTAAGAGCGTTGCCACTACTATGGGGCATATTCATGCCAATTTTTGGACCAACAAAAGTATCCGTAAACAAATGATAAATAGTGTCGCTTGGGTTGCTGGTTTACAAGTGCCTGAAGCAGGTTTTGATGCATTAGAGCTGTCAGAAGCGCAGCTTATGCTTAATCACTCAATGCCAAAATCAAAGTAAATAAGCTAGTATTAAAGGGCTGAAATTTTAAGGTGATAAAACCAATAAAGACCATGCCCTTTCGTTGAAGAAAGTTTGCTGTGTCTGTTCAAAAATCATCCCTTTAATTAAAAAATTCAATAGACTGGCCGCGAGCTTGCCAGTCAATATCATAGCTTGGTGCAAACAATATCCAATATGAGTTAATTTTATTAAATGCTTTTAAGCACATCAGCAGATCCTACGCGTTTTCACTCGGTTAACATGATATCCTGATCATAAATTTAAAAAAGTGAATTAGGCCCAGCTTGACGTATGAAGAACCTTGCAGAAAAACTCGCACGACTAGACAAAAATGAGCTGATCAATTTTGTTGTGCACTTGCATAAAGAAACCCCTGAGCTACAGGCAAAAATTGAGCTTTTAGCCAGTAAAGAATCTGCGGATGAGCAAATAAAGTTATTAAAAAAACGAATACAGAGCATCAAAAGGGGCACCCGCTTTATTGACTACCGGGCTATGCGGCCTTTTTGTAGTGAATTGCAAGATATTGCCCAGTCGATTGCTGAGCTTGTGGCAAAAAATACCGAGCATAAAGCTGTGTTTAATTTATAGATAGGTTTATGCAAAGCCATGAAGATGTGTATCAACGGGCCGATGACTCAAGTGGTTTCCTTGGTGATATATATCAAAGCAATGTCGAGGTGTGGTTAACAGCTGCAAAACAGTTGCGACTAGCACAGCAAACCTCAAAAAAATCAACAAAAGTGGTAAACTGGCCTGATGAAGTTCTTACGCGCTTTAACAATAATGACTACGCAATATGGGATACTCTACTGGAAAAAAGCGCAATATTACTCACCGCTGACGAGCTAGAAACACTTGCGGCACATTTTGAAAATACAGCACATGATGCATTAGGAAATTCATCAGAAAATGACAGATATGGTCTTACAGCCTTGCACGCGCAAATTGGCTTGGCCGGCGTTGGCCAAGCATTAAACAAACCTGAGTATATTGAAAAGGGCACTTTATTGGGTAGCCCTGAGCCAAACGAACTGCAAAAATTAGATCTAGCTAAAGTTTTATTAAATTTAGGCCATGCGCAGCGCGCACTTACTTGGTTGCAAGGCAGTTGGCCAAAACGCTTTGAGTGGAATCTGAACAGATTATTGGACGAATGTTACCAAGCATCAGGTGATTTGGGCGCTCAACTTGAGTTACGCCGTCAGCAATATCAACAGCAGCCTGATATTTATAATTTAAATGCTTTACTTGAAATTAGTAGTGCAGAGGAGAGTCAAACGCTTAGGTATCAAGCCATTGATAAAGCTGAAAAAATTGAGCACTTTAGTATTAGAATCGACACGTTAATTGAGTTACAAGCGTCCGAAGTTGCCGCTAGCCAAGTGATTAACAATGCCAAGCAATTGGAGAGTGTTGGTTATTTTGTTTCGCCGGAATGGGCGCAATATTTTGTTAAGCAAAGCCAGCCGCTGGCGGCTAGCTTATGTTATCGATCACTAATTGATGATATTTTAGCGGCGGCTCGCTCTAAAGCGTACCACTATGCTGCAGCCTATCTTAAAAAGTTAACTTTGTTGCAAGCTAAAATTACTGACTATCAAAATCATATCTCACATAGTGAATATTTTGAGAGGTTAAAAACACAGCACAAGCGCAAAAGTGCTTTCTGGTCAAAAGTGAATAGTTAGCCAATTTAGGACTCGAACAGAGGGCTAATGAATCCTGACGCTAAAATTTTGTGAGCTTAATTTACTCAAAGTAATTTTTAGCAATGCATTTGGCGTTTTGATTAAGTGCCAAATGCATTGCTAGTCTTGTTAATCAGCGGCTACAACTTATTGGCGACCATACTTAAAGATTGGCTAAGGTATCATGTACCCTAGTTGTATATAGCTAATTAGAGTGGGTCGCTGTAGCAATGACAGTTGTAAAGTCGTACCGTACTGCAAAAAAGAAAATTGCAAGCAGCTTATATAATGACTTAAATTATAAGCAAAACAGCATGATCTAATTAACGGCATGACTAAGTTAATCAAAGCTTGGATTAAAGGACTATTTATGAAAATAATTTTGTTGGCATTATCCCTCATAGCATCTTCGGCGCTCGCGTCGGTTATCCCGAATGAAGCTCACATTTATGTTGAAGGCAGTTCTGAGTTTAGTATTTATCCTGACCAAATAAAAACCTCGATTTTTTTAGCATCGGTTAATCATGATGCAGAAATAGCAAAGGCAGACGTAGATCAAAGATCATTGAAACTATTTGAAGCATTAAAAGAAATAAATGTTGAGAGCGGAGATATAACTGCAACTCCGTTGCAAATAAATCCAGCGTTTGAATATCAAGATGGGAAAAAAATAGATACAGGTACAAAGGTAAGCCGGAATGTAGACATCAGGCTAAAAAATTTGAAAAAATACCCTCAACTCAATGATCTTTTAGTAAAGGCAGGCATCACCTCAAAAGTATCATCTGTGGTTGAAGTTCTAAACGAGCGAGAACTTAAGAAAAAAGCGCTAAAGCTTGCATTGAAAGATGCAAGAAGCAAAGCAGAAACGCTGGCCGAACTTCAAAATAAAACGATTAAAGATGTACACTCAATATCAGAATTTGACACACGTGATGATAATTCTTACACCTTAAGGCCAGACCAAAATATTTATGGTCAGTCGTATGCTGCTGCCGAGCAACGTCGAAGAGTACCACCACCATCACCAGTTTTTGAAATTGGGGAAATGAGAGTAACAGCAAAAGTATATGTTGTTTATACAATTAAATGATTATTAATATTAATAAATTAACAAAAAGGTGAGGGAGTTTGATTTAAACTTATTTTGAGGATAAATAAGTTGGTACGACCGAGTGGACTCGAACCACCGACCCCTACCATGTCAAGGTAGTGCTCTAACCAGCTGAGCTACGGTCGTACATTTGTGTTAACGAAGCTATGCTTAGATACAAACTCACTCAAATGAGCTAAAGTCGTACAATAGATGTTAACTTGCTTTAAACTCTTCGTTGAAAGCGGGGCGAATAATACTGTCTGATGTTAAGCTTGGCAACCCTTTTTTATAAAAAATAATTTGTTTGCTTTATTTTTAATCTATCTGGTTGAATTAACACCGATAGAGCAGCTTTTTAGTAATTTTTGCCAGCTTAACGCGTGCGATTTAATTTGTTTTTTATAGTTGTGATAGTAGCTTTGTTCTTGATTGCTTAAAAATAAGCGATAAAACTCGTTATCAGATTCAAAGTTGCTATAAATTGTTTGCAATAACGGCAATATTTGATCGGCTTGCCGCTGGATATTAGCTAAATGCGGTTGCAATATTGCTGCGTAATATTTTGTGAGCACATTTTTTAAATAATCCACTTCAGGTTTTGGTGTGGATGTTAGACATATATTGTTAATATTAAGTTTATTTATCATACCTTCAACCTGACCAATTTTTAGATGTGTTGCGTATATTGTGTAAAACATTCTGGCTAAATAATGGTCATTTTCAATTTTTTGAGCGGCCCTCATAAACTGGCTAATGTCTTGTTCGGTGATATCTTCGACCATTTTTTGGCTGATTTTGGCCAACTCGTTTAAATAAACGATATGGTTTTGCATACTGTCACTGCGGTTTTCAAGCAGTTTTTGTTGAAATCTCAACCAGTTTTTATGAATTTTGGCATGCGTTAAAAAATATTTTACCTGAGCTGGCCAATATTTTTCTTTGTGAGCTTTTAATTCTTTAACTTTTTGTTGGGTTTTGAGGTTGGTAATGGAGGAGATATCGCAAGTTTTTAGGGTTTTTAACAGCTTTAATTCATAAATAAATCGACTTTGTACATCTTGAACGCGACCCAAAGAACTATTGCGTTCACCGATAAAGCTCTGTAAGTCGCAAGCTTGAATAGAAAGGGCGCTTATTAGCGAGAGTTCAGCGGAAGGCGGCGTTGGGTAGTCCGAAAAATTAAAGCTAGCTGTATTATTTTGGCTTACTAAGCTCACCTCACCTAACCAAGTTTCGGCTAAGGTTTGTATTCGCTCTGGATATTTGTTCCACTCGCGGGTTAGTTGACTGTCAAAACATCCGCTTAAAACACAAATAACTGCCGCTGTGATAGCTAGACTTTTATAATAAATCACTGGATTTTTTATAAAATATTCGTAAACGTATGTACAAGAGTATGGCAGCTGCAGACAAACTGATCAATAGGCCCTGCCAATATGCCGCAACACCGGGTTGATAATCACCAATGCCGTTTTGGGCGACAAAATAACCAAACGGAAAACCAACACACCAATAAGCAATGAGTACCATTAACATAGGAAAACGAGTGTCAGCATAGGCTCGCAAGGCGCTTGCAAAGACAGTTTGTAGGGCATCAGGAAACTGAAACACAGCGGCCCACATTAACAGGGTGCCGGCGAGTACAATGATTTCGGCTTGGTCAGTAAACAATGGAATAAAATAAGGTCGTGTAAAGTAAATGGTAGTACAAGAAAATGCAGCAAATATCAACGACATAGTAATGGCAGATTGACTTACTTTTTTTGCTTCTTTAAATTTCTGTTGGCCGATTCGCTGGCCCACTAAAACCGTTGTTGCCATGCCAATACTTAAAGGGATCATGTAAAAGTTGGTGGTAACATTTAAGGCAATTTGGTGCGCAGCCGCAGCGGCTGTACCATAGGTTGCAATCGCCAGTGCCACAGCTGCAAACAAAGCAATTTCCATTAATATTGTTAAACCTATCGGCAAACCAAGTTTTAGTTGGTGTAGCAAAGTGCTGAAATTTGGCCAGGCAAAGCTTAGCTGATCGATTATCGGTTTGGTATATGCGGCTCTATTTGAATAAAACCACATAGCAATTAAGATGTATAAATTAACTAAGCTTGTGGCCACACCACAGCCTGCGCCGCCTAATGCTGGGGTAATAGGGCTTCCGTAAATAAACAAATAGTTTAACGCAACATTAATGGCCATTCCGGTCGAGCTAATAATCATTAAAGGTTTAGTTTGGCCAACGGCTTCGTTTAAAAAGCGCAGAACTGCCATCAAACAGATAAAAGGGATGCCATAAGCTAAATACTGAAGATATTCAGAACCTATGCGGACCAGTGGGGCATCTAGTCCTAAATATTCCAAGAAGCCTGTTGAAAATAATAAAGCTGCAGTCGAGATTAAGCAGATGAACAGGGCGAGCCAAACGCCTTGCATAAGATCTTTTGCGAGTGCAGGATAGTCGGAGCGGCCATAGTGGCGCGATAAAATGGGGGATAATACCATGATCACACCTAGGCTAAAAAAGTACACTAAATGCCAAATTGAAAGAGCAGTACCAACTGCTGCCATATCATTTTCGCTTACCTGTGCCGACATTAACAAGTCTATGGTCACCATTAAGGTTTGAATCGCCTGAGTGATCCAAATTGGCCAAGCAAGTTTAAAAATTTCTTTTATATAACGACCACTTAACAATTTTTATCCCTTAAACTAAAAAACCCGCCAGAAGCGGGTTTTTATATCGAACTGAATAATTAATTATATCAGTCTTTAGCGATTGGCGTAAATGCTCGTGGTAACTCACCCGTGTACATTTGGCGTGGACGACCAATTTTAGCACCCGGCTGACTAAGCATTTCGTGCCAGTGTGCAATCCAACCAATGGTACGTGACATCGCAAAGATAACGGTAAACATATTCGTTGGGATACCGATAGCTTTTAAAATAATACCTGAGTAGAAGTCAACGTTTGGATAGAGCTTTTTGCTAATGAAGTACTCGTCTTCTAATGCAATCTGTTCTAAACGCATTGCTACGTCTAATAAAGGATCATTAATACCTAACGCGTCTAATACTTCGTGGCATGTTTCGCGCATTACTTTAGCGCGAGGATCGAAGTTTTTATAAACTCGGTGACCAAAGCCCATTAAACGGAACGGGTCTGATTTGTCTTTTGCACGTGCAACGTATTCGTCGATGCGGTCAACAGAGCCAATTTCTTCTAACATGTTTAAGCAGGCTTCGTTTGCACCACCGTGTGCAGGGCCCCACAATGACGCGATACCCGCTGAGATACAGGCATAAGGGTTGGCACCAGATGAACCTGCTAAACGTACGGTAGAAGTTGAAGCATTTTGCTCGTGGTCAGCGTGTAATGTAAAGATTCTGTCCATTGCACGAACCACGGCTGGCTCTAATTTGTACTCTTCTGCTGGCACTGAGAACATCATGTTTAAGAAGTTTTCAGAGTAGCTTAAGTCATTTTTAGGGCCGACAAACTTTTGTCCAATGCTGTATTTGTAACACATGGCAGCAATGGTTGGTAATTTGGCTACTAAACGTGTCGCACATCTCACCCGTTGCTCAGGATCTGTGATGTCTAAGTCTCTGTGGTAGAAAGATGACATAGCACCGACAGTGCCACATAACATCGCCATTGGATGTGCATCACGACGGAAGCCGCGGAAGAAAAACTCAATACCTTCATGTACTAAGGTATGTCGTTTAATGGTTTTAACAAAGTCTTTGTACTGAGCTTCAGTCGGCGCATTGCCGTGAATCAGTAGGTAACAAACTTCCAAATAATCTGCTTTTGTAGCAAGTTCGTCGATTGGATAGCCTCGGTGTAATAAAACACCATTTGCACCATCAATAAAGGTGATTGCAGACTCACAGGAGCCTGTTGCCAGAAAACCCGGATCAAAAGTAAAATAACCATGTTTACCGAGTGTTCGGACGTCAATGACATCCTGGCCCATTGTGCCTTTGAGGACGGGTAATTCAATCTGCTGTCCGTCTACATTGAGGATGGCTTTCTTATCAGCCATAGAGTTTCTCCTTTCGAGCAAGTCGTGTGACAGGTTGAGTTATTATTAATACGTGAAACTGACATAGTTTGTCAATTTGCTTTCGGTAATAATACCAGTTGTATCTTGCAAAGTTTAGTCGCTTAGATTTCAAGTTTGTAAAAAACAAAATTTTAATCAAGTCCCAAGACCAAACATTGTAACAGTCTTTTCGCCGAATGAAATCAGTTGTATAAAACTTAATAAGTCTGAGCTTCATCGTTAAAATACTTTACGTTAGTTTGTGCGATAAAAACAGCTGTTATACTAACTTAAATAATATTTATGCCCAATGTTAAATATATTCATTTCAAAAATGCGTTTAATTCATTAAAAAAATAAACTTTTTGCTCAAAATTAAGCTATAAATTAAGACCCATCGGAGCTGTATTTATCTGGCTGTTTTTTCGTAAGTTGGTTGTTACTTTTGCCAGCTTAGCTTAACATTCAGAGGGTGATTAATAATTGTTAGTCTCCGTAACAAAAAAACAAAACTCAGCTTGTAAACTAAATCGATTTTTAAAATCCGTAATGGGTTTAATATCAAGCAATCAAAAAAAGTGGGTAAACTCGTGAAAAAGCAAAGACCTGTAAACCTGGATTTGACCACAGTCAAATTCCCGGCAAGTGCTATTGCATCTATTCTGCATCGTGTTACCGGCGTTGCCATGTTTATTGCCATGGGCATTTTAATGTGGGTATTAGCCGCGTCCCTTTCATCTCAAACTGGCTTTGAGCAAGTTCACCAATGGTCCCAAAGTATTTGGGGCAAATTCATCTATTGGGGTACGCTGACTGCACTGGGTTACCATGTGTTAGCCGGCTTACGTCACCTAGTTATGGATTTAGGCCATTGGGAAAATCTTGAGTCGGGCAATTTAAGCGCAAAAATTGTGGTTGTATTGGCCGTTGTCTTGTCAGTTATTGCAGGAGTTTGGGTATGGTAAAAAATGCCGCAACTGTGGGGCGCAGCGGACCCCATGATTTTATTTTAGTGCGAGCCAGTGCCATTGTAATGCTGGCGTACGCAATTTTTATGATTGTCTTTTTGGCAACAACGCCCGAATTAACTTATGCCATTTGGAGCGACTTATTTTCAGCCGTTTGGGTTAAAGTATTTACTTTGATCGCGCTAATTAGTTTAACTGCGCATGCTTGGATTGGCTTGTGGCAAGTACTAACCGATTATGTCAAACCAGCGGGTACCCGTCTTTTTTTACAGTTTTTTCTAAATATTATCGCGATCGCCTACCTGTTAACAGGCGCCGTGGTTTTGTGGGGTGTATAAGTGAATATTCCAGTCAGAGAATTTGATGCCGTCGTGATAGGCGCCGGTGGTGCAGGTATGCGTGCTGCATTACAAATTTCGCAATCAGGTAAAACCTGTGCTTTGTTGTCTAAAGTATTCCCAACTCGCTCTCACACAGTTTCGGCGCAGGGTGGGATCACAGTTGCGTTGGGCAACGCACACGAGGATAACTGGCAATGGCATATGTATGATACCGTTAAAGGGTCAGATTATATTGGTGACCAAGACGCTATTGAATACATGTGTAAAACAGGACCAGAAGCGATCCTGGAACTAGAAAACCTAGGTTTACCATTTTCACGTTTTGAAAACGGCAAAGTATATCAGCGACCTTTTGGTGGTCAGTCTAAAAACTTTGGTGGCGAGCAGGCAGCACGTACCGCCGCAGCCGCTGACCGTACTGGACACGCATTATTGCATTTGTTATATCAGCAAAATGTTAAAAATAAAACCACTGTATTTAGTGAGTGGTATGCACTGGACTTAGTAAAAAACCAGCAAGGTGCTGTGGTTGGTTGTACTGCCATCGACATCGAAACAGGTGAAGTGGTTTATTTTAAATCAAAAGCAACCGTGTTAGCGACTGGTGGTGCAGGGCGTATTTTTGCTTCAACCACAAATGCACATATTAATACCGGTGACGGTGTGGGTATGGCACTACGTGCTGGTGTACCTGTGCAAGATATGGAAATGTGGCAATTCCACCCAACTGGTATTGCAGGTGCGGGTACCTTAGTAACTGAGGGATGTCGCGGTGAAGGCGGCTACCTGTTGAACAAAGACGGCGAACGTTTTATGGAGCGTTATGCGCCAAATGCCAAAGATTTAGCCGGCCGTGACGTTGTAGCTCGTTCTATGATGACTGAAATCCGTGAAGGTCGAGGATGTGAAGGTCCTTGGGGGACGCATATCAAACTTAAGTTAGATCATTTAGGTAAAGACGTATTAGAGAGCCGTTTGCCAGGCATTTTAGAATTGTCACGAACCTTTGCTCATGTTGATCCAGTTAAAGAACCAATTCCAGTTATCCCAACTTGTCATTATATGATGGGTGGTATTCCGACCAATGTAAATGGCCAAGCTGTTGGTATTGATTCAAACGGTAAAGATTATTTAATTGATGGTTTATATGCCTGTGGTGAAATTGCATGTGTGTCTGTACATGGTGCAAACCGCTTAGGTGGCAACTCTTTGCTCGACTTAGTAGTATTTGGTCGTGCAACTGGTTTATATCTTGGTGACGCGTTAAATGATTATAGTACGAGCGAAGCATCTGACTCAGATATCGAAGCTTCATTAACCCGCTTTAATCGCTGGGAGTCTACGGATAAAGGTGAAGATCCCGTGCAAATCAAAAAGGATTTGCAAAACTGCATGCAGCTTAACTTTTCGGTCTTCCGTGAAGGCGACTCAATGGCACAAGGTTTGGCCGAGCTTAAAGAAATTCGCGAACGACTTAAAGTGGCTAAGTTGGATGACCGCAGTTCAGAATTTAACACTCAGCGCATCGAATGTTTAGAGTTAGATAACTTGATGGAAACTGCGTTTGCAACCGCGGTTGCTGCAAACTATCGCACTGAAAGCCGCGGCGCACACAGCCGTTTTGACTTCCCGGATCGTGATGATGAAAACTGGTTGTGTCACTCTATTTATCAGCCAGAAAGCGAGTCTATGGCCCGCCGTGAGGTGAATATGCAACCTAAGCTGCGTGAAGCATTTCCGCCTAAAGTACGTACTTATTAAGCACGGGGTTACTGATGAAACAAATATTTTCAATTTACCGATATAATCCAGACGTTGATAACAAGCCCAGAATGCAGGACTATGAACTGGAGTTAGAGGACGGTCAGGATATTATGGTGTTAGACGCCTTGCTGCAGATTAAAGAGCAAGACTCTACTTTATCATTCCGCCGTTCATGTCGGGAAGGGGTCTGTGGTTCTGATGGCGTAAATATGAACGGTAAAAATGGCTTGGCTTGTATTACGCCGTTGTCAGCATTAAAAGGCAATAAAATTGTTATTCGCCCTTTACCGGGTTTACCTGTGGTGCGCGACTTAGTTGTCGACATGACTCAGTTTTATACCCAGTATGAAAAAGTTAAACCTTATTTAATTCCGGACGAAAAAGCCAAACCAACTCGAGAGTTTTTGCAATCACCAGAAGAGCGTGAAAAGCTTGATGGCTTGTACGAGTGTATTCTGTGTGCTTGTTGTTCAACTTCTTGTCCGTCATTCTGGTGGAATCCGGATAAATTTATCGGGCCAGCAGGGCTCCTACATGCATATCGCTTTTTAGCCGACTCACGTGATGGTGCAACTGAGCAGCGTTTATCAGAATTAGATGATTCTTTTAGCGTTTTCCGTTGCCATAACATCATGAACTGCGTTAATGTGTGTCCTAAAGGGTTAAACCCGACGAGAGCAATTGGTAAGATCCGTTCTATGCTGTTAAGTAAGGCAGTGTAAGTCGCCTTGTTAGACAGTTTTGCTTAGCCATCCAATTTGGATGGCTAAATTAACCTAGCGAAATATCCGTTTTAGAAAGCGGTAAAGGAAAAAAGAATGCACGAAGGCACAATGAAAGCTTGGCTTGAGTCTTCTCAATTGGCCGGTGGAAATGCCACATATATCGAAGAGTTATACGAACAATATCTGGATAACCCGCAAAGTGTAAATGAAGAATGGCGCGCGTTATTTGATGAACTTCCTCGTGTTGATGGTGTTAGCGTTGAAAGTAAACACTCAGAAATCAGAGAAGATTTTAAACTCGCCGCCAAAAATGCCCATCGCGGTAAAATAATAGTCCCGCAAATCACGTCTGACTCTAAACAAGTTAAAGTATTACAGTTAATTAATGCCTACCGGTTCCGTGGCCACCAGCACGCAAATATTGACCCGCTTGGATTATGGAAACAAGAACGCGTACGCGATTTAGAACTTTCACACCATTCTCTTGAGCAAAGTGACCTGGATAAACCATTTAATGTGGGTTCACTGGCTGTTGATAGTGAAACGCTCAAATTAAAAGATATACAAAGTTTACTGGTTAAAACCTATTGTGGTTCAATCGGTGCCGAATATATGTATATCACCTCGACCGAAGAAAAACGCTGGATTCAAAGCCGCCTTGAATCAGTGCAGGGAAAAGCCGCTGTCTCAACCGAACAAAAACTAAAACTTTATAAAGAATTGGTTGCAGCCGATGGCCTTGAAAAATACTTAGCTAGTAAATTCCCTGGCGCCAAACGTTTTTCGTTGGAAGGGGGCGATGCCCTTATTCCTATGCTTAAATCATTGATAAGCAATGCGGGTGCTCACGGTACTAAAGAAGTGGTCATAGGGATGGCGCACCGTGGTCGTTTAAACGTTTTGGTTAACGTATTAGGTAAAAACCCGTCAGTATTATTTGATGAATTTTCTGGCAAACACGACAATAGTCTAGGTTCTGGTGATGTTAAATATCACATGGGTTATTCGTCTGATTTTGCAACACCCGGTGGCAACGTTCATTTAGCGTTAGCATTTAACCCGTCACACTTAGAAATCGTTAATCCAGTGGTTATGGGCTCGGTACGAGCACGTATGGATCGCCGAGATAACTCTGATGGTAAAATGGCGCTGCCAATTACCATTCATGGTGATTCAGCCATTGCGGGTCAGGGTGTGGTGCAAGAAACCTTTAACCTATCGCAAACACGAGCTTATTCAGTAGGTGGGACTGTGCGTATTGTGGTCAACAATCAAGTTGGTTTTACCACCTCAAATCCCAAAGATACTCGTTCGACCCAGTATTGTACTGATATAGCAAAAATGGTTCAGGCACCGATTTTCCATGTCAATGCTGATGATCCAGAAGCCGTGCAATTTGCCACAGAAGTTGCATTAGACTTTAGAAACAAATTTAAACGTGATGTGGTGATTGACCTTGTCTGTTACCGCCGCCATGGTCACAATGAAGCCGATGAGCCGAGTGCGACTCAGCCGTCTATGTATAAAGTGATCAAAAAACATCCAGTTGCGCGTCAGTTATATGCACAACAATTAATTAGCGAAGGCACCTTATCGGAGCAGGAAGCAGAAAAAGCCGTAGCAGATTATCGTACTGCTTTAGATCATGGCGCCTGCGTGGTTGATGAATGGCGACCTATGGCCGAGCATTCAGTTGATTGGAAACCTTATTTAAACCATAACTGGGATGTTGAGTACGATGCAAAATTATCGGTTGACCGATTAAAATATTTAGCCGAAAAAGCTTCAACTTATCCGGAAACAGTGACGCCACATTCACGTGTTAAAAAGGTTTATCAAGATCGACAGTTGATGGCGAGCGGCGAGAAAAAACTCGACTGGGGTTTTGCCGAAACCTTAGCGTATGCTGATTTAGTTGAAGCAGGTACTCGAATTCGTTTAACAGGCCAGGATTGTGGGCGCGGAACCTTTTTCCATCGACATGCATTTATTCATAATCAAAAAGATGATTCTAGCTATATGCCGTTAGCGCATATTTCTGAGGAACAAGCAAAAATCGAGATTTACGATTCTGTGCTTTCTGAAGAAGCAGTATTGGCATTCGAGTATGGTTATGCAACGGCCGAGCCACAAACATTAACGATTTGGGAAGCTCAATTTGGTGATTTTGCCAATGGTGCACAAGTAGTTATCGACCAATTTTTAAGTTCAGGCGAGCAAAAATGGGGTCGTTTGTGTGGTTTAACTTTATTGCTGCCTCATGGTTACGAAGGTCAAGGGCCTGAGCATTCATCGGCTCGTTTAGAGCGATTTTTACAGTTGTGCGCAGATCACAATATGCAGGTTTGTATTCCGTCTACACCTGCGCAGGTATTTAACATGATCCGCCGGCAAGCAATTCGACCATTGCGCCGTCCGCTAGTGGTTATGTCACCTAAATCATTGTTGCGTCACCCTCAAGCAGTCTCTTCATTAGAAGAACTAGCCGAAGGCGTATATCACAATGTGATTGGCGAAATAGACGATTTGGATAGTCAAAAGGTTAAACGTGTGGTCATGTGTAGTGGCAAGGTTTATTACGACTTGTACGAAGCACGCCGTAAAAATGAAATTGATGATGTTGCTATTGTGCGTATTGAGCAATTGTATCCGTTCCCTGAACAAGAAATGGATACAATTATGGAGCAATATTCTCACGTTAAAGAGTTTATCTGGTGTCAGGAAGAACCCCAAAACCAAGGTGCTTGGTATTGCAGCCAGCATCATTTTTGGAATGTGATACCTTCGGGTGCAAGCCTTAAGTACGTTGGCCGTTCAGCCTCTGCATCACCTGCGGTAGGTTATTTGGCAATACACAACAAACAGCAAAAAGAGTTAGTGCATCAGGCACTTGGATTGGATATAGAATAAGAGACTAGAGTCATGGCGATAGATATTAAAGTACCAGTATTACCAGAATCCGTAGCCGACGCGTCAATCGCGGGCTGGCATGTAAAAGCAGGCGACAAAGTCACCAGAGATCAAAATCTGGTTGATATTGAAACCGACAAAGTTGTTTTAGAAGTGGTTGCCGAAGCGGATGGTGTGATTGAAGAAATCATTCATCAAGAAGGCGACACTGTATTAGGTGAGCAAGTCATTGGTAAACTTGCTGAAGGTGGTTCAGCTGCCAGTGCGAGCGACAGCGAAAAAGCACCGGCTAAAGAAGAATCAAGCAGCTCAAGCGAGCAAGCGAGTAACGAATCTTCTGGCGAAAAAATCGAAGTAAAAGTGCCTGTATTACCAGAATCAGTGGCCGATGCATCTATTGCAACTTGGCACGTGAGCGCGGGTGACGCAGTCAAACGAGACCAAAACTTAGTTGATATTGAAACTGATAAAGTGGTTTTAGAAGTGGTTGCCGAAGCGGATGGCGTGATGGGCGAAATCTTAGAAAACGAAGGCAGCACGGTCAATGGTGAACAAGTGATCGCGAGCATTTTAAAAGGGGGCAGTGCGCCAGCGCCAGCCGCTAAAGAAAGCAGCGAAGAAAAGTCAGAAAGTGACAGCAGTACATTATCACCTTCCGTGCGCCGGGCATTATCACAAAATGGTATCAGCTCTGAAGAAGCTAAAAACATCAAAGGCAGTGGTGAAAAAGGTCGACTCACTAAAGAAGATGTTGAAGCTTATGTTCGTGCTAAATCACAGCGTCAAGCATCAAAAGAAGCCGCACAAAAGTCTTTAGCTGAGCCAGTTGATGCTGCAGAGCGTTCACAAAAACGCGTTCCTATGACACGCTTACGTAAACGTGTTGCTGAACGTTTATTAGATGCCAAAAATTCTACAGCCATGTTAACCACATTTAATGAAGTTAACATGAAGCCAGTTATGGATATTCGTAAGAGCTACCAAGATGCTTTTGAGAAAAAACATGGCATCCGTTTAGGCTTTATGTCGTTTTTTGTTCGTGCAGTCACGGAAGCACTTAAACGTTTTCCAGAAGTGAATGCGTCAATTGATGGTGATGATATTGTATATCACAACTTCTTTGATGTTAGCATTGCGGTTTCAACCCCTCGTGGTTTGGTGACACCTGTTTTACGCGACAGTGATCAATTATCACTGGCTGATTTAGAAAAAGGCATCCGCGAATTAGCGATTAAAGGTCGTGATGGAAAGTTAACCATAGATGAAATGACAGGTGGTAACTTCACTATTACTAATGGTGGTGTGTTTGGTTCTCTTATATCGACTCCTATCATTAATCCACCTCAAACAGCCATTTTGGGTATGCATAAAATTCAAGAACGCCCAATGGCCGTGAACGGAAAAGTAGAAATTTTGCCAATGATGTATCTGGCGCTATCGTACGATCACAGATTGGTCGATGGCAAAGAATCCGTTGGTTTCCTAGTCACAGTTAAAGAGCTTTTAGAAGATCCAACACGATTGTTGCTGGACATTTAATTAAACAAGGAATAAGCGAATGAACTTGCATGAATATCAAGGTAAACAGCTGTTTGCACAGTATGGTTTACCTGTTGCCAAAGGCATTGCTTGTGAAACAACGGAGCAAGCAGTTGCTGCGTTTGATCAAGTCGAAGGTGACACCCTAGTCGTAAAAGCCCAGGTCCACGCCGGTGGCCGTGGTAAAGCTGGCGGTGTAAAACTGGTTAAAAGCAAAAAAGAAGTAGAAGAGTTTGCTAACCAGTGGTTAGGCAAAAACTTAGTGACCTATCAAACTGATGAAAAAGGTCAGCCAGTTAGCCGTATTTTAGTTGAGCCAGCTTGCCCATTTAAACAAGAGCTTTATTTAGGTGCTGTTGTTGACCGCTCAACTCGTCGAATTGTTTTTATGGCATCGACAGAAGGTGGTGTAGAAATTGAAAAAGTGGCTGAAGAAACGCCAGAAAAAATCTTAAAAGCTGCGATTGATCCTTTGGTTGGCGCACAGCCCTATCAAGCACGTGAAATTGCATTTAAATTAGGTTTAGAAGGCAAACAAATTAAACAGTTTACGCAAATCTTTTTAGGTTTAGCAAAATTGTTTGCTGAAAAAGACGTTGCTTTAATCGAAGTAAATCCGTTAGTCATCACTAATGATGATGACTTACTTTGCTTAGATGCAAAAGTTGTCATCGACAGCAATGCTTTATACCGTCACCCTGATTTACGCGAAATGCGCGATCCTAGCCAAGAAGACGAGCGTGAAGCGCATGCTGCCAGCTGGGAATTAAACTATGTTGCATTAGACGGTAACATTGGTTGCATGGTTAACGGCGCTGGTTTAGCTATGGGTACCATGGACATTGTTAAACTACACGGCGGCGCACCAGCAAACTTTTTAGATGTTGGTGGTGGTGCAACCAAAGAGCGTGTCGTTGAAGCCTTTAAAATTATCTTGAGTGATGAAAAAGTTAAAGCGGTTCTGATTAACATTTTTGGCGGTATCGTTCGCTGTGACTTGATTGCCGAAGGTGTGATTGGCGCAGTTGAAGAAGTTGGTGTTGAAGTACCTGTTGTAGTTCGCCTAGAAGGTAACAATGCAGCATTAGGTGCGGACGTGCTCGCAAAAAGTGGATTAAATATTATTGCTGCAACCAGTTTAACAGATGCTGCTGAGCAAGTGGTTAAAGCAGCGGAGGGTCAAGCATGAGCATCTTAATCAATAAAGATACTAAGGTTATCTGTCAGGGTTTTACCGGTTCACAAGGTACATTCCACTCAGAGCAAGCAATTGCTTATGGTACTAAAATGGTCGGTGGGGTAACGCCAGGTAAAGGTGGTCAAACTCATTTAGGTTTACCCGTTTTTAATACGGTTGCCGAAGCGGTTGCAGAAACTGGCGCCGAAGCCAGTGTTATTTATGTTCCTGCGCCATTCTGTAAAGATTCAATTTTAGAAGCCGCTAATGCAGGCATTCAATTAATTGTTTGTATTACTGAAGGTATTCCAACTTTAGACATGTTAGAAGCTAAAGTTCGCTGTGATGAATTAGGCGCTCGTTTAATTGGCCCTAACTGCCCAGGTGTTATTACGCCGGGTGAATGTAAAATTGGTATTATGCCAGGGCACATTCATTTACCGGGCCGAGTTGGTATTGTTTCTCGTTCGGGTACTCTAACCTACGAAGCGGTTAAACAAACCACTGATGCAGGTTTTGGTCAGTCAACTTGTGTGGGGATTGGTGGTGATCCGATTCCAGGTTCAAACTTTATCGATATTTTACGTTTATTTGAAGAAGATCCAAAAACCGAAGCTATTGTCATGATAGGTGAAATCGGTGGTACCGCTGAAGAAGAAGCGGCAGCCTTCATCAAAGAAAACGTGACTAAGCCTGTTGTTTCATATATCGCTGGTGTGACTGCGCCGGCTGGTAAGCGTATGGGTCACGCGGGCGCTATCATTTCTGGTGGTAAAGGTACTGCAAAAGAAAAATTTGCTGCCTTGAACGAAGCCGGTGTTACAACTGTTGATTCGTTAGCGGACATAGGTAAAGCCTTGGCTAAAGCGACAAACTGGTAAATAAAACGCTTCAACTAAGTTACTGAAAGCAACACAGCCAATAATGGCTGTGTTGTTTTTTTAGAAATTAATTTCTGGATTCAGATGGCGTTTAAAAATAGCGGCTTTTTGGCCATCTTTTTTAAGCTCCGCATAATCATAAACAACCAGACCTTTATGTGATGAAGATAAATAGTATTTCAATTCACGTTCAAACTGCGCCGCACTAATGGCTTTTTTATAGCGCCAATGTGAAATTTGTAAACCATAATACACAGGTGTTTGATTCTCGCGGTTTAATCCTGCCATGAGCTTAGCCACATGTTCGGGTGGTTGTGGTAACAAATGCGAAAACGCAACTGGCGAAATCGCATCAAAATAGCGACCTATGTTTTTGAGGTTCTGTCCCCCGAGTAACTGTTGTGCATTTTGAATATCACCTGCTGGCCAAGGCAAGGTATTTAATACCAGTTGAGCGCTTGGACACATCTGTCGGATTAACTGAGATAAATCAGCACAGATTTGCTCTATTATTTGGCCCCTCCAGCGGGCGAAGTCAGCACTAAAAACTTGGCTCTCAATTTCATCTGTGGCATCGGCACTGGCTAAATCTGAATGATAAAAAGCATTTATGCACCTGCTACAAAAACAACCGTATTCAATTTGATTAAAATTTAATTCGTTATAGGTCAGGGTTTGCCAATTTAAATATTGGCGTAAAAAATCTAAACTTATGTACTGAGGTGATAGGGCAGATAAGTAGTTTGTGATTTGCTGTTTAAGCTCAGATAAAAATATTTGATCGCTGGGACAAACAAATTGGCACCAGTCATTATTGGCCAAATTGCCTTTTTGCGTTATTGCGATTTTGTCCGGATGTTTTTTCAAATAGCTTTTTTGGTTAAATACAGAAATATTAAGCCATAAATTTAAACCAAATTTGTTTAACTGTTTGTTTAACTCAGGTTCATCGTATAGTTCAGGTGATACAATTAATGTATTTGCACCCCAATAACAGGCATTTTGACAACATTCTTTTAGATCCAGTTGAGGATCCAGCGCATAGAGGGCAATAGGATTACTCATAACTTGAATGTCTTTCAGTCGGTTTATAAACTCAGATACTATCAGAAATTTGAGCTAGATTCGCGTTCAATTGGTTTAGCAGATGATAAAGCTTTTCTCTCTCCGCTGCACTAATGCCAACTAACATAGGCTCACTAATTCTAGTTAACTCAGCATTAATTTTCTCAATCACAGTTTCACCTTGTTCACTTAATTTGATGTGGCTTCTGCGTTTATTATCTGGTTGGACACGGCGAACAATTAATCCATCATGGTTTAACGAGTCGAGCAGGCGGGTAATCGCTGCTTTATCTTTACCAGTTTTTTTAACCAGTGTTTGTTGGGCAATGCCAGATGTAGGGATTAAATTTAATAAAAAGTAGGCTTCTGGCGTCAGTTGATAACCATTCGTTTTAAACGTTTTTTTTAAAACGGCTTTTAGGTTAAAGGCTAGGTTATGTAAACAATAACCTAGCGTTTTTTCCATGTCAGTTTTTTGCATAACCCGTAAATGTTTTTATTTGCTGATAAAGGCCTTCAGCGTCTAATTTTAACATTTGATAGATTTCAGTTTGACTGCCATGTTTTACAAATTCATCTGGTACACCCAAAGTCAGTACGGGTTTACATATACCCGCGTTTGCTAATACCTCTAATACTCCGCTGCCGGCGCCACCTTGCACTACGTTATCCTCAACTGTGACCAGATAATCGTATTCGGCTGCGGCCGTTAATATCAACTGTTTATCTAACGGTTTAATAAAACGCATATCATACAGGCTTGCGTTTAAACGATTGGCCGCTTGTTCAGCAAAATGTGCTAAACAGCCAAAGTTTAAAATGGCTATGGATTTACCTTGCGTTAACTGTTTTCCCCGCCCAATTGGCAAGGTTTCTGAATCTGTTGTGATTTCAATGCCAGGCCCGCAGCCTCTTGGATAGCGAACGACAGCAGGGCCTTTATATTGGTAGCCTGTATTTAACAATAAACGGCACTCGTTTTCATTGCTTGGGGCCATGAGCACAAGATTGGGAATGCAGCGTAAAAAACTTAAATCAAATGTGCCTTGGTGGGTTGGGCCATCGGCACCGACAATACCAGCACGATCCACGGCAAGTAAAACGTCTAAATTTTGCAGTGCCACATCATGAATGAGCTGATCGTATGCGCGTTGTAAAAACGTTGAATATATTGCGACCACAGGTTTTAATTGTTGGATGGCCATGCCTGCTGCAAGGGTGACTGCGTGCTGCTCAGCAATTGCGGTATCAAAATACTGTTTTGGATATTCGCGCGAAAACCGGACTAAACCTGAACCTTCACGCATTGCTGGTGTTATCGCCATCAGTTTTTTATCACGGCTGGCGATATCACATAACCAATCACCAAAAATCTTAGAATAAGAAGGTGAGCTGGTTTTTTTTGTTGGTAATTCACAGTGCTGTAAGTCAAATTTAGGCACCGCATGGTAGCCAATCGGATCTTGCTCGGCTGGGTGATAGCCTTTGCCTTTTTTTGTGATCACATGTAGCAGTTGCGGCCCTTTCATCCCGCGCAGGTTTTTCAGCGTTTCAACCAGCGCATTGACATCATGACCGTCAATTGGACCAATATAGTTAAATCCGAGTTCTTCAAAAATAGTGCCAGGCACTATCATGCCTTTTAAATGTTCTTCAGCTCGGCTTGCCAGTTCTTTTATTGGCGGCACATTATTGAGGATCTTTTTTCCACCTTCTCGAAACGAGGTATAAATAGAGCCAGTCAAAATTCTTGCTAAATGGGCGTTCAGTGCACCGACGTTTTCAGAAATTGACATGTCGTTATCGTTTAAAATCACCAGCATATTCTTTTTAAGATCGCCTGCATGATTTAGTGCTTCAAAGGCCATTCCCGCAGTCATAGCGCCATCCCCAATGACAGCGACAGTTTGGCGATTTTTGTTTTCCTGTTCAGCAGCAATGGCCATGCCCAGCGCGGCACTGATGGAGGTTGATGAATGGCCGACACTTAAACTGTCGTATTCACTTTCTTCACGCCAAGGAAACGGATGCAAACCATTAAATTGTCGAATAGTATGAATTTGATCGCGTCGCCCAGTTAAAATTTTATGTGGGTAAGCTTGGTGGCCAACATCCCAGATAATTTGATCAAAAGGGGTTTTATATACATAATGCAAAGCGACAGTAAGTTCAACTGTCCCTAACCCGGATGCAAAATGACCACTGCTCTGACTCACCGAGGCCAGTAAATAATTTCTTAATTCGCGCGCTACATTAGCCAGTTCGTCGGCTGGTAGGCTACGAAGATCTTCAGGTTGGTTAATTAGCCTTAACCTTGGGTATTGATTTATATTTATGCTCATGCGCTCATCAGTGCTGTCGTTTAACGATATACTGTGCAAGTAATGATAGTAACTCTATATTGTAGGGGAGATCCTGAATTTGCTCTAGTGCAGACTGATAAACTTGTTCTGTTTTGTCTTTAGCACCCGCTAAACCCAATAACCCCGGATATGTGCTTTTATTTAACTTTTCGTCTGAACCTTGAGGTTTGCCTAACAGTTCGGTTGACGAAATCACATCTAATACATCGTCCTGAATTTGAAAGGCTAACCCGAGTCGACTGGCAAACAAATCTATCTTAGTTAGATACTCAGGCGCTAAATCAGGTTTAGCAGCACACGCCATGCGTACCGCACAACGTAACAAAGCCGCGGTTTTATGTAAATGGATTTGTTCAAGCTCTGCTAGGTTCGCTTTATGATCTTCTGCCGCTAAATCTAAAGCTTGTCCAGAGCACATTCCGTGGTAACCGGCAAAATGGCTCAAATCTTTCATCCAACTGACTTTGACATCAGAACTGACCTCAGCGTCGGCAATTAACTCAAACGCAAGTGCTTGCAGAGCATCACCCGCTAAGATGGCGGTCGCTTCATCAAACTGAATATGGCAGGTTGGTTTGCCTCGACGTAAATCGTCATCGTCCATTGCTGGTAAGTCATCGTGAACCAAGGAATATGAATGAATACATTCAAGTGCAAACGCCGCGGGTTGTAACAGCTTGATATCAACCTCTAAAGCTTCACCAACCAAATACATTAAAAATGGGCGCAAGCGCTTACCGCCGTTGGTCAGACTATATTGCATTGCTTGCTTAAGAGGCACGCTGTGTTTATTGTCTAGTTGTTCTGTAAGTCTCAACAAATCTTGATTAAAAGAGTGCTGAAACTCTGCCAATTTTTGTTCAATCGTCATGCCGTAAACTCTGTTCGTCAGTTTCGACTAACTCTGGCTGACCATTTTTTTGCTGCAAAACTCGTATTTTTTGTTCAGCGGTTTCTAACTTTAACTGACTGGCGCGAACTAACTGAATGCCTCGTTCGTATTGTTTAAGTGCATCATCAAGCGAGATATCGGCGTTTTCTAATTGACCGACCAATTGCTCAAGTTCTAAAAGATTGTCCTCTAACGACATGTTTTCTGGTTTTTTTACGGCCATGGCTTATTGCTCCTTAAAATATCGGCAAAACACTACAACAGCGAGCCCAATTGGTCAATTTAAACCTGTTAATGAAGAGTTATTGGGTCCTATTTTTTAACTAAAAAAGCATTAAAAAGTAAAACCGACTAAAAAATTAGTTTATATTGTCGATAAATAGATAATTTCTAATACAATATTGGATCAGTAAAAACTGGTTGACGGCTGGAGGACATGTGGATTTAGCAACGGTTATAGGTTTGCTCGGTGCTATCGCGTTTATCGTCATGGCGATGATATTGGGTGGTGATATAGGTATGTTTGTTGACGTACCGTCAGTACTCATTGTCTTTTGTGGTTCTTTATTTGTGGTAATGGCAAATTTCAGCATGGGTCAGTTTTTTGGTATTGGTAAAATTTTAGGCAAAGCTTTTATGTTTAAAATTGAAAGTCCAGAAGCGCTGATCGAAAAATCTGTAGAAATGGCTGATGCGGCTCGTAAAGGCGGATTTTTGGCACTTGAAGAAGCCGAAGTCGAAAACCCTTTTATGCGCAAGGGAATTGACATGCTGGTTGATGGGCATGACGGTGAGGTGGTGCGAGCGACACTACGCAAAGACATAGACCTGACAACCGAGCGGCACGAAGCTGGCATTGGTATTTTGAAAGCACTTGGTGAAGTTTCGCCAGCCATGGGTATGATAGGGACGCTGATTGGTTTGGTGGCCATGTTATCAAACATGGATGATCCTAAGGCAATAGGTCCAGCGATGGCGGTGGCTTTGTTAACTACCCTATACGGGGCTTTTTTAGCGAATGTGATTGCACTGCCGTTGGCGAATAAATTGGAGTTAAGAAAAGAAGAAGAAAAGTTAAACCAAAACCTAATTTTGGATGCTATTTTGGGTATTCAAGATGGGCAAAACCCACGCGTGATTGAAGGTTTACTTAAAAATTATATTGCCGAGAAAAAGCGCTCGACCGGCGAAGAATAGCTAAGGAGCCAGAATGAAAGCAGATTGCCCACCATGCAAAAAATGTCCGCCGCCGGGACTGCCGGCTTGGATGGCAACTTTTGCAGATTTAATGTCTCTGCTAATGTGCTTTTTTGTACTCTTATTGGCATTTTCTGAGATGGACGTGCTTAAATTTAAACAGATTGCCGGCTCAATGAAATTTGCATTTGGTGTTCAAAATAAATTAGAAATCAAAGACATTCCCAAAGGGACTTCAGTGATTGCACAAGAGTTCAGACCCGGCCGCCCCGATCCCACACCAATTGAAACCATTCAGCAGCAAACGGTTGATATGACGCAACAAACGCTTGAATTTCAAGCTGGGGATGACGCATCTTCAGGCGGTCGACAGAAACAAAGAGGCGAGCAAATGGGTGGGACTTCCTCTGACGCTGCAGTCCAGCAATCGTCACAAAGTTCGTCTTCAACAGCTGACTCAAGCGCTGAAGAAATTAGTGATTTAGTTAAAAAAATTGCACATCAATTAGAAGAACAGATAGTTGATGGTGCAATTGAGTTAGAATCTTTGGGTCAACAAATCATTATTCGGGTGAGAGAAAAAGGTGCGTTTCCATCGGGTTCCGCATTTTTGCAAACTCAGTTTAAACCAATTATTCGGCAGGTCGCTCAGTTATTAGATGAAGTACCGGGAGAGATCACTGTTTCTGGTCATACGGATAATCAAAATTTAGTTTCTGAACTATATGAATCTAATTGGGAGTTATCGACTAAGCGGGCAGTGTCTGTTGCGCATGAAATGGTTCGCACGCCCGGTTTTGATGCCAACCGTCTTGTCGTCGTCGGTTACGCTGATACTCAGCCTTTAGTACCTAACAACTCGATTGAAAACCGACGGCGCAACCGTCGGGTGGAAATTTCAATCATGCAAGGTAAAGCCAAAGAATCAGACCCGATTCAGGCAACACCATAAAAATTTTTAAAGGGCGGCGTAAAGCGCTATAATCGCCGCCTGTTTTCGCCCAACCTCAAATGTTTCACAGCTTATGATCAAATTTATTGCCAAACTACACCCAGAAATTTCAATTAAAAGTCGCTCGGTGCGACAACGTTTTACAAAAATATTAGAAAGTAATATCAAAAACGTATTGCGACGCCGAGATCCCAAAGCTTGGGTACAAAAGCAATGGGACTGCATAGATGTGCGAGTCAGTGAAGGTTTAGAAAATGAAGCGATAGAATTGCTTAAATGCGTGCCGGGTGTGCATGGTTTTAGCAAAGTATTACAGTCAGACTTTGTATCTTTTGAAAAAACTTTTGAGATAGTCCATCAACTTTATGCCAGTAAGTTAGAAAACAAAACCTTTAGTGTACGTGTGAAGCGCCGTGGTAAACATGATTTTACATCTAAAGATGTTGAGCAATATGTAGGTGGTGGTTTAAACCAAACGATTGCTTCTGCCAAAGTAGATTTAAAAAAGCCAGAGCTCGAAATCAAACTTGAAATCGCGAATGATCAGCTATTCATTATAAGCGATCAGTTTAAAGGGTTAGGCGGCTTTCCGATTGCTACACAAGATGAAGTTTTATCATTAATTTCAGGCGGTTTTGATTCTGGTGTTGCTTCTTATTTAACAATGCGTCGCGGTATTAAAACGCATTTTGTTTTTTTTAATTTAGGTGGCAGCGCTCATGAAGTTGGTGTGCAGCAGGTCGCATATTATTTATGGGATAAATTTGGTGCATCACACCGGGTTAAATTTGTATCCGTTGATTTTCAGCCAGTGGTGGCTGAGATTTTAGAAAATATCGATTCAGGTTTGATGGGGGTTGTGCTAAAGCGGATGATGTTGCGGGCAGCCGAAAAAGTTGCAAAACGTTTGCGTATTTCAGGTTTGGTCACTGGTGAAGCCTTGGGCCAGGTTTCAAGCCAGACACTGGCCAACTTAGCCTTAATTGATAAAGTTACCGATCACCTAGTGGTAAGGCCTTTAGTGGCCATGGACAAACAAGATATCATAGATATAGCACGGCAAATTGGCACTGAGGATTTTGCTCGCACGATGCCAGAATATTGTGGTGTGATCTCTCAGCGTCCGAATATTGCAGCACCAGAAGATAAAGTTCTGGCCAACGAAGCGCAATTTTATATGCAAATGATTGACGATGTGGTTGAACAAGCCAAACTTTATGATATTAAAGAACTTGCGCAAGCAGGGCGTGATCAGCTTGAAGAGGTAGAGTCGCTCGACGCCGTTGGACCGAATCAAGTAATTATTGATGTTCGTTCAAGCGAAGAAGAAGAGCAATCTCCGCTGGAGATAGCGTCAGCTGAAGTTATCCATATTCCGTTTTTTAAACTTTCAACACGTTTTGGTGAGTTAGATCCCGCTAAAGAGTATTTGCTTTATTGCGAAAAAGGTGTGATGAGCAAATTACAAGCCTTGCATTTAAAAGAGCAAGGCCATGTTAATGTTAAGTTGTTTCAGCCTGTAAAATAAGATGATAAAGTGCTTGGTGAGTGGGTAATTCAATGCCCACTGACTGGGCCATTGTTAACAAATAGCCAGTGATATATTCAATTTCGGTTTTGCGCTTAAAATAAATATCCCGATTCATTGATGAATAATTGGCTGCTGTTGCCCCGGCTACTTGTAATACCTGATCTAACACACTTTTTTGGTTAAAACCATATTTTGCTAACGTGGGCGATTTGCGGGTTAAACTTGCTATTTCAGCGCTCAATTGAAGCAATTCATCATAATATTTAGCCTGGAGCAGGTCACCATTTTTAACTTGATCGCGAGCCGTGATCGGATTAATTAAACAATTAATAAATAGCTTTTGATATAGGCTAAGTGCTATTTGCTGAGACCAGCTAAAAGCATGGGGGTGACTTTGTATTAATGATTGCAGGATTTGTGGTGTGGATGTACTCGTATGGGGAGCAAGACGACCAAAGGTACATTGGCCTAAACCCGTTTGCTGCACTTTGCCAACAGCCGTTTTTAGTGCACCCATGGTAGAATTTGCGTTCACAATATCAGCGTCTGGTAAGATTGATAAAACCTGTTCGCGTATACCTAAGCCATTATTTAATAATATAATTTGCGCATTTTTTTTAATTAATCCAAGCTTTGACAAAGCAGCTATTTGGGGTGCAATTTGATAGGCTTTTAAACAAACCAGAATCACCTCTGCTGGTAAGGTTTGTTTGGCAAGCGATAGCTGGATCGTTTCGCCCGATAATAACTTAAGTTGCCCTTGATAACAGGTTTGGCCTGCGCAACTGGGGGGCAAAAAAGCATTTAGAGGAATATTGGCGCGCTGACAATAGCCTGCAATCAGGCTGCCTAATGCGCCGCAGCCCAAAAGTGTAGGTGTTTTAATGGGGTACTCCGGAATAAAACTAAAATAAATAAACAGCCGCTGATATCGGCGACCCAATCGGCAAAGCTCATTTGCCGTTGAAAAAAAGTGCCTTGTAATACTTCGATTAAACCTCCGTACAATGCTAAAAATAGCAATACGGGAATAAAATAACGAATTTGTTTTTTAGCTAGGCTTAACACAGACAAAAATGCTAAACCCGCAAAGACGATAAAATGTGCAAGTTTATCAAAATGCGCAAACGGAGGCGGTTCGCTATTTTCCATCGGTTTAAAAAATAAAAACGTAGCCACTAAATACGCCATTAGCGTCAATACATAAATCGCCTGGGTTTTAAGTCTGTTTAAGCAAGCCATAGGGCGCTATCCATTTGAATAAATTGCGCAAAATTATAGCAAAGCCGCTTTGACAGGCAAACAATTTGCTTAAAAAGTGCTGTATATCAGAGCGCAATTCGTTACAATGTTAAGTTCTATCATTAGCCATTCATTCAGGCCTCGGAAAAAGAATCGGTACAACAGCATGCTCAAAGATAATTTAAATAATGTTTACGTCAACAAAGAAACTGTGCTTATCAGCCCAGAACAACTAAAAGCGGCTTTGCCAGTGTCACAGCAGGCATTGGAGTTTATCGCCGGGGCGCGTAAAACCCTGTCAGATATTATACAAGGTAAAGATAAACGTTTTATTGTTATCAGTGGTCCTTGTTCAATCCATGATGTGGATGCGGCAATTGAGTATGCAAAAAAACTAAAACAATTACACGATGAGCTGAACGAAGATTTATATATAGTGATGCGGGTTTATTTTGAAAAACCACGCACAACCGTTGGTTGGAAAGGGTTAATTAATGATCCAAACATTGATGGCACTTTTAGTATTGAAGAAGGTTTACATAAAGCGCGTAAATTATTAATTGAGTTGGCTGACATGGGGATCCCAATGGCAACCGAAGCGCTTGACCCTATCAGTCCGCAGTATCTGGCTGAAATGTTTAGCTGGTCCGCGATTGGTGCAAGAACAACAGAGTCACAAACACACCGCGAAATGGCCAGTGGTTTATCTATGCCTGTCGGTTTTAAAAACGGCACGGATGGGAGCCTAGACACAGCAATTAACGCGCTCAAATCAGCAGCTTCACCGCATAGTTTTATGGGGATTAACCAACAAGGTCAGGTCGCAGTGATCTCAACTCAAGGCAACCCAGATGGTCATGTTATTTTACGTGGTGGTAAAGGGCCAAATTATCAAGCAAAAGATATTGCCATTTGTGAACAAAAGTTAGCGGCAGCCGGTTTAAATACTGCACTTATGGTAGATTGTAGCCACGGAAACTCAAACAAAGATTATAACCGCCAACCTGTGGTTGCCCGTGACGTAGTAGAGCAAATCGTAAATGGCAATCAATCCATTATTGGAGTGATGTTAGAAAGCCACTTAAACGAAGGTAATCAAGCGTCAAACCAATGTGTAGCGGATATGAAATACGGTGTTTCTATTACCGATGCTTGCATTAACTGGCAAACCACCGAAACTTTATTGCGCGAGATGGCCGAACAATTATCTGCCCCATTAAAAACGCGTAGGTAAATGACAGCTATGCAGGATGATTTAGCCGCAAAAATTGCAGCAATAGATTCACAAATAAAAACCTTGAGTGAACAAAAGGCGGCGCTCGAAACTCAATGGCAAAAACAGCAAGCGGTTCATCTGGATAGCACAGCCGATCCTAAACGTATTTGTGTGGTTGGTGGCGGAGGCCGTTTAGGGCGTCTGTTTATCAAGTTATTTAATTCGATTGGCCATCAGGTGGTTTGTTTTGAAAAAAATGACTGGCCCAATGCTGCCAGTATTTTAGCAGAGCAAGACTTGGTGGTTGTTTCTGTGCCAATTAACCAAACCGAAAATATCATTGCTCAGTTGCAGCCATATTTAATGGCAGACACCTTACTTGCAGATTTGACCAGTATTAAAGTTAAACCATTACGTGCCATGTTAGAAGCCCATCAAGGGCCTGTGGTTGGTTTGCACCCTATGTTTGGACCTGATGTGAGTGACATCCGAGATCAAGTAATAGCGGTTTGTAAAGGCCGTGATAACAAAATGGCCGATTGGTTATTAAAAGACTTTAAAGCATTAGGTGCTCGACTGGAATATGTATCAGCCCGTGACCATGATCAAGCAATGACTTTTATCCAAGTCATGCGTCATTTTTCAACTTTTTTATATGGTCGCCATTTGCAACAAGAAGGACCTGAGCTAGACAAACTCATTGCGTTGAGTTCACCGATTTACCGTCTGGAATTGGCGATGGTTGGTCGCTTATTTGCTCAAGATGGTCAGTTGTACGCGGATATTATCTTTTCAAACGCTGAAGGACTTGACGTGTTAGAGCGATTTGTTGAGCGTTTTCAAGCCGCTATTCAATTAGTTAAGCAGGGTGATAAAGAAAAATTTATTCAAGTATTTGGCGAGGTCAAACATTGGTTTGGTGACTATGCTGAACATTTTATGAAAGAAAGTCGACGCATGCTTAGCGCTGCTCAAGAATTTGAAGACAACCGGAGGTAACCTTAAATGATTTTATATGGCTCCACCACTTCTCCTTATGTTCGTCGCATTAGAATCTTGTTAGCGGATCATAACTATCAGTTTGAAGCTGTTAATGTATATGAAGACGAAACACGTAAACGTTTTGCAGAATTAACCCCTATTAAAAAACTCCCTCTGCTCGTGGATGAGGGGCAAACCGTATTCGACTCTCATGTGATCGCCCAATACCTGTTAAACAAACTGGATTTACCACAGCCATCAGTTGATGAACTAAATTTAATAAGTGTTGTCGATGCAGCAACAGACGCATTGATCATTTTGTTTATGGGGGAGCGTTCAGGCATTGCAACAGATAAAAATAAACTGATTTTTAAACTGCAACATGAGCGTTTACCGGATTGTTTAGACTGGTTAAATGAACAAGCTAAAAAAGGTGCTTTTGAGACACTTAGTTATGCCACAGTGGCCCTGATTAGTTTAATTGATTGGGCGGAATTTCGATCACTATACAACTTTAGCCAATGGCCAGAGTTGAAACAAGCAGTTGAACCTTACGCTCAACTGCCTATCGTTAAATCCAGCTATCCGCACGTTTAGCTACAATCGAGCTGCAAGGTCGTTAAAATATTATCGACCTTGTTTTTACTCTCATCATCAAAGTAGGTTTTGATCACAGTGACTGCATGTTTGTCTTTAATACAAGCATAATATGTTTGTTTAACTAACAGATTATTCATTGTCATAGTGATGTTCATAGTACCCATTGAGGTATCCCCAAACTTAGTTTGTTCACAGCCTTCGTCAATCATCACTTGCAACTGAGATTTATTTAAAATCTCTCGTGTATGATACAAATAATCACAGCCTGTTTTAACACCGGGTGCTAACTCTATATTTTCAGCCATGGAGAGTACGTTTGCATTTAATTTACCCGGTGTACCTGGTTCGTACTCAAAAAATGCAAAAACCGGCAGTGACGTTTTTAAAGACTGGTCAACCATAGCTTTCATATTTTTATCGTCACCTGATAGAATCTCAGAACCTTGTTGGCTCATTTTCATCGTATCTTCTGGCGACTGCGCGAACCAGCTTTGGGGTTTTTCAATAGAAAGATTTAAAAATGCGTTATGATAGTGAATTTGATCTGTTGTTTGCGTCAATGCAGACGGCTCTGCTTTTTTTTCGTTAACAGCGGTTGCTTTGTCACACGCCGCTAACGTCAACGTGGTGGCAATCATGGCAAAAATGGGTAAGCGCATTGTAGGAGATCCTTATTTGATTTAGTCCCAGTATAGTACTTGAGGTTAATAAATATTTTAAAAAATGCAATTAATATTTTAATTAACCAGATTTCAAACTTGGATTAGACAAGGATAGACGCTTTAAAGCGAAAGAAGTGGTCGTTAAAATGAAAGGTTCAGGCTTGATTTTAATGCTTAGATTGCCCAGCAATAAATTTTTAAAATTACTGCTGAGCGAGTATCTGCTTTTATAATTACCACATTAAATCGTCAGGGATTGGATAATCTTTGTATGGATCGTCGTCATCATCCGAGTCTGACTCTTCACGGGTGTTGAGCACCACTGTATATCCAGATAAACGCTGCTCGATTTTTTCTGCAATATTGGTTGGCACCATAAAAAATTTATCATCTGAGGTGACAATGGCGATAAAACCGCTCGCGAGCTGCTTTTGCTGTTTATCAGAGACACGAATATTTTTAACTGTATTTTGATAATTAAAGTTATAACTTAAGTCACCTTCGGGCGCTATTTCATTTGTCTGAATTAATTGTTTAATCTGCGCAATTAGAGCCTTATGCTCAGCTTGCTCGCGAATTTGACGATTGGCTTCGTCTGTTTTGGCAGCTTGCTCGGCTTTGCGTTGCTCAGCTGCTTCTTGTGCGTCACGTTTTAACTGGCGATTCTTTTTGCTTTTTTTTGATGCTTTTTTGGCTTGTTTTTCATTTACCACACCGGCATTTAAGAGCTGGTCTCTTAATGACCCTGCCATAGTTTATGTCCTCATTAATAATTGTTAGCGACAATTTTGAAAGAAGTTTTTGTAAAAATCAATTTTTCATCAACTCTGCAAACTTAGGCGCTAAAATATTAACGATTTTACTTTGCGCCTCTGCATTTGGGTGTATGCCGTCTCTTTGCATTAAATTTGGCTGTGCAGCGATTTCCGTCAAAAAGAAGGGTAATAATTGAATATTTTCGATTTTAGCTACTTCGTGATAGTTTTGAATAAAACCTTTTAAATACCGACCACCATAATTGGGCGGAATTTGAATCTCAATGAGTACTGGGGTTGCGCCTGACGCTTTAATAAGTTGAACTATTTTTAATAAATTTTGTTTAATAACTGAAAGCTGAAAACCGCGCAAACCATCGTTGCCGCCCAATTCAATGATCACGTAATCTGGATCATGGGTTTCAAGCAAACCGGGCAGACGGTTTAAACCACCTTGTGTGGTTTCTCCGCTGACGCTTGCGTTTATTAACGTCCAATTGGGGTGTTTTTTATCCCATTGTGATTTAAGCTGGCTGGCCCAAGCTTGTTCTATGTCAAGGCCATAACCGGCTGATAAACTGTCGCCTAAAATCAGCATGGTTTTTTGTGTGGTCTGGCTATAAATCTGAAAAGATAAAATTAACGTACAAAAGACGATAATATTGCGTAAAACAATAAAACGGACGGGACCTAACATATGTCGACTCTGCTCAAAGTAAAAGAATTAACTAAAACAGTATGGTCAAATGGCCAAGAACTCAAGATCTTAAAACCATGTAATTTTTCATTAGAAGCAGGGCAGAGTGTTGCCATTACCGGTCGTTCGGGTTCGGGCAAGTCAACATTATTAAGTTTATTAGCGGGATTAGATACCGCCAGTGGCGGCGAAATTTGGTTAGCTGACAAACCTATTCATAAACTTGATGAAGAAGCGCGCGCAGCCGTTAGAAAACAACATGTTGGTTTTGTTTTTCAGTCTTTTATGTTAGTTGATAGTTTAACCGCACTTGAAAATGTGATGCTACCGCTTGAGTTGAGTGGTTTTAAAGATGCAGAACAACAAGCTAAATCACTCTTACAATCAGTTGGTTTAGAACACAGAGGAACTCATTTTCCGAATCAGTTATCAGGGGGCGAGCAGCAAAGGGTAGCTGTCGCGAGAGCGTTTGCCAGTCAACCTGATATCTTGTTTGCCGATGAACCAACCGGGAATTTAGACGCCGAAAACGGTCAAAAAGTTGAAGACCTGCTGTTTGAACTAAATCAAAAATCTGGCACGACTTTAGTATTAGTCACGCACGATAAAAATTTAGCTAAACGTTGTCAGCGTGAGCTTGCAATGCAAGCTGGGGAGCTCACGGATGTCAGCTGATTTTTCTTTTGCTATTAAATTATCACAGCGTTTATTGCGCCACGAGCTGCGCCGAGGTGAGCTTACGATTATTTTATTGGCAATGATTCTTGCGGTGTCAGCGGTTTTTTCATTGTCTATGTTTAGCGAGCGGTTGCAAGCGGCATTACAAGAAAAAAGCGCAGAGTTTTTAGCGGCCGACGCTGTTGTTTCATCCTCAAGGCCGATTGAAAACCAGTGGCTTGAGTATGCGCAAGAGACAGGTTTACAGACCAGTGAACAGATCCGGTTTGCTTCAATGATTTTTGCAAATGACAAAATGTTATTGGCTTCATTGCGTGCGGTCGATTCAAAGTATCCGTTGCGTGGTGAAATTGAAGTGACAACAGGGCCTTGGCAACCAGGCAAGACCACACAAAATCGAGTTTCAAGCGGCGAAGTTTGGTTAGATAGTGAACTGATTAGTCAATTAGGTGTTTCGCCTGGACAGTTGGTTGAAATCGGCCAAATTGAGCTTGAAGTAAAACAGATTATTGCTTCGGTGCCCGATGCTGATTTGAATGTATTCAATTCAGGTGCGTTGGCGTTGATGAATCTCGCCGATGTAGAGGCTGCTGGGCTTATTCGGCCCGGCTCACGTATCAATTATTTGTTAAGTGTTGCGGGTGAGCAAGATAAAGTCACCGAATTCCAAGATTGGTTATTACCGCAGTTAAATCGTGATGTACATCGTTGGCGTTCGTTAGATAACGATGAATCTCGTATTATGCGCTCAGTCAAACGGGCTGAAAAATATTTTTTATTAGCGAGTTTATTAGGCGTGATTTTAGCTTCTGTTGCAATTGCAGTAGCGGCCAGCCGTTATTGCCAACGCCATTTTGACCTAGTTGCTATTTTAAAAACACAGGGTGCCTCAGCAAAACAGATACGTTGGGTTTTTATCATTCAACTATTAGGGATTTATCTGCTAGGAAGTCTGATTGGTTTAACGTTAGGCTATTTAGGTCAGCAAGCCGTTCTATCACTTTTTGCGGAGCGATTACCTGGCACCTTGCCTTCTGCAAGTTTACGCCCTTATTGGTTGGCACTAATGACAGGTAGTATTAGCTTGATTATGTTTTCGGCGTTTCCTGTTTTTAAACTTTTTAACGTGCCACCGTTAAGAGTCTTGCGCCGTCAGCTTGAAGGATATAATGGTAAAGACTGGATTAACTGGCTATTGTCGGCCACAGCGGTATTTTTGTTAATGTGGCTCTATAGTAAAAACTTAGAATTGAGTTTAGCATTATTAGTATCAGCGGGCGGGGTGACCGCTATCCTATTAGTTTTGGCACGCAGCGCTATCTGGGGTAGCCGTCAAGCCGGTGCACGGGCTTCTAGCGCGTTTAAATTGGCAATTGCCGGCCTTTATCGCCGAGCGTCAGCTAATAGCATTCAATTGATTAGTTTTACTATCGCGATCGAGCTTTTATTAGTTGTTTTAGTGCTTAGAAACGACTTATTAAGCGAGTGGCAAAGTCAGCTCCCGGAAGACACACCTAATTATTTTGCTTTAAACATCAGTGAATTTGAACTGAGTGATTTTAAATCGTCTTTTTCCGCTAAAGGCATTGAAGTTGCCGAAACGTATCCGGTCACTCGTGGCCGTTTACTTAAAGTGAATGACCTAGTCTTGCGTGATGAAGTAAGTAAAGATAAATCGCGTGATCCAAACCGAGATAGGCCAAGAGCCATTGGCCGGGAACTTAGCTTGACCTCATCCGCTGAGCGCCCCAAACACAATAAAATAGCCGAAGGTGAGTGGTGGCGGGTTGATAGTCAAGTCCCCCAAGTGTCGGTCGAAACCGGAGTTGCCGAGCGTGTTGGCATTAAATTGGGCGATAAGTTAACTTTTAATGCCGGTGGGCGAGAATTTACCGCCGAGGTAACGAGTATGCGCGAGGTTAAGTGGGAGTCAATGCAACCGAACTTTTACATGATATTTAATCCGCTTGTGCTGGAGGATTTTGCAGCCACTCATATTGCCAGTTTTTATGTACCCGAAGCTACAAAACCTGAACTTGGCGCTTTGATGACTCAATTTCCTAGTGTGACTTTAATTGATATAGATGCATTAATTGTTCAGTTAACAGGGATTATTGATCAAGTGTCTGTTGCGGTTGAGTTCATTCTTTTGTTAGTGATAGGTGCCGGTGCGCTTGTATTAGTGGCACAAGTGCAGTCAAGCTTGTCGAGTCGTCGACAGGAGTTGGTGATCTTGCGTACTTTGGGCGCAAATGGCCGTTTGTTAAAACAAAGCATATTTTTAGAGTTTGTGATTTTAGGTGCGTTGGCGGGATTTTTTGCCGCGTTAGCTAACGAAGTGGCGCTGCTAATATTGCAGACCCAAGTGTTTAATATGCAAGCCGGCTTCCATCCCCAGTACTGGTTGCTTGGCATTATTACCGGAGCTGTTTTGGTTGGTTGTATGGGATATCTCAGCTGCCGCCGGTTAACCCAAATGAATACACAGCAGTTATTACGGCAGTCAGCTTAAAAAGCGGCCGAAAAATAAGCATCGCCTATTGGGCGGTGCTTTATCTCGTTTTATCAGTTTAAAGGTTTGCGAACCTATTTAAGTTATTCAGCGGTCAAGGTTAAAGAAACCCAGCGGCCTCTTGCGTAAGCGGTAATATCACCTTCGGGTATTTTGCCATTGGTCACCGCATTGGCTGATACTTTAACAATATCACCCGGCGCCAGATTAAAACGCCCTAAATCATGGTGGACCTTTTCAAACTCTAATTTTGTTGGCGGGTTAAAAACAGTTGCCAATAACTCATTATTTTTATAAAAACGATAGCTGGACTCTCCATCCACTTCGGTGATAGTCGAGAGGTGAATACGATAATGGCCAGTCGGAAAACTTTTATCTAACGTTTTACTGGCACTAATATAAACATCTCTTAATTTTGGATTGCCGGCATTAATGGCCAAGGCTTTGCGGTATTTATCAAAATAGAATTGTTTATCAGTGCCATTTTGAATATTAAATTCAGCCGCAGGTAATTTTATTTTGTCACCTTTATCAGCCATCGTTAGATTTGATGTGGCTGTGCAGCCGGCGATAACAAAACCTACCGCTAAATTGATAACCGGGTTTATCAAAGTGCGTTTATTCATTAGGTTTTGGTCCTTTGTTAAGTGCTGATCCCGATAGGTGATCTGTTTTTATTATTATATTTGCCTATTTATGTATCGTATTAAAACCTCTAAACAGAGCACTAAGTGCGTTAGAGAGATTAGAGGTTTTATCAGTCACTGCAATTATTCGTAAGTGCACAAATACGCGGTGTCAGATTTTAAGGTAAGCTTAAAGCTATCGTTGGCTGGAATTTCATAACTTTGACCTTTGGTAAAAGTTTGCCATTCAGTCTCACCAGGCAATAAAACCGTCATCTCACCTGAGATCACTGTCATGACTTCTTTTTTGCTGGTGGAAAACTCATAATCACCCGCTGCCATTACACCCACAGTGGTCGGTAATTGCTCACCTTCAAAGGCAATAGATTTTACTTTTCCGTCAAAATAGCTGTTTACATCAAACATGTATATAGTTCTCTAATCAAATAAAGGGCGCTATTCTAATGACAGTTGAAAATAAAAGTCAATTAGCCAAACCATTGACAACGACTAAGCCGCAGAATAATTTTCAAACAAGTGTTTAAATTTACGCAGAGAGACATTAGTATTAAAGATATCCAACTAAGGTGAGATAACGCATGACTCAAGCAAACAAATGCATAACGTCTGATGGCCAGCGAATTGCTGTGATCAGTGGTTTACGAACGCCTTTTGCCCGCCAAGCGACTGCCTACCATGGGGTGTCCGCGCTTGAACTGGGTAAGATGTTAATTGGTGAAATGTTGATCCGAACGGATATAAATCCAAAGGAAATTGAGCAATTGGTATTTGGTCAGGTTATACAAATGCCTGCCGCCCCTAATATTGCTCGTGAAATTGTTTTAGGGACTCAACTGCCGGTTGCAACAGATGCATATAGTGTCACTCGAGCTTGTGCCACTAGTTTTCAGGCAACTGCGAGTTTGACTCAATCTATTATGGCTGGGCAAGTTAGCAGCGGCATAGCCGGAGGTGCGGATTCAACCTCAGTATTGCCTGTGACAGTATCAAAAAATCTAGCGGCTATCTTATTAGATCTCAGTAAAGCTAAAAGTTTTGCACAAAAAATGTCTATTCTTAAGCGTTTTAGAGGTAAAGACCTAGTGCCTGTGCCGCCGGCAATCGCTGAATATTCAACCGGCTTAACCATGGGGCAAACCGCTGAGCAAATGGCAAAAACACATGCCATATCGCGTGAAGAACAAGACAGATTTGCGCTGCGATCACATGAGTTAGCAGAGCAAGCTTGGCAGCAAGGACATTTAGCTGATGAAGTAATGACAGCGTATCCTTCACCTTATAAAACTTATTTGAATAAAGACAATAATATTAGACCTGATGCCAGTATAGACAAATATGCCCGCCTTAAACCTGTTTTTGATCGCCGGCACGGCAGTGTCACAGCCGCTAACTCAACGGCACTAACCGATGGGGCTGCGGCTGTATTATTGATGCGTGAGGATAAAGCCAAAGCACTGGGTTACCAACCCCTTGGTTATATTCGAAACTTTGCATTTACCGCGATAGATGTATGGCAAGATATGCTTATGGGGCCTTCGTACGCAACGCCAAAGGTTTTGCAACAGGCCGGATTAAGTTTGCAAGATATGGATCTTATTGATATGCATGAGGCATTTGCCGCCCAAACGTTAGCAAATTTGAAAATGTTCGAGAGTAAAAAGTTTGCTCGCGAGCAGTTAAACTCAGAGCAAATGATTGGTCGTGTTGATATGGAAAAATTCAATGTAAACGGTGGCTCACTTGCGTATGGCCATCCATTTGCAGCCACAGGTGCACGTATGATCACACAAACCTTAAACGAATTAAAACGTCGCGGAGGCGGGCTCGCATTAACCACAGCTTGCGCTGCCGGTGGTTTAGGCAGTGCAATGATTTTGGAGGGCGCTGAATAATGCATACTTTAGAACAGTTCAGTTTACAAATAGAACAAGATCAAATCGCTGTGGTAACGCTGGACGTTGCCGGTGAAAGCATGAATGTGCTCACTCAAAAAACGATTGATGAAATTAATACGTTATTAAATCAGATTGAAAAAAATCAAGATCTGCAAGGTGTCATTATCACATCAGGAAAACCGGATTCATTTATCGCTGGTGCTGATATTAACATGATTTCGGCGTGCCGTACCCTGGATCAAACTGAACAGCTTGCTCGCGCCGGACAAGCCATATTTGCGCGGGTTGAGCAATCTAGAATCCCGTTTGTCGCGGCCATCCATGGGATTTGTTTAGGTGGTGGTTTAGAATTTGCTTTGGCTTGCCATTATCGAGTGGGTACTGACGATGATAAAACCCAGTTGGGGCTACCTGAAGTTAAGCTGGGTTTATTGCCAGGTTCTGGTGGTACTCAGAGATTGCCCAGGTTAATTGGTGTGCAAAATGCAATGGATATGATGCTAACAGGGCGTCAAGTGCGAGCGCGCAAGGCATTAAAAATGGGGTTGTTAGATGATTTGGTACCGCAAAGCATTTTATTAGAAACCGCCCGTAAATTGATCCGCGGTGATTTGTCTAAGTGTGGTAAAAAAACTAATCCGGTCATGAAGCTGGTTGAAAGCAACACCTTTAGCCGCAATTTAATGTTTGATCAAATTCGCAAAAAAGTTGAAAAACAAACGGGCGGCCATTACCCAGCACCGATTAGAATCATCGAGGTGGTTAAAGCCGGTTTAGATAATGGTTTAATGCAAGGTTATCAAGCAGAAGCACGTGGTTTTGCCGAGCTGAGTCATACACCACAGAGCTTTCAACTACGCCAGTTATTTTTAGCCACAGACGAGCAGAAAAAAGAATTTAAACAACAAGCAAAAATTGCCGAAACTTTGCAAAAAGTCACTGTTTTAGGGGGCGGTTTGATGGGCGGTGGCATCGCCTCTCAAGTCGCGTTAAAAGCAGATCTACCGGTCCGTATTAAAGATATTCGTGAAGAAGGAATATTAGCAGCGCTAAATTATAGCTATAAGCTACTTGATAAAAAGCGCCAACGTGGTTTTATTAAATCCCCTCAATTGCAAAAAGAGATGCAAAAACTATCCGGAACAGTTGATTGGACTGGGGTTAGCCGCAGTGATTATGTGGTTGAGGCTGTTTTTGAAGATCTTGAACTTAAACAACAGACATTGTCTGAGGTAGAAGCACGCTGCGACAACAAAACTATTTTTGCAAGCAATACTTCGTCTATTCCAATTAGTGAGATAGCCGCAAACGCAAAACGGCCAGAAAATGTAATTGGTCTGCACTATTTTTCGCCAGTTGAAAAAATGCCGCTGGTTGAAATTATCCCACATGCAGGTACGAGTGAAAAAACACTGGCGACTACTATCGCGTTTGCTCGACGACAAGGTAAAACGCCCGTTGTGGTAAAAGACAGCGCTGGGTTTTATGTGAATCGAATTTTGACTTTGTACATTAATGAAGCGGCGAACCTATTAGTCGAAGGTGAGCCAATTGAATGTATTGATGCAGCGCTTAAAAAGTTTGGTTTTCCGGTCGGTCCGCTAAAGCTCATTGATGAAGTTGGACTTGATATAGGCACCAAAATTTTACCAGTGATGAGTGAAAAATTGGGCCCGCGCTTTGACATGCCAGAAGCCTTGCAAATACTCGTTGATGATGGCCGCAAAGGGCGTAAAAACAAACGAGGTTTTTATAATTACCAAAGCTTACCTTGGTATAAAAAGTTGGTTCGTAAACCATCAGTTGCTGATGAATCTGTTTATAACTTATTAAAAATAGATCCGGCACAAACCATGAATCCAGAAGAGATCAGTCAACGCTGCTTAGCTCAAATGTTGAATGAGGCTGCGCGCTGTTTACAAGAAGGCGTCATATCTAGCCCACGAGATGGCGACATTGCGGCCGTATTTGGTATTGGCTTTCCACCATTTTTAGGTGGCCCATTCCGTTATATTGACAGCATAGGGGTAGACACCTTAGTTGAGCAACTGCAAACTTATCAAGTGAGGTATGGTAGTCGTTTTGAACCAGCACAGATATTATTAGATTATGAAGCTAAGGGCTGCTCGTTTTATTCATCTGCTCATTCTGAAGACGCTGAACGGGCAACGGAAACAAAGCAGCCAGACGAAGACATTGATGTTCGTACTGATAGCAGTGTGGATGATAATACCATTGCAAAAGCGGCGGCGATTAAAACGCAAGCAGAGCCGGAAATCGAAGACAGTAAAACAAACGAGCAAGCTGAATCGCTTGTCGATCAACAAGTCGGTCATCACGACGGTGATGAGAAGCTCGAAAATGCGAATCTGCACGCACCGGTTCATGCAGATCCAGAGGCACAAACCACAAAACCGTCAAATGAAGAGGACGGCGAACACCGCAAAAAACCATCATGAGGCGGTTAAAAACTGCGTCATTGCAAATACTGATAGTTTTGCTGACTGCGCTGTCAGTATTTGCGTTAGCATATGGTTTTTATTGGATATTTAGTGCTGGGCAGGGGTATTTTCAGCAAGGAGGCAATCAAAGCCCCTTCATGAGTCCTTTTTTATGGGGCGCAATTATCCTTGTTGCTATTGCAGCTGGTTTTAGTCGAATTTGGCGCTGGTATATAGAAAAACGTTTTATTCGTTTGTACAAAAAAGCCGCTAGCGACAAGTCGCAAGCGGCCCATGATAAATAAAAACGATTAAAGGCTTTTACGTTTAATCAAGCTGTATATTAGGCTTATGGTCAGCGCCGCCACGTAAACAACAAAGATAATCTGCATCCACTGTGGCATGCTCATATTTAAAAATGTCCAGTCAATATTGCCACAGTCCCCTCTGGGCTCAAACAGGGCTGGTAGCCAAACATCAGGTTTAAACCAAGCTGGAAAATTTGGCACTAACTCGCAGCTCGCAAATAAAGGGTTAGGGGCGTTTTGCAGTGCTAAATGATCGCCCGCGACTTTTACGCCCCAAATCGCTGACACCAGAGCGGCGAGATAAGAAAGCAAACGACAAATGAGTGACTGTGGGCAAACGAGCGCTGGCAAAGCTGCTAAACAAATACCCCATAAAGCGATTCGTTGATAAACACACTTTATACAAGGCTGTAGATCCCAAACGTATTGAAACGCCAGCGCGGCTAACTCTAACAAAAAAGCAGACCCAACCAACAGCGCCCAACCAGAGCGCTTTTTAGGGTTAAAAATACCGAGCAGACTCATTAATGCCCACCTACCGGAGATTCGCTTGTCGGTAACGCACTGTGATGTTCGATCAATTGCATGTCGTAGAGTACATCTGTCATTTGCGGTAAAAACTCCCAAGTAAAAAATAAACCAACTAAGGTTAACACTATTGTATAAGGGAGCGCCATCCATACCATTTTTCCATACGACAGTCGCAATAGGGGGGCTAACGCGCTGGTTAATAGAAATAAAAAGGCGGCTTGTCCATTCGGGGTTGCAACACTCGGTAAATTAGTACCTGTATTGATAGAAACTGCCAGCAAATCAAATTGGTCGCGGGTAATTTGGCCGTTTAACCAAGCTTGTTTTACTTCTGTGATATAAACAGAGCCCACAAATACATTATCACTCACCATAGATAAAAGTCCATTTGCAAGATAAAAAACAGCCAGTTGAGATTGGCCTTCAAAAGTAAGTACCCAATCAATGACAGGAATAAATAGTTGCTGATCTATAATAACGGCTACCACAGCAAAAAATACGCACAGGAGTGAGGTAAAAGGCAGAGCTTCTTCAAACGCATGGCCAATTGAGTGTTCTTCAATGACCCCACAAAACGAAGTAGCTAATATAATAATACTTAAACCAATCAAACCGACTGCCGCTAGATGAAACGCCAAGGCAATAATTAGCCACACTGCAATTAAACCTTGTACCCAAAATTTGGCAATGTCCATTTTGCTTAAGCGAGCATCCGTATATGCGTCGTATTTAGCTAAAATTAACCAAATTTTATCGGGTAAGTGTGCGCCATAACCAAATACTCGAAATTTTTCGACACAGACTGTCGTGATCAAACCAAAAATCAATACAGGAATGGTCACAGGTGCCATTCGTAGCGCAAATTCTACAAATCCCCAACCTGCTTTATCGGCAATAATTAAGTTTTGTGGTTCACCAACCATAGTGGTAACACCGCCTAACGCTGTGCCTATTGCTGCGTGCATTAACAAGTTACGCAAAAAAGCTCTAAACTCGTCAAGCTGGCTGTGAGTGAGGGGTTCGATGCGACTATCTTCGGTATGGTCATGATCGGCCGAAAAGTCTTTTCCAGACGCTACTTTATGATAAATAGAGTAAAAACCGACTGCGACGGCAATGATCACTGCAATGACGGTTAGTGCATCTAAAAAAGCCGATAAAACCGCTGACGAAAAAACAAATGCAAGCGATAACATGGTTTTAGAGCGAACTCTAATCAGTAATTTGGTAAACAAAAAAAGCAGCAGGTTTTTCATAAAATAGATACCAGCGACCATGAATATAAGCAGTAACAATACTTCTAAATTGGTCTCTATTTCATGCATAACATGGTCAACCGAAGTCATGCCAATAGCGATTGCTTCAATGGCTAATAAACCACCCGGTTGTAATGGGTAACACTTTAGTGCCATCGCTAAGGTAAAAATAAACTGAACGATTAACGCCCAACCGGCAACGTAGGGGTTAATTTGAAATAAAATTGGATTGATGATTAAAAACGCAATAATTGCAAGCTTGTACCACTCTGGGGCCTGCCCCAAAAAGTTCCTGGCAATCGCCTGCGGTATAGTTTGAGGGCTCATTAATTTGAATTTCCTGTCATTGTTATTTTTTGCGTCTAAATTATCGACGTTTTAGGACGATAAATGCAATAAAAACTATGATTAATTATTCACTGTGCATATTTGAACTAAATTAGCGTTTAAATTTGCGCTTTTATCAGCTTATTGGGTTTCAATTAACCTTTTATGTCGCATAATTTTTGGGTATAGTGCAGCGCTAAATATTTGCCAATCGGATCATGTTTTGTTCAGTCGCAATCGTCTTTTTATTGCCCATAGATATAGCGCCAGCCGCCACAAAACAGGTTTTGTGTCATTTATCACTTTTTTTTCCGTTGCTGGGATCACACTCGGCGTAATCGCACTCATTACTGTTATTTCGGTCATGAATGGTTTTGAAAAAGAACTCAAAACCCGTATTTTAGGGGTAATACCACATATTATCGTGCAAACGCATGATAAACCGGTTGATATTACTGGTTTAGATACGGTTTATGCTGCTGTACCTTTTCGGGCGACTCAAGCCTTGATCCAAGGGAGTGGGCAATTGCAAGCGATCCAATTGCAAGGTGCAGAACCAGAGCTTTCCTCACATGTGTCGGCAATTGCGGCCAGCATGATAAATGGCCGTTTTGATGATTTGCAAGCAGGTCAATATCAAGTCGTAGTGGGACGACAATTAGCGGCAGGTTTGAATGTTCGGGTAGGCGACAAGGTTAAACTTTTATTAACTGATAGAACCCGTTATACCCCATTGGGACGCATGCCAGTACAGCGAAATTTTGAGGTTACCGGGATATTTGACTCTGGCTCAGAAGCAGATGCGAGTGTTGCACTGATTCACCTTGCTGATTTAAATCGTTTATTAAAAACGCCAAGCGCACAAACTAGCCAAAGGTTATACTTGCATGATGCATTTGATGCCGCTGCCGTTAAACAACAACTGATGTTGCAAAATCCGTCGCTCAAAATTACCGACTGGCGAGTCAGCCAAGGAGAATTGTTTGCGGCGGTAAAAATGGAAAAAAATATCATGTGGTTGATGTTGGCGCTGATTGTTGCAGTGGCTGTATTTAATATCGTTTCGGCGCTGGTTATGATGGTAAATGAAAGACGCAATGAAATTGCAACCTTACAAACGATGGGGATGAGCAAGCGAGATATAGTGGCTATATTTATTTACCAAGGTATGTTTAAAGGTTGTGGTGGGGCTATTATGGGCTCTATCTGTGGTGTTTTATTATGTATGTATCTTAATCCACTAATGAATGCATTGGGTATTGGTATGTTCAATAACCCGGCTTATCAGGTGCAAGGATTACCAATTGACATGCAGCCAGTGCAAATTAGTTTAATTGCTGGCAGCGCTATTGTAATGAGTTTTTTAGCCACTCTGTATCCTGCGTATCGTGCAGCCAGTATGCAACCTGCCGAGGTATTAAAACATGAATAAGATTATTTTAGACGGCCAGCAAATCAGTAAATCCTATCAAGATGGTGATAGACAAGTGGCGGTGCTCAAACAGGTTGATTTACAGATTCATGAGGCCGAACATTTAGCCATTGTTGGTAGTTCAGGGTCAGGTAAAAGTACGTTATTACATATCTTAGGTGCTTTAGACAAACCCAGCGGCGGCAAAGTGATCTTTGACGGCACGGATATTCATCAACTAAGCAGCCGTAAACAAGCTGAGTTTAGAAATCACCATCTAGGGTTTGTGTATCAGTTTCACCATTTGTTATCTGATTTTGATGCTTTGGAAAATACCGCAATGCCGCTATTAATTGATGGCATGAAAAAAAGTTTAGCTTTAGAAAAAGCAAGGGCCATGTTAACTAAAGTTGGTTTAGATAAACGGCTTGATCATTTGCCATCTGCACTATCTGGCGGTGAGCGGCAAAGGGTCGCAATTGCCAGAGCTCTGGTGCATCAACCCAAGCTGGTATTAGCCGACGAACCAACAGGTAATCTGGATGCTGACAACGCGCAAGCCATTTTTGAACTGATTAGTGAACTGAGAACCAGTTTAGCCACTAGCTTTGTTTTTGTGACTCATGATTTAGCATTGGCTGAACGCATGGACAGGCAGCTTGTTTTAAAAAAGGGCCAATTAGAGGCGGCTGATTTAACCGGAGTTGTGCATGTTTAACCGCCTTTCGCGAGAGATTGGTTATCGTTATGCACAAAGCCGGAATCATAACGCTTTTATCCGGTTCATTTCTGCATCTTCTGTAATTGGCATAGCGCTTGGTGTTTGTGTACTGATTTGGGTACTATCGGCAATGAATGGATTTGAGCGTGAATTAAAAGAGCGTTTGCTATCGCTAGTGCCTCATATTGAATATACAGCAGTAGACAAAAGTGGTATTAAAGATTGGGCGGCCTTAGTCAAAGAAGTTGAAGCCTACCCAGAGGTCAAAGCAGGCGCACCTTTTATTCAATTTTCAGCTTTATTACAAAAAGGCAGTGAGCTAAAACCGGTCGCAGTAAGGGGGATAAACTGGCAATATGAAAATCGTGTCTCGTCATTAAAAAATTACCTTTCTGCTGAAACCATTAAAACCTTTAATCAAAAAGGGGGCGTTATTTTAGGCGCGGGGCTGGCCCGTAAACTGAATCTAACGAGCGGAGATTGGTTAGACATCTTGGTGCCTCAACATTCGCCTAACGGACGTTTATTAGCGCCTAAACTCATACGTTTGCCGTTGGCTGGTGTGTTAGAAAGTGGTGGCCAACTGGACTTAACCAGTGCTTTTATTCAGCTTGAACTCGCTCAGCAAGAGTTAGGCTGGCAAGATTCGGTTCAAGGTGTACGTTTGGCCGTAAATAACGTGTTTGCTGCGCCTGCGCTCGCTCGAGAAATTGGTTACCGCTTACCTGTTCATGTGTATATGAACGATTGGACACGCACGTTTGGTCATATATATAACGATATCCAGATGGTTAGGGGCATCATGTATCTTATACTGGCGCTTGTGATAGCGGTTGCTTGTTTTAATATAGTGTCTACTTTGGTGATGGCCGTTAATGAAAAAAAAGGCGACATCGCGATTTTTATGACCATGGGCATGACTCGGGCAAAGCTTATACAAATATTTATGATGCAGGGTTTGTTTGCAGGGGTGAAAGGGACTTTATATGGTGCTGGTTTGGGTGTTTTAGGGGCTATGTATATAGGGGACTTGTTCGCTTGGATAGAGCAAGCCACTGGCAAAGAGTTCATCTCGGCTGATATCTATTTTATAAATTTTTTACCGACAGAGTTACATTATCAAGACGTGATTTTGACCTGTGGATGTGCGCTTTTAATGTCGTTAACGGCATGTTTATACCCAGCAATTCGCGCAGCATCAATCGATCCTGCGCAACAAGTGGGACAATCTTAACCACCGGGTGATTTACCCATCACTCGGTTGAGTTTTTCGTAAAAGGCTTCCAAATCAAAGCTATTTTTATAATCTAAATCATAACTTTGATGAAACGATAAATTAAGGGTGACTTTACCATCTGTTATTTGCAAGCTGTAACCATCTTGGAAAGACTCAGCGATTAATCCATTATAGTGATACTGATCACCATCTTGTTTACCATGTGTGCGAATATAATCAAAAGCTTGGTAAATTTTGCGGCTATCTAAATTATTTTCCACTTGTAACTCCAAAAAAATAAGTTGGCTCTGATTTCAACGTAACTCGAATACAAAGGATCAGTCGGGGCTTAATTATAAACCCTGTGATGAAGCTTTTCGCACCAGAGCACAGTCGCCCCACAAACCGCGACAGGCATAATAATTAAATTAACGAATGGCAACATACTCAACAGACTGGTCGTAATGCCAAAACCAAAACAATCGCCTTTTTGCTGATTAAGCGTTTCTCGCATTTTTTTAAAACTAACCGCATGGTTGTCAAAACAAAAGTCACAATATTGCACGGCCATCATCCAGGCCACAAATAAAAACCACAAAATTTGGCCAATCACAGGCAAAATAAACAGCAGGATTAAAAAGCCCAACATGCGTGGTAAAAAGTACATTTGTTTTTGCCACTCACGGCCGAGCGCACGACCAATTTCTTGCATCAGGGTAAAATTGTTTTCACCGCGCACCGCTAATTGGGGGTTAAGTTTAGCTTCAACTTTACTGGCCAATAACCCATGAAAAGGTGCGGCAATAAAATTTGCTAAGGTAGTGAAAAAGAATATAAACATGACAAAAAAACTGATAATGGCTAGTGGCAATACTAGTAAATTTAACCAGCTCAGCCAATCAGGCAATAAACCAACTACCCAGGCGCTGACTTCATCTGTTTTTTGGACCATCCAGTAAAATGCGCTCGCAAACATGATAAAATTAATTAAAATAGGTACATAAACATACCGTCGGATCCCTTTTTGCGAGATAAGTGAAAAACCTTTGAATAAGGCACTTGAACCTGATGTCATCTGTACTCCTTTATTTTGTCATAAAAAATTGTGAAAAAGCTGCGCTTTTGATATGTTGCGGCATTAAAAGTTTCCTAATTAAGACGACTCGATTATATACATGAGACTTAAACAAATAAAATTAGCTGGCTTTAAGTCTTTTGTTGATCCTACCAGTGTGCCGTTTCCAGGACAAATGTCTGCTATCGTGGGCCCAAATGGCTGCGGTAAATCTAACATCATTGATGCAGTGCGTTGGGTGCTGGGTGAAAGCTCAGCTAAAAACCTGCGCGGTGAGGCCATGACAGATGTTATTTTTAATGGTGCCAGTGGCCGCAAACCTGTCTCACAAGCGAGCATTGAGCTGATTTTTGATAATAGCTCAGGGCGGATAAGTGGTGAATTTGCGAACTACAACGAAATTTCTGTCAAACGTACTGTGACCAGAGAACCCGTAGCACATTATTATTTGAACGGCACTAAATGTCGTAAACGTGATATTCGTGATTTATTTTTAGGCACAGGTTTAGGGCCTAGATCATATGCGATTATTGAACAAGGTATGATCTCACGTTTAATTGAATCTAAACCCAAAGATTTACGTCATTTTTTGGAAGAAGCCGCCGGTGTTTCTAAATATAAAGAGCGTCGGCGAGAAACCGAACTTCGTATCCGCCATACCCGAGATAACCTTGAACGATTAGAAGATGTTGTAGCTGAATTAAACAGCCAGTTAGAACGGCTAAAAAAACAAGCGGCAGCGGCTCAACGTTATAAGACCCTAAAGGCTCAGGAGCGAAAGCTCAAAGGTGAGCTCAGTGTTTTAAAATGGCAAACTTTAGATGCAGAATCTGCTCAGTTAAAACAAGTCATTCAGCAAAAGGTGACCGAACTAGAGTCATTTAAAGCACAGTTTCAGAGCAACGAAACATCGTTGGTACACTGTCGTGAAGATGCATTTTTAGTACGTAGAGAGCTAGATGACAACCAACATCAAATCTATCTAACAGGCCAGGAAATCAGCAAAAGTGAGCAGCAATTAGATCATTTCAAGTCGTCTTATCAAGCAGCCGAACAAGAACGAAGACAACTTAAAAAAGAACTAGAAACACTTGAACAACAACTCACTATTGATAAAAAAACAGCTGAAAATGCACAGCAAATATTAGATGAATTACTGCCTAAATCCGAGTTAGTCGAAGCTCAATGGGAACAAGCGGATGAGATGTTAGATAATGCAAATGATGAAAAAATGCGGTTGGATGAAGCGGCCCAAGAAATTTCGGCACGCTATTACCGTATAGAAAGTGATGTCAAAATAAAACGATCGCAGTGCGATAACATCGAGCGTATACTAGCAGAGCAGGTTGCTAACAGTGCCCGCAGCGTGCAGCAATTGCAACAATTGAACGAACAACAGGGTGTCGATCTTGAACAAATTACACAGGAAAAGGATCACGCGCAGGCTCAACTCGAAACGCTACAGCAACAAGTTGCACAGACGCAGGATCAATTACAGGTTGATCAGCAACAATTACGAGATATCGAGCAGCAACGACGAACTTATGAGCAAAGGTTACATCAACTGGAAGGTGAATTAAGTTCGATTACGACACTGCTCACATTTGATCTTCAAAATAATAGTGATCAAACAAAAATAGCGACTGATAACATTATTGGACCTTTGTTTGAACAGCTCACCGTGGCTGATGGTTGGGAGCTTGCTGTTAGTAGAGTGTTAGCGGATTGGAACAAGGCCCTTGTTGTTAAACAACTGCCAGATGACGAACAAAAAATCTTGTCGGGTATTTGGATTGCCGAGCAAAATTTAATAGACAGTTCGGCGGCCAAAGCTAGCTTAGCTGAAAAAGTGTCAGGGCCTTCTGCGGTTATACGATTGTTGTCTCTGGTTGGCATTGATAAAAATCAGCCGTTGGCGTTAGGTTATATTAGACCCGATGGTATTTGGAGAGGCCCAGATTGGCTGGCCGGTGTTAGCCATGAAGACCCTAAAAACAATAGGATTTTATTATCTAAGCGCAAACAACAATTGGCGGATAAAGTTGCTGAGTATCAAAATAAACTAGCGGATATACAACAAAGTTATCAAAATACGCAGGCGCATCTGGCTGATTTAGCAAAACAATTAAAGGATCAACAAGGACATCAGCAGAGTTATCAAAACAAACTGAATGAACTTCTGCAAGCGTTAAACCAAGCTCAATTGCAAACTGAATACAGAGCTCAAAAGCGGGCTGAACTTAGCTTGCAAATCGAAGAAGTTGAAATTAAACAAGCGCAAGAAACAGAACGATTAAACCAGACCCTTACAGAGCTTGATATTTTAAACGAAACTCTTATTACAGTCGAAGCCGAAAAAGACAGTCTGCAAAATCAAATAAATCAGGCTCAAAATCAGTTGGCTAGCGCGCGCGCCCGACGCGATCAACTTAAATCTGAAGAACATGAACTTAGGCTCAAAATAGAGCAGACCCGCCAACAGCATAAAAATAGCCGAGATTTAATACAACACAGGCAATCGTCAATAGCCTCGTTGCAAAATAAACTAGCCCAAGCAGAAGCTAAAATTGCGGCATCGGATGATCCAAGTGATGACATTAAAAATCACCTTGAACAAATGCTAAGCAAACAAAATTTTTTGCAAGATAGCCGGACTAAATTATTAAATCGAGAAAATGAAATAGAGCAAAAAATGCGCTCTATCGAGCAAGTTCAACAAAGAATTCAAGGACAAATACAGGACTTGCAGGATAAAATTGCAGAATTTAAAATTGCTGAGCAAGGTGTTCGTGTACAAGCTGAATCCGTATTAGAAGTGCTCACAGAGCTAAATATGCGTTTTGCAACTTTGTTAGCAGAGATGCCACAGGAAGCTGAGCAAAAAGAATGGACACTGAGGTTAGAAAAAACACAACAAAATATTAAACGACTGGGGGCTATTAACTTAGCCGCAATTGAAGAGTATCAGCAACAAGCCGAGCGTAGTGATTATTTAAATGCTCAATTGGACGATCTAAATGAGGCACTTGCAACGTTAGAAGATGCAATACGAAAAATAGACAGAGAAACTAAAAGTCGTTTTCAAACGACCTATGATGCAGTTAATCAGGATCTGCAGGCATTATTCCCAAAGGTCTTTGGTGGCGGTGCCGCTTGGCTTGAATTAACGGATGATGATTTATTGGAAGCTGGTGTGGCTATAATGGCAAGGCCACCAGGCAAACGAAATAGCACCATTCACCTACTTTCTGGTGGTGAAAAAGCATTAACAGCGTTGGCATTGGTTTTTGCAATATTCAGGTTAAATCCAGCACCATTTTGCATGTTAGACGAAGTGGATGCGCCTTTGGATGATGCAAACGTCGTTCGATTTTGCCGTTTAGTTGAAGAAATGTCTGAATCGGTGCAATTTATATTTATTTCGCACAATAAAATCGCTATGGAGATGGCTAGCCATCTAATTGGTGTTACCATGCAAGAAGCAGGTGTATCTCGTATGGTATCGGTTGATATCGACAAAGCAATTGAATTAGCTGAATTAGAATAATTGTAAAGGTAAATAATGGAATCAGAATTAAGAGCAGTATTAATGGTTTTAGGTGTATTAGCACTTTTGGCTCTGGTTGTTCATGGGGTATACACCATAAGGCAAAATAAAAAGTTGCAGTCACAACAATTACACGACCAAGAAGCTGATGATGAACAATCAGAGGAACCTGATGACGCGGTCATCTCAAAACCTCGGGTGGTGGGCGATTCAATCGTTGAAAAAAGTGCTGAGACAAAAGCTTCACTTAGCGAAAAACTCACTAAGATTAAAACACCAAAAAGTGCGGTAAAAGCGCCTAAAGAGCGTGTTGAACCTGGTTTTGGTGAACAGCAAAATATAAACTTGGTAACAGAAGATGACAGCCAAATTCAAACCGATTTAGGTTTTTCGGCAGCCGATAACGAAGAAAATCTGCCAGAGGATATAACGCCCGCGACTAGCACGGATAATCAACAGCAGCAAAACAGCAGTGATCGAGAACCTGAAGAAGTATTAATTTTAAATGTGGTGCCTGCAGAGGGGCAAAGCATTCAAGGTGCGCGATTATTACCTAAAGTATTAGAGTTGGGTTTTAAATTTGGCGACTTTAATATTTTTCATCGCTATCAAGATGCTAAAGGCGAAGGCAGTGTTTTGTTTAGTTTAGCGAATATGTATAACCCCGGCACTTTTGATATAGATAATATGGAACAATTTAATACTCAAGGCTTATCCTTGTTTATGAGCCTGCCGGTTGACGCAGAAGCATTAGCAACTTTTAAAAAGATGCACGAAGCAGCAAAAGAAATCGCCGCTGAATTTAATGGTCAGGTGTTAGATGGTCAGCGCAGCGTATTAACGCGGCAAACCGTTCAACACTATCACGAACGCATTCGTGAGTTTGAGCGTCGCCGTTTATTAAAGTGAGCTACAAAGTTTAAAAAACGCGATTAACTTAACCTAATAGAGCCGATTTTTAAAACCTGAATAAAATCGGCTTAGGTCCTCTGTTTTTTTTCTCGGTAGCAGATGAGTGCAATAAAAGACAAACTGGCACAAAGTAATACACTGACAGCGACCGGCTGAATACTGTCATTGTAAGCATAAGCGGTAACTGCGCTGATGCTAGCGCCAAGTGCATATTTTGCAAAACCCAACAGAGCAGACGCTTTTCCTGCGTTGTGTTCGTAATAGGCTAGATAACATGCAGTAGCATTTGGACCTATTGCACTAATCGCTGACACCGTAATGGCAAAACCTAAAACTGCTAAGATTAAGTTAGTAGAAAAAAAATAACTTACGGTCAATAAAAGTAATCCACCAAAAATCTGTAAACCGACAAAGCACTTTAATAATTGCTCAGGACGGTAGCGATTTAGTAGGCGTGCGTTCACTCGATTAATAATGGCGATCGAGGCAACATTTAATAAAAACAATGATGAAAACTCGGTCGCTTCTAACTCAAAATATTCCATATAAATCATCGCAGAGCTGGATAAAAAGATCATTAGAACACTAAAGCCCATAGCTTGTGTAAATAAAAAGCGAGACGCTGCAACATTTTTTAAAATAATTAAATAACTGATAGAGTGTGTTTTTTTCGTGCCGTGCTCTGTTTGAGCGCTTGCAGGAAGTAAACGCCGTATACAAATAAATATACTGCTGGCGACCAGCGCTAAAAAGATAAAAATCGCGTGCCAATTAAAAAAAGCTAACATTAACGAACCGATAGAGGGCGCAACAGCGGGGGCTAGCATCATCACTAGAGTGATCAGCGACAAAAGTTTAGCTGCAGCGGCACCTGTTACATGATCACGGATCAAAGCCGGTACACAAACTGCTGAAATTCCGCCTCCTAAAGCTTGAAGCATTCTAAATATCCATAATTGTTCGACCGTGCTGGCGATGGCAAGTAACAATGAGCCCAATATAAATACTCCGATCCCGATTTGCATGACACTGCTACGACCAAAACGGTCCGATAAGGGGCCACCAATAAGCTGGCCAAAAGCCATGCCCATAACGTACAGAGAAACAGTAATACTGACATTTTCAGTTTGAGTGCTTAAGTCCGAGGCTATTTCTGTAATTGCTGGTAAATAAGTATCAATCGCTAAAGGAGAAATTGAAAAAATAGCGGCTAATAAAAGCGTCATCGGCACTGAAATATTTTTTTGCATAACACCTCATATTGAAATTATCTTTCTAGAAAGATAATATAGATAAAATATCTTTCTGGCAAGATAAATTAAGAGTGTGACAAATATGCAAGCACGTGAATCGATTTTTACCGTGATAGAAAAATTTAAATTAAATTGGCCTGATTGTGGTGAACGTTTAAATCCATATTTTTTAAAAATGTATAGAATCCATGAATTGTTGCAGGCGCAAATCGAAAACTATCTGGCTGGATTAGGTTTACAAAAAGCAGACTTTTCTTTGATGACAGCGCTGCGCAGATCCGAACATCCGTATGTTTTGTCGCCGACCGAACTTTCTCAATCCATGGTGTTTAGTTCAGGGGGGTTAACTAAAGTGATCATGCGATTAGATCAAAAAGGTTATATTAAGAGGTTAGACAATCCAGATGATAAACGTAGTCGATTAGTTGCATTAACAGAGATAGGAAAACACATTGTTGAAGAGACTATGTCAGAAGTACAAAAAATGGAACAGAACAGCTGTCCATTGACAGAGCAGGAGTGCGATCAATTGGTCGCATTGTTGGATAAGTTATTGCATAAATTAGAAAGAGAATGAAAAAGCGACAGTTCAAACACTAAAGTATAAGTTGATAAAAAGGTGCTAAAAAGCACCTTTAGATATACGAATTTTAGTTAGTCTTTTTCGGCTAACAGTAATCCACCGAACAATGTCATGCCGATAATGCCAATAAGCGAGATAGCAAGTATTAAAGAATTTGAGCCACCAACCTGAGAGATATAACCGAGAAGTGCAACAAAAGGAATGCCCACTAAACCAGTTCCTAACAATTTTTTTCCACTCATATCTGTACCACCTTGAATTAATTATTCGCAGACTTTATATAAGTTATAGGTGCTATTCATAATAGTGTCAATAATATTTTTTAAGAATTTAATTAAAATGTCATTTTTTGGTGGTAGCTCTAAGCCTATTTGTTTTAAATCTGCCGCACATTATTGCTTTTTTATTCATCTTATTAAATCTATCAGAGCGACAAGTCGCAAAAAAATCCATATAGGCGTTTCTAGCGTAAGAAAAAATATAACACAAGGTTAGGAGGCCAAAATGTCAAAATACCGAATGGAAAAAGACAGCATGGGTGAATTACAAGTGCCGCAATCAGCGTTATACGGTGCGCAGACTCAAAGGGCTGTTGAAAATTTTCCAATAAGCGGAATAAAGATGCCAGAAACCTTTATTAGAGCTTTGATATTACTTAAACAAACTGCGGCGCAGGCCAATGTACATTTGGGTGCTTTACCAAAAGATAAAGGCAAAGCCATTAAAACGGCTTGTCAACATCTGTTAAACGACCAAAATCTAATGCAGCACTTCCCCGTTGATGTGTTTCAAACGGGTTCTGGAACTAGCACAAATATGAACGCTAATGAAGTGATCGCCAACTTAGCAAGCCGCCAAAGTGAAATTAAGATCCACCCCAATGATGATGTTAATTTGGCCCAAAGCAGCAATGATGTGATCCCAAGCTGTATTCAGATAAGTGCCGTGCTGACTGTTAACGACCAGCTTATTCCAGCCCTTGAATATGCTATTATTCGCTTAAAAGCTCGTGAAAAAGAATTTTCTAATGTTTGCAAAACGGGCCGTACGCATTTAATGGATGCCATGCCAATTCGCTTTGATCAGGTATTAAGTGGTTGGCGGGCACAGCTGCAAATGAATTTAGATGCTATTTATCCAGTTTTACAGCAGATGCAAAAGTTACCGTTAGGGGGGACAGCTGTTGGTACTGGGGTGAATACCGCGGACGGATTTTCGAACCTGTTTAACCAGCTGTTGTCTGAGCATACACAACAGCCGTTTGCAACGGCTGACAACTTTTTTGCACTGATCAGTGCACAAGATAATTCCGTAAGGTTATCTGGGATACTTAAAGCAATCGCGACTTCGTTAATGAAAATAGCGAACGACTTACGTTGGATGAATTCAGGCCCTCTGGCAGGGCTTAGTGAAATAAAGCTACCTGCGTTACAGCCCGGCTCTTCAATTATGCCAGGCAAAGTCAATCCAGTAATTCCGGAATCGGCCGCTATGGTCGCCGCGCAGGTTTTTGGTAATGATACGAGCATAACGGTTGCTGGGCAGTCGGGAAATTTTGAGTTAAATGTTATGTTGCCTTTAGTTGCACGCAATTTATTAGAGAGTATTGAGATACTTGCTAATGCGCTCAATTTAATGACGGATAAAGCCATTAGTGTTTTTACTATAAATGATAAAAACATAATAACGTCTTTAAATCGCAATCCAGTATTGGTGACGGCTTTAAATCCCATTATTGGTTACGAAAAAGCTGCCAAGATAGCAAAAATCGCATACGCTCAAAATAAACCTATCATTGAAGTGGCAAAAGCAGAAACTGATTTGCCGGAAGATCAATTGAAACGGCTGCTTGACCCGAACAATTTGACGGGTCGTTAATTTGATATGGTATGTTTACGAGTCTTGCTCACTTGGCTTTTACACAGGTCACTTATATTATGGTCATAATGTCTTGTTGAGCAAGACGTGCTTTGGGTAATCCTGCATTCCAATCTTCTTTTGCATCATGGTATCCCATAGCTACTGCTACCTCGCAGACATGTCCTTGTAACTCATCAGCAAAAAGCTCCCCGATCCGCTCAGGATCGACACCTTCCATCGGAGTTGAGTCAATACCAAGCCTTGCAAGGGTGTGCATCAGGTTGCCAAGTGCCAGATACAGTTGAGCTTTTGTCCAATGGCCATTAAAACCTTGTTTATCCGTATTGGCTTTTGCAAACGCATAAGCCCCTAAAAAGGCATCATATTTATCGGCTGGCAAATGACCCGAACTAACTTCCGCATCTACCCGTTTTTTAAATTTTTCTAAACTAAAATAAGGGTCGTAAGCCAATAAAATCGTATGTGACGCATCAGTAGCATGATGCTGATTAAACTGATGTTTTTTATCAAATGATTGGGCAAATCTTTGTTTAGCTTGCTCACTTTCTATCACAATAAATCGCCAAGGCTGGGAATTGATTGACGAAGCTGAAAGACGTAAAGCTTCAAGAATAACCTGCATGGTGTCGGCTGGAATACGTTTGTTTTTATCGAATTTTTTTGCGGTGTAACGGCTATTCAAATCTTTAATAATTGCATGTGACATAAAAATACTCCTTCTGATGTTTTTATGTCGACTAGTATATTTGTGATTTTAGTTTTGATAATGGCGTTGATATAAGAAATTGTTTCAATATTTTTTATAAAATAAAACCCGATGTTTTTTCAAAAATATATTAAAAGTGTTTGTTTGTTTTTTCTTATTATCAATCCATAAATAGGTATATAAGATGGTCCTCCGGTTTTAATAAACCTAGTTTAACTATTTATCGCAGTTCAGGGGGCGAAATGAAAGCACGTGCAACCGTTAATTATCATGTTAAGAGTCATTTGCCTCAGTTTTTTCAAATTGATGCCGGCGGCATTAAGGGGCAACTGATATCACCTAAGTTGTTAGCCCGGCAGGTAGATGTCGCAGATGAACGGGACAGACCTGGCTTAGTTAATTTTTTAAATGATGGACTAGTATTTACAGAATACGATTTTGACAACGTTGATTTTATCAACAATGATTTTAATTCCGAACTTTATCAAGCTGAACTGACCGACTTGGTCAAAAAACATTTACCTGCAAGACAAGTGATAGCCTATGATCATACCATTAGAAATAGTGCTGACACTGAGGCGCGTAAGCCGGTAAAAAACGTGCACAGTGACTTTAGTGAAGCGGGGGCAAAACAGAGGTTGTTTGATATTTTAGGACCCGAACGAGCAAAAATTTGGTTAAGTGGACACTTTGCTTTTATAAATGTCTGGCGTCCTTTGGCGCATCCGGTTTCTGAATGGCCACTGGGTTTTGTGCAACCCAATACAGTTTCTGCAGACGATTGGGAGACAATTGTTTTAAAATATCCAGATCGTATTGGCGAGATATTGGGTTTAACTTATTCAGTCCAGCATCAGTGGTTGTATCGTTCTAATATGACACCGAATGAGGCGGCCCTTTTTAATGTTTTTGATAATAAGGGATTGCAAACGGTTGCCCACAGTGCATTAGAGTTACACCAAATGCCAACGAGGCAACCACGAAAAAGCATTGAGAGTCGCTTGCTGGTTCAATACTGAATCAGCAAGACGGCTTATTGGATGATAAATTTTTTGTCGGTTCTTAGATAAATAATTGCTTCAGCTTCATTTGAGTTAATTAACTTATGCTGCTGTTGGCCGCTTGATTCTAAGTAGCTACCAGCGGCTAATTGAGTTGTTTTTTTGCCTTGATATGTTAACTCACCTTCAATTACGACAGCACGAAACTCGTTTGCGTCGGTGATAATGAAGCCTTCAAAACCGCTCGGTACTTTAATTAAAGTACCGCCAACCTGTCCTGTTTGACCCCATAAATAAGCGGCTTTCACGCCGTCCTTTTTTATGTCGTAAAGATCGCTGTTATTTAACCAGACGATATTGTCTCTGTGTAAATTTAGCGGGCGTTCGCCGTTATCAAATGCTTTTTTAGAGGGCTGCACTAGGTAGGGGCCTTGGTCTATTTCTAAGTAGATTAAGTTTTCTTGGTCATTGGCCGCCGTTGTATGATTTTCACCGGCTGGTTGTGTCCAAAATGAACCCGTTGGCATCCACATTTTGCCAGCGGTGGGGTCGTCGTTATGCATTAGTCCCTGAATGACCACGCCGCGATAACTGATATTATGAATATGGGGTGGGGACTCAAACCCTTTTTTAAATCGCACTAACATGCCTGTGGCTGTGTCTTTTGTTCTGTCACCCCACAAATCGGCTGCACCCGGACTTTTATCACCGCGCAAAGGGTTCAGGTACCCCCACTGTATATCTTTTGTTGCAATAACTTTTGTATAGCTGTCAGCTGCCCAGCTAGGTATAGATGATAAAGTTAGCGATAAAAGAGACACTTTTAATATTGATTTCATGGTAAATTCTCCTAAAGACTGAATGACAAATACTTTATAAGTCTTTTATCGAGTAATAAACCAGCAGGCGTTGAATTCACTTTCGTTATATTGTGGATAATAGAACCGGAATAGATTGAATGAAAATTTCTGACTTACAGGTGTTATTAAAAATTGCAGAGCAGGCATCTATCACTGCTGCGGCTCATCAGTTAGATATGAGCTCCTCAGCAGCTAGCATGGCTTTAAAACGCATTGAACAGGCGTTAGGCGCTCAAATGTTTGTTAGAACGACCCGCCAATTGAGATTAACACCAGAAGGCGAGCGCTACTTACCTTTGTGCCAGCAAGCGGTAGCGCTTTTGCAAGAAGGTCAAACATTAGTACTAGAAAAAAATCAAGCCATCAACGGTGAAATTAAAATGGCTTTGTCGTCAGAAATGGGGCGCAATTTAATGCGAGAATTGTTGAACGATATTCTAGCTGAATATCCTCAAGTGTCGCTGCGTTTACACGTCTCAGATAGTCGAGCTGATTTTTACCGCGACGGGGTAGATATAGCGCTTCGTGCTATGACCCAAGAAACGGTTAAAAATTTAAACTTGCACGGGTTTAAAATTTGCAATATTCCTCATTTTTTGTGTGCATCACCAAGTTATATCAAAAAACATGGTGAGCCAAAAAAACCAGATGATTTAAGCCATCATAACGCACTTTTGTACAAATTGTATGATGTGGTACATGATGTCTGGAAATTCGAGCGAGATGGACAGATATATAAAAGCAAAGTTAGTAGCAACAGGGCGGTTAATGATGGTGACATAGTTCGGCGTTGGTGTATTGATGGGGTTGGCATTGCAAAAAAGTCTGTTATCGATATTTCGCAAGATCTGCTTTCAGGTAAATTACAGCGGGTTATGCCTGATTATAAGATACCTCTCACGGAAATGTGGTTAGTATTACCTAGCCGCCAGTTGATATCACCAACGGTGCGTTTAATTAAAGATCAACTTATAAAAACAATTGCGCAGCGGCGGTCTCAGTTATTTGACGCGGGTTTAATCACGCCAAAACAATGGCCTGAGTAAACTGATTATCTGTTAGGTTACATGTGACAGCGTTTATTAAACTCAAGTGATATGTAAACTTATTTCAATCTGATAATACTTTGTTTTTACCACCGCGTTTTGCTTTATACAGCAGATCATCTGCTTGTTTTATCGCTTGATCAAAATGGGTATCGGGTGCAATTTCAGCAATGCCAGCGCTAAATGTAAAACAAACGGTTAAATTATCCACTTTAAGCGGGTAACTGGATAGTTGATTCTGTAACTTTTGGACGAATTGGGTTGCGCCTAATTTATTTGTTTGCTCAAGGACCAATAAAAATTCTTCGCCTCCCCAGCGGGCGGCGGTGTCTGTCTGTCGGCTCGAGAGGGTAAATATTTTAGAAAAATGTTGCAGTGCCTTATCGCCTACATCATGTCCGTACTGGTCGTTAATTTGTTTAAAGTTATCTATATCGATCAATACAATAGAGTAAGTTTTTTTAAGTGTTTTTTTATTGCTGAAGTGGTCTGATATACAGCGACGATTAGGTAAATTTGTTAATGTGTCTTTGTTAGCAAGTTCTTGATTTTGTTCTGCTAAATCAGCTAACTTTCTATTATACAAAGAGCGGAAATATTCATAAAGTGCGGTTAATATAGTTACAATGATAAACGCGATAAAAAGTCGTTTGTATAAACTAACCAAACGGTCATCATAGGCGCCAAAATAGTTGTAGTAGCGGATTGAGATATTTATCAGGACAAAAGAGATTAGCGTGAAGATGACTATGTCTAAGGTGCCTTGTTTTAACCCTCTTAAAAAGAAGGTGACCAAGGGAACTATAAAACACCAAACAGGACCAGTGCCGTGATGGCCACCTGTTAAGACCAGATAAAACATCAATACATACAAGGTATATAGAATAATTGAAGCAGAATGGTTCATTTGGCCGTGTTTAGATAAAACCGCAGATAAAAAGAATAACAATGAAGAACCGAGTAAGGCTAAAAACAGCGGATAATTATGGTTTATGACACCGATTATGCCCATAACCAAAGTAGTGAGGCCACCAATGATAGAAAAGTATTTTATGATTAGTTTTCGCTCATCAATATCAGAGAGCACTTCAGTGCGATAATCCATTATATGACCTTAAAACAACGATAATTTAATGTCAGTCGTAGTGAAAATATTCTTGTCGTTTGACAAAAAATTCAACTAGCTTTGCGCTGCACTCTAGCATGGTTTAACAAATTATTACATATTTTATTGAGGGGCATTTAATTGAAGAATATTCAGAACGGATCGCTACACCTATAAAGCGAGTTGATGGTTCGGGTGCACCTGGCAGTGAACCCGACCTACAAGATACTATGTTGCCTGCTTTTGTTTGCAACGCGTGCGGTAATGCAAACCTACTCGGCGGCAACTGTGACTGATTTAAAACAATAATCGGCTAAATTAATATCACCTAATTGGCCGTTTGGCAGTGTCTCGGTAAAATACTCGATTAAAGGCACAGCGTAAGCAACATCTGACTCTTCAAACGCATCCGGGTTTTCCGCACGGACATCCGCAAAGGTTAGGTAGCCATCTTTGCCAAGTGCGGTAAATGAATTGGTAGCAACAGAATAGGTTGCGTTCATATCTATAGCTGACCATTCTCCGCTGGTTTTACTTTTAACTTCTAAGTTTTCGATACGGGTATTTTCGCCATCTAAAATTAAGTCATAACGCAGGTGGGAAGCGTAGGGCATAGCGCCGGTTGATCCGCTAATGCTTTGAGAATACGCAGCACCTTGGTTAAGCACTTTTAATATCTCGGCGCCTGTCATATCGATTGTGACTACGGTATTAGAAAACGGCAATATGGTATAAGCATCGGCAACGGTAAATTCACCCTGGTTTAGCGGTCCACGTACGCCGCCGGCATTTTGAATGGCAACATCGGCTTTGGGTAAATATTTCATAAAAGCATCAGCCACAACATAAGCTGAATAACTTCCCGTTGGGGTTTGGCCGGGTTCAAATGCGGCCGGTATTCGTGTAAACGGCATGGTTTGCTCGATAGAGCCGATCACTTGATTGCTGTACTCTTCTAATTTATTTTTGTACTCGGTTAATAGAGTTTCAACTTCTTGGTCATCTTCTATTGTGCGAATGCTTTTTAACGCGTTTAATCGGCTGAGGATCATTTGTTCGCTAGTACTGTCTGCCTCTACCCAAGCACCTTGGCTATCTTTTACCTTAAAATTATTTTCTACTAATAATTCTGTTACACCGTGAATTTGAGTGATCTCACCGTTTTTATCAAAATCTATATTTAAACGGCCAAGGGCTTTAGCATATTCCCATGCTTGCACAATATAAGTGTTTTTGCCGTCAGCATTCTGTGCCAACGTTGGAAACTCACCATCGACTGGCAACCCCATTGAAGCAATCTCTCCAGTGGAGTCTAAAAGGTTATGCGTATCGCCGCCGATAATTAAGTCTATGTCCTTGGTTTGGGCGGCAAGTATTTGGTCGAAATCATAACCTAAATGACTTAATACAATGATTTTATTGATACCTTTATCAGTGACTTCTTTGACGTATTGTTTAACGGTTTCGATTTCGTCAAAAAATTCAACGTCGTCAGATACCAAAGACGACTCTTTGGTTTTTTCGACTTTTAATACACCTATAATGGCAATTTTTTCACCGTCAATTTTTTTGATTATATAAGGATGAATGTCTTTACCATATAAAGGGCTGGCTTGTGTAGCATTAATGTTGGCGGTTAACAGCGGAAAGTTTGCCATATCTATAAGCTCGGCGAGTCTTGCATCACCTTCATCAAATTCATGATTACCGAGTTGGTATGCGTCTATCTCTAATAGGTTAAAAACTTTAAAATCGACTTCCCCTTTAAATAAGCTGAAATATAAGGTGCCGTTTAACTCACCATTGTTTAAAACCAAGGTGTTGTCGGTACGATATTCTTTAATCGCACTAGAAATTTTAGAAAAACCACCGAGCTGAACTTGCACAGATTCAGCGCCAGCTTGATTCGTATCGTAATCGAGTGCCAACGTAAATTGCTGGCTTTCAAAATGAGAGTGGTGATCGTTCGTGTGTAATACTTGTAATGAAATTGCTTTATGTTGGGTTTCGGTATTGGGATCTTGTTCTTCTGTCAGGCTGATTTTACAACCAGCCAATGCGATTGCAGCGCTAGATAATAGTGTTAGTGTTTTAATTTTCATAACTCGACTCCAGTTTTATTAATAAACAAACTGTATTTGCTGAGCATGAAAATTGTCCTTCATATTGATTAAACAATTATTAAAACACACATAGAGACCACCAGATCAATTCATGTGAACAATTAATCTTGCGTTTTTTGGCTTTTTAACTGTTTGTTTAAATATAAGTGTTCAAGTGATCTTGTTTTGGTTGCGACCTAACAACAGTAAATACTAATAAAAGGTTGATTAAGCAATGAAAAAATTTAGAGTAGTCGCTATATGGTTATACACATTAACTCTGCTAGTGGCATGTGCTCAGCCAGATGCTGAGCCAGGAACAAAAAACGTCAGTGTCGCTGAGCATAAAAAACCTAATATCGTAATTATATTTGCCGACGATATGGGCTGGGGTGATATACAAAAATATAACCCAGAGACAAAAGTGCCAACACCCAATTTAAATATGCTCGCTAACGAAGGTATGATATTTACCGATGCTCATTCATCGTCCGCCGTTTGCACACCATCGCGTTATTCTTTATTAACGGGGCGTTATGCCTGGCGAACTCAATTAAAAAAAGGTGTTTTAAACGGCAGATCGCCTCTGATGATAGATCTTACCACAGAAACCTTACCAAGTTTGCTGAAGCGCGCCGATTATAATACGCTGATGGTGGGCAAATGGCATTTAGGCATAGGTACTAACAAACCCGACTATCGAGGTCGCTTAGCGCCAGGTCCGAATGCGGTGGGCTTTGATTATTTTTATGGGATTGCGGCATCGCTCGATATGGGACCGTATGTATTAATTGAAAACGAACAGGTCATTACCCCCCTAAATGGTGACAAAATAGCAGGCAGCAAACACAGACGTCATAATGGTGGCGGTTTTTGGCGGCCCGATGAAATTGGTCAAGGGTTTAAGCACGAAGAGGTACTTCCTTTAATTACGGATAAAGCCGTAGAAAAGATTCATCAGGCCTCGCAACAAGATAAACCATTTTTTATGTATTTTTCACTAACGTCGCCGCATACGCCTTGGCTGCCGGTGGGTAAATTCAAAGGCTCAACTGAGGTGGGGTATTACGGCGATTTTGCAGCTTATACAGATGCTATGGTAGGAAAAATAACGGCTGCGATTAAAGCGTCGGGCATCGAAAAGAATACCCTTGTTATTTTCTCGTCAGACAACGGAGCGAATTGGTGGCCGCATCAAATAGAAAAATATGGTCATTTAGCCAATGGTCCTTGGCGCGGCCAAAAAGCAGATATTTATGAAGGGGGCCACAGAGTGCCGCTTATTGTTAAGTGGCCTGAAAAAGTTTTGGCAGACAGCCAGTCAAATATCCCAGTGGTATTAAATGACGTGATGCGAACTTTAGCAAGCATCGTAAAGGTAAAACCAGCAGACGGTTCAGCACCTGATTCATATGATTTTTCTAAACCATTGTTAGGCAAGCTTGTTACACAAAACTACAAGCGACCAGCGATGATTCACCACTCGTTTTCGGGGCATTTTGCTATTCGTGTGGGGGATTGGAAACTAATTGAAGGACTAGGTAGCGGTGGCTTTAGTAAACCTAAAAAGCTAGACGTTAAACCTGGGCAATCGCCTTATCAACTTTATAATTTAGCAGATGATCCAAGCGAGCAAATAAATCTTGCGGCACAGCGTCCGGAAAAGGTTACTGAGCTATTGGCTGAGTTAAATCGCATACGAAAAAATTAAGATCTATCCGTCAATATTAAATAATTGGGGAAATAGAAAATGACGTCTATCAGAAAGCATCTTTTTACATTTATCGCTGTGGCTGGTTTAAGTTCAGGTGTACAGGCAAACGACGCACACAAAAATCTGCCGTTTGATGGGAGTTGGTCTGCATTGCAAAAAATGCAAACGCCCGATTGGTTTAAAGATGGAAAAGTGGGTATTTTTATTCATTGGGGCCCGTATAGTGTGCTTGGTTATCGCAAAGGGGATAAAGGATATGCCGAACACGTTCCAAAACTCATTTATGAAGATAAAGACCATTATTACCCGTATTTAAAAGAAAAATTTGGCGCACATCCACCTGAGTTCGGATATAAAGACATTATTCCTATGTTTAAAGCCGAAAATTGGGATCCGGATGTTTGGGCTCAGTTATTTGCAGAGGTGGGTGCTAAGTATGTTGTTTTTACGGCAGAGCATCATGATGGATGGGCCAATTGGGATTCAGATTTAACACCATGGAACGCTATGGATAAAGGACCTAAAAGGGACTTGGTTGGCGATCTTGGTAAAGCGTTACGGAAAAAAGGGTTAAAATACGCCCCTTCGTATCACAGAGAGCGACATAGTTCGTTTTTTACCACGCAAAAATACAAAGTCAATGCGATCGCGAGAGCGGATATTTTAGAAGAAATAAAACGTGATCCAGAAGCTGAAAGTTTATATGGGCCTTTTGGTTTTTCGAAAGAATATATCGATGACTATGTGCAGCGCTGGCAAGAGATACAAACTAAATATCAACCCGACATGTTATGGATAGATGATATTCCAATTTTTACCCGAGACGGAAATAATTCGCAGGCCAACCCCCAAGTATTTAGGCCGATTATCCAGTACTTTTATGATCAAGCAAGAAGCATGATCACGAATTATATGAATGACGCAGCCGAAAGAGGACAAGCGGTTTATGTTAACAATAAAGGTTGGAATCCTAACTGGCCCGCAGGTGTTGGTGCGTATGAGCGTGATAATTTAAAACTGAAAACGATAGGCCCTAGCTGGCAAAGTTGTACCACCTTTGGTACCTCGTTTGGTTATTTAGCCGCAGAAGAAGATCCGAATTACCAATATAAAAATAGAATAAAAACGCCGAACAAAGTCATTGATGAAATGGTTGAAATTATTAGTCGTAACGGTAATTTTTTAATTAATATAGGGCCTCGTGCCGACGGAACCATACCCGAGTGGCAAGTAGAGCGCTTAAAGGCAATGGGCGAGTGGTTAAAACTAAATGGCGAAGCCATTTATGGCTCAAAATATTGGCATAAAACTGGTCAAACCGAAGGGCACTTGGCATTTACGACGCAAGGTAAAAATTTGTTTGCAATTAAGTTAGACAAAGCGAGTGAGCGTTTTGTTATCGCAGGGACTAAAGGGTGGTCGAGTGAGCGTGTTAAATCGGTTTCGCTCTTGGGCGCTTCGGCCAAAGTTGATTGGACAATGACACCGGCTGGTTTATTAATTATTCCACCGAGCGATTTAGGGGCAAGTCAACATGCTTGGTCGTATAAAATTGTCACCGATCGGGAGCAACATCCAGAACATCAAAATAATCAACCCAAGCTAGATTATTCTGGCACCCAAGATGTTGATTTAGACGGTCATGCAAAATAATAATGTCGCAAGTGCCTGCTTTTGTTTGCAACGCCTTCGGCGGTGCAAACCTACGACATTGATGGAATTTGTGTAAGTCGGCACCGCCAACGGCGTTGCCGACAATTGGTCAAGGATCGCGGTGTGTGTCTTCACGCAAAATCATTAAACTCCGCTATGGGTTTCCGTCATTGTTTAACCATAAATACATTACATCATCAACTATGCCATCCATTTTGGGGTTGCTCGTAGTCATGCTCCGGTTTTGTTGCCAAACATAGTTGTTGAACCAAGTGACAGTATCTTGCTGTACAACACGGTTTGATTCAGTTCCCCGCATCAAAAAGCCTTGTTTTGCTTCACGTGCATTAAAAATATTATTATTTTGCCAGGTATTCCAACGTGTACCTTGAGCGCCAATATTCATTTCGGTGCCGTTTTCTTGAAAACCGCCAGCACCAACCGGCGAATCTTGTGTTAAATTAATAATGCCAACATTATTATCAATTAGGTTGTGGTGAGCATCGATCTCTGTCCATATTAAAAATCGATTGTCTGCACCTATGATGACATTTTCTTCAATACGGTAACGGGCAGAATGTGAGTCTATATCTATGCCATCCCAATGATTTCGGGTAATTAAGTTATTACGAACAAAAGCTAAGTTATCAGCGGCATGCCCGCTGCCGTGCAAATGCACGCCTCTAAACACAGATTTGTCTATAAAATTGTTTTTAATTTCTACTTCGAAAGTACTAGAGACATAAATAGCATTTAAAGCACCTTCGAGTCGAACGCCATCAACAACAACATTTCTTGCATGGTCAAAATGAATTCCATTGGTTCTTGGGATAACCTGTCCTGTATTGGCTAGGGTTCCATCAGGGTTACGAGGTTTTAAATCAGGATCGTAGCGAGCCCAATTGCCCTGCGGGTTAGATTGAGCTGTACTTAACTCAACTTTAATTTTGCCTCTTTGGCTACCCAAAAAAGTAACATTTTGTACAATCGGTTGGTTTTCTATTGACTCTTTAAGTGGTTTGTTTAGCTCAACAATATTTGCGGGTTCGGTGTAATTCTGACCCAAGGATGTCCAATCGTTTTCATCTATGTTTCCGCGATCTTCATCCCAAGCATTGGCTTTACGACGAACGGTAAACACGCCATGCATCTTTGAACCTTTGGGAGTAAAAGCTGCACCGCCTACGTGGGGGGTATCTGCACCTGTATAAGTGAGTTCTCCGTCTATCCAAATGGTTTTATTGCTACCGACATAAATAGGCGCATCAATATTCCAGTTACCTCTAAATACAAAAGTGCGTTCTATATCGTCGGCGATTTCTTGGCGTGCATTGTCAAGTTGCAACGGGCCCCATAAAACAGTGATGGGGTTTATGGCTCTTTGCCACTCATCTGGCCCTGTATTAGGGCGGTTTGCCAAAGCATCTGCGGTATTTTTAACCGCATCCATTGCCGCTATTTGATTTGCAAACGGAGCATCATTGCCCAAAAAGAAGGGTGTGTTAATTATCTCAACCCAAGGGACACCGGCAGAATCGAATTTATTGCGAATATTATTACGCTCATTATCACTGCCGATAGATGGCGCTTGTTGGGTTCTAACAATGCCGTCGTCGTTGGTATAACTGCCGTTTGTATCGTGGCGGTCAGCGTCGTCCCAATACCAGGTTCCACCTTGTGTGAAAGGTGCACTCATAGTTGGGGCGGCAATAAAAAAACTAGCCGTTAGCGCGATAAAGTTTTTCTTTAAGTTAAATTTCATGTGTTACATCCAAACCTATATGTTTATATATAAAGTGTGGTATCATTTCATAAAATTAACAAGAGGTAAACATTTATGGAACGAACAGTTAAAGGTTTAATCTACGGATTGCTCGTAATAAGCAGCATTAATACGCTGCAAGCACGTGATTTTTATGTTGCAAAAGATGGAGATGATAGTCATTCTGGTGCTATAGATGCACCATTTTTGACGCTACAAAAAGCAGCTGAGATAGCTGAAGCTGGTGATACTGTTTTTATCCGAGAGGGTTTTTATGAAGAGGTGTTATCACCAGTAAACTCTGGTGAGGCGGGTAAACCTATTATTTTTCAATCCTACCCAGACGAAAAAGTTGTGATCACCGCAATGCAATCGCTCACCGGTTGGCAGCATGACAAAGGGGATGTTTATGTGACCCAAGTTGACTGGGATTTGGGGCAACAAAACTTTGTGATGCAGGGTAATACAGCGATGGATTTAGCACGTTGGCCAAATAATATTGATGGCGATCCCTTTACCCAAAACTCGCTCAGAAACACAGGTGGGAGCGGGCCGAACGTAATTAATAACGCCTATTTGGATTATGCTGATGGTATACCAAGCGGTGATTGGTCTAAAGGTGGTTCAATTTACTTTTACGGCGATAAGCCTGGATCTGGTTGGACAAGTTGGCGAGCCTTTATAACGGGCAATACAGCGACTCGGGTCACTTTTGAGTTGGACAAAAATCCAGCTTGGATCCGAACTTTCCACGCGCCAGCGGACAAAGGTGATTTTTTCCTGCAGGGCATCAGAGAGGTCCTTGATTATCAAAACGAGTGGTATTTTGATCCTGAAACGAAAAAGCTTTACGTGCAACTGCCAAACGGGGATAAACCTGACGATCATCAAGTTAGTATGCGAAAGCGAACTAAAACAATTGATTTAGAGGGTAAAAGCTATATTCATATCAAAAATCTGGCGGTTTTTGGTGGTTCAATTGAGATCACTAAAGGGGCTTCTTATAACCATATTTATGGTGTCACCAGTTTATACGGGAACTATACCTTGGGGGTTGTAAGTGGCTTTGCCTCTGGCAACCAAAGTGTGAATATTCGAAGTGACTGGAACCAGTTTAACAGCAAATACAATATTATAGAAAAAAGTGAGATTGGGTTTGGCTCCGGCACCGGCATTTATGACTCAGGTGAGCATACTCAGATTTTAGATTCATATTTGCACGACTTTAATTATCTTGGCAATTATGACGCCATTATTAATGCCCGCGGTGGAAACCATACCAAGGTTTTTAACAATACAATTACCCGGGCTGGTCGAGATGCAATTCAAGGATTTAATGACCATGCTGAATATGCTTACAACGACGTATCACGAAGCAATCTCATTGCTGATGATTGTGGTTTATTTTATACCGTGGGGGGACCTAGCCATACAGAAATTCACCATAACTGGTTTCATGATGCTTATTCCAGCGGTAACAAAAATAAAGCCGCCGGTATTTATTTAGACAATGATGCCGAAAGTTTTTTGGTGCATCATAATGTTATTTGGAATACCGAATGGAGCAGCATACAAATAAATTGGAATGGCACCGACATAGATATATTTAATAATACTATGTTCAACGCCAGTGCTGTCATGGGGGCATGGCACAAAGAAGGCACAGCATTTAGTGATGTTCGTGTATGGAACAATATTTCTGATAGTAGCGCTTGGGAGCCTCAATCAGATAAACAAAATAACATAACGGTAACCAGTAATGCATTTATCGCCCCCCAAGAGGGTGATTTTAGATTAGCTGCGAATGCCACACCGATTGACTCGGGTCGACAAATAACCGAGATCCAAGCGGATGTTATAGACGGTAAACCCGACGCTGGTGCGTATGAAATAGGCGGTGAAAATGCAAATTGGGTGGCCGGTATTACTTGGGAACAAAAATTGGGCCCGACAGGTAATGGTTGTTATGGTCTTCCTGGCGAAAATTGCGTAGCTCCGAATTTAACTGAACCGAGTGTAAATTTTAGTCAAGATCAAACAGTTGAAGAAGGTAAAACAGCAAGTGTTAAAGTCACTTTAAGTCACTTAGCGGTTAAATATCCGGTGACCATCCCATATATCATATCTGGCTCGGCGGGTAGCAGCGATCACAATGCACAAAATGGTGAGTTAAGGATCAATAGTGGACAGCAGGGCAGTATTTTAATAGAGATTAAAGCGGACGAGATTGTAAATGAAGAAGAAACATTAATTTTAACAATGGGTAATCCGATCAATGCAGTGTCAGGCGCTAAAACGACACACTCAATTATTATAAAAGACACAACACCTGATTTGCCGCAACCACCAACAATAGGAGAACCACCGACAGACAGTGAACAATCAAGCGGTGGGGCGATTGGTTTCACATGGCTATTATTGATAGGTTTTAATGCATATTTGCGTCGTCGTGTTTAAAAAAGTTTGAGTCGATCGGCACCGCCAACGGCGTTGCCGACAATTGGCATATTTTATTAAACCCCGCCGTTGGCTGCATATTGTCGGGTGCACCTAACGGTGAACCCGACCTACCAGAAACTTGCGGATTATTATATCTACTTTATAGTGTGTCAAAAAAGCTCTAGGTGTAATGTAAAGGATTGTTTTTATGACACAAACACGTGATTTGATCGCAGGCGAACAAGCGGTATTAGCCGTCCCACGCCGTCGTCGCTATCGGCTCTGTCAGATTTTAACCATTATAGGTGTCGTTTTCCTGTGTTCATTCGGCAGTTTGAGTCTAGCCAATGGCGCAAGCTTTTTGGGGACAATTTTGCTAACAAGCGCTTTGATTGGATTGATTAATCTGTATTTGTTAAAGCGTAGCCGTAATGTTGACCGAGCGGCAAAAACGCTCACTTGTATTTTGTTTGTGTTATCGATGAGTTTATTAGTCACAGGTGGCAAAGATAATACTGGCATTCTTTGGATTTATCCAATTGTTGCCATTAACCTTTTTATTAACCGCTTTTGGCCTGCAGTTATTTTGTTTATTATTTTCAGTGTGATCAGCACCTTGCTGTTATTTACACCATTGTCAAACTTATTGTTGACGACCTATACGTTTACTGAGGCTGTTCGTTTTATCTTAACCATACTCGCGTTAAACGTGATCTGCCTCGCTGCTCTATATGCGGAAGAAAAAGCATCTGAGACTGTCTTGCAGCTGTATAATGAGGACGTGCGTCAGAGAGCTTATTTTGATAGCTTGACCGGCTTGCCTAATCGCTGGAGTTTTATAATGAACTTAGGGCGTATGATATCTCGTGCTGAGGTGGACAAGCAACGCATTGGGCTGCTGTATATTGATTTGGACAACTTTAAACAAATTAATGACCAATATGGACATGAGACTGGCGATAGAGTTTTGCTTAAATTTAGCGAGCGGCTAACGGATTCAATTCGTCCTTCTGACCAACTGTTTAAAGTTCCGAAAGAAAGTTTAGCGAGGTTGGCGGGTGATGAATTTGTTGTTTTGTTACCAAATATTCAAGATCCACTTGATGCGAGTAGTGTTGCCACTCGTATTCTAAAAATGTTTGAAGGCGGCTTTGGGGTGGATAATATTGAGCACATGGTTTATGCAAGCATCGGCATCGCAGTTTACCCAGATGATGCCAAGTCACCCGCTGACCTTTTGCGACAAGCTGATGCGGCTATGTATAGCGCAAAACAAGAGGGTCGAAATTGTTTTAGATTTTTTACTCAAGAAATTGCCGAGCGACTTAGCCAACGCCAGCATATTGAAACTGGATTAAGACTGGCGCTACGAGAAAAAGAATTTGTTTTGGTTTATATGCCTATCTTTGATTGCAAAAATAATAAGATTGTCGCTATTGAAGTTTTACTCAGGTGCCCAAGTCACGATTTAGTGGGTATCGGACCGGATCAATTTATACCTGTAGCAGAAGCAACGGGCATGATTAAAGATATCGATTTGTGGGTCATTGAAAATGCGTTTTCGGCATTAATTGTTTTACAAAACGAGCAGCAGTTTACTGGCAAGTTTTGCATTAACATTTCTGGCTTGGAATTAAAAAATGAGCAGTTTCCGACCCATGTTAAAAACCTATTAGAGCGATATAAAATTTCACCGCAATGTATCGAGTTTGAAGTGACAGAAACCGCGTTTGTTGCCGGTGATCTGACCTGCCTAAAAGTATTGAATGCACTAGATAAACTAGGGGTGTCAATCGCGTTAGATGATTTTGGCACTGGCTATACGGCTTTTAACCAGCTCATACATTACCCTGCTGACTGCCTAAAGATTGATCGTTCGTTTGTAAATGATCTGTTTTCTGAGCGCGAAGCTCGTAATAAAATGGTGATGATCATTCAGAGTTTGGCCAATCTTTATCAACTGCGGGTGATTGCAGAAGGCGTTGAGACTGAAGCTCAATTAAATTATTTAAAAGAGCACGGCTGTGATTGGGTACAAGGTTACTTTTTGTCACCTCCATTGAATTGGGATGATTTAATAAAACGATTAAATGAAGAACCGCTTTAAATGGTTGTACAAATTTAAAAAACTAAATTTTTTAATCGTTTTTTAGAAAAGAGTGCGCTAAATTAAGAGGCTATTTTAGATATTTTGGGTAATTGAGCTAAGCTAATAATTAAATATGTGCTTATTTTTAATGTACCTATTATCCACCTATTGATGAGATTAAAATTTTGAGTGTTCGTGTCATCGTTAAAGTACTGTTACTCGTCGCGATTGTTTTTCAATCGTATGTCGCTGTATCAGCAACTATGACACCTCATCAGTTAGATCCAGAGCACTTACAAACATCTCACGATCATAAAATAGATAATTTATCAGATATTGATTCAACTCAGTCTCATAATGTGGATGACTGTCATCACTGTGGGCACTGCAGTGGCCATCATACAAGTTGGTGGATAATGGTAACATTATCCACTGTCTTGCCGTTAAACACTCCCCAACGGTTTAATCCCTTAGTTTTATCTCCCCACTTTTTAACTGCAAACCCATACCGCCCTCCGATCGCTTAACTTTTTCCTTACATGCGCATATTTGCGCGAGCACAATTTGGTTTTATTAAAAGGTAAAAGTTATGAATACTATTTTTCGAACGATCTTATTTTTGGGTGGTTTATTTTGGATGTCTACTTTGTTGGCCGATGAGCACCAACCTTCAGATGAAAAAGAAGCGGACGCGGAGCATGAAATCGCTCATAAAAATGAAATTTTTTTGGAGACGTCAAGACTTGAAGCAGCGGGCATAAAAGTGGAAACACTGTCTGCAAAAAAACATTTCTATTCTTTATATGCGCCTGGAGAAGTTAAAGCAAACGGTTACAAGAGTTACCTCGTCGCACCGAGAGTTGATTCGATTGTTGTTGATCGTAAAAGCAGCTTAGGCGACATTGTACAAGCAGGAGACCCTGTAGTGACGCTTTTTAGTGAAGCTATGTCGCTAGCTCAGGCTGAATTTTTAGTCGCATCATCTAATTGGGAGCGGGCAAAAAAACTGGCCGCTGGCACTGTGAGTGAAAGCCAATTAGTTGAAATCAGAAGCCAATATCAGGCAGCTTACGGCAAGTTGATTGCGTTAGGGTTAACCACAGACGCGATCCAAAAGATACCAAAACAAGCGGATTCGTCCTTTGGTCAATATGACCTGGTTGCACCATCTGACGGAATAGTTTTGCAGGATGAGTTTATTCAAGGCCAGCAGATAAACGCTGGAGAAACGCTTATTTTGATAGCCGATGAAAACGAGCTTTGGGTCGAAGCTAATATTTCTCCCGATTTACCGGTTAGTTTAAGTAGAGATAGCATGGCAACCATAGAGTTGAATGGTCTTAAGTTGCCAGCAGATATTATTCAACAAGCCCACACGGTTAATCCAGTTACACGAACTCGCGTAGTACGACTTTTGGTAAAAAATAACTCACATAAGCTACATTCCGGTATGTTTGTAACTGTCAGTTTCCAATTGAAATTAAAAAATAAAGTCATCGCGGTACCCGAAGACGCACTCATTAGGGATCCAGATGGAGACTGGATGGTGTTTGTTGAGAGTGAAGCAAATAGGTTTCGTCCAGTGGAAGTCACTCGTGGTAGGCCCGTTGCAAATCTTCGCGAAATTTTTGGTATTTCGGAGGGCACAAAGGTGGTGACAGCAGGGGCTTTTTTTATTGCATCTGAAATCAACAAGGGCGGATTTGATCCGCACAATCACTGAGGGTACCAAGATGTTTAATAAAATAATCGATTGGTCAGTAAACAATAGTCTTTTGGTGGTGCTCGTTTTAGTTTCAGCTATTGCAAGTGCGGTTTTTACGATACCTAAGTTAAATCTAGATGCCTTTCCAGACGTCACTAACGTGCAAGTGGCCGTAAATACTCAAGCGCCAGGCCTTGGAGCTGAGGAGGTTGAGCAGCTCATTACTTATCCGATAGAAGCGGTTATGTACGCTTTACCAGATGTTGAGCAAGTACGTTCTATCTCAAAAACAGGTTTGTCAGGCGTTACTGTTGTATTTAAAGAAGGTACGGATGTTTATTTTGCACGGCAATTGGTTTTTGAGCGCTTGCAAGCGGCTAAAACTTTGATTCCGAGTGGTATTGGTGTTCCACAAATAGGCCCTAATACCTCTGGGTTAGGGCAGGTATTTCAGTATCTTTTAATATCTGATGATAATAAAAAGTACGACGCTATGGCGTTGCGAAGTTTAAATGATTGGATCGTCAAACTTTTGATTATGCCAGTGGATGGTGTCACAGAGGTATTATCATTTGGCGGCCATGTTCGCCAATATCAAGTGAATGTAGATCCAGCAAAACTTCTAGCTTACGAACTGACACAGCAAGATATCATTTCAGCGATTGAAAACAATAATACCAATGTGGGTGGCTGGTACATGGAGCGAGGGCAGGAACAGCTTGTTATTCGCGGAATAGGCTGGTTTGCAAGTGGTGCTGACGGTATCCAAAATATAAAACAAGTGCCAGTAAAAACGACAAACGGGATCGTGGTAACTGTCGAAAATATCGCGACTGTGTCAATTGGATCAGAGATCAGGCAAGGTGCGGTGACAATGACGCGTAAGGTTTCTGATGATGCGGTTGAAAATTTGGGGGAAGTGGTTTCAGGTATTGTATTAAAACGTATGGGCGCGAATACTAAATCAACCATTGATGGTATCAATGGTAAAATTAAAGCCATTAATCAGGCACTTCCAGAAGGGGTCAGGTTTGAAGCATTTTATGATCAGGCCGATCTAATTGAAAAAGCCGTATTTACTGTTGTTGAGGCGCTCACCTTAGCATTTATTTTTATTGCGGTCGTTTTGATGCTTTTTTTAATGGATTTGAAAGCGACATCATTAGTGCTTGTTTCGATTCCAATTGCCATCGGTATCGCGCTGATGGTAATGGTATGGTTAGATATCTCAGCGAATCTAATGTCACTCGGCGGTATCGCTGTTGCGATTGGAATGTTAGTTGATGGATCTGTGGTAATGGTTGAGAATATGATAAAACATCTCAATCGCAGTGATCAGCAATTAAAAAATAGCATTGAGCACGGCCATACCGACCATGATAAAAAAAACGACTCGCATACCAAAAGACTTGATACAAAGATTGAAAGGCGGTTAAAAATAGCAGGAAAAGAGGTCGCCCGGCCGATATTTTTTGCAGCGTTAATTATCTTAGTCGTTTTTGCTCCTTTATTTAGTTTTGAGGGGGTAGAAGCTAAGTTATTCCAGCCAATGGCCATTAGTATTATGTTGGCTGTAATTGCTGCTATTGTGGTTGCGTTAGTCATCATTCCAGCGCTTGCGACTTTTATCTTTAAAAAAGGGGTTAAAAAAAACACAAGTTATATTTTAAAACCGATCGATTTTGTATACCGAAACATTTTAAAACACATTGTAGGGTATGCTAAACCCGTTGGGGTTGTTTCTGTATTACTGGTGATTTTGTCATTGCTGGTTTTGCCGAAAATTGGCACTGAATTTGTACCTGAGTTAGAAGAAGGTACGATTAATTTAAGAGTCACTTTAGCCCCATCATCCAGTTTGCAAACTGCGCTCAAGCTGGCGCCAGAGATAGAAAAAAAACTGATGACATTTTCAGAGGTGACTTATGCGCTAAGTCGCATTGGGCGAGCTGAAATCGGTGGGGATCCGGAACCTGTTAATAATATTGAGATTTATATTGGTCTAAAACCTGTTTCTGAATGGAAAAACGCCGCTAACCGGTACGAGCTTCAAAAAAAAATGGAGCGTTCGTTAGAAGTATTTCCAGGGTTATTATTTAATTTTTCACAACCTATCGCTACCCGAGTAGACGAATTGTTATCAGGTGTGAAAGCGCAACTTGCAATAAAACTATTTGGACCGGATTTGCAAGTGCTGGCTGGTAAAGGGCAGGAATTAGAAGCGTTAGTAAAATCGGTCAACGGCACCAGAGATGTAGCCCTTGAGCAGATCGCCGGCGAAGCACAGTTAATTATAGAGCCCAAGCGTCGTGAGTTGTCTAGATACGGCTTATCTGTCGATGATGTTATGAAAGTAGTACGGGACGGCATTGGTGGTGCTGAAGCTGGGCAAATTATTAATGGCAATGAACGATACAATATTTATGTGCGCCTTGATCAAGCAGCTAGAAAAAATAGTGAGACAATTGCCGATATAAGGTTACGGTCGTCTACGGGTGCTTGGTTGCGACTGGGAGATATTGCAACAGTGTCGTTTAAGTCGGGACCACCACAAATCAGGCGCGATGATGTGCAGCGCCGCGTCGTGATACAAGCCAATGTACAGGGGCGAGACATGGGCAGCGTTGTCGCTGATATTCAGACAAAAATTGCGAATGAAGTTAATTTGCCGCCGGGCTATTCCATTTCTATCGGTGGTCAGTTTGAGAGCCAGCAACGAGCACAACAGCGTTTAATGATAGTCATACCTTTATCTTTGGCTTTAATCACACTCCTGCTTTATTTTGCATTTAACTCGTTTGGCCAAGCCATGTTGATTTTGCTTAATGTACCCTTAGCCGTGATCGGAGGTATTTTTTCGTTATATTTATCGGGACAATATCTTTCTGTGCCCGGTTCCGTTGGTTTTATTACCCTGTTTGGTGTAGCGGTTCTTAATGGGGTTGTTATGGTTGAGAGTATTAACCAAAGGATCACCGAGCAAGTTTCGGTTTCAATCGCAATTATCGACGGCGCAGTATCAAGATTAAGGCCTGTACTAATGACGGCAATCACCTCTGCGCTGGGTTTGATCCCTATGTTACTTTCAAATGGAGTCGGTTCTGAAATTCAAAAGCCTCTAGCGACTGTGATTGTAGGTGGGATTATTTCGGCAACATTGTTAACTTTGTTTGTATTGCCCAGCTTATACGGTGTTTTTTCCAAAAAGAAAGTACAAGAATTGATGATGTAATTTGGTGGGCATTTATGTGGGTCGGCACCGCCAACGGCGTTGCCGACAATCTGACAAACGATTGTGGTGTTTGTGGCGTACGGAAATTTCAAAACCAATCGTGGTGCCTGCAATTGTCGGGTGCACCTTCGGTGGACCCGACCTACACGACCTGACCTTCAAGTCCCGAGCGACTATTCCACCGTAACTGATTTTGCTAAGTTGCGCGGTTGGTCAACGTCGGTGCCTTTAATCACCGCGACATGATATGACAATAATTGCAACGGAACGGTATAAACAATAGGTGCTGTAATAGCTTCGGTGGCCACTACATCAACAACTTTTTGTGTATCATCACTTTCAAATTTTGCAGCTTTATCAGCAAACACATATAAAATGCTCCCGCGTGCACGTACTTCTTCTACGTTAGAGTGCAGCTTTTCGAGCAGTTCGTTATTTGGAGCCACCACAATCACTGGCATATCGGCATCAATCAGTGCAATAGGGCCATGTTTAAGTTCACCGGCCGCATAGGCTTCTGCATGAATATAACTAATCTCTTTTAATTTTAACGCACCTTCCATCGCAATAGGATACTGATCGCCACGACCTAAAAATAATGCATGATTTTTATCAGCAAATTCTTCCGCCAACGTTTCAATAACATCATTTGCCATTAAAGCTTGTTCGATTTTGCCCGGCAGTTGCATTAAAGCAGCGACCATTTCTTTTTCGTGATCACTGGTTAACCCTTTATGACGGCCAAGCGTTAATACCAATAACAATAGCGAGACTAATTGAGTGGTAAAAGCTTTAGTTGACGCCACACCAATTTCGGTACCCGCACGTGTCATAAAATTAAAATCAGATTCACGCACTAAAGAAGATCCCATCACATTACAGATGGTCAGCGATGACAAATAACCTTGTTCTTTAGCCAATCTTAGCGCAGCTAGGGTATCAGCCGTTTCGCCTGATTGTGAGATAGACACAAATAAGCTGCCTTCATGCACATAAAATTTGCGATAGCGAAATTCAGAAGCAATTTCAACACTACAGCTAACACCTGCATATTGTTCAAACCAATATTTTGCAACCATACCGGCATGATAACTGGTCCCACAAGCGACAATAGTCACATGTTTGATTTGGCCAGTAATGGCTTCAAAACCATTGCCGAAGATCCCAGATTCAACACCTTGAGTATTGATGCGGCCTTCAAGTGTTTGACGGACACAAGTGGGTTGCTCAAAAATCTCTTTCATCATGTAATGGCGGTATTCGCCTTTATCGGCCGAGTCGCTTTTTGCGTCAACTAAATTAATTTTGCGATCAACTGGCTGACCATTTTTATCAAAAATTTCAACTGTTTTGCGGGTTAAACGGGCAACATCACCTTCTTCTAGATAGATAAAACGGCTCGTGACCGGCAATAAAGCGAGCTGATCAGAGGCGACAAAATGTTCGCCAATGCCTAAACCTATGACCAGAGGGCTACCTGAGCGGGCGACTATCATTTGATCACTATTATTACTGTCGATCACAGCAGTACCATAAGCCCCAGTTACAATTTTGGTCGCTTTTTGCACAGCAGATAATAAATCTTTTGTTTCGTTTTGTAACTTATGAATTAGGTGTGTTAATACTTCGGTGTCCGTCTCGGAAGTAAATGCATAACCCTCTTTGCTTAGTTCGTTTTTTAATTCTTTATAATTTTCGATTATGCCATTATGCACAACGGCGATATTTTCATTCGAAAGGTGAGGGTGTGCGTTTCGTTCACTGGGTTCGCCATGAGTGGCCCAACGGGTATGTGCGATGCCTGTGCCACCAATAACTGGATTCTCGTTTATGGCGTCAGTTAAGTTTTTAACTTTACCAACACGGCGAATTCGTGCCAATGTTTTGCCTTGAATCACGGCCAGACCAGCTGAGTCGTAGCCGCGGTATTCTAAACGTCTAAGTCCTTCTAATAAAATTTCTGCAACATCTCTTTGTGCTACTGCACCAACGATTCCACACATAAATAAAGTTTCCTTTTATATAGTTGTTTAGGCGATGATTAAATTAACGCCGGCATTTAATATTTGTTCTTTTTGCGCTGCTTGTAAATTTTTGTCTGTGACTACTGTGCTTATTTTGTCCCAAGCAATCTCAACATTTGGCATTTTTCGACCAATTTTTTCGGATTCCAGCATAACGATCACTTCACGGGACTGCTCGGCCATCACTTGGCTTAAGCCTAAAAGTTCATTAAAGCTGGTGGTGCCACGGTCAAAGTCTAACCCATCTGCACCTATGTAGAGTTGATCAAAGTCATAAGATTTTAAAACAGATTCAGCAGCTTGCCCTTGAAATGATTCGGAATGCGGATCCCAGGTTCCGCCTGTCATTAGTAGTGTTGGTTCAGGCTCTAATTGCCGTAACTGGTTGGCGACATCGAGCGCATTTGTCATTACAACCAGGCCCTGCTTTTCGGTTAAAAAGGGGATCATTTGTGCAGTTGTTCGGCCGCTATCAATGATAATACGATAGTGGTCTTTTGCGAGTTTTGCGGCGGCTTGCCCAATCAGCTTTTTGTTGTTGTTGTTTTGTTTGTCCGGATTGTGTTTAAGCTCGCTCGGTAGCGGCACAGCCCCCCCAAAACGGCGTAATAACAAACCATTCTGTTCGAGTGTGGTTAAGTCTTTTCGAATCGTAACAACAGAGGTATCAAATTGTGCCGCGAGTGCTTCGACAGAGATCTCACCTTGTTGATTGACCAGCTCTACAATTTTATTGCGTCTTTCTTTTAGGTTTCGTTTAGACATGGTGCTTTGATTCATGTAAGTTTCGTTTTGCAGGTTAGTTTATTTTTATTCGAAAGTCAAAGTAGGTGTCAGTTTTTGTGAAGTGGGTAAAAAACTCGACACCGCGATGCGATGTCGAGTGAAGTGATAAACTAAAAGGTGTTATTTACTCATTGCCAACAGAGTTACCAGAACCCCCAGTGCCACCAGTGGTTGGTGTACTACCGCTGACAAAATAAACAAAGTCCAGCTCTATGCTTGAGTTGGTCACAACAAACTCAAGCCCATTTTCTTTCAGTTGTTGCAAACTTTGGTCCGTCAGCTCAACTTTTACGAGCGCTTTATATTCACCTAAGTTACTTTCATCAACCCCGAGGCTGTTAGCTGTTGAAGCCAGCAGGTTAAGGTCAACCGACACTTCACTAGTCCCTTGCGGCAGGGTGATTGTGTCATTGGTCAAGGCTAATAATTGCATATTAGTCTGCTCATTTGATAGCAAGCTTAGATTAAAGGTTAAGTCAAAATCAATTGAGCCATTGGTAGTGACTTTTAAAACGTCATTTAAAGGTTTGGCTTCAAAGGTGTTGCCATCACTGGCTGACTCAACTCTAAACTCTCGTTGATTAGGCACGGCAATCGTGAAGATATCGTCATTACCTATGACAAAAGATTTAGAAAAGTTAACAGTGTCACCCGGATTTTTAGACCACCACTGACCAGGCAAGTAATATCGATAACCTGGCGTGGTGGGCAGTGTGCCGCTAAAGTTAACAATCACCCATTCAGAGGATTCAACTTGCGTATCGGCTGTTGGAGTAAAGGTAATTTGCGGATCTGCGGTGCCTTTTTTAAAGCTTAAGCTGGTTGGCATATCAACTGAATAGTCACTGCCTTCGGTCGCTGTTGACTGGGCAGAAATGCTTGGCGTTAAAGTAAAGCCATCATTGCCGTCATTGGCGCTAGTGTAGTAGTTAAATGTCCAAATCACATCTTGGCCAATATCTTCAAACACTTCGTTTGGTGTCTGCCTAATTCTCATGCTGACATAAGTGTAATCGTCATCAAGAACTTTAACGGTTTCACTTTGGCTGGCGAGGCCTGAATCAGGTGTCGCTGTAATGCTAACCTCAACATCAGAATCAACCTTATAGTTATTTGCTGCAATCACTGGAATCACTTTATAAGCTTCACCCGCGGCAAAGGTCACTGATATACTGGCTTGCTTTGAGCTGCCAAAGTATAAACGATCGCCATTGCTTGAGTTCAGGATGACTGTAACGGGTTGATCTGTCGCTTGATTTAGTGAAAGTTTTGCGTAAGCAAACTGGGATTCGGTTAAGGTTTCGTTGCCATTTTGATCAGCGCTAGTGCCCGTTAATTCCAAGGTTAAAACAGTTGCTGTATCAGTTGAGCTATCGTCATCTGAAATAGTGACGCTGGTTAAAATTCGGTCAGAATCTGCGCTTATATATTGATTTTTTAAAATTTCAACGGTGAAACTTTCATCGCCTTCAACGCTGATATCATCAACAAGAGGGATGTCTAAATCAAAACTCGAAACACCGTTAGGTATTTGGTGGTACTGATAACGACCGCCATTGATATAAGACTTGCTATATTGATACTGCTCGTAATCAGCATGAGCTTCAGCCGTGTCGTTAGTATCAGTAAAGGCACGGTAATAAAGATACAAATAGCCATCGTCTGGTGTTGTTTTATCTAAATTAACTCTAACTGTGGCTTTTCCATCCGCTTCGTTTGCACTTATGGTTTCAAAGCTGTTGACAACGAACACATCGTCATCACGCACATAATAATATCGAGTTTGCTGATTGTGCCCCGTCGTAAAATTAATGCCGTCTGGCAAGCTAACGTCCACGGCAATACTTTCGTATATGGCTTCGGGTTCTTCGTCACCTAAAATATCAAAAGTGATGGTCCCCGTTGGGCTGTCGGCTGACAAGACTATGCTATCAGCTTTTGCGGTAAAGTCTTCGCCGTCGGTTGCACCGTAACGATTGCGAACCCTGTAGCTTACTTCCACAGGTTCGTCGTTGGCGTTGGTGAGCTGTAACTCAATATCCTGTTGCTGTACTGTATCCCCTTCAACAACATAATTATAAACGCGGTTCGGTGAAACAATAGTGACTTCGGGGGTTGGTGAATCGCCAACCAAAGTCAGTGTTGAGCCACTGGCTTTACATAGGTCTACGCCGGGCAGGGTGTTGCGAATGTTTTCAACGTCAGTATTGTAGTTTACCGTTGTTTGCTCTAATACAAGATTGACTGAATTATCAGCGTTTTTAAAGCTAATGTCGGTTGGCTCGTCAGGGACTTTATGAAAGCTAATACGACCGTCACGACTACCTAAATAATTGTCGCTGTTAGAAAAGCGAACGTTATTAAAGCTAAAGGTGCCTGTTTCGGAAAAAGGATGACCACTGGTATCTTTTACATAAATAAAACCACTACAGGTTTGGCTGACGGTTACATAAGCTAGGTTAAACTGAGTTAAGTGGGTGGTGGTAAAAGATGCGGTTAAAGCACCTAATTCGCCTTCCATAACTTCAACTAAACCTTCATAAACCCAGTTAGAATCTGATTCTGATAGTGACCAAACAGGCACTTTATCACCAGCTTTGATTGGCTCGCCGGTGTTCGGGTTTTCGCTGCCTTGAGGAATACTGATAGTGACGGTTAGCGGGTTTTCGGCAAGTAAGTTAGTGACTTTTTTATCTCCAGCAGTTACTTTTATATCTACCACGCCCAAAGATTTAAACTGGACTTCGCTACCTTCTGTTACTTGTTCTGTGTCGCCAACAGCTTGGTTATAAGCCGCTAAGTTGCTGGCTTTTTCGGCCGGTAATACAGGCAATTTAGGGCTATCTGGCGTGTAAGATACTTCACTGACTTTAATTTCAGAGCTATCAACTTGCTCGCCGTTTTCATCCAAAAAAACGGTCGCAGGTGAAATTTTTACTTCTGTTTTTAATGGCGAATTCTCTTTAACGGGTAACTCAACTAAACCTTCTTCGTTAGTTTGTGAGTTGGCAAGGTTTACCTCGGTTGTTTGGGCAAAAATGCCTTCAGCGACTAAATTGTTTTCATTTGCTTGAGTGAGTTCAAAGCTTTGCTCGTTGTCACCAAAGTTTTTAACTAAAGCCACCGAACGCTGAGATAAATAACCATCTGCCGCTAAAGTTAAAGTGACACTTTTAGGTGCATCGAGTTGGCCGTCTAAGTTTTCATCGGTGAGCTTGCTCTGATCAATGTTTAAAAGTGTTCCGTCAACACTGGTAACGAGCATAGAGGGATCTGAAAGTATGCTTATATTTGTATTGTTTAAAGCATTGCCTTGTTCATCTGTTAATTTGATAGTTAGCTGAGTGCTGCTGGGGTAGTCAGGGGCTTCTGGTTCTACTATCACAACTTCTGAATCATCGTCTTTAGGTGGGGGCGTGGTGCCGTTATCATCATCGTCATCACTACCAAAAATAAAGCTACAGCCAGACGTCATGCATAAGCTGGCAATTAACAAAGCAAGCTTTGAGTATTTCATTGTTTTTGTCTCCTAGATACAACATTCCATAAAAGGCCCATTGCAGGCCATTTGTTTTTATACTCAGATCAAGCTATCAGAAAAAAGTATTATGTAAATGACGTTTTTATAACCAATTGTTATAGATATATTGCTCAAATGGCTGAATACTAGTCAATAAACAAGTATTTGTGCATTTGCACCGAAAGGCGCCAATTATTTTTTATGCACTCATTGATGGCTAAGTCGGTTGCGCGTTTTTTCTGACTGATCGGCTGCAAACAAATATTGACGGCTTTCTGACTAGTACGCTCAGCTAATAGCGCTTTTAGATCGTCAATGTGTTGCTCGGTTGCGACTGGGTGTTTAATCTCATCGGCGCGGTTCAGGGCATTGGTGAGTACTTTGTACCCACCTTTCATATTAACTTTGGGTGAAACAGTCACATAGGTTGTATCACTGCAATAGATCTCGAAGGTGCCGCTGGTTTCTATTTGAGTTGAATAACCGGCTTTATTTAAATCGTTGGTCAGCGGGCGCAAATCGTACATGCAGGGTTCACCGCCAGTGATCACAATATGTTTTGCTGAATAAATTGCCAGCCGATCAACTAATTCTTTACTGGTTAATTCTGCCCAAGTTGGGTTTTCATTTGATATACTGATAATCTGATCGGCATCCACTTGATGATTTTTGTCTACCGTCCAGGTATGTTTAGTGTCACACCAGGCGCAGCCAACCGGACAGCCTTGTAATCGGACAAAGACTGAAGGTACACCAGTTTGTGCGCCTTCGCCTTGGATAGTTTCAAAAATTTCGTTTACAGGGTACATCATTTGGCAGCTCACACTATTGGTTAAATAAACGCACATTATAAGCGATTTATCGAGGAAAGCATGTCACAAAAAGCTGTTGTTATCTATTCTGGCGGAATGGACTCTTTTACTGTGCTAAATTTAGCAGTCAAAGAGGGTTATGAAGTATTACCCCTGTCGTTTAATTATGGCCAAAAGCATGTTAAAGAACTGGAATATGCGGCTAATGTTTGTAAACAATTAGGTTTACAACATAAGGTGGTTGATATATCAGCCATTAATAGTTTGTTGGCTGGCTCTTCTCTAACTGATGATATTGATATCCCTGAAGGTCATTATGAAGAAGAAAGCATGAAATCAACCGTGGTCCCTAACCGCAATATGATGTTGTTATCAATGGCTGTTGCCTATGCTATTTCAAGCGGTGCGAATAAAGTGTTTTATGGCGCGCATTCTGGAGATCATGCTATTTATCCCGATTGCCGACCTGAATTTGTAGAAAAAATGAAAGCGGTCTGTGCAATTGCAGATTATCAACCAGTCGACATAGTGACGCCATTTTTGAACAATAGCAAAATAGAAATTTTAACGGCAGGGTTAAAAATGGGGCTGGACTACGGGCAAAGTTGGACGTGTTACAATGGCCGCGAAAAAGCATGTGGAAAATGTGGTGCCTGTACTGAACGGCTTGAAGCGTTTAAATTAAATAATGTGCAAGATCCACTAGCCTACGAGTAGCACCGCCGCATCAGGCGTTGCTAACAACTGTAAACACCACCAAACCTGTTTTGTTCGGTTAACGTGCAAAACAATTGCCGTTGGTTGCACAAAATACGCCTGCAGCATCGGTACATGCCCATGTGATTATGTGCCGATTAGATAAGTTGGCGTAATATTTGAATACCTTGTTAAAGTTCAAATACAACGGGGTATTTATGACAATTCAATATTTCACAGTGGACGTATTTACAAATGAGCGCTTTCAAGGCGCTCAAATAGCGGTAATACCAGATGCCAATACATTAACCGAATCGCAAATGCTCAAAATCGCAGAAGAATTCAGGGTTTGGCGTACAGTTTTCATTTTTCCAAGCACGCATGCTGATTACAAAATCAGAATTTTTAACGGTAAACGAGAGTTTAAATTTGGCGGTCACCCAACGATTGCAGCGATTTTTGTACTGTCCCATATTGGTGCACTCGCATTAAAAGAGGGCGAAAACCCATTCAAATTAGAAGAATCACACGGCATTGTAAAGTGCTCAGTTCAGGTAAAAGACGGAAAACCTATCTTTAATCAATACTCAGCCACTTCTCACGCTGAAGTGGATGTTTTTACACCAAGCACAGAAGAACTGAGCGCTATTTTGTCGCTTGAAAGTTATCATTTTAATGTAAACGGATTTAAACCTTTATTAGTTAGTACTCATACACCCTATATCATAGTTCCGGTTGATAGCTTTGAGTCTTTGCAAGCGGCGCGCTTTAATTATGATGCATGGGCTAGGTCTGCAGCCCCCGCGACCTGTGCAAATTCTATTTTATTATTTTGTGGCAAAGGGGCATTTTCTTCGTCTGATTTTCATTGTCGTTTAGTCGGGCCTGTTTTTGGTATCCATGAAGATCCGCCCATCGGTGCCTCCGTGCCTGCATTTGCAGCCTATTTAAACGAATTTAAAGCTTATAAAACCCTGCCGTATCATTTTGTTGCCGAGCGGGGTGCCTATACCGGGAGAAGTAGTTTGTTACATGTTGATGTGTTAAGCCGCAATGACCAAGATATCGGCATTAAAATAGGCGGCAATGCGACACTATTTTCTGAAGGTAAGCTCTATATTTAGTGAGTTGGCGAGGGAGCATAAGGTTGTGCATGGGCGTTCTCCGATCAATGCAGGTTTGACGGTGTTTGCTTTGCTTGCAACGCCTGCGGCAGTGCGGATCTACAATTTGTCTGAAAAAGCTGATAAAATGCTGCGCAATTACGCTTTAACTGGGGAATGCAGTGTGAATCTGCAGCTGTGCCCGCAACTGTAAATTGATATTTATCAATAAGCCAGATCGCCGGTTATTAAATCTACTGATTTCGTGCGGGAAAACTCGAATACAGACTCAGCTTGTCGGCATGTTTGCGCTCGCTCGTGTCTGCGCACGTGAATGTTACAGGCCTTATGCAGACACAATTAGACGTTCACAAGCTTTCCGTTTGTGCAGATAACAAACAAATTTTATCCGAACTATCGTTCACGACGCATGGGCAGGGTATTACCGCAATTGTTGGACCTAATGGTGCGGGAAAAACTTCATTATTAAGAGCCATTTACGGCGCTATGCCCGTTCAAAGTGGACAAATTCTGCTGTCAGGCGAGCCGTTGACGGCGTTAACTCCGCGGCAAAAAGCCAAAAAACTGGCTGTTGTGACCCAAAACAATGTTTATGATGCGCATCTAACCGTAGAGGCCATGCTTAAATTAGGTCGAGTCCCCCATTTGTCTTTGTTATCGCGTATCGGTAAAAAAGAATTAGCATTAATAGAGTCAACAATGGCGCTTTTGCAAATTACCGCATTACGAAGTCGCGATTTTGCTGGTTTATCTGGTGGTGAACAGCAACGCGTTTTAATCGCACGGGCTTTAATTCAAGAGCCAGAGTTATTAATTTTAGATGAACCTTGCAACCATCTAGATATACATTACCAACATCAAATTTTAGCGCTTTTAAAGCAACTTGATGTGGCTGTATTAATGACGATTCATGATCTGAATTTAGCCGCGCAATATGCCCACCAAGTTATCCTGCTAAATAACGGCTGCATAGAAGCTGCTGGGACCGCCGAAAACGTTTTAAACAAACATACCATAGAAGGGGTTTTTAAACTGGCGGTACATGTCGATCGACATCCATTAACGGGTGCACCATACGTCTTTTATAAAAATCAGTGCGAGGGTAATTAACTTAGTGGCTAAACTTTTTATATCTACGCTTCTATTGCTGCTTAGTATTACTTCAGCGGTTTTTATTGGCCCAGCTGAAATTTCATTTGATAGTCCGTTATGGCAAACCCTAATCATAGACATACGCTTGCCGCGCGTTTTATTAGCGTTATTTTGTGGCGCAGGTTTAGCCGTTTGCGGGGCGGTTTTACAAAATGTGACTGGTAACTCTTTAGCCGAACCTTATTTATTTGGTGTGGTTGCTGGGGCTGGTTTAGGGGCGACTATTGTCAGTATTTTATTACAAGATCAAGCTGCATTTTTGTTGCCAATTGCCGCATTTATTGGTGCTTTGTTAGCAGTATCTTTGGTCGCCATTATGGCCGTATCTAGCCGGCAGGGCGGTATTGCAACGCTTATTTTAAGTGGTGTTGCAGTTTCTTTCATGCTGAGTTCGATCAGTCAGTTTTTATTGTTTAGCGCTGACCCTTTTGCTTCTGTTCAAGTCATGTTCTGGTTAATGGGCTCTCTCGCACGTGCCGAATTATGGCAACTCGCCTGGATTGCTCCAGTGGTTTTAATTGGCACCATTTTGGTTTTACTTGTACACCGGCAATTAGATGCACTGGTACTCGGCGACGAGCAAGCCGCCGCACTAGGCGTGCCTGTTATTAAATTACGCTTGTTAATGTTAACTATCTGTGCCGCCATCACCGCCACATTAGTCGCTTATTGTGGCGGTATCGCATTTGTCGGTTTAATGATCCCACATATTGTTCGCCGTTTAATCGCTGCTTCAACTGCTTATTTAATCATCGGCAGTGCCGTCTTCGGAGCTATTTTTATGGTGTGGGTTGATGTGTTAGCTCGAAGCTTATTCGGCGGACAAGAAATACCCGTTGGCGTGATCACATCTGTCATAGGTAGTTTATTCTTTTTAGGGCTTATGTATAAAAAATGAATGATTTTAATATTATTTCTCCCGAGTTGGCGTTATCTGAAGCGCAAAAGTTAGCGATTCAGGCGACGATAGACGGCAAGGCTAAACCCTTAGGTTCGTTAGGCCGACTTGAAGCATTAGCTTACCAACTTGCCTGCATTCAAACAGCGCATCAAAAAACTGCCGATAAATTAGTATTTGAGCGGGCGGCTGTTTTGGTATTTGCGGGTGATCATGGTATTGCTGAGCACGGCATAAGTATAGTACCAAGTGAAATCACTGCAAAAATGGTGCAAAACTTTGTTGCTGGGGGCGCAGCCATCAATGCTTTATGTCAGGTGCAGAAGATCCCATTAACGATTATTAACGCTGGGATAAAACACTCATTGCATGCAAGTTATATCAACCAGGTTGAAAACTTGAGTGCCGGGTCAGGCACTCAAGATTTTAGCGAACATGCTGCAATGTCTTTGCAAACCGCTTTTTGGTCCATACAGCAAGGCGCAGAAATAACCCGTTTAAAAATAGCAAACGGCAAAGATATTTTTGTTTTTGGTGAAATGGGCATTGGAAATACAGCGTCAGCGAGTGCATTGACCTCTGTCCTTTGTGATAGTCCGCTAGAAAAACTAGTGGGGCGGGGAACAGGCATTTCAGATGCACAATTGGCTGTTAAATTGGCGCTAGTTAAAAAGGGCGTTGAGCGGGCCAAAAAACAAGTTAACAATGATGACCCTGTTGCCTGGCTCGCTCAGTTAGGAGGGTTTGAAATAGCACAAATGTGTGGCGGTATGATGGCAGCGGCACAAGCCGGTAAAGTGGTTTTGGTTGATGGTTTTATTTGTTCGGTTGCGGCTCTATTAGCGTGTCGAATTGAGCCTGCCTGCCTGCAATACATGGTATTTAGCCATCAGAGCGAAGAGCCAGGTCAGCAAGCCATTTTTAAATCATTAAATGTTCGCCCATTATTCGACTTAAATTTACGTTTAGGGGAAGGCACGGGTGCAGTTTTAGCGGTGCCATTCATTCAGTCTGCGGCCGCTTTTTATAATAAGATGGCTAATTTAGTTGATTTATAACATGGCTAAGCAGCTTAACTTATTTTTTTTGGCGTTAGGTTTTTTTTCACGGCTACCTATACCTAAAAATACAAAGTATTCCCCAGAGCTACTAAATCAGGCGAACAGGTACTTTACGGCTGTTGGTTGGTTATTGGCTGGGCTGACACTGTTCGTTTGGAGCGTGGCCAATCAGTATTTTTCTGGTGATATTAGTGTTTGGATAACGCTAATATTTAGTTTGTTTTTAACCGGTGTATTTCACGAAGATGGTCTGGCCGATACCTGCGATGGATTTGGCGGCGGCCAAAATAAAGCGGATAAATTACGCATCATGAAAGACAGCAGGTTAGGAACCTATGGTGTGACTGGTTTGTTTGTGATCCTTTCAGGGCGCTTAATTTTATGGTCAGAAGCGGCGACAGACTTAATGATTGTAATTCCCGTGAGCTTTGTGATTTCTCGCTGTTTAGCCGCAAGTTTTATTTATGATTGTGCATACGTACAAGAAACTGACAGCAAGAGTAAACCACTTGCCAACCAGCAAAGCCTTTTAGAGCTGAGTACAAATTTATTGTTCGCTTTGCCTGTTTTTTGTTTATTACCTTTAGCAAAAGCGATGGGCCTCTTGGTTATCATCGTTGTGCTGCGCGTTTTATTAAAGCGTCTGTTCAAACGACAGATTGGCGGTTATACGGGTGATAATTTGGGCGCAGTGCAACAAATTTCCGAATTAATCATTATATTGGTTGTTTTAGTATGATTGAGTTCATTATCGGCGGTGCGCGTTCAGGAAAATCTAATTACGCTGAAAGTTTGGCTTTGTCTTATCAAAAACAAGGACATCCGGTTTGTTATATTGCCACGGCTGAAGTCACTGACAGCGAGATGTCACGGCGGATTGAAAAACATCAACAGCAAAGATCTAATGATTGGATATTGTGTGAATGTCCGCTTGAGCTTGCTAAGTGCATCGCAAAACAGCCAGCAAATTCTATTGTTTTGATCGATTGCCTGACATTATGGCTTAATAATTTAATTTATTATCAGCCAGATGAAAATTTTGAAGCAGTATTTAAAACTTTGGCAATCAATATGCAAGCTTCACAGTGCCATTTAATTCTTGTTGCTAACGAGGTCGGTTTAGGGCTTGTTTCAGAGCATGCACTAGGACGGCTTTTTGTTGACCAGGCAGGGCGATTAAACCAGATCATCGCCCAAGTAGCCGATCGGGTTGTATTTATGGCTGCAGGCTTGCCTATGTTTTTAAAAGGAGCCCCATAATGCAAGATATCCGTACTGCAACTTTTACTTTTTTACGCCACGGCCAAGTTGACGGACGTGCTGCCTTGTACGGTCAGACCAATATTGAGTTGACCGATATTGGTCTCGCGCAGATGCGACAGAATATTCAACTGTTACAGCAAATAAAACCGATTGATAAAGTGATCAGTTCACCTTTATTACGATGTGCCTTGTTCGCCGAAACTTTTGCCGAAGAAAACGATCTAGAGATAGTGTTAGATCCAAGACTGTCCGAAATGAATTTTGGCCGCTGGGATGGGATCCCATTTGATCGGTTGCAACATCATTGGAATAAACTCGAAGCATTTTGGAATAACCCTTATCGTTTAACCCCACCTGGAGGAGAATCGCTAAAAGGGTTTGCAGACAGAGTGGATTCAGCGTGGCAAGACCTTATTAAAGATAACTCCGGACAGCATTATTTAGTGGTATGCCATGCGGGCGTGATCCGCGTTTTGTTAGCTAATATTTTAAATTTGGATCTGCGCAATCCATCCTGGTTTAGCCAGCTTAAAATAGACTATGCCAGTATCTCTCAGGTATCTATCGCTTTACTTAACGAAGCCAAACCTGCCGTTTTATGTATTAACACAACTCTAGGAGCCTTGCTTGCGACCAAATAAAACCTTGATGGTGCAAGGTACAACCTCTGATGCGGGAAAAAGTTTAATGGTTGCGGCATTTTGCCGAATTCTGGCCCGTCGCGGAATTGTAGTTGCGCCATTTAAACCCCAAAATATGGCACTTAACAGTGCGGTTACCGAAGACGGTGGCGAAATTGGCCGCGCCCAAGCGTTGCAAGCGCAAGCCGCTGGGGTTGCTGCCATCACAGATTTTAACCCGATTTTACTTAAACCCAGTTCTGATTGTAATGCGCAAGTTATCATTCAGGGTAAAGCGATTAGCGCTATGCAAGCACAGCAGTACCATGATTATAAAAAAGTGGCAATGGATGCCGTATTAGATTCATTTGGCCGCCTGCAGCAAAGTTACGATTATATCATAGTTGAAGGAGCGGGTAGCCCAGCCGAAATTAATTTACGCGAGGGAGATATCGCGAATATGGGGTTTGCCGAAGCGGTTGATTGTCCAGTTGTACTTGTGGCAGATATAGATAAAGGCGGTGTATTTGCCCAACTCGTTGGTACTTTAGCTTTGTTGAGTGAATCCGAGCAACAGCGAATTAAAGGTTTTATCATCAATAAGTTTAGAGGTGATGTATCCCTATTGCAGTCTGGTTTAGATTGGTTAGAGAAGCGCACAAATAAACCTGTCCTTGGGGTTATCCCATATATTAAAGGCTTAGATATTGCAGCTGAAGACGCCATTGAAACACAGCAAAATTTAACAGAAGTTAAATTTGTCATTGTTGTGCCAGTATTTCCGCGTATTAGCAATCATACAGACTTTGACGCTTTGCGCCAACATCCCAACATACAATTAATTTACGCCGACCCGTATAAACCGCTGCCGCCAGCCGATTTAATTATCTTACCTGGCAGTAAAAATGTCATCGAAGATCTTCAACACTTGTACCAACAAAAATGGGACAAGCAGATATATCGGCACATACGTATGCAGGGCAAAGTGCTGGGCATTTGCGGTGGTTATCAAATGTTAGGGCGCTCGATTAACGACCCTCAACACATCGAAGGTGAAACCACACAAATTGATGGTTTAGATCTATTACCGATTGAGAGCCAACTAAAACAATCAAAAACACTGACACAAAAAACCAGCCTACTAAACTTAAATGGTCAAAACCTTGTTGTGTCTGGTTACGAGATACACCATGGTCAAAGCCATATATTAAAAAACAATGCGATTAACTCTGCTTTATTAAAATCGGCAGAGTTCACAGACGGCTGCATTAGCCAAGACAATCAGGTAGCCGGGTGTTATTTGCATGGCTTATTTGATAGTCCAGAAGCAGTCGTATTGCTGGCCGATTGGTGCGGAATCAACATCTCAACAAATAAAAATGAACATCTGCGCCAAGAAGCCGCAATAAACCAATTAGCAGATGAAGTCGAATCTCATATTTCAGCACAAACATTAATAAATATTATTAACGGGAGTTAACCTTGGTTGATCAATCAGTAAAAAACCAACGCCATCAAGCGCGTATGCAGCGTTTAAAAGAGAAAGTAGATGCCAAAATCAACGCTGCTCAAGAAGAGCGTGGCATTTTTATAGTGATCACTGGCAATGGTAAAGGTAAAAGTACGTCAGGTTTTGGAACTGTAGCTCGGGCTGTTGGCCACGGCTTGTCGGCTGCAGTTGTACAGTTTATTAAAGGAGGTTGGGAGTGTGGTGAGCGCAACCTATTGCAATCGCATGGCTGCGAATTTGCGGTTATGGGAACTGGTTTTACATGGGAAACTCAAAACCGTGAAGCGGATATTGCTGCGGCAGAAGCGGTCTGGGCACGAGGCAAAGCGTTTTTGGCGGACGAAAAAATAGACCTGGTTTTATTGGACGAACTCACCTATATGTTGAGTTACGACTATTTGGACTCTGATGAAGTATTGGATGCGATTGTTAATCGTCCACCACATCAACATGTAATTGTCACTGGCCGAGGTGCCGATAAAAATTTGTTAGAGATAGCCGACACTGTGAGTGAAATACAGTCGGTTAAACATGCGTTTGAAGCAGGCATTAAAGCGCAAAAAGGAGTTGATTGGTAGTGATCAAGCTAATGACCTTTGTTTTTAGTTTAACGGTAACTTTGTTACATGCGGAGCCGGTACAGCCGGCTGATGCAAAGTTTGTAACTTTGGCACCACATATTGTTGAAAATTTATATGCCGTTGGTGCTGGTCAGCAGATTATTGGTGCAACCGAACATTCGGATTATCCGCTAATCGCAAATCAAATTCCAAGAATTGGCAACTATGCAGGTATCAGTATAGAAAAGGTCCTTGCCTTGCAACCGGATTACATTATCGCTTGGCGCAACGGAAACCCGCCGGCTGATTTAAAACGAATGCAAGAGTTGGGTTTAAAAATTATGTACTCAACGCCAAAAGTACCGGAAGATATTGCGAAAGAACTTATTTGGTTAGGTCATTTAAGTGGCCACACCCAAACGGCTAAAAATAAAGCTAAAATCGTGCTAGACACACTTTCTTGGTTAAATACAAAATATCAACAACCAGAAAAACCTATAAAAGTATTTTATCAAGTTTGGTCTAGCCCATTAACAACTGCGGCCAATAATGCTTGGCCACATCAATTATTAAAAGTTTGTGGTGTTGAAAACGTATTTTCTGAGCAAATTGGTGACTATCCACAAATCAGTGCAGAGCATGTACTGTTAAAAAATCCAGATGTGATTATTATTCCGACGTCAGCCAGTGAACCAAATGGGGATAAATCTATGTGGCAAAAATATCCGCAGCTTAACGCGGTTAAAAATGAGCGAATTATTTATGTTAATTCAGATAAATTACATCGAATGACAGGGCGAGCTATCGATGAACTCGCCATAATGTGTGAAAAAATTCACTTATCAAAACAAAACTGAGTGTAGTTTGCCACATGCATGCGCATCAAGCGCATCACTGCGCTCTTGTTCAGTTAAAATACCGGTAAAAGGTGTGTGACGACGCCACTTTCTTAATTGTGGCGTAAACTCAGTCATGCCGCGGATAAAAGTATCTTTATCAAACATATTATCCAGTGTGCTTAGCCAATGAATATAAGCTCCATAACGCATTTTACCAATGGCTTTATTCCGTTCTATTTTTTCCCGCACTTGTGCTACTAAGGCGGGTTCGGCCAGCAGTTTTAACGCTATTGCATAATGAATGGCTTGAATCTGCCTATCTATATTGTCGTCTGTAAGACTAAATTTTTTACCCATTTAATTCATTTTATATACTTCGGTTGTTACATTAATCAATCTTTGATCAATTAACACCAATTCGCCAAAATTACTGTCTTCACCATTACCACTAAATTCAAATTGAAATTTAGAGTGCCACTCAAGCAGTTGTTTTTTAAAAAACACCATACGGGTTTTTTGCCGTGCAACCGAAATAAACTGAATATTATTCCGTTCACAATAGTCTTTAGCATAGGCTAGTGCTGCTTCAGATTGACGGCGTAATTGCCAAAACTGAAAAATAACCAGTGCTATGCTAATTAATACGATTAAATCAGTGAGTTGGACCATTATTTTTTGCCATCATCATAGTGACTGCCTGGCGCGTTTGCGGCAAGCTTTGTGGATTTTGCATTAAAGTTAAAATGCTGCGTCTTAAAGTAGGAAGCGCCACTAAATCTTTAAATAGTGCCGCAAACACATCTGCGTCATCGCTTGCCAATTGTTCCAAAAAATAAATTAGGAGCAGTGGATTTTGTAAGGCTGGCCAAGCGCGTGCCGCGATTAAAGCATTGATATCTGCCCCCAATAACGAATGAGATTGCATAAAGTCATAAATAGCATCTTGCACCGCCACTTGATCACTATTAGCCGCTAAGCAACGCAGCAGTGGTACACTAGCCTTTAAATCCGTTTTTTTACACGCCAATTGTCTGATTAATTTGTTCGTTAAAGCCCGCGATAACTGAGTGTGTTCCAATAATGGGAGCAACTCTTTAAATAAATCTTCTGGCCAATTAAAAAAGTCGCTATCAATGGCCTGCTGAACTTTAGGATCTTTTGTGTGGGCAAATAGATCTGCCCAACCTTGCACTGACAAGTTTCGCCACTGGCTTTTGTCTGATCCATTTAAATAACAGATACACTCTTGCATTGCTTGGCTCGCAGGCCGTTTAAATTTGTATTTGATAGCAGCATTTACCAGCGCGATTTTATTGCTATCGGGTAATTTTATATAAGGGTTATCAGGTAATTTCTGCTGGGTTTCTTCTTGTTGTTTAGCAAACGCATCGCCCAAGGCTTCTTGGATAATGGCAACAAAATGGTTGCGAGCGCCAGGCACTAAACAGCTTTGTTCGTCTAACGGTAAATTTAAAAACCAGATATAAGGATTTTGGCTATTACCAACAGGCCAGTATACCAAAGCAAATCTTGCATGTTGTTGTATCGGAGTTGGATAGGGTGTTTCGCATTTTTCGAACGATTCAAACTCTTGTTTACTTAAGGCCTGTACCCGGCGACCAAAATCAAAAATACAATAATCACAACCGGCTTGCTGAATTAACTCATACAGACTAAAAACTTGCTTCATACCCAACCTTGATTTAAATCTTGATACTAAACTGGCTATAATACCGTTTTTTTATTGATAGTGCTAAATTTACGGAGCACATGGTGTTACAAATTTTATATCAAGATGCTTGGATGGTCGCCGTCAATAAACCTTCGGGTTTATTAGTTCACCGCTCTATGATAGACAGGCACGAAACTCAATTTGCAATGCAAATGGTGCGTGATCAAATCGGCCAACGGGTTTATCCGGTACACAGATTGGACAGGCCTACCTCTGGTGTATTGTTAATGGCGCTGTCGTCGCATGGTGCAAAACTCATTTCTGCGATTATTGAAGCACGCAAGGTAGCAAAAACCTATTTAGCCATTTGCCGTGGTCATTTAAATGACGAAGGGGTGATAGATCATCCGCTAAGTGAAAATTTAGATAAAATAGCAGATCGTCACAAGTCTGGTCACAATTTGCCTAAAGACGCCATTACCGCTTATCGCTGTATTGAGCAAAGCGAAATTCCAGTGGCGATTAACCGGTATCCAAGTTCGCGATTTAGCCTGTTACAATTAAACCCTGTGCATGGCCGCAAGCATCAAATTAGACGCCATTTAGCGCATTTACGCCATCCGATTTTGTGCGATGTAAATTATGGTGATAATAAATATAATCGTTATTTTAAAGCACAACTGGCAGATGCTAGACTGGCATTGCATGCAAGCCGGTTAGAATTACCGCATCCAATTAATGGTCAAATGCTTACAATCGATGCACCATTAGACAACAGCTTTAAACACTTATTAAACGCAGTAAATATTGAATATCCGAGGTGAAATTGAAATGCAAAAAATTGCTATCATAGTTGGTTCTGTTTACGGTGCCGCTGAAGAGTTGGCAGAAACTACTTTAACACGTTTGAGAGATGCGGGTTTTGAAGCCGAAATTTTTGTGGATACAAGTTTAGCTGACGTGCAATCTTTTGGTGCTGAATATTGGCTATTAATCAGTAGTACAACGGGCGCGGGTGATGTGCCACCTAACATTGAAGATTTTTATTTTCAAACGAGAGATACAGTGCCAAACTTATCTAAAATCCAGTACGCAATCATGGCGATGGGCGACTCATCTTATTTTGATACTTTTTGCGGAGCAGGAAAAGCATTGGACGAAATGATGCAAGAATCTATGGCGGTTAAAGTATTAGAAACCCTAGAAATTGATGCCTGTGAAACTATGGATACAGCCGAAGCATCAGCGGCTTGGTTAGATAAATACATAACTGCTATTAGCGTATAATTTTTTTGCCCCTTAACGTGTTAATTTATTATTTATAGGCTAGTCTTTAACTTGATAATAAAACCAAACGCTGAGGTGATCTTATGCAATCATTGCGTGTTGAAGACTACATGAATAAACGTCCGGTGACTTTCAAGCCAGGGTTAAACATTGCCGAAGCTGTAGAGCACTTGTTAAAGGCGAGCGAGTCGGGGGGGCCCGTATTGGATGAAGCGGGCAAAGTTATTGGTTTTTTATCTGAGCAAGACTGTTTGTCTTACATGATAGAATCGACGTACTTTCAAGAGCAGGTTGCCAAAGTCGAAGATATAATGGCGCGCGATGTTTTGGTGTTAAAGCCATATTCATCGGTCTTAGAAGTTGCGCAAAATATGACATTAAATCGGCCCAGAATTTATCCGATTGTTGATGATGATGGTGTTTTGTTAGGGTCTATCAGCCGCCGCCAAGTGATGCGCGCGATTGACGAACACCTAAAAGACTCTTACCCAAGACCAGATTAACTCGCCAAGGCGTGAATGCTTTGGTAGGATCTGCCCCCGTTATTCTACGGGGGTATTTGTTTTTGTCTGATCTTAAATCTAATTCTTTGGCTTTATTAAAATCTGTTTATCCAGCCGACTATTATTTATTACGCAGTCGATTCTTTAAAATTGATAAAATCAACAATGCCGACAAAAAAGCGTCAGCGTTAGAAAAATGGCTCACTCAAGTTGAACGTTCGGCTGACTATAAAAAACAGCGTTTAGCCAATCGCCCACGCCCCGAATACCCTGATTTACCGGTGAGCGAAAAAAAACAAACAATCATTGATGCAATTGAACAGAATCAGGTTGTGATTATCGCTGGTGAAACAGGATCGGGTAAAACAACTCAATTACCTAAACTTTGTTTGGACGCCGGACGTGGTTTGAATGGACAAATTGCCCATACACAGCCCCGCCGGTTGGCTGCACGTAGTGTCGCCAGCAGAATCGCCGAAGAGCTTAAAACTGAACTTGGTCAAGATGTGGGTTTTAAAATTCGATTTAGCGATCAAAGTAGCCGGGATTCTTACATAAAGCTGATGACAGATGGTATTTTATTAGCTGAAATTCAACAAGATAGATTTTTGAATCAATATGATACCATCATCATAGATGAAGCGCATGAGCGCAGTCTCAACATAGATTTTATTTTGGGTTATCTGAAACAGCTCTTGCCAAAGCGCCCCGAACTAAAATTAATTATTACCTCAGCAACCATTGATGTAGAGCGTTTTTCAAAACACTTTAATCATGCCCCTGTCATTGAGGTATCCGGTCGTACTTACCCAGTAGAAGTAAGATATCGGCCGATAAATGATGAAAGCAACCCCGATAGAGACCAGCTCGAAGCAATTTATGACGCAGTGAACGAACTTTCCCGTGAAGGGCCCGGCGACATTCTCATTTTTATGAATGGTGAACGAGAAATCAGAGATACAGCTGAAGGATTAAATAAATTAAAACTTAAAAGCACTGAAGTATTACCACTATATGCGCGCCTTTCTGCCAGTGAACAAAACCGAGTGTTTGCGCCGCATACTGGCCGTCGAATTGTACTTGCTACCAATGTCGCCGAAACCTCGTTGACAGTGCCGGGGATACGTTACGTGATAGATCCGGGTACTGCTCGTATCTCACGTTATAGCGCCAGAACCAAAGTCCAGCGCTTACCAATAGAAAACATTTCACAAGCCAGCGCTAACCAGAGAGCAGGGCGCTGTGGACGGGTTGCAGCAGGTATCTGTATTCGATTATACGAAGAAGATGACTTTATCAACAGACCCGAGTTTACCGACCCTGAGATTTTAAGAACCAACCTAGCGTCGGTAATTTTGCAAATGCATGCCTTGGGACTCGGTGACATCGAGCGTTTTCCATTTATTCAGCCGCCAGATAACAGAGCCATCAATGACGGTATTTTATTACTGCAAGAGATAGGTGCACTCAATCCAGAGGCGAAAAAACAAAAAGCGAGCCTAACCGATGCAGGTCGAGCGGTGGCAAGGTTACCTGTTGATCCAAGACTTGGGAAGATGGTGCTCACAGCTCATAAACTTGGATGTTTGTATCAAGTTATAATCATAGTGGCTGGATTAAGCATTCAAGATCCAAGAGAACGCCCAGCAGATAAAAAACAAGCCGCTGATGAGCAACATAAAAGATTTGATGATAAAGACTCAGATTTTGTCAGTTACCTTAATTTATGGAATTATTTGCAGGACCTTGCAGATGATAATTCGCGGAATCAATTTAGAAAAATATGTAAAAATGAGTTTTTAAACTATTTAAGAATACGCGAATGGCAAGACATTGTTTATCAGTTGACAGAGTCAACAAAAGAGCTTGGATGGAAACTAAGCGAGCAAGAAGCGTCATATGAACAGCTACATAGGGCGCTTACCTCGGGTTTGTTAAGTCACATCGGTCAAAAAGATAATCAACAAGGCTATCTTGGAGCTAGGAATAGCAAGTTTGTTATTTTTCCGGGTTCGGCACTGTCTAAAACTAAAGCCAAATGGATTATCGCCGCTGAGCTTGTTGAAACCAGCCGTTTGTTTGCCCGTACCGTTGCCAAGGTCGAGCCCCAATGGATTGAAGACAATGCTCAGCACTTGGTTAAGCGTCAATATGATGAGCCACATTGGGAAAAAAAACGTGGCTCAGTCGTTGCCTTCGAAAAACAGATCCTATACGGCTTACCGATAGTTTTAAAGCGCCGTGTTCAATATGGCAAAATTGATCCTGCGGTAAGTCGCCAGATATTTATTCGTGAAGCTTTAGTAAATCAGCAGATCAATTTAAAAGCAGAGTTTTTACTTCATAATCAAACTCTAATTGAAAGCATAGAAACTTTAGAAGCTAAATCTCGTCGCCGTGACATCCTAGCCGATGACGAAGAGCTATTTGCTTTTTATGATGAGCGTATTGCACCTCATGTGGTAGATACAGTCAGTTTTAAAAAATGGTGGCAACAACAAAAAGACAAAACACTGCTCAGAATGACAGAGCAGGATTTGATGAAACATGAAGCTAATCAGGTAACAGCCACAGATTTTCCAGATACCTGGCGACAAGGTAATTTAACGCTGCCGCTTGAATATGTGTTTGAGCCTAGCCAATCAGCTGACGGAATCAATTTAATGATTCCACTTGCGTTGTTAAACCAAGTTGAAGACCAAGGCTTTGATTGGTCGGTGCCTGGCTATCGATTAGAGCTTGCAACCGCCTTAATAAAATCGCTGCCAAAAGTTTTGCGGAAAAACTTTGTGCCCGCACCTGATTTTGCAAGTGCGGCGTTAGCGGCGATTAACGAGCAAGACGCTAGTTTTACTCAAGCATTATCTCATCAATTGTTGCGAATGACGGGCGTACGATTATCGGATGATGATTGGGATTGGCAACAAGTTCCTCAGCACCTTAGGATTAATTTCAAAATCTTAAACGAACAGGGTGAGGTGATAAAAGTTGGCAAGTCGTTAGAAAATATTAAAGCTGAACTGCAAGGAAAAATATCGGATACGCTAACCCAAGTTGCGGAAAAAGGTATTGAACGTGAACAGATCACTGATTGGGATTTTGCGAAGTTAGAAAAAGAGTACAGTAAAAAACAAGCGGGTTATCAAATTAAAGCATTTCCTGCATTGGTAGATGATAAAAATTCAGTATCAATTAAGCTATTTGATAGCCAAAAGCAGGCACAATGGTCTATGCTAGCAGGAGTAACTAGGCTGCTTTATTTAAATTTGCCATCACCACGTAGTTATTTACAAGATAAGTTGCCAAATAAAGCAAAACTGAGTCTTTATTTTAATCCTTTTGGTCAAATAAAAGACTTAATCGACGACTGTGTGTTAGCAACAATAACGGATAATTTATTAACGTTTGAGGAGATACCTCGAACCGAAGAGGCCTTTAAACGAGCGCGCGAGCAATTACGCGGCGAATTGGCTGAACGAGTATTAAATGTAGCCATTCAAGTTGAGAAAATTTTAACGATTTGCCACCAAATAAACAAAAAACTAAAAGGCAAAACCAGTTTTGATTTAGTACAAGCTCAAGCTGAAATTAAACACCAAGTTGAGCAATTAGTGTTTAAAGGTTTTGTAACTCGGTTTGGGGTTGCTAAACTAAAAGATATTGAGCGTTATTTACAGGCGCTGTTAAAAAGGTTAGAAAAATTGCCGGTTGATCCTGTCAGAGATAGATTAAATCAGGCACAATTTGATAAAGTTGCGGGTGACTATAAAAAAAGGCTCGCAGCGTCATTAAAGTCTGGTCCGCAAGATGAAACACTAGAAACTTTGCGGTGGATGTTGGAAGAGTATAAAGTATCCTTATTTGCGCAACAATTAGGCACTAAAATACCGATATCAGCAAAAAGGATCACGCAGTATTTGCATGACGCAAAAAAACAAGGCCTGTTATAACCTATAACCAGGCTAATAAATTTCGTGTAATTTTAAGTCCGGCTTCAGCCCTTAGGAGTGTTTATGATAGGCCAAGATGATCAGCGTTCGTATTACCGTATGATGGTAAATGCGGATTGTCGACTTGTAGTAGAACATCCAGTGACACCAGAAGAGTTTACCGCAACATGTCGCGATTTAAGTACGACCGGTATGGCCGTAGAAACAGAGCAGCCAATAGATATCGGGCGAACTGTCTCTGTTAATATCGCATCTGCCAGTGAGCAAATTCCGCCGTTGCAAGCACGTGGTAAAGTTTTACGTTCAACCAAAGAATCTTCTGATGTATACCTGATAGGTATTGAGATTTTTGATTTGAAATAAACAGCTAATGAGTTTCTGTAAAAGAAGCTTAATGATCATTATATTATTGCTGTTTTGCAGTAATACATTTGCTGTTAGTTTCCGCTGTAAAACGGGGAAATTTGTGCAAACGTCTGACAGCAAAAGCGACGTTATTAAAAACTGTGGCCAACCGATCAGTAAAAGTTTACACAAACAAAAAGTTTGGGATGGCCACCGATATCGTTCGCAAACTTGCCAGATCTGGGTTTATAAACCCAACAAATATCAATATTTTAGACATGTATATTTGTGTAACAATCGAGTGATTAAAATTGAAAAAGGGCGCCGAAATTAACCCCTTGTAAAAAAAGAATGTTGTTTCAAATATGGAACTTTAGAGGTAACATAATTTAAATTGCTAACAACCGCTCAGATTTTAATTTAGAAGCGACAGTTGTTTTTTGTTTTTTTCGATTTTGTCGCCGAACCGACCAAATCAAACTCTTTTGCGACATTATGCCTGATATAGATAGCCTCTCAAATATTTTTACACAAACCTTAGAGCAAGCCGTGGATGGAGTTGTAGTTATCGACTCTAAAAACAATATTATTTTATTCAATGAATCCGCTGAGCGCCTTTGGGGATTTAAAAAGCACGAAGTATTAGGCCAAAATGTAAAAATACTTGTACCAGATGCTATAAAACCGAACCATGATCACTATATTAATAATAACCGAAAAAGCGGTATCAATAAGATTGTTGGGACCAGTCGAGACATTGAATTTTTTGCTAAAGATGGCAGTAAAAAGTGGGGGTCTTTTTCGATCTCAAAAGTTGAAGTTAATGGCAAGATTTTATACACCGCCTTTATAAAAGACGTGACTGAACTAGTAAAACAAAAAAAGCGCATCGAGATGATGTCTTTGGTCACAGATAAATCAGACAACGCTATTTTTATTACAGACAAAGATTGGAAGATTATATATATTAATCAAGGCTTTACTCGATTACTTGGTTATCAGGAAGCGGAAGTATTGGGGCTGACACCCACACAAATATTGGCCCGTCATATTGCTACTGATTCTGTGACTTCGTTGCGTGAAAGGTTAAGCACAGGACAAGCCCTTAAAATTGATGAGTTAATAAATACCAAAGACGACCGAGAAATATGGTGTTCTATCATGTCTAATCCGGTATTTAACGAGGATAAAACGCTAAGTAACACGGTTACTATTTTATCAGAAATTACGACCACAAAATTACACCAAGTGTTGCATCGTCAAATATTAACGGCCATAGCAAACGACCAAGCACTCGAAGTCATCATGGAACTGGCATGCCGCGAAGTTGTCAAGATGTGCCACAATATTATTCCGGTGATTTTCAAAGTAGATGAACAACAAAGGTTGCAAGTTTTAGCTTCGTTAAAACTTCCAAAACCTTTTAAGAGTGTTTTAAATGGTCTTAAAATTGCCGACAACACAGGCTCAGCCGCAACTGCGGCTTTTCGTGGTGAAGCTGTATTTGTACACGAAATTTTAGCCGATCATTTATGGTTAGAATATAAAAATGAGCTGCAACGTTCGAATATTCAAAGCTGTTGGTCTTTGCCAATAATTGGCAAAGATGGCCAATCCGTAGGCGTTATATCTTTTTATAACCAAGTTCAAACACCATTAACTGAGATTGAATACACATTAGGTGAAGTGTTAGCACCATTATGCGGGTTAGCGATTGAGCGTGAAGCACATCGACAAAGTATTCGTCAATTAGCGTATTACGACAGCTTAACTCAATTACCAAATCGCAGTTTATTGCATGCAGAAGCAGAGCATGCTTTGCGTTCAGCTTCACAGGGTAAAACCTCGTTAGCAGTACTTTTTATTGATTTAGATCGGTTTAAACAAATTAATGATAGTTTTGGTCACCCGGAAGGTGATAAATTTTTACAAGAAATTGCATTTAGAATTAAATCTAAGTGCAAAAACGAAGATTTTTGTGGCCGTTTGTCCGGTGACGAATTTGTGGTTATTTGTAAAAATAAAACCGGCGAAACCTTAAATAACTTTATTGAAGAGCTAAGGTTAGCCATTGTTGCGCCGTACCAAACTGAAACATTTAAAGTTGTTGGTTCGGCAAGTATCGGTGTCAGTGTGTATCCAACTGATGGCGGCGATATAGGGACATTGATTCACCGAGCTGATATGGCAATGTACCAGGCAAAAACTTCTGGTAAAGGTCGCTTTGCATTTTTTAGTCATGAATTAAATCAACTCGCACAAGAGCGACAAGAGTTAGAGCTGGATCTGCAAAGTGCGATAGAAAACGATCTTTTAGAGTTGGTATACCAACCACAGATAAATATGAAAGATGGCAGCTTATACGGTGTTGAAGCTTTGTCGCGCTGGGTGCATCCTAAATTTGGTCCTGTGTCACCAGCTAAATTTATCCCGCTCGCAGAAGAATGCGGATTAATCGGTGATTTAACAAGGTGGGCTTTGCAAACCGCTTGTCGGCAAATGGCTATTTGGCGGGACAAAGCTATAAAAATTCCGACTGTCTCTGTTAATTTATCACCCATTAATTTTCATAGCTTAGATCTATGCGATTTAATTATGTCTGAGCTTAAAAAGTACAACCTTAAAGCGAAAGATTTAACCTTAGAATTAACAGAGGGTGTTTTATTAGATACTAATCCAAATACCATGAAAATTCTGCACGATATTCATGATAAAGGCGTGGGTTTTTCGATTGATGATTTTGGTACCGGTTATTCTGGTTTAAGTTATTTAAAAAAGATCCCGTTAAAAGAACTCAAACTAGATAGAAGTTTTGTAACTGATTTAAAAGGCAGTGAAACTAACCAGGCATTGAGCCGCGCAGTCATTCAGATTGGTAGTAGTCTAGATTTAGACGTTGTTGCGGAAGGCATCGAAAATAGTGACCAATATAATATTTTAAAACAACAAGGTTACCATGTAGCTCAGGGATATTTATTTTCTAAGCCATTAAGCCCAACAGAAATTGAGGTTTGGCTTAATAATACCACGGCTCAATAAGGTATATTCGTTAGATACTCAAACATCCGATAATGTATATTATGTTAAATTGAATGTAAGTTAACGTATTCCGCTATCATATTTTGTAGTTAGCTCCGTCACTCTGTCGCATTTATCCTTTTAGAGACACATTTATTATATTTGCGCCAAGCGATTTTTAAGGGATTTACCATAGGTTCTGCTCACCTTAAGCTGTTTACCATTTTGTAGTTCTAACATATATTCGCAATTACGCAGCGGTGTAAGTTGTTTAATTAGATTTAAGTTTACTATGGTTGATTTATGGATCCGCATAAAATAATCGGGTAACTGATCAATTAAACTTTTTAATCTTGCTCTCATAATATGTGTTTTTTCATTACTATGAACACACATATAGTCGCCAGCGGCATCAATCCACTCTATGTCTGCAAATGGCACCATATGAATCGGATTCGCGCCGTCTTCTATCATGAGTTTTTGCTGATCCGCTTGTGCGCTCATTTTGGCTGCTGTGTTACTTTTATCATCTATCTGCTTAAAGACGGAAATGATTTCGCTTTTTTGTTTAGCGGTTTGCTGTTTAATTCGAATGATAGTTTCAGCCAAACGATCAAGTTTTACTGGTTTAAGTAAATAATCTATTGCTCTAACTTCAAACGCTTTAACCGCGTGCTGGTGATATGCAGTGACAAAAACGATCGCTGGCATTTGATCACCTTGCAATTGGGCAACTAAATCAAAACCGTTTTGTTTGGGCATTTCTATATCTAAAAATATTAATTCTGGTGGATTCGTATTAATGCTTTGAATGGCGGCTTGCACACTGCCAACTTGATCTGTGATTTGGATCTCGTCGAATGATTCAAGACGAATCGCTAAACCTTCTAACGCGCTAGGTTCATCATCGACTAATAAGGTTTTTATTTTTTGCATAACACCACTCTTATCCAGTATTCGTTTGCACCGGAATTTTAATGATTAATAAAGCGCCGCCGTGTGGCCCATTGTTTAGCGACAATTGGTATTGTTTTGGATAAATAATATTTAATCTATCTTCACTATTTTTTAGTCCAATGCCAAAATCCGAGGTAGTTAAATTTTCTTTAAAACCACAACCATTATCAGACACTTGAATCACTAACTGCTCGTTTAGAATAGTAAAATCAACATTGATGGCATATTGCTTTTGGTCTAATTGAATACCATGTTTTATCGAGTTTTCAACTAACGGCTGCAATAAAAGCGATGGCACTAAACATTTTTGAGTCTCTGGAGTCGCTTTAATAGTGACCTTGAGTTTGTCTTTAAAACGACATTTTTCAATCTCACAATAATTGTTTAAAACTTGGATCTCTTCGTCAACAGTGACTTTAGCCAGTGGATCTGTATACAAGCTATAGCGTAACAAATCACAGAGTTTTTCTAACATATCTACCGCGTGTAGATTATTTTTTTGCAGTATCAGGGTGCAGATGGCATTAATGCTATTAAACATGAAATGTGGGTTTAATTGATATCTAAGCATTTTTAACTGGGATTCTTTGGCTAAATTAATTGCTTCAGCCGCTTTTTTTTGCTGCTCTACCCCTTTTAAATAAGCTTTAATCGCGTAATAAAAACCAGACCAAGTTGACAGCATAGTCAGCGATGCCAGGTTCCAAGTTCCAAAATCAAACCAAGTCATTTTGGCGTTCGGGTCCTGATATAACCAAGTTAAACTAGACCATTTAAACTGAGTCCATAATAAACAAGCAATCACAATGCAAAAAATATGAATTGGAATGCTCAAAGCTGTTGGAAAATGCTCTATCGTTTTAAAAATTTCTCGCAAAAACAGCGTCATGAGAAAGCCGGCGCAGGTATCTAAAAACAAATGTGGGATATGAATATGCCACGGCTCAGCACTCGGCAATTTGATCATGACTTCGGTTAGTAACGCATAAACCAGCCAGCCAGAGGTTTGGCATAACCAAAATAAATTAAGTTGTCGATTTTTAGCAGTCACTCTATCATTTACCTTAGCTAAATTAAAAATCGGTATGACACAAAAAGGGTTAAGGCGGTGAGCCATTAACCCTTTTTGATAAACAAACATTATTTAAAGATACCTTAGTTTGTTTGGCAGTTTACCTTATTTGTTGGCTGCTCTGGCAATTCGTTATGTATTTTTACATTCGCAATTGCAAACGCAAATGGCTTGGCGGTGCTAACGGTTAAAATATCATTCAGTTTTCTCAAAGTTTTCGCTTGTTTGACACAGCCAATGGCCACATTTAGCGTCTGCCAGCGTCCTTTCTCTTGCTCACTTAAAGATTGTGTGAGGTCATGTGACTGCAAACAGGTATCTTGTTGGCAAAAGAGCGAGAGCTTTACCTGACCTTGCGGCTTGTTATCTAAACGAATATCTAACGATAAAAGGCTATCTGCGGTGATTTGCTTGCTTATATCCCCATTCTCGGCTGAATAGCTTAGCGCGATTTTTCCTTCATTGTCTGTTGGCCAAATAAAACGTCTAGCATCTTCTTGATAAGCTAAATTCACCGACTGCATTTGCACACTGGTATCATCTGGGCTAGTCCCTGATGGCGCATTAATCTGCGCATTTTGCCACTGCGAAGCCGCATTTTTATTGCTTAACGACCAAATCAATCCATCGGCTAAGTTACGTTCAAATAAAGCAAAATGACCCTGAGATTTAGGTCCGGCTTTCACACGATTAGCTTCTGGCAGTTGAGCTAATTCTTGATTATCTTGGTATGTTAAACCATAACCGTAGGCAAATAAGGGATCGTAATTTTTGTCTTTATAATTTAATACATATTGGTCGTCATATTTAGGCCAAGAAAAACTTAACTTACCGCTAAAGTCATAGTTTATTTCACCGTTTGCTTTTTGCAGGATGACATCCGCAACCCCTTGTCCTTCAGAGCCTGGTAGCCAAGCAGCAACAAAAGCATCGGATTGATTAATTTCTTTATTCATCCATAGCGGTCGCCCGCCTAAATAAATAGTCACAACCGGTATATCTTGCTGTTGTAAACGCTTAAGCAAAGCGAGGTCTTTTTTAGTTTTTTCTTGGTATTCAATCCGTTGAATATCACCAAACCATTCTGCATAAGGCGGCTCACCGATGACAACAATAGCTGCGTTTGGTTGTTGTTTGAATTGTCCATCAATTGCCAACTCAACTTGCCCGCCGGCACTATGCACCGCTTTTTTTATACCCTGGTATATCGATGTTGCATTTGGGAAATCCGCATTGGTGTTATCGGTACCTTGCCAAGAAACGCTCCATCCGCCTGCTTGTTTTGCAATATCGTTTGCGCCATCGCCAGCGACTAAAATATTTTGTGTCGGTGACAATGGTAAAATATTGCGATTATTTTTTAATAGCACTAATGATTTACGCACGGCTTCGCGCGACAAATCTTTATGTTCTTTGCTATTAAAACTGTTTTTGATTTCTGCCGTAATACGGCTTGAAGGTTCATCTTTTTCAAACAGTCCCCAGCGCACTTTTGCTCTCAATAGGCGTCGCACTGCGTCGTTTACGCGCGTAATTGGTATTACGCCTTGTTTCACTTGGGCTATGGTATTGTGGTAAAAAGCTTCAAAATGTTCAGGTACCATAATTACATCCACACCGGCATTAATGGCACCCGCGCACTGCTCTAAATCGCAGCCGTCTACAAATTTATGCGCATTCCAATCGCTAACAACAAAACCATCAAATCCCATTTGCCCTTTTAACACATCGGTTAGTAAGTATTTATGGCCATGTAGGCGTTTTCCTTGCCAGCTGTTAAATGATGCCATAACGGATTGTACGCCAGCTTCAATGGCTGAAAAATACCCAGCGGCGTGGATATCGCGCAAGTCCGCTTCAGAAACTAAGGTATCTCCGCGGTCGATCCCATTTTGAGTACCACCATCACCAACAAAGTGTTTTGCAGTCGCAATTCTATGGTAACCAGCTAAAAAGTCGTGCTGAATATCACCTTGAATACCGGCCACCATTTCACCAGCGTAAGCGCGAACAATGGCGGGATCTTCTGAATAACTTTCGTAGGTACGCCCCCAGCGATCGTCCCGAACAACAGCAACCGTTGGTGCAAAACTCCATTCTATGCCAGTGGCGGCGACTTCTTTGGCTGTGGCTTGACCAATCTTTTTAATTAGCGCGGGATCATTTGCAGCGCCCAACCCTATATTGTGAGGAAACAAGGTCGCACCGTACACATTGCTATGTCCGTGCATGGCGTCCGTTCCCCAAATAGTTGGAATTTTACTACCATCAATCGAATCATCAATCGATGCATAATACATTTCGTCAGCATATTTTAACCAGGTTTCTGGCGTTGCTTGTTTGTCATTATAAGGTGCGGTATTACCACCGTTTAAATAAGAACCAAACCCGTATTTACGCATTTGATCAACCGAAAGATACGCAATTTCAGGTTGTACCATTTGTGCAACTTTTTGCGCTAACGTCATCTGGTTTAATAACTCAGTGACCTTTTTTTCAACGGCAGGGTCTCGTTTAAGTTGCGTATTGGCGTGAGGCCACAAGGTTTTCTGCTGCGCAATCGCGCTACCCGTTAATAAGCTAATGGTTAAACTTATTGCTGTAATCGTTTGTTTTTTCATAAAAATTCTTTAATTCTTTTCACGCTGAGACCCGAGTGATAAACAGACACTCGGGCATGAGAGGAAGGTGACTAATGATTAAAAGTTGAAACCAGCACGTAAGCCGTAATATCTAGGCATGGCATAACTGCCTTTGGGGAATCCTTTACTGGTATTACTCCAGTGCTGAATTAACTCGTCAGTGGCGTTATTTACAAATGCCTCTAAATACCAAGTTTCGCTTTTAGGTTGGTATTTGACTGACGCGTTTACCGTTGTAAACGCATCTCGGCTGTCGTCAACGTATTGAATGGCTTCGTCAGACACAGAAAAATCCATATTATTTACATGTTTATCTAAGTTCCATAAGGTTAGATAAGATTTATCTTTCCAGTTGACGTTCAACCAAGTATGGATATCGCCGTATTCATTTAAATTAAAGCTATGGGTGTAACTTACATTTAATGTAAATTTAGGCGTCATTGCCATTTCGTTGCCTTTCAAGTTAGTGGTTAACCTTGTATTTTCAGGATCGATAGACTCTTCGTACGTTAAATCAAATAGATATTCTGAGTCATAATCCCATTTAGTGATCCAATCCTCTGTCACTTTAGCATCGGTCCAAGTGGCATACCCTGTTACTCTGCCTGCTGGATACGGTTTCCAATCAAATTCTAGCTCTATGCCTTTAATTGTCGCACCTGGCACGTTTTGTGTGTAATAAGCGATCACGGGTTGGTTTTGATAATCTAAAATAGGCTCGCCATTTTCGTCTAAAATTGGACGCCCCTCGTCATCTTCTACTTCGCCTAATCGTTCAACATTACCAATAGAACCAACTGACGCGTATTGCATGTTTGAATAGTCGGTATAGAAAAAGGTGCTTTGTAGATTTAACGAGTTGTCAAAAAAGCTAGATTTAGCGCCAATTTCCCAAGTTAATACTTCTTCCGGATCGAACTGAGTTTCAAAACGCTGAACTTCACCGGTGCGGTCGTTAACAACTTCAAATACGTCACCAATACCGCCGGCTTTAAAACCTGAAGCTAAATAGGAGTAAACCATAGTTTGCGCCGATACATCATAGTCTAAGCCTATTCTGTAGTCGTGATGGCTCCAGCTGCCTTTATTATCATTTTCAAAATATGACTCATAGATACTGGGATCATTAAAATAGTCTGTATCTAAAGCATTTAGTTCACTACGGGCAAACCAGCCTGGGGCGCAGCCACCGGCATTAGAACATCGATACGTACGGCCGCCTTTGTCTTCTTTGGTTTCATCGCTATACCTATACCCAAGCGTTAAACCTAAGCGGTCGCTTAACTTATAAGTGCCTTGGCCAAATAGTGCAAAAGCGTCTGTTGAGCGATCCGGTTGATCCCAAAAGGCTTTATCGTCCATTGGATTATCATAATAGCCGACAGTTGTGGTTTGCTCATGAAATAAGTTAACCCCGGCAATCCAAACAAAATCGCCATATTCAGATGACTGTAACTGGATTTCGGTCGAGTAAGATTCTGCCCCTGTGCCGTCTAAAAAGTATGTTGCACCATCCCAAACATCTAAACCGACTTCAGAATCTTGTGCTGATTCACGCTCCATGTTTTCATAACCTAATAACCAAACTAAACTCAAGTCGTCAGTTAATTCATAATTAAATATATTGCGTAAATAAGTGATATCCAGATTCAGTTTACCCGGTACATTTACCACAGCCTGAAAAGTATCATCAGACGGTAAAAAGTTATTGCAATCACCGCCAAGCTCAGCCGGCCGACCGCTCAGCTTCTCACAATTGACCATATCAACACTACCGGCACTATTATTTTTATATTTTTGCATAATAGTTAAGTTAGACATGCCAAGATCAATCGAATCCCACAATGCACTTACCCGAAACGAATATTCGTTAGCATTGCCATAAAAATCGGCGGGATCAGCTGGTGTTAACGCACGTACTTTTTGCGCTTCTGGATCTGTACCCGCTGCATCTATCCACCAGTTTTCGCGTTGTGTTAAAGTGTCGCCAACGCCCTGATATGAATCTTCAGAAATAACAGGTGCTGATAAAACTTCATCCGACAACCAGCGAGAATCATACTGATTAGGATCCCAATAACCATCAACATAGGAGTCGCGTTTTAAATACTTACCCGAAACCCGAACTGCAAATTCATCAGTAATAGGTAAGTTAAAAAAGCCGCCAGCGCTGTTTGCATTATAGTTGCCCAATTCTAAGTCTAATTTGCCTGACTTTCCTGAAAAATTGGGTTTAGCAGAAATGACATTAATGCTACCCACAGTTGAGTTACGGCCAAATAAAGTACCTTGTGGACCACGCAAGGCCTCAACTCGCTCCACATCATACATTAGTGCTAACGCTCCTTGCATGCGTGGAGAATATATACCATCTAAATGGACACCGACGGCAGGGTCACCTAGTTCGGTCGTATTAGTTGAGCGCACACCACGCATCGAGATAACTGGGGTCGACTGCTCTGCGGCAACCGAAATATCTAAACCAGGTACTAAACTGCCCATGTCTTTAATATTTTTGATGCCGGTTTGATCGAGTTTTTCTTGGCTGAAAGCAGAGATCGCGACCGGAGTTTCCATCAGCTTAGTTTTACGTTTGGTTGCTGTAACTGAAATCACTTCGAGCGAATTTTCATTCGTTTGTTCTTCATTTATTTGGGAAGGTTCGGCCGCAAACGCGGGCATCACCACACTCATCGAGATAGCTATAGAAAGTGTTTTTAATTTAAACATGTATATCGCACCTTGTGACAGAATTGTTGTTTATTACCTTTGATTAACATTTTAATTGCACAAAAGCGCTATATCTATCCACATACGATAAGAGGGTTATCAGGTACGGTAAAGCGAATATTTAGCTTTAAAGCACTCGCGCTTTAACTGCGCGAGTGATAGTTTTGAGAGAACGAATGAGATCAGTTTAATTAAAATTGATAGCGCATTTCACTGACATAGCGCTCACCGGGTTTCAGTTCTGTTGAATCAAATTGTGGCTGGTTCGGTGCGTCTGGTACATGTTGAGGTTCGATGCAAAAGGCACCACGTTCATTAAAAACCTCACCGTTATGGCTGTTAATATTATTTATCCAATTGGCGGTATAAAACTGGAACCCTGGCTCTGTGGTATAAATTTTAATTTCGCGACCCGAGCTTGGCTCGCTAGCATGAGCCGCTAATTTAAGCTCACCAACTGGCCCCTCTAATACATAATTGTGATCATAGCCGCTGCCGATTTTTATTTGCTCATCGTCAGCATCAATATCCTGCCCTATCTTTTTACTTTGAGTAAAATCAAATGGGGTATTTTTAATGTTTTTGACTTCACCTGTCGGTATTTGTTGGGTATTCAATGGAGTTATTTTGTATGTTGGGATGTTTAGAGTGTGATTTAAAACATCACCACGACCCGCTAAATTAAAATAACTATGGTTTGTTAAGTTTATGATGGTGGTTTTATCTGTTGTCGCTGAATATTTAATAATTAATTGATTGTCATTCGTTAAGTGGTATTCACACGTCAGCTCTAAACGGCCCGGGTAACCTTGATCTCCGTCTGGACTGATAGTTTTTAATATAACACCGGCACAATTTTCATTGTTGAATGTTTCACCCGTCCATACTTTTTTATCAAATCCGGATACACCACCATGCAAATGGTTTTCACCGTTATTAACATCAAAGGTATATTTAACACCATCAATGTAACATTGACCGTTGGCAATACGGTTTCCATAACGACCTATGGTCGCCCCTAAATAAAACGGGTTAGTCTGATATTCTTCCAGTGTTTTGTAACCAAGAACAATCGAGCCGAATTGACCATTTTTATCGGCTGTTTTTAAATCTTGTAAGATAGCGCCAAATTCAATAATAGTGGCTTCTGTACCTTGGGCATTTTTTAGCACAAATTGATGAATTTTTTGTCCATCAGGTAAGGTGCCAAACAAACTTCGTTCGATTGTTGGTTGCTGTACTGTCATTGCGTGTCCTTAACACTAAAATATGAATATCGAGGCAGTATACCTGATTGAAAGGCTGGCTTGAATTTTTTGTTAAAGAGGTATGGGCTTTAGGCAAAACGAGTCATACAGACAAGAGATTGAACGCCGGAAATTTGCAAAACACAGAATAAAAATTTAGCCTAACTGAAAGCTAACAAGCTTAGAGAAATAAATATTAAAATATTTATAATGTTAACTAACCAAGATAATTAGAATTTTAATAATGAGCATTCAGTACAGCGTAAATTTTAATGAAGCAAATAAGCATATTTTTAAAATAAAAATAGCTATCCCCAAGCACGAACAGTCAGTGTTGAATTTATCCTTACCCGCCTGGATACCTGGCTCATACATGATCCGTGATTTTTCTAAAAATATTATTAATTTGAGTGCCAAAAAAGGCAGCGAAGCACTAACAATAAAGCTTATCGATAAGCAAAACTGGTCTATTCATACTGGTGGTGAAGCATTCACCATTGAATATCAGGTTTATGCGTTTGACAGTTCAGTAAGAACCGCTTATTTAGATCAAAATAGAGCGTTTTTTAATGGCACTAGCTTATTTATTTGTGTGAATGAATTTCAACACCAAAAGCATAAAGTTGAGCTACTAGCGCCTAATTTTACTGATAATTGGAAGGTTGCTACTGGTTTACAAAGAGCAACAGAAACATCGGTTTATAGCTTTGGTCAATATTACAGTGATGATTATGCTGAATTGATTGATTGTCCAGTTGAAATTGGTGATTTTACACATCTGGAATTTGAGGTATCAGGCACACCACATTATTTAATATTAAACGGTAAACACTACGCCGATACTAAGCGAGTGGTTAACGATGTTATTAAGCTTTGTCAGCACCATATCGATTTATTTGAACAAAAAACGGGCGGTACCCCTCCTTTTAAAGAATACTGGTTTTTAACAAACATTCTGCCAAGCGGTTTTGGTGGATTAGAGCATAAAAACTCTACAGCATTGTTATGTTCAACCTTTGATTTTCCAAACGTCAATAAACCAAATGAATTATCAGATGGATATAAAACTTTTTTAAGTTTGGTTTCACACGAATATTTTCATAACTGGAACGTCTGCAGAATAAAACCCGAAGAATTCGTACCGTATCCTTTAAACAGTGAAAGTTACACTAAACAATTATGGGCGTTTGAAGGCATTACTTCTTATTATGATGATTTTAGCTTGTTCAGAACTGGCATTATATCGTTTGAAGATTATTTAAAACTTAAAAGCCAAACAATAAGCCGTGTAAACCGAGGCAAGGGTCAGCTAAAACAAAATTTAATTGAGTCGAGTTTTTATACATGGACAAAGTTTTATCAACAAGGACCTGATGCGGTTAATAATATCGTTAGTTATTATACCAAAGGCTCGTTATTGGCTTTATGGCTTGATTTAACGATTCGTAAGGTGACAAACGCAACTAAATCTTTAGATGATGTTATGCGTCTTTTATGGGCTGATTTTGTAAATAAAGGGGCTGAGTATAAAGGCACGCAATTAAATACAATAATTGATATTGTAAATGGCCTTATTTCATCGGATACGTTTGGTGCTCATTCAACTCAGATTCAAGAAACCTTTTATAAGTTATTAAATGACAAAACCCCTATCCCATTAACTGAGCTATTAGCAGATTTTGGTGTTGAACTAAAACAAGTCCCTTCTAAAGCGACATCATTATTAGAAACTTCATCAGATGCACATAACCCTTATCTTGGTTTTATGTTTAAAGAATCAAAACTCGGTATTGAAGTGATGCAAGTGCTAGAGGACTCCCCAGCCGAAAAAGCAGGTATTAGCGTTCAGGACAATATTATTGCAATTGATAATATTGTAGTGAGTAAAAGCAACTTTGCGAATGTCGTTAATAATCTGGCGTTGAACCAAGAGTATACGGTTTTTTATATTAGAAATGGTGAATTATTTAACTCAGTCATTCAGCTAAGTGACGCGGTTAACGAACTTAGCCAAATGACGGTTATTGATGAATCTGCGACCACGGCCTGGAAAAAAGTCACAGCAAGTTAACTGGCTTTAATTAGGTTCAGGGTATTGCCTTTTGTTGTAAAATCATAATGCGTACCCTGTTCACAATCTATTTTGTCTTGGCCTACAGTCGATTTTTTACGCAATAAATAATACTCTTGCATGGTTTGAGTTGAGGACAGGTCTTTATCGTATTTAACATACATTTTGATATCTTTTGGATGACTAAACCAATGGCGATAAGTCTTTTGAATGGTTAAACTCTTCCACTCAGAGCTATCTGCCCAGCGATAAGTTAATTTGATGGGAGCGCTTGTTTTATTATGTAAACATACAACGTAGCGCACACCATTTACAGGGTTGATACTCACCTGGTTTGGTTTTAACCATGCCACTGTTTTATCGGGACGACGAATTTTAATTAGATTTTTTGTTCTATCAACTCGAATAATGCTGACAGTTCCTATACCAGGTTCATCCACTAAATACACAGCATCGCCGACATCATAAGCAGAAATACCTGACGGTACACTTGTATTTGTATTGCTGGAATTGGTGGTTTCATTAGCCGACTTTTTATTTAAAAATTCGATGTGAGCTAGCACACGTTGCGCTTCACTCGCGCCAACTTTGTTATATTGTTTTCCATTACTGGTTTTGTTTTCATTGATTAACGACACTAGTTGTTTGCGAGAAGTCACTTTAGTGCCAGACTTAGCCTGTATCCAAGTAAAACCACGCTCTTCGCCTAAAAATGTAAATGCAAAATATGAATATTTACGATTGATACCCGTACCTGACGTTTTAAACGCTAAATAGTCGCCTACCTTCATGGAGCCATCATGATAGAGTTTATAAAAATAATGCGCGTTGGGTTTGGTTTTTGTGCTCATTTTTACTTTACGCACAGCAACCATAGAGTTAAAAACATTAAGCGCTATATATTCATTGGTGGCCGAGTTTTTAAAAACATGTTTGCCCGACTTAAAAAATTGAGTGGGTTTATATTCTTGCATCCCCGAATGAAGATTGTATTCGGATTCATAATCACAGCCTGTCAGTAAGCTACAGGTGATCAATATCAATAAAAAAGCAATACGCATACCAAGTCCTTTTATCTAATTTTTTTAACATAATAGAACTTGGTTAAAAATTAATCAAGAGCGTAAGGGGCAAATTAATGTTTAATTTTTATGACCACCTTCAACCACCCAGTAGGCTGGATCCAAACGAACGTTATACCAGTTGATACGCCAGTCTAAATGAGGACCTGTCGCCCGGCCACTAGCCCCTATTTCAGCAATTTTATCCCCTTGTTTAACCATTTGACCTTCTTTAACTGTCAGCTTAGATAAGTGAATAAAAGTTGAGGTAAAACCATAACCATGATCCAAAATCATAGTCCCGCCAGAATAATACATATCAGGGTGTGCTAACCTGACAATACCGTTCGCCGGCGCCACCACAGGATCACCCTTGGGTGCTGCGATATCTAAACCATAATGTGGTCTTTTGGGCGTTCCATTAAAATAACGCTGACTACCATATACACCGGAAATACGTCCTTTGGCTGGCCAAATAAAATCTGTTAAAAAAAACGTTTGCTCGCTAAAGTGATTACGAGCAGCATAAATTTGACCATTTTCCTGCCGTATCCGAGTTAATACAGACTCAGGAGGCGTTACGGTTTTTTGAGGGACCCCTTCGATACGGTCAATTTGATATTCGCGTTGTTTTATCGGCAGAGATTTTGATAAAAGCTCACCATTTTTATAATTTATCGTCAGCTCGGCTGTCGGGCCAGCATCACGCGAAAAGCCGGCAATAAAAAAACCATCTTGGGTACAGTGTCCCGCTTGTGCTTTTTCCGCATTAACTTCTTTTATTTTATAACTTTGACAGTTTTTTGCTTGTGCTTTTAAAAAGCCGCCTTGCGTTAAGTTTTGAGCTAAAACCCGATAATCCTGTGCGCAAAGTTTTGGTGCAAAAAATAAAACCCCTACCAGGCTAATAGCCAGAGTACGCATGTTAAGCTCCTGTTTGTGCAATGGCTCCTTTCGAAACCCCTTCAAACGCCAGTACTTTAAAATGGCTACGCGGCGATTGCGCTTGCATAGTTTCAAGCATAAATTCAGCAAGACATTCGACTGTTGAGTCTCTGTCGATTACATCGCTGATCGACTTAGCACACACCAACTTAAAATCGCCTTGGCTGGCTGTATAAGAAAAAGCCAGATAATTATCTGGATTTAAATCCTGCTGTTCACAAAAATGGTTCAACAGATCTGAATCTAAATCAGATTCGCTTCCAATATAAATATCTTGCCAACGTTTAGCCCAATACTCCTGCCATTGGCGGCTCGGTTTGCCATCTTCTTCAACAATCACTTTAGATCTGTGACCATGTACAATGCGCTGACAGTTACCATCATGATGTTTAAGACCATGGCTATAATGGTAATATTCAGAATCTATCTTTTCTGCACGTAGATTAAAGATAACGTCTTCAACGTTATCTGGCATATGACGCATTATAGTTGCGCGCAACAATGGCAAAACACTATAAATATCAATTCGGTCGGTTGGTAAAAAACAATAAGCGTTAGGCGGTGCAGACATATAGATGGTTTCTAAATCGTCCGTGCGGTAAATAACATCTAGATTATCGCCATTTAATTTTTTTTCTTTCAAGGCTGGCGAATCTTCGCCAATATGCAGCTTATGATCAAACTCTTGATCAATAATAGATTTTATCTGGCTTTTGACCACACCAAAATCTAATACCATTTTTTGCTCGTTTAAACTTCCGATCAGCGACACATCCACTATCCAGCTTTCGCCAACAATACCGCGATTAGCGTCCAGATAAGAAAAATCGATAACCGTTAAATCATTTACAAATAAGTGCATGTAGCCCTGATACTAATTCAAAAATAAAAAGCTATTATAAACAGATTTCCCCCAGCCATACAGTAGCCGAGGGAAATTTAGCTAAAACAAACTAACCTCTGCTTGCAAGATAATCTGAACGCGCTGTTTTTAGCGTATCACTAATGTTAAAAGCCATCTCTAACACCTGATTTTGGTTTAATCTTGGGTCACATTGGGTTTCATAACGGCGTTCCAAATCCTGTGCCGAAATTTTATAAGCGCCCCCTGTACATTCGGTGACATCTAACCCTGTCATCTCCAAGTGAATACCACCGGCATAGGTGCCTTCGCTACGGTGAACTGCAAAAAACGCCTGAATTTCGCGTAAAATCGCATTAAAATCACGCGTTTTATAACCATTGTCTGTTTTTACCGTATTGCCGTGCATGGGATCACTAATCCAAACGACGTTACGCCCTTCTTGTTTAACCCGTTTCACTAATTCTGGTAACTTACCGGCAAGATTGTCAGCGCCCATCCGAGTGATCAAAGTTAAACGGCCGGGTTTGTTTGATGGATTTAGTGCATCAATCAATTTAATTAACTCATCTGGTTGCATGCCGGGCCCAACTTTTACGCCGATTGGATTATTAATACCACGGAAAAACTCAATATGCGCGTGATCAAGCTGACGTGTCCGTTCTCCAATCCAAACCATATGCGCTGAGCAGTCGTACCATAAACCCGTTAAGGTATCACGACGGGTTAAAGCTTCTTCGTAATTCAATAATAATGCTTCGTGCGAAGTGAAAAGTTCGGTTTCTTTTATCGATGGCGTATTTGCTGGGTTGATGCCACAAACTTCCATAAAACCCAACGCCTCTTGAATACGCATTGCCACATCATGATATTTTTCACTAACCGGAGAATTTTTTACAAAGTCTAAGTTCCAGCGGTTTACTTCATGTAAATCCGCTAACCCCCCTTGTGCAAAAGCACGCAATAGGTTCAATGTTGCAGACGACTGATGATAAGCTTTAATCAAATTTTCAGGGTTAGGAATACGAGCCGCTTCAGTAAACTCAAATCCATTAATAATGTCACCGCGATAGCTAGGCAGTGAGATGCCATCACGCGTTTCCATATCATCAGATCTCGGTTTAGCATACTGACCCGCCATACGTGCCACCTTAACAATCGGACACTTACCACTAAAGGTTAAAACCACAGCCATCTGTAATAAAGTTTTAAAGGTATCACGTATTTTGGGGGCATTAAAATCAGCAAAAGATTCGGCACAATCGCCGCCTTGCAGCAAAAATGCATCACCACGAGAAACCCCTGCCAGATGTTGCTCTAATGCGCGTGCTTCGGCCGCAAACACCAGAGGTGGGAAACTGCTTAATTGTTTTTCTACCTCAGCTACCTGCTCTGCATCTGGGTATTTAGGTTGTTGCACTATCGGAAAATTGCGCCATGAGTTAGGAGACCAATTTGTCACTCTATTTACCTGCCTTTAATTCATTTAATCTATTTCAAGAAAGCTGTTCAAGCAGCCCATGAGAAGCATCTTCTACTAAATCCAATACATATTCAAATCCTTTGCTGCCGCCATAATAAGGATCCGGTACTTCGTCTACGTCTGGATAGTTTTTTGCAAACTCCAAAAACATCACAATCTTATAATGATATTGTGGATCAGCTTGGTCTATTAAGTCTTGGTAATTTTGTCGATCCATTGGCAAAATCAAATCAAAGTGCTCAAAGTCTTCCGCAACGACTGGCCGTGCACTAATCGAAGAAAAATCATAACCGCGTTGCTCCCCTGCTGATTTTGCTCTTTTGTCTGGTTTAGCCCCCGTATGGTAACCAGCTGTTCCAGCCGAATCAATTTGTATGTTGGGAAGTTTACTTTGGGCCAATTGCCTAAATACTGCATGGGCAGTTGGAGAACGGCAAATATTACCTAAACAAACAAATAATATTGAATTCACGTATTTTAACTCAGGTTTTGACATCTTATTCCTTATTAAAAGTTACTCGCCAGCCAGTTCAGCGGCCACTTTTTTACCATATGCTAACAGCTCTAAATGTTTACGCTGGTTCGTTGATTGATATAAATCACTTGCCGTCAGTGATCTAAGTTTAATTAAACTTCCAGTGTCGATTTGAGTATTAAAGTTAGCCAGAATTTGTTTTTGCGCAGCTGCATTATTGCACGCTAAAATAATATTACATCCCGCTGCGAGTGCCGCCTGCGCTCGCTCACAGTAGTCACCGGCCGCATGTGCACCTTGCATAGACAAGTCATCACTAAAAATAATGCCGTTAAAACCAAGCTCGGTGGCTAAAATTTGTTGTAACCAGATTTTAGAAAAACCTGCCGAATATTTATCAATCGCAGGGTAAACAACATGTGCAGGCATAATACCTTGCAATTTATCTGCCTCAATAAAATGTTTAAATACCGCCATATCCAGTTCTTTTATCTGGGTTGCCGAACGGGTATCGACAGCTTGATGGAAATGCGTATCTGCTTTAACGTTACCATGGCCCGGAAAATGTTTACCAACGGCAGACATGCCCGCCAGATGCATGCCTTCTATATAGGCATTAGCATATAGGGTCACTGAGTTGGCATCCTGGGCAAAACTCCGACTCCCTATTACATCAGAAATACCGTCCAAGTCTAAAACAGGCGCAAAACTTAAATCAATGCCCACTTCGTTCAGCTCACAGGCCATGACATAAGCGACCGCGGTGAGCGCGGATAAATCGGATTTTTCCTGCGCATACTGAGCAAGTGAGCGCATTGACGGCAGCCGAGTAAATCCATCAATAAATCTCTGTACACGCCCGCCTTCCTGATCAACGGCAATGATCACTGGTTTGCCAGCAGCAGTACGAATGGATTGACTCAACCGAGTGATTTGAGCCGGCGATTGATAATTTCGGGCAAATAAAATAACGGAATGCACAAAGGGGTGGCGCAAACGTTCTTTTTCTTCCGCTTGCAGCTCAACCCCTTCAATATCTATCATCAATGACATGACTTTACTTCAGGCTGTTAAAAAGTCATTAAGGTTAACACCCTTATCAAGGTCACGGCAATTGCTCTTTATCAAAACTATCAACTGCAATGGCTTTTTTGCGTAACTCATCTGCTTGTTTTAACTGCTCAGCTTCATTGGCCAATATGATGTTAGCCGCAAGCGCTTGATCTATGGTATCAGACCAAGGTTGACGTTTGTTTAGTTGGCCATCTTTTTGTGCCCGCAGCACCTTTTGTTCGATATTTTTGCACTGACGCATTGCTTGGTAAGCCGCTTCAACAGCAGCGGTCGATTGCTCGGCACTGCGACCTGTATAACATAAACGACTCAAGCGTTTACGTAGTGCCGGATAATTATAAATGTGGTCACAAACGGCGACCGCGATTTCATCTTCCGGTTTATGATAATTAATGCCAAACGGAAAAATCACTCGTTTTAAGATCACAGCTAACCAGGTTGGTGTAAAATTAGCAAAAAAGCCATCAAACGCTTGTCCCGCTTCGTATAAACAGGTTTTCAGCGCATAATGTACTGTTGCCAGGTCACAGCGCTGACGACCATCTTCTTCATAGCGTTTTAAAATGGCACTGGCTAAATAAATCTGGCTTAATACATCTCCAAGCCGCGCTGATATCATTTCACGACGTTTTAATGCACCGCCCAATACGCCCATAGAAATGTCTGTTGCAAGCGCCAGACCGGCACTTAACCGATTTAATTGTTGGTAATAATGGGCGGTTTCACCACTGACTGGGGTCTGACTCAATTTACCTAAAGTCAAACCGTGTGCCAAACAACGGACAAAATTGGTCGCGGTAAATTTCACATGGCCGATAAATAGCTGATCAAAAGTTTCTCTGCCTCTTTGCTCATTCTGATCTGCTGCCGCTTGCATTTCTTGATAAACAAATGGATGGCATCGGGTCGCACCTTGCCCAAAAATCATTAAATTTCGGGTTAAAATATTCGCGCCCTCAACCGTAATAGCAACAGGTACGCCCCAATATAAATGACCTAAATAGTTTTTAGGGCCTAACTGAATGGCTTTACCAGCATGGATATCCATGCTGTCATTCATAATTTGACGACCTATTTCTGTCATATGATATTTACTGATTGCGGTCACCACTGAAGGACTAAAACCACTGTCTAATGCAGAGGTGGTAAATTTACGCGCAGCTTCTAGCGTATAAGTATTTGCGATAATCCGGGCGAGTGATTCCTGTACTCCTTCAAATTTTTGAATAGATAAACCAAATTGTTTGCGCACCGCGGCGTAGGCAGACGTTGTTTTTACCGCAGTATGACCGATTGCCGTTGCTAAAGCCGGCAATGATATCCCCCGACCCGCAGATAAACATTCAACCAACATACGCCAGCCTTTGCCTGCATAATCAGGTCCACCAATAATCCACTCAAGGGGAATAAAAACATCTTTGCCTGATGTGGTGCCATTCATAAATGCCAATCCCATAGGAAAATGGCGATCGCCGATTTCAACCCCTGGGTGAGCCGTTGGGATCAGCGCACAAGTGATGCCTAAATCGGTTTTACCACCAAGCAGTTGTTCCGGATCAGATAACTTAAACGCCAAACCTAACACTGTTGCCACAGGGGCTAGCGTAATATAGCGCTTATTCCATGTAAGCTTGATCCCGAGTGTTTTTTGCCCCTCAAACTCTCCCTCACAGATAATGCCCTTATCTGGGATCGCGCCGGCATCTGAACCCGCTTCAGGACCCGTTAACGCAAAACAAGGAAGCTCGCGGCCATCGGCTAAACGAGGCAACCAAAAGTTTTTTTGTTGCTCAGTGCCATAACGGGTCAACAGCTCACCAGGACCTAAGCTGTTAGGAACCATCACACAAACCGCGGCACTGACACTGCGACTGGCTATCTTAGCGACAATCGAAGAATTAGCCGTTGCTGAAAAATCTAAACCACCATATTCTTTGCCTATTATCAGCGAAAAAAAGCCGTTATCACGCAGGTATTGCCATACCTCGGGTGGTAAATCTTTATCCTGGTGAACAATTTTAAAGTCGTCCAACATGTCTAACAAGGTTTCAACTTGATTATTTAAAAAACTTTGTTCCTCTGGCGACATCTGCGCATCTGGGTATTGATGCATCTTCTGCCAGTCTGGCCGACCACTAAAAATTTCTCCGTCCCACCAGATATCCCCTGCTTCCATTGCCTCCTGCTCGGTTGTAGACATTGCCGGCAATACCTTTTTAAATACTTTAAAAATAGGTCCGGTTACATATCGTAGCCGTAAATCTTGATTACGCAGGACAATAATCACTGCAAGTACAATAATGAGGCAAATTACTAACATTTTCAGTCTCCCGACCAATTTAACAAGGAAGTTGTATTATCTGATTGCAAACCCGCAGCTGCGTACCGCACAAACTTTGCCAAAATGTCCTGCAAATGTTCCGTTTGTTTAAAGTCCGCAGCGGAGATTTCTTCTAATGCCTGATTGGCTGTGATCACAAATACGAGCGCACCCAAGGTAAAATGGAGACGTAGAAATAGCGTTTGCTGATTAACATGCGGCAACGCAGTCGCCATTTTTTGCCAAACTTGATTTAAAACTTGGTGATGATGCTCTGCGATATATCGCCGTAAATGCCCTTGGCTTTCACTATAACCCCGTCCAACCAAAACCATAAAATTGCGCGCTTTAACCGGATTAACCTGACTCAGTTTTAGGAGCGGCTCAACCAAGGTTTCTAATAGGGTTTCGCAATTTAATGAAGAATCTCTAAGCTTAGCTAAACCAGATACAAGTTCTGGCACTAAAACATCTAGATAACTTTTTAATACAGCCTGGATTAAAGATTTTTTGGAACCAAAATGATAATTGACTGAAGCTAGGTTAACCCCAGCTCGCTGTGTGATCTCCCGCAATGAGGTATGATTAAACCCTTGTTCAGCAAAAAGCTCTTCTGCCGCCAGTAAAATTTTGTCTGCTGTGGTTAATTTTTTCATCGCAAAGTAAACACATGTTTCAAACACTTGTTTAAAATTTACGTTTAAAATTTAAACAAGTCAACTAAAAATCATGGTTCAACTTGCAAGGTCAAAGAATATGCGTATCATTTTGCATTTTTAGGGCAGGATAAAACGCTAGTTGACGCGGTTTAAGCGTGCCAATAAACCGCATGAAGGTACCGTCTCTATGGATAATACAAACAAACGCGCATTTCCGTTTTTTAAACAAAATCCAACTAGCTGCTATCTAGACAATGCCGCAACGACTCATATCTGTGAGCCAGCATTAGCGCAAATTAATCAATATTATCAGCGAATGCATGCCACAGTTCATCGTTCCAGTCACCCACAAGCGATTAAAAACACCAATCAATTTGAACTGATACGAGCGCAAACAGCAGCTTGGTTAAACGTGGCAGACAAAAGACAGATCATCTGGTGTAAAAGTGCCACCGAAGCGTCAAACTTATTGGCCTACTCATTAGCGGCTCAGTTAACCCCTCAGGATGAAGTGATTATTTCGCTCGCTGATCATCACGCGAGTTTTGTCTGCTGGCAACAACTGGCCAAACAATATCATTTTAAGCTGCACATATTGCCGCTGCAAAATGATTACCGTATTGCCGTCAGTCAATTAAAAACCTTATTAAATAAAAATACCAAAGTGGTTTGTCTGCCTCATGTAGCAAACTCAACTGGCTTAAAACAAGATATTGAGCTTGCTCAGCAACTCGTCAGCCAAACAAGTGATGCGTTTTTGCTAATTGACGGCGCTCAGGCAATTAACCATTTAACGCCCGATTTAACCGCACTTGCAGTAGATGCATATTATTTTTCTGGCCATAAAATGTATGCTGGCACAGGGTTAGGTGTGTTGTATGTCAGCCACAAACTATTAAAAAACTTAACCCCTCTTTTGTATGGCGGTGAAATGGTTCGTGAAGTGGACAATCATCATAGTGTTTTTAGCCCAGCACCTTTTTTATTTGAAGCTGGCACGCCCAATACGGCTGCTGTATACGCCTTTGGGGCTGCGGTTAAATTTCGTCAAAACCAACTGTCTGAACACCATTTTCAGCACGAAACCAGATTAATCAAAACCCTGTTAAATGAATTAAATCAATTAGATTATATTCAAGTTTATGGACAAGGCCCTTTTTGTGGTGCTTTAAGTTTTTCTGTCAGAGGGATGCATAGTTCTGATGCAGGCGAATTATTAAGTCAAATGGGGATCTCGCTTCGTTATGGTTATCTTTGTGCAATGCCAGCAGTGAAACAACTTAATCCTCAGGGGATCATTCGTGCTTCAGTGGCTGCTTATAGCGAACAAAAAGATATCGAACAACTGATAGAGGCGATAAAAACGTTGGAATCTTTTATATGAATGAACAAGACATACAAGGACAAAACCTGCTCAATCAGATAAAAACTGCTAAAAGCTGGCAAAATAAATATCGTTTTTTAATGTTGTTAGGTCGTCTTAACAAAGATCAATTTTCACCAGAATGGTTAGATCCGGTTAATATAGTCGCCGGCTGCGAGAGCCAAGTCTGGCTCGTAAAACAAAATAATCAATATTATGCGACCAGTGAAGCTCGCATTGTCAGCGGATTACTCTATATTATTCTTAACAGACTCAATAAATTGAGCACCTTAGAGCAAAAGAATTTTGATTTAAACGCCTGTTTAAGCGAATATTCATTGCAAAACCATATCAGTGAATCTCGAACAAATGGCTTGCAAGCCTTGCTCAATCAAGTGCAAAGTTTATCTTAATTAAGGTTGATACGCATGTGGCAAATTATCGCAGAAGAAGTCGCCCAGCAATTGGCGCAGCCGGTTAGCTTTATAAAAACCACGCCCGTCAGTGGTGGTGATATAAACCAAAGCTATTTAGCCACAGATCAAAATAGACAAGCTTATTTTATTAAAGTCAATCAGGCTGCATTTTATGATGCTTTTTTAGCCGAAGCACACGCACTAAAAAAAATAGCCCGTACTAAAACCATCAAAGTCCCGGATATCATCGCCTGTAGTCGCAGCAAAACCTTTAGTTTTTTGGTTTTAGAAGCGCTTGAGTTAACACAGCCAAAACAGACAGCCTGGCGTTTGGCTGGCACCCAGTTAGCTAAGTTACATAAAGCCGATGTGCAAGCCAAATATGGTTTTGACGACGACAATTTTATTGGCCACACAGGGCAAAAAAATCAATGGTCGTCAAATTGGTCAAACTTTTTTAGTGAGCAAAGAATCGGTGCACAGTTAGAATTATTAGCTGAAAAAGGCATCCTTTTTGGCGACATTGACGATATAGTCGCCTTAGTTCATGGTCTGTTAAAACCTCACAAACCTGAAGCCTGCTTGCTTCATGGTGATTTATGGTCTGGCAATATCAGTGCTTGTGCCGATACCCCGGTCATTTATGACCCAGCCAGCTATTATGGCGATCGTGAAATTGATATTGCTATGAGCCAATTATTTGCTCGATTCCCAGACGATTTTTATCAAGCTTATCAAGCCGCTTGGCCATTACCGAAAGATGCAGCTGACAGACAGCACATTTATAACCTTTATCATATTTTAAATCATGCCAACATGTTTGCTGGTGGGTATATTGATCAAGCCCGCCATGCGATTAAGTTTTTAAGCCAACATTAAATGGCTTCCAACGCTTCGTTTAACCGCCCAACGGCAATCACCTGCATGCCTGCCGGCGGTGTTTTAGGGGCATTTTGGCGTGCCACTATTGCTTTTTTAAAACCATGTTTAGCTGCTTCTTTTAACCTTTCTATACCATTTTGCACTGGCCTTATTTCGCCAGATAACCCCACTTCGCCAAAAACGACTAAATCTTGCGGCAATATCTGATTGCGAAAACTAGAAACTAGCGCTAATAAAACGGCTAAATCTGCTGCCGTTTCAGTGACTTTAACCCCCCCAACAACATTGACAAACACATCCTGATCGCCCACCGCGATGCCACCGTGACGGTGCAATACAGCCAATAATAACGCCAAACGATTATGCTCAAGCCCCACAGTCACACGACGTGGATTTGCCAGCTGTGAATCGTCAGCAAGTGCTTGAACTTCAACCATTAGGGGTCTGGAACCTTCCCAAATAACCATAACTAAAGTGCCTGATGCAGCTTCGTCGGCACGTGATAAAAAGATGGCTGAAGGGTTTTTCACCTCTTTCATGCCTTTTTCCGTCATCGCAAACACACCCAACTCATTCACCGCACCAAAGCGGTTTTTATGACTGCGAAGGGTACGGTATCGGCTATCACTACTGCCATCTAATAAAATTGAGCAATCAATACAATGTTCTAACACTTTAGGTCCAGCTAATGAGCCATCTTTAGTCACATGGCCGACCATAAAAATAGCAACGCCCTGTTGTTTTGCATAGCGGGTTAAATAAGCGGCCGACTCTCGAACCTGAGAGACACTGCCCGGAGCCGACTGGATATCTGCCATATGCATCACCTGAATCGAATCTATCACCATAATTTTTGGTTTCGACTGACTGGCCAATTGACAAATATTTTCAACATTGGTTTCAGACAACAATTTGAGTTTATCTTTTGCTAATCCTAATCTGTCAGCCCGCATTGCGACCTGCTGTAAAGATTCTTCACCCGTTACATATAAAACCTCATACTGCTCGGCTAGATAACACATGGTTTGCAATAATAAAGTACTTTTACCTGCCCCCGGTGAGCCACCAATCAGCACAGCCGACCCGGCCACTATACCTTTACCTAAAACACGGTCAAACTCAGCCAAGCCGGTAGAAATTCGTGGTACTTCTTGCAGTTCTATGCTGTTTAATGTTTCGATTTTAGCTTGTACCTGGCCTGCATAACCACTAAAGTTATCTTTTTGATGACTTGCTTTAGCCACTCTAAATTCACTAATGGTATTCCAAGCTTGGCAGGCTTTGCATTGTCCCATCCAGCGTGAATAATCCGCCCCACATTCAGAGCAGACCCAGGTTGATTTGCTTTTTGCCACTATATTTGTCCTATCGTGCGTCTATCTCGTATTTAATCTCAGATCCTGTCGAAAAAAAGTACTGGTCAAAGATTTGAAATATTGCTAGTTTAAAAAAAATTAATTTTTGGGATTAAAAAAACTATGATGGAGATACAGTTAGATCCCATCCTTAACCAGCATCAGGATTTATTAGACGATTTAATTTGTCAGTTACAAGACAAAGAGTATAACGATTATTTTATCCGTCGCACAGCCCATCTGAGCGACGCAGAAAAATTTGTTATTAAAATGGAAATTAAACGTCGCCGTGAACCCAGCTATCGAAAAATTGATTTGCGCGCGGTCAGTAACGCGCCTACGGTTTTTATTGAACATCAAGGCATAGGTCACTTTTTAACGGCTGAAACTGAACAGGTTTTTAAACAAAAAATTAAATATTTTGGGCGTTATACCCTAGGTGTTTATCTGGCTGTTATGCAGCGCGTGCAAAAAAAAGAACCATCTAACACACGCTCAACCAGCACTGCGCAGTCTTCTTTAATTCACTATCGTGAGCAGATTAAACGAGCCGAAAAACGCCTGCGCTATGTCAGCCATGTTGAAATATCAGGTCGTCCAGGCATTCAATTTCTCGGTAAAACTTGTGATATTTCAGAGCATGGTTGTCAATTAAAAATCGCTAAAGTTCACCTTAAAGAAATCACTGGGCTGCAAGCCGTTGGTGTCTATTTTAGTCAATTCAATACAGAGCCAGAGCAAAAATCATTAGGCTGGGTATTATTCGATATAAATAGGGTCCAAGTGATTGAAAACAGTATTTATCTATTTTTAGCAATTAATAATAAACACCCCGCGCCCGATTATAGTCGAGCGATCCGCCGTTTTATAAAAGAAAAACAGCAAAATTATATTCTAAACGTAGATGATAAGTTAGCGGCTTTAAGTATTCAAAGTGGTGAGTACTGGTACGCCCTGAATAGCGAACAGTTACCAATTCTCGTCGACTGGTCGGCTGACGAAGGTGATCAACTAACAGATATACTTATTAACTCAGTGAATCAGCACCTGTATCAAGCATTCAAAAATAACAAAGATGAATCTTGTTTAGCCGCTCTTTTATGTTTTAAACGCTTAAAAATGCTGCGCACCGAGCTGAACGGTGAGCAATATTTAGCGGTATTTTTTGCCAATGATCAAAACGCTTTTGCCCTGCCCTATGCCGAACTTACGGCTGACATTAAACAGCAATTGCAATGCAAATCAAAGCAAATTGGCCCGCGGATCTTCCGGGTTCAACTGCGCGACCCACTCGTTTTGCTCACTGACGTAACACATAGGCTAGAGCAATTAGAGCGCCCGGTTGCGCTGTCCAGCGCCCCGCTTTCTACTGAGCAACTCGACGCTATCACACTGAATTATACAGCGACCCCATCCCTAGCTTCAGTTGCTTCGGAGTTTAAACCGGATACCCGGAAAGAGCCAAGGTATGCATTTAATACCGCCGTAATAGTGACGACCGAGGCCCTGTGTTACCAAACACAAAGCTTAGATTTTTCTAAAAATGGATTAAAAATTTATAGCAAAACGCCACTTAAATTAGCCGTTGATTCTTACGTTAATATCCGCTTACCCGGTTTGGGTTTGCGCAGTGTTGAAGAACTTGGTTTTACCTATCAAGTTGTTGATAAAAATGATGCTGAGACAATTTACAACTTAAAAGCTGTTTATGCCGACGAAGCTTTACATTCGGGCCGTATTTTGTTTGACCATTTAGTCGCCGAAAAATATACCCCTCACTTAACGCAAGTTGAACCATCATTTTTAACCAGTTTATTATTAAATAATAGCGATAGTTTAAGTTATTTGATTCGGCGAAAGCGCAATAAAAGTTATCAAGCGCTCAGCTGGATGACAGGAAAATCAAACCTGTTACAGCCACTGTCACCAAAACAGCAACAACTATTGGAAAAGTTGCAAGATAAAGATTTTTTTAATCAATATTTAAAAGCAGGTTTAACAGATAGCCGCTATCAAAACGGTTATATTTATTTGAGTTTTAGCCGTGACGAATCGGTGACTGTCCACCACGATAGTCAATTTTCCGATCTTGCCGCGCTATCTGACTGGTTGCATCAGCAGGTTGCTAATGCAAAACAATTCGCTATTCTTAAATATCATATTGGCGCAACCGACGAAGTCGATTTAAATTATTTTAAAAATGAAATGCAGGATTTGGCGCGGGATTCGTTAACTGCTGCGCGTAGCTTTGAACAACATTTAATGGCGGTCTGTGGTTTATTTCAAGCCACCATATTAAAAACTCCACCAATGTTTATCAGATCAATCATCCCCAAACTGATAAATCCATTTGAACGTTAAACTTAGCAGTCAAAATGTCACTGTCAATCGCCTAGCTTTATGCTAGGCGAACAGGCTCTGTCGCTGTCAACTTGTTACCTTAGGCGCTTTTTAAAATCGCAAGTAAGGCGTCTAAACCATGATAATTAATCGCTAAATCAGCTCGCTCTTGCACTAAAGGTTTAGCTTCAAACGCAACCCCTAACTGAGCGGCTGACATCATCACAAGATCATTCGCCCCATCTCCCATAGCAACCGTTTGTCCTGGCTCAATACCATATTCAACAGCTAACTTCTGCAAAGTATCTGCTTTTACTTGCGCATCAACAATGTCTCCCAGTACCTGCCCAGTTAATCTATCGCCATCGATTTCTAATTGATTCGCAACAGCCGCATCTAAACCCAATTGATCTTTTAATCGGTCCGCAAAATAAGTAAAACCGCCAGAGGCAATCGCAATTTTCCAGCCTGCTTGTTTTAAATGTTTTATCAAATTCTCTAAACCGTGCATAAGAGGAAGATCACTCGCTACCTGCTCAATAATATCCACAGGTGCATTTTTCAAAGTGCCAACTCGGCCACGTAAACTTTCGGCAAAATCGAGTTTACCTTGCATAGCTAACTCTGTGACTTCAGCAACTTGCTCACCGACCCCGGCTAATTTGGCAATTTCATCAATACATTCAATTTTTATCGTAGTTGAATCCATATCCATCACTAATAAACCAGGTTTAGCCAAACTCGGGCGATCGGGCGTTAATTGCCAGATATCAATTTGTTTATCCGCCGCCCAGTCTTTTAATTGGCGCAATTCAGCATCGGCCAATTCAGCTTGTAATGGCCAGCGGATCACTATCTCAGTGCTTCCTGGCAGGTATTGGGCATAACCAGTTGCCGCTTGTTTAGCAAAAAACTGGTGTACTTGTTTAAATGTTTGCTCACTCATCTGATTGGCTAAACAAACTAATTCAAAATCACTATCGACCGTATTCGTGGCTGTTTGAATAAACAAGTTGCCATCATCAAGCTGAACGCTTAACACTTGTTCATCACTGCCCACTTCGGCTAAAGGCGCAGCTAAAAAATGAAGATTTTTTGACACTTAAATTTTCTCATTATGGGAATAATGCGTTTATTGTACTGAAAATTCATGCACTTTTGTATAAACTTAGCGTACGCTAAATCACTCTGGGCTAAACGATGAAGTTTATTGGTACCTTTTTATTTGATAAAAAGCGCTGGATAGTGCGCAAATTAACTCAAGCTGCACTTGGCTCTTTGTTGATTTTTTTAGCCTTATTATTATGGTTTCAATACGAAAACAAAAGCCGCGCTGATTTTGCCGTTAACAGCTACCAAACCGCGCATCAATTTGCCGATGTATTGGCACAGCAATTTAACCAAGAAGTATTACAGGCCGACAGCCTGAACGCACTAATAGAAAAAATGTTGAAAGCAGATTTAATTCATTCGATTGAATTGGCCGATCCTAAAGGTTTATTACTGGCCAGTGGTTCAGTTGAAGAAACAAACACCCAAATCACTCAGATAGTCAAACCACTGCAAAACGAAGACGGCGATCTAAATGGTTATTTAACAGTGCAAATTAATAACCAGCAACTAAATTACAACCAGCAAGCATGGTTAACAGATACCAGCTCGACGGTTCGTTTATTGTTTTTTATTATTGCATTAGCGAGTTTATTTATCAGCCGTTCGTTTTTTATTGCGCCAGGTGAGCTTTGAGTCACCGCTTAAAGGGTATCGTTAGAGCCTGTTAATGGTTGAATATCACACACCATCAAACTGTGTTTATTCACACTAAAACGCACATTCCAGTTAACCAGTGCCACTCCATAAATACGCTCGGGATCAGAATGAAACGCAGGCCTGGGATCTTGACCTAATACTTGGATTAATAAAGTTTTAAAACCCGGATACACTTGTTCGCAGGCCTTCAACTGATTATTTAAACCAGCTTCAAACTCAACACTCAATTCGGCCGTTGGTGCTGATTCGGCAAATCCTGAAGTCGCAGTGGTGATTACATCGGCGTATGGTAAATAAGGTTTAATGTCGTAAATTGGTGTGCCATCAACTAAATCTAATCCTGCCACCAACAAATTTAACCCATTGGTTTTGTTTTCAAATCCTTTAAACTCGACACAGGATAGACCTAAGTTGTTTACCCTAAAAGGACTTCTTGACGCAAATATACCCACTTTTTGGTTACCGCCTAATCTAGGTGGGCGAACCATACTGCGGTTATTTTGTTTAGCCAGATGAAAGGCAAAAATTAACCAGATATGGCTAAACTTTTCCAAACCAGTAAATAATTCGGGGCGGGAAAAATCCTGGGTCAGGCATATTTTGCCGCGCGCTTCTGTCGCCAAATTTGGCTGACGCGGCACGGCAAATTTTTCTTTGTATGGCGATTCAACATAACCAATAATGGTTAATGACGAGACCTCACCAGCCATCATTGCTCTGTGTTTTCTGCTGATTCCGTTGCCGTACGACCTTGAGTTGCTTGCACTAACACTAACACCTCACCATCACGGGTTTGAATCACTAGTTGCTCATCAACCACAATTGGCTGTGCTAATAAAGCTTCATCACTGATTTTATTGCTGTACAAAAGCTGACCAGTGGCGATATCAAATAAATATAAGTAGCCTTCAAAGTCACCCACCGCATAATAGTCTTGCCAAATGGCACCGGCAGTTACGTGTCGATTACGCAATTGGTTATTTGACCACAACTCAACACCGGTGCGGCTATCCAGTGCATAAATAATACTGCGCTCATCGCTAAACAATAACTGATTGCCAGCCAAACTCATATTTTGATAACCACGGTATTCACGTTTCCAGACCTCACGCGCATTACGTAAGTCTAACATGGTTAGCGCACCACCCGCAGAAAATGCATACAGGTTGTAACCATTCACTATCGGAGACGCATCAACATCGGCTATCCGCGCTAAGTCCGTTGCACCTTGAGGTTTAGCAACTTGCACATCCCACGCCATTTGGCCATTTTCAGAGTTAAGTGTCACTACCTTACCACTGCCAGTCCCTACAAACACACCACCTTGCACAAAAGCCGGTGATGAAGCTCCTCGCAAGGTTAGCGCAGGCACATCGGCCGATGATTGCCAAACTTCTTCGCCATCTTCAGCATCAAGCGCAACCACTTGGCCAGATGATAAAGCACTAATCACTTTACCCGATTCAACAACCGGGGCTGATAAAATTTCACCAGCAACACGACTGCGCCAAACCGGTTCTCCGGTTTCGACATTTAAGGCCACCAAATCACCATTTTCAGTGCCGACATAGAGTTTTTGATACGAGGCGACTAAACCGCCCACTCGCGCTGGCGGTAAACTTTTAAAACCTAACCAATGCCATATGTCAGTTTCACCTTCACGGATATCTTGTTGCCAGACCAGCTTACCCGTTTTTTCTTCAAATGCTTTGATTAACCCTTCGCGATCGGCTGCAAAGATCATCTGATAACCAGCAGCCGGTTTAAGTCGGGTATAATAACTCGCTACGCCATCACCAACTTCTGCTTGCCAGTTGACCTCAGTAGCCACCTTATTTTCGATTTCGGGTCGCTCTGCTGGCAATAAATCCGGATCAATATCGTTTGAAGAGCAGGCATTAATTAAAACGGCTAAACTGATAGCAGTCAGCGAACGGGTTAAGTTTAATTTCATTACAGCGCAACCACACCATTATTTTTGTTGAGGTTATCTAATTTAAGTTTCAGCGTCGGGCTGTTATCTAAACCGCCAGCATCAGCTGCCGCTTGATAAGCCATAAGTGCTCGATCTAAATCTTCCTGAAAATAATAAGCATCACCTTTAAGTTCAGCTGCTTGGGTTTTAAATCCTTCATTAACAACCGCATCTAAGGTCGCAATAGCCGCTTGAAAATCTTGCTGAGCAATTTGCACTCGACTTAAACGAATGCGAGCTAAATCTTGCAGCGCCGGATCTGAACTTTGTTTTACGACCCAACTTAATTGCTCACTCGCTTTCGCTAATTGATTTTCAGCCACATAAGACTTTGCCAAATTTAGCGCGGCTAATTCAGCGTAACCAGAATCACTGTTTTGGTTCACAAAATCATTGGCCGCTGCTTGATCAATATTCTGGCTTTCTATTAACCCATTGTATTGCACCGACAAAGCTTCTTGTGCTTCTAATTTATTTTGCTGCCAAACTTTATAACCATAAATCCCCCCCAGGCCCAAAATAACACCGCCGATCACAGCTTTGCCATATTTAGCCCAAAAGCTCTTAATCGCTTCAACTTGTTGTTCTTCTGTAGAATAAATTTCCATCACTGTCCCCTTACAGCACTGTGTTTAGTTCTTCCGCCAGTTTGTCCAGCGCTATTGTTTTTTGTTCGGCTTGCTCACGTAGTGCTTTAATGGTCACTTGGTTTGCAGTGATTTCATCATCACCTAAAACTAACGCAATCTGAGCGCCACTTTTATCAGCTTTTTTAAATTGTTTTTTAAAATTGCCGCCGCCACAATTTAATTGCACTCTTACATCAGGTAATTGGTCACGCAATTTTTCAATTAATGCAGGGCCTTTTACTTCAGCTTGTTGCCCTAACATCACAACATACACATCAACTATGCGCCGTGCGTCTTTATCTAAGCCTAACGTCTCTAATAATAAAACTAATCGCTCTAGGCCCATTGCAAATCCTACCGCTGGTGTAGGTTTTCCACCTAGCTGCTCAACCAGACCATCATATCGGCCACCTGCACAGACAGTGCCTTGAGCACCTAAACTGTCGGTGATCCATTCAAAAACAGTATGATTGTAATAATCTAAACCCCTTACTAAACGACTATTCACTTGATATTGGATGCCGAGTGCGTCTAAACGTTCACACAAACCATTAAAATGTGCGTTTGATTGCTCACCAAAATAATCAGATAGTTTAGGTGCGTCCGTTAGAATCGCTTGTACCTGAGGATTTTTACTGTCTAAAACCCGCAGCGGGTTAGACAACATGCGGCGTTTGCAATCATCATCCAACGCACTTTCATGTTTGCTTAAAAAAGCCACCAAAGCTTCACGATATGCCGCTCTTTCTTCATTAGAACCAAGCGAGTTAATCTCTAATCGAACCTTATCGCTGATACCAGCTTTTTGCCAAAATCTGGCGGTCATTGCAATCACTTCAGCATCAATATCAGGGCCATGCATGCCAAAGGTCTCTACCCCAAATTGATGAAATTGACGATAACGACCTTTTTGTGGGCGTTCATGACGGAACATAGGCCCCATATACCAAAGACGTTGTGTCTGATTGTATAACAAACCATGTTGATTTCCGGCTCGGACACAACTTGCGGTGCCTTCTGGACGTAAGGTTAAACTGTCACCGTTACGATCATCAAAAGTGTACATTTCTTTTTCGACAATATCTGTCACTTCGCCTATCGAGCGTTTAAACAACTCTGTCATTTCAACGATCGGCATACGGATCTCACTATAACCATAGCTACTAGCGACATCTCTTAATACGGCTTCAATTTTTTGCCATAGTGGCGTTTGTTGTGGCAGACAATCGTTCATACCACGGATTGCCTGAATATTTTTTGACACTCTGAAATCCTGTAAAAATTCTGCTGTAATTGTTTATTTATTTAATTCGACGCGAGATTATAGGCCAGTAACACTAAATTACCAAATTAGCTCGCATTAGTGACCTTAATCCTAAGATTTTTATCCATTTTATTGGCTTGGGCACGAATTTGACGCTCCAATGTTTCAACCAGCTTATCATTATCAATGCGCTCTTTTTGACGCTCACCTTCAATATAAAAGCCACTTTTATTCTGTGCACCGGCTAAACCTATATCCGACGCTAAAGCTTCACCTGGGCCATTTACAACACAACCTATAATAGATACCGACATAGGTGTAGTGACATCTTCTAATCTCTGCTCAAGTTCATTTACGGTTTTAATCACATCAAACTCTTGCCGTGAACAACTTGGGCAAGCAATAAAATTAATACCACGTGAGCGAATGCGTAATGATTTTAAAATGTCAAAACCTACTTTGATTTCTTCAACTGGATCAGCAGCCAGTGAAATACGTAAAGTATCCCCTATGCCCTCGTTTAATAAAATGCCCAGACCAATCGCAGATTTAACCGCACCGGTACGAGCACCGCCGGCTTCGGTAATGCCTAGGTGTAATGGATTGTTTATTTGCGAAGATAATAAACGATATGCATCCACGGCTAAAAAAACATCCGATGCTTTTACACTGACTTTAAATTGATCAAAGTTAAGCCGATCTAAAATATCAACATGACGCATCGCCGACTCAAGCAGAGCTTGCGCCGTTGGCTCACCGTATTTTTCTTGCAAGTCTTTTTCTAATGAGCCGCCGTTAACCCCAATTCGGATCGGAATATTTTTATCACGAGCACAATCAACAACCGCTCTGATCCTGTCTTCACGACCAATATTCCCAGGGTTGATGCGCAAACAATCCACCCCGTATTCCGCCACCTTTAATGCTATTCGATAGTCAAAATGAATATCAGCAACTAACGGGATCTCAGTTTGCTGTTTAATTAACTTAAAAGCTTCTGCCGCTTCCATGGTTGGTACAGAAACACGCACCAAATCGCCGCCGGCATCCTGTATGCGTTTAATTTGAGCAACAGTCGCCGCAACATCTGTGGTCAGTGTATTGGTCATCGACTGCACGGCAATCGGTGCATCGCCACCAATTGCAACATCACCGACCCATATCTTTTTTGTTTTTTTTCGTTTGATTGGATTTTCTGTAAACATCAAGTTTTAACCTAAGAGTTCTGTTGTAATTCGACTGAGGATTCAGGCTGCCAACCGCTTTGCGAAACCGTTGTCGGCTGACCTTGCCACCACCAAAAAGCGATTAAGGCTATAATTATAATAACGAGAATAGTCCCTACCCAGCCAAATTTAGCATCCGCAGATTCTACAACATTTTTACTAGTCAAACCATGTAAGCGGTTTTTAGATTGGGTGGCTTGCGGCTGACTCTTTTTATATTGCTCAACTATGTGCTCTGGGTTCAAATCGACAAGCTTAGCATAACTGCGAAGATACCCTTTCACGTAGGTAGGCGATACAATTTTATCAAATTGCTCAGTTTCTAACTGACTGACAGTTTCAGCTTTTAGGTTCAGGCTGTTTGCAACATCCAGCTCAGACAACCCTAATGTCTGGCGCGCTTGCCGAAGCGCCGTGCCTATCTGAGAGGTTGGCGACGTCTCTTCCGGTTCCTGCTGGGTATCGGTATTCATTATAAAGTCTGCCTTAATTTCTCTGCTTGCGCAGAGCTTGCAAACCGGGTTAACAATACGCGTGCGTATTCTTGCGCTTGTTTTTGTTGGTCGGCAAGAATGGCGAGTTTGTAGGCGTTCCATAGACTATCTGCGTCTATGCCTTTAATATCCAGTGCACGCTGGGAATAATAAAGCGCTTGAGCCCAGTTTTTTTGCTCTGCAAAAATTTGTTGTAAAACTTCGATTGATTTTAACCGCCTGGCATCGTGCGCCAGTGCGCGTTGCAAGTATTGGATGGTCTTTTCTGCAAATTGTTCCCGATCGTGGTCAAATAAACAAATGCCTAAGTTTTCATACGTCTGTGCGACTCTGACATAAGACTCAACTTCAAGAGCCGCTTGCAACATTTGTTGTGCTTTTTCAATTTGGCCTTGCTGACATAAAAACACCCCATAATTGTTCAGCGCATCTGCGTTATTTGGGGCCATCCGAATTACTTTTTGATACGTTTGATCCGCTTTTTCATACTCTTTAACCACCTGATAATAATAAGCCAGGGTATAATGGGCCTGCGCCATATCAGGCGCTAACTCTATGGCCTTATCTATATTTAGTTTAGCCCGAGCTGAGTTGCCTTTTTCTAAATATTTGAGCCCTAGAGAAATTCGGTTACTGGCCGCTTCTTCTGGGCTATGTTGAGTATTGTAAAAAGGTTTTTCTGAATTAACATAGGTCGTCTGACTCACGCAGCCTGCCAACTGGCTAGCAAAAATAAAAGCAGTTAACAAGCTTGATGCTTTAGACCATTTTAACATTCAAAGATTGACCTTTTTGTTGTTTTTTAAGCATACGTTTTGTACGGTCAACCACGTCACCAACAAGTTGACCACAAGCGGCATCTATGTCGTCACCACGCGTTCGTCGAACCACAGTGGTATAACCATATTCAGCCAACACTTTAGCAAAACGATCGATACGTGAATTACTGGAGCGCCCGTATGGGCTACCCGGAAATGGATTAAATGGAATCAGGTTAATTTTTGACGGTGTATCTTTGAGTGCTTTTGCCAACTCGTGCGCTTGATCAGTACTATCGTTGATATGGTCTAACATGACATATTCAACGGTCACTTTTTCATTTGCTTTAGAGCCATCAATATAACGACGAGATGCTGCTAAAAAGGTCTCAATATTATATTTTTTGTTAATAGGTACAATTTCATCACGCAGTTCATCATTTGGCGCATGCAGTGAAATCGCTAACGCAACATCCACTTTTTCTTTTAATTTATCTAACGCAGGTACAACACCAGAGGTTGAAACTGTCACTCGACGTTTAGATAACCCAAATGCCAGATCATCCATCATAAGTTCTAACGCAGGCACTAAGTTAGCCATATTTAATAGAGGCTCACCCATACCCATCATAACAATATTTGTAATTGGACGTTTATTGGTCACTTTAACCGGACCTATATCTCTGGCGACCTGCCAGACTTGGCCAATAATTTCAGCGACCGTCAGATTGCGGTTAAATCCCTGCTGAGCAGTTGAACAGAAAGTACATTCCAGCGCACACCCCACTTGGCTAGAAACACATAAAGTGGCTCTATCTCCATCTGGGATCCAAACGGTTTCCACCTCTTGACCGCCATCTAAAATCATTGCGTATTTTATTGTGCCATCTGAACTCTGCTGACGCACATTAATTTTAGGGCCTTCAATCACACAGGTTTCAGCTAATTGTGCCCGTAAGGCTTTACTAAAATTACTCATCTCTGAGAAGTTATCCATCCCGTAGTGGTAAATCCACTTCATTGCTTGATCGGCACGAAAAGACTTTTCTCCCATTGAGGCAAATAACTCACGCATGCCTTCACGGGTTAAATTGAGTAAGTTTATTTTAGCTTGTTGAGCATTCATTCAGGTCACCTGTGTTAATAACTGGCTGGCAATTTTACGGCAATATAGAATGAATGCAATTATACACTGCTCAAGAACAAAGTTTTTATCGATTAATAGTTAAAAACTTCACTATCTGCAAAAAAATAAGCTATTTCCCGGGCTGCACTGTCTTCGCTATCAGAACCATGCACCGCATTGTAGGTGACTATTTCACCGCCAAAATCAGCTCTTAATGTGCCTGGTTCAGCTTCAGCCGGATCGGTTGCGCCCATGATATCACGGTATTTTTCAATTGCATTTTCACCTTGCAACACCATAACAACAACAGGCGCTGACGTTAAAAAAGTCATTAGAATTTCAAAAAACGACTTTCCTTTATGTTCAGCATAAAAACCTTCTGCTTGCATGCGGTCAAGTTGCAGCATCTTCATGCCAGCAACCTGTAAACCAGCTGTTTCTAATCTAGCTATAATCTGACCGATATTGTTATCAACAACTGCATTGGGTTTAATTATTGAAAGAGTACGTTCAATCGCCATATTTTGCTTCCTTATTTGTTGTTTAAGTCCATCATAACAGGAAAAAAATCATTATAACTAGTCGCAGTTGATTTTTTTACGATCTGAGTTCTCTAAAAGTCCATATTTGTAGTATGCTTTGGGGTCGAAAAATCAAGCTGTTATAACAAATTATGGAGGGGCGGACTGCCACAGCCTAAAGCGGTTGGCGCGCCTGATTGAAGATGAAATTAAGTCTACAAGCATTAGCCTCATTAAAGGGCAAGCAACGCATCGCTATGCTAACGGCCTACAATTGTCCAGTGGCACGCAGTTTAGAACAAGCAGGTATCCCAGTGATTTTAGTCGGTGATTCTGTCGGTATGGTCGAGATGGGTTTTGCCAGCACCCGAGATGTCACTATGGAGCATATGCTCTATCATGTTGCGGCAGTACGCCGCGGTGCGCCCAATACCCATATTATTGGTGATTTACCACACTTGTCATACGAGAGCCCAACACAAGCCGTTGAAAATGCGAAAAAACTTATCGCTGCGGGTGCCGACAGCGTAAAATTAGAAGGCCCGTATTTTGATGCGATTGAACACATTTGTGCAGCTGGAATTGAGGTGGTCGCTCACACAGGGTTAACACCACAAAAAGCGACCAGTTTTAAAAAGGTTGGCCGTGACGCACAAGAAGCAGAACAAATTTTATTAGATTCAATCAAGCTGCAAAACGCTGGCGCGGGCATGTTAGTGGTTGAACATATCCCAGCCGAGTTAGGTGCTAAAATAACCGCCGAACTCAATATCCCAACGATTGGCATAGGCGCTGGCGCACAAACCGACGGCCAGGTTCTGGTAATTAATGATGCATTAGGTATTGGTGATTATTGGCCACCATTCTCTAAACAATATGCCCAAATGAGTGACCGTATTTTAGAAGTTGCCAACCAATACAAAAACGAAGTTGAAGCAAAAACCTTTCCTGAATGAAGAACATGATGAAAATAGACTATTTTAATCAAGACGCATGTCTTAACAATAAAACCATTTTAGTAACAGGTGCGGGTGCAGGTATTGGCAAAGCGACCGCGATCGCTTGTGCTCACTATGGCGCAGAAGTGATTTTACTAGGCAAAACAACCGCTAAGTTAGAACAAACCTATGACGAGATTATGGCGCTTAAACAAAATGTTAAAGAACCCGCCATTGTCCCTATGGATCTAGCAGGTGCAACTGAGCAAAACTATCGGGATTTTGCGCTAACAATAGAGCAAACGTTTGGCTGCTTAGATGGCATTGCCCATTGTGCGGGCCAACTTGGCAGTGTAATGCCATTTGAGCAATTCCCAACCGACATGATAGAAAATGTGTTTAAAGTAAATGTCACTGCGCCATTTGTGTTAATGAAAGCCCTACTTCCGGTATTAAAAAAATCCGCTTCGGCGTCTGTCGTATTCAGTTCATCATCGGTTGGCCGTAAGGGCCGGGCTTTTTGGGGGCCTTATGCAATCTCTAAATTTGCAACCGAAGGCATGATGCAGGTATTAGCAGATGAATACGACAATACAAAAATACGTTTTAATTGCATCAACCCAGGAGCCACAGCGACCGAAATGCGCCGAAATGCTTATCCAGCAGAAGATGCCAGCCAATTGCAACAACCCGCAGAGGTTGCCCCTTTGTACGTCTATTTATTATCACCTGCCAGTCACCAATACAATGGACAATCAGTCAACGCACAATAATTAGTGCGGTTCAATAGCAGAAGTAGTTAGCTGCTGACTCAAGGTCTGACGAAAGTTTTCATTTAAGACCCGGTTTCGGCCAGCTGCTTTTGCTGCATAAAGCAATTCATCTGCCCTTTTATTCAATTCGTGTAATGATTCTTGACCGTCCCATTTAACCACACCAAAACTGGCGGTTACTTTTTTTTCTTCATCCTGGCTGATATGCACCTGGTCAAATATTGCATTTTTAATATCGACTATGATGCGGGTTGCATCTTTTAAATGGGTACCCATGAGTATAATCACAAATTCTTCCCCACCCCAGCGGCAAACTAAATCTGATTCACGGGTCGACTTTTTAAATACGAAAGCGACATCTTTAAGAACACGATCCCCTTCATCATGACCATAGGTATCATTTATTTTTTTAAAAAAATCTATATCCGCCAATGCAAAACAAAAACTACCAGACGGCTGACGTTTTGCTAATTTAGCCTGGCTTTCAAAAAAAGTATTCAAATATCTACGGTTATATAAATCCGTTAATTCATCTTTAATGGCCATATTGGTTAATTTATTTCGTTGTTTTTCGGTGATAGAACGAACCAACATAACACCAAGTAACAGAGGTACTGCCGCAATAATCGCATTAAGGGTATACATCCAGGGTAAATAACTGACTAAGTTATCTGGTGGTATAATCTCGTAATAATAAAAATGTAAAACTGCAAAGATAACTATAAAACTAAGGGCAATACAACCAGCAACCAGTTGTTTTAACAGTGGCGATAGTGTAATTAAACACGCAACTGGCCATAAATAAAATTGAAAACCAGAACCGTACCCAAGCACAGACACAGCCGTAAATGCATGCACTAAAATCTCAGTGCAGCCAATAAGAATGGCTTGATCATGATAACCCCGATAGTTTTGCCAACAGGCCCAAACCCACATGGCAACACTAAAGTGGTTAATGAAAAATAATAATTGAACACCTTCAAACCAGAAAAAATATAAAAACAATACATGGATGGCTAACCCTATGTAACACCCCATTTGAATCAGAGTCGATTTCAGCGCATTTTTATTCTCTATATGAGGCGACCTAAATATGCGCGGAAGGGTATCTTTTATATAATCGTTCATATATCACTTCCCTGCTAGAACTACAATATCTCTACCTAGAGAGCATGACATTATTGGTGAGAACCGCAAAGCGTTAAACCAATATATAAGTGGACTTTGCTGGTTAAAAAATTTCGTCCTTTAACAGCTTCTACTAGTGCGGTAAAAAAAACTATTTAAATAATAGTTCTCTTTTAAAAAAGAGGCAAAAATTTCAGTTCAAATTGTGAACCTTTTGGCGATATAAACCGCCACATATTAGCAGTTAGCTAAAAGAAGCAATCCAACAATAAAATTAATAATTCCCCGGCGCTATCAATCAGTGATGATAGGCTGACTCTGAAGCAGCCGGGGCTGATTTTTAAGAAGCGATCAAATCTAAATACTCTGCTTCAGAAATCACCTCTACGCCTTTGTCTCTGGCAGCATTAATTTTATTGGCACCAACTTTGTCGCCTGTCACTAAATAATCTGTTTTTCCACTGACCGACTTAGCCACTTTAGCGCCTAACAATTTAGCCTGTTTTTCCATATCTGCGCGTGAACCTTGTTGCATAGATCCGGTAAAAACAATGGTTTTCCCGGCGATTGCCGAGTCAGACGGGCCGCCCGCTGTTAACTTTTCGGTAGCGGTTAGATTAAAGCCTAACTGGTAAACTTTAAAAAACTCATTTTTAATGTTTGTTAGCCCTTCTACAATGGCTTCAGCACTGAGCTGAGCAAAACCATCAATTTGCACCATGTCGGCGACTGTTACATCAAATATATCTGCTAAAGAGTGATGTTCTAACAAACGCTCGCAATTGCCTGCACCTAACCGGCTCACACCAAATGCAGCAAGAAAACGCCAGTCTTCAATTGCGATACTGCGACTGGCCGCTAATTGATCAATTAGGTTTTGTGAAGTTTTATCACCAAACCCATATGCAACAAAGTCTTCTTTAGTCAGCTGATAGATTTGATGAATATGTTTTATACCATGCGCAGAAATCTTTTCAATAACCTTAGGGCCAAAACCATCAACATTCCCTAAAGTTTTAAAAAAGTGGATCAGCGTATTTTCCGTTTGCGCCGGACAATCTGTTTTATTAGGGCACATTAAATGGTCTGCTTCCCAAATTAAGTGGGTTTCACAGCTTGGACAAAACTCAGGTAATTCAGCCTTAGCCGGTGTGATAACCTCTTCGATTTTGGGGATGACCAAACCACTGCGAACTAATCGCACAATAGCGCCCGGGCCAACGCCGTTACTTTTAACCATATTATAATGATGCACGGTCGCTCGGCTTAAAGTAGCGCCACTTAGTTTAGTTGGAACTAGCTCAGCAACCGGTGATACCCTGCCTGTGCGTGACGTTTGTGGTACAACTTTTATCACCTCTACGTCTGCCGTTTCAGCATTAATTTTATAGGCTATTTGCCAGCGATGAAACTTACGAGTTGCGCCCATGTGGTTTTTTATCATCTCATGGGTGGTTTCTAAAATTAGACCATCGATATCATAATCAACCGCTGTCCATAAGCTGGCTAAAATTTCATCAAAATCGGTTAACAGCTGTTCAACCGATCCTGTCCAATTGTTTAACGCACGGAAGGGATAAAAAACACAAGCGCCATCATCTATCGCTTTTTGCACATTTTCATCGACTTTTTTTTCTGCGATGATGGCTGCCTGGATATTGCGTGAGTTTTCAAAATGTTCGCTCAGCACCTGATTAAAATAACTTTGGCTAATCACTATTTCGCCAGGCCCTAATCCCCGGCCTGCATCACCGGCAACCTGCAAGCCACGGTCAAACGCTCGGCTGATATCCTGCCCGCGATAACCATCACCACGAGTATATAATCGTTCGCCGTCATCATAAGCCGCATATCCGTCTAATTTAGGTGTAACACGGATTTGGATTTCATCGTCGGCAATATTCAATTGTTCAGCGGCTTTTAAAATTCGGTTGATCCAGCGCTTGATCTCGTCAAATGAATAAGCTTTGTCGGTCGACAACATACGCTCGGGTAAGGTCACTGTTTTACCCTCAACCACAACTTCAGGTTCAACTTCTGCTAAAAACTCATTGTCGGGATCTACATTTTGCAGCTGCTTGTGGTAGGCATCATAACTGGCATCATCAATAATAGGAAAACCAGCACGGTAAGCGGCGTTGCTGACTTTTAATAAGGTTATTAAATCTTCTTTACCCAGTTCATCCTGCTGATACAAGGTTTCAAGTTGGCTCACTGTTAACGACAGGTCCAGTGTTTTGATGAGCTCGATTTGCGCTGCGTTTAATTTAATTTCTGACATCTAATATTTACCTGTGAGCACTTGTTTAAAGCCCCACCAATCACTTAAATCAAGGGAGTATTAAAAGGCAAAATTGTACCAGAAAATTATTAAAAGACGAATGAGAGTGCGCGAATGCGCTGACATCACCGGCTGTTGTATTATTCACTCGGCTCCCACTGAATTAACCGGGGAGCCGGTCAATGCAATATTTAACTATCTCTTAACTCGCGGCGAAGTATTTTGCCGACGTTGGTTTTAGGTAACTCGTCTCTAAACTCAACCGCTTTTGGCACTTTATAACCCGTTAAGTTTTCACGGCAGTGGTTAATAATCTCTTCTTTATTCAGCGAAGCATCTTTAGCGACAATAAATACTTTGACTAATTCACCACATTTTTCATCTGGAATCCCAACTGCGGCCACTTCAAGCACCTTGTCATGCATAGCCACCACTTCTTCAATCTCGTTGGGGTATACATTAAAACCAGACACTAAAATCATGTCTTTTTTGCGATCAACAATTTTAAAATAACCTCGTTCATCACAAACTGCGATATCGCCAGTCGAAAACCAACCATCTTTTAAAACAGCTTGAGTTTCTTGCGGGCGGTTATAATAACCTTTCATCACCTGAGGCCCTTTAACTTGCAATTCACCTGCTTCTTCAATGCCTAATACTTCGCCATTTTCATCCACAATACGGCAGTCGGTTGACGGAATGGGTAAACCGATAGACCCATTATAATGTTGCAAATTAAGTGGATTAATTGTCACAGCGGGTGAACATTCAGTGAGCCCGTACGCTTCTAACAAGCGAGTTCCGGTGAGTTTTTGCCAACGTTCAGCAACGGGCTTTTGCACAGCCATACCACCACCCAACGAGAGTTTTAAATGAGAAAAGTCAACATCAGAAAACTTTTCATGATTCATCATGCCGTTAAAAAGCGTATTTACCCCAGTTAACGCGGTAAATTCGTGCTTGCGCAGCTCACCCAAAAAAGTTTTCATATCTCTTGGATTGACTATGAGTACATTGGTTGCCCCATAAGCGATAAAATTAAAACAATTAGCGAGTAATGCAAAGATGTGATAAAGCGGCAACGCCGTGATCACAACTTCTTTGCCGTATTCCAGGCAAGGGTCTAACCAGGCTTTAACTTGGGCGAGATTGGCTAAAATATTGCCATGTGTCAGCATAACACCTTTAGCGGCACCGGTTGTGCCACCCGTGTATTGCAAAAAAGCAATATTGTCATGGTTTAAGTCTGGCGCTGTTAAAGGGGCCTGCGCACCTTTTTTTAGAACTTCATTAAACTTAACCTGTGATGGCAAATTGAAATCAGGCACCATTTTGCGAATATATTTTACAACAAAATTAACCAGCAGCCGTTTAGGAAAGGCTAATTGGTCACCAAGCTCAGTCGCTACAATGTGCTTAATTTGGGTGTCGTTAACCACCTTTTCCAAGGTATTTGCAAAGTTCTCAACAATCACTATCGCTTTAGCTTGTGAATCAACCAGTTGATGTTTTAACTCACGCGCTGTATATAAGGGATTTACATTTGCAACGGTACAGCCTGCTTTGAGCACACCCAGAATAGAAATTGGGTATTGCAGACAGTTTGGCATCATTAACGCAACAACATCACCTGTCTGTAAGTTAAGTGTATTTTGCAAATAGCTGGCAAAATCATCACTTTTTTTATCAAGCTCTGCATACGAAATGGCTTGGCCCATACAAATGTACGCCGTGCGTTGAGAAAACTTTTCACAAGCGTCTTTTAGCATCTCGGGTAAATTGTTAAAGGTATTCAGCTCAACCTCTGCAGGAACACCTGACTGATACTCATTTAACCAAATCTTTTGCATTTGTACTCTCTAAATAGATAATTCTCGATAAAGTATTGCAACTGGAACAAGATTTATCAATCAATGAAACAATTTTTTTAATCATAGCATTCACTTAACGATAAGAGTGACCCAAAATAACCGGGTAAAGCTAAAATTAATCGCAAAATAACGAGCTTGTCCAACTTTGTCCAACATTGAACAGCCAGATTAAATCTCGATGAGAATGAAAACCAGATCACGACAGATACTAACAAATAATAACAGAGGCAAATGGCCGCTCAAGTTTTTAAATAATCCTGAATCACTTGCCAAGCTTGAGTAATATTTTGATGTTCTTTCGTTTCACCTTTTCTGTCGGGGTGATGTTTAAGTGCTGATTTTAAATAGGCTTTTTTGTGTTCCGCAAGTGACTGCCCAGGTCTGCTCCCCAATACTTTCACCGCGGCAATATATTGTCGCTCAGAAACATTAACGGGGCGCTTAAGCTGTTTAAAAAAATTATCTAATAAAAGGTCGACGTCTTTTTCGGCTGTTTGATTAAAGTTATCAAAGTTCAGATAATAAGCAGCTAAAGGATCTTGTGCGGCGATTGAATCCCTTTGTCCTGTTTGATAACGAACAAGGCCTACTTTAGCTAAGCCAATGTTAATAATAGCTTTTTCTTGTTTCAACCAGTCTAATCTAAGCTGATATAGAAGGTGGTATAAAATAAAGTGGCACTGAAAAAGTTCAAGGCTCTGTTGTAAATCTAACTGAGGTAAACTCTGATAAGGGCTTTGTTGTAATTGGTGAATGAGCGCTTGCTCAGAAATTTCTGTTGGGACAGCTAGTTGGGATAATAGCTGTGCTAAGTCGGTTTTTAATTGACGTAAATTTACCTGCATATAAAAGAAAACAGGCCCACAAAATGCGAGCCTGTCTCAGCCAATTATTTTTTTGCCAGCTTTTCTTTAATACGTGCTGCTTTACCACGCAGGTCACGTAAATAATAAAGTTTAGCCTGACGAACGTCACCACGACGCTTAACATCAATCTTTGCAACTAACGGGCTATGGGTTTGGAAAGTACGTTCCACACCTTCTCCACCGCTGATCTTACGAACGATGAAAGAAGAATTTAAGCCACGATTTTTCTTAGCGATTACAACACCTTCATAAGCCTGTAAACGCTCACGATCACCTTCTTTTACTTTAACGTGAACGACAACGGTATCACCTTGCGCAAAAGCGGGTAGATCTTTTTTCATTTGCTCTTGTTCGAGCTGTTGAATGATCTTACTCATATTCACCTTCTTTCCTAGAATGCACTGCCGTATTGCAATGTTCAGCTTTAAACTCAGTTAAAAGCCTCTTTTGCTCATCAGTCAGAGCTAGGTTTGTTAATAATTCTGGACGTCGTAACCAGGTTCGTCCCAATGCTTGTTGCATTCGCCATGCTTCGATTTTTTTATGATCACCACTTAACAGTACTTGTGGTACAGACTGACCGTCTAATACCTCAGGCCTTGTGTAGTGAGGACAATCTAGCAGTCCGTTCGAAAACGAATCTTGCTGCGCTGATAATTGATGTCCTAATACGCCGGGAATTAATCGAATCACAACATCTATCAATGTCATTGCCGGTAACTCACCACCGCTTAGTACATAATCGCCAGTCGACCATTCTTCATCAACTTCGCTTTCAATTAAACGTTCGTCAATGCCTTCGTAGCGACCGCAAATCAGCAGTATTTTTGAATAATCAGCAATTTGATAAGCGCTCTGCTGGTCTAATTTACGCCCTTGAGGCGATAAATAAATGGTTTTAACACCCTCTCCAGCTTGCGCTTTTGCTGCCCGGATGGCTTTTTTTAATGGTTCAACCATCATTAGCATTCCGGGGCCACCACCATAGGGTCTGTCATCTACGGTTCTGTGTTTATCTTCGGTAAAATCTCTAGGGTTCCACCGATGAAATTCAAAAATACCTTTTTTAATTGCCCGACCAGTCACACCTTGTTCGCTGATGGCATTAAACATTTCCGGAAAAAGGCTAATCACCCCTACCCAGTTCAGTTGTGCCATGGATTAAAAATCCGCGTCCCAGTCGACTGTAATCACTTTATTGGTTAAATCAACCGATTGAATTACCTGTTGTTCAACCATAGGGATCAGGCGCTCACTCATGCCAAAAGCATCATTATGATTTGCCTGTACAACTAACACGTCATTGGAGCCCGTTTCTAATAAAGATTTAACGACTCCCATGTTGTAACCTTTCTGATTAACAACCGTCAGGCCAACAAGATCGCGCCAGTAGTATTCTCCCGCTTCGAGCTCTGGCAATTGCTCAGGTTCAACCACTATGTCTAAACCAGTTAGCAATTGGGCTTTTTCACGAACATCTAAACCTTCTAGTTTAACTATCAGGCCTTTGTTGTGTCGACGCCACTCGATAATTTTAATGTTTTGCCACAACTTACCTTTCCCAACGGTCCAGGGGTTGTAGCTAAAAATATCTTCCGGATTTTCTGTATAGGAGTTAACTTTCAGCCAGCCTTTAACGCCGTACACTGCCCCTAGTTGGCCAAGTGTAATGGTTTTATCTGGTACTGCTGATGACATAATACTCCAATATCCTTCAGATTAAGCCGCAGCGCGTGCGTCTTTAATTAAGCTTTTTACACGGTCAGAGGTTTGTGCACCTTGACTGACCCAGTGGTCTACACGGTCCAAGTCCAGACGCAGACGCTCTGCTTGACCTCGAGCTACTGGATTAAAAAAACCAATACGCTCAATGAAACGGCCATCGCGAGGACTACGGCTATCCGCAACTACCACTTGGTAGAAAGGACGCTTTTTAGAGCCACCACGAGATAAACGAATAGTTACCATATCGTACCCATAGTTGTAAGTTAATGATTAAAAATTGGCTGCTTTTCCAGCAGGGCTGGAAAAGCTCGTGAATTGTACTTATTTTGAGGTTAAATGCAACTTAAACTGCAGTTTTATGACATAAAATCATTTCTCTACAGCAGTTGCATTCTTTTTGTATTGGCTTTTTAGAACTAAATAGCCAAATATGCCAGACAGCAAAGAACCCACTATAATTCCAAGGCGGTCGTCAAATTGAAAAATGCCACCCGTAGTCTCAAACGCCAATGAACCAATAAACAAGCTCATTGTAAAACCAACCCCACACAAGGCGGCCACACCATACAGCGCCGTCCAACTGACGTTTTTAGGCAATTGAGCCAGGCCTAATTTAATCGCAACAAAACAAAAACCAAATACACCAACCTGCTTACCTATAAATAAACCGGCCGCTATGCCTAATGGCACTGGGTGCATCAATTGTTCTAAACCAATGCCTGACAGGTTTAAACCCGCATTTGCAAACGCAAAAACCGGCAAAATAAAAAACGCCACTGTACCATGTAAATCATGCTCAAGGGTTTTAAGCGGTGAATAATTTTTATCGTCATTGCTCTGCAAAGGGATAAATAATGCTAAAACCACACCTGCTAAGGTTGCATGCACACCTGATTTTAACAGTGCGCCCCACATAATAAGACCAATTAATACATAATAACTGGTAGAACTAACATTGTTGCGGTTAAGCAAAAACAAAATGGGTAAACAACATAAAGCAACCGTCAACGAAGTTTGCGATATTTGACTGGTGTAGAAGATCGCAATGATAACAATGGCACCTATGTCATCAAAAATGGCTAAAGAGGCTAAAAACAGCTTTAATGCCAGAGGGACGTTTTTACCCAATAAAGACAAAATACCCAGCGCGAACGCAATATCTGTTGCCGCCGGAATCGCCCAACCTTGAATCGTTTCAGGGTGCTCAAGGTTCATCACCACATAAATCAGTGCAGGTATCGCCATGCCACCCACAGCCCCGATAGCAGGCAATACCACATTAGCGGGATCCGATAGCTCACCTTCTAACATTTCGCGTTTGAGCTCAAGGCCAACGTGAAAAAAGAAGATAGCCATCAAACCATCATTAATCCACAATAATAAAGGTTTAGCTATGCCAAAATCACCAACAAACACTTCTACTGGTGTTGTTAATAACAAGTCGTAAAAAATGCTCCAAGGAGAGTTAGCAATAATGATCGCCGCTAACGCGGTGAACATCAGCACTATACCCCCAGCCGATTCGGAGGCAAAAAACTCTTTCAACATAACGGCTGTTTTTTCTGCAGCTTGTTTCATTGGCACCTTCCTTTTTTTAATTGCAGTGTTTAGTGATTAACGACCAAAAAATCCACCTGGGCCACCCGGACCACCAGGCCCGCCGAAACCCCCACCTGGTGGCATCATGCCTTTCATACCACGCATCATTTTTGACATGCCGCCTTTACCTGATACTTTTTTCATCATTTTTTGCATCTGGGTAAATTGTTTTAATAAACGATTAACGTCCTGAATTTGTGTTCCCGACCCCATAGCAATACGTTTTTTACGGGAACCTTTGATCAATTCTGGGCGCGCTCTTTCTTTTGGTGTCATGGAGTTAATAATAGCTTCCATTTGCACAAACTGCTTATCATTGACCTTATCTTTAACATTATCCGGTAATTGGCTCATTCCGGGCAGTTTACCCATCATAGACATCATACCGCCCATGTTACGCATTTGCGCAAGCTGATCTCTAAAGTCTTCTAAGTCAAAGCCTTTACCCTTCTGCACTTTTTTAGCCAATTTCATGGCTTTGTCTTTATCGACTTTACGCTCTACTTCTTCGATCAGTGAGAGCATATCCCCCATACCCAAAATACGAGAGGCCACTCGATCTGGGTGAAACGGCTCAAGCGCGTCTGTTTTTTCGCCAATCCCCATGAATTTAATGGGTTTACCTGTGATATGACGAATAGATAATGCCGCACCACCACGTGCATCACCATCGGCTTTGGTTAAAATAACCCCGGTTAAAGGCAAAGCTTCATTAAAAGCTTTGGCTGTGTTTGCAGCGTCCTGGCCTGTCATAGAGTCAACAACAAACAGGGTTTCAATCGGTTTTACTGCACTATGCAGGGCTTTGATTTCGTCCATCATATTGCTATCAACGTGCAAACGACCTGCGGTATCTAAAATAACAACATCAAAAAATTGTTTTTTAGCATGTTCAATTGCACGATTAGCGATATCAACGGGTGCTTGTTCTACCGAACTTGGAAAAAAGTCCACCTCAATTTCGCTTGCCAGGGTTTCGAGCTGTTTAATTGCCGCTGGCCGGTAAATATCAGCACTCACCACTAACACTTTTTTCTTTTCACGTTCTTTTAAAAATCGCGCCAGCTTACCTACAGAAGTTGTTTTACCAGCCCCTTGCAGACCTGCCATCATTAATACTGCCGGCTTTTGAGCGGCCAGATTTAAACTTTCGTTGGCTTCGCCCATGGCAGCTACCAATTCGGCATTAACAATTTTTAAAAAGGCTTGGCCCGGATTTAAACTCTTGCTAACTTCTATGCCAACAGCTTTGCTTTTTACGTTATTGATAAACGACTTAACAACAGGTAGCGCGACATCAGCTTCTAATAGTGCCATCCGCACTTCACGCAGCGTGTCTTTGATATTGTCTTCGCTAAGGCGGCCTTTGCCGGTAATATTTTTGAGCGTTTTACTCAAACGATCTGATAAATTTTCAAACATAAATTGCTCTTTCCCGCTTCACCGGATGTGTCTAATTAAAAGTGAGTTACCCGACTATTGTATCGCTAAGTTCATTTAAAATATACGCTTTCTCAACTTACTAATAATTTTTACCATTGACGTTACCAATTATTAATAAAAAATGATAACCTCAAACAAAAATTGACAATAGGGAAAATGATGAATTTGGCTTTGCTTGCCGCGATATTTTATTGCCTTGCTGGATTGGGTCTATTGGCCTTGTTATTTAATCGCTTCATGCGCTGGAAAAACTATTTTATCGTCACCAGCCTGCTTGCTCTGCTTTGTCATTTGTTTTATATCGCGAGTCATTTTCAACTCGGTAACGAACACGCTTATTCTTTAATAGTCGCCACTAACCTGATTGTAGTGTTAATTAACCTGATTTCTTTAGCATTTGCGCAAACGACAAAAAATTATTTTGCATTGCCGGCAAACTTTGCCATCAGCGCGCTGGTTTGTGCAATAAGCCTGTTAGTACCGAATGATGTTAGCAATCTCGCAACTTGGTCACCCGATACGTTAATTCATATTTTGCTGGCAATAATCGCCTACGCACTGCTGATTATCGCAACCCTGCTGAGCTATCAATATTATTTTATTGCCGACCGGTTAAAACATCATGATTTATCGGTTCTTTCGTTACCAATGCCGGCTTTAAATGCAATAGAAAGCCAAATTTTAACCTTAGTTAAAGCGGCCATTATTTTATTATTGCTTTCAGAGCTAACCGGTTTTATCTTTTTAGAAAACTTTTTTAATTCTGGTCAGGCGCACAAGGTTATTTTATCTATCATTGCATTATTTTTATTAATAACCGTTATTTGGGGCCATCACAAATCAGGATGGCGTGGTAAGATAATCATGCTCTTGTTAACGTTAGCAAGCGGTTTATTGACCTTAGGTTATTTCGGCACCCGCTTAATTCGTGAAATTATTTTGCGTTAACCCTTGAGCTTTGCCGAATTAATACATACATTGCATTCACCTAATGTTTAAATTTGCTGATCTTTAAAGGAAAAGCCTGTTGGACGATATATCCACTAGTACATTATTGATTATTCTTGCCGTTCTTATAGTCACTTCTGCATTTTTCTCGAGTTCCGAAACCGGTATGATGTCATTGAACAAATACCGCTTACGGCATCTTGCACAAAGTGGCAACGGCTCTGCGCGCCGGGTGAGCCGTTTATTAGAAAGGCCCGACCGCTTAATTGGTTTAATATTAATCGGCAATAACCTGGTTAATATTGCCGCCTCTGCGATTGCAACCGTTGTTTGTATTCGAGTGTTTGGTGATTATGGCGTCGCTGTGGCAACTTTTGGTTTAACGGTTGTTTTATTAATTTTTGCCGAGGTGACCCCAAAAACCCTTGCAGCCTATTTTCCTGAAAAAATAGCCTTTCCAGCCTCCTATGTATTGTCTGCACTACTGATCCCATTTTACCCTTTTGTGTGGGGTTTGAATTTAATCACTAATTTAGTGCTTAAATTGTTTAGAATTAATTTAGATAACAGACAAGACTCGTTAACACACGAAGAGCTTAGAACGGTTGTGAACGAAGCCGGAGCCCTAATACCGCGCCGGCACCAAGACATGTTACTCAGTGTATTAGACTTAGAAAATGTCACCGTAGACGACATTATGATCCCTCGTAATGACATAGTTGGCATCGACATTAATAACGACTGGAAAGACATTATAAAACAACTAACCCATGGTACGCATACCCGTATCCTCTTGTATCGGGATACCATAGATGATGCCGTAGGTTTTGTGCATTCACGTGATGTTTTACGTTTATTGTCTAAAACTCAATTTTCTAAAGAAACCTTATTGCGTGCGGTCCGGGAAATTTATTTTGTGCCTGAAGGTACACCATTAAATGTGCAATTACTTAAGTTTCAACGCAATAAAATCCGCATTGGTTTAGTGGTCGATGAATATGGTGATATTCAAGGTTTAATCACGTTAGAAGACATTCTTGAAGAGATAGTCGGTGATTTCACCACCACAATGGAAATGCCGGTTGATAATAACATTAAACAAGCCGATGGCAGTTATTTAGTTGATGCTGGTAGCAGTATCCGTGATCTGAACAAACAGTTTAAGTGGAAGTTACCTGAAGAAGGACCAAGAACACTGAATGGGTTAATTTTAGAGCATTTAGAAGAAATACCAACCAAACCACTTTGCATAAAAATTTCCGACTATGCGCTCGAGATTTTGGAAATCAAAGACAATATGGTTAAACAGGTTAAAGTGTCTAATTTAGCGGCTAAAAAGCGCTGGGTGAAGACATAATTCTAATGCCGTAAACCATCTAGTGCATTAGTGTTTAGCGGATTTGATGAACACAGAAACCTTTTAAAAGGCCAAGTAAACGTTAATTAACAGACTCTAAATTTAAAAAAATAAATATAAGATCAGCTGTAGAATCCAGCTGATCTTATCAGCGAATGATCAACTTGTTTAAAATCAATATTCGGTATTACCTTGTGACTGATTTTTTTCAGCTTGAATACGCATGTAAATTTCTTCACGGTGCACAGAGATCTCTTTTGGCGCGTTAACACCAATACGAACCTGATTACCTTTTACACCCAATACAGTTACAGTGACTTCGTCACCAATCATGAGGGTTTCCCCAACACGTCGAGTTAATATTAGCATTTAATACTCCTTTCCAATTCCAAAAACCGATTACCGGTTAAGCACCCATTGCTAAAACTAGAACATTTTTTTCAAAAAATACAATTTTTTGTCAATGTTTGTTTTAGGTTTAGCCTTTATTTGATCAATAGTTCAAACAAAGGCCGATATATTACTTGTTTACAGTTTTGTTGCAAGCCAAGAATGTACAGACTCTAAAGCTTCAGTTAGATTTTCTGGTTGGCTACCACCGGCTTGGGCCATGTCTGGGCGACCACCACCTTTACCACCAACCTGAACGGCTAACGATGCAACTAACTCACCAGCTTTAACTTTTTGGGTTAAATCTTTGGTAACACCAGCAATCAAGTTAACCTTTGTATCGTTTTTAAGGCCTAAAACGATCACTCCTGAGCCAATTTTTTGTTTTAACTGGTCCATTAAACCGCGCAGCGATTTTGCTTCAACGTCTTTAACTTCGGCAACCAACACAGCAACCCCATTGATTTGGGTTTGTTGATTTAACAAATCTGCACCGGCTTGACCAGATAACTTATCTTTAAGCGCAGCAATTTCTTTTTCTAGCTTTTTCTGTTTTTCAAGCTGGCTGGTGAGTTTATCAATCAGGTTAGCCGGATCTGCTTTTAAACGCGCAGCGGCTTGACCGATTAGTTCAGCTTGATGATGACTATAATCAATCGCGGCTTGTCCGGTAATCGCTTCAATTCGGCGAACACCAGCTGCAATACCCGCTTCGGAAATTATTTTAAAAAAGCCGATATCGCCGGTTTGTTTAACGTGAGTCCCCCCACAAAGTTCCATTGAAAATGGCCCCATAGAAACCACTCGAACCTGATCATCGTACTTTTCACCAAACAAAGCCATAGCACCCGCTTTTTTAGCAGATTCTATATCCATCAATTCAGTCGTTAATGAGTGGTTGGCACGTATCTCTCGGTTAACTAAATTTTCAACGATTTTTAACTCATCAGCTGTCATAGCTTCTAAATGTGCAAAATCAAACCTGAGTTTTTCAGATAAAACCAAAGAACCTTTTTGCTGTACATGCTCACCTAACACCTGACGCAGTGCTGCATGTAATAAATGAGTCGCTGAGTGATTTAACTTAACTTGCTGACGGCGCTGGGCATCAATCTCGGCGGTAACAAGATCATTCAGCTGTAAGCCTTTTAAACAAATCCCCTTATGCGCAATAGCTTGGCCTAATTTAATGGTATCCTGAACTTCAAAAACCACTTCGCCATTCACTTTTAAAACACCTGTGTCTCCTACCTGACCACCTGATTCAGCATAAAACGGGGTATTTTTTAAAATAATTAAAGCACTTTGTTCGCTGGCAAGTGATGGTTGTGTTTCTCCATCAACTAAAATTTCTACTACTTCAGACTGATCTGCATCTAACTCATAACCGGTAAACTCAGACGCTGCACTGGAACTCAATGTCTGATTATAATCTTTACCGAATTGATTGGCCTGTTGCGCACGTTTGCGTTGCGCGGCCATCTCAGCTTCAAAACCGGCTTCATCTAAAGTGAAATTACGCTCACGCGCTACATCATTAGTTAAATCAACCGGAAAGCCATACGTATCATACAATTTAAAAACTAACTCGCCGGGGATCACAGTGCCAGACAAATCGGCAAGCGATTCATTTAAAATATTTAAACCACGGTCTAAGGTTTTTAAAAATTGTTCTTCTTCTAATCTAAGTACTTTTTCAACAATCGGCTGAGCGGTTTTCAACTCAGGGTAAGCATCGCCCATTTGTTTAATTAATGAAGCATACACCTTATAAAAAAAGACTTGTTCTGCCCCTAATTTATTGCCATGACGGATAGCCCGGCGGATGATTCGTCGCAACACATAACCACGCCCTTCGTTTGAAGGCATCACCCCATCTGCAATTAAAAAACCACAAGAACGAATATGATCGGCAATCACGCGCAGCGACTTATCGCTTTTATCGTTAACGCCTAACAATTGTGCTATATCATCTATTAAGTGAACAAAAATATCGATTTCATAGTTACTGTGCACACCTTGTAAAATTGCTGCAATACGCTCCAGCCCCATACCAGTGTCCACTGACGGTTTGGGTAGCGGCTCCATACGCCCGTCAGCATGACGGTTAAACTGCATAAACACCAGGTTCCAGATTTCGATATAACGATCGCCATCTTCTTCCGGTGTTCCCGGCGGCCCACCCCAAATATGTTCACCATGATCATAAAAAATTTCGGTACAAGGACCACAAGGACCTGTATCCCCCATCGACCAAAAGTTATCTTTAGCACCTATGCGTGATAAACGGTTCGGATCTACCCCGATTTGGTTAATCCAAATATCGGCTGCTTCGTCATCTTCTGTATATACAGTCACCCAAAGTTTTTCTTTTGGAAGCTGAATCACTTCGGTTAAAAACTGCCAAGCAAACTTAATGGCTTCTTGCTTAAAATAATCACCAAAACTAAAGTTACCCAACATCTCAAAAAAGGTATGGTGACGGGCAGTATAACCAACGTTTTCTAAATCATTATGTTTACCACCTGCGCGTACACATCGCTGTGATGAAGTTGCCCGGCTGTATCCTCTGTCTTCGAGACCTAAAAAACAATCTTTAAACTGGTTCATGCCGGCGTTTGTAAACAACAAGGTGGGATCATCAGCCGGCACTAAAGAGCTGCTACTGACAATTTGGTGTTGCTTACTGGCAAAAAAATCTAAAAACGCCTGCCTGAGTTCAGCAGTGGTCATCTTCATTCTGTCTTCCTACTTTAAATGTTTGCAAACGGGCGGCTTAGCCGCGGACAAGGCAAAAGGGATTAAAACGGTGCCAAAATGTACCATAAGCCGCTGATTGTGTTAATAGTCAGCGGCATTTTTTAGCACTTGATTGATTAAATCTGGTGAAAAACCACGCGAAAATAAAAAACGAAAGCGCTTTTGCCGCTCTTTGTAGTCTTGGCAGTTTTTGCTTTTGTACTTACGCTCAACTAAATCTGTTAACACTGCATACCAATCCACCTCGGCTTCTTCTGCCAGCACATCAACATCCAGGTTTATCTGATGTTGAAATAAGTATTGCTGAATATATTTAGCACCATAACCGGCCTGACTTTTTGCCCGTACTATCATAAGTGCAAAACGTTCGTCATTAAGCCAGCCTTGTTCAATACACTCATTTAATACCTGTTCACGGATTTTTTCTGGGCAGTGGCGCTGAATCAGTTTTTGATTTAAACGATGGCGCGAATACTCTTTACGTGACAGCAAATATAATAAATACTGTCGAGCCTGGGTTTCATCTTCAATAGGCTGATTTGTCATGCAGTTCTCAGATAGTCCAATTAGTGCAGCAAGGGAATTTCAAACCAGTTTACCAGAAAACTGGTGCAACCCGCAGCAACTGGCTTTTTTAAAAAAAGAATTTTTATCCGCGCTTGAGCAAACCGCTTGCATTAATGGGCACACTGGTTGGCAAGGTGCTTATTGTCAACCCGAGCTGGGTTACCTGCCCTGTTTTATTAAAACGCATAGCCGCGGCGAATACGTGTTTGACCATGCACTAGCCGAAGCTTATTACCGTTATGGTGTGGCATATTATCCTAAACTTTTATGTGCCATTCCTTTTACTCCAGTGCCGATCGACAAATTTAAAAATACCCTGCGCGCAGCCACTGACGCAGCTGACGTAGCCGCTCAATTTGAACAGAGCTGTCGGCAGCATCAACTGAGTGGCTGGCAAGCCAATTTTGTTTCAGCTGAACAAGCGAGCTGGTTTAAACAAGCCGGCGCTGAAATTCGCTACGGGGTTCAATTTGAATGGTATAATCAAAACTTCAGCGATTTTGCCGATTTTGTTGATTTGATGCGCGCCCGTAAACGCAAAAACTTATTAAAAGAACGTCTCAAGGCACAGCAATCTGTTGATGATATTCGTATTTTAAATGGACAGCAAATAGACACCTTAACGCTTGCCGACTTTTATCAGTGTTATCAGCTTACCTATCTCAAACGTGGTCAAAAAGGTTATCTAAGCCTGCAGTTTTTTAAACAAGTCTGCGAAACAATGTATGATAACGTGTGTTTGATCGCGGCTTTTAAACAAAATCGGTTAGTGGCTGGGGCTTTTTATTTTATTGACCACGCTGGTTTATATGGCCGCTATTGGGGTGCGCTTGAAGATTTGCCCTTCCTGCATTTTGAGCTCTGTTATTACCAAGGCATCACACTCGCGATACAAAAACAATTGCCGCGTTTTAACCCTGGCACCCAGGGAGAGCATAAGATAGCACGCGGCTTTACTCCTGTTTATACACATTCTGTACACTCGTTAATAGATCCCCGCTTTAAATCAGCATTTGCCGATTTTTGTAATAGCGAAAAAACCTTAGTGGACGAGTATTTTCTGGCTTGCACAGCGCAGCTACCCTTTAAGTAGCTGACTCAATCGCTGACGCCCCGTAAATGGCTGACGCTGTGCCCCTTGGTAAAAAACTTAAAACAAACGCGGTGTTAGGTTTTAGAAAATAACCGAGTGGCGAGGCCAGAATAACGCTGCATACTCATTTGCCTAGCCTGCCGCCAGACACTAAACTCACCACAAATGCTAACTTTTTGTTTAGCCCGGGTCAGCCCTGTGTAGAGTAATTCTGCCGACATTAATTGGTTCACTTGGTCGCCCAAAACGAGCGCGACATGGGCAAACTCTGAGCCTTGTGTTTTATGTATTGTCATGGCATATACACTTTGGTGCGCAGGTAAGCGTGCTAAACTCACAGCTCGCAAGCCTTCATCTGTAGCAAAAAATGCCATTAAACGGCCGTCTTCGTGTGGCCAAATAAGGCCAGTATCGCCATTAAATAAACCGCTGGCATAATCATTTTGGTTGATCATAATAGGTCGCCCTTGATAATGCTGGCCAATCCGTACTTGCCTGTGTTTTTCTTTTAACCACTGTTCTATTTGTTCATTTAATCTCTCTGTGCCGTATTCACCACGGCGCAGTGCTGCCAGTACCCTGAATTTTGCCAATTGAACAAATGCATCATTTACATTGTCCGCTGCCATCACAGCCGAGTAGGCAGTTTGACAAGCGTTTTTTAACCAAGCCTTTTGTATCTCTTGGGGAAAATAGTCAATCTGAAGTTCACTTGAGCTGGCTTGTGTACGCTTATGGTGTAACAAATATTCGTCGGCTTTTGGCTGCCGGCTGATAACTGCCTGTGCAAGATCCGCTAATGGGCCACTAAATCTATGGGTTTTATATAAAAAGCTTACATGCGAATGCAAACTTTCAGGGGCCAGTGGCACCTGGTACCCAGTTAGCGTGGCAATTTGAGTCTGTGCTAAGATCGCATAACCTGGATGAGGGCGCTGGCTCAAATCGGCTAAGATATTACCACTTTCAACCGAAGGTAACTGATCTGCATCGCCTAACATAATCAAACGTGCCGTTTGTGGCAAAGCGACCAAGATCCGGCTCATCATAGCCACGTCTATCATAGAGACTTCATCAATTAACAAAATATCACATGGTAACTGACGCTCGGCATTATAACGATAACGGGTTGATTCAGGCCGATATCCGAGCAATCTATGGATAGTGGCGGCGCTGGTTGGTATCTTATCTAACAGGGTTTGTTCAATACCACAGCGTGCTAACTCGAGTTTTGTCTGATTAATCGACTCTAACATTCGCTGTGCAGCTTTACCTGTTGGTGCAGCCATTAAAATCCGCGGCGTTTTTTGTTTATCTGCCATAGCAAGTAAAACCACCAGCAGTCTTGCCACTGTATAGGTTTTTCCTGTCCCGGGCCCCCCGCAGATAACCGCAAGTTGATGTATTAACGAATTGGCCACAGCCACTGCTTGCCAATCAGTTTCACTCGCTTGGCTGGATTGATTAAACACCTTATTCAGCATGGTTTGCGCCGCACTCAACTGCTGTTCATTCAGTGTTTGTGTAACACAGCGCGGCCGGATCAGCTCCGCAACCGTCTGCTCAAATTGCCAGTAGCGTCTAAGATATAAACTGTGCCCGTCAAATACTAATGGAAAACTTTCATCATCAAATGGCAAATTAGCTAGGCTTTTTTCTAATTCAGCTATCTCAGCAAACTGATAACCTGAATGCTGACTGCTGTCATTATCCCATTCAAGCTGATTGGCAATAGCGGTTAGTGGCAAACAGGTATGCCCTCGTCTAATCGAGCATGTTGATAACATCAACATATGAAAAACCACCGCATCATCAAGTTGCCACAGGGCACAAATTTGGTTCGCAAAATAATAATCAAATGCTTCAACATCGGCTAACTGTTGCTGGCACTCAACAAAACTTTTATACATTGGCGACTCCTTTGCCCATTAAATCGTCTAATTCTTGCAATAAACTTAAATCTAATTTGTCAGCAAAAACACCATAACTGCGAACGACAGGATCTGCATGGTCAACATCCAAGCTATCTGTTAATTCACGCTCGGCTGACATGCCCCTCAAATAAAGATAAATCACCCCACCCAGATCTTGCTCAGGCGAATAATCGGCTTTTCGGGCTGCTAAATATCTATGTAAAGCTAAGCTGTAAATTAAATATTGGAGGTCATAAAAATGCTGCTCATTGTTCTTTTTTAATGCCTCATACTGGTAATCTGAAAAGGCGTTACCTAAATGAGTGGATTTATAATCAACCACATAAAAACGCCCTTGATGTTCAAAAATCAAGTCAATAAAACCATGCATCATGCCTGTTAAGGTTTTAACATCTGGTAATAAGGTAGGCAATGTTTGACCTCTATACTTGGCTAAACAAGCCGTTAGTCCAGCCACCTGGGTATGCAACAATGGAAAATAAAACTCAGCTTCACGCAATGTATTTGATAACTTCAAATCTGCCAAACAAACTTTGTCTACACTCTTTGATTGCGCGTTATGTGATTGAGCATTTGGGGCCGGCAACGGCAAAGGTGTTTTAATGATCTCATCAAGCCATTGGTAAAGCTCAGCATATTCGGCTTCTTCAAGATCAACAAAACGCTTTAGCGGCCCACTGCAAACTTCTGGCCAATTAGCCTGATTAAAATCAACTTGTTCTAAAATGTCATGCAACAGATCACCCGTCGCTGCCCCTTTTTTTAATCTAAATCTAAGCGGTAAATTTTCTTGCATTAACCGCTCTGCTTCTAAATCATTGGCGTAAATCGTATCGTCTAACCTTTCGTGCTGTTTATGAACAGACGCCGAGTTTTTGCTCAGTGACGAAAACGAATACATCATCCAATCCACGTCGGTTTTCCCGGCAAAGGTTTTATGCTGCAGATTAACCTGTTTCTGTTCACCGGATAAACAACCCTGTATATGCTGTTGCGCGTTTTGGTTCATTTCGCATGGATCTAATAACGCCATATCTGTTGTTTGCGAATCAACAAGTTTAGTTAAACTTGGTAACCAATCAGCCGGATCTGGCACCGACAATATACTGCCAAGTGCCGAATGATGAGACGTTTTAGTCGGATGCACACAGATATAACATCTATATTCCGCCCGCGTAATTGCGACATACATTAACCGCACGGCTTCGGCAAGCGTTTCTGCTTCTACTTGTTTGATAAGCTGATCTGATTTGCCCAACCGCCAGACCTTTTTATTTAATCCATGATCATAATATTCAAAAGCGACTTTTTTTAAATTGCCGTCTTTTTGACTAGTATTTGCTTTGTCAGCAAAAGGAATAAAAACAATCGGATATTCGAGACCTTTTGATTTATGCTGAGTGATTATTTTAATTAAATTGGCATCAGTTTCTAACCTGAGCTCAGCTTCGGATTGTGTTTTTACATTTGTTATTTGCTGTTCAAACCAAAATAATAGTTGCTGTGGATGTTTATGCTGGCGCGCTGCATTTTGCAGAATTTCAGCTAAATGCAGGTAATTTGTTAGGCTACGCTCGCGACTGCCTAAATCAATTCGATGAAGATTTTTAATCAGTTTTATTAATAGCACCATAATGCCACGTTTAAACCATAACTGACGTAGTTCTTGCATAAACGCCATGGCTTCTTCAAATGCCAGCATCCCAGCATCTGATTGAAAGTATTTTATTTGACCAACGCTATAACCCAATAATGGCGTAGCCATCGCGGCCAACACAGCTTTATGCGCCTGCAAATCCAATAAACCTTGCAATAAAGATCTCATCTCTTTTGCTTGCGCGCTTTCAAATACATTGCTATTTTCACTTAAATAAACGCTTGGCAATTGGTGTTGCTGCAATGCTTGTTTCATTGGTGCTGCTTCGGTTCCGCTGCGAACCAAAATTGCAATATCGCCAGCAGATAAGGCACGTTCACCGAGTGTGACTTCATTTAATAAACGTTTAATTTGTTGGCAGACCCAGTTTGCTGCTTGTTCCCGCACCCCCTCAACATCGGGTACATTATCGGTCGGCCAACACACAAAATTAAGTGCTTTGTATCTCGGGTTGAGATCTTTTAACGGATATTGCGCAGCTTTTGCATTCGGTGTTGAATGAACCGCTTGATAGTGAATATCAGAGCCAAAAACAGGTTTAGCAGCTTGGCTGAGCGGCGCGCCATAAAACAGACGGTTATAGGCCGAAACCATAAAACTATCAGAACGCCAGTTAGTATCCATAAACCAGATATAATCAGCCTGTTCACGCGCTTTTAAATAAGTATGAATATCGCCGCCCCTAAAACCATAAATCGCTTGTTTAGGATCGCCAATCATAAAAAGTGCAAACTCAGCCGCCTCTGTATTTTGTTTATCAATTGCATTAACCGAGCTCACCTCGTTTGCATAAAGCGCATTTAAAATGCCGTACTGTTTAGCATCTGTATCTTGAAATTCATCTACCAAAGCCGCAGGATACTGGCTTTTTAACTCGTTAATTAAATCTGTTTGCCTGGCTGTATCATTGAGTCCGGCTATATCAGACTCACTGCGAGTTAAAATTTGATGCAAGGTATTTATCAAATCATCAAAGTCTAATATTGCTTGCTGCTTTTTAGCCGCTGCAAAACTCTGTTGTATTTGACTAATTGCCACCTGAAGCAATTGATGACAAGGTACTGACTCAATTTGCTCTTTAGTCGTCTTTTCAATCCTTTTCACTTCAGCGACGATTGAATCTAAATAGCTTTTCCACGGGGCTAATGCTTCTTTTAGCTCAGCATTTCGATGCCTGCGACCATCAAAAAAACCTATTACCTCAACGGGCAATTCTGTGCTATTTTCATCGGTAAACCAGTTTTGACACACTTGCCACTCGCGCTGACGTTCTTTGCGCTCATCACCCTTTTTTTTATCAATCAGCACAGATTCTATTAAAGTTTCACAAGCTTGCAGTTGCGGCCAATAATTAGCTTTTATTCGGTTTACTTGCAGTGTGATCTCAGCGATAGCTTGTTGGCTATCTTGTTCAATCTCAGCGGCTGTCAGCATATGAATGGTTTCACCGGCTTGAATCGCTTTACCAAATAACGTGTAAAACTTGTCCGGTTCCTCGGCGCTTACGCTTTTTAATAACTGATAATTTTGCGCTTGTTTTATATGTTTTCGAAACCAATCTCGGATGTGTTCTTTTAACAGCTCGCTACAATCTGTCTCCATTGTCATTTCTAACGGCAGTCCAGAGGCAAAAGCTTGCTGTTTAAGCACCCGACTACAAAAACCGTGTATGGTAAAAATGGCTGCGTCATCTAACTCTAATAATGCACTTTTTAATAATAATTGTGCTTGCTCGGCATCTACCGCCTGGTATAAATATTGAAAAAACGGATCCTTTTGCTCACCCCATTTTTCCAGCGCCGCTCTAAGTTCCCGTTCAATCCGGCCTTTTAGTTCTTCGGTTGCAGCTTTGGTGAAAGTCATCACCAAAATTTGCTGAACATTGAGTTGTTTTTCTAACAATAGGCGTAAATAAATACGCGTAATATTAAATGTTTTGCCGGTACCAGCACTGGCTTCGATTAAATGTCGACCGGCTAGCTGCATAGTTTCAACAGCCAGTTTTTGTCCTACGATTGGCTCCTTTTTATTGTTCATTTTTTAGCTCCCTTGACTGCCTTATCCACATCACCAGAAGTTTCTAACCAGGTTTGATATAGCTTATGTGCTAGTTGACGATCCTGTTCTAAGTTAAGCTGATAATCCCGTTCTAAATGGGCATAAATCGCTGTATCCTGATAGTGGGTTTCAATCAACTTTTGCCAAAGCACAGCTTTTTCAGGTGCTTTAATCCCCGCCTCATCCGGTTTATTTAACTGCTTAAAATACTTAACAACCACATCAAATGGCATTAAAAGCGGTTTTTTTAAACCTTCAAGATAATATTGAATAAAATCATTTAGCTGAGTCTGATTAACCTGCAAATGCGTATTAGTGAGTATGCTGGCTTCGGCAGGCACTCTTTTTTTACCCGTTAAATAGACCCCATGGGTCTCGTATTTAATTGGCGCAATATGGTTCACCGCTATATGGTATAACCACAAACGCAAAGTATCTTTTGCTTTTTTTTCTCCGGGACGAGTAAATAATAAACAGGGCAATGAAGGGGTCTCTTTTGTTTCTGTATCGCACTCAGCTTGTGGCGCTTTAACGGTTGATGTCAAAGCCGAAACATCCACAGTGATCCCCGCTATTTCAGTCTGCCAATGTTTATGTGCACCATCTTGATAACGAGTCAGTATATTAAGCAAATGCTCTACCGAGGTTTGTGCGTCTTCAATATGTTCACCTGCTATAGGTGAGTCAGGCAGGCAACCTGAATACTTTAGATAATCCACTGCTTTGTTAGCAGCCGTTTCGTCATTCGCTAACTGACTGTCTAACAAGCTTTGTTTTAGCTGATATTCGGTTAACTTATTGAGTGCAAAAGGTTCTATATCCTGCTCAGCCAAATCATCTTCATAGCTTATTAGCTTTAAACTATATTGATAAAAATAAACCAGTGGATCGTTAAAAAAGCGCAGCAAATCCGCTACATCCAAACTTTTAATTGGCTGCTGCGTATTATCTTTTCCTGCTTCGCCTGTTTTTTGACCACTATCAGATAACGATTGCAACTCTGCTTTTGCGGCAATATAGGCTTCCGGTTGACTGAATTTAATCCAGTTAGGATCATAACCTAAGGCAAATTTTTGATAGTTTTCAATTGCAAACGGTTGCAGCGGCAAGCGTTTGATACAGTTTTTGCTAAACTCAGGTAAATACCCCTCATCAATGTAATTTAATAGCTCTTTCAATACTAAACTGGGTTCACGAACACTGTTATTGCGCACATCTCTGCCCTGATAACTTAAATATAAGGTATCTCTAGCTGAGATGAGCGCTTCTAAAAACAGGTATCTATCATCGCTGCGCCTTGATCTATCACCGCTGCGACTGGCTGTTTTTGCCATTAAATCAAAACCTGTTTGTTGCTGTATACGCGGAAATTGACCATCATTAAGACCCAAAATCGCAATGATTTTAAATGGAATACTGCGCATTGGGATCATAGAACAAAAAGTTACCTGACCGGATAAAAAGTGACTTTTAGAATCCACTGATGCAAAACTGCGATTTAACCTAAACCTGATAATTTCTAACGGGATCGGTTGATTATAATCTGCTTCTTTGGCTTCTTCGGCCAAACTACTAATGGCATTTTCTATTAATAAAAAAGCGTTTTCTTCATCTGCTTGAAAAGCAAAAAATGTTTCACACATCTGAGTTAAAAAACTTTGCCATTCAATCATTGAGCGTTTGTTAAGCAAGGCCTCTCTATGGCCAGCTAGCGCCTCCACCAACTGATACAAACGCCCTAATAACAAAGTATCCTGCCCCTCAACGTGCGGCATATAAGCTAATTCCCGGCCGACAAAAGGCTCAGATCCCCAAGCCGACCCCATTAATAAACGCTTTAATCCCCATAGCCAGGTATAAATTTCGTTCTCTGCGCCAACCAGTTGCTGTTTATGGGCTTTATCTATTCCCCAATGAACATGGGCTTCAGTTAACCACCATTCCAATTTATTGATATCAACTTCGCTTAATGCAAACTTTTGCTGCAAAGCCGGTAGTCGTAAAAAAGATAAAATTTTACTGAGTTCAAAACGACTATCTGGCAGCATCAGCAACTCTAAAAAGCTATTAATTAACGGCTCTGCATCAGCTAAACGTCGATCTGAAACCGAACAAGGCAGTCTTGGATCTTCTGGATTAAAGTCGTCATATGGGCGTCTAAATACGGCATCTATATAAGGTGCATAATCCTCAATTGCCGGACACATAACAATGACATCTGACGGTGTTAATCCAGCATCTTGATTAAATCTATCCAATAAATATTCGTGTAAGTGTTGTATTTCGCGCAGCGCGCTATGTGCATCTACTACATAGACAGACTCATCAAAGTTTACCTCCGCTGATATATTTTTGGTGCGGGCATCCTCTAGTCGCAAGATATCAGTTTGCAGACTGTGCAATAAACTTGTTTTTTGTTCTGAACGCTCACCTTCATCCTGTACAAACTCAGGCTCTGCAGCTTCTTCAAACGCACTAATCTCAAAACTTTCAATTTGTTGTAATTGGTTAAAAAATGCTTTGCCTTGGCTGCCCAAGTTAGCTAACAGAGGATTATCAGGCTGGCTGTCTTTTGCAACCCACTGCGCCAATTTTTGTTGTTTGAGTTCACGGGCTTTTGTTTTGTCCGTTTTAATGTCCCCCCAAAAGGTATAACAAGGGTTTAAATGAAACATATGAATGTCAATAAACTCAGCAATCACTTGAAAAAACTCAAGTGTTTTTGGCGGCATGGTATTCACCGCAAAAATAATTAAACGGGATGGCAATTTATCTTTATGTTCACGCAGGTGTGCAATGGCTTCATCTTGCAGCGCAACCGGATGATAGGCTCGCGCCTTTACCAATAATCGCCATAGCTCACTTTGCCACACTTCGTCCGCTTGTTCAGTGCATAACTCACCCTGTTGCCAAGCTTGTAACCAATCTGGTCGGTACAGCATATATTGCTCATACAAATCAGCCAGCGCGGTGCCTAATTGAAAACGAGTGAGTGATTCTTGGTAGTTTCCCAAACGCCAATATTGATGCACAGGCTGGGCCCGCTCATCGGCTAACCAGATCTTAGATTGCAAAATTTCATCAATGCGAAAAGCTAATACTTCACGTCGATAAGGAGATTGTTTGGGAACTTTGTCCCCTAACAGCATGCGAGCAGTATCCCAGATAAAACGGGAAGGCATGGGGTATTTGATATTCATAGCAATTTGCTGGTTTTGCGCAAACTGCAAGTTTAGCCAGTGTTGCATTCCTTGGCTTTCAACCAGAATGGTTTCAGCTTCAAGCACAGATAATGGTTGGACTTTAATAAGCTGCTGTAATAAATAACTAAGATCTTCTAATTTGTTCGAAGGGTAAAGAGCAAACACTGTCAAACTCCGTTGATACTTTGTTTAACAGTGTACCTTTATACAGTGGTTAGAGCCAGTCCCGAATCCAATTTTTATCCAGTTCAGAAAACGCTAGTTTTAATGCGACCGCCATATCTTTATATTTAGGTTTGTGCGATAAACTTTTCACCTCAACACCTTGTTCAACCAGTTTATCTTCAATTTGATAATACCAGTTGGCCAGTGATATTGGCAAAAATTGCTGAGCACGTTTACCCAACCAATAATAACCTTGTAATGGCATACTTAAAATCAACAAACAAAGTGCCAACGATTGAGGTGCGTAGGTTTCACCTAAATAATTGGTTTGCACAAAAAAAGTTACCACTGCAATAATGGGTAAAATTCGGGTGGCTAGCTGAGTCGCTTTAATCACCCGACATTCGGGAAAGACCGCAAATAACTGGCTTTTCATAGGCCAGACTTTACTGTACTTAAAGCCTTCTGAAAAAACTTTTAGCTGGTTTACAGACATTAATCGCTACCTCAACTTAGCTAGGGCTTGATACTATAATAATTGCTATATTATTTTTCTCAAGCCCTAAAGTTAAGAATAAGTTAATCACCGCCACCCGTTGTGACCGAAGTATCAGTTATTAACACACTTTCTCCATTGCTCTTTAACCAGTGTGCTACTAGGTTTTGCATAGTCACTGTCACTGCCTGAGACGTTTCTGGTGACAACAAAGAACCATGCGCACCCGCGTTAAATCGAACCAATACATTGGTATCTGCCGCGCCCGAGGCCACCATATGTTCAGCGCCTAACAAACGGGCAAATCGTTCAGTGCCAGCCAACTCTGCACTATTAACCAGCGGCGGAATCACCTGGTCCCAAGTTGCTGAGGTGCCATCACCCCAAATCTCGGTTAATAAAACAGGTGTCTGACTTGCAGTTAACCAACTTGCATACAGGTTAGGATCACCAGCGTCTATCACTGTTTGAGCGGCAAATACAAATTCAGCCAGCAAACCTTCAAGATGAATTTGTTGAGCGACCGTTAGTTCAGTTGCAAATTGAGCGAACACCCCCTGATGATCAGCGGCGCTCATGGCGGCTGGATTTTTGCCAGCACTAATGGCGGCAAAAAAGTATCGTTCAGCCAGTGTCAATCTTTGCTGTACTTCGTTATCCAATTGCTGCTCGCGGATATAGTCTGCCCGTGCATTCTGATACGCTGTTTGATCATTATACAAGGTCACTATATTTTGCTGCTTGTTTGTCAAATAATCCGTAAAACCTTCAATCGCTGCTAATACGATATTACCTTTAATAAAAGGACCGAATGCATTTGATTCAAGCAAAATGCCTGCAATGCCACCCGAAGTATTGGCTAAAACGGCCGAATTTAATTTAAACAAATTATCCAATTGTGCATTGTTACCCGTGTTCGCAATCGCGGTGACCACACTGCCAACAATGCCACCTAAACTATGCCCAACAAAAGAAACCGACTGCCCATCAATTTGATGACCATTAAACGTAAAATCCTGGGTCGCCAATGCCAAACGCAACTGTAAAAAATCAGCCACGGATTGACGCAAATTGTCTCGGGTCGCTTGTAAATTGGCTAAATTCATATATGCAGATGCATCAGCTTGATCGGTAACCACATCAGGCTGACCATCATCATCAATATCAAACCCACGTTCACCATGCAGTGGTAAATTCATCGCAACAGTGGCAAAACCCGCGCGACTTAGTGCGGCCGTTAGCGCCAGCATATCTTCTTTTTTACTTGCAATACCGTGCGCCAAAATGACTACAGGCCAGCCATTTTCGGGCATCTGTACCGTATTACCGGGTTCCATCAATGCAATCATTTGCGGGTTAGGAACAGTTACCTGAACCTCTAAATTTTGCACACCGCGCACTTGAGGGAGTGGATTATAAGCAGTAATGTGGCGCTCGCTATCCAAACCCAAATCACGTAGACCAAAATTTAAACAAAAACCATCGTTTTCAGATTGTGCAGTCTCCGGTAGCGTACCACCAGCGGCTAGATAACCTTGCAGCAAAGCACCACTGTCACATCGGGCTCGCCACCACGCATTGTCGCCTGTGGCAGCTGTGGGATCAGTTTCGCTCGCAATGCCACTATAATATGGCAGATTTATGGTACTGTGATACAACTCCGTATTGCAAAAACCGACAAAACCTAATTCGCTCGCACTAGCGGTATTTGTAGCAACTTTTTGCAATAACTCAGGGCAAGACGCCAAAGCTGGATTGAGCGCAGTTTTTACATTTACCCCGCTATAAACAGGTTCGGTTAAACCAGGTTGCTGCGCAGCAGATTGCGCCATCAATTGTTTTAGCCTAACTAAACTTGGCTGGCTTTGCACCGTGAAACTTGCACTGTAAATAGTATTTTCACTATCATAACCAAAAGCTTGTATCGCATCTTCTGACGCGTTGACTAATGCCTGCAACGAAAGTTGCTCATCACTGGCTAAAGGCGCTTTTGTTATATCTTGCTGCACTAACTGATAGCTAGAAGATGATTTTACCGCTCGCCCTTCCCTGTCTTCAATGGCCGCCGTTAACTGAACTAAATAGCTGCTACCGGGATTAAGTGGCTTTACAGGTGCAATCAGTAGTTGGTCATTCGCACTAGGGTAAAGAATATAATCATTCTGACTGCCCATTTGCAGTTCATGCTCAATTTTACAAACATGGGCAATATCTACCCCAAAACATTCATCACTGCTGTCACGACTGCCCATTTTTACAGCAAATAAACGGACCGAACCCGCTGCTTGTAAACTACTTGCATCAATACCCGCAACGTCGTCAGGCACATCAAAATCAATGACAAATGCTTGTTGTCCAGACCAGCCATCAAGCGCCGATAAAGCAACCGCAGGATCGCTAAAATCCTCACTATCCGCAACAGGAATATTTAAGGTGCCATCTTGGGTGCCACTAAATAACAAATTATTGGGCAAGGCCACAACAGAATTGGTTGGATCAAAAGCAACCCGAGTGGCAGGTATCAGTGGCGTGCTGTCTTGCTGAGCGTCTGATAAAGTTTCTGAATCGCAAGCCGCTAACAGAGTCAAACCAGCTATCGCTAGAATCCCTGAATACTTTTTAACCATATGTAACCTCAATAAAAACACATTGTTATAAAAAAATAATCCATCACCCACTGTTTTACCAGTTAATGCGATAATTTATCCGCCTGATTTATCATCTTCACTAATTCTGCTTGCCACAGCGCCACTTTGATCCCGGTATTTTGCATCAATTCTGGTATTATAGGGTTTATCTGCTGGGCCGCTCATGGTTTCAAAATTAAGTGCGCCTATTTTCATCATAGGACGCAGCGCCAATGGCAACTTACCACTGTTAAAAAACTCTAATACAATTTGCCCAGACCAACCCGGATCGATTCGGTGGGCGGTAACATGTACCATTAAACCTAAACGAGCTAACGATGAACGTCCATCTAACCACCCCACGATGTCTGCCGGTAAAGTGACAGATTCGTGGGTCATTGAAAGTGCCAATTCACCTGGATGTAAAAAAAATGCCTCGCCGTCAGCAATTTCAATTTCGTCTGACATCACAGAATTAAGTGCACGATTCACTTGCTCTTTAGGGCCACTTAAATCGATATAAGGTGCGGCATGATCTTGAAAAACCCGAAATTTATTACCTAATCGAATATCTACACTCACCCCGCTGATCATATCTGCTTGCGGCATGGGGTTAATTTTTATTTTGCCAGTGTCTAACGCAGCAAAAATATCTCTGTCACATAAGCGCATGAAAAACCTTGTTCTAATCTATTTGTTGGATTGAAATCTTTTTTTCACTCGGCTGTTGCCGAGCTTGATGGTAAAGGTGCAATGCCACCTTTAATGCCAGCTGCCTAAAAGCTGGGTAAAAATCAGCGCTATTAAACCCCGAAGCGTCACCATTATCCATAGTTTTACGAATATTTATATCTAATGGCAATTGCGCTAATAAAGGTACCTTATGTTTTTTAGCCAGATTTTGCCCACCGTCAGCGCCAAAAATCGCCGCATGATGGCCACACTGTTGGCAGATATACTGACTCATGTTTTCGACCACCCCAGCGCTGGTTAATTTAAGCTGATTAAACATTGCCAAGGCTTTTTCGGCATCGGCCGTGGCAATATTCTGTGGGGTCGTTACGACCACAGCGGTCGACAACGGCAACGACTGCATTAAAGTTAACTGAATATCACCTGTGCCTGGCGGTAAATCAACAATTAAATAGTCGATTTCTCCCCATGCTGTTTCGTTAAAAAGCTGGGTGAGGGCTTTACTGGCCATAGGTCCGCGCCAGATGGCAGCTTTTTCGGGCTCAACCAAAAAACCTATCGAATTGCTTTTAATACCGTCGGCCGAAACTAATGGCTGCATATATTTGTCATCAACGGCTGTTGGCTGTTGCCCTTGCAATGCAAGCATTAACGGGATCGATGGACCATAAATATCCGCATCCAGAATGGCAACTTTAGCCCCCAGCCGGTTTAACGAGCGAGCCAGATTTACCGACACTGTCGACTTACCCACCCCACCTTTACCAGACGCAATCGCAATAATGTGGCTAATCTGAGCGCGCGGGTTCTGGTAACCGCGGTTAAGTGATGCCAGCGCATACTGATAACTGATATGAACATCAGCGGCAAATTTATCTTTTAAAGCCGTTTCAAGTTCATCAAATTTAAACGGCAGCTTAACTTGATCACCGTCAACTTCAATGGCCTTAGCCAATTCAGGTAGACCAAGATCCGCACAGAACGCTTTAATAAATTCAGCTTTTTTAGATTTAAACAGGTTAAACATGTTTTTTAAGTCTTATTTGTCATTAATCGGATGCAATCAGACGGCATTTTAAGTAGTATTCCCGTCAATTTCTTTTTGCAACGGTAAGTTTAGAAAATATGTCAGAAACCAGAAAAATCCTTGTTACTTGTGCGCTTCCTTATGCCAATGGATCTTTGCATTTAGGTCATTTACTTGAGCATATTCAAACCGATATATGGGTTCGTTTTCAAAAATCACGTGGTCATCAGACCTACTTTGTCTGTGCATCCGATGCTCACGGCACACCTGTGATGTTAAAGGCAGATGAGTTAGGAATCAAACCTGAAGATATGGTTGAACAAGTGCGCGCTGAGCACAAACAGGATACCGCTGGATTTTTGATCGATTTTGATAACTTTTATTCCACCCACTCAGATGAAAACCGTGAGTTAGCAGAAGATATTTATAACAAACTAAACGCGGGTGGTTTTATTGCCAGACGCACGATAGAACAATTATATGATCCAGAAAAAAAGATGTTTTTACCGGATCGTTATGTAAAAGGTGAATGCCCTCAATGTGGCGCCGCCGATCAATACGGTGATAACTGTGATGCTTGCGGTTCTACCTATGCCCCGACTGAATTAAAAAATCCTAAATCAAAAGTATCAGACGCAACCCCCATTTTAAAAGAAAGCGAACATTACTTTTTTGAACTGGACAAGTTCCAGACCATGTTAACCGACTGGCTAGATTCGGGCAGCATGCAGCCTCAAGTGGCCAATAAACTAAAAGAATGGTTTGGTGACGGCCTGCGTGGTTGGGATATCAGCCGTGATGCGCCCTACTTTGGTTTTAATATTCCAGGCACCACAGACAAATATTTTTATGTTTGGTTAGACGCGCCAATTGGATATATGAGCAGCTTTAAAAACCTAGCCAATTCAGCGTCATTGGATTTTGACGAATTTTGGCAGGCAGACGCCAAAACCGAGCTCCACCACTTTATTGGTAAAGACATCATTAACTTTCACGGTTTATTTTGGCCAGCCATGTTAGATGGCGCAGGTTACCGTAAACCAACCGGTATCTATGCACACGGCTTTTTAACAGTTGATGGCCAAAAAATGAGTAAGTCAAAAGGTACTTTTATTAAAGCATCGACTTATTTAAAACATTTAGACGCCGAATATTTGCGTTATTATTTTGCCGCTAAACTGACCGCACGGGTCGATGATTTAGATTTAAACATGGCCGACTTTAGTCAAAGAGTCAACTCAGACTTGGTGGGTAAATATGTTAACATCGCCAGCCGCTGCGCCGGTTTTATAAGCAAATTGTTTGATGGCAAACTCAGTGAACAAGTGCTAGATCCCGCGCTGGCGAACGAATTTATGCAAGCGGGTGAACACATTGCAAACCTGTATGAAACACGTGAATATGGCAAAGCCATTCGCGAAATCATGACATTAGCGGATAAAGCAAACCAATTTATTGCTGATGAAGCCCCGTGGCAACAAGTTAAAGATGAAAACACGCTTGCACGGGCCCATCAAGTTTGTTCACTTGGCATAAATTTATTCCGCATTTTAACCATCTATCTAAAACCTGTGTTACCTGCGTTAGCGGCTAAAGTCAGCGACTTTTTAAATGATGATTTAGCTTGGCAAGGACATCAAACCCTGCTCGTTAACCACAGCATCGACAAATTTAAACCTTTATTGCAGCGTTTAGACAGCAAAAAAATTGATGCCATGATCCAAGACTCAAAAGAAGATATTCAGCAAAAACAATCTGCCGCTAAAACCGACAAAAGCAATAAAAGCGCAAGTAAAAAAGCGCCTGAGCAAAAAAGCGATAGCGAACAATTACAAACCATAGAGTTTGAAGATTTTGCCAAATTAGACCTGCGAATTGCAAAAATAATCAGTGCAGAAAATGTTGAAGGTGCAGATAAACTGCTGCGCATCCAAGTTGATTTAGGCGAACAGCAAAAACAAATTTTTGCTGGTATTAAATCTGCTTATCAAGCAGAAGATTTAGTTGGCAAACTAACGTTAGTCATCAACAACCTAAAACCTCGCAAAATGCGTTTTGGCTTATCAGAAGGCATGATCTTAGCGGCTGGCCCTGGTGGTAAAGACATATTTTTATTAAGCCCAGACAGCGGTGCTCAACCTGGTATGCAGGTTAAATAAGGAAGCGGCCTTGAAACATAAAATTATTTTACAAGCAGGGCGCGAAAAAGCCCTGCGACGAAAACATCCTTGGATTTTTTCCCGAGCGATCAAAAAGGTTGAAGGTCAGCCACAAGCCGGTGATGACATCGCTATCTATTCAGCGGGCGGCGAATGGTTGGCCACCGCCGCCTATTCGCCAGCTTCACAAATTCGCGCGAGAGTTTGGACGTTTTCACCGGAGCAAAAAATCGACCAGAGCTTTTTTGAACAGCGTATACACACAGCTCTCAGCATGCGAAAACAACTGGCATTACCTTCAGATAGCTATCGTTTAATCGCTGGCGAAAACGATGGTCTGCCCGGCTTAACTATAGATAATTATGCGGGGACTTTAGTTGCCCAATTTTTATCGGCAGGTGTCGAGCGCTACCAAAAAGAGATTGTTGCGGCGCTGCAAGTCGTTTTTCCCACTGCAAAAATTTACGAACGTTCAGACGTGGATGTACGTAAAAAAGAGGGTCTAAAACCCCGCCAGGGTTGGCTGACTGAAGCCGGTGATAGCCAAATTTGGATCACTGAAAATAAACAGCAAATTTTAGTGGATATAGAACACGGCCACAAAACCGGTTTTTATTTGGATCAGCGCGAAAATCGATTAATTGCAGCTGAATATTGCCGCGATAAAACAGTTTTAAACTGTTTTAGTTATACCGGAACCTTTGGGTTACATGCATTGCAAGCAGGCTGCCAGAAGTTAATTAACTTAGACGTATCTCAGCGTGCTCTAGACACAGCAGCACACATTTATCAGCACAATAAAATTGCCGCTGAACGCTATCAAAATTTAAATGCGGATGTATTTAAACAGCTGCGGGCTTATCGGGAACAAGGTGTTCAGTTTGATACTATCATTCTAGATCCACCCAAGTTTGCCGAAAATAAAAACCAACTGAATAAAGCCTGTAGAGGTTACAAAGACATTAATATGTTAGCGCTGCAAATTTTAAAACCCGGCGGCACTTTATTAACGTTTTCTTGCTCGGGTTTAATGGAAAGCGCTTTATTCCAAAAAATTGTTGCAGACGCTGCGCTCGATGCAAATGTCATTGCACAAATCATCACCCCATTATCACAAGCAAAAGATCATCCTGTCCTGCTTAGTTACCCAGAAGGCTTTTATTTAAAAGGTTTGGTCGTTCATAAATATTAAGCACACCTTGTTCGGCTGGCGCTGCGGATGTATTGCGTGCCAGCTCATCAACAAGTTCATCTATTAGTTGTTGATTGTTACGGATCATCAAAATAATCTCTTCAACATAATCCACACCACGTTCAGAATAATTTAATAAACCAGCAGCTAATACTTCGGCACGCGGCGGCACACCAATACGCCTAAATTCGTCACGTAAATTACGCAATAATTGATAATTCTGGTTGGTATTCACAGTTAAATAATAATCCTGAAGCGAAGCTAACGGCGAAGCGTATTGGCTTACTTCATGACTTAAATGTTCGGGTCTTTGTTGCGGCACCATACCGCAGCCTTTTTTAAAACACCATTTACCAAAATAATTATGGCCTTGTCTGGCAAAACGAGAACGCCCCCAGCCCGACTCTTTAGCTGCTTGAATCAATACAAGCTCAATCGGCACCTCATCCAAACGAGATAATAATTGCTCAAAGTGTGCTGAATCACCCGTTAACAACGACTGAGGTAATCGGTAGCGCTGCGTTAAGTAGGCTAAATGACGAATATTTTTTAAGCTCAATCTTTTTTTCTGTGCAAGTGCTTCGCGTAATAATAAAACAAATTCCCGATTTTGTTTTATCCAGTCATTATGCAATTGAGCTAAACTTATAAAATATTTAAAAAAAGCGGCTTTGCGCACTTTAACAGACTTAATTTTACTGAAGTTTGGTGCAGGATGAGCGGTTAGCTGATGAGCTCTAAGCGGTGTTTTTATATGAACAAATTTAACCTTTAGCGGTTTTACTGGCGGAATAAAGCTTGACTCAGACCCAACATCAGACGTTGCCACCTTTGGCTGTTGATAAGGCACAAAAAAAGGGTATATCAGCGCAGCAAAAAACAAAACAGCGCTAATCCAATAAATGAGTTTGTTTAGCATGATAAATTAGCGTGCAGTTGCCTGTTTTACCTGCTCATATTGAACTTCTGACTCTGCTTTAACGTGATAACTGAATACACGTCGATATAAAATCCGACCACAACAATTACAACTATACACACGTTTATTGTCATTGCGCCGAGTCAACCCCCATTCTTTAATCGACTCACTGCCACAATCCCTGCAACTTATCTGATCAGCCGTCACTACATTTTTGTTCTTTTGACAGTACGAATAAAAATTGTCAATATTGCGATAAATTAATAAGCGGTTTAAATCTGGATTTTTTCCTGCAGCCCTTTTTAAACTGAGCCTTTTTATTAACCATTTAATCTTCATGATTTGCTCTCTGTCTTATTATTGTGTAGCAGTCTAGCATCATATGCATACGAAAGTGGCTTAAAAACTGTGATTGAGCTAACAACTCAGACCACAGCTCATAAGGGGTTAATACAAAGTGCTTCTATATAAGTGCGCTCAACATAATGAAAGGTCCTTATATAAAGCTGATAGCCTTGTATTAGATGCCATAATGACGCCATTTTTTCATCTGGACACACAGCCTCAACCAAATACGTTTTGTGCTGAGATTCATTCATGTCGAGTGCTTCAGGGATCTGTATATAAACAATCACAGCCCCTTGCCCAGCGCGAGCGCCCCGATAGCGCCAAAAACCCTGCACAAAATCAGGTGCCCAAATTCGATCAACTTCAGATAACACTTTATGCGGTGGTAAGTTATCCACTTGCTCTTGGCAGCCAAGCAGACTGCTTAATAAAATAACGAATAAAATAAAGTTATTTTTTTTGCGCAATAACATGAATATATTTACCTAAAGAGATAAAAGGCTCAGTGTGCGAATAAGCAAGTTCTTTTTTTAATATTTGCTCGAACTGGCTTTGCCATAAACTTCTATCATAAATATAGTCGTGAATGCTTCGAATGCCACGCTTATGTAACAATTTAAAATTTGTCTCTAACCATAAATACACTTGTTCAGGTTTAAGCGCATTTTGCGGATTTAAACTCACCTGCTTTTTAACCTGCATACCCGCATCTATATAGTCAAAATTTCCATACAACAAATTGCCAAATAGCTTTGCGGTATGATTAAAAAACATCAAAGATAAATATCCACCGGGTTTTAGCTGATTTTTTAACAAAGTTAACACAGCCTGCGGATCGTCCACCCATTCAAATACCGCATGGCAGATCACCCAATCATATAAGTGCTCATTGTGCTGGCAAAACGTCTGAATAGAGTTATTTAACCAATTAACGTTCAGCCCTTGCTGCTGAGCTTGCTCAGCCCCCAGTGCCAACAACGAAGGGGAAAGATCAACCGCAGTCACCTGATGCCCCTGTTTAGCTAACCAAAGTGCCATTTCACCGCTGCCACAGCCGGCATCTAAAATCGATAAGGGCGCTGAATGATCAGTCAGCTTAAATTCTGTCAAATCGGCTTTTAATAATTCTAAGCGTAAGCGCCCTTTTGACGTCCTGTAGATATTTTTATTAAACTTATCCGCGATTGGCTCAAAACTACGATCCACTAAAACACCCTTAAATGGCAAGTGACTTCTTCGCGGTCATGATATAAATGTTTAGCTTTTAACTCATAGCGTAAGCCACTTTCATACAGACGCACTTCAATCGCTTCAAGCACCTCGTTTAAATGAGTATAACGCTGCTTCATCGGCAGTTTTAAATTAAAAATAGCTTCACGACAATAACCGTCAATTGCCCAGTCAGCCATTAAATTGGCTACTTTAAAAGGTTTTTCAACCATATCACAAACCAGCCAATAAACATTTTTTTTAAATGGTCGGTATTTAAAACCATCTTCGCGAAAATGTTTTACTTGGCCAGAGTCCATCAAAGCCTGATTCATAGGCCCATTATCAATTGCAGTAACCATCATACCACGCTGCACTAATTGCCAAGTCCAGCCGCCAGGCGCTGCGCCCAGATCAACAGCATTCAAACCCGAAGTCAGCCGCTCGGCCCATTCATCTTTTGGAATAAAATAATGAAATGCTTCTTCTAATTTAAGGGTCGAACGACTCGGTGCTGATGATGGAAATCTAAGACGTTTAATGCCCAAATGCCATTCACTACGGTTTTGGTTTGGGTTCCAACCTAACAAAAGATTATTTGAGTTTAAAAAGAATAAATGCAGACTTTGTTTAGCATTTTGAGTTAAAACGGCTTTTGATTTTAATGTTTGATTAAGCGGACGAGAGAATTTTTTTAAAAAACCCGACACATGTTTACCCTCGTTTGTATCGGCATAATCTAAACTCAGCTGGGCATATTGATTACCTTGCAGGGCAACAAGTATAGGGTTAATTCTATCCCCTTCGTCTAAGTCAAATAAACGCGCTGTAATACTAAACCACTGGCGGGTAAAAATAAGCGAATCTAATGAGATATGATTAAAAACCGCTGCACTCGAATCCGCATCGCAAATAAACTCAACTAAACCGGAATTTTTTTCAGCTTTACAATACCCAAACAACTGATGTTCAGCTGCGCGTGCCTGGATTTCGCCCGCACATTCACTTTCAAAACCCGCACGGCAGTATAAAAGATACTCAGCCATTCATTCCTCTCATTACTTTTATAATATGTTGCGCACTGGTGAGCAAAATAAGCAACCAGGCAAAAATCAAAAATAAACCACCTAAAGGCGTTACCCAGCCCAAATAAGCAATATCAAATGCCATTAAATACAAACTACCGCTAAAAAACACTATGCCTAAGTTAACCAAAATAAAACTCGACCAAGCAATTTTTGCCACTCTCTGAAAAACAAAAGGCAGCGCCAACAACAAAAAACAATGAACAAATTGATAATAACTGGCCGTGTCTATCCAATCTAATTGATCGACTCCTAATTGATTTTTTAACGCGTGAGCAGAAAATGCCCCACATACAATCGCTGTAACCGCATATAAACTGGCAACAAAAATACAAACGGGCTTAAAGAGTTTGTTTGATAAAGTCATAAATTATATCAGCTGTTTGTGCAAAAGCCTGATCATAACTGATAGATGCAGATTTTAAAGGTTTTAAACTATGATCGGCTTTTTCAATCCAACTCAATTTAATATTTTCCGGTAAATTCTGCTGTTCCACCCAGTCTCGGTTGCCAAAGGTATCTCGTTCGCCTTGAACAATAAGGCCAGGTAACAGACTCTCTTGCAATAAAACCAGGCGATGTTTGTCTTGTTTGCCGGGTGGATAAAAAGGATAACCAAGCGCAACAAGGCCCCGTATTTTATCACAATCTGCCAGTTCTGCGGTGGCAAATGCAACCCGAGCTCCCATCGACTTGCCTAACAAATAAATCGCATCGGCAGATTCTACCGTTTTTATTTGTCTTAAATAAGTCGAGATAAGTTTTGGCATGCGCTCGGGTGGGCGCTTTTTCCCTGTTTTGTAAATTTCTTTCATATATTCAAAATCAAAAGGGATCACATTTATATTTAGACTGTTTTCGAGTTGTTGTTTTTCTGTAATTTTATTACAAATACATTTTATAAATTCAGATTGGCTGCCAGCACCTGCCCCGTGCGCTAACAGCAAAGTTACATTTTGCTTTCTTTTCATTTAATACCCACTCAACAAACTTACAGGAAGAATAAAAATACCATTTAAAACCAGTTATTTAACTGTATTTTAGTATTAATTCAAAAATAAATATACAGTTTAATTAACCACTTGTTTACGGTTAAAATTAAGCCAAAAGCAACGGATGAAATAACCAACCTTAAAAATAAAAAAGCTTTAGAACAAAAAGAAATATGGATATTTACTTTCATTCTTGTAATTTAATTACAGAATAGTATACTTATCACCGTCAGAGAAAAAGTTTATTACCACTTAACTCTGGCAAATGTTAATAGAAATGGTAATTAAATTACAAAATAGTTTAACCTGTTAACTCAGGTAAGGAGTCAATAATGTTCGCATTAAAATCTGTTGTTGCGATTGCCGTATTTGCAACATTTTCGGCCACAGCTTCACCTTCTGATGACACTTTAAAATCGTCTGTAGAAGCTGAACTGAAAAATTCTGTTCAATCAGAAATCAATCAAATAGTCACTGAACTTGAAGTAAGCGCTAAACAATTAGCGGTAAACTTTAAAAATGATGTGAAAAAAGGTCCTGCGCAAAATGCAGAACAACCAGTAAACTTACAAACGGCGGTTGCCGAATAAAAGATCCAGTTATCCTGCACATCACAAATTAACGTGGGATATCTATTGGGGCGAAACTTTTGACTAAATCGTCAACAGCTTTCACCTGAGTCAAAAAAGACTCTAACTGCGACAGTGGAAACGCAGACGGGCCATCACATTTTGCTAAGTCAGGTTCTGGATGTGCTTCTAAAAATAATCCCGCAATGCGCGTTGCCATACCGGCAAATGCAAGCTCTGCGGTCTGATGTCTGCGGCCACCGGAAGCGGCTCCCATTGGATCTCTGCATTGAAGTGAATGCGTAACATCAAAAATAACTGGGCTGCCATTGGTCACTTCTTTCATTACGCCAAATCCTAGCATATCAACCACTAGATTGTCGTAACCGTGACAGCTCCCTCTTTCACATAAGATCACTTTTTCATTGCCACTTTCGGCAAATTTTTCAACAACATTACCAACTTGTCCAGGTGACATAAATTGAGGTTTTTTAACGTTAATCACAGCCCCGGTTTTAGCCATAGCTTTAACCAGATCTGTTTGTCTGGCTAAAAACGCTGGTAACTGAATAACATCAACCACATCCGCTACCGGTTGAGCTTGTTCTGGTTCATGAACATCTGTAATAAGTGGCACATCGAAGGTTTGTTTAATCTCCGAAAATATTTTTAAACCCTCGTCTAAACCGGGTCCACGATAAGAGTTAATTGATGAACGGTTGGCTTTGTCAAATGAAGCTTTAAATACAAAAGGTATATTGAGTTTGTCGGTCACTTGTTTGTAATGCTCTGCAATACGCATTGCCAAATCACGTGATTCTAAAACATTCATACCACCAAATAAGACAAAAGGTTTGTCGTTGTTCACTTCTAATGATTGAACAAATACTGATTTTTGATTCATAGTTTTCCTGAAAATTATCGTTTCCACCAAAATAATCGGCATAACGCGGGTAAAAATAAAACAGCGCCTAACATGTTAACTAAAAACATAAAGGTTAATAATACGCCCATATCAACTTGAAATTTTAAGCTTGAAAATAACCAGGTGCTAACACCAACGGCTAACGTAAAGCCGGTAAACACCACAGCCGAACCACGTTCGATTAATGCATCAAAATATGCCTGCTGCAGTGGCTCGCCCTGTTTTAGCTTTTCGACCAGGCTAGATAAAATGTAAATACCATAGTCTACCCCAATGCCAACCCCTAATGCGATCACAGGCAAGGTATACACAGTTAAGCCTATTTGTAGTTGTGTCATTAACGCTTGCGCAAGCACAGATACAAGATACAAAGGAAGGATCACAGCGAGTGTTGCTTTTAAATTTCTAAACGTGGCTAAACAAAGCACAAAAACCGCCCCAAAAACATAAATCATCATAGGATTTTGAGCCTCTGATACCGCTTCGTTGGTGGCGCCCATCACACCAGCCGGCCCTAACGCCAATTTAAATTTAAGATTGTCTGACTCAAAATCGGTCGACATGCGTTTAACCGCAGAGATCACTCGATCAATGGTTTGTGCTTTGTGATCGTTTAAAAATAAAATTATCGTCATGCGACTGCAGTCTGAAGTTAACAAACCACTACTTGTAGGCACGCGCGAAACTGACTGAGCAAGTGTTGCGGTATTTTCCGGCAGCACACGCCATTTAGGGTTACCTTCGTTATAACCAGCGGTAATGGTTTTAGCAACTTTAGCCAAACTCACCGTCGATTGCACTCCGTTAACCTGCGATAATTGATACTCAAAGTTATCTATGCTTTTCATAATAGAATAATCAGTACAAGCATCTACTTTAGATTCGGCGACTACAGTAAGAATATCAACACCGATAGAAAACTTATCAGTAATTAAAAAAGTATCCTGGTTATACACTGAGCTTTCGTGCAGCGCTGGCGCGCCTGCATGCAAATCCCCTATCTGCATATCTCTGGCTTGCCAGCTGCCTAAAATAAATAACAGCACCATAATCACACTGGCCGCAGCCGCGACATCAGGTCTAACCAAAAACGACAGTTTTTGCCACAATTGAGTCACGACAGTATGGCTGTTAACCACTTTAACTTGGTGATTGTTTAAATAAGAAATCAATACCGGCAATAAAATTAAATTAGTTAAAATGATCACTGCCACACCAATAGAAGCTGCAATAGCCAACTCTTGGATAATGCCAATATCTATGCTTAAAATGGTGATAAAGCCAATACAATCAGATAATAACGCAATAAACCCTGGCACAACTAAACGTCTAAAACTCTGTTTGGCCGCATTTTTAACACTGCCATCTATCACCACCCGTTTAGCTGTACTATTGATCATCTGTACGCCATGGCTAACCCCAATGGCAAAAATTAAAAAGGGTAACAATACCGACATAGGATCTATGCCATATCCCAGCCAGGACAAAATACCTATTTTCCAGACCATGGCCACAATCGAGCAGATCACAGGCAATAAAGTTAATAATATTGAGCGGCAAAATAAATAAACCAACAAGCTGGTAATTAAAATGGATAAACCAAAAAAGTAAATCACATCTTTAGCACCGGCAGCAACATCCCCCACCATCTTGGCAAAACCAATAATATGAATGCTGTGCTCAGCAGTCGCGAGCGACTGGCGTAAATCAGATTCTAAATGTTGGGCAAATTTAATGGTATCTACCGGTTGTTGCGTTTCTGGATTAATGTCTAATAAAACCCCTTGTACCATTGCACAAGCACCATCATTAGAAACTAATCGCCCGATCTGGCCTGATTTTTCAACATTACGACTGACTTTTTGTAAACTTTTTTCAGAATAATCAAAATCAGCCGATATGACAGGTCCACCGGTAAACCCCTCTTCAACGATTTCGGTGTAACGTACCGCGGGAGAAAACAACGAAAGCACACTGGATCTATCAACACCAGGAATAAAAAAGAGTTGGTCGTGTACCTGTTTAAGTTTATTAAAAAACTCGCCCTTGTATATGTTGCCGGATTTATCACAAACGGCAATTAGTATAGAGTTTGCGCCACCAAAATCATCCTGATATTGCAGGTACGTTTGCATGTAAGGGTGTTGCAGTGGAATATTTTTATTAAAAGATGCATCGAGTTGAATTTGGCTCGCTTTATATGCAAAAAACAGGGTTAACACAAAAAAGCTTAAAATAATGAGCAGCCTGTTTTTAAAAATCAGCTTTTGTAAAACATGAATTAGTCTATTGAGCACATCCAACCTCACTCATTCCGTTTTCACCGGCAATTCTCACACAAGCTTTAGATGATTCAGCTGAAGCTTGCGTTGCGTCATTAGGCATTTTTGCAATAGACACTTGAGTTTGACTGCTTGTTTGGTAAAAAGGGCTGAAAACCTTATTTGTAGTATTTAACTGCCAGAGCGTTTGACTATTGCCAGCAATGAGCAGTGTATTGGCATCAAGTGCTAAAAGTTTATTAATGTTGATCGGTTCTGGTAAATTTAACGCTTGGTAGGTGACTGTTTCATCGGCTTTAATTTTGGCGGATGGCAAACGATATATATGCCCACGCATGCCTGCAACATATAAATCATCACCAACAAAAGTTAAATCGTAAAAAGAGCCTTGATAATCAAGTTCAATGCGCTGCCAGCTGTCCCCCGAATTATCTGAATAAGCAACTAACCCCAGTTCACCAACGATATAAAGACGCTGATCTTTTACTTTAATCTGGTTTAAGTGCGGCAGCATAAACTTAAGTTCGGCAAGATAATCCTGTTCAGACTCGGCGCGGATCTCAGCTAAATAATCTTTATCTGCTTGTGGTAACAAACCAGGATGATAACTTTTATGCCAATGGTTTCCGCCATCTTTAGTACGGTAAAACGCGCCATAAGCCCCAATCGCAAAACCTATTTCATTGTTGATAAACTCAACATCCAACAAAGGTATTGACGATTCTTCACCTGCAAAAACCTGATGCCATTGTTCCCCCTGATCTGTGCTCATTAAAATACGGGAGGCATGTCCAACTGCCCAAACTTCACCATTGGGCTTTTGAGTGATGGCGGTCAGCATAAGATCACTTGGGGTATGAATAGATTTAAACGGTGGTTTATCTCCTTTTAATACAACCCCCCGATCAGCCACCGCCAACCATTCATTCGACTGACTGTAAATAAGATCCAACGCAAGCAAATTTTTTGCTTGCGCTGCCCCTAGTACACTCGTCAATAAAATAAATAATAACGACTTAACGGAAACCATAACGCCTTAATGCCTGTGGCGTAAAATCATTTTCGTCTAAGTCAGCGCTAAAATTATACATTTTTTCGTTATTGTCTAACCCCAGTGCCAAATACCGACGTGAATTTAAGTCGTGGTATACATCAAGTGTCGTCCAAGTAAGAGGCACTTCGTAATAATTGATTGCGTATGCCATGTTAACCCGATATAACTCATCTCGGCTATCATACGCATCGGCTACAGCAATTTGCCAACTATCTTCGTCAATATAAAACACACGGGTTTTATAAATATGACGCATGCCGTCTTTTAAATTCGCTTCAACCACCCAGACTCTGTGTTTTTCGTAACGAGTCAGTTCAGGGTTAATATGGCCCGCTTGTAAGATGTCGTCATAAGGAATGCCTTTAGCGTGCAACTTATAACTATTGTACGGGATATACAGCTCTTTTTTACCCTTTAACGTCCAGTTATAACGTGCGGGCGAGCCATTAAACATGTCAAAGTCGTCAGTGGTACGCAAACTGTCCGAGGCTGTGCCTGGGGCATCAAATGCAACATTAGGCGCTTTTCGCACTCGCCGCTGCCCTGTATTATATATCCAGGCTTGGCGAGCTTGTTTTTCTTGGTTTAAAGTTTCATGCACCAGTAAAGCTGTGCCTTTTAAGCGCGCGGGAGAGGTTACCTGCTGACGTAACATAGACACGACATTTGACTCAAGCAATTTTTCCGGCGTAACATCCCGGGCACCATATTGAAATATGGCCGCTTCATCAAAACCAATATAAGTAAAATCCCCATCCGCCGTTGGTGCTGCCTGGCCTCCCCAACGCTCTACAGCTGGACCTCGGTAATGCGTAATATGATTCCACAATACCTCTAAACCGTTTTGCGGTATTGGAAAAGGCACCCCAATGGCAGCATTTTGAATGCCAACACCACCGTCAGATAACTCGGCTCTGGTCGCATTTAATTTAGTAGCATCATAAACATACTGAGGCAAGGATGCTGTTCTATGGGTTTTGTAAACCGGCATTTTAAACGTGTCTGGGTACGCTTTAAATAGCGCCTGTTGGCCCGGACTTAAATGTTCGGCATATTGCTGATAATTTGCGGCCGTAATAACAAACAAAGGTTTTTCACCGGCAAACGGATCAATATGATGGTCACCAACCTGATACCCTGCTGGCGGTTGGGTAATGCCGCCCGTCCATGCGGGAATGCTGCCATCTTTGTTGCCGGCTTTTTCGGCACCAACCGGTGTTAAATTTTGGCCCAGCTGAGCGGCTTCATCTGGAAACACCTTAGCAGACACACTATAACTAGAGATTGCCAGCGCAAGCGCCGTAGTGACAACAGAATGAGTAAATTTCATACAAATACCTTATATCGAATACTTAACACTGACAGAAACATAATCACGATCGGCAAACTGATTAACTTGCCCTTCACCGCCCCAGAAACTGTTATAACTTAAGTCTAATTGGATGCGGTTTTGATATTCAAAGTTCAGAGAAAGCGCGGCTGATTTTCGATCTTCAAAAAATAAATAGAGTGGATCAGGCGAAATACCATTTACATCGTGCGAAAAAACCAGCTTAGGTGAAACATTAATGCCAGAAAACAAATTATTATAAGTTAACTTAGCAACCGAACGATATCCCCACGAAGTTGCTGTTGCAAATGGCGTCATTTCAACTCCGTTAGATAAACCGAGCTGTAACCCTTGTACATTATCACCTTGAATTTGACCGGGTCGTGCCGTACCAGGCGAATTTAATCTAAGCTCATCATGCTCTGGCATATCTTGAACATGCAAGATCCCAGCTTCTACCACCAATGCCAATGAATCGGCTGCTAACATAGGGCCAAACAAATGAGTAACAGTCGCTTGCGTTTGAAAGCTATCACGTAAAATATACCCCCTTGCTGTGTCTCCAGGCGCAACGGACGCAAACTGAGAAATACCCGCTAAATCGGGTCGAATACCGGCATTTGCAAGCTGCTCAGGCACGCCCATTAATAACAGCTCTACATCATCAACCTGAAAAGGTTCATCTTTACGGTACGAAAACTCAGCCCCGATGGCGGTGCCACTCACACTGGTATTTACACTGACACCAAACAACTGAATATCCTCTGGATACTCTAAACGCGCTTGCGTAAAAGCACTTAAATCAGCCAGTTGATGGCGGTTTAAGCGGGTGCTTTGTAAAGTTTTAACGTCCTGATAAACAGAACCTACGGTAAAATCTGACGTTCGTCCGGAAATGAGTGGTCGGCGGCTGTGGTAATTAATGTAATAAAAACCAAATTCACTGTCGTTTAACTCAGGCGCATACCAAGTTAATTTAGCGCCCCACTGACCACTATCCGACGGATACTGATTGCCATTATGGTCATCTGCCATTAAGGCAACCTTAGTTGCAAAACCATAATAAGGTGCGGTAATTTGATAAAAATCACTGGCTAACGCTTGTTGAGCGGCTGGATCATCGGTTGCAGCCATCTGTGCCATTAAACCATCAATGGTGCTGGAATTTTGCTGAAGATAACCACTTACCCAACCATTTAACTGAGATAATAAATAATCAGTATTAATGTCCGGATTTTGAGTAAAACCGATCTGAACATTATTATAATAACCACCATCGCCGGCAAAATCGTTCACCGAAAAATAACTACCTGAAGCCGGCAAAACCGTTTTTTCCCAGTTATATTGATAAAACGCATCAAACGAAAGATTGTCCGTTAAACCCACCGACGCCCAAACCATACCAACCGGAATAAATGCTTCTTTTAATTCTGCGCCGGGTGCTTTTAATCGGGCAACATCAACCGGGTTAATACTATTAATCCCATGACTGATTAAAGTGCTCTCACCCCAACTCACCACCTGCTGACCGATACGAACCGAAACAGGTTTATCACCCAGATCAAAATAACCATACACAAACGCATCTAATAAACGAAAATCCTGACAAATTTGTTTACGGGCTTCTTCGTCGCGGCAAATATCATACTGTTCGCCGGTTAACGGATTAGACCATGCGGTGTCATTTGCAGCATCATCATAAAAATACATAAAGCGGCTGAAAAAACCCCAATCATCTGCTGCAATGCTTAATTCGTGAGTCCCTGAAATAACCCGTGAAAAAGCTTCACCCGGATCATAATTTAAATTGCCCAGATCACCATTTGCCGAATAAGAACCTGGCTGTGACCAAATATCATCAGCCGTGTATATAGGATTTGTTATGGCATTATATGAATTATCTTGTGTTTGCCACTGGATATTCGACTGATTATTTTTACCGATTAAACCCCAGTCTCTGTTTTCAACGCGGTAACTCGTCCCTAACGTAAAAGTAGAATCAAAGTTAACTTCCAAACCTGCAATTTCGAACTGAGCAGCATAACTGTTCGACTGGCTTACAAATAAAGAGAATAATACAGCTTGCTGGATGGGTTTGAGCTTGAACTTGGCAAATGGTTTTTTCATAGATAAATACCGCACTCTAATCTGATATTAGTTAATAATAACATATCTTTATGGTCCTACCAGTAACCTTAACCGGATATCAATCCAATTAAGTGATTGTTAGTATTTATAGTGCCCAACTAAACAGAGTGCAAATCCATTGGTAAAAAATATTTAAATATCTCCGATTATAAACCAATGTTTTTTAACAAAGAATATACACAAAGCGCCGAATTGATTAAAAAAGAAACGGTTGAAATTTTTTTGTCATGAAACGCTTGCATTTAAAAATTAAACCTATAGTATGCACGCCACGTTAACGCAGCAACTGATGCGAATAACGGAAAGTGTCGCGGGATGGAGCAGTCTGGTAGCTCGTCGGGCTCATAACCCGAAGGTCGTTGGTTCAAATCCAGCTCCCGCAACCAATTTTTGGTTTGTAACCCATTGTGTAAAATTCGCCCATCGGGCTAACTCTTTACCCTCTGGGAAGGTCGTTGGTTTAAAGCCAGCCCCTGCAACCAATTTTTTGGTTTGTAACCCATTGTGCAAAATTCGCCCATCGGGATCGTAAAGTTCTCGTAGGTTGGGTCCACCGATAGGTGCAGCCAACAAAATGCAAACGCCACATCTGTTTGTAATTTTGTATTAGTTATACGCAAAAAAACTGTTGAACAAACACCAGCGTTCACAGGTCAAATATCATATCTCAGTGTCGCGGGATGGAGCAGTCTGGTAGCTCGTCGGGCTCATAACCCGAAGGTCGTTGGTTCAAATCCAGCTCCCGCAACCAATTTTTTGGTTTCTAACCCATTGTGTAAAATTCGCCCATCGGGATCGTCAGGTTCTCGTAGGTCGGCTCCACCGAAGGTGCAGCCGACAACAGGCAAACACCACCATCGTTTATGAAATTATTGCGCCCCATAAACACCGCTATCCTATGCCGAAGTTGCCAAATGCATGAATATCGTGGATACCATCTCTCACAACCAGCTTCAAGTCGAGATTTAAGTGACTTGAGGCTGATATTCGGTTTGATTTTTGATCACTCCAAAACACATTTGTGCCAGTTTGCGCATCGCTGCACCTAAAGCCTGCATTTTTGTTTTTCCTTTCGCCAATAGCCGACTCTTTTGCGCCTTTATGCTGTGATTGAATTGACCTGCGACTATCGCGGCCATATATAGTTTTGCGCGAATACGAGAGGGACCAGCCTTACTTAAAGTCGTGCGGCCTTTTAGCTTACCTGATTCGTTTAATTTGGGGATTAAACCTAGATATGCACCGACTTCCTTAGCATTTTTAAAGGTTTTAGATGCAAAGAGATATGTTAGCTCTCTCGATAGAACGCCGAGCCAATACCTGGAATACTTCCTAAAAGCTTTCGGTTATTTTTTAATTCCGGGTTTCTGTTAATATGATCATCTATGTCTTCTGTAAGCTTCTTTATTTCTGCTTCTAGCGCTTGGATCATGTCTTTTAAAGACATTACAACCCGCTCAGAAGACAAGCCAAACTCACTGGAATCTAGACGATTTAATTCTCTCTTGTAGTCGGCTTCTAGCGCATCTAATCGTCTCAGCAGTGCGTTAAGCTCCCGTACTTCAATGGGCTCTGGCTTCCAGAATTCTATTTTCCCCTGCTGAGCACAACCGTAATTGGCGAGCATAAATGCATCAGATTTATCCGTCTTATGCGTTAGGTTAATCGCCTGTGCATACTTTTTTGCGTACCCTGAATTCACAAGGTAAAGCTTAAATCCGTGATCATATAAAAAGTACATCAAGGCTTCATGATAAACACCGGTCGGTTCAAGAGTCACGATAACCTGCTCAGGTTTAGCTTTAATGTTGTCTAACAGCCATTTAGCCAATGCTTGATGGCCATCAGCATTATTTTTTAATACTTTGGATTTTTTCTTTCCTTTGTGAGCGTCTCTAAGCCAACAAACGTCAATTTTATTTTTACTAATATCGATGCCAGTAAAGTACATCATCTCTATAGACTCCCCTTGCACATGCAGCGTCAACTCGTTAAAGTGCGCTTGGATACCATTCAGTTTATTGAGAAAAAGAAGTCAGGGTTTAATCTACGAAACAGCATTTATTTGCTCAGGTCGGCAACAAACTCACTGACTTCTGGATGCATTAAGTAATAGCTAACCACTTAATGCAGAGAGATACAAGGTCGGCTCCACCGAAGGTGCAGCCGACAACAGGCAAACACCACCATCGTTTATGAAATTATTGTGCCCCATAAACACCGCAATTGTTTGCATTTGTCGGCAACGCTACGCGGTGCCGACCTACGCGGAGGAAGCCTCAAGCCAATGTGCATAAATTCGACGTGATGTCGGGGGTTTACGAAAAAACGTCACCGGCAGGGAGCCGGTGTCGAGCCCCCACGGATGGGTTCACGGCGTTTTTTGAGGAAATCACCGGCAGCGCAGCGGTATATTGCACAGTTTAGCCAAACACCGCCATTGTTTGCACATTGTCGGCAACGCTACGCGGTGCCGACCTACTCCCCTGGCCCATAAAACGAAGTTTGTATGCTTTGTACTTCGCTTGAATTTAAATCTTGGAGTTTAAATTCAATGGGAGTGAGCAATTGTCGAGTTTTGGATTTAACCGAAACCACTTGGGTATAATATTCACCGGGCGATACCTCAAAGTTTTTTATTTTTACAAAACTAAAATGGTCAGTATCAACCAGACGCAAGCTAAAAACTTTGGTATCTTGAGATTTATTTAAAGTTTTAATGGTATAAGTGTTTTCGATAAATCCATTAAAGTCCTCTCGATACAGTTTATTTCTATCACGTAATACGTTAGTCTCAAACTCAGTTCGCTCAGCAAACCATAACCCCATCATCAATAGCGTGATAAAAGTAACAGATCCATACCCCAAATGACGTAACCCAGCTCGCTTAGGTGCCTGTTGCCAGTTAAATTTGATAAGTCCTTTAGAATAATTAAATTTAGACATGACAGAGTCACACGCATCTATGCATAAACCGCAACTAATGCACTCATATTGCAAACCTTTACGTATGTCTATACCCACTGGACACACATCTACACAAAGCTTGCAATCAACACAATCACCCAAACCATCAGGTTTATTATGTTTACGTTTTCGTGGCCCCCGCTGCTCACCACGACTGGCATCATAAGTGACAACTTTAGTATGTTTATCAAAAATCGCTGACTGAAACCTAGCATATGGGCAAATATGCAAACACATTTTTTCTTTAATCCAGCCACCGTTAATATATGTACAAAGTGCAAAAAACAAAATCCAGGCTTGCACCAATGCGTAATCTGCAAAATTAAATAAGTTTGCATATAGGGTTTCAACTGGCACAAAATACGACATAAAAGTTGTTGCTGTTAAAAACGAAATCAGCAGCCAAATACTGTGTTTTACCGACTTTTTAGCAAGTTTATTCAAATTCATTGCTTGTTTATCTAACAACTGGCTTTGACTGTGACTTCCTTCAATACGCCGCTCTACCCAATTAAAAAGTAACATCCATATTGTTTGCGGGCAGCTAAAACCACACCAAACCCGACCATAAATCCTAGACACATAAAACAAAATAAAAGCTGCCAAAACAAATATAAACGTCACTAACATGAGATCTTGCGGATAAAAAGTGGCATTAAAAAAATGTATTTTTTGTTCTGCTACATCAATCAAAAATGCTTGATTTGCATCATATTTAATAAAAGGAAACACAATAAAAATCAGCATTAATATAGACGCTAAAATACGCCTATTGCGCTGAAAAATACCCCTTTGTTCTCTAAAATAAATTTTTGCTGGCGCTTTTGCCGTTGTCAGTATTACCTGTTCTGGACTCGGTATTGTCATTGTTAAAAACTCATGCTCAATTTTTAACGAAGGATCTTAAAGCGCCCATCTGATATTGATATATACAAAAAAATAAAAAATAATAGGCACAGATTAAAAAATAGAAAACTGCTCATGCCTTTTTTGTACGAAAAATTAGCCGAACATTTTAGAAATAAAATCGAAAACAATAGCTGGCCGCATGGGTATAAACTCCCGTCCATTCGAACCCTTAGCAAACACTTTGATAGTTCGGTTGTTTCGGTTCAAAAAGCTTTGCACATGCTGGAATCGTCAGGCCTGATTTACGCCAAAGCCAGGTCCGGGTTTTATGTCTGTTCACTTAATAACAGTGATCAACCTCAGCATTCAAAACAGACCCGTCCACCAAAAGCTGTAACCGTACCAGACATTTTTTATCAAATTATGGAAAAAAGCGCGGCGTTTGATATCTACCCAAGCGCTGCGGTTACCAACGAGCTTACGCATCTGCACACACTAAGCCGCCATATAAATAGATCTCTAAGAAACCGAAATATCCAAAATGCAATGCATTACGCCCACCCTATGGGTAACGAACAACTTAGACAACAAATTTCTTTGCATTACCTCAGTCGCAATTTGTATCTTGATCCAGCAAAAATCTGCATAAGCAATGGCTGCCAAAATGCATTATTTTTAGCCTTGCAAAATTGCTGTGAGCCGGGAGATACAGTGGCAATCGAAAGCCCTGCTTTTTATGGAGTACTGCAAATATTAAAACAGCTAAAACTAAAAGTAATTGAAATATCCTCGTCTCCTACACTAGGGATACTGCCAGACAATCTTGAAGCGGCAGTTAAAAAGTGGCCAATTAAAGCTTTAGTTGTTACCCCCAATTTTAATACGCCCACTGGCTCTATCATGCCTGATAAACACAAAAAACGACTGTGTGAGCTTGCCGAGCAACAGGGTTTTACCATTATCGAAGATGATATTTATGGCGATTTGAGTTTTTACCGAACTGTCTCGCCATTAAAGAGCTTTGATAAACATGGCAGTACCATATTATGCGGCTCGTTTTCTAAAGCCTTATCAAGAGATCTTAGAGTCGGCTGGGTATACCACGAAAACAAATCTGATCAGCTAGCAAGATTAAAAATGCTGATGCAACTATCAGGCAGCGACTCAGTGCAGCAAGGTCTGGCTAGTTTTATGGCCGAAGGTTTTTATCGCCGGCATCTTAGCCAATATAACAAACAATTATTGAATCAAAGAAACAACCTGATTAATGCATTAAATGCGCATTGGAATTTTAGTTTTAAATATACAATACCGGAAGGTGGTTTGTGCATTTGGGTAGAACTTGCGCCCGACAAAAATAGCGTTGAATTATACAAACAGGCGCTGCAACAAAATATTGTATTAACGCCTGGCGATTTATTTTCAATCTCAGATACCTATAAGCACTTTGTGCGTTTGAGTTTTGCATCGGATTATAAAGATGAACGATTACAGGCATTAAAAAAACTGGCAGATCTGATGTAGGTCGGCTCCATCGATAGGTGCAGCCGACAATGGGCAAACACCACCATTGTTTGTGAAATTATTGTGCCCAACAAACACCACTATCGTTTGCGAAAATGTTGGCAATTCAATCAGTTGAGACGGATAAAACTCTAATATAGCAACAAAAATAAAACTTATTATCAATATTATTGTTAACAGTTGTTTATAATTTGTTTTTAATATAATGTTACCCCTGATAGATATTGTTAACAACCAATGGAGGTCTTATGAAACATCTATCAGCGTTAATAACAGGATTACTTTTAACCACAACAGCACACAGCGAAGACTGGGATAACGTACCCATCCCCGCTTCCCCCGGCGCCGGCAAAGTTTGGCAACTGCAAACTCAATATTCAGATTCATTTAACTACACAGGCAAACCCAACCAATTCACCAGTAAATGGAATGACAGCTATTTTAACAATTGGAGTGGCCCCGGTCTCACCCATTGGTCAAGCAATGAATCTTGGGTAGCCGATGGTAACTTAATTATTAGTGCGTCACGGCGCCAAGGTACCAATAAAGTTAACGCAGGTGTGATCACCTCAAAAACCAAAATAAAATATCCCGTCTATCTAGAAGCCCGAATCAAAGTAAGCAATTTAGAGCTATCTTCAAACTTTTGGTTATTAAGCGAAAACGATGAGCGCGAAATAGATATTCTAGAGGTGTATGGCGGCGCATCCGATACCTGGTTTGCCAAAAACATGTCAACTAATTTTCATGTGTTTTTTCGCGATCAGCAAACCAACGCCATCATCAGTGACTATAACGACCAAACCCATAACGAGCCGGCGACTGGCACTTACTGGCGAGAACAGTTCCATCGTTTTGGAGCCTATTGGAAGAGTCCAACCGACGTTACTTTTTATATAGACGGACAACAAACGCCTGATGGTTCTTGGGCACAGGTTGTTATGAAAGATAAAGACTACACAGGTGCTATTCTGGACAAGTCCCAGTACAACATGGATCAAGAAACCTACATTATCCTAGATACCGAAGATCACGAATGGCGATCAAATCAGGGCATAGTTGCCAGCGATTCGGATCTTGCCAACCCATCTAAAAACAAAATGTATGTTGACTGGATCCGTGTATATAAACCTGTTGCCACAGTGCCAAGCGGCTTTACTAATTTGCAAGCAAAACACTCTGGCAAATGTATTGATCTGACCAATGGTGCCATGACCAACGGCAGCCAATACCAGCAATGGAACTGTAGTACTTCAAATAGCAACCAGAGATTTAAATTTATCGCATTGGGAAACAACGAATATCAAATCCAATCTCAGCAAAGCAACCTTTGTTTAGAACTTAAAGATGGCAACTCTGCAGACGGTGCTGTGATCCATCAATGGGTCTGTAACAGCGCCAATAATAACCAGCGTTGGACGTTACAAGATAAAGGCGACCAGCACTTCGAGATCCGCAATAAAATAACCGGAAAGTGCATAGATGTAGCCGGTAAATCAACAACGAATGGCGCAAATATAGTGCAATGGAGTTGTTACAACGGACAAAATCAACGATTTAAGTTTTTACAATAAAAAGGATTAAAAAATGAATCATTCAAAAGGCTCAAGCAGACAAAAATCTATTTTGGCAGCAGTTGTATTTTCATCCTTGTCTATGGTTGCAGCTTCTGTGCAAGCAGCTACGGTAAATATCAGTAGCTATAGCGGCGCAGACGGTGTTTTAAGCTGGGGTGAATTTAACAATGCTCAAAACGCCGCTGGCACATACGGCACAATTAATTTTGATCAAACACTAACAACTTCTGCCAACCTGGTCATCAATACAAAAGGGTTAACGATTCTTGGCATAGACGATGCTTCTGGTATGCGTACCTTTACCAAAACACACGCTAATTACACCACGACTGCACCGACCGACTGGAACGACATGAACCCAGTCACCGACAGCACTAAAATTGATCCAAGCGCGCCAAACTCATCTATTTTCAGAGTGAATGTAGACGACGTGAGTTTTAAAAATATCCACCTTACTGCCAGTCACTGGCCATTATTAAAAAATAACGTTTCGAGTGTTGATGGTGAAGGCACCCGTGTTGCAACGGGTGTCGAAATGGGGATCAGCGTGGGTGCCGGTAAAAACTTGACCGTAGACGATGTTAAAGTGGATAAAGTGAACGTCGTCATTAACTACGACAGAGACAAACTCCCCCATGGTTTAACGCTAACCAATAGCACTCTTACGGGTGGTAGAGGCATTATCAATAGCGCAGAAAGCTCGAGTGCCTACCCCAGCGATACTGCGCTTGATAGCAAGATGCTCATTGCAAACAACCACATAGTTGCCTACCAATGGAAAGCAAAAAACTTTTGCTCGGCACGAGGATTTACCTTTGACTACGGCAATTACGCGCACACAGCAGATCCAAGCAATGGGCCCGGACCAATAGACTTTTTAGATAGCGAAGTGTTAAACAACAACTTTGACGCCCTATCCACTTTCAACGTTGGTTTTAACCGAGTTAAAAATGTATTTATTGGCAAAGTCGGCCAGGGTAACAGTTTTAAAGGCGGGCGATACCGTAAAAACTACATCAATATGATCCACTTCGAAGCTGGCTCCAGCGATATCAACATTATCGACAACGACATCAACATATATAAAGTTGATGGTGAAATAGTCACTGATTCAAGCCATATATCTGCAAGTTTTGGTCATAAAACACAGGGGGCTATTAAAACTGTGCTAGCAAAACAAAATAAATATATGGGTTTTCCATCTAACCAATTGGTCGGAAACAATATTCAGGACTGGCGTTTTCAAGACGAAGAAGTCGCACTGGGTGCCGGCGTTAACTTACCCGTATATGTAAGAACCGTTGGTATTTCGCAAGCAGATGCAAACCACAAACTTTGGGGTACAGAAGCAAACAATGATTTTTGGACCACTGGAGATAAGTGGGCCAAATTTTATTACGGATGGGGTCAGCCTTAACCACCCGCTAAGAAGCAGCCAAGTGCTGCTTCTTGTTTTATGCCAAACGATAAGATCTAAATCGCCATGAACAAACAAAACATCATTAAAGTTATCTTAATTATACTGTTGCTTGCCATCATTGTTTATTTATATCAAACAAATAATATCCAGAATAAACAACTGGCACATACCGATAAGAGCCTACCATTACAAACTAAAAAATTAACTAAAGAACCGGCAGCAGACTCAAATACAGACACTCAACCGGCAACGCAAAATACAATTGCAGCCACTAAATCACAGATATTTTTGCAACAGTTGGCCAACAGCCAAAACGATAACCAGTTACTTAAAACGCTACAAGAGCTCTTAGCTGACGATGAACACGCCGCGCTACAGGCGTTAAAAAACCTAAATTATTTGCAATTTAGTGGGCGCCGAGTGGCCCGCCTCTTAGCCGAACACTATGCCCAATATCCAGACATTTTTGATACCATTGAACGTTTAAAATTGTTTATGAATTCAGACGCGCATTTTATATACGAAGACGTAGCAGCTGGTTTATTGAGCCAACATGCCAGTCACCTAGGCGCAACCTCATTAATAGACTTTATCAGCCAAACAGAACATTCGACAATCGCGTTAAAAGCAACACCGGCCGTTGGCCGACAAATGACATTAAACTCTAACGATCCGGCCTGGGTGATAGATTCAATAATCAGCACAGAAAACTTACCAAATAAAGAATCACTGCTATTTGGCGCTTTAGATCAATGGCTACAAAAAGATCCAGAAGCCTTACTCGACTATATAAACATCCAAGCCTATCGCCCCGCATACGACCGAGTATTAAATAAATACGTTCATCAATACAAAGATCAAAATCCACAAAAAGTTTTAAACTGGGCAGCTAAAATTACCAATCCAGAAAGCCGCCACATGGCCATTTATGCAGCAGCGCAAGCCCTTGCCCGCAAATCACCCGAAGATTATAAAGTTTGGATAAATAGGTTTGATGAGCCCGACCTCAAATCCCGAATCCAAGAGTCCGTTGGAAAGCTCAAGACAAACTAACTCGGGTCCACCTGTGCGGAATGTCGGCAACAACACAATTCTTTGCCGAGGCTGCAACATGCACGAATAATGTAGGTCGGCTCCACCGAAGGTGCAGCCGACAATAGGCAAACACCGCCATTGTTTGTGAAATTATTGTGCCCTACAAACATCGCAATTGTTTGTCGGAATGTCGGCAACGCTACGCGGTGCCGACCTACGCGGAGGAAGTCTCAAGCCAATGTGCATCAATTCGACGTGATGTTGGGGGTTTACGAAAAAACGTCACCGGCAGGGAGCCGGTGTCGAGCCCCCACGGATGGGTTCACGGCGTTTTTTGAGGAAATCACCGGCAGCGCAGCGGTATATTGCACAGTGTAGGCAAACGCCACAATTGTTTGCATTTGTCGGCAACGCCGATGGCGGTGCCGACCTACGCGGAGGAAGCCTCAAGCCAATGTGCAGCAATTCGGCGGGATGTCGGGGGTTTACGAAAAAACGTCACCGGCAGGGAGTCAGTGTCGAGCCCCCACGGATGGGTTCACGGCGTTTTTTGAGGAAATCACCAGCAGCGCAGCGGTATATTGCACAGTGTAGGCAAACGCCACAATTGTTTGCATTTGTCGGCAACGCTACGCGGTGCCGACCTACGCGGTGCCGACCTACGCGGAGGAAGCCTCAAGCCAATGTGCATCAATTCGACGTGATGTTGGGGGTTTACGAAAAAACGTCACCGGCAGGGAGCCGGTGTCGAGCCCCCACGGATGGGTTCACGGCGTTTTTTGAGGAAATCACCGGCAGCGCAGCGGTATATTGCACAATTTAGCCAAACACCGCAATTGTTTGTCGGAATGTCGGCAACGCTACGCGGTGCCGACCTACATAAAATTAAACGTTAACGCCATAGTTGCGGGCTAATGGACCTAAACCGTCGTTGTAACCTTGACCAACCGCGCGGAATTTCCACTCGTTGTTGTGACGATATAATTCGCCCATGATCATGGCAGTTTCGGTTGAATAATCTTCAGACAAGTCATAACGTGCAATTTCGGTTTTGTTGCTTTTATCAACAATACGAATAAAAGCATTAGATACTTGACCAAAGTTTTGTTTACGGCTTTCCGCTTCGTGAATGGTTACAGCAAATGCTAACTTTTTAACATCAGCAGGGACAGATGCAAAAGTCACATTAATCACTTCGTCATCACCATCACCTTCACCAGTGCGGTTATCACCTGTATGCTCAACACCTTCACCTTTTAAGTTATTGTAAAAGATAAAATCGGCATCTGAGCGAACTTTATCGCCTTCACCGAGCATAAATACAGATGCATCTAAATCAAAAGGTGCACCGTCGGTAGAACGGTCATCCCAGCCCAAACCGACTGAACACTCAGTCATTGCTGGAGCTTCTTTTGATAAACTTACGTTACCACCTTTGCTTAATGAAACAGCCATTTTGTCTACTCCTGTAGTTTTATTAACAGTAAAAATTAATCAATTGCCGGGGACACAGGCCCCCAGATAAACATTTATTCAGCTTTTTCGCGACTAAACACAGAGGCAACAACCCCAAGTGCCAGCACACCTAATACCACGTATAAAGATACGTCCGGCTGAATTTTATAACCATGACCAAACATATGGTCAGTTGCACTTAACGCCAGTTTTGCCGCAATAAAAAATAACAGTGCAATAACCGCTTTTTCTAAATGCACTAAATATCGCTTCATTGCTTCTAAAACAAAATACATGGTTCTTAAACCTAAAATTGCAAACATCATAGCGCTATATACAATCAAAGGTTCACGACTCACCGCAATAACCGCAGGCACAGAGTCAAATGCAAACATAACATCCGACACCTCAACCACAGCCAAACATAAAAATAACGGCGTAACCCAAGTTTTAGATTTACTTAAATCCAAACTCAACTTATTGTTTTCAGGTTTTGCCAGCTCAGTTTCAACTTCTTTGCGGTTAAGAAAAAACCGGTTGCCAGCCAATTTAGGATAAGCAGGCCAAATTTTTCGAACAAATTTGTACGCAACGTGCTCAGAATAATCTTCTAACTCATCGTCATCATCGTTTGCTTTTAACATTAATACCGCGGTGTAAGCGACGATTGCAGCAAATAACAATTCCACCCAAGGACCAAACGCCAGCAGCGAGGTACCAATTGCAACAAATATGGCTCTAAATACAATGGCGCCAACAATGCCCCAATATAACACCCTGTGTCTTAAATGATCAGGAATTGCAAACCAGCTAAACAGCGCCATAAAGACAAATAAATTGTCTACGCTAAGTGCTTTTTCCAGTGCATAACCCGTAAAATACAGGTTAGCAACCGTTTCGCCATGGCGATATTCTAAATAAAAACCAAACGCAATCGCTAAGCCAATCCAAAACAGCGACCATAAAATCGCCGATTTTAACGGCACCACTTTATCAGCCCGGTGCGCATACATATCTAAAAAGAAACCACCAACCGTTAAAACAACAAAAACCAAAATGGTTTCAAGCGGAAATCCAAGTTCCATAGGTTTATTTAAACTCCAAACTCAGCCGGATTAAGGCCTAAATCGACACAAATTTCGCGAACCATGGCTTTTTCTGAGTTATCAAATTCACCATCACTGTTTGCAATAGCAATTGCCACTCGAATAACCAACCTGGCTTGTTCAGGTTTATTGCTGACTTTGCCTATGGTGCGCAGTGCTTCGGCTTTGCCGATTTCCATGTCAAACTCAAGTTTGCTAATCACCTTATTAAATACATCAATCACTTTTTGAGTATCAAAGTGTTGTAACTCTTCAGAGTTTTGAATAAAACCCATCATTTTTTGTTTTTCAGCGGCAGATACTTCGCCATCTGCATACGCAATTAACGCACAAGCACTCACGGTTGCTTCCATAAACTCAGCGTTTTTAAACTTGCTGACTTCTTTCATTAACGACTCACGGCCCTGTGAAAACGTACTTTTTACCTTATCAAAAAAGCTCATAACCTTTCCTCGATTAAAATTATTTAGAACCTCGTTGCCAACGAAAACCCCAACCATATTGTTTGTCTAACTCTGAGTGACCATTATGGTAAGAGTTCAATCGTTCCACTTTTACATTGCCATTATCATTAACCAGCCGGGCAATTGCACACATGCCCATTTTTTTATTGCCTTCGGTTAAAAAGGTTTCAACTGGTGGCTGGCCCGGCGCATGTAAAGTCACGGACGCATTGGCTTCTTGCCAGTTAACAGCCCCTTCATAAATAAAGGTATAAACCAAAACCTCATCTAACTGCGCCCACTGATCGCCATTAATATGCAACCATTCTCCATCACTAGACTGGCCAGTTCTATCATCACCGGTTAACTTTACAAACGGCGCTTGCTCATAATCACCAAACGCATTGCCTAATGCTTGCACCACTCCTTTTTGACCATTTTTAAGACGTACAAAACAGCCAATATCTAAATCTATATTTGTACTGCCAAAAAAACCGCTTTTAACTTTTTGCGTCCAGTTTAAATTCACCTTAATTAAACCATAACCACCACTGCGTTTAGTCAAACTCACACTGGGTGAGTTTTTAGTCAGCGTAACCTTGCTTAAATTAATTGCAGGCGCTGGACTCGGTGCTGGCGCTGGGGTTGGGGTTGGATCATTAGCAATCTCAACACCAAAATGTTCTGCCAGTGGTTGCAAACCACCATCAAATCCTTGTGATACATTACGGTATTTCCACTGTCCGTTACGCAAATACAGCTCACCTAAAATAAGCGCTTTTTCACTGCGATTATCAACTGGCACATCGGCGCTGATTAAGGTTTCGCTGCCTGCATTAACCGATACTTTAATAAACCCAAGTGCCGCCACAGTGCCGCTATCGACCGTTGCGCTAAACGCAATTTTTTGCACATCCTTGTTTAGCAAATTTAATTTAACCGCAAACTCAGTTGTATTGCCGTTTTGCAAAAATTCAACCGTGCGATCATCATTTATCTTTTGTCCATAAAAAATAAAATCTTCATCAATACGGGTTTTACCGCCGTCGTATAATCTAAAAGACGACACGTCAGCCGCGCCGCCAGTCGCTACTTTAACCACAATATCGGTGGCCGTCAGCGCTGCATTAGCGCCAGGGATCAGCTCTACTGTCATCTTAATATCCGTTGATTAAAAAGTGTTTTGACTCGCCAATGCCGTTAACTCGTCCACGGTGCGACCATTCCCCATAACCCCTAACGCTTTAAATTCCCAGTCATCCCCACTGCGCTTTAACATGCCAATTAACGTTGCGGTATAATTGCCCTGCTCTTTTAAATCGTAACGCACTAACTCTTTGCCATTTTGGTCCAATACACGACAAAACGAATTTTCAACTTCGTTAAACGTTTGACCACGAAAACTATTCACTGTAACGCCTAAATACGTCACATTAGCCGGAATACGGGTTAAATCTACTTTAATGGCTTCATCATCACCGTCACCTTCACCCGTTAAGTTATCGCCCGTATGCACTACAGCGCCACATTTAGATTTAAGCTGACGAAACCAAACTTTATCAACCACGCCCGCATTGGCATCTAACATTAATAAACTGGCATCCAGGTCGATGTCACCACCACCGCCACCAAAAATGCTCGACAAAAAACCGCCTTTCTTTTTAATCGGATCCCAACCTAACCCTATCGTAATGTTAGATAAGGTTTTATTAGCTGTTTTGGCAAGTGAAACAGATTGATTTTTAGCAAGACTGACCATAACTCGATATCCTCTTTGTGAGCAAAAGTTAAAAAAATTGTTTTATCCCAGGTTGTACATGCATTCTAGGTGAGCGCCAGAGCCCCTGTCCAGCAAATCTTAAATCGCCTGGATGAATTTTATTTGACGCATTCTTATTGTTTGATTTTTATATACAAGCTATGTCATTTTATGTCAAAATTCAAGCCTATTAAACTGTTCTATTGAACTCAATCAGGTATAATTCAGTTAACTAACAGAGACACCATCAATTAAAACAGGGTAAGTTATGTTTAAAAAAATTCTCGCAGGGGCCATCGGCCTTATCTTTTTAATTGGCCTCGTATGGTTAGACTTTTATTTGCCCGAAGCCACTATTGTGACTGTCACCAATACCGAAGTTAAGCGGCAAGACTTTAGAGCACCAGAAAAAGATCAAACCACAGGCGAAAGTCGCATCTCGCGCGATTTTTATCAGGTATTAACGATAAAAGAAAACGGCAAAACTCGGGTCTTTAAAAATACAGATACCGGCTGGGGATTTCCGTTTTATTTTAAATTTGACAGTGCCGACGTGCAGGCTCAGGCCGCTGCTGCGGTAAACGATGGTAAACCCAGACGTTTTGTCTCGTATGGCTGGCGGTTAGATTTAATCTCTGCTTACCCTAACTTGCTTAAAGTTGAAAGCGCCGACAAAGGCGATGGCACACCTTGGTTTAGATACTTAGGATTTGCGCTCTACCTAATACTGTGGATCTTAGGATTTTTTTATGTTCGCAAAAAACTCAAACAGCGAGCGCAAACCAAAGCACTTAAAGATCGCGAAGCAGAAATTCGCCTAGCAAACGAACAAGGCCGTCAGGCACCAAATAACAGTGTTGACGACTTTATTAATAACAACAAAGGATAACCATGCCAGTACATTCATTTGAGCTGGAAGCTGGCACAGTACAAATAAAAACCGACGCCGACCGCGCTAAATTATTAACGTTTTGCCGGTTGGCGCAGCGTATTAATCCCAAACGCCCCTTTTTATTTGTCTCTACCATTTTAGGCCGACATATGCCAGTTGCACCAAAATTTATGCAAATGGCGTATGCCAGTTTGGCTAAAAATATTGACCTGTCTAACAGTAAAAACATCTTAGTCTGCGGCATGGCCGAAACTGCGGTAGGTTTAGGGGCTGGTGTTGCTCGGGAATTAGCACGTGTTTCTTCTAACGTAAAATATTTATCTTCTACCCGGCATCCGCATAATAATGTGCCCATCATGGCTGAGTTTTCAGAAGATCATAGCCATGCCACCCAGCATAGCTTGCATTATTTTAACGGCCAACCCGGGGCTTTAAATAATATTGATACACTGGTATTGGTCGACGACGAAGCCACCACCGGCAATACCTTTAAAAACCTCTACCAAGCATTGATTAAAAGTGAACTTAAACAAATAAAACAGGTTTATTTAGTCATGCTAACCGACTGGTCTGGCGGCGCGGCAGAACAAAAAATTGCTGAATTGGGTGTTAACTGTACCTCTGTCAGTATTTTACAAGGACAATGGTCGTTTAAAGCAGATCCAGACTTTAACGCCAAACCGCTACCAGCTGAGCGTTGGCCCGCTAAATCAAAAGCCCCTTTGTTGGATTATCAAAGCTGTCGTTACGGCCTGAATTCGGTACAACTGTTAGCCGATGAACCGGCTGCGCTACCTAAACTGGCTCATCAATTTAATGCCGGTGATAAAGTTCATGTGTTAGGCTGCGGCGAATATGTATGGGAGCCGTTTTTATTAGCCGAACAATTAGAAAAAGCGGGCATCGAAGTTACTTTTAGCGCCACCACACGTTCACCGGTTGAACTAAACGATACCATGAAATACAAACAAACATTTAAAGACAACTATGGCTTGGGCATTTATATGTACGCTTATAACCTGCCAGAAAAAAAACATACGTGCTTAATTTGCTCTAATACCCCGGCAGACAGTTGGGATCAAAACTGGCTGCAAAATACGCCAAGGTCAATACAGGTGATAACCCCATGAATCAAAACCAAACAAATCAAATTGTTTGTTTTACCGACTTAGACGATACGCTTTTTCAAACCCCGCGCAAAATGACAAAAAGCGAATTAGCCTCGGCACAACCAGGCGCAAGTGATGCCACCGGCAAAGTGCGTAGTTTTATAAATAAAAAACAGCAAGTACTATTAAACTGGTTACAAAATACAAGCACACTGATCCCAGTGACCGCCCGCCAGTCTGAGCAGATGGCGCGCGTTAAAATCAATTTTAATTCGTATCAGGTCACCACTCATGGCGCGGTTATTTTAGATAAAAACAAACAACCACTAAAAGTTTGGCAAAATAAAACCAATTCAGATTTGGCGCGTATAAACAGCGAACTTGAGCATTTAGAAACCTGTATCCAAAAAATACTCGCCAAACCACAGGATTACGACCTGCCCGGCCTTGATGCCTGGTGCCGTATGAATCAAGAGTTTGGTACAAATATATATTTAGTGGCAAAAGTTCGTAATTCAGCCGATGAAGATCAACTCAGTTTGTTAAAGCAAAAAGTTCAACAAGTTTCTGGCATCACGGATGACAGCGACATATATATACATCAAAATAGTAATAATCTGGCTTGGATACCTAAATGCATTGCTAAAAAAAATGCCGTTGAGTTTTTATTAGAATACGATGCGGATTTACAAAATAAACTCAGTATAGGCATAGGCGACAGCTTAACGGACTTACCCTTTATGGGATTATGCGATTTAATTGCATTGCCGCAAAAAAGCCAAATTTGGCAGGGTTTATAACTAAAGGAACTTAACATGACTTTTTCCGGCTCTTACAGTGCAGACGATGTAACGTTTTTAATCAATCCAGTCGATATTCAACTTACTGACGTAAACCAGAAAGAAACACTCATTCAAACGGGTCAAGCCCATTATTCAGACATGTTATCGTTTGAACAAGCCCCGTCGGATGAACATATTTCGCTGTTTAATAAAGCCTTTAATGCCGGTGCCCCGCGTTTAGCCGTAGAAACGCTTTCGCTGGCTAAAAGCATAGTGCACGACCAAATGATGGCCCCTGAAATTGTTTTAGTCTCTTTAGTCAGAGCCGGTGTGCCGCTTGGTGTATTATTAAAACGCACCATACAGTCGCTCACTAACAAACCTGTTTTTCATTATGGGGTTAGCATCATCCGAGATCGGGGTTTGGACCATAGTGCAATGTTAGAAATCGAAAGCAAACACCAAAGATCCAATATTATATTTGTTGACGGCTGGACAGGCAAAGGGGCAATTAGCGGCGAACTTAGCCGTTCGTTGAGCGAGCGAGGCGGTTACCCAACACCCCCAAAACTAGCGGTGCTGGCCGATCCCGGTGGCTGCGCTTGGTTAGCTGCATCCGGTGACGATTGGTTAATTCCTTCGGGCATTTTAGGCGCGACAGTGTCTGGATTAATCAGCCGGACCTTATGGCGAGATCATGGCTACCATGGTGCCAAACTTTGGAATCATTTAAGCGATTTAGATGTGTCGCAAGAATTTGTTGATAAAATTTACACCCTCATCAGAAAACTCGATGCGGCTAACATACCTGCTTGTGTTTGGTTAGATCAAGAACGTATAAAAAAACATAAACAAAGCCAGCAAGCGATTGAAACCTTACAAAACGAATTTAAAATAAAAAATATTAACCGCATAAAACCTGGCATTGCCGAAGCCACACGCGCGGTTATGCGCCGTGTTCCTGAACATGTATTGGTGCGAGATAAAAAAGATCCAGATGTTGCATTGTTATGTTATCTGGCCGAAAAAAATAACGTAAACATTCAAGCTGTGGGCGATAAATTAGGCGGTTATCGCGCCATTACCATTATAAAAAAGGTTAATTGACATGCCGCTTTCCCCGTTTGAACTGGGCGCTACTTTGTACGTGCCCGCCACTCACCCTAATTTAAAACAATTAGTAACAGGCCAGCGCATCCCTGCGCTGCGCTCTATGGTGATCTGTTTAGAAGATGCACTGGCCGAAAAAGACATAAAAAAAGGCTTAACTGCATTAAAAGCGGTTAGTGAGTTATTATTAAACCCGCAGATGCAAGGGACCGCGCCACATGTATTTGTTCGCCCCCGAGATGCAAACATGTTAGATACCATTACCAGCAGATTTAATACCCAAGGTTTTGCCGGTGTGGTTTTACCCAAGTTTAATGCCAGCAACATGAAAAGCTGGTTTAATGCACTAAATCAAAATGATTTATTACTTATGCCAACACTAGAATGCAAAGATGTTTTAGTTGAAAGCAAAATGCAAAAACTAGCCGACTTATTAGCCGATACTCAGCAGCAAGCAATACAAGCTAAAATTTTAACGCTGCGCATAGGCGGAAATGACCTACTTAACTGCATGGGTTTAAGACGTCCACAAACGGGCACTCTTTACGACAGCCCAATGGGTTACGTGCTTGGCATGTTAGTCGCGGTATTTAGCCCGCGCGGATTTGCCTTAACCGCGCCAGTCAACGAGCGCTTTAGCGATCCAAACATATTAAAACAAGAACTAGAAACTGATATTAATTATGGATTTGTTGGCAAAACCGCGATTCACCCAAATCAAATCCCTGTTATTCAAGACGCGTTTAAAGTGGCTAAAAGCGAATATGATAGCGCCCTAAAAATTATGAATACAGATGAAGCCGTGTTTAACCAAAACGGCGTTATGGCAGAGCCCGCCACCCACAGAAAATGGGCTAAAAACATACTCGCCCGCGCCAAACACAACGGCATCCGCACCATTGGCGATGTTCGCGTGGGTTAAGGTTTTCGTGTGGGGGTTTGGGCGTACGCCCCTTGCCCTTACATACACAAAAAATTAACCAACAACTGCGGCGTCTGCATTTGTCGGCTGCGCCGTTGGCGGAACCGACCTACCCGACAACTTTGTTGCGGCCGCCTTTTTTGGCTTGGTACAAATGTTGGTCGGCGCGCGACATTAAATCACTTAACGTATCACCAAGCGTCCAACAACTAACCCCTGCGCTAAAAGTGACTAGTAACTGAGTCTCGCCTATTTCAAATGGCCGCTCACTGATTTGATCTTTTAACTTATTGACCAAATTAACCGCGTCTACAACTTTAGAGTCTGGTATATACAATAAAAATTCTTCACCGCCAATGCGTCCTAACACGTCACTTTTGCGAATATTTTTAGACAAGCACTTAGTAAATTCAACCAATACTTTGTCACCAGCTAAATGCCCATAGGTGTCGTTAATATCTTTAAATAAATCAATATCAATAATAGCGATGCAAAAAGCGCTGTTTTTGTTTTGCGACACCATATAACTTTTAACTAACTCAAATACACTTTCGCGGCTGGCCAACCCGGTGAGCGCATCATGTTTGGCAATATGTTCCCACCTGTCTCGTAAACTAAACTCTTTTAATAACATGCGCTGCTGCGTGGTGACCGCAAGTACCACAAAAGCCGAACACACAGAAAAAGCCAAAGTTTGCAAATGAATCGAGTTTAAATGCTGTATATCGTAAAGATAAATAGTTAAACCATTATACAAAGTTAAACAAATGGCCAATACAGAGTAGCTATACAAACTTTTTGTTCCAAACACTATCATCAAACAGGCGGGTAAAAATAAAAAAGCTAACCAGCGGCCAAAATAAAAAGAGCCAATAATGCAAACAAACGCCAGCACAACCCCCAAATGCCAACTGGCATCATGATTAAAGCTTTCTTCGTGGCGTCTGTGCCAGGCAACAAAAATTGGCATTAATATTAAAATACCCAGCATGTCGCCCATTGAGATAGATACTAAATTTTGCAAAACTTCTGACGCAGATATCAGGCCAGATTGAAACAAAGCTAACGACAAAATAGCGGCGGTAATTAAACAAGGAAAAAAACAGGGAAATATAGCTAAACGAAACAACTCACGTGGCGAGCGCACCCCTTCTGGTAATAAATGTAGGTATAAAAGGCCACTGATCAGCGCAAATTGGGTATCCACCAAAGCAGAAATTGAACCATAAAACAGCTGATCAGACAGGGTAAACTGCTGCCATCCCGGAAAATTGGCGGCAAAACTGGCGATAAAAATAGCCGGTAAAACCCGTATCCCACCATGATAAACAAACAGGTAAAGAGCCAAACCAGAAGGCAGCCAGATTAACGCAATATTGGCAATTTGCTCCGAAAAGGCCAGCATACTGAAGCGGGCCAGCAAAAAATAGCTGAGTGTCCATAGCCCAAATTTAATGACATATTGTTTCACTACTACACTCAAATGCGAAAGATAATTAATTGTAAGGGGCTTTTTGGCATGCTGCAAGGTATAAGCAAAAGTTTAAATAATTAATCGTGAGTTATTTATTTTCCGGATGTCGGGTACACCGATTGTATGTCGGCTCCACCAATTGTATGTCGGCTCCACCAATTGTAGGTCGGCTCCACCAATTGTAGGTCGGCTCCACCAATTGTAGGTCGGCTCCACCGCAGGTGCAGCCGACAAATGCACACAACACAGGGGTTTGCATAAATAACCTAATAACCGAACACCCCAATCGTCTGCATGGTGTCGGGTGCACCTGACGGTGGACCCGACCTACATAAATATGCGGTGTTTAACCATCCTGCGGTGATTGGGTTTCATTTTCTAAAAACCACTGATAGGTTTGTTGCAAACCCGTGCGTAAATCAACTTTTGGCTGCCAACCTAATTGATTTAATCTCGAACAATCCATTAACTTGCGCGGCGCACCGTCGGGTTTACTGCTATCAAATTTAATATCACCGTTAAAACCCACAACTTCGGCAACCGTTTTAACCAACTCAGCAATACTAATATCGCTGCCATAACCCACATTAATGTGGCTCAGCATAGGTTGAGTATTTGTTTGATAAAGCTCGGCTGGCAAATTCATAACATGCAAACAAGCCGCGGCCATATCGTCTACATACAAAAACTCTCGTTTAGGCTTGCCACTGCCCCAAGCGACCACCTGTTTTTGCTGCATAATTTTTGCTTCATGAAAACGGCGAATTAACGCTGGGATCACATGCGAATTTTCAAGATGAAAGTTATCAAAGGGGCCATATAAATTAGTGGGCATTACCGAGCGATAATTACGCTGATATTGTCGGTTATACGATTCACACAATTTTATGCCGGCAATTTTTGCGATGGCGTAAGGTTCGTTGGTTGGCTCTAAAGTGCCAGTTAAAAGTTCAGCTTCTGCCATTGGTTGATTAGCAAATTTTGGATAAATGCACGAAGAGCCTAAAAATAAAAGATCCTGTACTCCAGCTCCATGCGCAGCATGAATAACATTGTTTTGAATCATCAAATTTTGATAAATAAAGTCTGCTGGGTAGCTGTTATTTGCGTGAATTCCCCCCACCTTTGCCGCAGCTAGATACACCTGATCAATTTTTTCTGATTTAAAAAACGCTTGAACCTGCTGTTGGTTTGTTAAGTCTAACTCGTGCCGACTTCGGGTTATAATATCTAGGTTCGACTCAAGTTTGAGCAAACGAACAATCGCGGAGCCGACCATACCCTTGTGTCCGGCAACAAATATACGCTGATTCGGCATGGTTAGTCCTCATGCGCCATGCAAATATGATGGCCGTGTTTTTTTAACAAAGCATGCTGACGGGCGCGGTCTAAATCACTTTCGACCATCTCGCTGCACATTTGCTCAACCGAATATTCGGGCTCCCACCCTAAAAGATTTTTAGCTTTACTTGCATCACCGAGCAAGGTTTCTACTTCGGCTGGCCGAAAAAACTTTTTATCCACCTGAATAATTAAATCTCCAACTTGGACGGCTGGCGCTTTATCTGCATCTAAAATTTTAGCCACCCGAGCCACTTCGTTAATGCCCTCACCTTCAAAAATCAACTCTATACCGGCACATTTGGCCGCCATTTGTACAAACGAACGAACCGAAATTTGTCGGCCAGTGGCAATCACAAAATCCTCTGCTTTATCTTGCTGCAACATCATCCATTGCATTCGAACATAATCTTTTGCGTGTCCCCAATCGCGCAGCGCATCTAAATTACCTAAATACAAACAAGATTCTAAACCCTGCACAATATTACTTAAGCCGCGGGTTATTTTGCGGGTAACAAAAGTTTCGCCGCGCCGCGGTGACTCATGATTAAATAAAATGCCATTACAGGCATACATACCATAAGCTTCGCGGTAGTTTACCGTGATCCAATACGCATATAATTTAGCCACGCCATAGGGTGAGCGCGGATGAAAAGGCGTGGTTTCAGTTTGAGGGGTTTCTTGCACTAAACCATATAACTCAGAGGTAGACGCTTGATAAAAACGGGTTTTGTTTTCTAAGCCCAAAAAACGAATCGCTTCTAACAGGCGCAAAGTGCCAATGGCATCAACATCGGCGGTATATTCCGGCGCTTGAAAAGACACAGCCACATGCGACTGTGCACCCAGGTTATAAACCTCGTCTGGTTTGATTTCGCTTAATAATCGAGTCAGGTTAGAGGTATCGGTTAAATCGCCATAATGCAAAATAAAATTAGGGTCTTTTTCGTGCGGATCCTGGTAAATATGATCAATTCGCTCGGTATTAAACAAAGATGCCCGACGCTTAATACCGTGCACCTGATACCCTTTTGCCAACAAAAACTCAGCCAGATACGAGCCATCTTGCCCGGTTACGCCCGTGATCAGTGCCACAGGTTTATTATTTTGCATTACCCAATCCTTATAAATTCAAGCGACATCAAATCATAGCATATTTGGCTTAAAACCAAATACCAGGATCGTTTGCATAAAAAACACCACAATCGCCTGCATATTGTTGGCAACGCCGTTGGCGGTGCCAACCTACAAATAAATCACATACATGTGTCAACTGTCGACAACAATTACAACCACTTATGCTAGACGTTATAAAAACATTAACCAAGCACACTAACAAAAGGAAATCTTAATGAAAATACAAATGTTGGGGATCGCTTTAGCCCTGGTCAGCCATTATGGATTGGCTAAAAACATTCACGTTGCAACCAATGGTAGTAACTCGGCATCGGGTGCGTGGGATGCACCTTATCAAACGATAAACCATGCCGTTAATATGGCACAAAACGGTGACGTGATATTAATAAGAGCTGGGACTTATCGAGAGCAAGTTAATATCATTAATAAAAACAACATCACCATAAAACCTAATGGCGACCAAGAAGTGATTATCTCAGGTGCAGATATTGTAAATACTATATGGCATTCAGATCCCGACCGCCCCGGCGTATTTAAAGCCTGGTTAGACGCTAACCAGGTAGAAACTGACTATACACAAGTTTTTGTTAACGGCCAATTTGAACAAATGGCTCGTTTTCCAGATAACATCAGCGGCGATATGTTAAACCCAACCGATCCACAAAGCGGCTACGCTGTGATCACCAATGCGCAAAAACCTCAAGGCACAAGTGCCCGCTCACAAGTGACGTTTACCTGGCATGGTGGCGTGCCTTTTTTGCCAGATACAAACTTTACCGACGAAGCGGTTGTTAGAGGTCTGATAGGAAAACTAAGAAACAATATCTTTTCAGCAAACAGCGCCGGCGCAAATATACAAAAAACCGGCGATCGCCAGCTTAGCTTTACCGGCACAAATAACGGCGTATGGAAAAACGAAGCCGCCTATAACTCACCTGAAGGATTTGGCTACATCTTAGATTTGTCGGTTTTAGACAGAGCTGGCGAATGGTTTTATAAGCGTAATCAAAATACACTATTTTACAAACCTCAAAACAACAGCATGCAAGGTTTAACTGTAGAAGCCAAAAAACGTAAATGGGCACTGAATATCGATCAATCACACGACATCAACATTGAAGGAATCAATGTAGTTGCGGCTTCAATGAAAGTTGAAGACTCAGATAACCTCAGGGTCACCGATAGCTCGTTTCAGTACTTACATCCGTTTTTATACCGCGAAGGTTATGGCGTATTAAAAGAAGGCATTGTTATTAATAATTCAGACAATGGCCTGTATCAAAACAACCTGATTGCACACACATGGGGTAGCGGAATTATTATCAACTCAGGTGCTAACAATGTTATTGATAACAACTTAATCGAAGATATTGGCTGGCTGGGTCAGTTTACCGTTTCGATTTTTAACGAAGGCGAAAACACCCAAATAACACAAAATACATTGGGCCGTTCATCACGTTTTCATATTAGAACCACAGCACCTGTTAAATCAACCATCACCGACAACCTAATGTATGAAGCCATGGCAATGGGTGAAGATGCAGGTTCAATTATGATGACAAGCACAGGTCAAACAAATTACCTGGATCTTAAAAACACTCAAATTGCCTACAACATTATTAGAGACATTCATGGTATTCCAGCGATGGATACTAAACCTGTTTATAACCGTCAAACCGTAAAAGCTTTATATTTAGAAGACGTAGATAACTATAGCGTGCACCACAATCTTATCTACAATATCCGTGGTACTGGTTATACACGTAAAACCTCTGGTACGGCAATAGAGCCAGACGGAAGTATTATTTATTTAGGTCCACGTTCACGTAGCATGACACGCAAAATTGAATATTTTAATAATACATTTTACAACTACGATAGCTTTTTAAATATCTGGCACCACTCAGATACAAATAAAAACATTCATGGATTAATAAACAATGCTCACTTTAAAAATAACATTATGGTGGCAAACAAAGCACACAAACTAAGTGGCACCTATGTTAACTTGACGCTTCCGCAGCACAAAGCTGAAGCCACTGGTAACATTTCTAAAATTACCGAGTACAGTTTAAGCGCTTTTGCGAGCCAAATTGCCAATGCTCCGTATAATTACAATTTTAGTGAAAGTCACAATACCAACTTTACCGACACCCAATACGGCAATAACTTTCAAGATCCCGCCGCAGGTAACTTTAAGTTGTATGCTGGCTCGGCGCAAAACTCAAACGGAACTTACATTAACGGCGTAACCGGAAATTCGCCGATCGCGCGCGGTGCGTGGGAAGGCAGTACAACTTGGCTAAAAGACCGCGTATTTAGAGCTGGCACCAGCGTTAAATCAAGCGATTTTCCGCAGTTTTAGTAGGTCGGTTTAACCAATTGTTGGGCCGCTCCACCAATTGTCGGGCCACTCCACCAATTGTAGGTCGGCTCCACCGAAGGTGCAGCCGACAATTACTCCGATGTGGAATTGTGTCACTGTAAAACCAAACACCACATCGCCTGCATATTGTTGGCAACGCCGTTGGCGGTGCCAACCTTGTATCTCTCTGCATTAAGTGGTTAGCTATTACTTAATGCATCCAGAAGTCAGTGAGTTTGTTGCCAACCTGAGCAAATATATGCTGTCGCGTAGATTAAACCCTGACTTCTTTTTCTCAATAAACTGAATGGTATCCAAGCGCACTTTAACGAGTTGACGCTGCATGTACAAGGGGAGTATATAGAGATGATGTACTTTACTGGCATCGATATTAGTAAAAATAAAATTGACGTTTGTTGGCTTAGAGACGCTCACAAAGGAAAGAAAAAATCCAAAGTATTAAAAAATAATACTGACGGCCATCAAGCATTGGCTAAATGGCTGTTAGACAACATTAAAGCTAAACCTGAGCAGGTTATCGTGACTCTTGAACCGACCGGTGTTTATCATGAAACCTTAATGTATTTTTTGCATGATCACGGATTTAAGGTCTACCTTGTGAATTCAGGGTACGCAAAAAAGTATGCACAGGCGATTAACCTAACGCATAAGACGGATAAATCTGATGCATTTATGCTCGCCAATTACGGTTGTGCTCAGCAGGGGCACATAGAGTTTTGGAAGCCCGAGCCCATTGAAGTACGGGAGCTTAACGCACTGCTGAGACGATTAGATGCGCTAGAAGCCGACTACAAGAGAGAATTAAATCGTCTAGATTCCAGTGAGTTTGGCTTGTCTTCTGAGCGGGTTGTAATGTCTTTAAAAGACATGCTCCAAGCGCTTGAAACAGAAATAAAGAAGCTTACAGAAGACATAGATGATCATATTAACAGAAACCCGGAATTAAAAAATAACCGAAAGCTTCTAGGAAGTATTCCAGGTATTGGCTCGGTTCTATCGAGAGAGCTAACATATCTCTTTGCATCTAAAACCTTTAAAAATGCCAAGGAAGTCGGTGCATATCTAGGTTTAATCCCCAAATTAAACGAATCAGGTAAGCTAAAAGGCCGCACGACTTTAAGTAAGGCTGGTCCCTCTCGTATTCGAGCAAAACTATATATGGCCGCGATAGTCGCAGGTCAATTCAATCACAGCATAAAGGCGCAAAAGAGTCGGCTATTGGCAAAAGGAAAAACAAAAATGCAGGCTTTAGGTGCAGCGATGCGCAAACTGGCACAAATGTGTTTTGGAGTGATCAAAAATCAAACCGAATATCAGCCTCAAGTCACTTAAATCTCGACTTGAAGCTGGTTGTGAGAGATGGTATCTACATCAACGCGGTGTCAAATACACGAATTTATTCTCTATCAATAGTAAAAGTTAACAAAATGTCACATCCAGTGGCCGCACTAATTGTAATGGGGTAACTGGGTTTGCCATCAACATAAGTTATATCTCTATCAAGAGTACCTTTATAAGGAAACAATACCTTTTGCAAAAAAAGCGTCTCGCCAGTTTTATATCTCACATAACCATATAAATTAAATTTGGGTGTTTCACCGAGTTTTTCGAGACTGACTACACTATAAGATGAGTCAAGCGACTTGATTTGCTCATAGGTTAAAGATTCATTACTTACTTCCTTCTGTTTGGGGAAAACATTGCTTAGTTGTTTTCCATCCACCCCTATGTTCCAATAAATAATATCATTGCTGTATTTTTCACATTGAGATTTTGCATCTATTCCGGTAAGCGCGACATGATATTTGTACTTATTAAGCCCTTCTGGTAGTTTTTGTGCTGCCTTTTCTGCGGAGCTTTTCAAAATCTTATGTGACTCTAAAGCGATAACATTCAACTTATCAGCTTTCGCTTCTAATCCAGATAAAATTTTTGTAATATCATCCGCCTTATCATCGACATTATCTACCGTTTCACCCAAAGCTTTTGATTGCTCCCCAACCTCCCTGGTTTGCCCGTCAATCTTAATAGTGAGTTCTTTTAACGTTTCCGTTTGCCACAAAATAAAACAAATATTCTCACTCCGTGCATTTTCATATACCTCATCCTCACATTGTTTAATGGAGTCATGCACATCTAACTGCTTCCCGATAAAAAATTGACAAACCGATAATACGGATAACATTGCTGCCAAATAAAATGCAATCGGTTTGATATTGACCCAAAACGGTCCTTTTAATTTAGGATCTTTTTTTGTTTCAATAAAAGTAGCTAAAAAACCCACAAACACGATTAATAAAAAAACAACAGCGGCCAATCCATCTGCTTGCTCTTTGTCTAAGTAATGGTTTTGACTTTTGCAATCTTGTATAGCTTCTTTTAAGGTATGTTCTCGTTCAAATGGTATCTCACACTGTTTGATACTGTTTATTTCCATATTTATATCCCTCTCAACTCGACTCCAACATAAATGGAGCCAAATATTTAGCTAATATTCGGATTAATCATTAATCCCCAACACCACAATCATCTACACTGTTTTGGCAACGCCTTTGACGGTGCCATGTAATGATTTGATATTTGGTTTTAATTATTATTCCCTTATTTTTGTCGGTTGGATGGTACAAATGAATAATAGATACGTTTAATTATTTATACAAATTACGTAAGGGGTTTATTAACAGGTTTGACCTGTTGTAGGCCAGATCCACCAATTGTCGCGCCACTCCACCAATTGTAGGTCGGCTCCACCGAAGGTGCAGCCGACAAATGCATACAACACAGTTGTTTGAATGATCTGCGAAAAAACCAAATACCACAATCGTCTGCATATTGTTGGCAACGCCGTTGGCGGTGCCAACCTACATCAACGCGGTGTCAAATATACGAACGTGTAATAACCAAACACCACAATCGTCTGCATAATGTTGCAACGCCGTTGGCGGTGCCAACCTAAATTTACGCGACGTCAAATATACGAACGTGTACCAAACACTGCACCTAGAGTGCGTCTTTCATGGTTTCTATAAGGTTTGCGTAACCACTTGGATAAATGCCGTTAAAATCGTCTGAGTTTTTAGCGACCAATTTAGGGGGCACAAAAAGATAAACCTTTTTGGTAAACTGCCATTTGCGCTCAATAGCGCCGCTTTCAGCAAACTTATGCTGGGTTTCGCTGCGCACACCTAAATCTAACACATCGGCAGGCTCTGCTTCTTCCTCTAGCTCAATTTCTTGCCGGTCACTGGCTGGTTTGTCGGTAACACTTTTATCTCTTATGTTTAATAAAATCGCAGTTGTTTGTGGCAACCCCATTAGGCTTTCACAAACAAAAAACAATTGCCCCGTTTGATTTATTTGTCCTTGTTGAGCCGACTGCTGCTCTCGCATGCCCTGAAACATACCGCGACCAAAACCAAGTTTGCTACGATCTAATTTGCGATTTAATGCTTTTTCAATAAAAGTTTGCGCTAGACTCTCCCCTACACCCGAAGAGTTAAAAGTATCCATTTGTGATTGAACTTCTACAAACATGCCGGATGCACATAATACTTTTTCAACAGCGAAAAAGTTATAAATAGAAAAAGGTTTACCGGTCGCTGAATTAATGGTGCTGGCCAAGGCTTTTGTCATTGCCGCAAAAAATACCGACACATCGGTAAAAGCATCTTTAATGTCGCTGTCAAACTCTTGATTAACGGCCTCTGTAGTACACAAAACAATATTGCCCGTTTCGCTAAATACATAGTATTTTTCTATTGGGTAATATACTGACGAGTCTTCCGGCGGATTAGGCTTTTTAGGCGCACGCCCGCGTGCACCAATATCCGTTTTAGCCATCTGATGCACCTTGGCTAATATCTGCTTTTATCGCCTCAACCAATTTATCAAAAGAAGCATTACTCATCGCTGTTGTAAACTCCTCAGCATGTTGAATAAATGCCGGCGGCACAAATAAATACATGGTTTTATCGACGGTAATATTAAACTCTTTACTATTTGCTTTAACACAGGGGCCAACACCAAGCTCGCTTTTTAACTGCTCTTTATTAACTGATAACAAAATAGGTGTGATAGATACTGCGCCAAGCAAATACTCTAGAATAAATATCAACGAACAAACTTTTGCTTTAGTTTCGTCGCTTTCAGCGCTTACGGTAATTGCTTCTTTTCCAACGCCGATTAACATACTTTGCAAAGACTTACCCAAAGCGCTTAAATTACCACTAAAACCAAGCAAGCTTTGAATGAGATCGTTACTAAACTCAATTCCCCACTTTTTGCTTTTAAAATCAATTTCGCTTTTGTTTAACTGAATAAAAAAACCAGATTTACTAATGGCTTTTTCCATTGCTGAGTAGTTAAAAATGCTTTTGTTTTCTTCAGCCAGCGCTTTTGTTAAAGCCGCAAAATATACGCTAACTTCGGTAAAAGCTTTTTGCGCAGCGGCTGGAACATTGGTGCCCGAGCTATCGCTAGAACCTAATGTGGTTGCAATAAATATATTACCTGTTGCATTTACAACAAACTGTTTAGTGGCAGGTATATCGGTAGAACCTGTCGCCCAGAGTTTTCGGCTGTTGGCATCTCCAGGGACGGGAGAGACGATTGGATCTGACATGCTTGACTCCTTTCTGTTAAGAACACGAATATCGGAACAACAGACAACAGACAATCCGAATATAAAAACCATAGCACAGGGTGGTTAAAAAACAAGCATCAATAAGTTAATAATATGTTGTTACTTACCTAATTCGTTTAATTTAGCGATTAAGCCTAGATATGCACTAACTTCGTTATCATTTCTAAACACACATATTGCAATACTAACATCGGTAAAATTCAAACCGATTTCAACTCAAACGCCCTTAACTCCGTGTTCGATATTTTTCTCTAATAATCATTATTAGAGTCTTGAGTTCTAGACTTACCCATAGCATTATTTGTAAATGAGCCTTGTATGGCTAATTCCAACGGTAAAAAAAGGAAACCAAGTATGGTTAAAAAATGTTTATTCCCTGCGGCTGGTTATGGCACACGTTTTTTGCCAGCAACTAAAGCTCAAGCTAAAGAAATGCTGCCAATCGTAAATAAACCACTGATTCAATACGGAGTTGAAGAAGCACTAGAAGCAGGCATGCAGTATATAGGGTTTGTAACAGGTAGAACCAAGCGAGCGATTGCTGATCATTTTGATATCTCTTATGAATTAGAAAACGAAATTTCAGGTACCAGTAAAGAAAAATTCTTAGAGTCAGTTCGATACGTAATGAACAATGGTATTTTTTCATTCACCCGTCAACCAGAAATGAAAGGTTTAGGTCATGCTATTTTGTGTGGTGAAACCTTAATGGGTAATGATCCTTTTGGTGTTATTTTAGCCGATGATTTATGCTTACCAGAACCCCTCAATGGTGATGGTGTTATGAAACAAATGGCGAAAATTCACTCTGAAACAGGCTGTTCTGTAGTAGCTTTGATGGAAGTTCCAAAAGAAACCATTTCAAAATACGGTGTGATTGCTGGTAAAGATTTAGGGGATGGACGTTATCAGGTTACAGATATGGTAGAAAAACCAGCGGTTGAAGATGCGCCTTCTAATCTTGCTATTATTGGTCGTTATATTCTAACGCCAGATATTTTCGATATTATTCGTAAAACGCCACCAGGTAAAAATGGAGAAATTCAGTTAACAGACGCGTTATTAACGCAAGCTCGTCAAGGTAAAGTGATTGGTTATAAATTTAAAGGCCTACGCTTTGATTGTGGCAGCGTAAAAGGTTTTGTTGAAGCAACCAACTATGTTTATAATAATTTGTATAAAGAATAGCGCTCTATGAACAATAGAAACAGTGCAAACCTTTATGTTTGCACTGTTTATTAGCTCACATCCCAACAATATTTGCTAACGCTTTTTGATTAATCTCTTTAGCAACAACCGGATCAGATGCTTCGCAATAACATCTTAGTTCTGGCGCGTTACCAGACGGACGTAAATGAATAATATTGCCGTTATCCAAGGTTAAACGTAAACCGTCGGTAGAGTCAGCTTGGGTAACGGTTACACCTTTAAACCCTAACTGGTTTAGCAGTTCAGCCGGATCTTGTTTGGCTTTAGCAATAATCGCTTGGCTTTTTTCGGTCGCAAAGTTTTTAATGCGATCGCTATAGGTGTAGCGCTGCGGTAAATCTGCTAATAACTCACTAATGGTTACTTGTTTACTGGCCGCTAATAACATAAGCGCAGGTAAAACCGCATCCCTTGTGGGTAAAGCTTTTAAGGTTTTACCGTTAATTTGCACATCCGAGCCTAATAAAAAACCGCCATTGGCTTCAAAACCGGCAACCGAAGCATAATCGTTTGATAAATTGTCAAACTCAGCAATTACATAGGGCGATCCTATGCGAGTACGCTCAACGGTTTTAAAAGCACCGCATTCTTCAATAGCAGTATTACAGCTAACTGGCACGGCTAAAGCTTCAATGCCTAACTCACGGGCGGTTAATAAACCTAAAATATCACCACGCAGCCAGTTGCCCTTTTCGTCCGAAATTAATGGACGGTCTCCATCACCATCGGTCGAAAATATCATATCAAAACCGTATTCAACAGCCCAGGTTTTAGCTTTGGCTTGATCTTCGTCCGATACGGCTTCGGTATCTATTGGCACAAACTCATCACTACGCTCAAGACGAGTTACTTTAGCACCTAATGCTTCAAACAAAGGCGTATACAACTCACGGCCAGCGCTCGAATGCTCATAAATACCTATATGTTTACCCGCTAAAAAATCACTGGCGAACAGATCAGTTGAGCGTTTTACATACAACTGGCCGGCACTTTCATCCAAGGTTAACTCAGGTAAAACCTGCAACGCCTCAAATTCACACAACGCATTATTAATGCCCTGCTCGTCAGCTTTGCTAATTTCACCGTCTGGGCGATAAAATTTTAGCCCGTTACGATCAAAGGGAATATGACTGCCAGTAACCATAATACAAGGGATATCCGCCTGCATGGCTGCATACGCCAATGCAGGGGTTGGTATAACCCCATAATAAAGTGTTTTTAAACCGGCTTGTTCAAGTGCAGCACTACAAGCCTGCGCCATTTGATAACTGCTAGGACGGTTATCAATGGCAATCGCCACTGTATCAAACTTAAAATTAACTTGCATGCTGCTCACAAAAGCATGAGTAAAAGCTGCGCAGACATCTGGCGTAAAATCCGTGACTAAACCCCGCGCACCACTGGTGCCAAATTTAACACTACTACAGACTAATACCTTATCTGTTTTTAACATTCTAAATAGTTCCCTGGTTTTTTATAAGTTAACAAGTTCATTGATATTAGCTGTTTTCAAAACGAAATCCGCCCCCTCTTTAGTAAAATGCCCGTAATCAAAAGTGATAGGAACTTCGTTTGCAGTAACTTTGCAGTTGTTGTTTTTCTCACAAAGTTGGCTAACCAAGGAAACATAGTTAACCGACAAATTTTCCGACATTTGTATTAACAACCTATCAACTTTCCGAGCGATATTTAAATTAGACATATCTGATACCGAAAAATGATCGCCTTCAATAGCTAAAATATAGGGCAATGAAAGTTTATATTCAATCGTGGGGCCTATCAGTATCAAGTTGTCTGTGTATTTTTTAAGATATTGCAGCGTATTTAGTAAATATTCTCTTTTTTCTATATATTCAATGTAATTAGACCAGCGTGCGCTTACTATAATAGCATCAAATCGGATATTCTTTACCAAATCAGTCGCAATCCAGTTGAACATATCTTTACAGCGTTGCGGGCCTGAAGCATTAAATACTGGAGCACACCCTGATGAGTTCGCTTGACTCAATTGTACGTAGTTGGGCAATAACGACCTCAACGATGCATAAAAATGCGCAGCATGACTGTCGCCGATTAATAGCACATTATTAACATTACTGACGGAAATACAAAGTTCTCTGTCAAAAAGATTTATTGAATTTGATCCGGATGTTAAAAAACAGCTCCCGCTACGAAAATATTTTGTATCATAAGTAAGGAAGGTTTCATAATTTTTTTGTTGCTTGGTAAATTTCTTTTCATGTAAAGAATCACTAGCCAAAAGTGTGATAGAGAATATCGCAGTCAATACCAAACTTGCTCCAATGATCCTAGGCCCGTCTTTATTCCCAATATTTATGTATCTAAATTTCTGTTCAATGAAAGTATAAGAAACCCAACCTAATAAGAGTGAGCTTAAAAACAAAATAATTGCATCAAGCTTCGAAACGTTTGTACTTAAATAAAGAATTTTATAGAAAACGATAGTAGGCCAATGCCAAAGATAGAAAGAATAGGATATATTTCCAATAAAAACCGCTGGTTTTATAGATAAAAGTTTTGTGTGTAACGCCCCATTACTGTAATCCATCAAAAGATAACAAGTGGCTAAGGTTGGAATAATTGCAGAAACGCCGGGGAATCGAGTATTCCCATCATAAATAAACAAACAACAAAGAAGTATTATCAGCGCACTTAAGCCGAAAATTTGACTTACGAAATGGTTTATTTTTATTTCTTTGAGATAGAGAGAAATAAATCCTCCAGCTATGAACTGCCAAAATCTAAGCGGAGATGCATAAAAAGATAAAGCACTATCGAATGAAAGTACTAGCTCAGAGAAGCCTAATGATATTAACCCAATAAAAGTAAGTCCCCACGGTACCCACTTTTTTCCGACTTTAAAAAATAAAAATAATATTAAAGGAAATAAAATATAAAACTGTTCTTCTACGGCAAGCGACCAAGTATGGAGTAGCGGAGAAGACTCTAATCCTGAATCAAAATATCCACTTTGACTATAAAACCAAAAATTTGAAATGTAGAACATTGAGGACAATGCGCTAAATATATAATCTTTGAATTCTTGAAACAGAAAAAGTTGATATGCAAATAATGAAGTTAAAACACAAGTTACAAATAGCACCGGAAAGAGGCGCTTGACCCTACGACAATAAAAGTCAACAAACGAAAAACTTCCTTTTTCCATTTGCTTAGCTATATGTGAGATAATTAGATACCCTGAGATGGTAAAAAATATATCGACACCAATGTACCCACCAGATAAAAAGCTCGGCTTAATATGGAAAATAACTACTGCAATAACAGCGAGCGCCCGTAATCCCTGTATATCCGGTCTAAAACCACTTTGAAGTGTTTGGCCCATACTCTAAACCCGCCCGTATCTGTCTTCAAAACGAACAATATCATCTTCGCCTAAATAAGAACCAGACTGAACCTCAATTAACTCAAGCGGCACTTTGCCTGGGTTTTCTAACGCATGCACGGCACCTACAGGAATATAAGTAGACTGGTTTTCAGTTAATAAAATATCTTTACCATCAATGGTTACATTTGCGGTACCAGACACCACAATCCAATGCTCAGCTCTGTGGTGATGCATTTGCACTGATAATTTAGCCCCTGGTTTTACGGTAATGCGTTTAACCTGATAACGGCTGCCGTTATCAATAGAGTCGTATTTACCCCAAGGGCGATACACCTCACGATGAAATTTACATTCGCTACGTTTATCGGCTTTTAATTTATTAACTATGTTCTTAACTTTTTGTACTTCGTCTTTGTGCGCCACCATAACGGCATCTTTAGTATCTACAATCACTAAATCTTGCACACCCACAGTGGCCACCATACGGCCTTCAACCGAGGCATACACTAATGAGTTTTTAGTGTCTTCGCCAATAAAGTCACCACGCACTGCATTGCCGTTTTCATCTTTATCGTTAACGTCCCAAAGAGCTGACCAACTGCCTACATCATTCCAACCGGCATCTAACGGAACAACCACAGCATTTTGTGTTTTTTCCATTACGGCATAATCTATGCTGTCGTCTGGGCAAGCTTCAAACGCGGCTTTGTCTACCCGCACAAAATCTAAATCAGACGAAGTATTGCCAATCGCTTTTTTACAGGCTTCTAAAATCTCTGGATTAAATTTTTCAAGCTCAGCCAAATAACGGCTGGCTTTAAACATAAACATGCCACTATTCCAATAATATTCACCCGAATTTAAATATTCAGTGGCTGTGGCTAAATCTGGTTTTTCGACAAAACAATCAACTTTATACGCTGTGTCTTGCTCACTACCCCGTTTAATATACCCGTAACCCGTTTCGGCATGCGTTGGCACTATGCCAAAGGTAACCATAGCATCTTGCTCGGCGAGCGCTTGCGCTTTGTTAATGGCCTCGGCAAACGCGGTTTGATTTTTTATTACATGATCTGCCGCCAACACTAATAAGACTGGATCATCCCCATCGGCAACCGCTTGCAAAGCCGCCAGAGCAATGGCGGGTGCTGTATTGCGACCAACTGGTTCTAACACCACAGGGCTTTTAAGCGCATCGATTGCACGCAACTGTTCTGCCACCATAAAGCGGCTATCTTCGTTACAAATAACCATAGGCGATCTGTGCTTAGTGCCAGCTAACCGCAAAACGGTTTCTTGCAACATGCTATTGTCACTGGTTAACGGTAGATATTGTTTAGGGTAAGCAGAGCGAGATAAAGGCCATAAACGAGAGCCAGAGCCGCCGGCCATAATTACTGGTAAAAACATGATTTAGAGTCCCAATATTGTTATTAATCATTCCAAGAAATCTTGGAACATAAATTACCGTTTAGCGACGCCTAAATCAATAGTAAAGATTCCACAATAGAAAAAATGCTGCTACCTAATGTTTAACATATTGCTTTCAGCATTCGTATCTTTCTAATGCAAAAAATACTAAAAAAGGACAGTAGTGTCGTCAAAGCAACCACAATAGTTAAATAAATTATTGGGTTAGTGTAGTACCCTGGTACGATCTGTTCAAACATATAAATAAAAACAGGATGAATAAGGTACATCCCAAAAGAAGCTGTAGAGACAGCCGAAACAGTTTTATAATTAGCTAAACGAGCAGAGTTTTTCTTAATTAAAAGGAAAATTAACGCAGTAATTACGAACAGAAAAGGCCCTTTATTATTTAATACGAACCAATCCTTAAGGAGTCCAAAGGAAATTGCTACATAATAATTTAAATATATTCCAATGAGCATGAGGGCCACTATTACAAATACTATTGATATATTACTTATTTTTAAACTCTCGCCATATTTATCCAGATAATAACCACAAATAAAGTAACCAATAAACCAAGTAAACGATGTGAACCAATTTATTTTAGTATCTAATATTACATTTGGAATACTAGCGGCCCCATTTAAAATGAAAAACAAAAACACCACAATAATTAAAATTAAAAGATCTTTTGAAGATGGTCTATCACCATTTAAAAACATATTTAAGAATGGAGCAAACATCATTAAACAGGCAAACATTGTTAAATACCATAAATGACCGGCGGCCTTACCACTATAAATTGTCGAGATTAATATAGATTTTATTTCCCCCCCCTGTAAAAACTTAAACCCAATATAAAATAACGTCCAAAATATAATAGGAGGTAACAGCCTTAACGATCTTCTTTTATAAAATTCATAGGGAGTAATAGACTTGCCTAACAAAACAGCCCCCGAGATCATGACAAACAAAGGTACGGCAAACCTAGAAATCGAATTCAGTATATTTGAAAGCCACCATCCTGGCTCACCAACTATATCGGCCATTTGATATACAGGAGCAGTCACGTGTATTGTGATGACCGCAAATATTCCTAAAGTCCTCAGGTAGTCTATATAATCCTTTCTCATAATTATCCTATGATATTATTTGTTAAGGACAAAGTGGCACAAACACCAGTCCTCATTACTTAAAAGGTGTTTATAAAAACTTACAAACACACAACATTTTTTAATAATTCTTGTTTTGATCGCTAGCCGACCATACCGGATAATCAGCTATAACATCTAATATTTGCTTAAAAGACCGCACATACAAACATATCTAACCTGAGCCCATCGAGCCTTGCTTAAATATTAATGTACACATCCCTCACCCCCCGTATCTGCTTCGAAAACGGACAATATCATCCACGAAATAAGGGCCAGACAATATAAACTTTATGAGCTCCAGTAATACTTTGCCTGTCTTTCTTACACACGCACTACACCAACAGGGTTACAAGTAGCCTTGTTTTCGGTAAGTAAACAATCTTTACCATTGATAGTTAGATTCAGACTTCCTGATATAGCAACCCAGTGGTCGGCCTTAAGATGATGAATTTGCACCGATAATTTGATCGTAATACTTAGCTCGTACACTTAAGTATTAATGAAATTATATCCACTAGGTTGATAAACAGGTAAACCAATAAGTTCAGGATCCGCGCATCGAAAAATTAAAATGACGAACACCATTAGTAAAGGTGTAACAAACTATATATCAATCAGCTTGTTCTTTTTTTAAGTATAAAATCAAATCTTGAATATCGTTTTTCGACATTGGCGAAATGAACATACGTGTCCCAGGCACAACCGCATTTTGGTTATTAAGAAACTTTGTTAGATTTTGTTCATCCCATACAATATCTATAGTTTTCATACTTTCGGAATAATTATACCCTTCTAAAATCCCTGACTTTCTTCCAAAAACTTTAAATAACGTAGGACCAACTAAGTGTTTTCCCGGCTCAGCTCCGTGACACACTAAGCAATTTTTAAAGAGATCAGCACCATTTTCTAAGCTCGAATTTAGGTTCAATTTTTGATTTTTTTTACTCTTAACGACAACAGTGTCTTCGCCAGCTGTACGCGAACTAAATTCATAAACTGATAAAACGCATATAATGGTAACACTTAAAAATAGAAACCTTGAGGTTCTTTTTTGAGTGCTGAATATTTCTTGCCTTTTTAATAATAATGGGTAAAAAACGCTAAAAATGACTAAACCAGTATGTACCAACAATGCGATTAAAACTGAATAATAAAAAAAGCACAAAGCTGCGCAAGACCAAATTAATACGCTGAGCAATTGGTAAGTAAATTTGACATTTTTTCTAGCTACCAATCCTACCGGTGGTATAAAAAATGTTAGGATAAATACAATGACTTTTAACATTACATAGCACCCTCTGCAGACAGATGTTCAGCCAAACGCATTGACAACGCTATTATTAACATTGTTGGCCCAGAATAACCTGCGGTTGGGAAAACAGAGCTTCCCGCTATATACAAGTTTGATACTCCATGGACTTTACAGTTGCTATCAACCACACCATCTTGAATACTTTCGCTCATTCTTGTTGTGCCAATATGGTGATAATGTCCTGTCGCGCGTTCATCAACCAATTGTTTAGTGATCTCTTCTTCTATAAAACGACCTGCTCCCATCGCACTTATTTCTTTAATTATTTTATCTTGGCCTTTCCTAAACGCTGCATAATCATGCTCGTTTAGGTTCCAATCTAAATCTGCAAGCGGGCAACCAAATGCATCTTTTTTATCTGATAAAACGACCCTTGAATTTCTATTGGGCGCTTGTTCAATCCGTTGATCTAAATAATAATACTTAGGCTTATCTCTCATGCCCAAAGCATAATAGAGTTTGCCTTTCACGCTTGCCATATCATTCAAGACTACTTTAAAATCTTCAAATAGGCTCTTTGAAAATGGCTTATTGATCTCGGCTATAATTCCTTTTGCAGAGTCTACTACTTGCTTATCCGAATAAATTGGAAGAAATCGACAGTAATACTGCAACATGTCATTACGCCTAGTAAAATCATCCGTAAAACTAATATTGGCATTGAGGTTGTTCTTAATTAAAACTTCCCGGTTATAAAAGACCGGAAAACGATTTGATGGGATTAATTTAGACGCTTTAATGTGCACGTGCTCCATAAAATAACGTCCAACATGGTCGAATTTATTACCAAGCCCTTGTTTATGTACATCGTTAGAGTTAAGTAACAATCTCGCATTCTCAATTCCATGGCACGCCAATACAAAGCGTTTTGCTTTAACAGTAATAGTTTTTCCAGAAAGGGTTTTACAAACCAAATGCTCAACTTTAGAGCCAGTATTTCTATCAAGTTGTATATGAACTAAATTTAGGTTTAAGTAAACGTTTAGGTTTTTTTGTTCAGATAATTCTCTCCTATAAATTTTACCAAGTCGCTTTTTCTCAGTAATCTGAATAATCTTTGTTTTAAAATCAGGCACCTCGTCATCGATTAATTCACTTGGAGATATACCATGATCTGATAATAACTTAGTATCGTCATTGAAACTGTATTTCAGACCGAGTTCTTTTGCAGCCGCGTCAATATATGGGCCCAATTCCTTTTCACTTACCGCCCACTTAGGAAGTCCTAACGAAGCTCTGCCTTCGTAATCAATGGTGTCATTTGGGCGGCAAAATCCCCCCCAATGATTGGTAGTACCGCCAAAATATCTTAACCGACATGTTAATAAATCGAAATAAGGTAAACTTTTATTAATACCGGTATAAAGTGCTTGAGTGTCCCCGTCCATATCAAAACTTCCGGATTCGATCATAATAATACGTTTATCTTTAGGGAGATGCCTAACTAACGTAATCCCAGCGGCTCCCCCACCCACTACACATATATCCGTAGTTATTTCATTGTCGACGTGAGTACTATTCGCATCAATAAATTGGCTATTAGACATAAATATCAGACTCTCCCGTTATTCTGAGCGGAAATAATACAAAGTAGAGCCTCTGTTTTAGAAAATACAAAGCCTTCTATCTTTACAACTTTGCCCTCATGAAAATCTTGAGAAATACGCTTTGGGATATTAATATACTCTCCACTCGATATAATTGTAACTAGGTCCTGATTTTCCTCTATAAATACACGCACTCCATTTGTAGTTAACTGCTCAATAATCCAAACTCCAATGTTAATGTTGCTTTTGTTCAACAAATCAAATTGAGGGGTACCGTTCATAATTATTTTGTTAAACAATACAGCACCAAAAGGCATAAGTGCTAAGGCCCCACAAAAGGTCCTTCGGCTTAACGAGCGAATAATTCTACGATCTGATTTTTCTTTAATCATTTTTTCCTTTAAACCCTTGTTTACATCATAGCAGAAGCTTAATTAGACGCGTTCTTATAATTTCTGCTCAATAAATTCTAGTGAGGCGTAGTTTATACCTATTAGGTTAAACCACTATTTTCAATGTAACGCATCATAATTCAAAATTTGCACTGCGTAATCTATCTTGATTTTCGTATAGATAACTTAAGCCTTTGCGCCCATAATTGCTAAATTGATTGTTTAGGTGATAAAACGCTCGGCCTTCATCAGCCACGCCATAGGTTAAATAATTAAGCCGTTCACCCACTAGGGTATGCACAATATAATTCCAATCTGGACGCCCACGAACATTAACATATTTAGAGTTAAAGTCTTTTCTCGGGCCTAAACGCATGGTAAAACCTAAACCTATCATTTTGGTGTATTCGTCTTGATATTGGTAACCGCCACTTAAAGCATCTACATCACCATCGGGTTTGGTTGCTTTAAAGGATAGATTAATATCAAAATCATCAAAGTGACGGCTTAATAACATATGCACGCCCGTATCACCGCCCCAAAATTTTCCATATTTAGTTAAAAGGGTAGAGTTTAGTTCAGGTGAATAATACTGGTATTTAGCAACAGTCACTTTTTTATCTTCGTGCTCAGGGATCACCTGATAACAATCAGATAACGAAAAGCCGGCGTTTAAACAAGCGTGGTTGTAGGCGTAGTCTGCTTCTTCGTTATATTGATAATCACCATAATATAAAAATAGTCCGTGACGGCCGCTATCACTTTGCCAAGCTGCCTCTGCTGCTGTTAATGTGTAGTCTTGGCTAAACTGACCGTAAGTTAACATAGTGGTAATGTTGTGAGGTAGTTCAAACGACTGATGAACTAATAGGTTTTGCAGCCCAGTTTGCTGACGGTCTCCTTGAAATATTTGACCATCTTCAAAATCTTTACTTTCTTCTAGCTGTGTTAAATGGAATGCTGTAATAGCTAAACCATCCCATACTGGCACAGGCAACTCCAAGTGACTTCCCAAAGCCAATGAATAGTCAAACATGCCAAATTCAGTGCCGACAGCTGTAACTAAGTGTGGGTAGAGAGTGAATCGAGGTTTGAAGAAAAAAGGCTCTGCTTCGTCTTGCCATGATACACCTTCAGTAATTTTGTCGCTACTTAAGGATAAATTCCCACCCCTTAAAAACTCTTGATATTTTTGAATATTACCGGCAACTGAATCAAAAGTTATCCCGTTTTGCTGAACACTTACTTGAAATTCTGAAAATTCGTCTGAACTGTACCGAGCAATCAAAGCTAAAACAACAGAATAAGTATCTATGATATTACTGCTATATAAGTTGTTCTCAACTTGTAAAACAATAATCTTTCCTTTATGCCCTAATCGAAAATCATCAAAACCTTTTTGGCGAAGCGCTTTAGCCAATAAGTTTAACGAATCTTCCCTCATGGTATTTTGTTCTATTACCCTACCTTGACTAATCAGTGCGGGTTTAATGTTACTCCTGTCTTTAACTAAAGATCTCTGAGCACCAATACTAAAAAAGGTTTCGTCCGCAAGTGCATCCTCACTTGCACCAAGCATAACTTTTGTATAAAACTGAGTTTGACCGTCAATAAGATGTTTGGGCGTTCTAAATTCCACCCCATAATTTATACTATATGCATCATATTCAACAATCGCTGAGCCCCATTCGACTGGACTCCATTTTAAACCGCCAAAAGCACCGTCAATTCTATCAAATCGAGATTCACTTTTACCAAAACCTAAAGTCACTTCGGTATTGATAAACTCTAAATCTTTAGACACTGCAACAAATTTAGAGTCAAAAAAGTCAACTTGACCACCTAAATCTTGTATCCCCAAAGACAGTTTGAACCAGTTTTCTGGAATGAAAGGGACTCTAACTTTAAGATTTGCAGACATATCAGAACTTTCGCCAATCGTGCGTGTGTAGGCAGCGTCCCTAGCTGAAAGTTCGACATAGTCCCATAAACTTACAGCAAATTGAAAATTGTGCGTATCTCGTAGCTCGCCAAAAAACTCTGTTTGATTACTATAAAAAACGTTTAAATCACCAGAGTCATATAAACTTCCACTCGGGATATTAAAATAACCTGAATATCCTTGCAGCGACGGGCTTACTGGCGCACCATGAATAGCTGATGTAAAAGCCATGGCCACCAAAGGTATAATTGTCAAACGGGTCATTTTACTCCCTCATTCAAATTAAGTTATACATACATTTAAACGACTTTTAATAAGCGTTTTTATCCAAAAACCCTTTAAAAACGGTGTAAAAAATAATTTTTATATCAAACCACACCGACCAATTCCCTATATAATGCAAGTCATATTCTATGCGTTTTTCCATTTTTTCGAGTGTATCCGTCTCACCGCGCCATCCGTTAATTTGTGCCCAACCTGTTATGCCCGGCTTAACTTTGTGACGCATCATGTAATAATTGATTTTTTTACGGTATTCTTCATTGTGAGCAACTGCATGAGGTCGAGGACCTACTATGGACATTCTGCCTTGCAACACATTGATAAACTGTGGCAACTCATCCAAAGAAGTTCGGCGTAAAAAGCCGCCAAAGGGTGTAATTCGTGCATCCCCCTTTTTAGCCTGGACAACTTTATCACCGTTATCCATTGTCGTCATAGAACGAAATTTCCAAACTTTAATACGTTTACCATCCAAACCATAACGATACTGTTTGAATATAACTGGGCCGGGAGAAGTCACTTTAACGCCAATAGCTATAGCCAATAAAACTGGGGAAATTATGAATAAAATAATCGATGAGAATATTATATCTTCGGCGCGTTTTAACCAGCTATTGGTCCCAGCGTAAGGTGATTCGAAAACACTTAAGGTAGTTAGGTTACCGACGTATCCCATACGAGATTGCACCAAATTAAATACAAAAAAATCTGGGATAAAATGTACATCAGCAGTAGTATCTCCCAGTTCAACTAATAACTGGCTAATTCGATCTTCTTGCTTCAAAGACAGAGCAATATATATTTGATCTATTTCACCTCGCTGGGCAGCTTTTATAGCATCTTCGGCCGAACCACGAATAAAGTCACTGGAATACTTGTCCCCCATGTAGCGCTGCGGCATGCGATCCTCGTAAAAGCCGACAAATTTTAGGCCTGCTTCAGAGTGTAGCCGAATTTGTTTATAAAGTTCCTTTCCGACTCTCGTATGACCGATTATAGCTACCGACCTTGTATTAAATCCTTTTTTTCGTAGCTTCTTTATCGCAACATAATAAGCATAACGCCAAGCGGATAGTAGAAAAGTACCAACGAGTCCCCATGACACAAAAACGAGTTGCGAAACGCCCTCTGGTATCTCGAGCAAAACTGCAACAAAAACGGTAGATAAAAAAGTAACCGACCATACAAATGTTATAGTGCGAGCTAACTGGTAAAAACGGGCTAATCGCCAACTGCGGTATAAGCCGAAAGTCTCAGCTAAGTATAAAAAGATCAGCGAAGCTACTATAGCGACGAAATAATGTTGTTTAGTGTCAAGGCCTGCAAAACAGTCCCAAGAAACAAAAAGTGTTAAGCAAATTAAAACTACATCGATAACCCTATACAACGAGGAAAAAGCATGTTGATGCTCCCTCAAATACCCTCTTTTTCCCATAAAATCACCTGTTTTATTATTTCGTTATTCCGGTTAACTGAATTTTACATGAATTATAATTGTTATTATTGACACAGTGCTCAATATTAATTTATTTCAGTCGCCAATTTCCATTTACATAACAATGCGTCAAGGGTAAAGTTCTGATTAACATAGTCTATTTGCATCTGTTGTTTTTGCTTATGTTGGCTTAAATAAATTTCTAAAAAATTTGTAAACTCAAAATCATCCCAACTTTTTTGAACATAACAATATTTTTCTAAATTCGTCCCTTCAACACCAACTTCTGTAGTTAAAATTGGCATTCCTAAAATACTTGCCTCTACATTTTTTGTTTTGATGCCAGTGCCAGAAACAATTGGAGAAAAATAACAATCGAATTCACATACTTTAGCGTTTAAATCATCAACAAAACCTAGAAATTTTATTTTACTACTAAACTGGCTCGTATCAAACCCTTTAATATTACCAATAACATGCAACTCGCTTTGCCCTAAAATACCTTTATTTAAAAGACGATCTGCATTTTTTATAGTGATGTAATTTTGTTGTAATTTGGGCGATCCAACCATCACTAGCTTTAACGCCTTTGTTTGCCCGTTAACTGCACTAGGTGCTTGCCAACGTTGTTGTGTTGCTGGGATCAGCATAGGAAAATCATAAACTGGCTTATTAATTTGTTTAGTTAAATATTCAGACTCGAACTTAGATACCAAAAACACATGATCCGCTTGCGTAGCTACGTTTATTTCGTCTTGTTTTAAATATTTAGCCTCACGCGATAAAATAAGTTTGCCGAGACGCTCAAATAACGGAAGGATAAAATTAGGAAAGCGTTCAGAAAATTCACCTAAAAGAGAATAATTACTTTGCGACTTTTGTAACAGCTCATACCGTTTAGAGTACAAATCGTCTAGGTCTAGTACCACTTTAGTATTAATTAGGTTTAAACCCTCAACATATTTAAAGAGTCTAACCGTATCAACAAATACATAATCATATTGGGTTTGTTCAACTTGCTTTTTAAGCGCTTGCATAGTTGATGTTCTATAGAACAAGTTATAATTTAAACTTTGGGCCTTAAAAAAAGCATTAAACGCGCCAAACAATAATGCCGAAAAAGAGCTAGGTAACGAGGTTATTTGCCTAATATTGCTAAATGCCTCGTTATATTTGTCTCTTGAATCAATGCTATCCAGAACAACCAAATTAACAGTATAACCGAGCTTTTCAAAAACCCGGAGAAACCCAATTAAAACGGCAGCTCGCCCATTTGATTGTGAGAGTATATCTCGGTTTAACATAACTAAAAGCTTCATCGTACCTCATTAAAAATTTTTTTTGACTCGAGTCAACTTAACGTATTGGAAAGAACTATTAGATTAACAGATCGAGTTTGAAATAAATAAAGTGCTAAATTGTTAAATTGTTAAATTGTTAAATTGTTAAATTGTTAAATTGTTAAATTGTTAAATTGTTAAATTGTTAAATTGTTAAATTGAGCATCTTAATTCATACAAACCTGATCTAGTTGATAATTATGATGTAAACGCTCACTTTTTAAAAAAATTGTCTAATATTTTAATATTTTCGTCCAATGAATATTTCTGTCCACGGATTAATGAACGTTTACGATAATCTGAATACGCCAGTGTGTCTGTGGCTAACAAATCTAGATACCCAGCCAGCTCTTTACTCGCCTTTTGACTGTCATCCATTAATGAAACTGTGCTCTGTAACCCCCACTTTCTCGCTAAAATTTGCGTTGGCCCTGTTGGGCAGCAATTACTAACGATGGGCAAACCCGATAACATAGCCTCTACAACAACGTTTCCGAAGGATTCCCAAAGGGAAGTAAGCAAAAACACATGGTTTTCTACATAAACTTCGTTGATATTTGCGCGCTCTTTTAAAAAATTTACACGATGTATTTCACTAGCACATAATATTTCTTGAGCTAATGGGTGGTTACTATTTAAGTCACTTACGATATTTACTTCTAGTGGTGTAGTGACGCTTTTAAGTATCATGGGAAGATATTCAAACCCTTTTTGGCGACTATTCCGACCAATCAAAAGCACTTTTAGTCTTTCATTATCAGGTTTAAACATCTGATTGTCAGTATATTCGTCAGGAAAAAAGAAGTTAGGAAAGTGGAATAATTTATCCCGTTTTACACCATAGCAGGAAACAAGTTCATCCCCTAAGTCTTTAGAATTTATGTGAATCCCATCTGCTTTTTTATAAAAATGTGCAAATAAATTCCTGACAAACGCAGGTTTATTTTCTAAATCGAATTTAGGGTTTTGACGTTCAGATATTAATGCTCTTTCTCCATGTTTACTGCGCGTAATAATATTGATTAAATTTGGTAAATACATCATAGAATAAGACACATTGATCTTGAGGTTCTTTTTTAAGGATCTTAGTTTCCATATTGCTTTTAATAAATCAGTACATCGCCTTATATTAAACATAAGCCGGTTTCTAGGCTTATGATACTCAGCAACTAACTTACACCCAAGCTTAATTAAATGCACATTATCTGGGATATCTTTAGTTATTGGTAAATCATCGTAAATTACACAATATGTATTAGTATTCTCTTTTTGAGACAAGTATTTGAGTATCTTTCGAGTTGACTCTGCAACCCCACCTCGATACAAGTCTGAAGTTATCACCATTACGTTATTTTGATTTTTTTTATCGTACTTAAACTTTGCGTTTTTCATAAAAAAACCTGTTAATCGCTACCAAACAAGTCTCTGGTATACACTTTGTCGACTACATCTACTAACTCTTTCGGCATTCGGTTAGAAACAATCACATCACAGCTGGATTTAAACTCATTGAGATCGCGGATAACTTTAGAATTAAAGAAGTCATCTTGGTCTAGCACAGGTTCGTAAATAACGACTTCAATGCCTTTAGCTTTGATTCGTTTCATAATGCCTTGAATAGACGACGCACGGAAGTTATCAGAGCCTGCTTTCATAATTAAACGATAAATACCCACACGTTTTGGTGCACGGCTGATAATAGAATCGGCAATAAAGTCTTTTCGCGTGGTATTTGCTTCAACAATGGCTGCGATTATATTATTCGGCACATCTTTATAATTAGCTAACAATTGTTTGGTATCTTTAGGTAAACAATAACCGCCATAACCGAATGATGGATTATTATAATGACTACCAATACGCGGGTCTAAACCAACACCTTCAATAATTTGACGACTATCTAAACCATGGCGTTCGGCATAAGTGTCTAACTCATTAAAATAAGAGACACGCATGGCAAGATAGGTATTAGAAAATAACTTAATTGCCTCAGCTTCGGTTGCATCGGTAAATAGCACATCAATATTTTCTTTTAATGCGCCTTCTACCAACAGATTAGCAAAGGTTTTTGCACGCTCAGATTGCTCTCCAACAATTACTCGAGATGGGTACAAATTGTCGTATAAAGCTTTGCCCTCACGCAAAAACTCAGGTGAAAACATTAAATTATCACAGCCCAGCGTTTCTTTGATTTGTTTGGTATAGCCAACAGGAACGGTTGATTTAATCACCATCACAGCATCTGGATTAATGCTCATCACATCTTTAATGACGGCTTCAACAGAGCGGGTATTAAAATAATTAGTTTCTGGGTCATAATCAGTCGGGGTGGCGATGACAACAAAAGCAGCACCTTTGTATGCTTCTTCTTTATCTAAAGTAGCTTTGAAATTAAGGGGTTTTTCAGCCAAATATTGTTGGATATATTCATCTTCAATTGGCGACTTTTTGGCATTTAATAGATCGACTTTTTCGGCCACAATATCCAATGCAATTACTACGTTATGCTGAGCGAGCAAAACAGCATTTGATATCCCTACATAACCTGTTCCGGCTACCGCTATTTTCATTGTTCCTGATCCTTTGCTATCAATTATTTTTAAATATCCAGTTTTCGAATTAGCTCTAACGTTTTTATCTAGTGTGCACGAGTAATCAGCTTTATTTATATCTACGTTAGTTATCTTTTTAATATTTTAAATATTTAAAATATCAATCAAGCTCTGCTGCACTAATAATCATATTTTTTAACTGCTCTGAAACCCGACTTAACTCAGTTGATTTCGCCATATCAATCGAATTTTTTGAGTACTCAAGATAAATACTTTCGTCCGACAATATTTGTTGTATCGCATTGGAAAAAGCATTTTCGTCTTTGTATGGTACAACCTTACCGTTAACACCATCTTGAACAATCCAAGTTAACGCATCAAACGTGTTATAGGCAACAATGGGTAAACCCTGACTGCGTGCTTCAATAAGCGTTTGACCAAAACCTTCGTAATGTGAGGTCATTAAAAAAACACTGTAATCTTCTAAAATGGCAGCGACATCCTTCGCTTCACCTTTAAATTTAACTTTTTTAGAATCTATCATCGTTAATAAACTGTCCATTTCATGTTTAGCTCCAATTCCATAAATATCCAAGGTGTATTCATCCGGCAAGCCGTTTACAATATTTAGCATACTAGTAAGATTTTTCTGTCTTTCATAGATACGACATATGGTCACTAACTTGTATGTCATTTTTGACTTTATTGCACCGGTAGGAATTCGACAACCACGCGGAATAACACGAGTTTTATTAACTAGTGATGGGTAATGTTCTTTTATAAAGTTTAAATCGTATTCAGTGTATACAGAAAAAAAATCTACATGTTCTTTGTTTAGTTCGAACGCTAGTTTGCCAATACGTTCAAAAAGTTTATCAAATCGATTCGCTTGGACTAAAATAATCTTATTCTTACGTAGGGTGCTTCTTGGGATCAAAGCTAGATGTTCTGGATGAAAGACCAAAATAATTCCGCCTCTATACTTCTTTTTTACAAAGTAGCAATAAACTGCAATCCGCTCCCAAATTTTAGTTAGAGGATTTTTGCTTTTTTGCCCGGAGAAAATCTTGTTATATTCTACCTTTGGATTATCTCCATTTATCTCCATATTGGGCACATCATTGTAAGCCTCAATGAAATCAAAATTATGACCTAATTCTAAGTTTTGAATATGCCGAACTAAACGTTGAATACCACCCACACTTGTTGATTTACTTATATGGTAAGTAATGACTTTAATTTTTTTTGTTTCCATTATTTTCTACCAACCTTATTTGGTATTAAACTTCAAATCTCGCCAGTAAATATAAATTTAACCAAAGTACTAAAACCTTAGGTTGATAGGTATTTACACTCGTAAATAAATATTTTTTAATTGGTATATTTAGCTGATGAAAATTCTGTTGCTTGCAAAGTTTCCGGTTTAACTAAATTAAGAATTGCATACGCCAACAACAGCATTGATGCAGGGTTCTCAATTACATTTCCAGTAATCCCAAAAAATAAAACAAGGCTTAAAATAGCTCGGTAATATGTAGCTCTGCGATCCGAAGTGAAAATAAGATAAAAAAGGTAATAAGAGATCACCAACGAAAATATACCAAACATACAGTACAAATAAACAAACAAATTATCCGCAGTGCTAAGTGGACTTCCATTCAACTTGGCTTGAACTGTACCAATGCCACCGATGCCCAGCCCGAATAACTGAGTAACAGTAGTTTCTAGAAGGCTAAAAGATAAGGGCCAAGTATACTCTGACCTGACTACCAAAGAGAAAAACACTGTAGAACTTCGATCAACGATTGCACCTAAATCTAACAAACCACTTACACACATAACCGGAAAACATATAACTGTAAATAATATCGAAGCAGGAAAAACCTTATCAAAATTATTAGGTAGAAAGCGAGCGATGAAATAGAACAAATATATCAAGACTAAGGCTGCAATGAAAGACTTCGTGTTTGATGCATATACGATATATAAGGAAAAACACACAACAAACAAAGATTGAAGACCTTTGAATCTGTACTCCTTCAGCAAAAGACAAGCAAGTAAACAAACCCAAGACGCCAAAGCAAAAGAGGCATTAGTAAAGCCTGCGTAGCGAACCGTACCGAAGGATGTCCAGTACCTAGCCGCTTCAATTTCAACTCCACCAACCTCGACAACGGCCCCTCTCCACACGGGTACAAAATTCATATCATATATTAGCCCTGCTAAACTGGCAAACAGAAAAAACCAAAGTAAAGTACGGTTACGTGCCAATCGATCAAAAATAGCCTTGTGACATAATACAAATAAAAAAACCGAAATTATCGACGCAAAATATAGGCTCTGGGTTAAACTTTGCGACACTAAAGTCGTGTAGCAAAAATAAAAACCCAAAAACATTATAATCACAAATGCGTGTATATTTTTTAACAATCTTGCTTTGTAAAAGCATGCACAAAACAACAATGCTTTAGGTATATAAAACAAAAAGCTTAAAGAGGCTAAAGACAAAAAAAACCTCAATGGTGCTTGGAACAGATCGGTAATAAAGTACGCAATAAGTATATAGTATAAAAAGTTATCTATATTTAATCGGTTTAAGTTAATCAAACAATCCTCTCAGACTATCTGCTTGATCCATAATTCTTACCTCACTTCGTTAGTTATAAGTTAACTTTGGGATAACTTATCAAACAGATTATACTTAGAGAACACTGCCTGAACTTGAGGATCATTTCTATCTTCATGCACATTTTTCTTCGACAAAGCTATATCTTGTGCATCTTCCAATAATAAAAAGCGCTTATCAAACTCACGATCATCTTTAACTTTTTTATGCACCCTATTGTTTAAAAGTGACATTGCTTTAAACCAAATATCATCGGCGTGAGGAGCCAGCTCTCTAAAAGAGTCAATATCTAAACAGATATCACTTAGAGATTTAGCCGGGTAATACACCCCTCCAACACCAAGGGCAATAATGTTAGCACTTTTCTGATGATCTTTGGTTTCGTATTCCCATTGTCTGTACGGTAATACCTTGCCATTAGCATCTGTAATTATTTTATGAGCTCTGCTACCAATAATCGCATCTGGGTGTTCTAAGTGCTCTCTATATAGGAGTTCAATTGTGTCGTGAGGGTACAAAATATCGTCATCAATTGTAATGATATCTGCATCCGGGAATTCTCTTAACGTAGGGATAAATTTAGTATATGACCGATAATTTTCACAAAAACGTACTTCTAACCCCCGAGTCATCTGTTTTTTTACTAACTCCGGTATCGTATGGCTAGTAAATTCATCTTTATCTAACCATAGAATTACTCTGTTTGGCTTAACTGTTTGTTGAGCGATTGATTCTATAACTAAATGTATATCATGAATTCGTTTACTATATGTTGTCAAGCTAACTATTAACTCATTCTCTGATAATTGTTCATCGGATATTATTCTACTATCAGAAGATAACGCGGCGCTTAATAAAGCACTTCGCCGCACACTCCTGTAAACCTTTGTATCGAACTCTTTTGTTACATTATTTAGATTTTTTACTAATCGTATAATTTTACCTAACACAAACCACCTCAAAAAATACTTACTAAACCCGCTTATAAAACGTACTAATTGTTAACCTTGACCAAGTAAATTTATACTATTAAAAGCCGATCGATTTTCTTAAAAAAACAGCTGCTTTCTGCTTCTCAGCTTCTCTTATCTCATTTACTTTTTCGTAATCTATCGGCGAATTGATCTTTTCTGATGTTAAATCGCTATGAGTTAAAACTAAACGTGACTCTAAACCGAATACTTTAAGTACGGAAGTAAACCGGGAAAGACCTCTTCCTTCATTACCAATTGCAATAAAAGGCTTGTTGAACAAGATTGAAAACACAACCCCATGAAATGAGTCTGTTACTACATATTCAGCGTCCATAAAGCCACGCAACCACTCAGTGACAGGAGGAAATGGATTATTACCTTCTAATATAATCGTGTAAGGATTTAATTCTTTTTCACTAACAACTTGTGCAATCATATTCCTTTTTTCTTGGCTTTTGTCTAAAACATAAACCATCATATTGCCGTTGCTTTTTTTAATTTTGTCTTTTTCTATTAGTTCTATGTAATCGCTAGGGTCAAGCAGCATCGTAGGATCAATAACATGAGTTGCCTGAACACCAAAGTGCTCCTTGCATAATTCAACGCCGCTATCTTCTCTAACTGAAACGCCATCAAACTTATGTAACGCCGCAGAACATTCAGCTAATTGTGACTGTGTGTATTCATTGCAATGATCAACACCAAATGAGGCAGCATACGAGACTTTTTTAATATCACTGTTATTTGCTAGATGGGACAAAAAAAATGACTCTATTCCAGGCGAATATGCGGGCCGCCAAACTTGATCACTGCCAACCACCACTGCATCAAAATTGTAACCATCCAGATAGTTTAATTCATCTACCCCCATTAATTTTTGGGTCGTATTAATATATTCAGCAACAAAACGCCTTGTATTTTTTCCTACATAAGCTTTATTTTCTTCAAAACGAGGCATAAGCTTTTTTAAAGGCTTTCTTAAAATATAACGCCGGACTATATTTGCTAATATAGCTTTGAGCATTTGATTAAGTGTGGGTTGATAATGCTTAGCGACTAAATCTACCGTTAAAACGTTGTGTCCTTGTTTAACTAGATATCGTTGCAATGCAAACGCTTGTAATAGACCACCATAATTATTAGCCAAGGGCTGTGTTAATATCCCAATTTTTTTCATTATATCCACTCTTACTCGAATTAAAATCTTCTTATTTAATTTCTCAAGACCTTTTTAATTGCCTTAATCCCCTTTCGGCCTAGCAGTTTTTTTGCGGTACTTTTCATTCGGTCCCCTTTATCTACAACTACATTTCGAATAGTCTCTAAGGCCAAGCTTTCCTCATCGCTGTCGGTAAATACTTCAAACACCATAGGTTTATCAGTCACACCTTCTACAAAAAACCTTTCACTAACGCTTTTAACTTCTTCTTTTGTACTTGCCGTCATATACTCAAAGCCCAAGTTTTGTGCGTAGTCTTTAACAAGTGTTTTAGATTTATTGCCATAATGCCCAGCCGCAGCAATATGTTGGTCGGCAGATTCGCCAAAATAAGCCGCATTATGGTTGTATTGGCGGAATTCAGTTCCCTTGCCGTTATTGATAATCAGTATTCTTACATTATTCTGTACGTTACGGTTGCCAGTGACATTCATGTCGTAGAAAAAAGCCAAATCACCTAATATACAAAAATATAATTTTTCTGGGTTCACAAGCGACGAACCAACTAAAGTTGACAACACCCCATCTATCCCAAATCCACCGACATTTGAAGTCGTATCGACGCTTTTATCAATATCAAAAAAGTTCCAAGATCGTAAGCTATTTAAAATTCCAAAATGAACAAATGAGTTTTTTGGTATTTTGTGCGCAAGGTTTTTCGCTAACCAAATATTTGAAAGTGGTAATTCTGGCACTAATTGTTTTGCAGACTGCAATATTTGCTGGCAGCTATCATAGTAGTTTTGGCATGCCTCATTGTCAGCGATATAAGACCTAAAAAAGTCTATTTCCTGCATCTCAAAAACATGTTTAAGCTTTCTAAAAGTGTCTCTTATCTCACCATCTGGGTTGACTCGCCAGACCTCACTACCAAACATTTTTAAACTTGCATAGTCCCCACTTACCTCTCCAATGTGTATAAGTACATCAGGTTTAAAGACACTAAAGTCAAAACAATCTTGAGAAGCAACAAGAGAAAATTGTACCCTGTATTTACCATGGTAACCACTAGTGTGGTCACAAAATACGACCGCATCATTAGTTGCACAAAATTGATCTAAAACTTCTGTTTCCTCTATGCTCCACTTTTTATGCGCGCCAATAAACACAGCGATGCGCCCAGAAAGTTCAGGCAACTGACTTGTTGAATCAATCCGAGTAATTTGTCTGCAATCCGGTAGCTCGGCTTTTTCAAACGGTAGGGTATATGTAGTAGGTAAATTAATATGAACCGGTCCACCACCATGTCGGCTTAATTCTAATATTGCTTTGTTAATTTTAATTTCACAATCCCAATAGTCATCAGCATCTTTTACTATTGGTAATTCAACACTTAGCTTAGCTATATCATTTTGAATTAAGCTTCTGTCAATTACTTGAGCAATATGATGTCCAACTCTCATTGTTGCTTGAGAAGACGTAACGGCTAATATTGGTAACTTTCTATAATATGCTTCTGTTAAACCCGGTAAATAGTTTCGAGAAGCCGTTGCACCTGTACAACTAATAACAACAGGCTCCCCACTTTCTTCAGCTAAGCCACAAGCAATGTAAGCCGCGGAGCGCTCATCAACAGAAGAATATACTTTAAAAAATGGGTCATTCTGTATACTCCCTATAAATGCAACATTCGTTGCTCCTGGTGAGCTTACAACATTTCTAATACCATGTGCTTTAAGCAACGAAATAAGTATCTTTACGTTCTTTTCTTTGGTGATCATATTATTCATTTAAACATCCATTAAAATATCCGGTGATAGTCATATCTGGCCCGTAGTTTTTTAGGTCAGCTTTTAAAATAATTTAGTTTTTTTATTCCCCTTGAACACCATATTGTTTATATTCTAAGCTTTTTTAACAATAAGCAACTCGGAAATATCCTGTCTCTATAATAAAATTGATATTCGAAATATCAAAGAGTATAACCGCCGTCACATACAATGGTTTGTCCTACGATAAAGTTCGCTGAATCACTCATTAAAAAACCAGCTAGCTCTGCAATTTCTTCTGGGGTTCCAAATCGTTTAGCTGAGGTTTTTGAGTCGTATAAATTGGCGTCAGCACCTTTGCCTAGCATTGCCGTTGCAGTTCGACCTGGTGCAATACCGTTCACGATTATACCATGCGGATATAACCTTTTGCCTAACCCTTCTGTTAAACCAACAACATCCCATTTTGTCGTACCGTAGGGTATTGAGACACCATAAAATCCACTGGTTGAAGATATGTTTATAATCTTACCCTCTGATTTTCGATCGATCCAATGGTTTGCTACAAGCTGGCTTAAAAAATAAATGGCCTTAGAGTTAACCGCATAGGTTTTATCCCAAGTATCTTCATCCACAGTTAAAAACTCTTGCTTTAGAAGTACACCGGCATTATTGATGAGTATATTTAAGTTCCCATTTAAAAGGCCATTTGCTTCGAGGAACTTTGCTTTAAGAACACTAAAGTCACTGACATCCCATTGGATCACCTTCAGTCTTTCGCTATTTATTTCTGCTTTAGCTTGCTGGAGTTTTCTTAAATTCCTGCCACTGATAACAACAAAGGCGCCTTCACCGATAGCCTTTTTGGCGATAGCAAAGCCTATACCGCTGGCTCCACCTGTTATTAAAATATTTTTATTTTTAAGAGACTCGTATCTATTGACAACTGAAATATTAGCATAGGTCACACCTCCATCTCTGAAATAGATTTTTAATACTTTTAAAAATTTAATCGGTAACAATAAAAACTTTACTAACTTATTTACTGGCCACAGACGTTGTCTTTTATCGGTCGTTGTTACTTTCATATATTATTTCCTAACAAAAAACTTATCACCTAAAAATTGCCTTATTTTATGGCGCCAAGTAGCATCTAACCCAATAAAATACATTGCAACTGTCGACAAAATCATACAAATCGCTACATTAATGGTTGTAAAAAGAAACCCATTAGGGGTTTGGCTGCTTATAAACCAAGATGGTGTCGCAGAAACTATTACTAACAAAATCATAGGGTTGAACGTATTCTTAAGAAACGCGAGTTTAGACAAGCCGATTTGTTTAGAAACTATAAATAGCCTAGCCACAAACATTGCAATGTTTACGAGAATTGCAACAATAAACACGCTATAGGCGGGATACCCTAAATCTAAAATCAGGTAAGCAATGAAAAAAATTGAGATCTGCATAAACCCAAGTGTTAGCTCATATTTTTTCATTTTACCATAAGCTCTCGCTGCGGAACTTATAGGAAGGCTTATTGAAAAAATCAGTGACTCTACTAAAGCGAGTTGAGTGAACACCACGGCCTGTTCGGGCATAGTTGTAAGCCATAGATTAAGGATATATTCCATTTCAATAATCAATGGAAGAACAAAAATCCACATTAAAAAGAATGTAATCTTTGAGCCATTAAAAATCAAAGAATCAAGTTCTTTTTGGTTACCACTTGCGTAGTTTTTTACAATAGGGGGGTATAAGCTAGTATTAAAATTACTCGAAAAAATATTCACTTTAGATGAAATAGTTAGAGCTATTGCTCTGGCTGCTGCAACGCTTGGATTAAAAAATTGATTGATTAAAATTGTTACTGCTTGAAACCTAAACACGGTTGTTAACTGCCCGTACAAACTCCAGCCGGTAAATGAAAATATCTCTTTAAGCAGAGCTTTGTCCCAATAAATTTTTTTTAATTGACATTCAGGATATTTTTGAAAACAGACCGCTCCATACACAATAAAAATTATAATCGTTACTATCAACAACAAAATCCCATAAACTACAAGCTTGTCTCCCGGCAAGTAAGTTAATAAAATAACAGCAAATAACCTTAATAAACCTTCTATAATAGAAATAAAAGCGAAGTAGTGCATATCCTCATGCGCGGTTATAACAGCAATTAAAGGCGCTGTAAAAACCGTAAAAACAAAGGTAATAACGGAACAGTGAAATAGCATAATGGCTGAATCAACTCGCTCACGTGGAATATTCAAATGATGATTTATAAACCACATACCGAGACTTTCTAAAAGCGCAATCGTAACTATTGCAACTAAACAATAAATAAATACATTTACGCAAAATACAGTTTTTAAACGTTCAAAATCATGTTTACCTAATGCAAACGCAAAAAAACGTTGCGTTGCTGAGGCCATACCAGTATTTAAAAACGTACAGAGCGTTACGATTCCGGCAATAACGCTATATACTCCATAATCTTCAACCCCTAAAGTATCTAAAACAACCCGTACTGTATACAAACTGACAAATAACAAAAGTATTTGCCTGAAATAGAGCATCATTGTATTTTTTAGGATTTTTTTACTGAACACTGGGACATACTTCCTATTATTAAATAATCACTTTTAACCGGATCCATGTCGAAAATAGTTAAACTATGACAGAGGTGGATGACCTTCTCATCCGTTCTCTAAGACACTTTTCGATTAACACCAGAACTCAGTTTTTATCCATCAATGCGAGGTATTCTTTTAACTCTTCATCACATCCGTGCTGAAAGTAAAAATGCTTATCACTAAAATCTATTGGCCTTTTTCGACCGTATCCTATCGGTAAACTATCGTAATTCATCAGCTTCCTAATCAATTTACGCCCTATCTTTGTTAATATAATATTACCTTTCGAGATATTTTGCGCTTCATAAAAAAATGCTTCAGGTAGACTCATCGCAATTTTTGATGTACACATTGCAAATTTCATTTCTGGAGTAATGAGATTATCTATTGATTGAATATTTGTAAGCTTTTCCAAAAAAGAAGGAATTAAATCTGTTTTCATTATCATTAATGATTGTTGCATCGGCTGTGGGGTACCTTCACCATGTCCAAACATGATGCCACCTTTCATTTCATCAATACAACGTTCAACAATTCCATCACCATAAATTAACGCATCCTGTTCAATATACACCCAATAATCAACCTCACACGTAAGTGCGTAAACCATTCCCATCACGTGCGCTCTAGTAACACCTGCGTATTTACCTATATGATTAGTTGCATGACCAGCGTTGCAGTCGAGAGATACCAGTTCAATTCGGGGATCTAAAAAAGCGTCTGGTTTGATCGGTGATGCTGAATCAACTATAAGTATTTTTTTGGGGCTTGTATACTTTACAACGCCTTGCAACCATAATTTAAAAAAGTCTTTGGTTCTTAATTTATCGTCACCAATGAGCTCAGCGCGAGTATCATCCATTTTATTTTCTGGACACCACCATCCAGTCGTTACGACGTATTTATACTTTTCCACTGATTTTTCCCTTTAAATCCAGCAATATGAAATCACATATTTAGAATTATATTTTATTTTTAACTTTCAGGCGAAACACTAAATTTAATCATTGTTTATTTGAGTTATCTCTATATTCATAAGTGTAATATCCATATCCATATCCATATCCATATCCACCTGCTTTTCGTTCTACTGCATTAAAGATAACACCTTTAATGTCAATTCCGTTTTGTTCAAAGCGTCTTGCAGCAACTTCGATTTCCTTAAGTGGGTTTAACCTAAATCGAGTCACTAACATACTGGTTCCAGCCAACTTACCAACAATCGAAGCGTCAGTTACCGCCAAAACTGGCGGCGTATCGATCAACACAAGATCATACGTCTCACTAAGCTCAATCATCAACTTAGTGAATTTTTCGCTCATCAATAGTTCAGACGGATTAGGTGGTACGGTTCCATGACCTATAACGCTTAAGTTCTCCACATAACTCTCTATTTCGAGTTCATTGCGTTGTAATTGCCCTGCAAGATAATCACTTAAGCCCTTCTCGCTTTCTAAACCAAACATCTTATGTACGTAACCTTTGCGCATATCCGCATCTATTAACAGCACTTTTTGGCCTGCTTGCGCAACCGTAGCTGCTAAATTAGCAGAAACAAAAGATTTACCGACTGCAGGGCTTGGACCAGATATCATAACAATATTATTTTTTGCTTCCATCATGGCAAAATGTAGCGACGTACGGAGACTACGTAAAGCCTCTACTGATAAATCCGTCGGTGCACTTACAGCTAGCAGCTTTTTATTATCTTCTGTTAATTGCTTAAATTTCCGACCAAATTTTTTCTCCAAACTTTCTTGACTGTCCGAATACGGGATCGCCGCATAAACCGGCAGACCTAACTCTTCAATTTGCTCTGGGTTTTCTACACCACGATTAAACATAGCTCGGACCAAAACAACTACAATACTAATTAACCCACCTAAAATAAAAGCGACTATTACAATCAGCTTTTTCCTAGGCTTTACAGGTTCCTTTGTATTTACAATCGCTTCATCAATAATTCTTACATTACCAATTGTCCCCGCTCTTATAATATCCAATTCTTGAATATTATTTAGCATTTGAGTGTAAATTTCGGTGCTTACCTCAACATCTCGACGCAAGCGTAAAAGTTCTTGCTGAGTTTTAGGTAGTGACTTTACTTGCTGCTGATAGCTCTCTCGCTTTTCGTTCAGCTCATTTAACTGTGACTGCAACGCTTGAAACGTGGGATGATCCGGTTTGAATTTCCGTTCGATATCTACTTTTTTTAATTGCAAGCCCGAAATTTGCTTTTCGACTTCGACTATCTGGGTCAATAATGACTCTGTTTCAGCTTGGATGTTGACAGACTCTGCACTCACTTGATAATCATTAAATTTTTGTTCAGCTTTTTCTAACTGTAACTTTAACTCAGGCAGTTGGTCTTTTAAAAAGTCTAAGCTTTTGGTCGCCTCTGCTGAGTTTCTCTCTACGTTTTGTCTAACATAGAGTCTTGATATCGCATCAACAACCAACCGAGCTCTTTCCGGAATATGGCTATCGTGAACGACCTCCAAAATACCTGAGCTTTTTCCTTTTTCATTTACTGCGATTGCTTTTTGGTAACTCAATACTGTTTGTAGTTTAGGTAGTTTAGCTATAACAAACTCTGTTTCAGGGTGAGCAACGATTTCTTTAACAGTAATTTCAAAACCATTTTGCTTTACCGATGTCTTTACACTCCCAGATAGCAGTACATCATCATCATAAGTGACATCAAATTCATCGTTACCTTTGTAAATAAAGCTAAGTGGCAGCCCCCTATAAAATGGAGGAACCTTCAGTTTAGAAATAACTAAACGCTCACCACCCCATGCGTATCCTTCCATCCAAGATTCAATTAATTGCCCACTATCACTACCATTTTTACGATAAATAAAATTCCCAAATATCGGGTAAAAATTAGGTTCAACATAAATATCTAAATTCAGTTGGTCAACAGCTTTACCAACAACGGAACGAGACCTTATTAGCTCGATTTCAGTAACCGAGTCACTTTCGGTAGTAAACATATCCCCCATTTCGCTAAGTGCAGGTACGCCAGACGACTTTTGTTCGATTTGGATAACTGCGTTCGCTCGATAAAAGGGCTGACTAAACAATGCATAAGCAACCCCTAATAAAGTAAAAAAGCCCGTAAAAGCTATAATAAAAACTTTTTGTTCAAACAGTTTCCCTACCAAACTCATTAAGTCAATTTCATCTTCATTGCTTTGATTATCAAACCGAGGTGATTTTTTTATCGTATTTTTTTGTGTCATGCTTGTAGTCTTATATTAAAATGAGTTTTTAGAGATACTTAATCCATTTAGCTATGCAGTCATCAATTAAATTAATTGCGTATTCAAAGGCATCACGAGATTGCCGATACGGGTCAGGTATTTCCTTATCGCCAATCCATTTGCCTAACAGCATAGTTTTACCACGTGCATGCGGGGCCAATTTAGAAATATCTTCCAAGTGACGACGTTCCATCACCAAAACTAATTCTGCCTCGTTTATTAGACCACGGGTTAATTGACGAGCTTTGTGATTAGTTATATCAATCCCTCTGGTCTCCATTAGTTCAATACTTGTTTTATCAGCTGGTTTATCCACCAAAGCTGATATTCCCGCAGAATGGACTTTTTTACCAGGTTTACTCGCTTCCGCTAGTGCTTTAATTAAAGCTCCTTCAGCAGCCGGAGACCGACATATATTACCAACGCATACAACCAATATATTATCAAACATAGTAAAATCCGCTTAATCGTTGTCAACTAACCTGTCTTTTGCTAACCCTGTGTAATATAAAGCCTGCACCGTTGGCATAATTTGGCTTAGAACTCTGTTCCATCTTGCAACAGGCGCGGCAGTAACATATATGATATCGCGTGGTTCTAACGTAAACGCATCAGCCAACAACAAAGCAGTTGCATCGCTGGCATTTAATTGATACACATCTGCGACTTTGTTAGTTTCTTGCGCTCTGCGCAACACAAAAATACCAGAAGCGTCGGCGGTTAATTCGTTAAAACCGCCAGATGTAGCTAATGCCTCAGCTAAACTCATGCCGTTCCTTTCAATTCGCAGTGTTTGTGGTCTACCGACTTCACCCAACACAAAAACTTTGGCAGCATCATTACGGTTTACATGAATTATATCGTTTGGATACAATAATCTATTTTTAGATATGTCACCCTCTTGGTATAGCTGCTGGATACTGATAATTTCTTCTCGCCCACCTCGAGTTAAAACGACATTCTCCCAGTCTGCCATTTGTGAAATCCCTCCTGCCTGATTTAGCGCATCAACAAGAGTTAGTGGAACATTGGTTATTGGGAAATTACCGGGTTGCTTAACTTCGCCCGTTACATAAACACGCTGAGACCGGAATGCAGCTACCCTAACGTCAATTTGTGGGTTTTCAATATATTTACTTAGCCTAGAGATTAACAAATCACGTATTTCCCCAGCAGTTTTCCCTACGACAGAAATTTTACCTACGTATGGGTAAAATAAAGTGCCATCATTATGAATGATATTACCTGCCTCTTCTGCGGAGCGTTGGGAGCCCGCTGGTATTGTTAATTCAGGATGGTCCCAAACAGTGATATTTAACACATCCCCTGGGCCTACATAGTATTCATAATTATTAATCTGCTTTTGGAGCTCATCGTTAGTGGCAATTGGACGTCGTTCTTCGTCTGCTTTTAACGGTATTTGGTTTATGGCAAAAACATTTACTTTATCCGAAAGCTCCTCACCACTCGAGGATAAAACGTTTTTGTCTATTGCTCTGTGAGCAATATGGCCACCGGGGACGGCACACGCCGACAATAATATACATAGGGACAACGGCAATACTTTGCACTTCAATGTTTTATTCATCCTGTACTCGATCTTGTTATCTTACAAACTCGAGCATAATAACCTGAACCAATTTTAATACCAACCTTTTCGGGCTTTAAATTTTCAATAAATGGGCAACAGTACCGTTTACACTAGCGAAAACATATTTTCAAAAAGGAACCACTACCGACGCAAACGAAATTGAATTGGTTAGGCATTGCGGAAATCTTTATTTACAAATTTATCATTGAGTAGTAAATTCATGATGTAAAGTGTATGCGTGTTTTAAAACTTGGATAAAACTCTGCATTCTTAATTCGATAGTTGCAGAGACCTAAATGGTTCTATTTTACATCAGTTTGGGTTTCATTGGCTTATATGCATGAATTTTATCGACTCAACAAATAAACGTAAAATAATAAAGGGTTTAAATTTTGAAGTTTAGAAAGGATATTAACGGATTAAGAGCTATAGCTGTAATTTCGGTAGTTTTATTTCACTTTAACCCAGATTGGGTACCAGGTGGGTTTGCTGGAGTAGATGTATTTTTTGTAATTTCAGGCTTTTTAATGACCTCCATTATTTTAAGTGGTTTAGAAAGTCAATCTTTCAACTTAGCGAAATTTTATATTGCAAGAGCAAACCGAATTATTCCCGCTTTAGCAATGCTTTCAGCAGTGTTACTGGCCTTCGGCTTTATTCTATTAACAAATATTGATTATGCCGTATTAGGCAAGCATGTCGCTAGTAGCATGTTGTTTATATCTAATATCGGCTATTGGTTTGAAGCGGGTTATTTTGATTCAAGGTCACATGAAAAATGGCTGTTACATACTTGGTCATTATCAGTTGAATGGCAGTTTTACATTTTATATCCTATCGTTTTAAAAATTTTAGCTTCTTTTTTATCAATAAATAACCTGAAAAAGTTACTTCTAATTTCAACAATAGTTCTATTTGCTCTGAGTGCGTATGCTACCTATAAGTCACCACAGGCTTCTTACTTTCTTCTGCCCACGAGAGCTTGGGAAATGATGGTAGGCGGTATTGCTTTTTGTTATCCAGTCGCACTTTCAGCCAGAGTTGGTAAAGTCACAGAGTTGCTTGGTATTTTGATGATAGTCGTTGCATATGTATATATTACGCCGGATGATTATTGGCCTGGTTACTTGGCGGCCCTCCCCGTTGGTGGTGCTTTTTTAGTCATTTTGGCGTCTAGGGAATCTAGTATCTTTACTTCTAATTTTTTGTTCCAGTATTTGGGTAAGTGGTCTTATTCCATTTATCTTTGGCATTGGCCGTTGGTTGTTCTAATTTACTGGTATTCGTTAGACTCGCTTTATATATACCTGGGCATTTTACTATCTATTGTACTTGGTTTTTTGAGTTATAAATACATCGAAGCATATAGATTCAAAGGCGATTTTAGAAGCTTTATGTCATTAATCAATTGTAAACCTATTCTTTTTTCGATTGTAATATCATTAATAGGTTATGGCGTTTATACGAGTGAAGGACTTGATGTCAGGTTCAGTCCTGAGACAAGACTAAAGTATAAAGAAGCTTTTGAAGCGCATAAAGATGAAGAATACCCCGAACCAAACTTAGTCATTGGAGGTAATTTAATTCGTTTTATTGAAGGCACTTCGGATGAAAACATATTATTTATTGGTGCAAGTCATATCGCGCAAACTTACCCTTATGCTAAAATAAATCATGGCAAATACAACGTATATTATTTAACTGAACACGGTTGTTTCTTGACACCATCATTTAAAAAAGGTGTTCAAGACTGCAGCAATATTCAAAACTACAAAGCTTTGTTTCAGAACATTAATTTTAGCAAAGTTGTTACATCTTTTTATTTATTCAGGGCCGCTATCCCCGAAGATGAAGTCCAAGCAGAAGCCGTTGTCGCTAACAGGATTAAAGAGTATGACGAATTTCTAAAGTTCGCTAAGCAGCACACCGATGAACTTTATTTAGTATTGGGGGAACCGACTGGGGATGAATTTGACCCTAAACTTTCGATCCGACATGGTTTATCCCTTTTTGTGACTAAACAAGCTATGGTAGAAAGTCATGAAGTAAGCTACAAGGCTCTAGAAAAACTGAAGGAGTTACAGGATGTTGTGATCATAGACCCTCTGGAGTTTTTTTGCACAGACATTTGTCCGACTATAGGTGAAAATGGCAAATATATTTATTATGACAAGACACATTATCGGCCTTGGTTTGCAGTAGAACACTTAACCTTTTTGGAACCAGTATTCAAGTAGAAAAATTACTCTGCAATATACAATAGAACCAGTCGACATTTTTCCTGAAACGGTTTAAATCTGATATCAAGCCTAAATAAAGCAAGTTCAGAGGATTTACCGTTTCGGAACAAACCCAATGTTACAATGGAAATACAGGGTGGCAAAATTAATTCATATCCTCATCACTATCTAACACTGAGCCTAAAGCCTCGCTAATGAAAGGGTAAGCTATAGGCTCTTCGTCCTATCCCCTTTTCTATAAATTGTGTCTAAAGTACTTTATCGGGGCGCTTGACAAAACCAACCTCATATTTTTGGCGAATTTGTAACTCTAAGCTGTAAGTTTTTAACTCCCCCATTCAAAGGAACATTATTTACGCGGCCTCTAAGCAATACAAAACGATTCTATAAACAAATACGTGTGTACTGCTGGAGGCTCAATTCACGTATACGAAGATTATATTTAACTCATAAAGTTACTTATAGACAGATGAAAAAATAAGTAACTTGCACACTTAATAAATAGTCAATACATTTGATTGATGTCTATTTTTTACTTACCTTCTTGAAAAACGCTCCTAGTAAGTTTGCACTAAATTATTTGATAATAACTTTGGTACCAGTCTACAAACTTTTTAACGCCTGCTTCTACTGATACTGACGGTTTATGCTGCGTGACTCTTTCAAGGTCATCTGTGTCGGCCCAAGTTTTATAAACATCGCCAGGTTGCATGTCCATAAAGTTCTTTTTAGCTTCTTGCCCTAACGCTTTTTCAATGGCTTTAATAAAGTCCATTAATTGCACTGGTGAGCCATTGCCTATGTTATAAACATAATAAGGGGCGGAACTGTCTTTAGCTGAACCTGATTCAGGTGTCCAGTCTTTTTGGCCGGTGGGAATGTTATCGGCTACCCGTAAGATACCTTCAACTATATCATCTATATAGGTAAAGTCGCGTGCTAAATTACCATTGTTGTATACGTCTATCTCGCGCCCTTCTATAATGGCTTTGGTAAATTTAAACAGCGCCATGTCTGGACGTCCCCATGGACCATAAACGGTAAAAAACCTCAGGCCAGAAGTTGGAATATTATATAAATGCGAGTAGGTATGGCTCATTAACTCGTTGGCTTTTTTAGTCGCCGCATACAAAGAGATAGGATGATCTACCGAGTCTTCGGTCGCAAAAGGCATTTTGCTGTTTAAACCATATACTGAGCTGGATGAGGCATAAACTAAGTGTTTTACTTGGTTATGGCGGCATCCTTCTAAAATAGATAAATGACCAACCAGGTTTGAATCGGCATAAGCAAAAGGGTTGTCCAGTGAATAACGAACACCTGCTTGGGCGGCTAAATGAATCACTTGATCAAACTTTTCTTTTTTAAAGAGTTCGGCCATGCCTTCTCGGTCGGCTAAATCGATAAACTTAAAAGTAAATTCGCTGTATTTTTCGAGTTGTTTTAAGCGATCTTTTTTAAGGTTAACATCGTAATAATCGTTGAGGTTATCAATGCCGGTAACCTGATGGCCTTGCTGCAATAGTTTTTCTGACGTGTGATAGCCGATAAAGCCGGCTGCACCTGTTACTAGGTATTTCATCTTGTGTCCCTTGATGTTTTTTATTTAGTTTATAAGACAAAATTATTTATACAAGTGAGCTTTAACGATTACAGTTCGAACGGAATACTTAGTTTACCAATATATTTTAAAAAATTGACTCTTTAACATGTTTAAAATATTTTTGCGTTAAATTAATTAGTAAGGAAAAAAACATGGCTCTAAATAAAGGAGATCACAAACTGGGTGAAATAGAAATAACACAAGAGAATATAGAGTTTAGTAATCAATATGCTACTTTATATAACGATGATGTTATTTTTCCAAACGGTTCTAATGGGAAGTACCTAAGATTTGTGTGGAAAGCACCTTATGGGGTTATGATTTTTGCGTCAACGAACGATGGCAGCATAGTATTAATTAAAACCTACCGCCACGAAAACCGGGCTTGGTCACTTGAGGTGCCCAAAGGCTTTGGAGAAGTAGATCTTTCTCCACTTGAATGTGCCCAGAAAGAATTAAAAGAAGAAACGGGTTTAACTGCAAATAAGTGGCAATTGTTTAAAACATTAAACGAAAAGTCTTATCCTACGTATATTTTTTTAGCGAAACTCGATAATCTGCACAGCAATTTATCAAAACAAGAAAACAGTGAAGCAATTAGCGAGGTAAAAATTATTCCGAAACGATCACTACCTGAGTTATTGCACAATGAGTTGGTTTTTGACCCAATTACCCTATTTTTTATTAGTTATTCGATGCTTACCGATGAATAAATGGTCTCGTTAAATTCTCCTGAGGTTAACTTTTCGGCACGTATTTTTTTAGCCGTATCATTGGCTGACAACTCGGTGATTAGCTTGTGGTGCTCTCTTTGCATTTTTACAGCGTTTCGGCTTTTAACAAGATCTATTGCGCCGTTTGCGAACATGTTAGATATGGTTAAAGCACCAGATGATGCTATGTCTGTTAACGTTAAACCAAATGAGAAAACACCTGCCTCTTGAGTCATTTTTAATATTGGCTCTAAATATCTTGATAATTTAGAGTTTTTACCTGTTGCTTTACCTAAGTGTTTACGTACTATGTATTGGTCGATTTCAGTTTGGTAGGCAATTAAGCTATCAATCGCATTGTTAAAATCGGCCTCTTCCGTCACACCACCAGTAACATAACGAATATAGGTTTTAAAAGCCCTAGTTTGACGTAGAAACAATATATCTTCGATAGTTAGCTTTTCTAACGCTTTTTCATATGTGCTCAAATGTAAATCTGTACTGATTGCAATTTTTTCTCTCGGTATCTGAACACTGGCCTTTTTAGGAAACGCCAAATCGAAGCTGTTTTTGTGCAATGGAGAATAAATAGGATTAGAGCTTAATACCTTTGGCAACCCTGTTACGTAGGGCGCATCTGAAAATTGAATAATAACATCCTTATACTCTTGCCAGATATTGGATTGACCAATACCTGCAAGATCTTGCTCAAGATTTTTTTGCATAAAGACGCGGCCTAACCCTTTGTCTCTTTCTCTTTCGATAAATAAGCGCTCCAATATTATTTTATGAGCGTCAGGGGCAAAGTGTTCTTTAGCTTTTTCACTATTAAAAAGTTCAAAGATATTGTTTGTGTAGGATTCGCGTAAATCTTTATAGGTGTACGGTGTTAGCGTACAGTTTTCATTTAAAAAATCTAAATCGTCATCCCGCACAAAATAATCAATCGGTAAGTTCTGTTTTTTTTCACGTAGGAATGCATTTCGAACATCAGTTAAACGACTAGGTGACTGATTCGGATTAGTATGACGCACTGCTATTGAGAGAAGTTTACTGCTAATTAATTCTTTAAAATTATCATCTGTTTGTATTAACTGTCTGAAATTTGCTGAGTTAACCGCTTGAGCATCAGATATCATTAGGCTCTGATTAAACAATAATCCATGTTTGAAATGAGATACAAATGAACTCTGAAAAGCCAGGTCTTTCGAAATCGGCAATTCTGTATCGGCTAACATCCAATATGAAGGTTTTGTCATCGTTTCCAGTATCCTTGCTATTTCTTAACAAATTATAATCTTGCAAGCCTATTTAGCAATCACTACTTTGCTTAACGGCGATAACTTGAGCAATTTTTCCTTCAACTCTCTTTTAGCCGCCTCATCCCCATGAACGATTTTTATTAACTTGGGTTTGTGGTGAATGCGTTTTACAAAATTGATTAAATCTTTTTGGTCTGCGTGGGCGCTATAACCTGACAGTGTATAAACCCCGGCATTAATATTTATTTTTTGGCCATCAATCACTACATACCCGTGATTTGGGCCATAAGTTTGAATCGTTCGCCCTATGGTGCCTCTGGCTTGATAACCAACAAATAATACATCGGTTCGCTCATCGGGTAATAAAGCTTTTAAATAATTTAAAATGCGCCCACCGGTACACATGCCGCTTGCGGCTATCACAATACAGGGGCTGGCTTTTTTTTGAATATAACTAATGGCGCTAAGGTGTTCCTTATGGCTGTTAATTGTGTACAGGTTTTCAAAGTTTAATGGGTGCCTGTGCTGGTTGAGTTTTTGTTTGGCTTCTTGGTCCCATAAATAACTTAATTTTTGATAATGTTTGGTAAATTGGGCAGCAAGCGGAGAATCTAAAATCACTGTGATATTTTGCCAGGTTTGGCTTTTTTGATTTTTGTAGATGATGTCTTCAATTTCGTACAATAGTTCTTGCGTGCGGCCTATGCTAAAGGCTGGAATAAGCACTGCCCCCTTGTTTTGCAGGCAGCGTTCTACAACTTGTTGTAGTTGGTGTTTGCGCTGCTGGCGTCCGTGGTGATTTTTATCACCATAGGTGCTTTCAATAACCAGGGTATCGGCCATATACGGCGCTTTAGGTGCCGGTAATAAAGGCGTGTATGGCGCACCCAGATCACCGCTAAATACATATCTGTGTTTTTGCTGTAGGGTTTGGGGGTTATGTTTAACGTCTATTTCTATATATGCCGAGCCTAAAATATGCCCTGCTGGCTTAAATTTAATCTTTACCCCAGGCACTTGGGGTAAAGATTGCCAGCGTTTATAAGCCACGGGAACAACAAGCTTTTTAATTTGGTTTAGCAGTTTTTTAATCCAGTTTGTATTTTTTGTTATGCCTATTTTTATGGCATCTTCTAATACCAGTGGCAGCAGCTCGGCGGTGGCTTGACTGCAATATATTGGCTGGTTAAAACCTGCTGCAATTAACCAAGGGATGCGGCCTACATGGTCGATATGGCAATGGGTCACTAAAAGCGCTTTTATGGGGGTAATATCAAAGTCGATTTGCAAATTGTGCTGGTGTGTTTGGCCGGATTGTTCGTCGCCCTGAAAGAGTCCACAATCAATTAACAGTGCGGCGTTTTTATGTATATTTAGCTGATGGCATGACCCTGTAACTCCGTCAACTGCGCCGTGGTGTATGATCATGATTCGTCCCCCGCAATATACAACAATTGTAGTTGATTTTTGCGGCTTGAGTGTAGGTTGGCACCGCCAACGGCGTTGCCAACGATGTGCAGGCGGTGGCGGGGTTGGCAAATTGGCGCACTGTCGGTGATTTCCTGAAAAAACGCTGGGTTTGGGTTGGTGCCGGACATTTATTCGAAATGACGCCGTCAATATATCCCTATAGGCTCGACACCAGCCTCCCTGCTGGTGACGCATTTCTCACAAACGATCCAGCGCCAACCGTCACAGCATCAGTGTAGCACCCACGTAGGTTGGAACCACCGAAGGTGTTTCCAACAATGTGCAGGCGATGGCAAAGTTTGCAGGTGACTATTCAACCTCATCAATTTTTTTTGAAATTTTATGTATTGTTTGCTGCGTAATATTTACAATCAGATTATAAAACTCTTGTTTATCACCTGAGCGCATAGCTGCTTCTAACGCTCTATTTCCAGAGGGGGAGTCAAGTACACCTAACGCATATCCCCGCGCGTAATCAACGTAATACTGAGAGATCTTTTGCTGTCTTTCCAAAAGCTCCTCATCGTGCTGCATATATTCGACACCGAGCGTAACACTTGTGGCCGCAAGTGCGGCTACAAAAGCGCCCAAAAACTGACCTGTCGTCTTTTTCCACCAAGGTTCTTTTAACTTTTCAAGTTCCGCTTTTGCCCTCTCTAGCTCAATTTTTTCTTTATCAGTCATTTTATTAGTCCATAAAAAATATAAGATAATAAACAAGCGCTAACTGCAATCCGACACGCTCCCCAAACAGAATGTCAAAAATTTTCAACACCTAAAGTGTTATCTACAATTTAAGAAAATTCAACATGGTTTTTTAGCATCATCACAAAAGCCCCTTTTAATAAAACTTTCCTCTTATTTTCATATTTAACTCATTTGACTGTAATTTTTCGCTCGCAAACTGCTAGCAATTTAATAAAACAATAAGGTAGTCAAATGAATTTTAGATATTTTAAACAAGGGTTAATCAGCTTATCTATTTCAACTGCGCTATTAGCGGGTTGTTCGGTTGAGTTAGATTTAGACGGTGACAACACAGAAACACCAAAAGATACTGTGCATTTGCGGGTAATGGAAACAACAGATATTCATATGTATCTGGCCAACTATGACTATTTTGCACAATCAAAATCGGAAACTTTGGGGTTTGCGAATACTGCAGTGTTAATCGAAAACGCACGCGCCGAAGTTAAAAACAGTGTTTTGGTTGACAACGGCGACCTGATTCAAAATAGTCCGCTTGGGGATTATGAAGCAATCGAACGCCGCGATGAGATTATGAGCAGCGATACCCACGTTGTATTTAAAGCCATGAATCAGCTCGATTATGATGTTGCTAATTTAGGCAACCATGAATTTAATTTTGGTTTAGAGTTTTTAGATGCCACATTAAAAGGCGCTGAATTTCCTTATATTAATGCCAACGTTTATGTAGACGACGGTGACGACCTTGATGAAAACGACGTTAACCGTTACACGCCTTATTATATTCAAGAAAAAATCGTTTGGGATGAAAGTGGCAACGAGCAAACCATTAAAGTGGGTTATTTGGGTTTAACACCCCCGCAGATCATGCAATGGGATAATGCTCATTTAGATGGCAAGGTGATTGCAAAAGATATTGTAGAAACCGCTAAAAAGTTTGTTCCCGAAATGAAAGCCAAAGGCGCCGATGTGGTTATTTTGGTGCCTCACTCAGGTTTAACCTCAAGCGCGTATGAATCACTTGCTGAAAACGCCTCGTTGGAGCTATCTAAAATAGACCATGTGGATGCTATTTTATTTGGTCATAACCATAGAAACTTTCCTGGCGATCCAGCGTACAATGGCTATGAAACGGCTGGCATAGACAATAAAAATGGTAAATTAAACGGTGTACCTGCAGTGATGCCCGGCTTTTTTGGTAATCATTTAGGGGTCATTGATTTAGAGCTGGAATATAAAGATTCAGGCTGGACTGTCGTTGATTCGGATGTTGAACTAAGAGCCATTTCTGGCACCGAAGACGGTCAATTTGTTGATTATACGCCAACTCCGCATGCGGGTGTATTATCAGCAATTGATACTGAACATCAGGCCACTATCAAATGGATTAGCGAACCTTTTGCTAAAGTGTCTGCGCCTATATTTAGCTTTTTTTCGTTAGTGCAGGATGACCCTTCAATTCAGGTTGTTTCGGATGCTCAAATTAATTGGGGTAAAAACTTTATTGCCGGCACTGAGTTAGACGGTTTGCCAGTTTTATCGGCCGCTGCACCTTTTAGAGCAGGTCGTAATGGTCCGGATGATTTTACGTTTGTTAAAGCGGGTGATATTGCTTTATTAGATACGGTTAGCTTGTATGTTTTTCCAAATACTATCCGTATGATTAAAGTTAAAGGCAGTGATGTTAAAGAGTGGTTAGAGCGTTCTGCCGGTCAGTTTAATCAAATTGATATTAACTCTAGCGAGCAACAGCAGTTGGTTAATGCCGCATTTCCAACTTTTAATTTTGATGTTATTGACGGTGTTACTTACCAAATTGATGTAACCCAACCGTCACGCTACGATTTAGATGGCAATTTAGTTAATGAAGCCTACGAGCGCATTATTAATTTGCAATATAATGGTCAGCCAATTGATATGAACGGTGATTTTTTGGTGGTTTCTAACAATTACCGTGCCGGCGGTGGTGGTAACTTCCCAGCCATTGATGGCAGCTCGCGCGAAACGTTTGAAGGGCCTGACGAAAACCGAGGTGTATTGCGTAATTATTTAATTGAGCAAGCAAACCAGGCTGGTGAAAACGGCTTTGATCCTTCGGCAGACGGTAACTGGTCGTTTGCAAAAATTACTACGGATACAGATTTAAATGTCGTATTTACGACCTCGCCACTGGCCGAAGTTGAAGATATTGCAGCCAATTTACCTGCTGTGAGCCCTACCGGCCAAACCAATGAACAAGGTTTTGCCTTGTACAAAGTTAATTTAAAATAGGTAGGTTGGAACCACCAAAGGTGATTCCAACAATATGCAGTTAAATGCGATGTTTGTTGTAGGTTGGAACCACCAAAGGTGTTTCCAACAATATGCAGACAAATGTGATGTTTGTTGTAGGTTGGAACCACCAAAGGTGTTTCCAACAATATGCAGTCAAATGCGATGTTTGTTGTAGGTTGGAACCACCAAAGGTGATTCCAACACTATGCAGACACATTTGATGTTTGTTGTAGGTTGGAACCACCAAAGGTGTTTCTAACAATATGCAGGACCGTCATTGTTTGAATCATTTACATAAAAATACGAACATCACAATCGTTTGCCAATTGTCGGCTGCGCCGCTGGCGGAGCCGACCTACGTTGTTTTTCAACATCACCAAAGATCAAACGCACACGTGCATTTTTGGTAGCTTGGAACCACCGAAGGTGTTTCCAACACTATGCAGACAAATGCGACGTCTGTTACACGATTAAAATAATGCCCATAAATAACATCATAAGATTTTCGGTTAAACTTAAAGCGCCAAGCGGTACGTTGGAATTTCCGCCGACACAGGCACAATTTAAATCTTTCTTTTTAATGTAAACGCTGTTGATCACAGAAACGGCCCCTATCCCACCGATAACCAGCATTACAATAGCAACCGCTGGCAAAATAAATGAGGCTAATATGCCTAAACCACTCGCAAGCTCTAAAAACGGATAAGCATACGCATATGGCGTAATATGTGGTGCCAACAGATCATATTGTTTAAAACCGCTAACAAAGGCTTTTATGTCCATTAGTTTTTGCAGTGCGAGCAAACTGAGCGAAAAGCCCATAAAACCTTTAAATTGGGTTTCGGTGGCCAGGGCTAACAATAAAGCAACCGAAAATAATGCAACCACAGGCACGTAGGATTTTTTGTTTTTATTTGTCTCTGGGGCTACGTTAAAATGTTTAGCAAGTTCCGAATAACCACCAATGCGCTCACCGTCAATAAATATTTGCGGTGTTGTGCTTACTTGGTGTCCGGCTTTAAAGGTTTGCTCTTCTTCTTTATCATCAAATAAATGATCTTGATAGCTGTAGCCTTGTTGCGTTAACAAATCGACGGCTTTTTGCCCGAACGGGCACATTTTTTTGCGATAAATTTTTACATTTTTTGCCATAAATAGAGACTCCTTTTATATAGCACTTTGTTTGCAACGCCTGCGGCGGTGCAAACCTACGACTAAAGTGTTCGCGCATTGTTTGCAACGCCTTCGGCGGTGCAAACCTACGACTAAAGTGTTCGCACTTTGTTTGCAACGCCTTCGGCGGTGCAAACCTACGACTAAAGTGTTCGCGCATTGTTTGCAACGCCTTCGGCGGTGCAAACCTACAACTAAAGTGTTCGCACTTTGTTTGCAACGCCTTCTGCGGTGCAAACCTACGACTAAAGTGTTCGCTCATTGTTTGCAACGCCTTCGGCGGTGCAAACCTACGACTAAAGTGTTCGCGCATTGTTTGCAACGCCTGCGGCGGTGCAAACCTACAACTAAAGTGTTTAATCCAGATCGGATAGCGGAAAGCTAAATATTGGTGTTGTAAAGTTGTCGGTGCGCACTCGGGCTTTTATATGCCCTTTGTATACTATTTCATTGTTTTGTGAATCAACTAATATGTATTCGCACTCTGAAATACCATGATACATATCGACCGCTAACAAACTAATTGAGGTACTTTTTTCTGGTTCACTCAGGTTAATTAACGGAAACGAAAAACCAGCCTGATCACGATCTGTGCCGAGTGAGTTAAAAAATAGCTTTAAGGTGTATTCGGCTTTTGGCTGCTCTGTAGGCTCACCAGTATAATTAATGAGCGGCTTTTGATATTTGGCATTAAAAGCTTCGCTAATGCTGCTTACGATTTTGGCTTCGGCAAAATCTACAACATAGTTGTCTAATAAAAAGTAGCTTTCAACGCTAAAGCTCTTGTTGGTGAGAATGTCTAGTGGTTCTTGGGTAAATGCTTTAGCCACTTCTTGAATGCTATAGGTCACTAGACGTTGTTCGGTTGAGCCAGAAAATTGTTCGCGTTTTTCTCGTGTTGAGCAAGCCGACAGCAGGATAAGGCTTAAGGTTAGGGTGAGTAAAGTGGATTTCATCTATCCTCCAAGGATTTGGCTTCCCATACAAAAAATGCCTGCGGTTTGGCAGGCATTTAAATATACGACAAAAATGAACTAAAAGTTTATTTTTTTAAGATAGCGGCCACAGCATCTGCGATGTAGTCAACATTTGAGCTAGAAATACCCGCAATGTTGATTCGGCTGCTACCCGCCATATAAATTGCGTATTCGTCACGCATGGCTTGTACTTGCTCTGGGGTAATGCCTAAAAAGGTGAACATACCATTTTGACGGTTAATAAAACTAAAGTCTTCGTCAACACCACGCTCATGAATTTTATCAACTAACATGGCGCGTAAATTACGCATGCGGCCACACATTTCTGCCAGTTCGCCTTTCCACTCTGTGGTTAATTCTGGGTTGCTTAATAAAATACCCACCGCTGCACCACCGTATGAAGGCGGCATAGAATAAATTTCACGGGCAATGTTTAACACGTGTGATAAAGCAACTGAAGCCAGCTCTGGGGTTTGGCTTACCGTGGTAATTAAACCGGTACGCTCGCGGTATAAACCAAAGTTTTTAGAACAAGAAGTTGCAATTAAGGCTTCTGGTACTTTGCTTAATAAGTGGCGAACGCCAGCAACGTCTGTGTCTAAATCAATACCAAAACCTTGGTAGGCGATGTCGATATAAGGTAAAAATCCTTTTTCTACGGCTAAATCTGTAATTTTATTCCACAGTTCAGGGGTTAAATCTTCACCGGTTGGGTTGTGACAACAGCCGTGTAATAAAACAACGTCGTTTGGACCTAATTGAGCCAAAGTTTCTAACATTTCATCGGCTTTAAGCTGGTTGTTCGCTTTGTCGTAGTATGGATATTCGGCGTGGTCTAAACCAGAAGATTTAATTAACGCAACGTGGTTTGCCCAAGTTGGACCGCTCACCCAGATTTTTGCATTTGGGTTGCTACGTTTAATTAATTGAAAGCCTAATTTTAATGAGCCTGTTCCGCCCGGTGCTTGAACGCTCTCGACACGGCCAGAGGCTAATAATGGGTTGCTAGAACCTAATACCAGCTGTTCCATGTTGTCTAAAAATGCCTGATTACCGCGTGGCTGGATGTAAGACTTTGAATCTTCGCTGTCGAGCAATATTTGCAATGATTTTTGCACGCTGGTTAAGATAGGCGTTTTGCCATCTTCGGTTTTGTAAACACCAACACCTAAATCTACTTTTTTAGGGTTTGAGTCAGCTTTGTAAGCCGCAGCAATGCCTAAGAGTGGATCTGGTGGTAAAGCAGTCATTTGTTGAAACATGTAATTCGCTTCCTGATTGGTTTAAAAAATTTAATGGGCGATATAATACACGACTGGCCACAGAGTTAACAGATTTTGCAGTTGAATTGAGTAGATTTTTCATAATTATACCATTTTAGTGAATTTTTATTCATTTCGGTGTTTGGTTGTGCGCAAACAGTGGCGGTGTTTGCCGATTGTCGGCTGCGCCTACGGCGGAGCCGACCTACATCATATCGCTTTGTTGAAATTTTCGTAGGTTGGAACCGCCAACGGCGTTTCCAACAACCCGCCACCACCGCAGGTGTTGGCGACAATTTGCAGGCGATCGCGGTGTTTGGATTTGTGCGCGGCCCCCATAAACAATCGTTGTGTTTGCAAAATGTCGGCTGCACCTATCGGTGGAGCCGACATACAATGGGTGTCGGCGGCCGATACGTAAACAATTCACAATTAATCGTTATGGCTTTTTATAATTTTTTGCCTATACTTGCGGTGAATTATTGCCCCTAATTATTGTTGTAAGGAATTCACATGAAAAAACTCTCGCTCGCCATTATTTTGGCCGCTGCCGGATTTTCTGCAAGCACGCTTGCTGAGATACGTTTTAACGGTTTTGCGTCAATTGTTGCTGGAAAATCCATAAGTGACAACACAGGTGCAACTGGATTTGATAATGATATTTCGTTTAAAAATGAAAGTATTTTTGCACTGCAGGCCGCAACCGATTTACAGGAAAATTTATCCGCTACTGCGCAAATTGTTGCCCGTGGTGCCAACGATTTTGAGGCTGATTTTGAATGGGCCTATTTAACCTACGAGATATCTGATCATTGGCAAGTCAGTGCCGGTAAAATGCGGATTCCATTGTATAAATATTCCGACTTTTTAGATGTTGGGTACGCATACCGCTGGGTTAGACCACCACAATCTGTATATAACCTGCCGTTTTCAACTTATGAAGGTTTGAGCTTTTTACATAATAGCCAATTAGGTAATTGGGACTCTAGCTTACAGCTTGTTTATGGTGGATTTGATGATGAAATTTATGGCGTATCACCTAATGATCAAGCAGAGTTAAACAATATTGCCGGTTTAAACTGGACGTTAAGCTACAACTGGTTTAGCGCCCGCGCTGCGTATTTTGCCGCAGAAACTTCGGTTGAGCTAAATAACAGTAGTGCGACCGGCGCTGCTATTAATACGTTAGAAGCGGGTCTGCGGGGTGCCGGATTTACTCAACAAGCGGATAATGTAGCAATAGATGAAGATGATGGGACTTTTATGGCTGTTGGTTTTTCTATCGATTACAACAATATCCTATTTGATACCGAATACACAGTGTTTGAGGTTGAAAACAGTGTGTTTGCAAAACAAACTCAATATTATGCCTCGTTTGGATACCGCATTGAGGATTATTTGCTGCATTTAACCTACGAAGATACCAGTGATGAACATGACAGTAACAGGTTTGATCAAGTGACCACTGTGCCTCAATTAAACCAAGGTCTTAATCAGGTGTTAAGCTCGTTTGAGTCGAATAGAAATATATACACACTTGGTGCTAGATATGATTTTCATCCAATGGCCGCGTTAAAAGTCGATTACAGCCGATTTGACGATAAAAAACAAAACGAAGACAGTGGCCTAGTATTAGTGGCTGTCGATTTGGTATTTTAACGGAGGTTTATGATGAAAAAGTATTTAACTTTTGCGGCTATGCTAATGACTTCGCAAAGTGTGTTGGCGGATGTTGCCGTTATTGTTAACCCTGCCAATAAGCAAAGTTTAGATCAGGATGCAATTCAAAAAATTTATTTAGGCAAAAGCAAATCATTTGCCGACGGTAGCAAGGTCGTGCCTGTTAATCAGGACGGTACAGGTATCGCTAATGAGTTTAATGATAAGGTTGTAGGTAAGTCCGGCAGCCAATTAAACGCTTACTGGTCTAAGTTAATTTTTACCGGTAAAGCTACACCGCCAGAAAAATTGGCTAATGATCAAGCTGTCATAGATTTTGTTGCAGGCAACAAACAGGCAATTGGTTATATTGATGCCGCTTCGGTAAGCAACAAGGTAAAAGTCATCGCGACTTATTAAGTTTGTCAGGGCCGTTTATTTTAGTTAATGCAAAATAATCTGGCCCTAATCATTTTTTGTTTAATCGGGTTATTCTACTTTAAATTTATCGGTTGCACTTAACAGAGAATCTGACAATTGATGCAGGTTTTCGGCAACATCTCTTACCGCTGATAATGAGTCCATTGTTTGCTCAAACGAAATATGCATATTAGACACGTTTTCTAATACCACACTCGCTACATTAGTTTGCTGCTCGGTTGCCGTTGCTATTTGCGCATTCATGCCGTTCATTTGTAATATTTGCTCTGAAATTTTTTCAATTGACTGGCCTGTGCTTTCGGCCGCTTCGGCATTGTTTGTGGCCATATCGCGCGCTGAGGTCATGGCGTTAACAGATTCGGCGGCGGCACTGGTAAGGGTATTTATCAGCTCACGGATTTCGTTGGTCGATTGTGCGGTTCTAGACGCTAGCTCTCGCACTTCGTCAGCAACCACAGCAAAACCTCGCCCTTGTTCACCGGCCCGCGCGGCTTCAATAGCCGCGTTAAGCGCCAGCAAATTGGTTTGTTCGGCGATGGCTGTGATCACGTTTAAAATTTGACCCACGTTTTTAGTGTCTTCGGCCAGTTTATTTATGGTGGTTGCGGCACTGTTAATTTCGTTGCTTAGGGCGTGAGATTCGGCCATTGTGCGCTCTATTTGTGTGCGACTTTGTGCAACTTCTTGTTCGGCGGTTTGTGCGGCGCGTGATGCATTAGCGGCAGATTGTGAGATTTCGCTAACGCTTTGACGCATTTCTTCCATTGACTGTTTAACTACTTCGGCATCGGCCGCTTGTTTAGAGGTTGCCTCTTCGGCGCGTTCCATGCCCTGCACTAAGCGGGTTGAGTTTTCCATTAATGGCGTGCAAACCGATATCACTTCCACCACGGCCGCTTTTAATAAAGTAATAAATGCATTGAAGTTATTAGAAACCCGGCCAATTTCATCATTTGCGTGTACTTCGAGCCGGGTACTTAACGAACCCCGACCGTCGGCCAGAAGTTTTAAGTTGTTGGCTGCTGCGCCTGCCGATGCACTGATGCCTCGTGCAATTAGCACGGCGGCAATGATAAGTAAAATAAATGAGCTAAAGGCAACAACAAGCATTAGGTTCAGGGCCCGCTGCGAACGAGCTTTGGTAGCTTGCACCAGGTTAAAAAATCTATCGTCGGCTTTGTCTTGTGCAAGTTTAAAGTCGGCAAGCAGTGATTCGTACAATTGTGTTTTGCTCTGTGCTTGTTGCTGGATTTTACTAAAATCAGCGGTATTTGACAGCATGGCGTTTGCGAGCATAGCTGAGATGTTGCTGTATTCTTTTAGTTGGTTTTGGCTGTCCGGTGAGATGTAATCTGAATGAATTTGATTAATTGAGTTTAGGTTTTGCTCAATTTTTTTACCCGTTGTCGAGGCTTTATCTAACAGATCTTGTTCTCCGTAAGTCACGGCCTGGGTATAAAGTTCGTCAAGTTTTTCTAATAAGGTGACGTTGGACGAAGTTAATTTTACCACCTGGTAGGATGATTTTTCGAGCTCGTTCAGGGCATCTTGGTTATCGTCAATTGCCTGGTAGTTGATTGCGACTATGGCGACAAAAGCTATCACGGCAATGCTGGTGATTGCATGGATTTTTTTTTTGATACTGAGATTTTTAAAAGACATTCTACAACTCGATACTTCTGGATTAATGACCGCGTACTTTTATTATCGACCATATATTCGTTTCTGTTAACTATAACCTTAATTTATTTAATTATTTTTGCGGAACAGTGCAATATGCTGCCGCGGTGTTTGGTGGTGCCGCTTGATTTTTTTATCTAAAACCTATATCTTTTCGCGCATCTGAATAAGGTGCCTGCCTAGCAGGGTAAACGGGAAGTTTGGTATTAATCCAACGCTGCCCCCGCAACGGTTAACGATGCGGTTTGAATATGTCACTGTGGTTACATGGGAAGACTCAAACCGGTTATCATCTATAGCCCGGATACCGGCCTTTTTCTGTTCAACCAATTTGCGGTGGGCGATTTGTGTTGGCTGTAAACCTGTCTTTATTGCTGCCTGTTTTCGGCTAACTGCTTATTGCCCTGTTATTCAAGGGTTTTTATGTATTCTTCTAAACGGCGTTTGTTCCCTATTTTGTTTGTATCGGCGCTGCCGTGTGCCATTTTTGCACAGTCTGATATTAACGATGTTATTCAGGTTTATGGCCAAACATACAAAAATCCTGCAAATTATAATTTTATTGGACGAGACGAATTTTTAAAATACGGTACTCGTTTATCTGATGTATTAAAACGCGAGCTCGGCTTGCAAATTCGCCAGGCTGGTGGGATTGGCAGTCAGGTGGCGGTGTCGCTGCGTGGTAGTACCCATAAACAAGTTCAGTTTTATATTGATGGCCAGTTAATCAATGATGGCCAATCGGGTGGATTTGATATTAACCAACTGCCGCTTGAGCAAATTCAAAGCATTGAAATTAGCAAAAGTCAGGCTGTTGAAAATGGCGCTACGCCGATAGGTGGGGTCATAAAAATAACAACTTATGATCCGGTTAAAAACCAGCGCCGTGCAAGTGTGTCGCTTGGCTCATTTGATTATTATCAAGCAAACTTGTTAACCAGTCAAAACTGGGCTGAACATCAGCTAACGGCTTCACTTTCTCATCTTGATGCGAATAATGATTACCCCTACCCTGTGCATGCGCCGCTGGACGATGCACAGGATCAGGGGCGGATGGAAAACTTACGCAATAATGATTTTAGGCGCAGTGATATATATTTAAATCATAGTGTAAATTGGCAGCAACATAGCTTTAAAAGCAGTTATCAATTTAATGATGAGCTAAAACGTTTGCCGAGCTATCGTAATAACTCGCCGTATAACCACAGTCGTTTATCTACACAGTCCCATAGAATCAGTTTTAAAGATCAGTGGCTGAGTCAATCGGATGTTTTGCATAGCATTCATTTTGAAGCGTATGGACAAAATAAAAACGAACGGTATTTTGACCGTTCAGAGCGCGATAAAAACGAACGCAGCGATTATCAAACCGACGATCAGGCAGTTAACGTAAGTGCTTTGTTTAAACTGCCGGCGGTGGAGTTAAGTCCTTATTTAAAATTAAGCAATAGCCGTTTTATAAGCGATTCGTTTGCAAATAAACAAGGTGATGAATGTACGGGCATTAACGCCTGTGATGTGATTGCCGTGCAAAAACAATTTAATTTTGGTGTTCGTTATGACTGGCCTCAGCAATTAAATTCACCGTGGGGTGGCCATTTATTAGTGAATGAGTTAATCAGTTTAGATGAAAACCGTGTGCGCCAAACGCTTCGTCCTAATTTTGAGGTAAAAACGGCCAATAGTCGTGAGACTTATTTTACTTTTGATGCGGGTTTAAGCTATTTATTAGAGCCAGGCTCCGGCAGTCAAATTAGTTTAAATTACGCCGATGGTGTGCGCACACCCAGTATGTTTGAACGTTATGGAAACCGAGGCTTATTAAAAGGGAATGCCGAACTGGCAGCCGAGCAGTCTAAAACTTTATCACTCAGTTATTTTATTGCGCCGGGTGCCTGGCAGTTTAATTCAACTTTGTACCAGCGTGCGCTGGAAAATTCTATTACGGCCATTTTTAATTCGAGCGGTATTGGCACCTATTTAAACATAGGTGATGCCGATGTGTATGGTTTGGAGTTTGGCAGCCGTTATCAATTTAACAAACACTGGATTTGGTCAGCGAATGCAAGCTGGCTCGATTCCAAGACACAAGGTGGCCCGTTTGATGGTAAGTATCTACCGGGCATTTATCACCAGCAATATTTTACCGAATTAGCGTATCAGCCAATGCAGCATTTAAAGTTTACCGCTTCTGTATCGCACGATAATAAGTTGTATTTTTCTCGAGCCAATTTAGTGGGTCCTGAAGGCCCAGCTAAACGCACTGTGGCAGATTTTTCGGCACGTTTTGAGCATGGCGCTTTTAGTTTTGCGTTGCAGGCACTTAATATTTTTAATCAGCATTACCAGGATTTAGCCAATCGCGCTGCGGTCGGACGCTCTTTTAAATTAACAATAACATACGAGGACACCCAATAATGAAACAACAAATTTTTACCAGCAGCTTAATCGCTGCGTCGGTTATACTGGCAGCTTGTTCGTCTGATAGTGATCCCGCAGTAGAGGATAAACCATTAGCGAGCAAAGTAGCGGTTCATACGGTTGCAAGTGATTATATTTCGGGCCAGCAAACGGTATTATTAGATGCTCAAACATACGCACAAATTGAATCGGGTTTAGGTTTAACCGTAGATGACACCGACTATAGTATTAGAGCTCACGAAGACGATTTATATTTATTAGGTAAATATTATATAGATACCATAGCTAAATTTGATACGTCATCGGACACCATTAGTACGCCTTTATATACTTATAGCACTCAGGAAAATGGTCAAGAAGGCTCGGGTAACCCATACGATTTAGTGGTTGTGAGCGAAACCAAGGCTTATTTAATTCGCTACGGTGTTGATAATATTTTAATTGTTAACCCGAGTGCCGCTACGGCCGATGATTTTATCACTGGCAGCATAGATTTATCGGCTTATGCAACGGCCAGCGGTGATGTAAATGCATCGGACGCGCATTTAGTCGGCGACAAGTTGTTTGTAACTATGCAGCGCATGAACAACTGGGTAGCGCAAACTGCGTATGTTGCTGTGTTTGATACAACAACAGATACTGAAGTAGAAACTAATTTTAGCAGCGACGATGCGGTAAAAGGCATTGCTCTGCAAGGCACTAACCCACAAAGTGACTCTATTGTTTATTTTGATGATGCTGTGTATGTCACGACCTCTGGTTCTTGGGGCGAAACCGATTTTAATAACAGCGTGGTAGAAAAAATTGATTTAAACGATTATTCGGTTGAAGTTGCGCTGAGTTCGGCTGATGTTTTAGGTGATGTTGACCGTGTGCTGAAAGAGGTGATTATTGTAAATGACACTCTGGGTTATGTGTTAACGGATTCGACTGATTGGACAACGTCGGCGTTATTTACATTTAACCCGAGCACGGGCGAATTTATTGCCGAGGTTGGTCAATATGGTGCTGATGCTGTGGGTTTAAGCGATATTGCATTGGATAATCAAAGCCGTTTATGGGTATCGGTTTATACTGATGCAACGCCGGGGTTGGATGTTTATTCGATTGACGACAATAGTTTGCTGGAAAACCGCATTCAATTTACGTTACCACCCGCCCATGTTGAGTTTTTATTTTAGGCGACAATCTGGCAAACATTCGCGGTGATTGCAAATCGGTGCAACATGCGCCGTGCTGTTGGTGATTTCCTCAAAAAACGCCGACGCCCGATTTCAGTTGGTGTTGGACATTTATTCGAAATGACGCCGTGAATATTTCCCTATAGGCTCGACACCAGCCTCCCTGCTGGTGACGCATTTCTCACAAACGATCCAACGCCAACCTTTTCGACATTCGTACCCCCCGACATCACGTTATAGTCCTTGCCCCGCGTTGGTCGCCACCGCCGCAGGCGTTGGAGACAATCCTGCAAACAGCGGCGGTGTCTGGTTTTGCGAAAATCCCATAAACATTCGCGGTGATTGCAAATCGGTGCGACATGCGCCGCGCTGTCGGTGATTTCCTCAAAAAACGCCGACGCCCGATTTCGGTTGGTGTTGGACATTTATTCGAAATGACGCCGTGAATATTTCCCTATAGGCTCGACACCAGCCTCCCTGCTGGTGACGCATTTCTCACAAACGATCCAACGCCAACCTTTTCGACATTCGTACCCCCCGACATCACGTCATAGTCCTTGCCCCGCGTATGTCGCCACCACCAAAGGTGTTGGCGACAATCCTGCAAACAGCGGCGATGTCTGGTTTTGCGAAAATCCCAAAAACAATCGCGGTGTTTGCATATTGTCGGCTGCGCCTTCGGCGGAGCCGACCTACAATTGGTGGAGCCGACATACAATTGGTGGAGCCGTAAAATTGGTGGAGCCGTAAAATTGGTGGAGCCGACATACAAAAATAATTTAAAAAAAATAAAATATTCGGATGGTTTTTTCATTTTCAAATGTTTATTGATGGTAACAATTCGTTACATACATATAACTATCTGCCAGTTTTGTTAATAGCAAAACTTTTAGGAGCAATAAATGCAAACGTCAATGAATATCAAACCAACTTTGTTGGCCGTTTCTGTCCTTGCCGCAATTAATTCTGCTTATGCGCAAGAAACTGAACAAACTCAAGTCCAGCAAAATAAAGTTGCTGTTGAAGCCTCTGTTAACAAACAAGCTGATACTAAAACTCAAACGCAGGACGTAGAAACAATCGAAGTGACCGGTCTTAGATCGAGTTTATTAAAAGCCACTGAACTAAAGCGTACTGCAAATAATGTGATTGATGTGATCACAGCCGAAGATGTAGGCGCGTTTCCCGACGAAAACGTTGTCGAATCTCTGCAAAGGGTAACTGGTGTTCAGGTTATATTTGGCGACAATGGTAGTGCTGGCCAATTTCAGGTACGAGGGGTTGCTCAAAACCGCATCGAACTCAATGGTCGCAGTGTTGCCGGCGGTGAAGGCTCTAACCCGTCACGAGATGTTAACTTATCGGATTTTCCATCGGAGCTTATCGATTCACTGGAAGTCATAAAGTCACCGACTGCTGATTTAACAGAAGGATCACTGGGCGCCACAATCAACTTAAAAACTAAACGCCCGCTAAGTGTAAAAAATGACTTTTTAAACGTGACTGCAAAAGCAAAATACGCTGACGAAGCCGATGAAATATTTCCAAATATTAATATTGTTGGCAGCAAGTCTTGGCGTGATACCCAAGCAGGATCTTTTGGTGCTTTGCTTAATTTAACTTATAACGATAATCATAACGGTGGCGATATCGTTCGTACGGACAGTTGGACAAATGTTTGCCCTATGTATACGTTGGACGCAAGCGGCCGAACCATTTTACAACAAAACCTGTGTGGTGAAGGTGATCTGACTGTATTTCGTCCAAATTGGTTTGGGCTTATTGACAACAATACTCAAAACACCAAAACCGCCTTAGCGGCCACGGTTCAGTGGAAACCCACTGATAACGCTTCGTATACTTTTGATTTGGTGCATAACAAAACTGAAACCATGTCGTATAGCGATATTATGGTATTAAATTCAAATACTAACTGGATACTTCCGGCAAGTGAATTAAATGATGATGGCAAACTATACGGTTTTACCAATGTTGAAACCGGTAGCGAGATTGTTCGCACCGACAATATGGGCCGCTTTGTTGACACAGTGATCCCAGCCACCTATTACACAACGGCTACGGGTAATGTGAACAATGTAAATGCTCAGGCGTTTCCGAGTGAAACGACTCAAACCACTTTTGCTTTAAAAGGCGAATGGAATTTTGAACGCCTTGGAATAGAAGCCGAAGCAGCACACTCTCGATCTGATCACGAAAGACATTATGTTGTGGCTCGTTTAAATGCTTATTACGGCAACCCTATCAATCAACAAGATCAACGTTTACGAATTGATGATCCTAGTATTATGGGCACGGATCAGGCGACAGCGATTCGCCAAACTGGATCTGACTTAACTGTAGATCTCAGCGATCCAAGAACCATAGGTCTGTCTTTGGATACCAGCTCAATGGATCCAAACGATATGAGATACTGGCGGGTAAATAGTTTTGCCAATGACGGCTGGAAACGAAGCCCTGTGTCTTCGGCTGCTAAAATTGATTTTACGTACGATCTAGATCAAGGCATTTTTACCACATTAAAGTTTGGTGCCCGTTTAGCCCAAGACGAAATGGAAAATACAACCCGTTTTAGATTTAGTTGTGCCGGTAACTGGAATTGGGGGGCAAATGGTGCCGCCACTAACAGCTACAATGAGCTAACAGATTATAACTGTGAAAAACCTATGTCGGGTGTTGAATTTGCAAACCTGTATCCAGATTTAATTAAAACGCATGATGGTTTTTATAGCGAAGCAGGATCTGTCCCCTCATTTAGTGCAATTGACTTAGCGGTATTTAAAGACAACAGAGAACTATGGAATGAACTGTCGGGTTTTAACGAACTCGGTGGCTATTCAGAAAGCCCTGGAGAAAACTATGTTTTAACCGAAGATACCAGTGCGCTGTATGCAATGACGAATATTGACGGTGATTTAACATCAAATATTACCTATCGTGGTAATTTTGGCGTGCGGGCGGTTAACACCAAAGTTAAAGCAGAAACTTATACCTCGGTTGATGATGCGGGTAATCCGCAAGCTCTGGTATCGTCAAATGATTACAACAATATTTTACCTAGCATGAACATAGCTTTTGCCCATGACGAATACGGTTTAGTTAGATTTGCCGCTGCAAAAGTAATGGTTAGACCCGCATTAGATAAGCTACTGCCAGTTGCGCAACTTAACAATTATAACGGCTGTTCTGTTTATGACCGACTCGACCCGAATTTTGGTATTGGGTTAAACACCGAAAACTACCCGAACTCGGTGTTAAGTCAGGAAGAGCAGCTTAAACAGTTGGCACAAGACTACGCGCTAAGTAACGGTTTGTATTCAGGTATTGTTGATACCTGCCCTGGTATTCGTAATGGCTGGACAAATATAGGTAACATAAATCTGGTGGCACAAACCTCTACCAACATGGATATAAGTTTTGAACGTTATTGGGGTAAAGGCAATATGGTGAGCTTAGCGTTTTTTCATCGCAAAGTTGAAGCCGATTTAGTGACCCGTAAAGGCATATTAGCCGTACCGGCAGAGCCTGGAACAAATTTGGTGGGTGTTGAAGGTAATGGTGGTGCAAGTGGCCAAGATATATTGGTCGGTCAGGACATCTCGTCACAACCTGGTTACGAGTTATGGAGTGTGCGTACTGCTTTTAATGGCCAAGGCTCTGTTCGCCAGGGTATAGAAATTGGTTACACTCAGTGGCTTGATTTTTTACCCGACTTTTGGAATGGTTTTGGTTTTTCGGCAAACTATACGTACAGTGATGGCACCAAACCTGATCCTGTATTTATTGATAAGGTCACCGAAGTACCACTCGACTTAGCGGCCCTTGGCATTAGTGCAGGCGGATTTGAAGCTCAACGTGATGCGCTGGATGCCTTAGTCGCTGCCGGTGAGTTAGACGCTTTTGATTTGCAGGATCGTACCTCTATTTTGCCAATTGAAAATATGTCTAAACACTCGGGCAATTTTTCGGTGTTTTACGACAAAGGAAAGTTTAACGCTCGCTTGGCAGCAAACTATCGCAGCAGTTATTACAAAAGTGGCGAAGCAAATAACCCCTTGTATTCTGATTCATCGACTCGGGCCGACTTTTCAGCAAATTACAAAGTCAATAAAAAGCTAAAGTTTGATTTTAGTATTAATAACTTAACTAAAACCAAATTACACCACTACCGAATAGATCAGCAAATAACCGACCGCTCAAGTTATTCTGATCGTATATATACTGTCGGGGTAAATTACAAGTTTAACTAACCCTATGTCCCGCAAACACTGGTGGTGGTTACATATTGTCGACTGCTAACTGGTGTAGGTCGCCACCACCAAAGGTGTTGGCGACAATTCTGCAAACAATTGCGGTGATTAATTTTGCGCAAATCCCACAAAAAATGGTGGTGTTTGCATATTGTCGGCTGCGCCTTCGGCGGAGCCGACCTACAATTGATGGAGCCGACCTTATATCTCGTTGTTGAAATTTTCGTAGGTTGGAACCGCCAACGGCGTTTCCAACAACCCGCCACCACCAAAGGTGTTGGCGACAATTCTGCAAACAACGCCGGTGTTTAATTTTGCGCAAATCCCACAAACAATGATGGTGTTTGCCTGTTGTCGGCTGCTTAAAAATCAACCTGGGTCAACTGATTCACCTGTGCCATTTTATTTTGTTCAAAAATAAATTCGTAATGACGGTTTTGTTTAATCGATTTAACATATTTTGGCGTAAATAATCCCCAACACATACTTCCCTGCCGCCTAACCGAGTTATATTGAATGCCTGATACTGTTTGTTTTAACGGTGCGGCAAAAGTTCTTGCCTGAGTATAGTCGTTTGGGTCGTAAATAGGATCTGTGTTTGCAAGATGGGTAATATCCGCCATCTCACCGCCAAAAACACATAACAGACCCCGCATAACGATGCGGTCGTAGTGCAAATTAACCTTTTTAAAATAGTTTTCTTGATGATAAATGGATTCTGCAATTGCTGCTTTTATGCTGTCGGCAATATAAAGCATGCCCCGCTCGCCCGACATAAAACGGCTACCGGCCGGATTTATATGAGTAAAAGGCGCCACTGCGTACGAGCAGCCGTGAATGCCAAAAGGATATTCGCTTTTATCTAACAGTGAAACATTGCCGACCTGATCGCTTAATCTTGGGTTGGTTAACTCTTGTAGTTGATATAAAAGCTCAAATTCATCGGCGTTAGCGACATCATCAAAAATGGCGATTGGAGGAAATTTAGAGTTAATTAAACGGTAACCCATTTGCTCTGTTAGTGTAATTTTGCTGTACTTGGTTGCCATTACCAACCGCCATTTCGCAAGGTATCTATATGTTGATAAACTTGGTACAAACTAATTAGACTGCCAGTTTCAATGATCTCCAATGGGGTTCTTCCTTCAAAAAATACATTGTTGTTTTGCATCGACATAAACTGATACACATTATCAGGGTTCGAAAACAATACTCTAAGCGCGGCGTGAATATTTAAGATAATGCTCATACGTTCGAGCTGATCTCGACTGAAGTTGGCTGACGCGGGATCTTTTTTTGCTCGATAATAAGCATTTTTACTCAATTGCAGAATGTTCTGGATTTGAGCGGCGCTGCATTGCCATTTTTCTAATATATTTACACAGGCTTTAAACCCTGCCTCTGACATAGCTGCATTGTTTTTTATCTGATGTGCTTTTTGTTTAACTAACATAACTGACTACCTCGCTGCTCTTATCTTTAAGATTAGCAGAGTGGCCGGATAGTTCAATCCCAAATAAAACAAATTTAATTTATAGTTTCATTTGGGATTTGAAAGGTTGTCGGCTGCACCTATCGGTGGAGCCGACCTACGATGGGCAGAACCGACCTTATATCTCTTTGTTGAAGTTTTTGTAGGTTGGAACCGCCAACGGCGTTTCCAACAATCCGCCACCACCGCAGGTGTTGGTGACAATATGCAGGCAATAAGGGTGGTTGTTTTATTCGTTTGCTGACAAATCGTTTAAATAGGCGAATGATTTGTCGCTGGTTCCCCAGTTTTTACTGATAACACCATCGCGAATATATTTGTGAATACTGGAATACGGCCAATCTACTGCTCGCTCAACATATCCGTGTTTAACCGGATTAAAGTGTATGTAATTTATATGATTATTTAGATCTATCTGGTATCGAATCGTATGCTCCCAAAACCTTTTTTGCCAAAGTTTTGGATGCCCTATTAAGTTGGAAAAATGTTTTTTGATCAACCGCCAACGAGTTGAATAGTCATAGTCGTTTTCGGGGAGCTCCCAAATAGCATGCAAATGCTCAGGCATTATCACCACAGCAACTGTTGTAAACGGGTGTTTTTTTAGGCATCTTCGCCAAGATTCTCTGAGAATTTGTATATTGTTGGTTAATAAATTCGTCGAACGATCGGAAACAGCCAGTGTAAAAAAGTATGTTCCACCTTTAATTCTTAGTCGTCGGTATCGCATCAAAAGTGTCCAGAATAAATTAAAAAAGTATAGTTTATTTTACATTTAGTGCAATTATACGGTCGCTGTGTAGCTTATTTTATTTGTGAGCTTTGCAGGCAATTGCGGTGGTTGTTTTTGCGCAAACCCCAAGAACAATGGTGGTGTTTGCAAAATGTCGGCTGCACCTATCGGTGGAGCCGACCTACAATTGGCGGAGCTGACCTACACTATAGCGCGATGTTTGAAGTTTCGTGTAGGTCGCCACCACCAAAGGTGTTGGCGACGATGAGCAAACGATTGTGGTGGTTGTTTTATTCGCGAAACATGCAAACAATGGCGGTGTTTGCAAAATGTCGGCTGCACCTATCGGTGGAGCCGACCTACAATTGGCGGAGCTGACCTACACTATAGCGCGATGTTTGAAGTTTCGTGTAGGTCGCCACCACCAAAGGTGTTGGCGACGATGAGCAAACGATTGTGGTGGTTGTTTTATTCGCGAAACATGCAAACAATGGCGGTGTTTGCAAAATGTCGGCTGCACCTATCGGTGGAGCCGACCTACAATTGGCGGAGTAGACCTTCACGCATTATTGGCGTTTTGAATTGGGAAATTTGAATTGGTAAAAATGCTAGTGAGGGGAGTTAAACTACAAGGCTGAGGCTACAGGGTGTTGGCAACGCTTGAGCGGTGCCAACTCAGGTTTACCCTGATTATTTATCTTCCTCCAAAAAACGAGACTCTATCGTCAACAGCACTTCGATATCCACCTAGCCACTGCGCTCGGGTATCAGTTTCCTGATATGGACAACTGTCTTTAGCTTTACCAGAAATACCGGCTTGATAACCTTTTGACTGGGCTCTTTCTAAACGATCACGCTTTTGTCTTTTCATGGAGCTTTCCTTTTTCAGTTCTGCTTTTTGAATGAAAATATCGGGTTAAACTAATGTTTAACCACACGTTCAAATTATCGAAATAAAGATGTGTTTACAAGCCCTATTTTTGTGCAAAAAAAAACCAGAACCTCATAAAAAACCCTGTAACCTACTGAGCTATATGATAATTCTGGTTTTTGTTGAAAATCAGTGTCTTTAGACTGTTTTTCTATTAGAACGCAATCCTTTAAACAAAAATGTCATAAAGGCAAAGAAGATAACTGGCCAGCTTATTGCAGCACCCTTACGTTCTATTGTAGTGTCATTGTCTGGCAAAATGCAGGAATATTGACCTGTGGCTGTTGGTACTAATTTAACCGCGTATTCAACTTGCTCTTGCACTAACGAGCCAGTTAAGGCGCTGCTGGTCACGTCCCCCATGCGGTCACGGGCCTGTTGGGTTAATGAAGCATGCGCTAAAATGACGCCGTCGTCGTTAATGGCATAAGCATCAACAATTCGGTAGTCAGTTTCGCAGGCAAGCACGTCGTTTAAGTCGGTCATCTCTTCTGTGTCGATATCATAAACAAAACCGTGCTGAGGACGGGCACCACTAGATAACGCATTGGTTTCGGTACGTCCCACTATGATATTTTGGTTGTTGATGTCACGGGCTTTGGTTTCGGCGTCAACAAAAAAGTCGGTTAAAATATTAACACCCAGGGTGCCTTCATCAATAGAATAATAAAAGCTTTTGGTCACAAAGGATAAACCTGCTGTGTCGGCTAACGTACCAATCACAATGCCGTTATCATTAATTTTTAATGCGCGGCTTTGTGGGTATTTAATTGGATCGGTTAAAATTTGTATGCCGCCTTCGCCGTCAAATAATGCCGCTTGTTGGCGCACGTTGCCGTTTGCGTCTAACGTGTGAGTATCGCCCACCACAGTGCCGTTATTATTTACCGAAAATGCCCGGCTGTAATAGTTTGATGTGCTTGGCACGTCAGACTGAGCGATGCCGATACCTAGATCTTTAACTTCGGTGACTTCACCACTTGCATTGATTTTCCAGCGCAGTGCATGAGTTTTATAATAACTGAGTTGATTAGATAAGTTGCGATTAAGGTTTTGCCATAAACACACTTTTTCTGGGATCTCGTCGTCGTTATCCTCACAGGCTTCTTCTAACGCTTCTAACGTTAAAGTTTCACCCACTGACCCATAACCAACAATATACCCTTCGTCTGAAATATCAGCCACATAACTGTAACCGCCAAAGATGTCGTCATAGGGTGGGATCAGTTCAACTGTGGTTTTAGAGGTTTTTGCAAAACCTCGGCGTGGAAACTCGCCAATTAGCCAGTCTTCGCCATCCACGTCTGTCCATACTAACGGAGATTCTGCATCACCGACAATGGTGCCGCTATTATTAATGGCTCGGGCGGTTTCGTTATTATGATAAAAGTATTCTTCGGTTGCAGGGTTTTCGCGATCAAAAATGGCCAGCTCGACAATTTCGTCTTCGTCAGCAAAACCAGTGCGATAGCTGGATAATACCTGATGCTGGCCGTCGGTTTGAGCGCTAGATAAGTAGCTTAAAACAATGTTCAAACTGGTGGCGTTAAACACGCCTTTTTTAACCGACTCATAATAACTAACACCATTGGTTCCGACAGACGACAGGTTAATGCCCAGGTTTATGTCTTCGTCATCTAAGTCTAATCTGTCTTCGTCAATCGGGTATTCAAAACGATAACTGAGTGTGGTGATGACTTCACCTGAATTATTAATATCTATCGGATAACTATTTTTAAATTCTTCCGGCTTTTCCAATACTTGCAGTTGGTATAGTTCCGGAATTGCGTGCGCCATGCCGGAGGCAAGAATGGCTGTGGTGATGCTTGTGATTTTAATCAGTTTTTTCATAATTCTTTAAACGGCGTCATTTTGCAGACTTTCCAGCGCTTCCCATTGTTCAAAAGCAGTTTCTAATTGATTTTCCAGCTCGGCTAAAGCGTCCAGCTTGGGCTGAACTTCGGCCTGAGGCAAGGAAAAAAACTCGGGTGAATTAATTTCTTTTTGTAATGCTTCTATCTGTTGTTCTAATCGCTCTATGGTTTGCGGCAATGATTCTAACAAACGTTTGTCTTTATAAGACAGCTTTGTTTTTGATTTTTGCGGTTTTTCGACCTTTTTATTATCGCTTGGTTCCGCATTTTGGCTTTTATTATTTTGTTTTTGTTTGTTATTGGCGCTATTGCGCTGCTCAAGCATAGGAATGATATTTTGATACCCCCCCACAAATTCTTCGACCTGACCTTGGCCATGAAAGAAAAAGCTAGAGGTTACTGTGTTATCCACAAACTCTCTGTCATGCGATACCAGCAATAAAGTGCCTTGGTAGTTTTGCAAAAGTTCTTCAAGCAGTTCTAAGGTTTCTACGTCAAGGTCATTGGTGGGTTCGTCCAATACCAAGAGGTTGGCTGGCTGCAAAAAGAGTTTAGCTAATAAAAGCCTGTTTTTTTCCCCACCGGAAAGTGATTTCACTGGTGAGCGAGCACGCTGTGGCGAAAATAAAAAGTCTTGTAAATAACCCAGCGCGTGGCGACTTTGGCCGTTAAAAATAACATCTTGTTTGCCATCGGCTACATTGTCCATAACGGATTTTTCTTCGTCTAGCTGAGCTCGGTACTGGTCAAAATAAACTACATCTAAATTAGTGCCTAATTTCACTTGGCCGCTGTCGGGTTTAAGTTGCCCTAATATCAGTTTGATAAAAGTTGATTTACCACAACCGTTTGGACCGATTAGGCCAATCTTATCGCCTCTTAAAATCAGTGCGCTAAAATCTTGCACGATTTTTAAATCGCCCCAACTATAAGCAAGTTGATTAATTTCGGCGACCAATTTACCTGAGCGCTTGTCTTCATCCAGTTTTAAATCTGCTTTGCCTTGCACTTCGCGTCTGGCTTGCCGCTCACGACGCAGTTTTTCTAAATTGCGGACGCGACCTTCGTTACGTGTTCTTCTGGCTTTGATGCCTTGTCGGATCCAGGCTTCTTCTTGTGCGAGCAGATCATCAAATTTTTTATTGGTTTCTTCTTCTATTTTTAATAAATCGGCTTTTTCTTGCAGGTAGCTGTCGTAACCTCGGTCGAAACTAATTAACCGACCGCGATCTAAATCGACAATGCGTTTAGCCACATTGCGCACAAAAGCCCTATCGTGACTGATAAATACCACGGCTCCGTTGTAATCTTTTAAAAAGTTCTCTAACCATGCTATTGACTGATAATCTAAATGGTTGGTTGGCTCGTCTAATAATAAAATATCAGGTTTAACCACCAGCGCCCGCGCTAACGCGGCTTTACGCAACCAGCCCCCGGACATAGCACTAAGCTCTGTGTTGGCATCTAAACCGATGCGAGAAATGACTTCTTGAATGTCGCCTTCTAACCGCCAGCCGTCGGCCGCTTCAATTTTATGCTGGGCTTTGGCCAGTGCATCTGTATCTATGTGTTCAGCTAAATTTAACTGATAAAAATCTGCTAATGCTTGCCCTACTTCGCCTAAACCGGCCGCAACATATTGATAAACATGGCCTTGGGTATGTTTGGGCGGATCTTGTGGTAAACGCGTGATGATTGTATTGGCACGCACGTTAATTTCGCCGCTGTCGATATTTTGGCTGCCATCAATAACTTTTAATAAAGTTGATTTGCCCGCGCCATTACGCCCTAAAATACAGATTTTTTCGCCACGATTGATTGAAAAGTCGGCTTCTTGCAATAAAGGATGATCGCCAAAAGCCAGTTTGGCTTTGCTTAGTCGGTATAAATTCATAAATTAATCATCTAACCAGTTTATTATGCTTGTTCTATTAAAAGGCCAATCTAGGGTGTCGCCGGTGGCACTGTCTAAAAGCACGGGAATACGAGTACCATAGGTTGATACCATTTGTTCGCTGTCTGCGATATCTTGTTTTTTTACATGCTCAAGCAAACCCACTTCGGCCAATACGTACTCCGCTTCTTCGCATAAATGGCAGCCGTCTGTACCTAATAAAATCAATTCGCTCAAGCCGTTTTCTCACTTAGTTTAAACACTTGGCGGATATTGGCACGCCGTTTAAAGTCAAACGGTAGCGTTTGTTTGCTTAAATCTTTTGCCACTAACCCTGCTTCGGCTAAACCAGCTTCATCAAGTTTAAACGAGCGTAGGTTATTAGAAAAATAGATGGTACCACCCGGGTTTAATTGTTTTTTAGCCATTTCGAGCATAGCTAAATGATCACGTTGCACGTCAAAGTCATGATCGAGTTTTTTAGAGTTTGAAAAGCTGGGTGGATCGATAAAAATTAAATCAAATTTTTCGCGGTTGCGGCGCAAATATTCAATGCCGTCCATTGCAACAAATTGATGCCATGCGGTTTTGATGTTATTCAGCTCAAAATTGCGCTCACCCCACTCGAGATATTTTTTAGACAAATCAACTGAGGTCACTTGGGTTGCACCGCCTAAAACAGCGTGCACACTGACACTACAGGTGTAGCTAAAGAGGTTAAGCACTTTTTTATCCTGGCTTTCTTTTTGAATCAATGCACGCATGTCTCTATGATCTAAAAACAGGCCTGTGTCTAAATAATCATATAAATTGACATAAAACTGGGCTTTATTTTCGTTAACCACAATAAATTCGCCGCGCTCGTCGCGTTTAGTATATTGCTGACTGCCCTTTTGTCGCTGGCGGACTTTTAAGCTCACTTTGTTTGGATCCATATCCAATACCCAAGGTGCAGTGATTAATACATCTTGCAATCTGGCTTGCGTTTTTTCCAGCGCAATATTTTTAGGGGCTGCGTATTCTTGTATCACCAAATGGTCTTGGTAGATATCAATGGCGACATTGTAATTGGGTAAATCTGCGTCATATACGCGGTAACAATCTGTATCAGCCTTACGGGCAAGTTTCGAAACCTGTTTAAAGTTCTTTTTAAGACGGTTTTGAAACTCTGTGGCTATGCCTTCTCGTACTTTTTGATCGTCTGTTGCTTCAATTTGATAATTGGCTATCACACAGTCAAGTGTGGCGTTACGAACTTTATATTTTTTATCCGCTTGTAACTTTAATAAACGTAACTGATCAACTGATGAAGTGATTAAGGTTAAACGCCAGCCACCATGTTGACGTTTGATGTTTTGTGCAAAATCTAAATATAGGTTGGCCGTTTCTATTTGATCGGCCAAACGCTCGCCGTATGGCGGATTTGAAATAACTTGTCCGTTTTCGCTTTTTAGCCCTAATAGTTTGTATCTGGCGTCTGCGGTTTCAAAATGGATGCAGTCATCCACTAAGGCGTCCATCGCGTTTTGCCGAGCGGTTTTTAGCTCATGGTGATTGTTATCAAATCCAAAAATTTTAAGGGGCTTATCACTTTCTATCAGGCTGTCGTATTCGTCTTTAATGGCGCTAAATTGTTTGTGGTTATGACCAAGCCATTTGTCAAATCCCCAACTGCGACGCTCGCGCTGTGCTGGGATCTTGCGGGCCATTTGAGCTGCTTCAATTAATAAGGTGCCCGAACCACAAAAGTAGTCCACCAGTGGCACATTTGGATCGTCAAGCCACCCACTGCGCATAACAACAGCAGCTGCGAGGTTTTCTTTTAATGGTGCACGGCCTGCATCAATACGGTAGCCTCTTTGGTGCAGCGACTGGCCGCTAAGGTCGATAAAAATATGTGCTTGTTGTTTTATTAAGCGGCCTTGAATTTTTATGTCAGCGTTTTGTCGGCTAACATCAGGGCGGCGGCCAATTTCGTCGTTAAATTGGTCAACAATGGCATCTTTAACAACCTGAGCACTAAATTGGGTATTGCGTAAAGTTTGGGTGACGCCATTAAAGTCGACACTTAAACTAGCGCTGTCTTTAAATTGCATTGGCCAGTCAACTTGTTGAGTAATGGCGTAGAGGTCTTTTTTGTCTTTGCAAGGGCCGACGGCAAGTTCGAGTAAAACGCGGTTCGCGAGTCGCGACATGTAGCAGATGCGGTAAGCTTGCTCTAAGCTGGCTTCGATCCAGACACAAGATACGGATAGTTTGATTTCACTGATGCCAAAGCTTGTGAGCTCTTGTTCGAGCAGGTTTTCAAGCCCTTTAGATGTTGTTACAAGAAATTTTGCCATTGGTTGCCTCTATATGGTTGACGCAACATTATATAGCTCAACCCTTTGGGTTACAATTGCATCGGCTTTTTATCTTGCGCTGATGGCGGTGTTGGCGACAATGAGCAAACGGTTGCTATGGTTGTTTTATTCGCGAATTGTTTAAACATCGGCGGTGTTTGCGGAATGTCGGCTGCGCCGTTGGCGGAGCCGACCTACACTATAGCGCGATGTTTGAAGTTTCGTGTAGATACCACCAAAGGTGTTGGCGACAATGAGCAAACGGTTACTGTGGTTGTTTTATTCGCGAATTGTTTAAACATCGGCGATGTTTGCGGAATGTCGGCTGCGCCGTTGGCGGAGCCGACCTACTACTACCCCTCACTGTTTATATATAAACAACATGTTGCTTATTTAAATTAAGTGTTATATCTTACGCTCAGTTTTTGTAATTTTGGATGTCTTATGAATAAAGTTTTCAATTTAGCTTTGGTCGGTGCTGCGCTGGTTTCTAGTTATGCAGGCGCGTATGAGTGGGGAGATAAATTTCAGGCATTGCCAGAGGCACCGGATGGTTTTAAATGGGTGTTAAATCCTCAATTCACGGATGAATTTGATACTTGGGACTCAAACAAATGGCAGGCCAAACACGATTGGTGGGATGGCTCAGGCAAAGGCCGACCTGGTGCTTATGTTGAAGGTGACACCGCAGAAGATACCCCAAATGTAGAGATCAAAAACAGCAAGCTTTTTCTTTATGCTAAAGCGAATGGTCCCAGCGAAAAAAAATGGGTTGGCACCTCGGTTGTAGCTTCAAAAGAGCGACTAAGTTACGGCTATTACGAAGTAAAAATGCGCGCCTCTCAATTAGCAACCACTTCGTCTTTTTGGATGCAGGGAAAATACAGCGAAATCGATGTTATCGAAGCAATTGGTCGCCCGCAAGGCGGACATGCCGATTCATTTAGTACAAAGTTGCATAGCAATTATCATTATTTTCCAAACGGCTTTGGAAAACCAGGCTACGCACAAGGGCCGTCAGCAAATAAAAGCGGTATCCCAGGGGGTGTTGCAGACAGTTGGCATACTTATGGTATTTGGTGGAAAAATAATAAAGAAGCCTATATCTATTTAGATGGCAAACGAGTGACTGATTTTTCATATTGGAACGCCGACGGCAAAACTTGGGATAAATTAAGTTTTCCTGCCGAATTTAACGAACCTATGGTGATGTTTTTTGATACCGAAATTTGGAACTGGGGCAATGGTTCACCCGGAACCCCTTCTAAAGCCGAATTAGAAACCACCGATGGCTCAAATGCCATGCAGGTAGAATGGGTCCGAGCGTATCAGTTAGTGCCGGTTGAATAATTTATTCAAAAATATTTGTGGCGGCTGCTTGCTTCGCGGTGGATGTTTTTATTGCTCCACTGCACTTAACCAATAGTCGCCGCTATTATTAATGTGCTCAATTAGCGCCGCTTTTGCCCCTTGCGCATTTCCCTGTTCGAGGCATTCGATTAAGCGTCCATGCTCTCGTGTCGAAGAAACTAAGCGTACTCGATTTATTTTCATATTTGCATGTAGCGCTTGTGAAATGATCTTATGGCTACGCCATGTTTCAACCGCACTTTTATTATAATGGTTGCGGTACATTGTCCAATGGAACTCTGCATCCAGTGTCGCGTAATTTTGGTATTCATCTGGTGTAAGTTGGCATATATTTTGGTGAATATTTTTTAACGCTTGCAAATCTTCTTCGGTGTGTTGATTAATAAAATAAGAAATCAAATATGGTTCTAATAATTGGATAATCTCAAACACATCTCGCATGTGTTTGTATTCAAACTTTTTAACACGCGCTCCGCTGTTTTTTAAAACGTTCACAAAACCTTGGCCTTGCAATTGTTTTATTGCTTCACGCACTGGGTTTACACTGGTACCATATCGCTCTGACAATTTTGTTGTGACTAAGCGGTCACCACTTTTAAAAATGCCTTGTGAGATATCCATCAATAGTTTGGTATAGACACTGTTATCGTCTGAGAAAAATGTCGAAACATCATTAATATCAGCCATATTTTTTTATATCCGCCTTAATATTGAGATCATTTAATTGTGAACAATTAATTTTATATACTGATATTTGTATGCTTTACATGAATCTGACACTTTATGTGCGATATATTTTATTTTTTGTTTAAATTATCTGGCCATTGTTTGCGTGATCTGCGGTTAAAACAACCAAGTTGCTCGTTTGCTCGTTTGCTCGTTTGCTCATTGTTGCCAACGCCTGCGGCGGTGGCAACCTACAGTAGGTCGGCTACGCCGAAGGCGCAGCCGACAACAGGCAAACGCCACCGTTGTTTAAACAATTCGCGAATAAAACACGGTACGAGTTATGGTGGGCCAATTTTATTGGTAGCGTGATTCGGTTATACGCGAGTACAAACGGGTTAAGGTGGTGTCGACAAAGCTAGAAGCAGCAAGTGGTAATTTGTCGGCTAAATTTTTGTGCTGTTTGTATTTAAATTTAAACACTTCAGCATTGTTTAATTTATCACAAATATAATCATCACTGGTTTGCAGTTCATCTAACAGTCCCAGCGCTTTTGCCTGACTCGCCATCCAGTGTTCCCCGGTGGCTACTTTGTTTACATCCAACTGCGGGCGGTAGGTCTGGATATGCTCTACAAATAATTGGTGAATTTCTTCAAGCTCCTGTTTAAACTTTTCACGCGCTTTATCTGTGTTTTCGCCAAATATAGTCAGCGTGCGCTTAAATTCGCCAGCCGTCATTTGTTCAAATTCGATATCATGTTTTTTAAGTAATTTATTAAAATTTGGCATTTGTGCAATCACACCAATAGAACCAACAATCGCGAAGGGTGCAGCCACAATTTTGTTCGCAACACAAGCCATCATATAGCCGCCGCTGGCCGCCACCTTATCTATTGAGACGGTTAGTGGGATATTTTTGGCGCGGATACGCGCTAATTGTGATGCGGCTAAACCATAACCATGCACCACACCACCACCACTTTCAAGGCGTACTAAAACTTCGTCTTTTTCGGTCGCCGCTGCCAACACACCGGTCACCTCATGACGGAGCTGCTCAACTTCGTGTGCATCCATACTGCCGTTAAAATCGATTACAAATAAACGACTTTTTTCATCTTTATTAGTTGTTTTGTCTTTATTTTGGGCTTTAGCCTGCTTTTTAGCTTCTTTTTGTTTTTCTTTTAATTGTTTTTCTGTCAGCAGATGTTCGTTGACATAGTCTTTCATCTGCTTAAATTCGTCACTGATGTTATCAACCACCAGCTCACCTTTTTTACTGCTTTTTTGTTTTTTAGCTGCGGCGATCAGAGCGAGCACAACGCCGATAGCAATCACTATGGTCGCTGTTTTGGCTAAAAACAGACCATACTCATGCAAAAATTCCATATTTAGACCTTAATTAATGAGTTATTTAGCAAACATATATATATGGGTTTATGTAAAGATGACAAGTTTTTTAACAAAAATAGTTTATGCACAAGCAAAGGAGTTACCCACATGAAACTTGCATAAAACTTACTTTATCTACTTTATTCAGGTTAAAAAAGATCACTAGTTAAAAAATAGACAGCTTATTAAACTTATATATATCAACTAGTTAACAAAAGTATAAGTATAATTCCACATAGATATCCACAAATTCAGTGGATAAAGCAGGTTTTATACAACTAAGTTATACATTCAGGCCTTTTTTTAAGCAGTAAAATTATTTTATGCTCAAAAATACACCAGAGCTTTAAAAAATTTAGGGTTTTATACTATTTGATCTATTTATGATCAATAAGTGATCACAGGTAATCTGATTAGGCTGTGGAAACTGCTCTAAATTCAACCAAAAAGATCTAATAGAGGCTTCTTTGATTAAAAATCATACAGTATTTTTTTACTTTAAAATCAGATAGTTAACCATTATACACCGAGTATTCAACAAGGTTATCTACAGCTTCTGTGGATCAACTGGAATAAGCTAATTTTTAATCACATGATGATCAAAAATTACCGCTAAATTGTGCACCAATTTAATGAATATCTATAGTTAAACACAAGTTATCAACAATATACAGTGATTACTGTATGAGTTTGTGGATGGTATACATGGGATATATTCACACTGTGCTGTATAACTAAAAAAGGGTAGAATGGTTTTTTATTTATTTGCACGAGGACGACTGATGACAAAGCTCTATGGTATCCCTAATTGTGATACGGTAAAAAAGGCTAAAAAGTGGCTGACTAATGAAAACATTAGTTATGATTTTCATGATTTTAAAAAACAAGGCCTAGAGCAAAACAAAGTCGAAAGCTGGTTGGCACAGTTAGATTGGCAAAAGTTATTAAATAAAAGAGGATTAACTTGGCGCCAACTCGACCAGCAAACAAAAGACGCGGTGAACGAGCAAAATGTGGCTAAATTATTGGTCGCGCACCCCACTCTGATTAAAAGACCGGTTGTTGAACATAACGATCAGGTTTCTGTTGGATTTAACGATGCTCAGTTTACTGCACTATTTAAAGATTAAGGATAGCTTATTATGAGTGAAGTACTGGATTTATTAAAAGATTTGATCTCGCGTGAGTCTGTTACCCCAGAAGATGCTGGCTGTCAAAGCATGATGGCTGAGCGTTTGTCGGCTGTCGGTTTTAATATTGAGTCTATGGTTTTTGAAGATACAACTAACATGTGGGCGAGACGCGGCCAACAAGATCCTGTGTTTTGTTTTGCTGGACATACAGATGTAGTGCCATCAGGCCCAGCTGAACAATGGCAAACCCCACCCTTTACCCCAACAGAAGTAGACGGATACCTGCATGGCCGTGGTACAGCCGATATGAAAGGCAGTTTAGCAGCTATGCTTATTGCGACCGAAAACTTTGTAAAAAAACATCCAGATCATAAAGGTTCAATCGCGTTTTTAATTACCAGTGATGAAGAAGGCCCATTTATAAATGGCACCACACGTGTGATAGATACCTTAGAAGCCAGAAATGAAAAAATGACCTGGGCTTTAGTGGGTGAACCATCCAGCACTGAAAAAGTGGGTGATGTGATTAAAAATGGCCGGCGTGGCTCTTTAAGTGGTGATTTGTTGGTTAAAGGGATTCAAGGGCATGTTGCTTATCCGCATTTAGCAAAAAACCCAGTGCATTTAGCAGCCCCTGCGCTTGCTGAATTAGCACAAACGGAATGGGATCAAGGAAACGAATTTTTTCCACCCACCAGTTTTCAAGTATCAAACATTAACGGCGGCACAGGCGCAACTAATGTGGTACCCGGCGAGCTTAAAGTACAGTTTAATTTTCGCTATAGCACTGAGGTGACCGCGGATGAGCTGGTGGTCAAAGTGGAAAACTTGTTAGCTAAACACGGTTTAGATTACGACATTGAATGGACGTACAATGGTCTACCATTTTTGACAGATGCTGGCCCTTTAGTGGATGCAGCGGTGGATGCTATCAATGAAACTTGTGGTTACAAACCTCAGTTGTTAACAACGGGTGGCACCTCTGATGGCCGTTTTATTGCGCCAACCGGTGCTCAGGTTGTCGAGCTGGGTCCGGTGAATAAAACGATACATAAAATTGATGAATGCGTAAAAATTGCCGATATAGAAGCATTAGCAGTCATTTACGAAAAACTGCTGGTTAATTTGTTGGCTAAATAAATGACAATGCCATTTACCGCTTTGCAAGTGCTGGGTTTGTGCGATTCGCATTTAACTCAGCTCTATCCGAATCATAGCGTACATAAGGATGCAGCCAAGGCTGTATTCGCATTGCAAAAATCTGCAAAAGCGGCAGGTTTTGATTTGCGCTTAGCTAGCGCATACCGGAGTTTTGACCGCCAATTAAGCATTTGGTGCGAAAAAGCCAATGGTCAGCGGGCTGTGTTGGATGTAAATAGCCAGCCTATCGACATTAGCCAACTGTCTGCCGATAAACTCATTAATGCAATATGCACCTTTACGGCAATCCCTGGAGCAAGTCGCCACCATTGGGGCAGTGATATAGATATTTATGATGCCAATGGGTTTGATGCAAACAACCGCCCTCAGCTGATAAGCAGCGAATACTCAGGGCAAGGACCAAGTGCGGCTATGTTTAATTGGCTGCTAAAAAATGCTGAAGACTTGGGATTTGCTTTTCCATACCTTGAGCACAAAAAAAACGGCATTGCCGTTGAGCCTTGGCATCTTAGTTATTTGCCCGTCGCTCGAAAAGCCCAACAAGTATTAACGCTAAATTGTTTTAAAACACATTTGGCGCAGCAAAAGTTTGCACTTTGTGATCGCTTGCTGCAAGATGCAGATACCTTGTATAAAAACTTAGTGGAGCAATATTATGTCTAACTGGATGGTGATATTATTAATTGTGGTTGCTATTTTGTTTATTGCTGGGCCAATTTTTATGCTGCAAAGCAAAGGTAAATTTAAATTACCCAAAAACTTTAAAAACACTCAAGGTTATGATCAGGAAGACGACGATTGGCCTAAAAAAGATAAAAACACTAACAAGAATTAGCGCTTGTCACGTCTAGGCCTAAAATAATCGGTATTTTTATAATAACTTAAACTCAGGTTATCACAGCTCCAACCTGGGATCCCCAATACAGGTAAAGGTGACAGGTTAGTTTTATCGGCGAATATATCCGCCTTTTGCATCAAATCTGTCACCTGATTATCTAGCTCTGAATATTGATCTTTAAGTGTTTTATTAAAAAACCTATCGTCAACTTTTATAAATAGGGCTTTTGCAGTCAACCCGATAAACGCTTCTAACGACATTTCGTAAATCGCATGGCCAAAAATAAAAGGTTTGATCTGCTGTTGCCAATGGTTACGACGATGCCAAAATACGTCAATCCACTGATGATTGCGCAGGTCGATTTTGTCTTGTTCGTTTTGATACGCCAAAACAATGCCACATTCGTCAAACTGGGTGAGTATATCTCTTTTGCGGCTGCGCTGACTGCTGCCATGCCGCTGTATTTGTTCAATATGCTGATGGTTTAAAGCTTGTTTACTGTTTGGAAACAAGCCCCATATACAAGCATTAAAAAAATCGTGCCAGCTTGAGTTTCGGGTTGGGATCTGTTTAACCCGATAAATAAAGTCTTCGTAACCACTCGCACCAGTCAGCGTTTCATCGTTTTGCTCGATAAACTCATAACCTAATTGCTCAAAACGGCTGGAACCCGTTTTGATACTGGCTGTTATTTCAGTCGGGGATGGAAAATGTTTAAAATTAAACCCATAAACCTGATGTAAATGTGCAAAAATATCCAACTGCCAAGGCGCAGTTGACCAGCTGATATGCTCGCTGGTCCACTTTTTTTTAGCCATTTTATTTACGAGTCGGTTTTTGACGTTGCCGCAGTTCAGTTTTACGGATCGCTTTACGAATGCGATTAGCTTTTAGGTTTTTAACCTTGTTATTACGGCTGACTTCTTTTTTCATCTCGATAGGACGCATATCGACCATTTTGCGCAAGTAGTTAACTTCTTTAACTTCAAGTTCAGCCCAACCGCCCATCGGCAAGGTTCTTGGTAAACTGATATCGCCATAACGTATACGGGATAAACGGCTCACCTGTACTTCTTGTGATTCCCAAATACGGCGAACTTCTCGGTTACGCCCTTCACTAATGGTTACATGGAACCAACGGTTAATGCCTTCGCCGCCTTGAAAGTTAATTTTATTAAATTTGGCTGGGCCATCTTCTAACTGGACACCCGATCTAAGTTTATGAACGGTTTCTTCGCTGACTTCACCAAAAACACGAACGGCGTATTCACGCTCAACTTGATTAGATGGATGCATTAACCGGTTTGCAAGTTCACCATCTGTGGTAAAAATTAATAAACCTGTTGTATTTATATCTAATCGGCCAACGGCAATCCAGCGGCCCTGTTTTAAAATAGGTAAACGATCAAACACGGTTTTACGATTTTCAGGATCACTCCGGGTGCAGACTTCGCCAAGTGGTTTGTTATAAATAATCACTCGGCAGGGTGTTTCCCACGCGCTTTTGGTATTAACGATATGGCCGTCTAGGCGAAGTTCCTGGCCTTCTTCTACTCGCTCACCTATTCCGGCGACTTTTCCGTTTATACTGACACGACCTTCTTCTATCGCTCGTTCCATTTCTCGACGAGAACCTTTACCGGCCCGTGCGAGTACTTTTTGAATTTTTTCAGACATCTGATTCTCCCGAATCTGAATGGTGGTTTAAGTTGTCCTGAACATCAGGTAAATCTGACAAACATTGTAACCCAAAATAATCTAAAAACGAGGGGGTGGTTGCAAATAAAGCGGGTCGTCCAGCCACTTCTTTGTGACCAACCACTTTGACCCAGCCGCGTTCTTGCAAAGTCCGCATGATTTGACTGCTCACAACAACCCCCCTGACCTCCTCTATCTCGCCGCGAGTAATCGGCTGTCGATAAGCGATGAGTGCCAGTGTTTCTAACATAGCACGTGAATATTTGGGTGCTTTTTCTTGCCATAATCGGCTTATCCAGGGACTAAATGTTGATTTAGTTTGAAACCGATAACCAGAAGCAGAATGCACCAGCTCTATGCCACGGTTTTCGTACAACAGCTCTAACTCGTTTAATAAATTTTTTATTTTACGGTTGCTAAGGTTAAAATCGCTAAGAACTGTATCTTTTAAATACGCAATGCTTAGCGGTTTACCATAGGCAAATATCGCAGCTTCGATAATTTGCATTAATTGTTGGTTATTGGCCTTGGGCATGTTCGTGTAAAAAGGCTTCGAAGTTGTTTACTGGCAAAGGACGACTATACCAGTAACCTTGGATTTCGTCACATTCATATCCGGCCAAAATATTTAAATGCTCTTGTTCTTCTACACCTTCGGCGATCACTTTTAAATTTAAGTTTTGGCCAAGCTGACACAAAGTTAACACAATTGCCTGATCTTCGCTGTTGGAATGCAAATTGCGGATAAACGATTGATCAATTTTTATTTTATCCACCGGAAAGTTTTTTAAATAAGATAAAGATGAATAACCTGTCCCAAAATCATCAATGGCTAAACAAATACCTAAACGTTTTAACTGGTGCAAAACATCAATACCAGCAGCATGATTTTCCATCACTATGCCTTCGGTCACTTCCAGCTCTAACATTTGTGGTGGTAACCCCGTCTGATCTAGTACTTTTTTAACCTTTTGCACAAAACCAGGTTGAATAAATTGCCGTGGCGATATATTTACAGCGATGCGGCTGTTTGCTGGCATCATTTTTTTCCAACCGGCGGCCAGTTGGCAAGCGCGTTTTAAAATCCAATCGCCGAGCTCTAAAATTAAACCTTGATGTTCAGCCAGTGGAATAAACTCACCCGGTGAGATAAATTCACCTTTGTCGAACCAACGGATTAAAGCTTCTGCCCCTACTATTTTTCGGCTCTGCAGATCCATTTGCGGTTGAAAATACAGCTCAAATGCTTCTTCCTGAATGGCTTTTTGCATGCGTTGGATCAGGTCTAACTGACGCGCGTGTTTTTCGCCAAGGTCGTTTGAAAAATAACGAATCGCAGGATGACAACTACCGGCTGAGTCCAGCGCAATTTTGGCTTGCAGCATTAACTGCTCTGAATTTTGACTACAATTAGGATATTCAGAAATGCCAATTTTGAGCGGCACAGTAATTTCGCCAACCTGAGTCGAAATGGTTTTATCAAACCTTGAGGTAATTTTATGCGAGACAACCGCTAAAATGTCGGCTTGTTTTTGCTCTGTTTTAAATAAAATCGCAAAACTGGCATCGGCAACATGGTAGATGTTTGATTCTATATTAAGTTCGTCCCGAACATTGTTAAATACCCCAGAAAGCTCTTTTGCAAAGCTCCTAACGCTGTCGGATGCTCCGGTGAGCCCATAGTTTGCCATTATCTCACCATATTCTGGCAACTCGATTAACATCAACCAAAAGTGTTTATGTGTTTCGATTAGATGATCTAAATCTTGCTCAAATTTAATGCTGTTATATAAACCAGACAAAGAGTGATGATGGGCTTGGTACTCAAGTTCACATTTTGCTTTTTTTTGCGCTGTAATGTCGCTAATGTGCACATCATACGCGGATATATCAGCTAACCAATTAATTTGATAACTTAAAAAATGAACCCCAACTTTATTTTCATATACTGGGCTGACACCCTGTTCGGCCGCTAATTTTAACTGCTTCTGATAATCTTTGTTAATAAGCTCAAGTGGTGATTTTAACCCAAAAAAGCGCACCATCTGGTTAGCAGCTGGGTTGTAATACGTTACTTTTCCGCGACTGTCGATGCTTAGCACAGGATTAGGATTTCGGGCTGGAAACAATGCTAATCGCTCGTTGTTATACGCCATCATAATATAATTACGCAAATACTTACCGGCTAATACAACCACCAATAAGATTAATAAACTACAGGCCACAACCATGATGAATGTTGCTGATAAAGACCCTTGCGTATTTTGATATTTAACATCAACCTGCTGATTTACATGTTGATTATATAACGCAAGAACTGGATTTAAACTGCGTCTGTGTTCGCTTAATAATGCAAGCTGATCGCGCGCGGCATCCCAGTCGACCGGCTGTTTGTTCATAATTGTATTAAAACTTGCACCAAGCTGGATAATACGGCTGATACCTTGTTCTAATTTTAATACAATATGTTTGTTGTCTGCTTGCGGCGATAACGACAATAAGGTTTCTTCTAACTGAGCAACTATGCTTTTATATTGGGCACTATAAAGCTGCATTTGTTGGCTGGCGTAATATTCATATAATAAACGTTCTTGCTCTATCATTAATAAAGAAATTTGACTGCTACGGCTTAAAGCCGGCAACTCATTGTTTATCAGCGATTGTGAGTTATCACGGATATTTTCGGCGTTAAAATAAACAACAGAGGCCAAAACGATAGCCAAAATTGAAGTCAATACAAATATACTATTCGCCCTGTATTGTAATTTTTTTAGTTTTCCAGGCAAAACCAGCTCCAAAAAGGAATTAAACTGTTTAATTATTATTTTAATTATTCAACCGAGACACTTTTAACCTGTGCCCATACTTGCATTCCTGGCATTAATTTTAGTCGTTCCACTGACAAAGCGGTTATTTCGGCAACCATATGTGTTTGTTTATCGTTGTTTTGTAAATTTAATCCAACCAGCGTCTGACCGTATTTATTGCATGGTTTGATAAATGTTATCAAGGCTTTAACCTGGTTTAAGATACTTGAATCTGTGGCGTTTGTTAATAGCAAACTCACGTCACGCGCGGGTATTCTTATTCGTATGGTTAAATTTTGTTCTAATTTAACACTGTTATTAACATAAATGGTTTGCCCATAAAGATTTAATTTGTACAAATGCCATTTGTCGAGCGATTCTTGAAGACTTGCCTGTAAAACACTGACTTTTTGTTTTTGTCGCCATAATATTGGGTTAAGCTCAACATGAGCTGGGCCGTGATTGATTACTTTACCTTGTTTTAATTGCACCACATAATCGGCGATTTGGCTTATTTCGGAAACCGAATGAGTAACATAATAGATAGGTATTTTAAATTTTTGATATATCTGTTTTAAATACCCTAAGATGACCTGTTTATGCTCATCATCTAGCGCAGCTAAAGGCTCGTCCATTAAAATCAGCTCTGGGCTGTTTAATAACATTCTGGCTAATGCCACCCGCTGTGCTTCTCCGCCCGATAACCTATTGGCTTTTTGTTTTAATAACTGGGTTATATTTAACAGCTCACATACCTGCAATAAACCGATAAGCGGTGGATTAACGGCACGTTTTTGGGCATAAATAAGGTTTTGTTTAACCGTTAAATGAGTAAACAAATTAGCTTGCTGAAATACGTATCCAATTTTTCGTTTATGGCATGCAAGGTGAGTAGAAGCGTCCTGCCAGGTTTGTCCTCGGTAGATAACTTTAGCGTTTGAGTGATTGTTTGCCAATGGCAATAAACCGGCAATTAAACGTAATAAACTGGTTTTACCACTACCAGACGGGCCACTTATCGCGGTAATGCCGGTTAACGGTAAAACAACATCAAACGATAGTTTAAAGTTTTTATTTAGCGCATGCGAAACCGAAACGCTTAGAGACTCTGTTGTATCTGACTGCTTATTTTGGCTCATTCATGCACCCGACTTGGTTGCAGCTTATATACCAGCCATAAAATAATAAAAGAAACAATTAACATAAAACCACTCAAAAAATGTGCTTTGCCGTATTCAAGCGATTCAACATATTCGTAAATCTGCACGGAAATAAGCTGAGTTTCGCCGGGAATATTGCCGCCGATCATTAATACAACACCAAACTCGCCTAAGGTATGGGCAAAACCCAATACGGCACCGGTGAATAAACCCGGTTTAATCATAGGGATCACTAAGGTAAAAAAACGGTCAAGCGGCCCTGCGCCCAAAGTTGCTGCGGCATCTAAGCTGCCGGTATGCAGTGACTGCATAGCGTTATAAATTGGCTGTAATACAAAAGGTAACGAATAAATGAGTGACGCTATTAATAAGCCGGTAAAACTAAAAGCAAGTTGGCCAAAGCCAAGCGCTAATGCAGCTTGTGAGAACCAGGTATTGGGTGCAAACGCCAATAAAAAATAAAATCCCAATACGGATGGCGGCAAAACCAATGGCAATGCAAACAAGGCGATTAATGGTCCTTTAAATATGCTTTTTGTTTTATTTAACCAATACGCTAATGGTGTGCAAATAATTAAAAGAATGAACGTGACTGCTGCCGCGAGCTTAAAAGTAAGCCAAATGGCTTGCCAGTCAGCATTTGAAAATTCGACCATGTTTATTGGTATCCAGCTTGTTGGATAATGGCTTTAGCTTTATCTGACTGTAAAAACTGATAAAAATCTTTTGCGTAGAGATGTTTTTCTGCTGCAGGCAATAATACCATGGCTTGCGCAATTGCTTGGTGATTGTCAGCGGGGACTAGTTGGTATTCTGGAGCTGGCACCTTTTTGCTAACGAGCTGAGATAAAGCAACAAAAGCGGCATCAGCATGCCCACTAGCAGCATAATGCCAGCTTTGAGAAATATTTTGTGCATAAATGGTTTGTCGGCAGTCTGGCAATTTAAACTGACCTTTTTTTATGGTTTGCTCAGCAGCTAAACCATAAGGTGCCAATTTAGGGTTGGCCATTATAAGGACCTGACACTGTCCGGTCCTTTTTTGTGGTTGCCATAATGCAAGTCGCCCAGTTGCATAAATATGGTAATTTGTGTTGAGCGTTTTATTTTGTTTAATCAGTTTTACAACTTTATCTGTATCAGCCGATAAAAAGATTTGATAGGGCGCACCATGTAATATTTGCGCATAAAGTTTTGCTGATGAGGCGTAAGTAAACTGGATCTGAGTTGACGTGTGTTTTAAAAACTCATTTTTTAATAATTGGCTAGTATGAATAAAATTACTGGCAACCGCGACATTAAGCGGCGTTTGACTGTGTGCTAAGGCCGGCCACACAGCAAATAGATAAATCGCAACAGAGATCCAACGAGTGCTCATAAAGCCCAATAAAATCACAAAAAATTAAGCATATCTATTCTTTTAATAAAGTGCAATAAGTGAGTTAAAGCGCATAATCCTGATAATTTAAGCGATTTGGCTGCTGGTTAATTAAATCGGCCAACAAACGTGCTGAGCCTGCTGCGAGTGTCCAACCTAAAGAACCATGGCCACTATTAAGATATAAATTTTTTATTTTGGTATTGCTAATGCGGGGAATGGCATCAGGCGTCATTGGCCTAAAACCAAACCAATGATCGTGGGCAGAACCCACTTTTGTGAATGGAAAAAGCTGTTTAAATGTTTGCTCTAATAACTGGAACCTTTTTTGGTTTATTTCTTGTGAATACCCAGCTAACTCAGCCATACCCCCCACTCTCACTTGGTTGCCAATGCGTGTGATGGCAATTTTGGTATCTTCATGCAATATCGTTGATTGTGGGTTATTTGAAGCGTCCGGCACGGTTAATGGCAAAGTGATTGAATACCCCCGGATAGGACAGATAGGCAAATTAATATACAGCGGTTTTAACAGGTTAACAGTGTGACAGCCAGCGGCGATCACACAGAGATCTGCAGAGATTTCGCCTTGCTCTGTTTGCACAGCTTTAAAACAATGATTGTGTTCTATGATTTTGTTAACAGACTGATTAAAAATAAACTTAACACCCGCTTGTTGAGCATGTTGCGCTAGGCTTTGCGTAAACAATCGGCAATTGCCCGTTGCATCTTGAGGGTAATGTAAACCAGCCCCAAAGCTACGGGTGCAACGGCTTAAACCGGGTTCTATTTGTTGGCATTGGCCGGCCGATAGGATATTGGCCGAAACGCCGAGCGAATGCAGTAGGTCGATGTCTTTTTCCATTGCTTGCGCTTTATAACGACTACTGTATAGCTGTAAAGTGCCAAGGTGACGGTCGCTGTAATCTATATTGAGCTGTGTTTTAAGCGCTTGTAACTCGCTTAAACTCAAAAGCCCAAGTTTAACCAGTTTTTGTTTATTTAGGAGGTATTTGCTCTGGCGGCAGTGATTTAAAAATTGCAATAACCAACTAAAGTACCTGCTTCGCATTGCTTGTGAAGTGATCTTAAAAGGCCCGTTAGTCTGTAGTAACCAGTGTAGCGCTTTTATTGGGATGCCTGGTGCAGACCAAGGGGCTGCCATAGTCGCTGATAACATGGCAGCATTGGCGAAACTGGTTTGCATAGCTGGCGCTTGATGGGAGTCGATAACAGTGACTTGGTGCCCCGACTGGTTGAGATACCAAGCAGAAGTCACACCGATAACGCCCGCGCCGATAACTAGGATCTGCATGTTAGTCTCCCGATAATGGTTAACTTAACCTTACTCTATGATTAAAATTCATACAAGTTTTAAAAAAACGCGCTACTATCAAAACTGCTTGATTTAATTTTAACCAATAAAAGGATTGATTATGTTAGTTACGCCTTATATAAATTTTAACGGCAATTGCAAAGAAGCATTAGCGTTTTATAACAAAGCTATGGGTGCTAATACCAAGTTTATGATGACTTGGGCTGAAGCACCGGATATGGATGATAAAAATCAGCCCCCTGAATATGAGCTTCCCGACGATTTAGAAAATAGCATTTTGCATGCATCTTTTGAGATTGGCGGACACGAGATTATGGCCTGCGATGTGCCTGCAAAAGAGTATAAAAAAGCCCAAGGTGTCTCTATTAGTATCGCCTTTGATAGTTTAAATGAAATTGAGCGTGTGTATTCTGAACTTGCTGCCGATGGTGATGTGTCTATGCCACTCACGGAAACTTTTTGGGCCGAACGTTTTGCTATGGTAACCGATAAATACGGTGTGCCTTGGATGCTTAATCTGTTAAAAGAGTGCCAGGGTTAAAACTAAATTTTACCCCCACATACTATCGCGGCGTTTTCCGGGTTGACGGCCAACCGCCGCGCCATCATAAATTAGCGCATTATGCTCACCCCCTTTCAGTTATTTGCTGAAAAAACATTGAAACGACAGCAATCGATCTAAAACCCAGTTCAAACTTTTGGTGATTTTATTTGCGTCCTCGCCGAACTATGCCATATTTGAACAGAGCTTAGTGTATCCCCATCAACCAATAACTCGGTCGACCAATGACAATTTGGCAACTGCTAAAAGAACAAACCCAATATGCGGTAATCTATTTTTTATTGACAAAAATTTGTATATTTTTATTTGCCGAAGGCCCAGATGCAATTTCCATGATATGGCTTCCGGCCGGTTTATCTTTATATCTGTATGTTAGAAAGTGCGGAATTAGAATTTTACCTACGGTATTTATAGCAAGTTTTGCTGCAAATTACTCTGGATGGTCTCATGAGTCTTTGATGGTGCAAATTTTAAGTACCAGTGCCACCGCCTTTGCTGCCAGTTTTTTTACATTGTTCGCAGGTGAATTAACTAAATGGGCGATACCCAACGGTGTTAATACCCCATCTGATATGTTGCGTTTTCTTTTATACTCCTGTTTATTACCCTGTTTAATTGTCAGTTTTATCATTACAGCAACGGTCGTTTTAGGAGATTATGCGCCGCCTGAGCCGTTAAGTTTTATCTTTTTTGCTATTTGTTTATCTAATATGTTGGGGGTTTTATTAATGGCGTCTGTATTATCATCTTATGAACGGCGTGAGTATGAAGCGCACCCCATTTCCCGTTATCGGTTATTAGGTTTTAGCCTCGCTATGGCCTCTATTTTAGCCTCGTTTTATTTTGGTTTATGGATTGCTTATCTCGCCCTGCCCGCGTTTGTAATGGTTATTTTTAACTCTAAATCTTTTTACTCCTATACGGCTCTGTTTGTATTAATCTGCGTTTTTTATGTTTGTGCAATTCAAATTTTTCCATCCCCCACTTATGTGAATAGCCGCCTAGAACTCATCGCTTTTTTATTCGCCGTTTCTTACACTTTTATCGCGATGGCCACTCAACAGCGTCGCTTATTAGTTGAAACCTCATTGCGGATTAAGTGGGAGCGTATGGCCCGCCACGACCAGTTAACCGGACTGGCGAATCGCGAAAGTATTTATTCATTAATCCGAGATGCTATCGAAAAAGCACAAGTGTCGGATTATTGTTTTAATATTGTGTTAATCGATATTGATCACTTTAAAGCTGTGAATGATACCTATGGCCATTCAGCCGGTGATAAAGTATTAACCGAATTTGCTAAACGCTTAGGTGAAACAATCAGAGCAACAGATGCGGTGGGCCGAGTTGGCGGTGAAGAGTTTTTACTATTTTTACCTGATACGGATAATAGAGGGGCTTTTATTTTATTAAAAAAAATCAAAGCTGCGATAGTTACAAAGCGCTTTTTAATTGGTGATATATCGATTAAAGTCACCTTTAGCGCAGGAATTTCACAGTACAAAAACAATATGACTATCGACAATCTTATTGAGTACGCTGATCAAAAGTTATACCAAGCCAAACGTGCAGGACGAAACCGCGTATATTAATCATCTGGCCCGGCTAGCGTAAATACCAGGTGTTTACGTAAGTCTTTAATTTTAAAACCTCGTTTAAATAAAAGTGCGCTCAAACGCTTTTGCCACAGGAGCAGCTCGGGCTCTGCCGCAGTTAACCCTGTTTGGGTTTTAAACTGCACCCGAACTAAAATGGAGGCTGGCAGCCGCTCGTAATCCATGCTGAACCAACATTGGGCCACTTCAGTTAGCTCATCAAATGCCTTTTGCTCTAGTTGATTTACCGCAGAGAGAACAGCAGCTTGCTGTTTTAATTGAACTTTTGATAGTTTTTTCATTTAAATAATCTGTAATTTTTTGCCAATTATATCGAAGGTCAAATTCTAGCGCCAGTTTGGTAAATTAATTGAGGTTTTATCATTCTGTTCGGTTTAATTAAATACAGTGTTAGCAGTTTGCGAAATCTAATATGAACTTATTAAGGCAATTAACGATTAGAAGCCGGCTTTTTATTATTCTAATTTTATCTTTTATCGGCTTAGCCTGTTTAACTCAGGTGAGCTTAGTGAAACATAATCTTATTTTACATAACCAACAACAAGATAAAATTGAACAAATTGTTCTAGGTGCCAACAGCCTAGTTAACCATTTTTATCAAATGGCTGAACGTGGGGAATTGAGCGAAAAATCGGCCAAAACTGCCGCCATTGAGGTTTTAAAATCCTATCGATATCAAAACGACAATTATGTTTGGGTTCAGGATTTTTCACCCAAGATGATTATGCACCCGTTTAAACCCGAACTAAACGGTCAGTCGTTGACAAATATTAGCGATCCGGATGGGTTAAAGCTTTTTGTGAAAATGGTGGATGTGGTTAAACAAAATGGCCGCGGTGTAGTGAGTTATAAATGGCCCAAACCGGGTGCTGATGAAGCCGTTGCCAAAGCCTCTTTTGTTGCCGAGTTTGAGCCTTGGGGCTGGATTATAGGTACGGGCGTTTATAATGATAATATAGCGCTTATTTATGCCCAGCAACGTAACATTATGTTGGCGATTTCTGTTGTTGTTTTAGTCATTATTAGTTTAGGGATTATGTTAGTTGCCAAAAGTATTGTTGCGCCGACAAAACAGGCGGCTGATTTGATGCAAAATATTGCCGCTGGCGAAAGTGATTTAACCCGGCAATTAACCGTTAGTGGCAAAGATGAAATCACAGCTTTGTCTCGATTTTTTAATACCTTTACCGAAAAAATTCAGCACTCGTTAATTGAAGTTTCGGCCTCTTCAAAATATGTTTTTGATTCTTCGAAAGAACTGGCACAAGTCACTCGAGCATCAAGCGAATTTGTTCAAGCACAAAATGACAATACAACTCAAGTAGCCACGGCTATGGAGCAAATGACAGCCAATACCAAAGAAATCAGTCAAAATGCCGAGCTGGCAGAACTCGCGGTTACTCAAGCCAAAAACCATACGGACACTGGTAAACACACGCTTGATATGACGATTGCTCATATTGAAGATTTGTCTGACAAAATTCAAAGTGTCACTAAAACTGTAAATGGGTTAGCAGACGAGAGCAATAATATTACGGCTGTGCTGGACGTGATTAAAGGTATTGCTGAGCAAACAAACTTGTTGGCATTAAATGCGGCAATTGAAGCGGCCCGCGCAGGCGAGCAAGGCCGAGGATTCGCGGTCGTCGCTGATGAAGTTAGAAATCTGGCTAGCAAAACAGGGGAAAGCACGGACGAAATTCAGCATATGATCAGCAAATTACAATCGTATGCCAAAGATGCGGTAGAAGCGGTACATGGCAGCCAAAGTGTTTCGGAAAAAACCGTTGCGACCGTTAACCAAGCAGGTGAAGCTTTGGCTGAAATTGATACTCAAATCGCTAAAGTATTTGATATGAACAGCGAAATCGCGCGAGCAACGGATGAGCAGTCGCAAGTGGCTACCGACGTAAATCTGCGGATTAATGAGCTCTCGCAAATGACCAGTGAGTCGATGGCAATGACAAGTCAGTTGGCGGCTACCAGCGAGGAGTTAAAATCGAGCAGCGACAAGTTATTTAATGTGTTACGGCGGTTTAAATTATAGCATTGCTGTGCCGGAGGTATTGGCGGCAATGGCAAGGGGGATTAAACCGCTTGCCCTGCGGCGAAGCCGCTGCTCCAGGCGTATTGGAAGTTATAGCCGCCGAGCCAGCCGGTGACTTCGGTCACCTCACCGATAAAATACAGGCCGGGCACTTTTTTTGCTTCAAAAGTTTTTGAACTTAATTCATCGCTGTCAACACCACCTAGGGTCACTTCGGCGGTGCGGTAGCCTTCGGTGCCATTGGGTTTAATTTGCCAGCTATGGAGGTATTCAGCCAGGCTGTTAATTTCACTATGGCTGAGCTGATTAACGGCTTTTTCTGGCAGCCGGTTTTCGCGGCTGAGGACTTCAACAAAACGTTTTGGTAACAGATTGGTTAGGCAGTTTTTTAATGTTTTTTGCGGACTGCTTTTGCGCCATTCAAAAATACTATCTGCTAAGTTTTGTGCGGGCAATAAATTAATAGTTACACTCTGCCCGGCTCGCCAATAACTGGATATTTGCAAAATCGATGGCCCTGATAAACCGCGGTGTGTAAATAAGATATTTTCTCTAAAACTTTGTCCGTTTTCGGCAGTCACTAACGAGTCTATGCTAATGCCCGAGAGTTCGCTAAACCTTTGTTTATCTTTTTCGTGAAGCGTAAATGGCACTAATGCGGCTGTGGTTGGCAGCACTTTTAAAGCAAATTTTTCGGCAATTTTATAACCTAGCGGAGTGGCACCCAATTTTGGCATGGTTAAACCACCGCTCGCGACAACTAACTTTTTGGTTTGATAGTCGCCTGTGGTTGTGGTCAGATTAAAACCAGATTCGTTTTGGCCAACTGATAACACTTCACTGCGCATTTGTAATTGCACCCCCGCCCACTCACATTCAGTAAGCAGGATGTCGACAATGTCTTGTGCGCTGTTATCACAAAAAAGTTGCCCGAGTGTTTTATGATGATATTGCAGTCCGTGGCGGTCGACAAGGTCGATAAAATCTTGCGCGCTATAGCGGCTCAGGCAAGACTTTACAAAATGCGGGTTTTTGCAAAGGTAGTTGTCTGGATTGGCGTTTTGGTTGGTAAAATTGCAACGGCCACCACCGCTAATTAAAATTTTACGGCCTGGCTTTTTGCCCATGTCTATCACTAATACAGATTTGCCACGATAACCGGCTGTGGCCGCACACATCAGACCGGCTGCGCCTGCGCCAATGATGATGAGATCCCAGATTTTGTTTACGTCTGTCATGCTTATCCCCGCTCTATTTAGGGCGGGGATTTTAACACAGCTTAGTGATTTTCACTGACCATATTAATGGTGTATTTTGGTATTTCGACGACTAAATCTTCATCTTTAATGATGGCTTGGCAGCTTAACCGTGATTCTGGTTCTAAGCCCCAAGCTTTGTCTAACATGTCGTCTTCTAACTCATCACTTTCGTCCATTGAATCAAAACCTTCGCGCACGACCACATGGCAAGTGGTACAAGCACAAGATTTTTCGCACGCATGCTCTATACCTATGCCGTTTTTAAGGGCAACATCAAGCACGGTTTCGCCTTCTTCGGCTTCTAAAACTGCACCATCTGGACAGAGCTCTTCATGAGGTAAAAATATTACTTGTGGCATAATTATATCTCGTCTACTTGTTGGCCTTGCAGGGCTTTACGGATTGAATGATCCATACGCGCTGCGGCAAAATCTTGACTAGCCGCATCTATGGCTTCTATTTGCTGCTTGATCGCATCAGCATCGTCTTGTTTGGCAAGTTGAGCCAGTTTTTCCAACTCGCCAGCCAGCTTATTAAATTCAGCTTCTTGCAACAGGTTTTTATCTTGCGCGAGTGCGTTGCCTAACGATTCGATAATGCGTTCAGCTTCCACTCTTTGTTCGGCTAAACGACGTGCCTGCACATCAACTTCGGCGTGTTCAACCGAAGCCTTCAACATGGTTAAAATTTCGTCTTCTTCTAATCCATAACTGGGTTTTACTTGGATGCTAGATTGCACGCCGGTCGATTTTTCCATCGCTGTTACCGATAATAAACCATCAGCATCAACCTGAAAAGTCACACGAATGTGTGCAGCACCAGCCGCCATTGGAGGAATGTCATGGAGTTCAAAACGTGCTAATGAGCGGCAGTCTTGTACCATTTCTCGCTCACCTTGCACCACATGAATCGCCATCGCTGATTGACCATCTTTAAAGGTGGTAAATTCTTGTGCTTTTGCAACCGGAATTGTCGTATTGCGGCTGATGATTTTTTCGCATAAACCACCCATGGTTTCTAAACCGAGCGATAATGGGATCACATCAAGCAATACCATGTCTGAATCTGGCTTGTTGCCGATTAAAATGTCGGCTTGGATACTGGCACCAATGGCCACTACTTTGTCTGGATCGATCGAACTCAGCGGCTGCTTGTCAAAAAATTCACTGACACGCTGGCGAACCAGAGGCACACGGGTTGAACCACCAACTAATACGACTTCTTTTATTTCGTCTGCTTTTAACTCGGCATCTTTTAGAGCACGACGGCAAGCGATTAAAGTTCGTTTAACTAATGGCTCAATCAGCGACTCATAAGTGGTTTTGTCTAATTCAGCGCTCACTTGTGTGCCATCATCTAATTCAATAACAATATGTGTATGTTCGTTACTGGATAAGGTTTCTTTTGCCAGTTTGGCTTTTTCTTTCACCACTCGGCGTAATCTTGGTGACAAAGTGGCCGGTAGCAAGTGTTGAGTTTTTAACCAGTCGATAATGACTTGGTCAAAGTCGTCGCCGCCCAGAGCAGAATCACCGCCAGTAGACAATACTTCAAAAACGCCTTTTTCTAATCTTAAGATAGAGATATCAAAGGTACCACCACCTAAATCAAATACTGCAATCTGCCCTTCGCTGCCAGAGTCTAAACCATAGGCAATTGCAGCGGCCGTTGGTTCGTTTAATAAACGCAGTACATTTAAACCGGCTAACCGCGCAGCATCTTTGGTTGATTGACGTTGTGCGTCATCAAAATACGCAGGCACAGTAATAACGGCGCCTTGAACTTCGTCAACCAGCACATGTTCGGCTCTTTGTTTTAAGCTTTTTAATATTTCAGCAGAAATTTCTATCGCAGATTTTGCACCTTGCACAGTGTTAATACGCGCAAGTTCTTTGCTATCACCGGCAAATTGATACGGTAGTTCAGGATAAGTTTTTAACACATCATCCAATGCACGACCCATAAAACGTTTGGCCGAGATGATGGTATTTTCAGGATCTTGTTCAGCGGCTAATAAGGCACTTTGGCCAACTTCAACTGAGTCACTGTGGTAGCGCACCACGGACGGTAAAATTGCTTGACCATCCTGGTCGGTAAGTACATTGGCTTCACCACTACGAACACTGGCAACCAGTGAATTTGTGGTACCCAAATCTATCCCTACCGCAATTCGTCTTTGATGAGGAGCCTGAGTTTGCCCCGGCTCTGATATTTGTAATAGGGCCATATAAAATCGCTTTTTGCTTGGTTAACTTGCCTGATCTTCCAGACGCTCTAATTCAGCTTGCAGTTTTTCAATAAATTTTAATTTACGCACTTCAGCAGCCGCTTTCTGATGCTCGTCCTGAGCGAGTAAAACCGAGATATTTTTAACAAGATTTTGATGTTCTTCGGCTAATTGATCTTCAAATGCCATGATCTCATCGAGTGGATCAGACAGGTTTTGAATCTCTTCTAAATGTTCGCGGTATTCCATTTGCTGCATTAAAAAAGCGGGATCTTTTAATGTGGTGGTTTCGTGCGAAATATCCAGACCGGCTAGCTTCAGCATATACTCTGCCCGCTCGACCGAGGATTTTAATGTTGCAAACGCATCATTAATTTCGGTTGCTTTTTGCATCGCAAGCAGCTTTTCTGACTGCGAGCCAGCTGCGTAGCGGTCGGGATGGAAGGCGCGCTGAAGATCGCGATATCGATCTTTTAACTCGCCTACCGAAAGGTCATAACTGACCGGTAAACCAAAAAGTTCAAAGTAGTTCATTGTTTGACCACTCACAGTTTAAACGTGAAAGCTTTCGCCACAGCCACACTCATCCGATACATTTGGATTGTTAAACTGAAACCCTTCATTGAGGCCTTCTTTAACAAAATCTAATTCAGTACCGTCTATGTATAACAATGACTTAGCGTCTACTATCAATTTAACACCGTGGTCTTCGAATACTTTGTCGTCTTGATTTAAGTCATCTACAAACTCAATGACATAGGCCATACCCGAGCAACCTGAGGTTTTAACGCCCAAGCGCAGACCTATGCCTTTTCCGCGGTTCTGTAAAAAGTGTTGCACCCGAGCCGCGGCGGCTTCGGTTAAAGTTACGGCCATTCGTCACTCCTGTTTTATTCAGCTTTTGATTTATAGTCTTCAATCGCGGCTTTTATTGCGTCTTCAGCTAAAATTGAACAGTGAATTTTAACTGGTGGTAACGCCAACTCTTGAGCGATATCGGTATTTTTAATGGTTGAAGCTTCTTCTAACGACTTGCCTTTTACCCATTCGGTTACCAAAGAACTAGATGCGATAGCTGAACCACAGCCGTAAGTTTTAAACTTGGCGTCTTCGATAACACCGGCATCAGAAATTTTAAGTTGCAGCTTCATAACATCACCACAAGCAGGTGCACCGACCATGCCAGTCGCAATGCCTTTTTCAGATTTATCAAAACTGCCTACATTACGTGGATTTTCGTAATGATCGATTACTTTATCACTATAAGCCATAATTTATTCCTCGCTGCTTAGTGGTGTACCCATTCAACCTGAGTTAGGTCAACACCGTCTTTGTACATCTCCCATAACGGAGACATATCTCTTAATTTGTCAATTGAACCTTGGATCACTTTAATGACATAGTCGATTTCTTCTTCGGTTGTAAAACGACCTATGCTGAAACGAATTGAGCTATGTGCAAGTTCATCGTTACGACCCAAAGCGCGTAATACATAAGAAGGTTCTAAACTGGCTGACGTACAAGCACTACCCGAAGATACCGCCATATCTTTCAACGCCATGATTAATGATTCACCTTCAACAAAGTTAAAACTAACGTTTAAGTTACCTGCAACACGCTGTTCTAAGTCACCGTTTAGATACACTTCGTCTAACTGCTGCACACCTTCATATAATTTGTTGCGCAGTTTTAAAACTCGTTCGTTTTCGCTGTGCATTTCTTCTTTAGCCAGTCTAAAGGCTTCACCCATGCCAACGATCTGGTGAGTAGGTAAAGTACCAGAGCGAAAACCACGCTCGTGTCCACCACCGTGCATCTGGGCTTCTAAACGAATTCTTGGTTTACGACGCACATATAAAGCACCTATGCCTTTAGGCCCATAAATTTTGTGGGCTGAAAACGACATTAAGTCTACTTTTAAGTTTTTCATGTCAATTTCAATTTTGCCGGCACTTTGAGCGGCATCGACATGAAAAATAGTTTTATTTGCGCGACATAACTCACCTATGGTTTCAATGTCTTGAATCACACCAATTTCGTTATTTACATGCATAACGCTAACTAACACTGTGTCTTCACGCAACGTTTGTTTAAAAACGTCTAAGTCAATCAAACCATTTTCTTGCACGTCTAAATAGGTGACTTCAAAACCTTGGCGTTCCAGATCACGACAGGTATCTAACACAGCTTTATGTTCAGTTTTGACTGTAATGATGTGTTTACCTTTTTTTTGGTAAAAACGTGCTGCACCTTTTATTGCCAGGTTATTCGATTCAGTTGCCCCTGAGGTGAAGATGATTTCACGCGGATCGGCATTTAGTAAATCAGCGACTTGTCCACGTGCAATATCAACCAGCTCTTCTGCTTGCCAGCCAAATCGATGCGAACGTGAAGCGGGGTTGCCAAAAACACCATCAGGCGTTAGGCATTGCATCATTTTTTCGGCAACACGTGGATCAACTGGCGTAGTTGCTGAATAATCTAGGTAAATTGGTAACTTCATTTATTTCTCCGCGATCTATTTTTGCTAACAAGCTTACGCTTGTGCGTCTAGGTCTACATTATTTAAACTGATTTCGCCTAACGCGAGTGAAGAGTGAGTTTGTTGTTTTTTATTTTGACGCTCGGCGACGTTTTTAACTTCTTGCTTTTGCACCAATTCTTGCAAACTAATGTCGTTTAAAAAGCTAGTGATGCGATCACTAAGGTCACTCCACAAACTATGTGTTAAACACTGAGCCCCACCCTGACATCCTGCTTTACCTTGGCAACGGGTCGCATCAACACTCTCGTCAACCGCATTGATAATTTGGGCAATGCTAATATCAGCCATTTCTCGACCCAATCGATAACCACCACCAGGTCCGCGGACGCTGGCTACGACCCCTTGTTTACGTAAACGGGCGAATAATTGCTCAAGGTAGCTCAACGAGATGTCCTGTCGTTCTGAGATATCGGCCAGTGGCACAGGCCCCTGAGTCGAATGCAGGGCGACATCCAGCATCGCTGTCACTGCATATCTGCCTTTTGAAGTCAATCTCATCGCTAAACCTCTTGCTTGATGTATTTGACGGTTATTATCCATTACCTGACCAAAATAGTCAAGTATAAAACCGAGTAAAACAGTCAAGTATTAGCTAGCGTAGTAACAATCGGCGGGAGAGCCCGCAAAGTATACAAATAATTGCTTATTTGGCAATAATAACCTGATTTTTTCCGGACTTTTTCGCCATATAAAGTGCCTCGTCGGCGAGGTGTAAGTCAGTTTCGAAGTTTACCGCATGATTAAGGGGGGCAATTCCAACAGACAAACTTTTGTATATGCGGGTGTTATCAATTTCAAAAACCGATTCGTTATAGCGCTGGCGGATTCGTTCTGCAACTTGTTTTGCAATCTCTGTTTTGGCATAAATAATCACTAAAAACTCTTCGCCACCATACCGTACTACTTTATCTTTTTCGCGGCATTCATTGGCAATTACCTGCCCCGCATGCTGGATTAATTTGTCGCCGGCAACATGACCAAAACTATCGTTAAAGGTTTTAAAGTTATCTAAATCTATCATCATCAGTGTCATGTTTTCAGTAACCTTTGATGTGGCCTGTAGTTCAGCAAATAATACTTCTTGTAAATATCGGCGATTTAATAAACCGGTTAGTGCATCCTGGTGACTTTGTGACGTTAATGAAACTGTCTCTTGTTTTAAATTGCGAATTTTATTGTGATATTTTTCTGACCAAAAATATAGCGCGATAAGGATCATTAACAACCCTATGATGCTTGCAATGTTTTCTAACATTAGTGCCAAAACTGCGGGTTTGATAACGACAAATTCGTCGAGTATGTCGTGGGCGTGACTGCAAAGCATAATCAATAACGCGTAAAAAAAGAGTACTGATTCAATGGTTTTGCGAGTCAACTTAAGATTAAAAATCAGCATCATTGCAATCATAAATAAGGTGACGCTTTCGCTCACCACGTCAGCGTAATTAATGGCATCTGTGGCGACAAAAATATCGGTAGTGATGGTAAACGTCAGCCATGAACCCATGACAACAAGATAGATAGCCAATGGCAATAAGCGATAGATAACTAAATAAGGAGCCATGCAATTTACCTCTTGCTATGCGCTGTTGGTATACCATTACCATTAAAAATTTAAATAATAATGACGGCAAAGCTTCTTATATTCCTCGCTATACTGTCGATTTGCATTATAAATATACAAAGTATCGTTTTTTTTGTCGCCGCTATACTGGTCTAACATGTATAGATGACGTATTGGACTGTCCTGCCCTGGTTGACTGAACACGGTCAATTGGTGTTTGATAAAAAATCCATGCTCGTTTGCTGACTGGGCAAACGCATCTGCCTCTGCCGCTGGTATCACAACTTCTAGTTTACCACATGAGGTTAACAAACGCTGGCTATTTGCCAGAAGACTATCCCAGTTTAAGCTACTTCTGTGCCTTGCTTGTTGCCGCTGACGATCAAAATCTTGGCCCGCATTAAAATACGGCGGATTGCTGATCACCCAATGGTATTGAGTTAGCGGTCGGTAGACATTGATGTTAGTCTCAATCACACTTAGCCGATTGACAAAAGGACTCAAGTTAAAATTATAGCGGCTATCACAACAAGCACCATGATCTAACTCAACTGCATCAATTAAAACTTCTGCCGGCGTTTTTTGCGCAAGCATCAAACTTAAAATACCACTGCCTGCCCCAATATCTAATATCCGCCCTTGTTTTAATTGATGACTCTGACTCCAACTACCCAGTAGCAAACTATCAGTGCCGACTTTCATTGCGCTGTTTTCATGGCGAATAAAAAACTGCTTACACTGGAACCCTTTCATCGGCAACCATAACCGCCCCCGCCCGGAGTTTTAATGCTTATTTTATCCCCGGCTTCCAGCTTAAATTCTGCAGCATAAGGTAAGTTTATAATCTTGCCATTAGATTTAATTAACCTGTTTTCACCGACTAAACCAGGTTCAGCACCTTGTAATCCCTGGGGGGCATTCACACGGCTATTGGTTAATAAATTAGCACTCATAGGCTCGGTAAATTCGATAATCCGAAACAATCCATTTCCACCTGACCATTGCCCCCGTCCTCCGCTATTTTCGCGAATACTAAACTGACGCAGGCGCACCGGAAACCTTTGCTCTAAAACCTCAGGGTCGGTTAACCTTGAGTTTGTCATATGATTTTGCACAGCGTCGCAGCCATTGTATCCTGGACCTGCACCAGTTCCACCGGCCAAGGTTTCGTAATATTGGTAAACTTGATTGCCAAAAGACAGGTTATTCATAGTTGTTTGACCACAAGCTTGGACATTAAGTGCCATAAATAGCGCTGATACAATCGCTTGTGAAACTTCAACATTGCCTGCGACAACCGCCGCTGGATAAACAGGTTCGAGCAAACTGCCGGGTTCTGTAATGATTTTTACAGGCCGCAAACATCCTTCATTCAATGGAACATTTTTTTCCGCTAAACAGCGCAAAACATAGATGACAGCCGCATAGGTAACGGCGATTGGTGCATTATAGTTGTTCGCTTGCTGAGCATTGCTACCGCTAAAATCTATCGTGGCACCTGTTTGTGAAATGTCGACCGATACGTTAATTGTGGCCCCTGTATCCATGGTCAATTGATAGTGGCCAGAGTTTAATTTTGCCAGCGCTTGGCGAACAACGGCTTCGCCATTATCAAGGAGTGTTTGCATTAACCGAAAAGTTTGCTGTTGGCCACGGTGGGTAAAAACAGACAGCATTTCCTGCATGCCCTTTTTATTGGCGGCCAATTGTGCGGCTAAATCCGCTATATTTTGGTTGATATTTCGGGCAGGATATTGACCTTGAGCGAACACCTGTTTAATGAGTTCAATATCTAATTGACCTTGCTGCGCCACTTTTAAACCGTCAAATAACAAACCTTCTTCATTAATGTGTTTGCTATGAGCTGGCATAGAGCCGGGAGTTATACCCCCAACATCGGCATGATGCGCACGCGATGCAACAAACATTAAACGCTTACCAGCATCATCAAACACAGGAGATACTAAGGTAAGGTCTGGTAAGTGTGTCCCACCGGCATAGGGTGAGTTAATTAAAAAACTATCACCTGCTTTGATGACGGTTTGACTGGCCAAAATATGTTTAACCGAATGTGACATTGAACCTAAATGCACAGGAACATGCGGTGCATTGGCTAAAAGTTGGCCGTCGTTGTCAAACAGAGCGCACGAAAAATCTAACCGCTCACGAATATTCACTGAGTGCGCTGTGCGCGCTAAAACCTCACCCATTTGAGTGGCAACTGTCATTAAATGGTTATTAAATATTTCTAATGTTACAGGATCTGCCTTGCCATCGGAGGGGGTAAGTTCAGTGGCTGATTTTTTTTGATTATTTGCTGGTTGCGACTGTTTGTGCCGACTCAACAGGAGTGAATAATCCGCTAATACTTTTGCTGACCAGCCGGCTTTTAAAAAGGTGGTCGTATTCTCTTCGACAATTAACGCGGGGCCCTGTTGTTGTGCGCCAACCGGCAAAGAAGAGCGAGCAACCATGGCTAGTGTGCGCCCCTTTTTAACGGCGCTTGGTTGCTGATTTAATTTATGTTGATACCTATGTGTGTTTATTAACTGTACTGTCACCACGATAGAGTCAATAAAAAGCTCATTTCCGATCTGACTAAATCCAAACGCTTGTTGGTGTTGCTGATTAAACTCGTTTTGCATAGCTTCGACGGATGAAAAATCAACATTTAGCGTGACTTCAGCACCTGTATATTTTAATAATAGTTGTGCTTGCTGCTCATATTCGTGTTCACCTGTTGGATTTATTTTAGCTAATATTTGTGTTTTTAAAGCAGCAATTGACTCAGTCACCAGGCCTAAATTTTTATCATTTAATGCTTGCTGAATACTAAGTTGGCGCGTTTCACCTTGTTCTGCTAATCCTATGCCTAATGCGGACAATACCCCAGCACAGGGATGTAATAATACGCTTTTCATGCCTAGGGTTTCTGCAATCGCACAAACATGTTGGCCACCAGCACCACCAAAACCAGATAATACATAATCAGCTAAGTCGTAACCGCGACGAGTCGAGATATTGCGTACCGCATTGGCCATATTTTCTACCGCAATTGCTAAAAAACCCTCGGCAATTGCTTCGAGTGATTTATCAATCCCCTGCGCTTTCAACGTCTGACGAATTTTTTCTGCGGCATCGCGTGCAGCACTGAGTGACAAGGGCTGATTCGCGTCTGGCCCAAATACAGCTGGAAACGCTTCCGCTTCGATGTGGCCTAAAATTAAGTTACAATCTGTGACGGTTAAAGGCCCGCCATTACGATAACAAGCAGGCCCAGGATTTGAACCAGCCGACTCAGGGCCCACCTGAAATCTACCATCTTGATAGTAACAAATAGAGCCACCACCCGCAGCGACAGTGTGAATATCCATCATAGGCGTACTTATGCGAACACCGGCGACTTGAGTTTGATAACTTTGCTCATATTGGCCGGCATAATGAGCAACATCGGTTGAGGTGCCTCCCATATCAAACGCAATCAGTTTATTAAAGCCAATCGCGGCTGCGGTTTTAACGACACCCACGATCCCCCCTGCTGGGCCGGACAATACCGCATCTTTGCCATTAAAATGTTCAGCTTTTGCTAAACTGCCAGCCGATTGCATAAAATACAAAGGGACGTCGCCGAGTTCAGCGCTGATTTGCTGAACATAGTTTTGCATAACTGGCGTTAAATAAGCGTCTGCAACACAGGTATCACCGCGTTCGATGAGTTTTATCGTAGACGAAGCTTGATGAGATAAAGAAACCTGGCTAAAACCAGCTTGTTTTGCCAGTTCAGCAATCATAAGCTCATGTTTAGGGTTTTTCCATGCGTGCATAAGAACGACAGCTAAAGCATTAAAACCCTGTTCTTTTAATGCTTTGAGTTGATATAAACAGCCTGCTTGATCTAACTGAGTTTCAATTTGGCCGTCAACCAGAGTCCGTTCTCTTACTTCAATTTGTTTTTGGTATAAGGCTTCGGGTTTTTTGATATTCAGGGCAAAAATATCATCTCTATTTTGGTATGCGATTGCCAGTGCATCTTTAAAACCTTGGCTTAATACCAAAGCCGTTTTAGCTCCTTTGCGTTCAAGCAACGCATTCGTTGCAACGGTAGTGCCGACTTTTACTTCTTTGATTAAATGTTTAGGTAAACTTTGTTCGGCGGTCAACCCTAATACATCTCTGATGCCCTGAACGGCTGAGTTGGCGTAATGTTTGGGGTTGTCGGATAATAGTTTGTGGGTATAAAACTGTCCATCGGGTGATTGCGCCACTACATCTGTAAAAGTACCACCCCGATCGATCCAAAATTGCCAAGCCGTCAAAACACACCTCAAAGGTTTAAAAGGCGCTATTTTACATTATTTTTTTCAAAAGTGTGGCACAGTCGACAGGATTTTGCAGATGAAAATGATGGCCACCAGGCAGCTTGTAGCATTTTGCCTGCTTAAAATAATTAAGGCGTTGATGCACCGCAGCGGCAATATCTGCTAAACCATTCTGCGCGAGAATGATATGAACGGGCATTGATAATGAACGGATGAGTTCTTCAACTTGCTCGTCCGTCAGTCTTAGCGGCGATACCGCCTGTAATTTAGCATCACTTCGCCAGCTAAAACAATCTTCTTTAATGAGCAAATTTCGCTGTAATAAAAATTCGGCTTGCGCAATCGTTAATTGACTATGTATTGCCCGGGTTTGATACAACTTAGGTAATAACTTCAGTGGTCGCCATTTAACCGACTCGCGCCCAGAAAACTTATCTCGACTTAAAAAACTGGTTTGCAAATTTTTGACAAAATCTGTTGTTGGTAGCGTAAAACCTGCGGCTGAGTCTAATAAGATCAGCTGACTGACTTGTGTGGGAAAAATACCGGCATAAAGTGCTGCAAGCATGCCGCCGAGTGAGTGACCACAAAGCACAAGATTGTCAATTTTTAAAATTTTAAGCAATTGGTGTAAATCGTACACCCAGTCAATGGCATGATAAAAGCTGTCTTTAGAGCGATGAGAGCTCAGGCCATGCCCTGACAGATCGGGCAATAAACAATTGTACCCACTAAATTGCTGTGTTAACGGGATGAGTGAATTGGAATTATCTAACCAACCGTGCAAACCAACAAACCATGACCGATTTTTAGATGATTGTTTTTGCTGACAGGCGATCGTGCGCCCGTCAGGTAAAAGATAAAACCGCTCAACAAATGCTGGCATTATTTTTTATTAGTATTTTTATTATTACGCTTTTGGGGAGCAGGAATATAATAAGGATGTAACCTATGATAACGCTGCCAGTACCAATGATTGTTATACGGCCAAAACGGGTCGTCCCACCGACTCTTCCATTTGTTGTCTTTTTCTTTTGGCCATAAATAAATGGTCGCTTGCTCTAATACTGGCAACTTAATATCCCGTTCACCTATTTTAGTACTTTCTAAGCCCTTAATTTTACCTAAAGCACTAACCAAACGACCTTTTTTATAAATTCCAGGCTCAACAAATTTGTTAATATAAACACGAAAACGGCCTAACGAATCATCCGAGGGAATGGGTTTACTACTGGCGTAATTTTTAAAATAAATGAGCTCCAGCATGGTGGTATCTTTACCGTTTTTAACCGCTACAATCTCACCTCCCCAGCGTGCTTGTTTACCCTGAACCGCATTAACGTTTTGAATGGCTTTTTCATATCCAACCAGGTTCTTGTCGTTTTCGACCCTTAAACTTTCTGGTACTGTACTACAGGCCGTTAACCATAAACAGCCAAGTAATATCATAAATGAGTTAACCTTTTGCATATAAACCTCGCCCAATCCAATACAGGCTATACAGCCCAACACTTATCCAGAAGAAAATCCAGATATATTCGTGAATTAACGTTAAATTTGCCAAAGCAGTCGCATCTCCTTTAGTGTTTGATGCAAGCAGATAAAAAGGGCTTTTTATTGCATTTAACGCCATATTTATCGCCAGAGCTAACATAATAAACCGCCGCCATGGCGCTGTTAAGTAACGATTTGTAAAATAAAGTACGGCTAAAATTAAGCCAATGATCAGCACTGAAATGAGATCTGATACCCAAAACAGCAGAGTTAAAAAAATCAAAACTGTAAGCAGGTGTAAAACCCATTGTTTTGCTTTTAACGCCAATTTTGCAAATAAAACTGCAAATCCACAAGCGCCCAGATAACCGCTTAACGCGATCAAAAATTGGCTGCCTCCTTGGCTTAAACACAGACCACTACCATCGATATTTAAGCTGATATTAACCACACTGCCGCCTGTTAACAAGGTTACTAGCGCATGGCTCACTTCATGAAAGTAAGTTTCAAACCATTTTAATGGTAACATCAGCCAAGGTATTTGCTGCAATAACAAAACGCTGACTAACGCGATAAAAAATAGTGTTCGCCGGGTTAGTTGCATCTCTTAGTCAGCTTATTTACCGGGCAGTTTTTGCCAAGTCACTTTATCACGAATATACACAGGGGATACCTCAGCAGCCGATAATAACTGTTCAGGTGTCGCCGTTAGCTTTGCTAACTCGGCCATGCTAGCCGCATCAGGTAAATAGATATCGGCGTTGATGTCTGCATTAATCTGGCTGGTTAGCACGGTTTCATAGGTATGCCAACCGGTTCCAACGGCTGCATAACTGTGTGTTTTATCCAGTGCGTCAAGCGCTTGTTCGGGTGCACAAACACACTCGTCTATCAAATATCTAAACATGCCTGCTTCATTAAACTCTATAGCTGCAAGATAAATTTCGCCCATTCTGGCGTCGATGGCAGCGATAACGCGAGTCTGACCTGTTTTTTTAAATACGGCATAGGCCATTGCCAACAAAGACGACATACCAAGTGTGGGTTTATCACTGCCCAACGCTAAACCTTGTACTATACCCGTTGCAATTCGCACACCGGTAAAGCTGCCTGGTCCTTGACCATAGACTATATAATCCACTTCTTGTAAACTAATGCCAGCCTGTTGCAATACAGCTTCAGCCATAGGCAATAGTTTTTGGTTATGCTCGCGTGGACAGACTTCAAACTCACTAACGAATTGAGTCGGCGTTAACACAGCGGCTGAACAAGCCTCGGTTGAGGTATCCAAAGCAAGAATTGTTTTCATATTAAATTAACCGTTATTTGTTTCTGTATTTTTTAAAAACATAAGTGCAGTTTTTAAATCTCTTGTCCGGCGCATGTTTGGCAGACTTGCCAAAAAGATTTCACCGTAACTTTGAGTCACTAATCTTGGATCGCAAATCACCAATACGCCACTATCTTTAACATCACGGATCAATCGGCCCGCCCCCTGTTTTAAAGTGATGACAGCCCGTGGAATTTGTATTTGACGGAATGGGTTATAACCTTTGCGGCGACAGTTTTCAATTCTGGCTTCAGTGAGCGGATCGTCTGGCGAAGCGAAAGGCAATTTATCGATTAAGACACATTTTAATGCATCTCCGCGCACATCAACACCTTCCCAAAAACTACCGGTTGCTAATAACACAGGATCATCATGTTGCAAATATTTATCTAACAGCTCTCGTTTAGGGGTTTCTCCTTGCACGAATATTGGATTAGCAATTCGCTTTTTTAGTGCTTTGGCCATGAGGTTCATAACACGATAGCTGGTAAATAACAAAAAACAACGCCCTTGGGCTGCTTCTATCAATTGCTCTGCAACTGTTAACATTGCCTCAATCGCACTTCGTTCACTAGGCTCTGGTAAATAACGCGGGATGCACAATATAGATTGATTATAATAATCAAATGGGCTTTCTAACTCTAACGAGCGATAATCTTTTAAGCCTAAAATACCGGTAAAGTGGTCAAAACGTCCATCGACGGATAATGTTGCAGAGGTCATTAACCAACTCTGCTCTTTGTCGGTTCTAATTCGTGAAAAACGATTAGCAATGCTCAGCGGAGTTAAATTCAAACTCACATGCCGCACGCTTGTTTCATACCATAAACTAACGTCTTCTACTTCCCAGCGAATCAATAATGCCAATTTATCACGCGCTTCTGTCGCTCGCTCAAAACAGTTATCTAACTCTTTGCCACGGGATAAGTTGGCTTTTAAAACATCGTGTAAAAAGTCGAGTGTTTTAACTAAGTTATCTAATTCAGCTTGGACGTCACTCTGCTGACCTTTTTCCCGCCAATTGCCTTTTTCAGCCAATATTGGAAAAGCCAAACGAAAATCACGACAGCTTTTTGATAACTGTTCACTGGCTTTGCCAAGTTGTTTTGTGTCTTTATACTCACTTCGATAGAGGGTCTCTATATCTTTTGCCAGTTCAATGAGTTGTCGAGTCGATAAACGCTCACCAAAATGTTCACAGGCAATATCGGGTATTTGATGTGCTTCATCAAATACCACCACATCTGAATCGGGTAAAATTTCACCAAAGCCTGTATCTTTTACGGCGATGTCTGCAAAATACAAATGGTGGTTTATCACAACAAGGTCAGCGGCTTGCGCTTTTTTACGTGCGTTTACTAAATAACAGTCTTCATAATCAGGGCAATCACGGCCAAGACAGTTATCGACTGTTGAGGTGACTAATGGGATCGCGCGACTGTCTTCTGCTAAACTGGCAACTTCCCCTACGTCTCCACTTTGAGTTCGACTGGCCCACTCTTCGACTTCGCGTAAGTCTTTGTATAACTGTTTATCTTCTAAATGCGGGTGCGCTTTATGTAATTTGTAGCGATTTAAACAAAGATAATTGGAACGCCCTTTCAACAGCGCTGATTTTATGCGTTGACCTGTGACCTTTTTAACAAGTGGTAAGTCTTTATGGTACAACTGCTCTTGCAGGTTTTTAGTCCCTGTTGAAACAATGACTTTTTTGCCGCTTAACACCGCAGGGAGTAAATAGGCAAAAGTTTTACCTGTGCCTGTACCCGCTTCAGCAATTAATAGTTCTTGCGCTTTAATGGTTTGGTAAAAAGTGCTCGCTAGGGTCACTTGAGCTTCGCGAGGTTGATAACCGGGCACGGCTGCAGCCAATTGCCCATCCGCCGCAAAAATCTTATCTATCTCGCTCAAACTCGGCCCCTATTAATCTTGTCGATGGTATGCTCTGACCAATAAAAGGCGCTGATTATCCTGTTTCTAAACCATAATATCAATATGATGATGTTTGCCATCATCTTCTTTGGGCTGATTTTGAACACGGGCACGGACGGGCAATCTGTGCTGATAATATTTATCTTCTTTTTCATCAGCATCGATTTTTTGCTCTTTTTGAATTCGGCTGATCACCATATTTTTCGGTTTTAGTTGATTTTGTGCACGCCTTTCAATAAAAGGTATGATTAAATCCAGGCTCATAAGCCCCCCTATTTTTTGATCAGAATCAACAGCCCATCCTGTGTTTGTATTGTTTGATGATTCATTCCCACTTTGTTTAACCAGCGTGGAATATCGGTTTTGGAGCCCGTATCCGTTAGCCATAATTTTAATTGGTCGCCACTGGACATTTGTTTTAATTTTAGCTTAAGTTTGAGTAGTGGCATTGGGCAGACTAAACCGCGGCAATCTAATATGTGTAACATGTCACGCTCAATTTATGTCTTGCTGGATCAAAAATTAAACCACAAGCTTACTGTATTATCGGCAGACAGGCGATAAACTAAAATCATTTTTATTGGTCGAAAAAATAAAACTATTAGCTTTAGGACAAAATTTTGTTGAAAAAGATTCAAACATTATTGTTACCGCTCGCATTGGCTTGCAGCTTTTCAACGCCTGCCATTGAGTCTGGCCATCGATTGCCCGATTTAGGCACTGTGGCGGCAGGCAGTTTGACGATAGAAAAAGAAAAAGCCATTGGTCGGGTGATCCGCCGCCAGCTAAGGGCGACGTCGCCGGTGATTAGTGACCCATTATTAGATAATTATATTAATGAACTGGGTAATCGGTTAGTGTCTAAAGCGCCCGATGTTCGTTATCCGTTTGACTTTTATTTGATTCGCAATCCATCGATTAATGCTTTTGCAACTTTTGGTGGGGTCGTTGCGTTACATACTCAGACATTATTATCAGCAGAAACTGAAAGTGAGCTTGCGTCGGTCATTGGCCACGAAATTGCTCACGTCACTCAGCGCCATATCGCTAGAACCATCGAAGAAAACCAGCGGAATGCCCCATTAAATATTGCAACTTTATTGGGGGCGATATTAATTGCAATGGCAGACCCCAGCGCAGGCGCTGCCGCTATCACAACCGCACAAGCAAGTAGCCAGCAAATGGCACTGAATTATAATCGCCAAAACGAAAAAGAAGCCGACCGCATTGGTTTGCGGATAATGTTAGACGCTGGATTTGACCCACGTGGAGCTCGTGACTTTTTTGTTCGGTTAGCCGAACAAAGCCGCTACTCTACTAAATTGCCTGCCATGCTCTACTCCCACCCATTACCAGAATCTCGCGTTAGCGACATTCGAGCACGTATTGACGGTATGCCAGCTAGAAATTTATCACCAAGCAAAAACTTCAGGTTGGCACAAACCCGAGTAGCCGTCATGTATACACGCACCCCAGATTACCATATTCAATATTATTCGGCACGGTTACAACAAAACAACCAACAAGATAATCCCTATTACCAATACGCGTTAGCATTAGCCTATATGCAGGATGAAAAGTACGAGCAGGCCAGCCCTCTCATTGAAACCTTGTTAGCACGCGAAAGCGACAACTTGTTTTATTTAGACCTGTATACAGACATTAGCATTGGGTTGAAAAACTTTTCTTCTGTGTTCGATCGCCTACAAAATAATCTAGCATTGCGGCCGAATCATCCAGTCTTGCTGCTTAACTATGCAAACGCGCTGATTAAAGCAAATAAAGCTGATAAAGCAGTTGAATTATTAAAAGATTTTATTATTCTGCACCCAGAACATTATCTTGCTTGGCAGTTAATGTCAGACGCTTATAAACAGCTGGGTGATAGGGCCATGTACCATCAGTCTCAAGCTGAGTTATACGCATTAGTGTTAGCATATCCCAAAGCAATTGATGAATTACATACAGCTTTCAACTATATTGACAGTGAGTCGGATACTGATAAAAAACGTATTTCGGCGCGTATTAAACAATTGCGTAGTGAACAAGAAAGTTTAAAAAGGCTTTAGCGATGAGTGAATATACGATTTACCATAATCCCAGATGCAGTAAGAGTCGACAAACCCTGGCATTGCTTGAAGAACATAATATTCAGCCAATTGTAATTGAGTATTTAAAAAATCCACCCAACGAGCAAGAGCTGGAAAAAATCGGCGAAAAACTCGGTTTAGAGTCGATTCACCAGATTATCAGAGAAAAAGAGTCCATTTACAAAGAACTGGATTTAGATGATTTAATGAGCGACAGCGAGTTAATCCCTTTGATGGTTGAGTACCCTAAGTTAATCGAGCGCCCGATCGTGATTAAAGGGGATCGGGCTGTGATTGGCCGTCCCCCTGAAAACGTGTTAGCTTTGATCAATGATTAACATTTTAGTGCTTTATTACAGCCGCGGGGGTGCTACCCGCGAGCTGGCATACGCCATTGCAGAAGGTATAGAAAGTACCGGCGCAGTGGCTAACATTAGAACCGTTGCCCCTGTATCACCCGAACACCAACAAACAAGCCCAAGCATTCCGGATCACGGCGATTTATATTGCTCTAAAAACGATTTACTCAAGGCGGATGGCCTATTATTAGGCTCCCCGACACGATTTGGCAATATGGCAGCACCACTTAAATATTTTATTGATACTTTATCTGATGTTTGGGTAAAAGGCAGTTTAAATGGTAAACCAGCCGGCGTTTTTACCTCATCATCTAGTCTTCATGGTGGACAAGAGAGCACATTACTCAGTATGATGCTGCCGCTTTTGCACCAAGGCATGTTAATTGTTGGTTTACCCTACAGCGAAAGTGAACTACATACCACCCAATCGGGCGGCGGCCCCTATGGTGCTAGCCATTGGCAGCACGCAGATAATGTTTCGCCTGATAACACAGAGTACAAACTTGCGTTTGCGCACGGCCGGCGCGTCGCCACAATAGCAGAGCAATTATGCACACAGAAGAGCAGTTGAATAAAATTAAACGTGCCAAAATGCTGGCGTTAACCGGATATTTAGGGTTGGTTATTTTAACCCCACTCTGGCATTTTTTATTAGCCCCACCTATGTCGGGATTGTCGCCAGTATTTTTAGTTTTATTGTGGGGCATTCCGTTATTAATCCCAATGCGTGGGTTATTAAAAGGTGATGCCTATACCTTTGCATGGGCCAATTTTATTGCCATGTTATATTTTTTGCATAGTTTAACTTTGTTATATGCGTCACCGGATGAACGCTATTTAGCCATTATTGAGTTTATTTTGGTGAGCTTATGGTTTGGTGCTGGCACCTATTATGCGAGATGGCAAGGTCAGTATTTGGGCATAGGAATTAAAAAACGCAAAAAGAAAAGTTAATGCATTGCCCCATTGAATTGGTATATGAACATGCCGACTTTTACGTGTTTAATAAACCGGCTGGCTGTGACTTTCATGATGATCAAGGTCAGTCAGGCTTTTTCAGCTTAGTTAAACAGGCCTATCCGTCCGAAACCCTGTATCCGGTGCACAGGTTGGATAAAGAGACTTCAGGCCTTTTAATTGTGGCCCGCCATTTATCTGCTGAACATGCATTAAAACACTGTTTTCAAAACCATTTAATCAATAAGTATTATCTTGCAATCGGGCCAGCTAAAGCGCGCAAAAAACAAGGCTGTATTAAAGGTGATATGCAGCGCAGTCGCAATAAAAGTTGGCGTTTATTAAAAAGTCAGCAGCACGCCGCAATCACTTATTTTAAATCTTTTAGTTTAACACCCGGTAAACGTTTATATCTGTTAAAACCTATCAGTGGTAAAACTCACCAGCTTAGAGTGATGATGAAAAGCATTGCTGCACCGATTGACGGTGATTGTATTTACAAAGGCGAAAACAGCAGCAGATTACATCTGCATGCTGCATATCTTGACTTTATGTATTCGGGTGCGCGTATTCAAATCGTCGCCTTACCACAACAGGCTGGGTTTTCGGCAATAACTGAGTTTGTTAAACATCAACCCTGGTTAACAGAGCCCTGGGCGTTAGATTGGCCCGCAGGCGCAGACTGTCAATGATAAAAGCAAACAAAAAATTCAACAAACTCGGCCCTACCTTACTGTTAAAACAGTGATTGGCAGAGCCGTTACCCTTATTTAATTGTACATGGGGTTAAATGCCAAATGCGATCAACATAATCTTGAATTGAACGATCTGAGTTAAACTTACCCATGCTGGCAGTATTAATAATAGCCATCTTGGCCCAGCGCGCTCTATCAATAAATAATTTATCAAGCTTTTTATGCGCATCACTGTAAGATTCAAAATCGGCTAAGGTAAGGTAACTATCACCATAATCTAATAAACTGCGTTTAATTTCGGCTAATTCGCCGGGTTTTCCTGGAGTGAAAAAGTCACTTTCAAACCAGTCTAAAACGCACTTCAGCTCGTTATTAGAATAATAATGATCCCAAGGATTATAACCGTGTGCTCGTTTTGCTTTGACTTGATCCACATCTAATCCAAATATGACCACATTGTCTTCGCCAGCTTCTTCGGCAATTTCAATGTTGGCCCCGTCTAAGGTCCCTATGGTAATGGCCCCGTTTAACGCAAGTTTCATATTACCTGTACCTGAAGCTTCTTTACCAGCCAGTGAAATCTGCTCAGATACGTCTGCCGCGGGGATCATTTTTTCGGCTAAGCTGACACGGTAGTTTGGTAAAAAGACCACTTTAAGTTTGTCTTTAATACGGCTGTCTTGATTGATCTTTTCGGCGACTCGGTTAATGGCATAAATGATTTCTTTTGCCATGTGGTAACCGGGTGCAGCTTTGGCACCAAAAATAAATACCCGTTTAGGCATTTCATAATTTGGATTTTCTAATAGCCGCTTATATAAAGCCATAATATGGATCAGATTAAGTTGCTGACGTTTATATTCGTGCAAACGTTTAATCTGGATATCAAACATAGCTTCAGGATCAACTTTGATGCCAGTTTCTTGTTCAATAACTTGAGCCAGTTTAACCTTGTTTTGATATTTTATTGCCAAGAATGCTTGCTGAAATTCGGCATCATCCGCTTTATCGGCTAAACGTTTTAGTTTGTATAGATTGACCGGCCAATCTTCGTCCACATGTTTATTGATGAGATCTGACAACAATGGATTACATGATTTTAACCAGCGTCTTGGCGTGACCCCATTGGTTACATTCGTTAACTTGTTTGGCCAAATTTTATCAAACTCAGGAAACAAGTCGGATTTAACAAGTTTAGAGTGAATTTCGGCAACCCCGTTAACTTTAAAGCTCGCTATAACAGACAAGTTGCCCATACGCACCATTTTTTGGTGCCCTTCTTCAATAATCGAGAGTTTACGCTTGACGGCATCATTGCCGGGATAGACTTTTTCGACCACATCCTCTAAAAAGCGACGGTTAATCTCATATATAATTTCTAAGTGACGTGGCAAAACTTTTTCGAATAAACGAACCGACCATTTTTCTAGTGCTTCAGGTAACAAAGTATGGTTGGTATAAGCAAAAACTTGCTGGCAAATATCCCATGCTTTATCCCACTGCATATTCGCTCGGTCGACCAAAATCCGCATCAGCTCAGGAATGGCAATCGCTGGATGGGTGTCATTTAACTGGATGACAATCTGTTTGGTAAACTCTGACCAATCATCACCATGTGCCCGCTTATAACGTCGAACGATATCTTTTATTGAACAGGCACAAAAAAAGTATTGCTGCATTAACCGCAGCTCTTTGCCTGCGTCTGTATTATCATTTGGGTACAATACTTTAGAGATGGTTTCAGCTTGCACATTTTCAACTTGGGCATCTAAATAACCACCCGCATTAAAAACATCCCAGTTAAAAAAGTCGGAAGCTCGGCTTTCCCATAAACGTAAAATATTGACCGTTTTAGCGCCGTAACCAACGACAGGTATATCCCAAGGTACACCTTTGATTATGCGTCCTGGATGCCATTCTTTACTGATGTTTCCATTTTCGTCATACCGAGTTTCAACATATCCGTATAAAGGGATCTCTTGAATAGACTCAGGTCGGCAGATCTCCCAAGGGTTGCCGTATTCACGCCATGAATCCGGACGTTCAACCTGACGGCCGTGATGAAAATCCTGGGTAAATAAACCATGTTCGTAATGAATGCCATACCCTATGGCTGGATAACCCAATGTGGCTAAAGAGTCGACAAAACAGGCTGCTAAACGACCTAAACCACCGTTTCCCAACGCCATATCCGGCTCTTCTTCGGCAAGCTCGTTAATATCTAAACCGAGTTCGGCCAGCGCATCAGAAACCACCTGATCGACCTGTAAATTCGTGAGGTTATTTTTTAATAAACGCCCCATTAAAAACTCAAGCGAAAAATAATGGACGGCTCGAGTATCCTGTTGATAATGCGTTTTTTGTGTTCGTGTGGCTCGTTCAAAAACCAATTCGTTCACCGCAGCGCAAGTGGCGTTCCACCAGGCTTTTTTGCTAGCTTTATTTTCGTCGGTGCCGAGTGTTGAATGCAGATGATGTATGATGCAGTCTTTTAGTGCCTTTTTATCAAGCCATTTTGCATCTTGTTGGGTGTTTTTTTTCGCCATTACGGGTCCTTTTTAATCTTCTGGGAAGTTAACCTGTGTTTTAAAATCCGCCTGACAGCTAAGCTGTCAAGCGGTTGGCGCTCTTGAGGGGAAGCTATTTTATTGGCTGAAAACAGTGTCTACTAGTTGCTGAGCTTCTTTGATCAGCTGATCAAGGTGGGCTTGACCTTTAAAACTTTCAGCATAAATTTTATAAATATCTTCTGTCCCTGAAGGACGCGCTGCAAACCATCCATTTTCGGTGACTACTTTTAAACCGCCAATGGCTGCATTATTAGCCGGTGCGTGTGTAAGTTTAGCCAAAATTGGCTCGCCCGCCAATGTATCTGCCGTTACAGCGTCAGCCGACAGATTTTTTAGCAGAGATTTTTGCGCTTTAGTGGCAGCCACATCAATGCGTGTATACACAGGTTGAGCAAACTTTTCTGTTAACTCAATATAGTGCTGATGCGGATCTTTACCCGTTTTAGCCGTGATCTCAGCCGCCAACAACGCCAAAATTATGCCATCTTTGTCCGTTGACCATACCTGACCATTTTTACGTAAAAATGACGCGCCAGCACTTTCTTCACCACCAAAACCGAATTCGCCTTTAAATAAACCGTCCACAAACCATTTAAAACCAACCGGCACTTCTGCTAATTGTTTACCCAGATCTTTAGCAACTCGATCAATCATACTCGAAGAAACTAATGTTTTTCCAATCGCTAAGTCATGACGCCATTCTGGACGATGGGTATACAAATATTGAATCGCAACCGCTAAATAATGGTTTGGATTCATTAAACCGCCACTTGGCGTGACTATGCCATGTCGATCATAATCTGGGTCGTTACCAAAAGCGATATCAAATTTATCTTTCAGCTGAATTAAACCGGCCATCGCGTATGGCGATGAGCAGTCCATCCGAATTTTGCCATCTTTATCCAAGCTCATAAAAGAAAAAGTCGGATCGACTGCATTGTTTACCACTTCGATATTTAAACCATAGGTTTTGGCAATCACTGGCCAATAATCTATGCCCGATCCGCCTAGAGGATCAACCCCTATTTTTAAACCCGAATCTGCAATGGCCTGCATATCAATAACATTTTTTAAGTCATCTACATAAGGTTGAATATAGTCGTATTCGCTAACCCACTCTGACGCCCAAGCATCGGCAAAAGCCATACGTTTTACGTCTTCTGGTTTGTCTAAAATGATTTGGTTTGCACGCTGTTGGATCTGATCAGTAATTTGGGTATCTGCTGGTCCACCGTTTGGCGGATTATATTTAAAACCACCATCTTGTGGTGGATTATGGCTTGGTGTGATAACAACACCATCTGCCAGCTCGGTTCCGCCCTCTGAGTTATGAGTTAAGATTGCATGAGAGATAACAGGTGTTGGTGTATAACCTCGCCCCTGTTGCACTCTAACCTTAACCTGATTGGCGGCAAATACTTCGATGGCTGTTGCAAACGCACATTCAGATAACGCATGGGTATCCATGCCAACATATAAAGGCCCGGTAATATTTTGCTGCTGGCGATATTCAACAAGTGCCTGACAAATAGCGGCAATATGTGTTTGTGTAAAACTACTATTTTCTGCTGAGCCACGGTGGCCTGATGTGCCAAAACTGACCAATTGATCGGCATTAGGTTTGTTTAAATAATATTGACTGACAAGGCGTGGAATATTGGTTAAATCTTGCTTCTGGGCCGGCTGGCCAGCTCTTTCATGTAATGCCATTTAATTGTTCTCCCCCGGGGTTTCAATTTAACCCGTTTGCCTAACTCGGCGCAAACAGGTTATCGCTAATTTGAATATAATCAGCTGCACTTTCTCCGTCGGCCAAATACGGAACTTGGCCAAGACACCTTATATTATGTACCGAAAATAAATATTCGTTCAAATAATTATAATTTTCTTGGTAATAAGGCATAGGTTCAGGCGTTAGGGTATTGGCAACCCAGCCTTTGATTTTGCAGCCCGCAGCTAAAATAGATTCGACCGTTAGCAGGGCATGGTTCAAGCAGCCTAAGCGCATACCCACAACTAAAATGACGTCCATATTTTGCTGTGCAACCCAATCTGACATAAATTGATGACTGTTTAGTGGCAGCCGCCACCCTCCAGCGCCCTCTACAACTAAATAATCAGCATTCACCGACTGAATATTATGAAAAGCCTGCAAAAGAGCTTCTACTGTAAGCGGTACACCAACTTGGGCCGCCGCAATATGAGGTGCTATCGGGGGCGCGAATGCAAATGGATTGATTTGCTGATAACTTTGTTTGGCATTGGCATGTTTTAATAAATATTGTGCATCTTCATTTTTTAACTGACCCTCAAGCAGGTCACAACCGGCTGCAATTGGTTTAAATGCAGCAACGGTAAAACCTTGTTGGCTAAGTAAATCAATGAATCCACAAGCAATGCGCGTTTTGCCACATTCTGTATCTGTGGCTGTGATAAAAATAGGTTGGAGAGACATTTATTTTTCCAATAAACAATACACTAATTGCCAGCTGGCTAGCACCTGGCCATGAGTTTTGGGGTAGTTATCTTCTAAGCGTTTAAGGGTTGTACGAGATAAATTTCGCGGCTGTCCGTTGATGACAGTATTCGCGCCAATAGACTTAAGTTCCTGCAATAATGCCATCACATTTTGATAGTCTGTTTGCTGCTGCACAAAATCTAATTGTTTGATATTAAATTTGCTGTTTTGCAGGCACTGTTGCAGTGCAGGTTGAGACATAAATTGGTTTACATGAGTCTGCTGATCGATTGCTAAAAATGCATTTTGCAGTTCGGCCAATGTGCCTTTGGTGAGTGACGTAAATAAAAAACGCCCTCCAGGTTTAAGCACCCGATAAGCTTCGGTTAATACTTTTGTTAACTGGCACCATTGCACCACCAAAGACGAAAAAATTAAATCAAAACTGTCGTGTTTAAACGGTAAATGGTGAGCGTCTGCTCGGATAAACTGAGTATTTTTTAACGGAAATTTGCACCTTGCACGCTGCAACATGCCTGCGGCTAAGTCAACACCTGTATAATTTGAAAATGAAGCATGATTTAACAAGTTGCCAGTGCCACAACCAATATCTAAACAGCTGTACGCTGCATGCTGTGCTGGCGATTTTGGCAAATAATTAAGTGCGTTGATAATCACCTGTTTTTGCAAACGGGCTGCTTGGTCATAGCTGCTGGCGGCACGCGAAAAATGCTGGTGCACAAACACAGCGTGTTTACCAACAGGTTCACTGCAAATCATTATTCGGCTCCTGAAAGTTATTATGGTCACTGAGATCAGAAAAAACATTGAGGTCAGATTGCTCAAGCAAACATTTGTGATTTTTTAAACTAACGGCTATCTGTTTACACAGCGCTTGAATCTGGGATTTTTTATGCAGGCTGGTTAACGTAATGCGAATTCGGGCTTGTCCAACCGGCACTGTTGGTGGACGAATAGCAGTGACCCAAAATCCGCTGCGCCTAAGGTCCTCAGCTAACGCCAGTGCGGTTTGATTGCTACCAACAATCACTGGTTGGATATGACTGCTTGAGCCTGTGTCTGCGAGCTCAAAAAATTGCATTTGCTGTTTAAAATAAACGATATTTTGTTGCAAACGCTCACGCCGCCAACTTTCAGCAATGACTTTTTTAACCGCTAAATGGGTTGCCGCTGCCTGCCATGGCGAAAACGCCGTGCTAAAGATATAACTTCGCGCGTGATTCACTAAATACTCAATTAACTGGTCACTGCCAGCAACAAAAGCGCCACTGCTGCCAATCGCTTTGCCAAAAGTTGCGGTGAAAATATCGACTTGCTGACTGCAAATATTTTGTTGACCTAATGAACCTTGCCCTTGCCCACCTAAAACGCCTAATCCGTGTGCATCGTCGATCATCAAACCGGCTTGATATGTGTGGCATTGTTTTGTTAGCTGTGCAAGCGGTGCTTGATCGCCATCCATGCTAAAAACCCCTTCACTGACCACCAGAGAATAGCAATTAATTTTTTTTAGGCGAGATTCTAAATGTGCCATGTCATTGTGTTTAAAGCGTTGATGTTGAGCGACTGCTTGCTGTGCTCCGTCGATCAACGAAGCATGGTTGAGTTTATCTTGCAGTATCACATCGTTGGGGTTTTGCATTAAAGTTTTAAGCACGCACTCATTAACAGAAAAGCCACTGCTAAATAATAAACAGCGGTCAAATCCTAACCAATCACAAAGGGCTTCTTCTAACGCTAAATGCGCCGGATGATAACCGTTAATTAACGGTGACCCAGTGCTGCCCAAATTTAATTTTAGTGCCTGACAATCTTTAAGCAGGGTTTCATCGGAAGCCAAACCTAAGTAGTCATTGCCAGAAAAATTCACGTAGGTGCTTTGCCCGATACGGATGCAACTGCCTTGCGGTTGAACGGGAACCCGCGTTCGATAACCGAACTGGCGCTTGCGCTGCGCTAATTGATCAACAAGCGTTGTAGGCAACATGAAAATTACAACGCTGCGTTATAAAATAAAGCGCTTTCCTTGTTTTGACTTTCGCCAATGGCTTCTGATATAGCTGCAACTGTCACTGTATCATCATAACCTCGACGCTGTTCAGGCTGGATGCCAAGTTTTTTAAACAGTTGCATGTCTGAGTTGGCTTCAGGGTTTTCTGTGGTTAATAATTTTTCGCCATAAAAGATACTATTGGCACCGGCAAAAAAGCACATTGCTTGCATTTCTTCACTCATTTCGGTTCGACCAGCCGACAAGCGCACATAAGATTTAGGCAAAACGATGCGCGCGACAGCAATAGTGCGAATAAACTCAAGATGATCAAAATCCTGATTATCAGCCAATGGTGTGCCTTCAACTCTAACAAGCATATTAATAGGCACACTTTCAGGATGCGCGTCTAAATTCGCTAAGCTGCGGATTAAACCCGCCCGGTCGCTGGCTTTTTCACCCATACCAACAATCCCACCACTGCAAACTTTCATCCCACTTGCACGCACATTTTCAAGCGTATCAAGTCGGTCTTTAAAGGTTCGGGTGGTAATGATTTCACCATAATATTCGGGAGAAGTGTCGAGGTTATGGTTGTAATAATCTAACCCGGCTTGTTGCAATGTAATCGCTTGTTCACGGCTTAACATGCCTAACGTCATACAGGTTTCTAAATTAAGCGCCCGAACGCCTTTGATCATTTCTACGATATAAGGAATATCTCTATCTTTGGGGTTACGCCATGCGGCCCCCATACAAAAGCGAGTCGAGCCATTTTTTTTAGCCTGTTTGGCTTTTTCCAGCACTTTTTTGACTTCTAACAGTTTTTCTTTATGCAACCCAGTATCGTATCTGGCGCTTTGTGGGCAGTATTTACAATCTTCTGGACATGCGCCCGTTTTAATCGACAGCAAGGTGCTTACCTGCACTTCGTTGGCATTAAAGTAGGCCCTGTGGGTGCTATGAGCTTTAAATAATAAATCGTTAAATGGTAGTTTGAATAGCGCTTGAATTTCTTCCAACGTCCAATCGTGGCGGATAACAGGTTGCATTGTTTGATTGACCTTATTAATTATTTAGTTGCTAGTTTAATTATCTCGGTTAGACTGTCAACCAAATCAAATAACAAAAGATTACAGGTGGTTAAATATTAAACAATGATGGATTTAAAGTTTGATCAGACCCATATTTGGCATCCTTATACCTCGTTAACAAAACCTTTACCGGTATACCCGGTGAGCCGCGCTTATGAAAATAAAATAGTGCTAGAAGATGGCCGTTATTTAATTGATGGCATGTCCAGCTGGTGGGCTGCGATCCATGGTTATAATCATCCTGAGCTAAATCAAGCGATTCACAGCCAAACAGAAAAGATGTCGCATGTGATGTTTGGCGGTTTAACCCATCAGCCAGCGATTGATTTATGTAAAAAATTAGTTGAGCTAACGCCAGCTGGTTTAGATAAGGTATTTTTAGCCGATTCAGGATCAATTAGTGTTGAAGTGGCAATCAAGATGGCGGTGCAGTATTGGCACAGTGAGGGCAAGCCGCAAAAAAGCAAACTATTGACGGTGCGAAACGGCTATCATGGTGACACTTTTGCCGCTATGTCTGTTTGTGATCCTGTGAATGGTATGCACAACTTATTTAATAAGGTGTTACAAAAACATCACTTTGTTGAATCGCCTGCCGCTGGTTTTAAACAATCATTTACGCCAGAGGCGATGGTCGAAATGGAAAGCAGACTTGCTCGATATCATAATGAAATTGCCGCCATCATCATTGAACCAATTGTTCAAGGTGCAGGTGGCATGCGTTTTTATCATCCTCAATATTTGACCGAGTTAAAGCGACTATGCGAGCGTTATGATGTTTTATTGATAGCGGACGAGATCGCCACTGGTTTTGGCCGCACAGGTAAACTTTTTGCTTGTGAATGGGCGAATATCAGCCCAGATATTTTGTGTTTGGGCAAAGCGTTAACCGGAGGATATATGACGTTAGCGGCTACCCTAACAACTGAAAAAGTGGCCAACGGCATTTGCAAGGGCCAAGCTGGGGTGTTTATGCACGGGCCTACATTTATGGGCAATCCGCTCGCGTGTGCAGTGGCTAATGCCGCAATCAGTCTTTTATTTAAAAATGATTGGGCGCTACAAGTAAAACAAATAGAAAACTGGTTAAATGAATGGTTACAGCCGCTCGCTGACTATCCGCAAGTTGATGAAGTGCGAGTATTGGGGGCAATTGGCGTGGTTGAACTCAAAAATCCAGTGGATATGCAAAAGATTCAAGCGCATTTTGTTGACTGTGGTGTCTGGATCAGACCTTTTGGTCGTTTAGTTTATTTAATGCCGCCTTACATTAGCCAAAGAGCGGATATAAAACGATTAGCAAAAGCCATTAAGAGCTGGCTTGAATGTCCAAACGATAAAACAGAGGGTTAACTTAGCGCCAGTTTAACCCAACCAAAAGCAGCAACACTCGTAGCCAAGATGACAGGGACGTTTATATGAAAATGATCAGTACTGCGTTTAAGTCGTTTTAAATTAAGCCAAATACCAATGCAAGATAATAAAATACAACAGATTAGTTGAATCGATAACAAATCGAGATATCCACTTGCCCACTCTAATCTAAAACTGGATTCAACTTCTTTATATCTCGCATAACCTGGCACTCGATCGGGCGCAGCCAACCATAACCAGACTAAACTTAAACATAAGCTCAGCCAACAGAGAATATTAATGTAATGACGCCATAAAATAACCTGATCTGTTTTTTTACGTCGCTCGTTTTGTCTTTTTTTCATCGTTAAATGCTTGTTTATCACCGCGCAATCGGTAACATATCGCCTTCAGTTAAAGATTAAAACAAAATATTCCGGAGCATACCTGACATGAGTCATACTGCAATCAGTGATCTGCTAGCAGGCAAACAGCAAATTGGGCAAAAAGTTACTATTAAAGGTTGGATTAGAACCGTTCGCAGCAACCCCAATTTTTCATTTATCAACTTACATGATGGATCATGTTTTGATCCAATTCAAATCGTAGCTGACAATAAATTGGAAAATTATGCTGAGATCACTAAATTAACCACGAGTTGTTCGTTAGAAGTGACAGGTGAGTTAGTAGAATCAAAAGGCAAAGGTCAGGCGTTTGAAATTGTTGCTGATGATATTCATATTGTTGGCTTAGTTGAAGATCCGGATACCTATCCTATGGCACCGAAACGCCACTCTGTTGAGTATTTACGAGAACATGCTCACTTACGTCCGCGCACCAATTTAATTGGTGCTGTGACCCGAGTGCGTAACTGTTTAGCTCAAGCTATCCATAGATTTTTTCATGAAAATGGTTTTCAGTGGATCGCAACTCCGATAATCACAGCCAGTGATACCGAAGGGGCTGGTGAAATGTTCAGAGTTTCAACTTTAGATACTGTAAACCCACCCATGACTGATAAAGGTGAAGTTGACTTTAGTGAAGACTTTTTTGGTAAAGAAACTTTTTTAACCGTATCTGGTCAGCTTAATGTAGAAACTTATGCCTGTGCTTTGTCTAAAGTGTATACTTTTGGACCTACGTTTAGAGCTGAAAATTCAAATACCAGCCGTCACCTTGCTGAGTTTTGGATGGTTGAACCCGAAATTGCGTTTGCCGATTTAAGCCAAGTCGCGAGCTGCGCTGAAGCCATGTTGAAGTATGTGTTTAAAGCGGTTCTTAAAGAGCGCATGGATGATTTGGAATTTTTTGATTTACGAGTGCAAAAAGGGGTTATTGATCGTTTAAAAAGTTTGTCTGAATCTGAATTTGTGCGTATGGATTACACGGATGCGATCGAGATTTTACAAAATTCGGGGCAGAAATTTGAGTTCCCAGTTGAATGGGGTATCGACTTGTCGTCTGAACACGAGCGTTATTTAGCCGAAAAACATGTTGGTGGACCCGTGATTTTGCAAAATTATCCAAAAGACATTAAAGCGTTTTATATGCGTTTAAATGATGATCTCAAAACTGTTGCGGCTATGGATGTATTAGCACCCGGCATAGGGGAAATTATAGGTGGCAGTCAACGTGAAGAACGTTTGGACATTTTAGATATGCGAATGCAGGAGATGTCGTTAGATCCGGCCGATTATTATTGGTATCGTGATTTACGCCGCTATGGCAGTGTGCCGCATGGTGGATTCGGTTTAGGTTTTGAGCGATTAGTCGCTTATGTAACGGGTGTACAAAACGTACGCGATGTTATCCCATTCCCACGCGCACCCAAAAGCGCAAGCTTTTAAACATTCGTCAAATCTACAAATAATCGCCGCTCAGCCGGCGGTTATTTGCTCCCCCAAGATCAGGCCCTGCCTTGAGGTATTGGCTTACGACTCACGTCTTTCGTAGGTCGCCCACCGCCGCAGGCGTTGGCGACAAGTCACAAACACGCTCGTTGCCGCGGTTGACACTGGACATTTACGTCAAAAGCCGCAGAAAAGCGTAGGTGCGCACCGCCGCAGGCGTTGCGAACAACTGCAAACACCGCTGAACCTGCATTGATCGACGAACAACCATGCGCAACCCTATGCGCGCTCGTGGCCGCGGTTGACACTGGACATTTACTCCAAATGACGCCGTAAACCCTTAAGCTTCGGATATCTTATCCTCGCTTAAGCCCGGCTTCAGCTCCTGCTTGCGCGCTCAGTTTTGCAAACTTCGCCCCTATAGGCTCGACACCAGCCTCCTTGCTGGTGACGCATTTCTCGCAAACGATCCAGCGCCAACCTTATCGACATTAAACCGGCTCGCGCGAGACTATTGCCCATCGGCTAAAAACAATCGAATTGACTATTTCGGAAATGTCGCCAACGCCTACGGCGGTGATCGGCTTGTTGGCAACGCCGTTGGCGGAGCCAACCTACGTTTGCGGCTTTTTGAGGAAATTACCGACAGTGCGATCAGCATAGTGCACGACGTCGTCAGTGACGGGCAATTTCTTTTATTTTTACTCCAGTAATCATTTATTGATTGACAATATGTAGCTATTAATTGAATTTTGATCTACCATTTTGTAAAACAATTTAAAATCAATGTTAATACAGGAGTTAAAATGAAAGCTAACATGAAATCATTACAGTCGGTATTATTAGTCTCTGTTGCAATGACCACTTTTGCCTCATGTACTGATCAGGAACAAATAGGTGCGAGCTTACACGAAAAGGTTGAACTCACGCTGGAAGAGATCCCTGCACAAGCTAAAGAAGTAATTAAACAAGCACGGCCAGGTTTTACACCTAAAGAAGCCGAAAAAGAATTTAAACATGGTAATACCTACATCGACATTGAAGGTTTGGACAAAAATGGCAATGAGATAGAATTTGATATGATGTTGCGGGATGGTCAATGGGAAATTGTTGAGATCCAACGTGACCTAAGGATACAAGAAACTCCGCAAAAGGTCGTTGAGGCCCTGCAAGCTAAATACCCAAACATCAAAGCCAAACGTATTATCGAAAGTGAACAAACCACAGGCGAAGTCATCTATGAATTTTATACACGAGATGATTCGGGTAACGAAGCCAAATATGAAGTAAAACTCGAAAACGGTAACGCTGAGTTTTTAGAACAAGAGTGGCAGCATTAATTAAACAATTTTGCCAACAACTTGATTAGTTGCGTATAGATGGGCAGCAAACAAGACCGAGAGATACGGTTGACGCTGGACATAGCGCACTGTTTTGCGAACGCCGCGAGCGTTTGCGACTTGTTGGCAACGCCGTTGGCGGTGCCAACCGCCAGTCGATAAGATTGGCGCGGGATCGGTTGTTAAAAATGCGATTATTTAATGCGAACTTGGTCGCGATCGCCAGACCAGTTGATGTGGTAAAACTCACCACGTGGCTGATCGGTTCTTTCAAAGGTATGAGAGCCGAAAAAGTCACGCTGACCTTGTAACAGGTTAGCGGCAGTTGTTTCACTTCGGTAGCTATCGTAATAAGATAATGACGAAGTAAAACATGGCATAGGAACACCTAAACGCACACCATCAACAATAGACTCGCGCCAGTTTGCTTGGAAACTGTCAATTTGGCTGGCAAAAAAGTCGTCCATTAATAGATTTTCAAGATCTTGGTTTTTATTAAACGCATCGGTAATTGACTGCAAAAAAACTGCTCGAATAATACAGCCCGCGCGCCAAATTTTAGCAATGGCGGCAAAGTCTAAGTCCCAACCTTGTAATTCACCTTGCTTTTTCATTAATTCAAAACCTTGCGCGTATGCACAGATTTTTGAACAATAAAGTGCGTCATGAACTCGTTTAATAAACGCTTCTTTTTCGCTATCACATACTTTAGTTTCTGCTGGACCTGATAGTATTTTAGCGGCTTTAACTCGGTTATCTTTTAATCCTGATAGACCACGGGCGTAAACAGAAGCAGTGACTGCCATTGCTGGAGAGCCGATTTCTAAACTACTTAATGCTGTCCATAATCCTGTGCCTTTTTGTCCAGCTACATCTAAAATTTTATCAACAATTGGCTCACCGGTAACAGGATCGTCTTGAGCAAGTACTTCTGCTGATATTTCGATCAAATAGCTATTTAATGGACCTTTGTTCCAAGCTCTAAAGATCTCGGCAATTTCTTTTGGTTGCAGGTCTAATGCGGTTCTTAACGTTTGGTAAGCCTCACAAATTAACTGCATGTCGGCGTATTCAATGCCATTGTGAACCATTTTAACATAGTGGCCGGCACCCGCTGGACCAATATAAGCGGCACAGGGCTCACCTTGGGTGACTGGTTTACCCGGTTGATTATTTTCTAGAGGTAAACCTGTTGCAGGGTCAACTTTTGCCGAAATTGCATGTAAAACTGGCTCTAACCGAGCCCAACCAGACTTGTTCCCTGATGGCATCAATGAAGGTCCAAAACGCGCTCCCACTTCTCCACCAGATACGGCGCAACTGAAAAAAGTAAACTTGCCTTGGTACTTTTGCTCACGCTCAACGGTATCTGTCCATAAACTATTACCCGTATCTACGATAATATCGTCTAACGACAAACCAAGTTCTAATAATTTACCACACACAATATCAACCGGTTTACCGGCTGGGATCGACAATACAATTAAATAGGGTTTTTCTAATTTGGCTAACATGTCTTCAAAAGAATTGCAGCCAGAAATACGCGGAGCCTTGTCGCCACGCTCAGCACTATCTTGATCTAGAATCCCTTGGACTTTTTCATTGTCTAGATCAAAAGCGGCTACTGAATAACCATTATCTGCTAGATTTAAGCCAAGGTTTTTACCCATGACACCTAAACCGATTAAGCCAATTTGGCAGGGGTTTGCAGAATTTGACATAGTACTAGATTTTCCTGTTTTTTACTGCTGATAAAGTGGCGAGCATTGTAGCTAAAAAGCCCCTTAGTCACCAGCAACTGAGGGGCTTTAGAGAGGGTTCGAGCTATACAAGTAGTTTATATAGATAATAAAAGCCATAAATCATCTTTATGACATTATCAATAAGATGTTATGACCGTTTTAATACACTCAGACTTAAGTTTTCTTGCCAGTAACCACCTTCTAGCATTTTTGGTCTTTTGCGCCAACTTTTTACAATCGAGGTATCAAACAATAAATACCAATGTTGGCCGACTGGCAGTTTGGGCAGCCTAAAATGCGTATCGGTCGCACTGGCGTTAAATATAATTAGATATTTATCTTTTTGCCCTTCATCTTCATAAGCTTGAAACGATAATTCTACGGCCAAAGTTTGATTATCATAATCATGCCAGTGTTCGGTTTGCATTTTGCTTCCCGAATGATGATACCAGTTTACTTTATGATCATGAGTACTTAAAAAGTAATTATCATCCGCTAAGTTTAGCGACCGGAATAAACAGCTGGAGTGACGCAGCTCTATCATAAAACGAACAAAGTCTAATAAAACTTCGTCGGCTGTGGTTGTTTGCCAGTCTAACCAACTGATTGGGTTATCTTGACAATAAGCGTTATTGTTACCCGTTTGAGTGCGGCCAATTTCATCACCCGCTAAAAAATGCGGTGTCCCTTGAGACAAAAATAAAGTCGCTATCAGGTTTCGCTTTTGTTTTTGTCTTACGTTATTAATTTTTCGGCTGCGTGTTGGTCCTTCGACACCATAGTTGCGTGATAAGTTATGACCATGGCCATCCCGATTATTTTCACCATTTGCTTGGTTATGTTTCTGCTCATAGCTAACCAGGTCGTGTAAGGTGAAACCATCATGGTAAGCAATATAATTAACACTGGTATTAATCGATCGTAAATCTTTTAAAAAGACATCCCGAGAGCCCATAAAACGAGTGGCAAAATCACCTAATAAGCCTTTATCGGATCGCCAAAAGCCGCGGCAGGTATCGCGAAATTTATCATTACATTCGTGCCAATTTTCAGGAAATTGCCCTAACCGGTAACCACCCCAACCTATATCCCAAGGTTCAGCAATCAGCTTAACCTGACTTAATAAGGGATCTTGGAACAAAACTTTAAAAAATGCCGAATAATGGTCAAAATCATCCCCTTCTCGCGCCAGGCTAACAGCAAGGTCGAATCTAAAACCATCTACTTGCATTTCTTGTACCCAATACCGCAACGAATCCGTTACTAGTTGTAATACGTAAGGGTTATCTAAGTTTATGCTATTACCACACCCTGTATTATTCACGTAACGTGAATAATCTTTTTTGCCATCAACCGTCTCAAACATGTAGAAGTTACGGTTATCGAACCCTCTAAAAGACAATACCGGGCCATCTATCCCTGCTTCTGCACTATGGTTAAATACCACGTCCATGATAACTTCTAGACCATGGCGGTGAAATTCACGCACTAAAATTTTAAACTCTTCAGTCGAATTTTTATCACCGTACCTTGGATCTGGCGTAAAAAAGTTGATGGGGTTATAACCCCAATAATTGCTTAGCCCCATCTCGGTTAACCTAGGTTCACTCATAAACGCCATAACTGGCATGAGTTGGACACTAGTAACCCCCAGTGATTTAATATACTCAATCACTTCTGGTTGGCATAATCCTAAATAGGTTCCACGTAAGCTTTTTTTAACCTTTGGATGGTTTTTGGTAAAGCCTTTGACATGTAATTCATATAGTATAGTGTCTGAATCTGGTACTTTTGGCTTTGCCGTATCTTGCCAGTCAAACTCACAAGCAGGCTGGACTATGCTTTTGGGCATCATGTGCTGTGAGTCATCTTGGTAAAAACGTTCATCCCAGCAAACGGGCCGGTTAAGGCCTTTTGCATAGGGGTCAATCAGCAGTTTTTGTGGTGATTGAAAAAGCCCGGCTTCTGGGTCATAACGCCCGTGTATTCGGTAACCATATAATTGACCTGGTTTGACTTCTTTAACTAAAGTATGCCAAATACGGCCATGTTTTCCTGGCATACTCAGTTGTGCTATTTGCTGCTCATCAGCATCAAACAAACATAAATCAACTTGTTCGGCATCTGGGCAATATACTGCAAAATAAGTGCCCTCACCTTCAACATAATAAGCACCAAGCCGGCTTGCCGATCCGACATCCATTGTAAAGTTATGCTGCGACTTAGCTGTCATCCGTTACTCCACTACCTTGACGACATAAACACTCGCAAGTGGTGGCAAATCTAACATAATTGAATAGGGTTGCCCTTGCCAAGTATGATCTTGCGCTTCAAATTCAACTACTTTGCCATAACCACTACCCCAATATTTTTTATCATCGGTGTTTAATATCAATTTGTATTTACCCGCTTCTTTAACACCTATCCGATAACCATCTCTTGGGATAGGAGTAAAGTTGCAAAGCACATAGATGGCTTCTGATTTATCACGATTAAAACGAACAAAAGATAAAATGCTTTGACCCGCATCTTGATGCTCTATCCATTCAAACCCTCCTGGCTCATGATCGTTTTCATATAAAGCAGGATAACTGGTATATAATTTATTCAGATCTCGATATAGGTTTTGAATGCCTTTATGTTTATCAAACTCTAACAGGTGCCATTCAACGCTGCCTTGGTAATTCCACTCGTTCCCCTGACCGATATCATTGCCCATAAAATTAAGTTTTTTACCCGGATGGCCATACATAAATGCGGCATAACATCTGTGGTTGGCAGCAGCTTGCCATTCATCACCAGGCATTTTATTCAACAGAGATCCTTTGCCATGGACAACTTCATCGTGTGAAATCGGTAAAATAAAGTTTTCGTTATATGCATAAACCATCGAAAAAGTAATTTCGTTGTGATGGTATTTTCGGTACGCAGGATCTTTTGAAATAAAATGCAAGCTATCGTGCATCCAGCCCATATTCCACTTAAACCCAAAACCTAAACCGCCTTCAAATACTGGTCGCGAAACTTTTGGAAACGCGGTTGACTCTTCGGCAATGGTAAATGCATGAGGGAAGCTTTTGTATACTTCTTCATTAAACCAACGCAGCAAACTTACAGCTTCGTAGTTTTCGTTACCACCATCAACATTAGGAACCCATTCACCATCGTTACGTGAATAATCCCAATATAACATACTCGCAACGGCATCCACGCGCAGCGCATCAACATGAAATTTATCTAACCAATAAAGCGCACTAGCGACTAAAAATTGACGAACATTTTCTTTACCAAAGTCGTAAATGCAGGAGTTCCAGTCTGGATGCCAACCACGCCGTGGATCTTCATATTCGTAAACATAAGTGCCATCAAAACGTGCTAAACCATGGCCATCTTCTGGGAAATGTGCTGGTACCCAATCGATTATCACCCCAATGTTGTTTTGGTGGCAGGTATCAACAAAAAACTTAAAATCATCAGGTGAGCCAAACCGACTGGTTGGCGCAAACAAACCGACCGGCTGATACCCCCAAGAACCGTCGTACGGAAACTCGGAAATCGGCAATAATTCTATATGTGTGTAGCCCATATCTTTGACGTAAGCAACCAACTGCTCGGCAAGCTCGTGGTAACTTAAGGGTTTGCGCCCGTCATTATTAAAGTGTGCTTTCCAACTGCTAGCATGTAACTCGTAAATAGACATTGGGGTGCGGTAGCGATCAATACAAGCTTGCTCTTCTAGCCATTCTTTATCTTTCCACTGATAGGTAGAATGGTCGTAAACAATAGACGTATGGGATGGGTATTGTTCGGCAGAAAACCCAACAGGATCCGATTTGTGAGGCAAGCGATTACCTAAAGGATCTTTAATTTCAAATTTATATTTACTGCCTGGTCCCATCTCTGGCATTACTAATACCCAGTGACCACAGTCGGTTTTTTGCATTGGGTGCATGCGGCCATCCCAAAAATTAATGTCGCTGATCAGACTTACAGCAACTGCATTTGGGGCATAAACAGCAAACCGAGTCGCTCGAACACTTTGCCCGTTTGGCATCGGCAGATCAATAAGTTGAGCACCTAACTGATTATAAACATTTTGTGGTTTCATGGTCACATAATGGACTGCATGATAGGCCGCTTGCTGAAACTGATATGGGTCTAAAACTTCGTACGTATCTTGCTCATTAGTGATTTTCAAACGGTAAACAAAATCATCGCTTAAGCCAGTAAAGCGCTCACTAAATAACCCTTTTTCATCTTCACTGGTCAAAGAACCAACCGGCTCACCTGAACTGTGGTCAATAATTTCAATGAGTCTTGCGTGAGGGGCCCAAACGCGGATTAGGGTGTCGCCCTTTTCGTCAACATGACGCCCAAGATAATTAAATGGGTGGGTTAATCTAGCTTCTTGTAATTTATCTACCAGCATACTCTGTCCTGTAGTTGCATGTTTATAATAATGAAACGCAAACATTCTTTGTTGACCGCTCACGCTAAGTGATTCAGCGGCCAATCTTTAATACGCTCAAGCTTTGCTCTTTAATATTAGTTGGCCATTTGACGCATTGCCATTGTTTATGTCAGTTAGTTATACGGATCTGATTTAATTTTCGGTACAAACCCATTATTTTTTCATCGTTAAAGATATCCACCAAGTTACGGCTCAACTTTCGACGCCAGTTAGGGTATTCATCACTCGTGCCTGGCACATTGACAGGACTATACATTTGCAACGCATCTTCCAGTTGTAAGCTTAAAAAAGCGGCTTGTGTACTGGCTAAATGACACTGAAACGCTGAATTTAACGTCCAATCCATGCCGCCAACGGCGAATACATCGCGCGCAAAATCGTCTGGTAAAACACCATGCCCATGCAAACTGTCAAGGATCCGCTGTTTTGCATGGTGACGTTGATGAAACAAACCATCTAATTGTTCACCACTTTGATAAATGCCTAAACGCTCGCCCAGTTTTAAATCTTCGCACTCCCAGAAGCCAGGCAAAGTTGGCAGGTCGTGGGTGGTAAGTGCGGCTAACGATTGTGATGGATAATGTGCGGGCGATAAATATCCACCGTCTTCCGCTGTTTCAAAGAAAAAGACTTTATACGAATAAAGACCGTTTTCGGCGAATATTTCACGTATCCCGTCAGGCACAGTGCCTAAATCTTCGCCTACCACCATACATTTGTTACGATGGCTTTCAAGACATAAAATCCCTAAAATATCATCTATTGGGTAATACACGTAGGCGCCATCTGTCGCTTGTGCGTCTTTTGGCACCCACCATAAACGCAATAGTGCCATCACATGATCAATACGCAAAGCCCCACAAGCTCGCATATTATCACGGTACAAATTGATAAGTGTTTGGTACTTTTGCTGATATAAACGGTTCGGTTCAATCGGCGGCAAGCCCCAATTTTGACCCAAAGGTCCGAGTGGATCTGGGGGTGCCCCAACACTCACTTGATGGCAATAAATTGAATGATTTGCCCAAATTTCAGCACTCCCTGAGCTAACACCCACGGCTAAATCTCGGTATAATCCAATTTTCATGCCTTTATCTAAAGCCAGTTGCTGACATTCGTCTAATTGGGTTTGCGCTAACCACTGACACCATATATAAAAATCGACTAACTCAGCATGCTGCTCAGCAAATTCGGCAACCGCAGGTTTATCGGCTCGATTTAACGCTTCGGGCCAACTCGGCCACCCCCAAGCATTGATGCCTTGTTGAGTAAGGGTTTCTTGAATTGCATCAAATACAGCTTGTTGTTTGAGTGGTTCTCCCCCGCGGGCAAGAAAGTTTTTATACGCAACGGTTAAATTGCCATCTTTAGCTAGGATCTCAGAACGAAAGTGCTGGTGTAAGATTTTCAGCAGAGGAAGATTAAGTTCGCTAACTGCCAAATAATCCACATACTCAGCGGCTCGTGCTGAGGCTAATTTCTTTTGGAACCCGCTAGAATGATACAAACTTTGTGCTCTTTTACATGCATCAAACCCGGCAACAGCAAGTGGATCTATGTACATAATGTTTAACCAGCGTCGTGAAGAAGGACTATACGGGCTGGCTGATTCCGGGCAATTAGGATATAACGCATGAATCGGATTTAAACCAATAAACTGACAACCTGTCTCGGCTGACTGTTCAATTAACTGTTTTAAATCAGTAAAATTACCAATACCAAAGTTGTGTTCTGAACGTAAGCAGTACAATTGCACGTTAATGCCCCAAACACGTCCACCGTTAGCAACCGCTGGATGTTGGTAACATTTATCTGGCGCGACAATTAATAATTGCTCACCAATTATCTGGCCGTCGGGCGTTAATAATTGCAAAGTATGGTAACCAAGCTCACAATCAATAGGTATTTGTGATAGGTATTCTTGATACTCGTAACCATCAATCTCTGCAACATCTATCATTTCACAGTCGACCGGCTTAAGAGGAAAACGACGGGGTGTTTGGGCATTTTCACAAGTCAATGAAAGGGTGAGCGTTTCGGTCGCCAAAGCTATCGGCACTCTAACCTCTATATCAAAACTGTCTTTTTGCCTAAATACTTTAACTGGATCTAATGCAGTTAACCAAAAGTCTTGTTTTTCTTGTTCGAGTTGTTCATTCAGTGCCGATTGGCTACTGATATCATAACCCATAGATTGCAGAATACTGGCTTTACTACGGGTATCAACCTGCATGTCCTTGCCCCAAGCATCTCGATAGTTCGTTTCTATGCCTTTTGCATTAGCTAAGTCGTCTATCATTTTTTTATTCATCGTAAAACCCTGTCACTTTGAAATTGATTTTACTTTATCAGTCAAAAAAGTTAGTTGCATTCATTTTGTGTATTTTTTAAAAAAATTTAATGGGTTAACTGTGATTATTTTGCTGATAGGGATATTTTTTTCACAATCAATTGCTGATAGAGCAAATTTTTTACGTTTTTAGCAGTGAGTTTTTGTATAATGCTCCACGTTATTTAACTAACATATTTTCGGACAGGTTTGAGCACTCAGGTGACAACCTTGAAATCCACAAATAACAGTTTAGGAACAACTATGACGATTAAAGTAGGTATTAATGGTTTTGGCCGTATTGGCCGTTTTGTATTTCGCGCTTCTGTTGAGCGTGACGATATTGAAGTGGTCGGCATCAACGATCTGATTGATGTAGAATATATGGCTTACATGCTTAAATACGATTCAACACATGGTCGTTTTAAAGGCGATGTAGAAGTAAAAGATGGCGATTTAGTCGTTAACGGTAAGGTAGTTCGTGTAACAGCTGAACGTAACCCAGCAGATCTTAAATGGGATGCCGTTGGTGCAGATGTTGTAGTTGAATCAACTGGTTTATTTTTAACAGACGAAAAAGCCCGTTTACACATCGAAGCAGGTGCTAAAAAAGTAGTTATGTCAGCACCGTCTAAAGATGATACGCCAATGTTTGTTTGTGGTGTTAACTTGGATTCTTACCAAGGCCAAGACATTGTTTCAAATGCGTCTTGTACAACAAACTGCTTAGCGCCATTAGCTAAAGTATTAAACGACAACTGGGGCATTAAAGATGGTTTAATGACAACGGTTCATGCCACAACTGCGACTCAAAAAACCGTTGATGGCCCATCAGTAAAAGACTGGCGTGGTGGCCGTGGTGCGGGTCAAAACATCATTCCATCATCCACTGGCGCAGCTAAAGCAGTTGGCAAAGTTATTCCTCAATTAAATGGTAAATTAACGGGTATGGCTTTCCGTGTTCCTACGCCAGATGTTTCTGTTGTTGATTTAACTGTGAACTTAGAAAAACCAGCCACTTACGAAGAAATCTGCGCGGCGATGAAAGCGGCTTCAGAAAATGAATTGAAAGGTATTTTAGGCTATACAGAAGATGATGTCGTTTCAAACGACTTTATCGGTGAAGTTTGCACATCAGTATTTGATGCAAAAGCTGGTATTGCGTTAACAGATACCTTTGTTAAAGTTGTTTCTTGGTACGACAACGAGATCGGCTACTCAAACAAAGTTTTAGACTTAGTCGCGCATATTGCTAAAAACTAAGGTTTAAAATTAAGATAAAAAAATACCGGCTTTTGCCGGTATTTTTGTTTTAGACTCTCTTTAAAACAAAAGCGTATTATTTAAGCTCAACAGCTGCTTTTGCTAATTCAGTGATCTTTTTCCAATCACCCGCTTCTACTGCATCTTGTGGCACTAACCATGAGCCACCAACACAGCGAACATTTGGCAGAGCTAAATATTCTTTATAGTTACCAGGGTTAATACCACCAGTTGGGCAGAAATTAATCTGAGGGAAAGGGCCACCGATTGATTTTACAGCAGGTACACCACCATTAGATTCAGCTGGGAAGAATTTGAAGCTATCATACCCCAAATCAATGCCCGTCATTAACTCAGAAATAGTAGAGATGCCAGGTAATAATGCTGTTTTACCTGCATTCGCTGCGGTCAGCAGCTTTTCAGTGATACCTGGACTAATCGCAAAAGTAGCCCCATGATCTTCTACAGCTTGTAATTGCTGTGGGTTGATTACGGTACCAGCACCTGTAATGGCTTCAGGTAATTTTTCGCTAATCAATTTAATGGCATCTAAAGCACAATCGGTGCGTAAAGTGATTTCAAGCACTCTAACACCACCTTCCAATAAAGCTTCTGCAACTGGCAGAGCATGTTCAATCTTTTTGAAAACTAATACAGGTACAACCGGACCAACATTCATTAGTTCGTTTGGCTGCATTGTCCAATTACGAGTAGTCATACTAATTTAACCCCTTAAAGTTGAGCTAGGTAAGCCGCAGCTCCCAATAGCCCAGGTTGTTCTTCCGTCACAATAAAAACAGGAACATTTTTATTAAAGCTGGCCAAACGACCTTTACTCTCAAACCGTTGACGGAATTGACTTGTTTTTATGTAATCAATAAAACGTGGCACTATGCCACCTGCGATATAAACGCCACCTTCTGTGAGCAGATTTACCGCTAGATTACCTCCAAAGCTCCCCATAGTTTCTGCAAACATTGCAAGCGTCTGTTGACAGAGCGCACATTCTTTTGCAATTGCTTTTGCAGAAATTTCTGCAGGCGTTAAATCCTCAGCGGGCAAAGCCAGCACTTTTGCAAGTGCGTGATAAATATTCTTTATCCCTTGTCCCGAAATTAAACGCTCTGCTGAAACATGTCCGAATTGCTCTGCTAGAACGGCCAACACTTTTCGTTCTAATTCAGAATTCGGTGCAAATGATACATGACCACCCTCACCTGCTAACGCTATCCATTTGCCAGCATGTGGGATCACGTGTGCTGCGCCTAAGCCAGTTCCTGCACCAAAAACCGCAATCGGTTTATTAGCAACGGCAGCTTGACCGCCGATTTGCACTTTTTGTGATTCTTGTAAAAAAGGAACAGAAAGCGCAATCGCTGTAAAGTCGTTAATCATATGCAAAGCGGATAAACCTAACTCGCAACGGCTTTTTTCAATCGAAAATTGCCAGCTATGATTAGTCATGGTGATTACATCACCTTTGATCGGACTGGCGATAGCCAAACAAGCATCTGTTACTTTGCCACATCCGGTTTCTTCAATGTACGCTTTGATGGTCGCAGCCGGAGAGGCATAATCAGTTACTTGATATTTACGAATATCGGTTAACTGATTGATGCCAGTGGTTTGTGCGATCCGCATATTTGTGCCGCCGATATCGGCCACCAGTCGAGTCATAATTATATTTTTTCCTCTACAAACAAGCTACAAGCGCCCTCTTCAGCACCTGTCATATGGCTGCGAATTGCACCAAAAAATTCGCGTCCCATGCCTTCTCGCTCTTGCGCCACTAGATCAGGCGTTTTGGCTTGGCGGCTTGCCAATGTGTTTTCGTCAACCAATAAGTTAACAATGCCTTTGTTAGAATCAATTTCAATCAGGTCTCCATCTTCTACCTTACATAGAAGACCACCATCTATTGCTTCTGGCGTCATGTGAATTGCAGCAGGTACACGGCCTGATGCGCCTGACATACGACCATCGGTGACTAAAGCGACTTTTTGTCCCCGATCTTGTAAAACCCCCAATGGCGGCGTCAGTTTATGCAGCTCTGGCATACCAACAGCTTTTGGTCCTTGAAAACGAACCACAGCAACAAAATCGCCGTGCAATTGATCGGCTTTAAAAGCTTCTTCTAAAGCATGCTGACTTTCAAAAACACGTGCTGGTGCTTTAAATACAGCTTCACCGGTTGGCAGCGACGAAGTTTTCATCACACTACGGCCTAAATTACCACTCAATACTTGCAAACCACCATTAGATTTGAATGGTTTTTCGCTGCTTGCAATAATCGAAGGATCTTTTGATTGGCCACCTTCATCAATCCATTCTAATTCACCGTCTTTTAAGATAGGTGTTTTTGTATATTTTTCTAAGCCTTGCCCACAAACAGTGTGTACATCTTGATGTAATAAATCAGCATCTAATAATTGTTTAAATAACACTGCCATACCACCAGCGTCATGAAACTGATTAATATCAGCGCTGCCATTAGGGTAAATGCGGGTTAATAAAGGCGTTGCATTGGATAAATCTGAAAAATCGTCCCAGTTAACGATAATGCCAGCTGAACGCGCCATTGCGACCAAGTGCATTGTATGGTTGGTTGAACCGCCTGTCGCTAATAAAGCTATGATGCCGTTTACAACAGACTTTTCATCAACTATTTTTGCAATCGGGGTATATTCAGTCCCTAAGTGTGTTAAACGAGTGACTTGGCGGGCTGCCGCTCGTGTTAGCTCTAGGCGCAAATCAGACTCGGTAACGACAAAAGATGAACCTGGTAAATGCAGACCCATCACTTCAACCACTAGCTGATTACTATTTGCAGTGCCATAAAAAGTGCAAGTACCTGGCGAATGGTACGAAGCCGATTCTGATTCTAATAACGCGTCACGGCCAACTTTACCTTCTGCATGTAACATACGGACTTTGGTTTTTTCGGCGTTAGAGATGCCAGATGGCATAGGCCCAGCTGGAACAAATACAAAAGGTAGATGACCAAATGACAATGCTGACATCATTAAACCTGGGACAATTTTATCACAGATCCCAAGCATCAGAGCACCGTCGAACATATTATGCGACAAACCAATATTTGAAGCCATAGCAATAACATCACGCGATGCTAAGCTTAAATCCATCCCTGGTTGGCCTTGTGTCACCCCATCACACATAGCCGGTACACCACCTGCAACTTGTGCAACACTACCAGCTTCTGCTATCGCTTGTTTAATGATTTGCGGATAATGTTCATACGGCTGATGTGCTGACAACATATCGTTGTACGAGGTAATGATACCAATATTAGATTTGGTAAATTGTTTTAATGTGGATTTGTCTTGTTGGCCACAAGCGGCATAACCATGGGCTAAGTTACCACAAGACAAAACTTCACGATGTGGGCCCTTTACTCGGGCCCGCTCAACTTTATCCAGATACGCTTGGCGACTTGCGCGGCTGCGTTCAATAATACGTTGAGTTACTTCCTGCACGATTGCATTCATATAAGGCTCCCCTCCTTTAATTTATGCGTTATTTTGCAGCCCAGACAACTTCGACTGGGGTTAACTCTTGTTGTAACACAGCTCGAATCGGCATTTCTTTAACGTCATCGCCAGCTAAAGCTTTGTCTAATACTGCTTTTTTACTGTCGCCCACTAAATGAATAAAAATCTGACGACTGTTTAATAAAGCGTTTAATGTTAATGACATCCGCTCATGTGGTGCTGTGGTTGGTTGTGTCGCAATCGTCGTAGACAAGGAAGTTAAACCTTGTTCCAATTGCTCACAACATGGGAATAAAGAGGCTGTGTGGCCATCTTCGCCCATGCCTAAAATTAAAACATCCAGCGGAAAAGGCAAAGCTTGTAAATTTTTGGCCACCTCGGCTTCCGCGTCAAACGCGCTGGCTGCGGCTGTTTTTAACTCAACAAATGTCGCTGCAGCTGCATTACCTTGCAATAAGTTTTGTTTAACCAATGCTGTATTGCTTGCGTCATTGTTTTCATCCACCCAGCGTTCGTCAGCCAAAGTCACTTTAACTTTTGACCATTCGATATCCGTTTGCGCAAGTTGTTTAAAAAATGGCAGTGGTGTACGGCCACCAGAGACCACTAAACTGGCTTCACCATTAGTGGCAATGCCTTGAGCCAATAAGTTTGCAACTTTGCTGGCAAATTCTGTGTTTAAAGCTTCGCTAGAAGCAAATTCATTCAATTGCATGATTAACCCTCTAATCCCACTCGCGATTGTCTTTAGCCATTAATAAAATTGAGGCGTCTGGCCCACAAGTACCCGCTGAATAAGGTTTTGGCTTGTCACGCACATCGTCCCAAGCTTGGAAAATACCATCCACCCAGGTCCATGCTGCTTCAACTTCATCACGGCGAACAAATAAAGACTGGTTGCCTAATAACGCTTCTAATAACAGGCGCTCGTAAGCATCGGCAATGCGGCGATCAGAAAAAGCTTCACTAAAGCTCAAATCCAATTTAGTTTCTTGCAGATTCATATGCTCATCTAAACCTGGGATTTTATTGAGCATTGAAACTTCAACACCTTCACGTGGTTGCATTCGAATGGTCAATACGTTAGCTGGCAAAGTGCCGTAACTTTCTTTAAAGATATTGTGCGGCATATTTTTAAAATGTACCACTATCTCTGTTAGCTTTTCTGGCATCCGCTTACCAGTACGCAAGTAGAAAGGCACACCTGACCAACGCCAGTTATCGATATCAACACGCATAGATACAAACGTTTCTGTGTTTGATTGAGTATTTGCACCTTCTTCTTCTAAATAACCAGGCACAGCCTTACCTCGGATGAAACCAGAGGTATATTGACCACGAACGGTTTTATCGGCCACTGTGTCTTTGGTAATTGGACGAAGACATTTTAATACACGTAATTTTTCGTCACGAACATGATTTGCATCGAGACTGATTGGCGGATTCATTGCAATCAAACATAATAATTGCAATAAGTGGTTTTGCACCATATCTCGCATTTGACCCGCATCGTCAAAATATCCCCATCGACCTTCGATACCCACTTCTTCAGCAACGGTAATTTGCACATGATCAATGCAGTTATGATCCCAGTTATTGGTAAACAAAGAGTTTGCAAACCGCAGCGCAAGTAAGTTTAAGGTGGTTTCTTTACCTAAGTAGTGATCGATGCGATAGATCTGGTCTTCATTAAAATATTTAGCGACTTGATCATTGATGACCTTTGATGAAGCTAAATCATGGCCGATTGGCTTTTCTAAAACAACTCTAGTTTCATCGTTAATTAAACCCGCAGTGTGGATACCCTCGCAGATGTTGCCGAAGATGCTAGGTGGGGTTGAAAAATAGTTTAATGTGACTCTTTCTTCCTGATTCACATGCTCTTGCAAAACACGGTAATTTTCAGGATCTTTTAAATCAATCTGACAATAATCAAGTTTTTCAGAAAAACGCGCCCAAGTGTCTTGGCAAACGTCTTCTTTCATAAAGGTATTAAGAGCTTCATCAACCATGTTAACAAACTGAGATTGCGACATCTCGTGTCTTGCGACGCCAATGATACGCGTTTTTTCGTCAAGCAATCCGGCTTTTTCTAATTGATACAAAGAAGGTAACAGCTTTCGGCGCGCTAAGTCTCCTTTGGTACCGAATAATACTAAATCACATGGCTTTTTATTCTGCGAGACCATGAATACTCCCCATTTTTGTTTAGATGATATAAATAGTGAAAGGGTTTTCACGCATTTCTGTTGGTATTGAACACTAATTAGTGTGACTTTACAACTTGCACAAGTCGCTGAATCTGCGGCAAGATTTATCTATCAACCCTAGGTTTACTTAGTAAAATAATACTTATGATTCAAATGTTTATTACTTAAACCTTTTAGTTCATCTCACCTTTGTGCTGAAATTTGAATTGCTATGACCCTAAAAATCGGCATTATTGTACTTAAAAATGTAGTGGAATTACATAAAAAAATAATTATTGGTTATTTTGTAGTTAAATTACGAACTGAAATCGGGCATAATATAAGACATTAATCGTCTCTCGTGCCATCAGTCATGAATATTCTCGAAAGAATTGCGCAAAATCAGCATATTTTTAGTAAATCAGAACGCAAAGTTGCTGAGGTTATCTTATCAGCCCCACAAAATGCGATGCACAGTAGTATTGCAACCCTTGCTCAAGCAGCAAATGTGAGCGAACCAACTGTAAATCGTTTTTGTCGCCGCTTAGATACTAAAGGGTTTCCTGATTTTAAACTGCATTTAGCACAATGTTTGGCCAGTGGTACCCCGTATCTGAACCGCCACGTTGAAGAAGCAGATGGTCCAGAAGCCTACTCTCATAAGATATTTGAGTCGACCATGGCTGCTTTAGAGACTGCTCGTCAGCATCTAGATACCAGTCAAATCAACCAGGCAGTTGATATGTTAACCCAAGCAAAAAAGATTTCGTTTTTTGGATTGGGGGCTTCATCAGCGGTTGCTCGTGATGCACAAAACAAGTTTATTCGTTTTAGCGTGCCTGTCATTTGTTTTGACGATGTATTAATGCAGCGAATGAGCTGTATAAATAGTGAAGCAGGTGAAGTGATTGTTTTTATATCGCATACTGGCCGGACTAAAAGCCATGTCGAAAGCGCTCGTTTAGCAAGAAGCAATTTAGCCACTGTGATTGGCATTACCGATGCAACAAGTCCTTTGGCAAGAGAATGCGATCTCGTGTTATCATTAGAAGTACGTGAAGATACTGATTTATATATGCCGATGTCTTCTCGCATCGCCCAATTAGTGTTAATCGATGTATTAGCCACCGGATTCACGCTGCGACGCGGATCAGAGTTTAGAGATAACTTAAAAAGGGTAAAAGACGGATTAAAAGAATCCCGCTTTAGTAAAGGCATGAGAGAACATTAAATTTTAACGGATTTGTCATCTGTAAAAATGGTAAGTCTGGTAATAATAGAAATAATTAAAGAAACAGATAAAAACTCGCATATTTGGAGCCCAGCGAATGTTTAGAAGAACGAAAATTGTTACAACTTTAGGTCCGGCCACTGACAGAGACGATAACCTGCGCAAGATTATTCAAGCAGGTGCAAATGTGGTTCGTATGAACTTTTCTCACGGCGACCCAGAAGATCATTTACAACGTGCAGAAAACGTTCGTAAAATCGCCAAAGAGCTTGGTGTTTATGTTGGTTTGTTAGGTGATTTACAAGGCCCAAAAATCCGAGTTTCAACTTTTAAAGATGGCCCTATCTTTTTAACCGTCGGCGATACTTTTACGTTAGATGCGGATTTAGGTCGCGGCGAAGGAACTTTGCAGTCAGTCGGTTTAGATTACAAAAACTTAGTAAACGATGTTGAAGCAGGCGATATTTTATTATTAGATGATGGCCGAGTTCAATTAACAGTCAGTTCTGTTGAAGGCAACAAAATCCACACCACAGTCAAAGTGGGTGGCAAATTGTCAGATAAAAAAGGCATTAATAAATTAGGTGGTGGTTTATCTGCACCTGCGCTCACAGCTAAAGACAAAGAAGATATTAAACTTGCCGCTAAAATTGGTGTGGACTTTTTAGCTGTGTCTTTCCCGCAATCCGGTGCTGACTTAGTTTACGCTCGTCAACTGGCTCAAGAAGCAGGTTTAGATGCACAAATCGTTGCAAAAGTAGAACGAGCTGAAACTGTCGCCACTGACGAAGCCATTGACGATATTATTACTAATTGCGACGTGGTTATGGTTGCCCGCGGTGATTTAGGTGTTGAGATTGGCGATCCTGCTTTGGTAAGCAAACAGAAAAAGTTAATTTCTCGTTCGCGTCAGTTAAACCGTGCCGTTATTACTGCAACACAGATGATGGAGTCTATGATTGAAAACCCGATGCCAACACGCGCAGAAGTTATGGACGTGGCCAATGCTGTATTAGATGGCACCGATGCTGTCATGTTATCGGGTGAAACAGCTGCCGGTAAATATCCTTTAGAAACTGTGACTTCAATGTCTAGTGTTTGTCAGGGTGCTGAAAAACATCCAAGTGTATTAGCGTCTAAACACCGTTTAAGCGAGCATTTTAACTCGATTTCAGAAACCACTGCGCTGTCGGCAATGTATGCGGCCAACCATACTGACGATGTTAAAGCACTAATTTGTTTAACTGAATCCGGTAGTACAGCTAAACTTATGTCTCGCATTAGCTCTGGCATTCGTATAATTGCACTATCACGCCATGAAAAAACCTTAACCACTTCTGCGCTTTACCGTGGTGTTTTACCTTTCTTTTTTGATTCAACCAAATCTAATCCAGCCTCTTTGAGCAATGACGTGATTGCAACGTTAAAAGACGCCGGACACTTAGAAAAAGGTGATCTAGTTATTTTAACTCATGGTGATGCAATGGAAACCATTGGGGCAACAAATACCATGAAATTGGTTCGCGTTAGCTAATCTACTTAGTTGGCCGAGCAACTTTAAGTTTATTAAAACCAAAAAAGGGGTGATTTTTCACCCCTTTTTTATGCCCCGTTAGCGTTTAGTCGCAACTGGACTATGACAGGTTAGTCGACACTTTCCCCACCTTCACTGTCGGTGCTTTCAGCGTCATCTTCAATAAAATCAACGCGTGTTTTATTCAATTGTTCGGCAGACCAATCTGAAATTTTGAACTGCCAATGGTTATACGCCTCGGTACTAATATGTAGCCACCAATCATTTTCTTGCTGAACAAAGCTTAAAACTGTGCTGTTGGATTCAGGCTTAGTTAAACTGATCTCAAATGCTGCTTCATCAAATAATGTTTTTTGATACGGTGCAACTTGCTCAAAACTCAAGTTCTTGAGCGAGCGTGCGTAACTAGCCAAGGTTGGTGTACTTGCATAACTTTCATTGTTTTGATCAAAGTCGGCTAACAACCACTCACCTTCTTGTTTAACCGCTTGCCAACTTTGTTCAGCTTGTTTCACCGTCAATGTGGTGAATATATCCATATCTTTAATCAACTGAGTCTCTAACCAATCATTTGCATCATTCGGCCGACCTATAGCGGTATCAATCAGCCAGCTTTGAGGCTCACCGTCACGACGCACGTATAAACCAGCAGAAGTTTGTCGACCTAGATATAAGGTTTCGCTTTTATCTTGTTTAAAGTTTAATTTGATCTTTGTTGCGCTCTCAGCTAACCCTAATTTCGCGTAATTTTCACTTTTAGCGGTTTTATTTTCGATCACTTCACTGTCTATTAAACTTTGATACCAAGCACTGAGTTTGGACATATCAATAGGAAAATTAGCCGCATTGCGCATTATCCATTGCCCGTCTTGAAGTTCGGCGTGGATCACAGTTTCACCATTTTTTACAATTTCGATAGATTGTAAACTCGCACGATTCGCTGTCGTCACTGGGTGCCAGTCTTGTTGCTGAGTCGTTTGTTCCGGTTGTTGATCATTAAAAAATACAGCGACCAATACAGCCACTGCAATGAATAAAATTAAAATACTCTTCTGCATTGTCCGTCCCCTTAGGCTGCTAACTTACGTCGTTTGAATATCAGACGTAAAACAAACAATAAAAGCGTTAAAACAAGCGGTGCCACCACGACATTCAGTAGTTTTAACCAAGATCCTAATGATTCAATATCCTTATTCAACTGATGGCGAACTTGCCGTAACTGCTGCCGTATTTCATTACGCTGTTGAATAAAGTCATTAATTGCTTGCTCTTGCTCAGCCGATAATAACAGTGCCCCATCACTTTCTGATTGTTGCAATTCAGTCAGTTTTTGTTCTGTTTTTTGCAACTCTTGCTGAAGTGCCGCCTCGCGGGATCGGAATTTTGCTTCAGCTGCCAATTGCAAATCTTTTACTTTTTCGAACGGCCTTGAAAAACGCCCGCGCGCTCGAATTGAAATCAGTGCTGGATCTCCACTCATAAACTCACTGAGGTTGGCCACAAAGCTCCCATTGTCAGCAAACGGCGTAAGAATGGTTTGATTAAAGAGCTGATTTTTTCGAACCCAAAACCTGTCACTCAATAAATCAGTGTCCATAACTAGAACTAAATTAGCTTCTTGTTGCGAGCCAATAAAGGTTTCTTTTTGTTCATCCGATACTGTGTCCGTATAGGCTGAGTCCAGTGTTCCCTGCACCAATGCCGCCAATATATGCGCTTTTTGCTCACCGTCAGCGACCGGCAGCGCGGCGGGATCGGACTGGCTAAAATAGCGAGATTTTTCTAATAGGATGGCTTTGTTCGAGCTGGTTAACAAAGGTTTAAGCTGGTAGCTTTGATTCTCATCCTTTAAAATAGCGCCAAAAGAAGCACCGTTTAGCGTTTCTAATTGCTCTGTCATCAAGGAGTCATTTGAAATATTGTCCGAAGTTAATCCCAAATAACCAGGGTGGCGCACTGAACCGCCATTGCCACTGCTGATCTCTAGCGCATTTTGCATATCTAACACGACATGCTCTAAATCAACTTTTAAGCCCCATCCTGCCAATAAATCTGCGGTCGCCGAACCATCAACATAAGCGCTGCTAAAATCAGATTCACTATTTGGATCGACAAAAATAATGCTATGTCCACCAGCCATCACGTATTGATCGATTTGATAGGCTAATTCATCTGATAATTGATTTGCTTGAATCAAAATCAAAAGGTCGGTTTCTTCTGGCAGGCTTTCAGCTTCACCCGACAACAACTCCACCTGGTAATTTTGTCTCAGTTGTTGATAAAAAGCCCAAGGCTGTTGCCGATTGTAAGCCATCATTGGGTTCATCCCTTGACTTTGACCACTGATATTTAAATCGCTAATCAGAGTAATCTTTGCTTTTTCCGGATTTATTAGCTGATACAATAAACGACTGATGTCGTATTCAAGACCAGCCTCTTGGTTAGGATCAAAAAATGCGATACTGTCTTGCTCACCAACCGCATTACGTGCAGCTAACCCAAAATATATGCTTTCCCCTTGTGGCCCAATGGGCGCAGCGGACAAATTAAAACTGGCTGCTTGATCTTCCGCTTCGGAAAACGGTTCAGGATCAATGATACTTAGTTTTATTTTTCCGCCACTGTTTTGTTGGTAAGTTTTTAACAGATGCTCTACCCGGTCAGCATAACTGCGTAACTGTGTTAAACCGGCCGATGTTTTATCCGAAAAATAAAAGTATAAGTGGATGGGTTCATCTATCTTTTTCAGAATCTTTTTTGAGCCATCTGATAAACTATAAACCTGACCTTCGGTTAAATCAGCACGGTACTCGGTTAAATATTGATCATTAAAATAGGCTGCACCAAAAAATAAAATGAAGAGCGCAGCAATTAACACGATAAACTGTATTTTTTTCATCTTACACCCTGTTTAAGCAGATTTTTTATTATTTAAAACAGCACCCGCAATGAGTAACCATAAAGTGCTCACTAATATAAAATAAGTCACATCAGAGGCCGCCACTACACCTTTAGATAAAGCTTCAAAATGGTTTAAAAAACCCATTGACGAAAGCGTGTCTAACACCACAGATGGGAGTAATGTTTGTAAACCTTGGGTAAAAATAGAGCTGCCAATTAATAAATAAATAAAACAAACCACCACAGATAAAATAAAAGCGATAACTTGGTTTTGTGTACAAGCAGACATGCAGCAACTAATAGCAACATACGCACCCGCTAATAACCAACTTGCTAGATACGAGGTTAAAATCGCTGGGTGATCAGGCTCTCCTAAATAACCAGCGGTTAGCCACAAAGGAAAGGTCAATGCCAAAGCAAGCCCTAAGACCAACCAAATGGCAAAAAACTTAGCCAGTACAGCTTGCCAAACTTTTACAGGTAACGTCATTAAAAGTTCGATTGAGCCAGATTTTATTTCTTCCGCCCAAGATTTCATTGCCAAAGCAGGCGCTAAAAATAGATATAACCAAGGCAAATAGTTAAAAAACGGACCTAGGTCTGCTTGTCCGCGCTCATAAAAGTTACCTAAATAAAAGGTAAATACAGCCGCCAATGATAAAAATATAAGCATAAAAACATAAGCGACTGGCGTTGCAAAAAAGCTAACAAATTCACGTTTAAAAATTGCAAAAAACATTATGCGGCCTCCTCTGTTAATTGTCGGAAGACCTTGTCAAGCGGTTCTGAATCTAAATACATTGCATTCACCTGCCAACCTTGTAGATGAACTAAATCTAAAATTTGTGAGAACAAGCCGTTATAATTGGCATCTGAGGTTACTTCGACTGTATTATTGTCTAATGTATTCACTGTTTTTACTCCAGGTGCCAATTTAAGTTGCGAAATATCAGGCAAACCTGCTTCAAACTCTATCTTCACTGTTTGGTTTTGCTGAGCAAGGCTACGCAAAGCTTGAGTATTATCATCAAAAACCTTTTTACCTTTAGCAATAATGACTGCTCGATTACAAACGGCTTCAACTTCTTCTAAAATATGAGTCGAAATGATGACAATTTTTTCTTTAGCGAGATTTTTTATCAGGTTACGAACTTGATGTTTTTGATTAGGGTCTAGTCCATCGGTGGGTTCATCCAAAATCAAAATCTGAGGGTCATGAATTAAAGCTTGTGCTAAACCAACTCGGCGTTTATAACCTTTAGATAGCGTCTCTATTGTTTTATTTAGCATTTTATCAAGTTCAACCTGCTGGCAAACACGTGCTAATGCTGTCTTTTTCTGTTTTCCTTTTAATCCACGTGCTTCTGCAATAAAGTTTAAAAACTCTATCACTGTCATATCGGCATATGCTGGGGCGCCTTCTGGTAAATATCCAATTACTTTTTTAGCTGAAATGTCATCAGCCTGAATATCTTTATCATTAATCACTATGTTTCCACTTGATGGGGACATAAAACCTGTGATCATCTTCATGGTGGTTGATTTGCCAGCGCCATTAGGCCCTAAAAAACCAACAATATCACCAGCGTTTATCGTTAAGTTGAGCTGATCAACAGCTATAAAGTCACCAAACCGTTTTGTTAGATTTTTTATTTGTATCACGGATGATTGCTCCATTTAGTTTATTAAATATAAAAAAGACTAAAGTGCATTTTTGGCTGCATTCTTTTATGTTATTGGGCATAACTATAGAACGCTTTGATCCGACGTGCTTGATTTTATTGACAGGTGTGTAAAATCCGCGCACCAAATCATCCCTTAGATAGGTGCAAATAATCTTTAGTTCAAGATTTAAAATCGAATTTTTATCTATTTAAACAAGAGTGTATAAAAAATAGCTTGTTAATCAGCCAAGTTAATGCAGTCGCGGCCCTGGTGTTTAGACTGGTAAAGTGCTTTATCAGCCAGTTCTAACCAAATTTCTGCACTGGTATAGTGTTGTGAATATTCAGCAATTCCGATACTCACTGTATATTTAATTTGCTCACCTTGGTAACGAATGACTTGCTGGCGGATAACATCTAACAGACGTTCCGCTAATATCTTTGCTTGCTGTTTATCTGCATTAAATAACAACAAAGAAAATTCTTCACCGCCAAATCGCCCAGCGATATCAGTTTCGCGGATACAATCACGAATACAATCCGCTGTATTTTTAATGACTAAATCACCAGCACTATGGCCATAACTATCATTGATCTTTTTAAAGTGGTCTATATCAAACAAAATAAGAGAGCAGGCATCTGGCTGTCGCTGCAAGCGTTTAAATTCCAGATAAAAACGCTCTTGCCAATAACCACGATTGAATAGCCCGGTCATTTTATCAATCCTTGATAAAATGGTCAGCTGATTGTTGACAGCCTTTAATGCTTGCCGATGAACTGCAACATCTGTGACATCATATATAATAAGCCCAACACAATCGACTTCGCCGGCGCTTGATTTTAACGGGATTAGAGTTGAGTTTTGATACATAAACTCAGCTGTGCCCGTTATAGGACGGTAATTTTTAAATTTAAATAAATAGGGACGTTGCTCCCAAGTGGTAAATGCTCGTGTATTTAACGTAAATACGCTTTCTGCTTTTTGTTTAAACCAGCTTTTGGGGATTTCGTCAAAAACGTCAAACAGACATTTATCTTTAACATCAGCCGGATGCAGCCCACTGTGGCTTTCCATAAAGTTATTCCAAAGCTGAATATTGTATTCCCTGTCCAACACAACTAAACCGACATCGACATTTTGTAATAATGTCATTAACGAATGTACTTGTTTAAACTGATCGGACATAGGTGAACTAATCCTCTAACAAATAATTTATCTTATTATTTAATACGGGAATTGAATCTTCAGTAAACAATAATAATAAATCACAATTAATATTATAGCCGTCGATTTGGTAGCTGATTTCAACCGCCAAGGTTTTAGACCAGCGATAATGATTAGGTTGAATCAGTTCGGAAAGATTGACATGCTGACCAAGCACACTTGGGTGGCCTTGCATAAATCCGACGTCCAGTTGTTCACCGAACCCATGCAAAAATGCCCCCACCAAGATATTGGCAATATCCATTAAAAATTCAAGTTCGTGCGAATGCACTTCTGCTTCTTGGTAATTGAGTAAGCGACTGATATCGCTAAAGCTGGTATCATTAAAAATCAGTAAAGCTTCACCGGCGATACCATCACCAATAAACCCCTGACAGACGCCTGAGACACTATCATCTTTGTGCACTCCGGTCAGCGCCATCCGCAACTCATTAACTTCAATCAGGTTAACCTGCGGGATAGGTAAAATCACTTTTACTTTAAGTAAACGTGCTAACAAATCAGCTGCTTGGCCCATGGCCACATTGCTGATTTCTTGGTAACAGTCGCGCTGTTCTTCGTCTATTGAAAACTTTACTTCATCTTGCACAGCTCAGCTCGCATCAATCAGAGAATTCCGAATTTAGTCAGTACTTCCCTGATCTTGTCTTTCGAGGCTGGCTTTTTGATAAAATCCAATGCACCATTTGCCATTACCTCTTGATAGGCTTCTGGTTGGATATCACCAGAAACTACAATTACCATAGTATTTATGTCATTTTTTCGGATCACCTTGAGAGTTTCAAAACCGTCTAATACTGGCATGGTTAAATCTAAAAACAATAGCTCCCCTTTGCCTTCCTCTATTGCCTGTAAGGCTTCTTCTCCATTACACGCATAGCTAATCTCAGCATCCAGTTCAGCAGGTACTGCTCTTGCCATTTGTTTTCTAGCAAAACTTGAGTCATCGCATATTAAAATTGATAAGGCCATATCCAATCAAAACAAAAAATGTTGGGTAATAATCAATGAGATATAGTGTTCTTTACTTTCACCTAATAAGCAAGGGTTAAATAAAATTATTTGAGCATTTTTAAATCTAATACTGATTTAAATCATAAAGGCTGTTAGATTAAGTTCATAACACTAAACGACTAACTAGTTTTTTATGTCACACAATTCGAGATTCGACTTTGATCCCGGGTATGGATACACCCTGGATGAACTGTTAAAGATAAGACGACCAGCAACACCAGACAATTTTGAAGCATTCTGGCGCGCACGATTGGTCAAAACCTTAAGTATCGCCCCTCATCCTAACATTCAAGATTTGGGTCTGACGCGCGATAATTTGCGTGTATTTGATATTCAATTCCGCTCAACCAATAACGCCGTAATTGGGGGGTGGTTATGTCTGCCAGCTTCAGGCCAGATCAAACGTGGTTTTGTGATTGGCCATGGTTATGCAGGTCGATCCGAACCAGATTTTGATTTGCCGTTTAATCATGATAGCGCACTGCTGTTTTTATGTTGTCGCGGCATTTCAAAAAGTCCGTTTGAAAATGTTTCTAGCCAACCCCAATGGCATGTGTTACATGATATAGATAAACCAAGGCGTTATATCTTACGCGGTTGTGTAGAAGATACCTGGGCGGCAGTGAGTTGTTTGTTAAGGTTATTTCCAAATTTATCTGGCCACATTGGATTATTAGGCATTAGTTTTTCTGGTGGTATCGGGATGATTGCCGCGGCATTTGATGCAAGAATAAAAAAAGCACACTTTAATGTGCCAAGTTTTGGCAACCAGCCATTAAGGCTGAATTTAAAAAGCACAGGCAGTGCAGCTTCGGTACAGCTTTATTATAAGCGCCACCCAGAAATTGCTGAGCTCACCCTCCCTTTTTATGACGCGGCAATTGCGGCATCATTTGCCAAAATCCCGATACATATCGCCGCCGCACTTTCAGATCCTGTGGTCGCTCCGCCGGGGCAATTTGCGATTTACAACGCTTTAAACTGTACTAAAAAACTATTTGTACTCACCGAAGGGCATAGTGAGTATGACAAACAAAAAGAAGAACAAGATCTCTTGATTGAAGAGCTAGGTGATTTTTTTCAAGATCTGTAATGGAAGGCAGGTATTTAATGCAACGAGAATATCACAAGTGGTGGAGTAACCACCTGCAGCGTGACATGGAATTATTAGTGTTTGGACATGCCGGTAAAAAAGTATTGGTATTTCCAACGCGTGGCGGGCGTTTTTATGAATACGAAAATCTACGTATTACCGACCGCTTAAAAGAAAAAATTGAACAAGGCAAAATCCAACTCTTTTGTGTAGATGGAATAGACGGAGAATCTTTTTATTGTTTTTGGGCCCATCCTAGTGGCCGTATTGCTCGCTATGTTGCATATGAAAACTATATTTTAAATGAAGTACTCCCCTTTATGGATGGTAAAAACGATCACCCCGTCAGAGTCTCTCATGGGTGTAGTTTAGGGGCTTTTCATGCCGCTAATATAGCATTTAGGCATCCGCAGCACTTTTCTGAACTAGTCGCTTTTAGTGGTCGCTTCGATCTCACATTGAACGTTGAATACTTCAAAGACTTATTTGATGGGTATTATAACGAGGACGTTTATTTTAATACCCCAACTCATTTTTTACCCAATATTCAAGATCCTGAGATCCTAAACCAACTAAAACAAATGAAAATTGTTTTAGTCATAGGTGAGGAAGATCCTTTTTATCAAAATAATCGTAATTTAAGTGACATATTACGCCGTAAAAAAATCCGCCATCAAATTTACGTTTGGGCGGAACGTGCTCACCGTGGCTATTATTGGCGGCGAATGGCACCGATTTATCTTTAACCTGATTATGAACTTTTATTTTTTTCAATCAGTCCTACACTTTACATATTCCTTATCGACCGTTTAAGTTGTAACAATGGAGAAACCTATGCAAAAAAACGATAATTCCTCTCCGACTGAAAGTAAGTCTAAAATTGCATTGAGTGTGGTTGCAGGCCTCGTTATTGTTGCTAGCGCTATCTACTTTATGAATTCAGATTCAGATGAGCAAGAGCCGGTAAAAACTGAACAGCCAGCTAAAATACCCGATATGTCCAAACCTCAAATCGAAGAAAAACCGCAAGTAGAACCGAAAGTCGAACCTGAACCAGAGCCTGAACCTCTACCAGAGCCCGAACCTTTGCCTGAGCCTGTGGTTGAAGTTGAAAAACCGAAAAAACCTGAGCTGCCACCATTGCAAGACAGTGATCCTGTGGTTAAAGCTGATTTAAGCCAAGCGTATCAGCAGGAATCAATTAGCAAAATCAATTTTGTTAACAAAGATTTATTAAGAAATTTTGTGGTATTTATTGATAACGCAGCGCGAGGCGACTTATTGCAGTCGAGAAGTCCAGTGACGCCTCCTAAAGAAAAGTTTAAAGTTCAGCCAACAGACGATGGCGACTATTTATTAGATCCAGCTTCGTACCAAAGATATACCCCTTATGTAAATTTATTCACGCAGCTCGATAGCGCCACCATGTTAGACTATTTAAATAAATATCAACCACTGATTAACGAAGTTTATGAAGAAATTGGTTACCCTAATTCTAGCTTTAAACAGACTTTAATTAGGGCAATAGACGACGCGTTAGCAGCGCCTGTTATTGAAGGGGACATCAAATTAGTCGCCCCTTCAGCAATGTATAAGTTTGCCGACCCTGAATTAGAGTCACTATCTGATTTGCAAAAAATGATGATTCGCATGGGGCCAGATAACCAGCTTAAAATTCAAGCTGCGCTTAAGCGATTAAAAGATCAACTTAACCAAGAATAAAATCACCAACTAGATAATGCCGGCAGCGAAAAACTTTTGTTTTGATAACTCAACTCAACATGCTGCCGGTCAATTTTTTCTAATTTAAGGCCGGGCGCAATTATTTGGCCTTCTCTAACGATCTTGTTATTTACTTTTACCCAACGCTGTTTAGCTTCACTAGAATAAATATGCATCTGAAAATCCAGATTAGGAATTAAACGACCAAAACTATCTGGCAGACTGGTTAAGGCGGGTACTTTATTGACGCCGCCCAGAGATTTTGAAATTTGTTCATCAGACAATGACATCGTTTGATCAACGGCTTGTTGAAACCTTTTTAAAAGTTCGCTATCGATCCCGCTGTTTTCGCTAGCGCTCTGTGTGTTAGACAAAGGCTCTGCTTCTGTTTTCTGATTGTTTGATGGTTTATTTACTACCGCATCGTTCTGTGTGGTGGACGATGGTTGTTTTGTTGGCTGACTGGATGTTTGTTCTACCTGTTTGGCTTTTTGATTTGCAGGATCACTATCTTGCTGATTTGCTATCTCAGTCTGCGACTGAGCAAAGTTTGTTTGTTCTGCCACCGCAGAGCCAATTTGAATATCAGCCAGAGTGCTGGTATCTGTCGACTTAACAACGAACGCTTGATCTGATTTGCCGACAACTTGCTGTTGCAATTCACCGGTTGCTAACCTTTGTGAATTGTTTTCTTCACTGTGCTCGGTTACACCTGCCTCAGGTTGTATTTTACTTAGAACAGTACTAGGCACAGTGGGTTGATTTTGCCGTTCTGGCTTGTGAGAAGCAAAATAATAACCGCAGATAAACGCCGTTATACCGATTAGCAGCAAGCTCACTATCGTTTTTGCACGGCCTGACTTATGCTCATGCTCACTGCTATCGGCATAGATAGCTTGGGGCACACCTGACTCAACTGAGTCAGATTGGCTTTTTTTATTTAATGCATCAAGAAGAAAAGACATATTATTCCTGCAAAAGTTTAGGCGTATGCTGCAATGACAATTGTTGTATGCTGATTAAAGTGTCGATGTCGGCAAAAGGGGTCAAACTTAGGCCGTGTTGGCGCTGAAAACGATTAAGCTTTTGGCTTAGCTGACTATCAAATGTGGTCACTTTGCGCCGTGTCTGCTGCAATAAAACGGACAGTTGATTTTCTAACCACTGAATTTGAGTAACAGAACTATTTGCATTAATTTGTTGGCCGCTCAATACCCTGGGCGGTTGCCAAAATAAAATTGCTTGGCCACGCCAATTTGACGCTAACCAGTTAGTCTCGACAGTGACAGATTTTTGCTGTGCCGAAAGTTGATAACGAATGTTTGAGCCTGGTGCTGATTTTGGAGCAATTATTTGCTCTAATAACGCATACTGAATTTGGTTTTTATCGTTATTTAATTCTAAAACCATAGGGATATTTAAATGAGCCAATTGGCTAACACTGCCACGCCATTTCGCACAGCTTAGTTCAAACGATTGAATCTGCTCGCAAATATCACCTGAATCTGGTTCAATCGAAACTTGCCATACGGATGCTAAGTTTTTCATTGCCGTATTTACACCAGCACTCGGCAGCGGATATTGCGCTTGCTCACTCATCCGTGTTTGCTGATCTGTTTTATCCACACTTTGAGGCGGGCTATCATAATTAAGTGTTGAGTGTTTTGCTTGCTCAGTCTGTTCGCTTTTTTCACCAACAGGTTGCATCAACCAAAGCTGATAACTGGTATACAGCGCCAAAGCACTGAGTGCACAGACAGATAGAATAGCGCCAACTTTTAGCCAAGTTTTTCCGGCGTTTGATGGGCTCTCGTAATCAAGGGCTTCTTTGGCGGCCTGCTCTACGATTTGACGATCAACTTTGTCTTGTTGTTTAACATAAGCCCCCATCAGCGCCCGATCACATAACAAATTTATAATTCTAGGAATGCCTTGGCTTATTTGATAAATGCGTTTAATCGAACTTCGGGTAAATACCGCACGCGGGCAACCGGCAACTTGCATTCTGTGGTTGATATAAAAAGCGACTTGGTTTTCATCAAGTGGCAATAAATGATATCTAGCCGTGATCCGTTGCGCTAACTGCCTGAGCTCTTGGCGTTTTAATAAAGCCTGTAATTCGGGTTGGCCAATTAATATTACCTGCAATAATTTACGAGTATTCGTTTCTAAGTTGGTCAATAATCTTAATTGCTCTAGAACTTCAGCTCTTAAATGCTGAGCTTCATCAATAATTAACAGGCAGCGCTGATCATTTTTTTGCGCAGTTAACAAATAGGCTTTTATCGCATCTGTTAGCACCTTAACTGACGTATTAGTTGCATCATATTTGATATTAAATTCATCGCATATACTGGCTAACAGTTCCCATTGCGAAAGCCCTGGGTTCAGCACAAAAGCAACTTGGGTGTTTTCGGGAATTTGGGCCAGCAGCGCCCGTGAGACAGTCGTTTTACCTGTCCCAACTTCCCCAGTTAAAAGCACAAAACCGCCCGTTTCGTTTAAACCAAACATTAAGTGAGCGAGCGCTTCTTTATGACGCTCACTCATATATAAATATTCTGGGTTGGGGGCTATTGAAAATGGAATTTCATTTAAGCCAAAAAATCCTTGGTACATAAGTATTATTTTATCTGCCGGTATGTTTGGCGTTATAGTAGGCTGGTTCGTGGCAAATTTAAAGGGTTGATGCATGCAGAAATATTTAGTTGGCGGCGCCGTTCGTGATCGGCTATTAAATATTGAGGTTAAAGATAGAGATTGGGTTGTTGTTGGCGTAACGCCTAAACAGATGTTAGACGCTGGATATCAACAAGTTGGCGCTGACTTTCCGGTTTTTTTACATCCAGAGAATGGTGAAGAATATGCACTGGCGCGAACCGAACGTAAAAGTGGTCGTGGTTATAATGGCTTTATTTGTGACGCTTCGCCTGATATCAGTATAGAAGATGACCTTGCACGACGAGATTTAACTATTAATGCCATTGCTGAAGATGAAAATGGCGATCTGATCGATCCTTGGGGCGGCCTAAATGATTTAAACAATAAAGTTTTACGCCATGTTAGTCCGGCGTTTTCAGAAGATCCGCTGAGAGTCTTAAGAGCCGCTCGATTTGCTGCTCGGTTTGCTCATTTAGGGTTTAAAATTGCTCCAGAAACAAGTGAACTTATGCAACAGATGAGCCTGTCAGGCGAGCTGATCGAGCTCACCCCAGAGCGAGTATTCGGCGAACTTGAAAAAGCATTGTGTAGTCAGACGCCGCGTGCCTTTTTTGAAGTGTTGCGAAAAACAAAAGCGCTCGCTGAAATACTTCCGGAGTTAGATCGCTTATGGGGCATTCCGAATCCTGTTAAATGGCACCCCGAAATTGATACTGGCCTGCACACTATGTTGGTTCTAGAGCAAATTTGTCTGCTCAACGATAAACCGGAAGTTCGCTTTGCGGCTTTATGCCACGATTTTGGTAAAGCCAAAACAGATCCAAAATACTGGCCTTCTCACCCTGGCCATGAAAAAGCCGGTGTTGCTGTTATTGAAGCCTTGGCGGAGCGAATCCCCTTGCCAAATCGCTATTTAAGCCTGGCTAAACTCGCTAGTGAGTACCATTGCCATTTGCACAAGGTCACTGAGCTACGCCCGAGTACCCTGCTAAAACTCTTTAACCGTTTTGATGTCTGGCGTAAAGCAGAACGTTTTGAACACTTTTTAGATGTCTGCGAAGCCGATGCCCGTGGCCGCACAGGATTGGAAGATAGACCCTATCCACAAAAAGACTATATGAAAAAAGCGCTCAGTGAGGTGCAATCAGTTTCCGCTCGCAGCTTTGTTGAAGCCGGTTATCAGGGTGCCCAAATTAAACAACAAATGGAGCAAGCTAGACTAGAAAAGTTAAAACAACTAAAAGTCAGCTGGCAAAGCCAATAAAGCAGCCTTTAAGCTTGCTTTTAGCAGCCCGATAAGATATTTTAAGGTTGTTGATTTTTATAGGAAAAGACTATGACACTTTTATGCAAGGCGGGTTTACATCATTCTCATTATTATTTCTGAGCCTTCAGTGTCATCGGAAGGCTAGAGAGTGGCCTTGCGGAAATCAAAAAAGATTATTGAGCCCCCGGAAGGTAACGTCCGGGGGCTTTTTTTTGTGCCAAAGACGACAAGCACGAGACAATCACGTATAATTGCGAGCTTTTACTTTAACTCGTACTATCGGTTTAACATACAACAAGAAAGGTAACGACAGATGTCAATTTACGACGCTGTTATGGCAGTACCCAGAAGCGGTCGAACATTTGAAAATTTTATCCAAAAATTCAGTCGTCAAGCGACAGGATTAACGCACTCTGATGAATTGATTAAAGCCGTTAAAGCCGGTAAAAAGCACAAACATCAGGATTATCAGATCGCACGACAATATTTAGACTCAATTCAGGACTCGCCAGTCGCCAGTCATTTGGGTATGTTTATTGACAGAAAACGCGAAGAACGTCCTTATCGGGTCGGTTTTTTAGGTGCAGATGTCAAATTAGACGATATTCGGATCCGTCTTGAAGGTGATGAGCCCCACAATTGTTCGTCACTGGTTGGTTTAGGTGAAGCCGATATTGCCGTGGCGGGCCTAGATGAATTATTGGCTGTGACGCATAACTCACTGAATTCATCCGCGACCAAATGGGGCATGTATAACTATAATTTAAAAAAAGAACATAAAGTTCGCATAGCCGGGTCGGCCATGTTAACCCGTTATAATGATGTGGTGCAGCGTGATGTACAGGATATGGTGGGGTTCTTTTTAATTGCAAAACAAAAACCTAAAGATGACAGCAGCGGATACCCAAAAGATTATCTGGCACATCTTGAACACCATAAAAACAAGGTGTTTGTAAAAGGTCGCTATGCTGAAAAAGTACACAAAAGCTATCCAAAACTAAATATCGAACCCGTACACGATGTTGAAGATGCAGTGAATGACAGCGAAACGGGCGACGTCGGTTTAGAAATCGTGCAAACCGGTTCAACGTTACGGCGCAAAAATTTGGTTTTGTTAGGTGCACCGTTATTTTTATCTGAAAGTTTATACGTTGTCGATTATTACAAATACAACAAAAAACATGATGAAGGCCTAATTCAACTATTAGATAAACTCGAACCTGTCGGTTATTTTGAAGAGCAGCGACTGTTTCAATTTGCCTGTTGGTATCATGCTTTGCAAGAAAACTTAGGCGACAATTGGATCAACAAACCGAATATTGTTGATATCTTTTGTAGCCAACAAGACGCAGTACGAGGGTTGCGCCCGTACAGCTTAAAAACCCGCTATTGGACCCCATCTGACAGTTATAAAAGGGACGATGCGTTTCGTTTTGTCGATGAATCTTTGGCTCAACTGGATGAGATTTATCAGCAGGTCATAAATGGCCGTTTGTAAGTGGAGATTATGATGCAAACCTTGATTTGGAATCAGTTAAGCCAATCTGAGCAGCAAGCGGTGCTAGCACGCCCTGCCCTTGGCGATAGCCAACAATTAAAAAATACAGTCAGCGGCATTATCCAACAAGTAAAAGAACAAGGCGACGCCGCTTTGTTCGAACTTGCGCAAAAATTTGATGGCCTTGACTTAACTAGCTTAAAAGTTGAACAAGCGGCGATTGATAATGCAGCCGATGAATTATCGGCCGAAGTAAAATCGGCTATTGACCTAGCCCACGGCCAAATCAAACGATTTCACGACGCACAAAAAACCCAAACGTTAACAGTTGAAACCAGCCCAGGTGTGGTTTGCGAATTACATACCCAGCCGATTGAAGCGGTTGGTTTGTATATTCCAGGCGGTACAGCCCCTTTGCCATCTACCGTATTAATGTTAGCGACACCAGCACGTATCGCTGGCTGCAAACGATTAGTGTTAATGACACCGCCAGGCAAAGAAGGCCAGATCAAAGCTGAAATACGCTATGCTGCTAAGGTGTGTGGTGTTGATGAAATTTATTTGTCGGGCGGTGCTCAAGCAATTGCTGCGCTCGCTTATGGCACCGAAAGCATTAAAAAAGTGAACAAAATATTTGGTCCCGGCAATAGCTTTGTGACCGAAGCAAAACAGCAAGTGAGCCAAGACCACGCAGGCGCGGCGATTGATATGCCAGCAGGCCCGTCAGAAGTATTAGTGATTGCTGATGATAAAGCCGATCCAGATTTTGTCGCTGCCGATTTACTGTCGCAAGCAGAGCACGGAAAAGATTCTCAGGTGATTTTAGTTACCGACAGCCAAGCGCAAGCAAACGCTTGCCAGCAAGCCGTTGAAAAACAATTAGCGCAATTACCGCGCAAAGACATTGCCAGCGGCGCTTTATCTCATAGCCGAGTTATTATTACAGAGTCGCTAGAAGAGTCGGTAACTGTTAGCAATTTATATGCACCTGAACATTTAATTGTGCAAACTGAAAACGCACGTGCCCTGTTACCAAAACTGGAAAATGCCGGCTCTATCTTTTTAGGTGCTTGGTCACCCGAATCTGCAGGTGATTATGCCAGTGGCACTAACCACGTGCTACCCACGTATGGGTACACTAAAACCTATAGCAGTTTAAGCCTCGCTGATTTTAGCAAACGCTACACAGTTCAAGAGTTAACTGAAGAAGGTTTAAATTCAATTGGCCCTGCCATTATGGCGTTAGCCGAAGCCGAAAGCTTGCAAGCGCATAGTAATGCGGTCGGTGTTCGTTTGCAAAAAAGTAAACAAGGAAATGAATGATGACGACTTTGGCTAAATCCTTAACCAAAAATAATATCCGTGACCTAGTGCCTTACGCATCGGCTAGACGCAGCATGTCGGGTGGCAATATCTGGTTAAATGCCAACGAATCTCCGTTTGCAAACGAATACCATTTGGACAGTTCGGTATTAAATCGATACCCAGATTTCCAACCACCTGAGTTAATTAAAGCTTACGCTAACTATGCTGGTGTACAAACTGATCAAGTATTAGCTAGCCGCGGCGCTGATGAAGCCATTGAACTGCTAATCAGAACATTTTGCGAATACGATGAGCAAGTTTTAATCTGCCCGCCAACTTATGGTATGTATGCGATTAGTGCTCAAACCTGTGGTATTGAGGTTAAAAAAGTTCCGCTAAAAACAGACTTTAGCCTCGATATAGAAAATATAAAAGCCGCTAAAAATAAGGTTAAAGTCGTTTTTATATGTGCGCCAAATAATCCAACCGGTACCTTAGTTAACCACGAGCAAATTAAACAAGTTTTAGAGATTTTTAAAAACACTGCGATAGTGGCTGTGGATGAAGCCTATATTGAATATGCGAGTGAGCAAACAGTGGCTAGCTGGATAGCAAAATACGATAACTTAGCCGTCATGCGCACCCTGTCAAAAGCTTTTGGTTTAGCGGGTATCCGCTGTGGTTTTACATTAGCCAATCGCGATATTATCGAAGCCATGAGTAAAGTGATCCCACCTTACCCAATTAGCTGGCCAGTTGCACAAATCGCTTGCCAGGCATTAACCGAAAGTGGTTTAGCCAAAATGGCCGAGCAAAAAGCCATAGTGCTGGCGCAAAAAGAGCGCATTCAGACTGCATTAGATAAAGCTGACTATGTTTATGAACAGATTGACAGTGCATCAAACTTTATTATGTTTCGTAGTCAAGCTAAAAAAGCATTGTTTGCAGCCTTTTTAGACGCCGGCATTTTAATCCGCGATTATTCTGGCCAAATTATGTTAGACAATAGTTTACGAATTTCAATCGGTTCACAAGCTGACACCGATGCAGTGATTGCCGTATTAGAGGCATTTAAAGGTTAACCAAAAATGAGCAGACAAAAAATATTATTTATTGACCGAGACGGGACTTTAGTAGAAGAGCCGCCGGTTGACTATCAACTTGACTCGTTAGAAAAATTAGTTTTTGAACAAAACGTAGTCCCTGCCTTGCTGACTTTACAGCAGCACGGTTATAAACTTGTAATGGTCACTAACCAGGACGGCTTAGGTACAGACAGCTTTCCACAAGCGGATTTTGAATTAGCACACAATAAAATGATGCAAGTATTTAACTCGCAAGGCGTTATTTTTGACGATGTATTAATTTGCCCGCATTTTCCAGCTGATGACTGCAGTTGCCGCAAACCTAAATTAGGTTTGGTGAGTGAATACCTGCAGCAAGGTAAAGTCGACTTTGCCCATTCTTATGTCATTGGTGACCGCGAAACCGATATGCAGCTTGCCGCCAATATGGGTATTAGAGGTTTCCGTTACGGTCAACCCGGTATCGATTGGGCACATATTGTTGAAGCATTGACAGTGCAGGCTCGCTCAGCGAACATTCAGCGCGATACCAGCGAAACTCAAATTTCTGTGGAAGTTAATTTAGACAAAAAGCAAAAAGCCGACATCAGTACTGGCATCGGCTTTTTTGACCATATGTTAGATCAAATCTCAACACATGGTGGCTTTTATATGAACATTAAAGTTAATGGTGATTTACATATAGATGATCATCACAGCGTTGAGGATACCGCATTAGCACTAGGTATGGCTTTAAAAGAGGCACTTGGCAACAAACGCGGAATTGGACGCTTTGGCTTTAGTCTGCCGATGGATGAATGCCTTGCCCAATGTGTGATGGATATTTCAGGCCGACCTTATTGCAAAATAAAAGCCGATTTTAATACAGAAAAAGTGGGTGAAATGGCCACCGAAATGGTACCTCATTTTTTCCGTTCATTAACAGATGCTATGGGTATCACACTGCACCTCTCAACAGATGGGGATAACGATCATCACAAAGTTGAGAGTTTATTTAAAGTCTTTGGCCGCGCGCTGCGCCAGGCGATTAAAGTTGAAGGCTCAGAATTACCAAGCAGTAAAGGGGTTTTATAATGAAGATTGTCATTATAAACACTGAATGTGCCAATATGGCTTCGCTTAAATTTGGTATTGAACGATTAGGCTACCAAGTGACAGTCACTGACGACCCTACGGTTATCAAAGCCGCGGATAAAGTCTTTTTACCGGGTGTTGGCGCCGCTGGTGCAGCCATGCAAATTATTCGAAAAAAAGGCATCCCAGAGTTAGTTGAAACACTCACTCAGCCAGTACTTGGCATTTGTTTAGGCATGCAACTAATGACTAGCCATTCGCAAGAAGGTGATGTTGAATGTTTAAATTTAATCCCTGGCAAAGTTGAGCCTCTGTTAGCGGAAGGTCTTCGTGTACCTCATATGGGTTGGAATACCCTAAGCAAAATTTCAGATAGCCCGCTTTTTGCCGGCATTACTGAAAAAGATTATTTTTATTTTGTACATAGCTATTGTGTTGCCCCTTCAGCTCATACTCTAGCCGGTTGTGAATACGGTCAGTTATTTTCGGCAAGCATTCAGCACAAAAACTTCTTTGGGGTACAATTTCACCCCGAGCGCTCTGGTGTATCCGGAGCCAAAATAATTAAAAATTTCTTGGAGATGCCGACATGATCATTCCAGCTATTGATTTAATTGATGGTAAAGTTGTTCGTTTATATCAGGGCGACTATGCCCAAAAAACAGAATACACCTACGACCCGATCGACGTAGTGAAAAAATACGCTAACGGTGGAGCTAAATGGCTGCACATTGTTGATTTAACAGGTGCAAAAGATGTAGAAAAACGCCAGTTAGAATTAATAAAAAGCATGGTAGATACCGGCTTAATGCGCTTTCAAGCAGGCGGTGGTATACGCCGTAAAAAAGACGTTGAACAGTTATTAGAAGCCGGTGTCGAACGGGTTGTGATTGGCTCGTTGGCGGTTAAACAACCAGAATTAGTTAAAAACTGGATTGATACCTATGGTCCAAACGCCATTGTATTAGCACTCGACATTAATATTAATGCGAATGGCGACAAAATGATTGCAACTCACGGCTGGCAAGAAGACTCTGGGGTTAAATTAGAAGACCTATTGGCGGATTTTGCACAAGTGGGTGTACGACATGTATTATGTACAGACATCAGTAAAGACGGTACCTTAAAAGGTTCTAACGTTGAGCTTTACAGCGAGTTAGTTAAAGCCTTTCCTAATATTCATTGGCAAGCTTCAGGTGGCATAGGTCAATTAACTGATATTAGCGATTTAAAACCTGCCAAAGTCAGTGGTGTTATCTTGGGACGCGCATTATTAGAAGGTAAATTCACCATTGAGGAGGCGATTGCATGTTGGCAAGACGCATAATTCCTTGTTTGGATGTTCGTGATGGTAAGGTGGTGAAAGGGGTTAAATTCCGTAACCATGAAATTATTGGGGATATAGTTCCACTCGCTGAAAAATACGCCCAAATGGGTGCCGATGAATTGGTATTTTACGATATCACGGCTTCGAGCGATAGCCGAGTGGTTGATAAAGCTTGGGTTAGCCGAATTGCCGAAAAAATCGACATTCCATTTTGTGTTGCAGGCGGTATAAAAACCGTAGAAGATGCACAGAAGATCCTTGAAATGGGTGCCGACAAAATTTCGATCAACTCACCTGCTTTGGCAAATCCAGAGCTAATTAAAGCGCTAAATGTCCGCTTTGGGCAGCAATGTGTCGTGGTTGGCATTGACTCATTTTACAACAAAGACAGCGGACAATACGAAGTTTATCAGTTTACTGGGGATGAAAAACGCACGCAAAAAACGGCATGGACCACGCTTGAATGGGTTAAAAAAGTCCAACAAATGGGCGCTGGCGAAATTGTTTTAAACTGTATGAACCAAGATGGTGTTCGTCAAGGTTATGATCTAGAGCAACTAAAATTAGTCCGCCAAGTTTGTAAAGTACCTCTGATTGCCTCTGGTGGTGCCGGTGAGATTGAACACTTTACCCGTGTGTTTAAAGAAGCCGATGTTGACGGAGCGTTAGCAGCCAGTGTATTTCATAAGTCTGTCATTGCTATGGATGAACTTAAAAATACGCTTATTAACCAAAATGTGGAGATCAGACCTTGTTAGTTACTGAACAAAATTATCAATCACTGGCGTGGGAAAAAGGCGACGGTTTATTACCGCTTATTGTACAAGACTCAATGTCTGGCAAAATTTTAATGCAAGGTTATGCAAACCAAGCCGCATTAGAAAAAACCTTTGCAAGCCAGTTGGTCACTTTTTATAGCCGCAGTAAAGACAGATTGTGGACTAAAGGGGAAGAGTCTGGCAATCATTTACAGCTTGTTGAATTATCGACCGATTGTGATAAAGACAGCTTAATCGCATTAGCGGATCCTAAAGGCCCTACCTGCCATTTAGGCACAGAAACTTGCTGGGATAAAGACGCTCAGCCTGAAATTAGCTTTTTAACTGATCTTGAACGTTTAATTGCCAGCCGCAAAGGTGCAGATGCAGATTCAAGTTACACTGCTCGTTTGTACGCAAAAGGTGTAAAACGCATCTCTCAAAAAGTTGGTGAGGAAGGTGTAGAAGTCGCGCTGGCCGCTACAGCAGGCGATAAAGAAGAATTAGTCAATGAATCGGCCGATCTTTTATATCATTTAACTGTGTTATTACAGTCGATGGATCTAGAATTAAAAGACGTGATCCAGATTTTAAAGCAGCGTCATCAAAAATAAGGTGATGGCCTGCACAGCAACCACATGCATAAAAAAAGCGCACAAATTGTGCGCTTTTTTCTATCAGGCGTTATACCCATTATTTTTCACTAGCAACCAAACGAATACTATCAAAAAACGCCGTACTGCCGGCCGCTGGAGTACCCTGATAGCTCAATGAAAACTCATCAATTCTTATTTCATCCCCAGTTGTGCTCTGATATTCGGCAAAAATAGTCACTTGCTCATGATCGCCCGAGTTAAAACTTAAACTATCTTGACGAAAGCTATCTTCCCCTTCTGGTGCATCTGATAAATTAGCGTACTGAGAGACTTTTTCGGCCAGTACGTTTGCGTCTTTTAATAATACATCCGTATCACTGCCATCGACTGCTTCGCTAAAAATACCAAAACGTACATCAGATCCCGAATGAGAACTTTTTAACAGGTTGTACATAGATAAGGTGTAGTCGGTGTTTTTTTCAACTGTGACGGTTTGTGCTATATAAGGATCATAAGGAACGCCAGTATCAGAATCATTATATTTAAACTTAATTGAACCATCGGTTGAACTCGATGAGTTAGATGAATCCTGGACCTGACCTATCCCTGAGCCTTCAACAACAACCCAATCTAGCTGCGCATCATCAAAGTTAGCATTTTTAATCGATGCCTGATTTAAAACTTGATCGTCTAAACTTAAAATAATGGTTGCGCTTGTCTGTGCTTGCGAGTTAAAAGTGACAGATTCAAAACCATAAGTGGAACGACTGGTATCGGTTGAATAGACTTGTCCCCCAACCTCGACACTAAGCTTGCCATAACCTTTTACAAAAGCCGACAACGTATACTGAGTATTTGTCTCAATATTTACCGTTTGTTTAAGCTGCGCATTTACATTATCAAGCTTTGCACTGATACCCCGTGAAAAAACTTCATTTGGCGCTGTTGTGATTAAAGCTCCGTTATTTTGCCAACCAGTAAAATCGCCACTATCAAAATCATGATTATTGATAGTTACCTTGGAAACAAAAGGTTGCGTATCGGGAGGCGTATAACTTAATGGGCCTACCAAATCAGCCGATAAAATACCTATGTTCACCGTCTCGCTTGCACTTTGATCGGCTCCCGAAATAGGATTGCTCGGATAAGCTTGACCATCCATATCTGTTGATGGCAAAACAAAACCATTGAGATCAAAATTGCTTGCCGCGGTTAAATCAGGTGACGATTGACTCGCACGATAGAGGCCCTGTTGATCCGGTGATAGATTTAAAGGTTGGTAAAAAAAGCCTTCTACACTGGTCACACTGCTATCGTCGGTCAATGCCGAACCATATACATAATTACCTGCAAATAGGCTATTGGTTGGCTTTTTGTCAATATTTTGTATCACTGGACCAATTGCATTCGCCACTAGGTTATTCACCATATAGACGCTGTCAGCGATCTTGCTCTCGCGACCGCCAAAAAAATTAATGCTATTCACACTGTCTACAATGGTATTGTGCGCGATTAAAATATTTTCAACATCTTGATACCCATTGCTGGTTGAGCCATTTGACGACGTAATTACAATACCGCCATTCCAGTTTGAATTGGCATAGCGAGCACCGGCAACATAGTTGTTTGTAATAGTATGATTTGCGTCGACCACACGAATACCACCAGAAAACGGGTAATCATCAGACAGAATAAAATTATTATGAATAGTTGCGAACTCCCCATGGCGTGTCACGATCGAACCCGCACTATCACGAATGGTATTATAAGCAATGGTATTGTGGCCAGATTTGTTTGAGATAACCTCGGCTTCACCTTGTATCCGAGTAAAATAGTTATATTCTACTCGAGTATAAGAATCACCGGTGTGCGAATCACTGGTGCCTATGCGGATTGCTTCGTATTCGTTGTCACTGCTATCAGGATACGCTTTTCCATCTGCCGGTGGCCGATCACCAAAATAGTTATGATCAATGACTGCCCTATCCACTTCAAAGGTATCATCCACGGTCACGCCGTCGGCGACATAACGATCTATCGCTAATAATGCACCTTTTGTTGTTTTACCAGAAAACCAATTGTGGTCAATCCGATTGTTAGCACCATAGATATATATCCACTTAGTTGAATCATCAATACCTTGATCCATATTGATCACTGAGTTTTCGGTAATACGGCAGTAATTACAAGGTACTGAGCTATTTCCACGCGTTTGAATAATGGTATTATCCATAGTGCCATCTTTAAAAATGAAGCCTTGTAAAACAACATATTCGCCACTCATATTAATACTGACTTCGCCAGAAACTACGACGTCTCCCGGTGATTCAGCCGCTACCGTAATGGGTTTATCTGACGTACCAGTTCCACCAAACCCGAGCTCTAACCCGCTATAGGTTCCTGCCGCCAAACAAAATGTAGCGCCTGGTGTCATTTGGTAATTAACCGCCTCTTCTAGCGCGCTGGCCGAGTCAAAAGTTTGAGTACAATTTATCTCGGGCACCGAATCATTTGGCCCAATTTGACCTTTAACCAGCCCAGGTTGCGGCGTTGGCGTTGGTGTTGGCGTTGGTGTCGGCGTTGGTGTTGGTGTCGGCGTTGGTGTTGGTGTCGGCGTTGGAGTTGGTGTTGGTGTTGGCGTTGGCGTTGGTGTTGGCGTTGGTGTCGGCGTTGGTGTTGGCGTTGGCGTTGGCGTTGGTGTTGGCGTTGGTGTTGGCGTTGGTGTTGGCGTTGGGTCTAAATCAATTTCGGCTGAACAACTGATAGTGCCAGTTAATAATATCAAAGCCACAGTGGATTTCATTTTCATAAACAAAACTTCCCTCTTGTTAATTTAAGTGCTCGTTTACATAGCTAGGTTGAAAATCCGCTTAATTGTTACACCAAAACAACAATTGATCAAACAAATAACAAAACAAAATAACATTTATTTACTTACCAAAATTACAAAACCAACCTCAATAATTAGTTTAAATAAAAGAAAAATGGTCAGACCAAAATAAAGCTGAGTTCACTGAGATATTTTTGATAAATAAAATTTCGATGCGGTTGATGTTGGTATGGTAAATAGGCACAAGCTAGAAAAAGATAGTTATTACCTAGATACCGAATTATTTAATTTGTTTGCAAACTAAGCAGCAACTCAATTAGCAAGCAAATAACAGGAACAATATGAGTACTCAAGATCTGATCAACAAACTTTGCATCCTATGTATTCATAACGCACATCATATAGAATTAAAGCGAAAATCGAGGAAGGCAATACGCTCTAAAAATTGACCATGGTGACCACTTAGGTTGAAACTGTCTCAGCCCAATGCGTGATATGAAAGTGTTCACGATAAAACCGGTACGAGTGATCACTATTACTGGATAGTCCCCTGTGCAACTTTTAGAATTTAAACTCGGTCTGACTCTTAAAGCGATGCCTTACGATTTAGAAACGGATGAGTGTTTGATCGAACAAGCACTTTGTTTACTTTAAACTAGCCACGCCAAAGGCTTTTTAACCATTTAACACATTCATAATCTAATTGAGCATGAACCAAGAGTATTTCTAAAATGATAAATGCGCACACAATGCTCATGGCTCCAATTAAACTAATGTATCTGAGTTTCTCATTCCCTGTATGAAATGGATCAGGTTTATTATTTTTTATAAATTTTGAGGTTAAACTCCAACCATCCTTTGGAGTTTCTTTTTCATCTGGATAGCTGGTGGGGCCAACTAGCCATTCACCATTTTTTCGCTCTGCAGCTTGAAAAAACCTTTCTATACTTATACGCATAGTTCGCTGCCATATCAGAGACTTTTTTAAATGTTGAAGATTTAACAACCCAATCCAACTAATCCCTAAAACCACTAAGCAGAGAAATATTGCAGCTATCAAGCTAAAGTTAGAGTAAGAAACAGCAACTTGCCTCACGCCTAGCATAGCCGCGACTGCCAGTGTTGGCATTTGCCACATCGTATTATTGATAGCGATACATTGACTTACGGCTGCATTATATAAAGCTAAGTAAGCGTCGTTTTTTTGCGCTTTGATATTTTCTGTGTTTATTTTGCTATCACCCAATACAATCTTTACTTGTTGAAGTGCTTCAACTGCATTTTCTAGGGCCTTAATCCTTTCTTCTGACGTTTTTTCTTCGTCACACATGAGAATATCTCCGTATTTAAATAAGTAAGGTTAGTTTAGCAGTCTATTTTATAAACAGCCCAAAAGTGACTGTTAAATTAAGTACACAAATTTGGCTATTAATTTTCCTCTGGCAAGCTTTCAAATATTTTTCTAGTAGACTCTTTAATTGAAGCGTCGTCAGTGATATCTAATAGGTATCAAACTTAGCTGGGCCAAAACATCCAGAAAGCGATAAAATAAGGCAGGTGATTATGATTTTATTCATGTTAAAGATCCTTCTTTGTATTGACTAGGATATGAAGTTAAGCTCCGCGAAAACAAAACCTAGTCCCTTTTTTGAACTGCGAAAATAGAACACTATTAGAAATAGTACAGCAAAAAAAGCGCGTTGAGAATACTGTAAACAAGACTAAGATTTTGTTAATTAATTTTTCTAGGTTTGCCCAAGCTATCTCTAAATGTATCCTTACGCGCGACGCAAAACATGCATCCAGATTGCTTTTTTGGAGACAATGTCTTCATATCAGGGAGCAACTCCATCCATAACTAATTTCCGGAGATGTAAGAGTTTCTCGTGCGCTTGAGCTTGAGATAACAACAATTTTGGATAACTCGACCTATGGTGTACCGAGCAGGGTTGCCGCTAATCAGATATCTGTATTGAAATGATATCCTTCCTTGCTTTGCGATGCGCACTGGCATACCATCACGATCAGATTTTACTTGGACAGGATCTGACGGTTTATTTACTAAACGTTTTAACTTTAAATCAGTTAAGGCCATTGCACAAAATACACAGAGTTGGGAATCGTTATACACACTATCACACACGAGTTACCCCGCTCCCCAATGAATCAATATAAATAAACGCGAAAGAAAATAAACGAAAACGCACATCTAAACACCTGTTTGGTAGGTGCTTTTTGAATAAAAGCGAATACATATGACCGACAATAAAACACAAACAATTCTCTGGCACGATTATGAAACCTGGGGCGCCGATCCAAGATATGATCGCCCTGCTCAATTTGCTGCTATCCGTACCGACTATGCGTTAAATGAAATCGCAGAGCCAGTAGAAATTTTTTGTCGTTTATCAATGGATTATTTGCCTAACCCCGAAGCTTGTTTAATCACAGGGTTAACACCACAACTAGTCAATAAAAAAGGCAAAAACGAACACGAATTTATGCGTGCCGTGTTAGCCGAAATGTCGCAGCCAGAAACCTGTGTGGCGGGTTATAACTCGATCCGTTTTGATGATGAAGTCACTCGCTACAGCGCATTTAGAAACTTTTTTAACCCGTATGCGCGTGAATGGCAAAACGGCAATTCCCGATGGGACATTATCGATCTGGTCCGTACTTGTTATGCACTTCGCCCCGACGGGATCGTTTGGCCCAAAAAAGACGATGGTAGCCCTAGTTTTAAGCTAGAAGATTTAGCACAAGCGAATGGTTTAACGCACGAAAATGCGCACGATGCCGTGAGTGATGTTCGTGCCACCATTGCGCTTGCGAAACTGATAAAAGAAGCACAGCCAAAACTTTATGATTATGTGTTTCAATTAAAAAATAAACGCAAAGTTGCTCAGCTCATTGATATTAATAATGTAACGCCGTTAGTACATGTCTCTTCAAAATTTAAAGCCAGTCAAGGCTGCTGCAGTTGGGTTGCACCGTTAGCTTGGCATCCTAACAACCATAACGCGTTAATTGCGTTAGATCTGCAACAAGACCCAAGCATATTATTAGAGTTAGATATAGAGACGTTAATACAAAGGTTATTTACCGCAACAAAAGATTTAGCGGACGGAGAAGTCAGGCCGCCGATTAAACTCATTCATATCAATAAATGTCCAGTTTTAGCGTCTGCTAAAACTTTAAACCCAGAAAACGCCGAACGACTTGGCATAAATCGCGAGTTGTGTTTAAAACATCTAAATATTATTAAACAAAATCCAGCGATCCGTGAGCAGGCTGTCGCGATTTACCAGTCTATGTCACTACCTGAACCACTAGATGTAGATGCTAGTTTGTACCAAGGCTTTGCTAGCCCAGCAGACACAGCGTTAATGGATCAATTGCAGCAAATGTCTGCGGCAACCTTAATGGAATATAATCCTCAATTTGACGATGAGCGCTTTAATAAACTTTGGTTTAGATTTAAAGGCCGCAATTACCCTGCTCTTATGTCACCACAGGATCAAGAAACTTGGCGCAACTTTTGTGTGGATAGATTAACAGCCAGCGAGCTCCCCAATATATTAACAATAAAGCAGGTCGTAGAAAAAATTGAGCAATTAGCAAATGAGAACGCAGGGAATGAGAATAAGGTCAAAATTTTAAAAGCTTTATATGCATACACACAGAATTTATAAGGGTATTAGTTAGACAGCGCGGTTTTTGTGGACTAGTATTCAAAGCGTTAATCCGCAGTTCTGATTAGCAGAACACGGTGCTTTCTGTTCGTGCCTCCTGTAAAAACGTCTTAGCTAAAATATCCGATAAACAAAGTGGCAATTCCAGAATATATACCCAAAAAATTAAAGGATCTACTTTTGGTGGATCCGCACGGCATAAGCTTTCCTTGTGATACCGGTTGCCAGATGCGCTTTATTCGCAATAAAGTCGATCTCGGTGGTTTTTATTCATATCGCCAATGGGGTGGCGTCGAAAAAGCGATCAAAGCGGCGATTCATCGAAATGAACAACTCAAAGCGCTCTACCCGACGAGTATGATTAAGCGTGTACATAAACCCAAAGATGATACCAGTTGTGGCTTTAACGGAGTCGGTTTTCGCGAAAAGTTAGATAAAAGGCGTCAAGAAGTCGAACGCTTTTATTGGGTCAGTTACCGTAAAAACGGTAAACCTGCAGTTAAAACATTTTCGCTTGGATATGCCGATTATTCGGCTGAGTTACAATTACACGCTTATTTAACGGCCATACAATTTAGAGCCGAGTGGGATTTGTTCGGAACCGATATGTATGAAGATAAATACAAAGATTGGAAAAAATGCCGTTTATACCGCAATGGCTATCCGAGTGTGTCCTTTAACCGAGCGCGCCGTCGGCGTCGCAAAAAGCTTGATGTAAAACAAAGTGATTCAGCATAAAACTGAGTAAACTCTGTCCACTTAAATTATTTTAAGGGGCAACGAATGAAACAGGTTAATTTGGCTATATTTAGTAACAAGCCATACGACAAATTATATTTTAATCAGGCGTTAAAAAACGGGTCAAACATCTCGATAGATTATTTTTCAGAGCCGTTATCAGTTCGTACCGCGACTATGGCAAAAGGGTTTGATGCCGTATGTATTTTTGTTAATGACAAGGCTGATCACGCCTGCTTAAGTGTACTTAAACAGCTGGGTGTTAATATTGTTTTGCTGCGCTGTGCAGGCTACAACCAAATTGATCTCGCTGCAGCTAAAACGCTTGGTATACAAGTCGCTCGAGTACCTGAATATAGCCCTGAAGCTGTTGCCGAACATTGTTTGGCAATGATCTTATGTCTCAACAGAAAATTACATAAAGCATATAACCGCATTAAAGAAGACAATTTTTCTCTCCAAGGACTATTAGGTTTTAATATTTCAGGTAAAACCATAGGTGTGGTCGGCGGCGGAAAAATAGGTTTAGCTTTTGTTAAATTGCTGACAGGCTTTAACTGTAAAGTTTTGCTGACTGACCCAGAACAAAATCCACAAGCATTGGCGTACGGTGCCAGTTATGTTGATTTTTATACCCTAATCAAACATTCAGATATTATCAGTTTACACTGCCCACTAAATAATCAGACCAAACACATGTTTAATCAAAAAAACATTATGCAGTTAAAAAAAGGCGTCATGTTAGTGAATACCAGTCGTGGTGGATTGATTGAAACACAAGCTATTATCCAAGCATTAAAAAAGGGGCACATAGGATATTTTGCGATGGATGTTTATGAACAAGAATCCGAACTATTTTTTGAAGATAGATCTGAGCAGATTATCCAGGATGATTGTTTTCAGCGGTTATTAACCTTTCCAAATGTGCTTATCACCGGCCATCAGGGATTTTTTACTCACGAAGCGCTGACTCAGATCGCCAAGATCAGCCTTAACAATCTGATTCAACTAAGCCAACAAAAACCTTGTGCTAACCAGCTTTAGATGCTGGCTATTATTTCGTCAAGCGCCTGAGCTGGATTATCAGCGCCAGTAATTGGACGACCAATGACTAAATAGTCAGAGCCCGCTTTTAGCGCAGTGGCTGGTGTCATAATTCTTTTTTGGTCACCGGCATCGCTGCCTGCCGGGCGAATACCTGGGGTCACAAGTTTAAACTCAGTCCCTAATTGCGCTTTAAGGGCTTTGGCTTCTTGCGCTGAGCACACAACACCATCTAAACCCGCTGTTTGAGTTAGTTTGGCTAAATTGACGACCTGTTGCTCAGGACTCGTTTGAATGCCAATGCCCTGTAAGTCACTATGATCCATGCTGGTTAGAACAGTGACAGCAATTAATAATGGCGGGGTTTGACTATGCTCTGCAAGCATTTGTTTGGCGGTTTGCATCATTTTTAAACCACCACTTGCATGCACATTGACCATCCACACACCCAGATCAGCGGCAGCGCGGCACGCTTTTGCAGTAGTCACCGGAATATCGTGAAATTTAAGGTCTAAAAATACGTCAAAACCTTTATTAACTAATGCTTTAACAAACTCGGGCCCCATCAAAGTAAACATTTCTTTGCCTACTTTTAGGCGGCACTTTTGTGGTGATAAACAAGCAACTAAATCCATCGCTTTATTTGCATCATTATAATCAAGCGCAACTATGACTGGTGACTGACTGTTTTCTTTCAACTTTAATCTCCTGTTAACCCCGAAATAGGCTTGATACTGCCCCAATGTTTGCACCTTGGGCATTGCCAAAATAATAAGCTGCCCTGATAACCACATTGATCACATTCGTATTCGGGTAATTGTTTTAATTTTGAGCGCACCATAGCTTCAAGATCAGTCAGCATTTTTTGCCCTTGCAAAGGCGCCACGCTGCTGGCGTTTAAATTCAGCAGAGTGGCAAAACCCGACATAGTGGCGTGGCGGGACAAACACTCGAGCATTTTTTGGCGAGCAATTTCTATATTATTTTTATCTAAATAAATTTTAGCAATGGCTTCACTCAATGCGGTGCTTTGACAATCTTTATGTAGCTGCTCTAAAAAACTCAAGCGCTCATCTTGCGCAGGAAACACCTGCTCGATGCGGGCAATAAGCAGTGGCATATATTCTGGGCACTTTTTAGCGAGCTCTGCACTAAAATATTGTGCTTCTAATTGTTTATTTTTGGATGCGTAGTGGTCGATTAAATCCAAATAAGCGCGGGCACAGGTTGCTTTTATAAACAGGGCCCGCTTAAGCATTTCAACCCTTTGCTCACCTGTATGTGCAGCAGACACTTCGCATAATAAATATGCTTTTTCAGAATCAAAGTTTTCATCACCTTTGGCTTCAACTGGCTCTAACATTTCGTATGCTTGTTGCCAATCTTTAAATATTTGATAGATACGAGAAAGGAGAATACGGGCTTCGCGCTGACAATCTTGGTCTTTTAGTTGAGGTAGTAATAAATTTTCAGCTCTGTCGTACAATGCAGCATCAATATAATCACGTGCTAGTTGCATAATTGACGTGCGTCTTTGTTCTGGTGTTAGCACATCTTGTTTAGCTAAAAACTGGTGAATTTTTATTGCCCTGTCATTTTCGCCTTTTGCTCGAAACAGTTTGCCCAGCGCAATATGCGTGGTGAAGGTTTCGTTATTGACTTCGAGGTTTTCAATCAGCACATTTATCGCTTTATCTCGCTGATTGTTTAAAAATAAATTTAAACCAGATAAAAAATCCTGGTTAATTTTTTCATGCTGTTTAAGCTGGGATTGACGAAAACTGTTGCGTCCCATCACATAGCCATAATAGACAGCAACGGGCAGCAGTAGAAATAATAATTCAGGCATTTATTGGTCTTTTAACTGCAATCGAAGAAGTTCGATTTCTCGGTTTAATTTATTGATTTTTCGGTTTTTTGTTTGCAACTGAATTTTTACTTTTAGTAGATAGAACAGCCAAATAAAACTCGCCAACAAAAGCCCTGCTAATAAATAAATTGATAGTGCGACTGCCAACGGCATGCTTTGCACGGCCAGCAAATAATTTAATTCCACTTCAGTGGTATTATAAGCCGACATTAACAATAAAAATACCGAAAACAGAAATATAATAATGAGGTAAAAAGCGTTTTTCACATTAACCTCACTTGGTTAAGCTGGCGTTAACTCGTTCTCGCATTTCTTTACCGGGTTTAAAATAAGGTACATATTTACCGTCTAAATCAACTTTTTCGCCGGTTTTAGGATTGCGGCCGACACGTGGCCCTCGGTAATGTAATGAAAAACTCCCAAAACCACGAATTTCTATACGATCGCCACTCGAAAGTGAGTCAGACATATATTCAATAATTTCTTTTACACTGGCTTCAACGTCGCGCAGTTGCATTGATGGATATTTTTCAGCGATGATTTCAATTAATTCTGATTTGGTCATTGTAAATACTCCGAAAGATTAACGGGCGTTAATAAAGAGTATAACAAAAGAGAAGCAAAAGAGAGTAGCAGAACTACCCTCTTTTTTAATTAAGCAGTGAAATTATTCACCTTTTTGAGCATTTTTAAATGCTTCAGCCATTGCGTTGCTGAATACAGCTTCTTGCTGTTTGTTTACAGACTCAACCGCAGCTTTTTCTTCCGCTTCGTCTTTAGCTTTAATTGATAAGCTAACAACACGGTTTTTACGGTCAACACCCATAAACTTAGCTTCAACCTTATCGCCTTCGTTCAGCTCAGTTGTTGCATCTTCTACTCGTTCACGAGAAATGTCGCTTACACGTACATAACCTTCAACACTATCGGCTAACTCAATAGTTGCACCTTTAGCATCAACACTGGTTACTGTACCAGTCACTACTGAACCTTTTTTGTTGGTGTTCAGGTAGCTAGTAAACGGATCTTCGTCGATTTGTTTAACACCTAAAGAGATACGCTCTCTTTCTGCATCAACTTGTAATACGACAGCAGTTAACTCTTCGCCTTTTTTGTAGTTGCGAACAGCTTCTTCACCTGGTGTATTCCAAGAAATGTCAGATAAGTGAACCAGACCGTCGATGCCGCCGTCTAAGCCGATAAAGATACCAAAGTCAGTGATTGACTTGATCTTACCGCTAACTTGATCACCTTTGGCGTAGTTTTTAGCAAATTCTTCCCAAGGGTTAGCTTTACATTGCTTAAGACCCAGAGAAATACGACGACGCTCTTCGTCAATTTCAAGCACCATAACTTCAACAGAATCACCCAGGTTAACAACCTTAGAAGGATGAATGTTTTTGTTAGTCCAATCCATTTCAGAAACGTGTACAAGACCTTCAACGCCTTCTTGAATTTCAACGAAACAACCATAATCAGTCAGGTTAGTTACGCGACCTTCAATGCGAGTGCCTTCAGGGAAGCGCTCAGCTAATTCAGTCCAAGGATCGCTGCCTAATTGCTTAAGACCTAAAGAAACACGTGATTTTTCTTTATCGAACTTAAGAACTTTAACATTGATTTCGTCACCAACATTAACAATTTCGCTTGGGTGTTTAACACGCTTCCAAGCCATGTCAGTGATGTGCAGAAGACCGTCAAGACCACCTAAATCTACGAATGCACCGTAGTCAGTTAAGTTCTTAACGATACCTGTAACTTCTTGGCCTTCTTCAAGGTTAGCCAATAATTCGCTACGCTCTGCGCTGGTTTCTTGTTCGATAACTGCACGACGAGAAACAACAACGTTATTGCGTTTTTGGTCTAACTTGATAACTTTAAAGTCAAGTTCAGCGTTTTCCAGGTAAGTCGTATCACGTACTGGACGTACGTCAACTAATGAACCTGGTAAGAAAGCACGGATGCCTTCAACTTCAACAGTGAAACCGCCTTTAACTTTACCGCTGATTAAACCGGTAACCGTTTCATTGTCTTCACAAGCTTTTTCCAAACGGATCCAAGCTTCGTGGCGCTTAGCTTTTTCGCGAGAAAGAATAGTTTCACCAAAACCATCTTCAACTGCATCCAGAGCAACAGGTACAACGTCACCAATCGCTACTTCTAATTCACCTTGTGCGTTTGTGAATTGCTCTGCAGGGATTGCTGATTCAGATTTCAGACCCGCGTCTACCAGAACAACGTCTTTCTGGATATCAACAACAGTACCTTCAACGATGGCACCAGGACGGGTTTCTAATTCATTTAAGCTTTCTTCGAAAAGCTGTGCAAAACTTTCGGTCATATATAAAGTTTTCTTTAAATAATAATCCGGATCACTTCCAGTTAACCCAGGGTTGTTAAAAATAGCGCACCATCCTTAGTTTGCTGGCCAAAACCAACGCCAAAAAGCAGGCTATTTTTCCAGTTTTTCCTGCATAAAGGAAAAAACTCGATCAACTACCTGCTCTATTGTCATTGATGTTGAATCAATCAATAATGCATCTTCAGCCGGCAACAAAGGCGCAACGCTGCGATTTGCATCACGTTCATCACGTGCTTGGATATCGGCTAAAAGGTGCTCAATTTTAACGCTTGGGTCTGTGTCTTTCAACTGTAGATAACGTCTTTTTGCACGTTCTTCGGCCGATGCGGTTAAAAAAACCTTAATTTCAGCACCAGGAAAGACAACAGTGCCCATGTCGCGACCATCCGCCACTAAGCCAGGCGCTTCTCGAAACGCTCGTTGGCGTCGTAAAAGTGCTTCTCGTACCCGAGGTAAAGAGGCAACTTTTGAAGCAACCGCGCCGACTTTTTCGTTGCGTATTGACGAAGATACATCTTCTCCTTCTAAAATAACGCGTGTTTCCCCCGTTTCTCCGGCATCAAAATGCACATCTAAACAGGTTGCTAACGGCGCGACGGATTCTTCGTCTTCTGGGTTAATATCATGATGAACTACGGCTAATGCTAAAACACGATAAATGGCACCACTATCCAAAAAGTGCCAGCCTAGTTTTTCTGCTACCAGTTTACTGATCGTGCCTTTACCCGCTCCGCTTGGTCCATCTATCGTAATGACAGGTGCATTTTCCGACATCCTATACCTCTGTGTTTGGTTTAGTCTTTAACCGTTTTTAACGGCAAAAGTTTGCATAAATTCAATCAGGGCATCAACACCTTCAACTGGCATTGCATTATAAATGCTCGCTCGCATACCACCGACCGAACGGTGCCCCTTTAAAGCCAATAAACCTGCAGCTTCTGATTGCTGTAAAAACAAGCTGTTTAAAGCATCGTCTTTAAGCATAAAAGGCACGTTCATACGTGAGCGATAACGAGTTTCAACCTGATTATGATAAAATTCGCTATTATCTATATAGCTATACAATTTTTCGGCTTTTAACTTGTTTTGGGCTTCCATCGCACTTATGCCACCATTTGTTTTTAACCACTTAAACACTAAACCGGCTAAATACCAGGCATAAGTTGGTGGTGTATTGTACATAGAGTCAGCTTTTGCCTGTATTTGATAATCATAGATAGACGGCGTCGCTTGACGCGCTTTACCCATTAAATCTTTCCGCACAATAGCAATCGCTAAACCAGATGGGCCAATGTTTTTTTGCGCACCAGCATAAATAATACCAAATTTATTCACATCGATTTCACGTGATAAAATACACGATGACATATCCGCGACTAATGGCTTGTCAGTCTGTGGAATATAATCAAACTCTAACCCATCGACGGTTTCATTTGGACAATAATGTACATACGCTGCATCTTTGCTCAATTGCCATTGCTCAAATGGCGTAATTGATCGTTTACCATCTTCGCTATAATAATCAGCGGCTAAATTCGCTTGACCATATTTTTGTGCTTCTGCCAGCGCAGATTTAGACCAGGAACCATTGACGACATAATCAGCTTGCCCGCCTTCTGGTAAAATATTTAAAGGCACAGCCGCAAACTGACCACGACCACCACCGTGCATGAATAACACAGCGTACTCATCAGAAATGTTCATCAAATCACGCAAGGCTTGCTCTGCTTCTTGGGCTACTTGGATATAATCAGCACCACGGTGACTCATTTCCATAATAGAACAGCCTTTACCGTGCCAGTTTACATACTCTTGCTGCGCTTGCTGCATAACATCTGCGGGCAACATGGCTGGGCCCGCACAAAAATTAAATACTTTACTCATCTGTATTCTCTGTATTTTCTGATACTTCTTCTACTGGCAGGTCATCTTCGATTTCTTCGATACGCGCCAAACCGACAACCAGTTCATTTTCACCGGTGCGAATTAAACGAACGCCCTGGGTATTACGGCCAACTGACGACACTTCACTTACACGGGTACGCACTAAGGTACCTTTATTTGAGATCAGCATTATCTGGTCACTATCGTTCACCTGAACGGCACCGACAACAGCCCCATTTCGTTCACTTACTTTTATGGATACCACGCCCATAGTGGCACGGCTTTTTGCTGGATATTCTTCCAGCGGCGTACGTTTACCGTACCCATTTTCTGTCACTGTTAAGATGGCACCTTCGGTTTGTGGCACTATCATAGAAACAATATTTTGCGAATCTTCTAGTTTCATACCCCGTACACCGGTCGCGGTTCGACCCATTGCACGAACTTGTTGCTCGTTAAAACGAACCACTTTTCCAGCATCCGAAAACAACATAATATCACTGCTGCCACAAGTGATATTTACGCCAATGACATGGTCGCCTTCGTTAAGATTAAGCGCAATAATCCCGTTAGCACGAGGACGTGAGTATTCTGTAAGGGCCGTCTTTTTCACTGTACCTTTAGCGGTCGCCATGATGACAAATTTGTCTTCTTCGTATTCACGAACTGGTAAAATCGCGCTGATACGTTCGCCTTCTTCTAATGGCAGCAAGTTAACGATAGGTCGGCCACGGGCAGTTCGGCTGGCTAAAGGCAATTGATAAACCTTCAACCAATATAAACGACCTAAGTCAGAAAAACATAAAATAGTATCATGGGTATTGGCGACTAATAATTTTTCGATAAAATCATCATCTTTCATGCGCGTAGCCGCTTTACCTTTACCACCTCGTCGCTGCGCTTCATACTCGGTTAACGGCTGATACTTAACATAACCTTCGTGCGAAAGGGTGACCACAACATCTTCTTCGGCAATTAAATCTTCCATATTGATGTCGTGTGCAGCCGCTGTAATTTCAGTGCGACGCTCATCACCAAATTCTTCTTTAATCGCCAGCAACTCATCACGGATGACTTCCATTAAACGGACTGCGCTGGATAAAATATGCAATAGCTCTGCAATTTCATCTAACAAGGCTTTGTATTCATCTAGGATTTTTTCATGCTCTAAACCTGTCAGTTTATGCAATCGTAAATCCAAAATAGCTTGCGCCTGTTGTTCGGTCAGATGGTAATGTTCGCCTTTAACACCATAAGCATCCTCAAGCCACTCTGGACGGGCAGCATGAGTGCCGGCACGCTCCAACATCTCGGCAACATCGCCCAATAACCATGGGGTTTCGACCAAGCCTTTTTTAGCATCTGCAGGCGAAGCTGAGCGTTTAATCAGTTCAATGACAGGATCTATATTAGCCAGTGCTATGGCTAAACCTTCTAATACGTGGGCACGCTCACGCGCTTTACGCAATTCAAAAATCGTCCGGCGGGTAACCACTTCTCGGCGGTGGTTTAAAAACGCTTTCAGCATATCGCGCAGATTAAAAAGTTTTGGCTGGTTGTTTTCAAGCGCAACCATATTGATACCAAAAACCACCTGCATTTGAGTTAATGAATACAAGTGATTTAACAATACTTCGCCAGATTCACCTCGTTTTACTTCAATAACAATACGCATGCCTTCTTTATCTGATTCGTCGCGCAGTGCCGAAATAGAATCAATACGCTTTTCTTTGACCAATTCGGCCATCTTTTCAATTAAACGCGCTTTGTTAACCTGATAAGGAATTTCATGAACTATGATGGTCTCGCGGCCATTGTCAGCCACTTCGATTTCGGCACGGGCGCGAATATAAACTTTACCCCGACCCGTACGATAGGCTTGTTCTATTCCCGAACGACCACTGATGATACCGGCAGTCGGAAAGTCTGGCCCTGGGATATATTCAATTAATTCTTCAATGCTGATATCTGGGTTTTCAATCATCGCCAGACAGCCACCGATCACTTCGTTTAAATTGTGTGGTGGAATATTGGTCGCCATACCCACAGCAATACCCGATGAACCATTAACTAATAGGTTCGGCACACGCGTTGGCAAAACTTCCGGAATTTCTTCGGTACCATCGTAATTAGGCACAAAATCGACCGTTTGTTTTTCTAAATCGGCCAGTAAGGAATGGGCAATTTTTGCCATTCTGACTTCTGTATAACGCATGGCCGCTGGTGAATCACCATCCACTGAACCAAAGTTCCCCTGCCCGTCAACTAACATATAACGAAGTGAAAACGGCTGCGCCATACGAACAATGGTGTCGTACACGGCACTGTCACCATGCGGGTGATATTTACCTATCACGTCACCAACAATACGGGCAGATTTTTTATAGGGTTTGTTGAAGTCATTTTTGAGCTCATTCATCGCAAACAGAACACGACGGTGAACTGGCTTTAAGCCATCTCTTACATCTGGCAGCGCGCGGCCAACTATTACGCTCATTGCATAATCCAGATAAGAGTTCTTTAATTCGTCTTCGATATTAACCGGAAGGATTTCTTTCGCCAAATCGTTCATATACAGGATGGTTCCCTAGAATTTAATACTTGTTATTGCTTTCGCGTATGTGCATTTAACATTTTTTGATCCGCTATTCTAACACATTCGTGCCTGCATACCATTGAAAAAATAAGCTTTCCCTTGTTCAGGGGCAAGTAAGCTTTATAATGCAAATCAGTTCAAACAAAAAGTTTATATAGGTAGCTATGCCAGTGCAAAATATGGATCAGCAAGAAATCGAAAAGTTTAACAGCATCGCAGATAAATGGTGGGACATGGACGGCGAATTCGCCCCCCTGCATTTAATGAACCCTTATCGCGTAGACTATATCGAGCAACATTGCGAAGGCCTTTATCATAAAAAAGTATTAGATATTGGCTGTGGTGGAGGCATTTTAAGCGAAGCACTCGCGCGGCGCCAGGCCATGGTTACCGGGATTGATCTCGCACCTGACTCATTGCAAGTTGCCCGCAAGCATAGTGAACAAAATCAGTTATTTATTGATTATCAGAACATTTCTGCAGAAACTTTTGCCGAACAACAAGCGGGTCAATATGATGTTGTTTGCTGTTTAGAAATGTTAGAACATGTACCCGACCCTGCTTCTATTATTCAGGCAGCCTGTCGCTTGCTTAAACCAGGCGGTTTTTTATTTGCATCAACATTAAATCGCACTCACAAAAGTTACGTGCTAGCTATCTTGGCAGCTGAACATTTGTTAAAAATCGTGCCAACTGGCACCCATGATTGGCAAAAATTTATCCGCCCATCAGAATTGGTAAATATGATCGAACAGCAAAATACTCGGGTAAAAAACATCAGGGGTATTCACTACGACCCGTTATTTAAATCCTTTAAATTTAACCAAGACCCAAGCGTTAACTATATTTTATGTGCCCAAAAAAATTAAACCAACCCGCTGCCATTTTATTTGATTTGGACGGTACTTTATTAGATACCGCAAGAGATTTAGGCGAAACATTAAATCGTTTGCTGGCGGCCCGAAATTTGCCTAAAATCAGTTATCAAGCGTACCGCCCGATCGCATCACACGGCGCATTAGGTTTATTAAACCTAGGTTTAAAAGACCACTTTGGCGAAGATCAAATTCATGCACTTAGAAATGAGTTTTTAAAGTCGTACGAAGCCAATATCAGTTTACATACTGATTTTTTTGAGGGTATGAGTGAATGTTTAATGGCGTTAGAAAACAAAAACATTCCTTGGGGTGTAGTCACCAACAAACCGGCGTTTTTAACCGACCAGCTGCTGTTAAACTATCCGGTGTTTAAAAACTGTGCTGTGGTGGTAAGCGGCGATACCTTAACCGAAAAAAAACCTCATCCTGCGCCTTTATATTTCGCCTGTGAGCAGATCTCAGTCACGGCTGAAGATTGTTGGTATATTGGTGATGCAAAACGTGATATCGAGGCAGGAAACCGCGCGAATATGACCACTTTTTTAGCGGCTTGGGGATATACCCAAGATGAACTTCCGATCGAAGCTTGGCAGGCTGATCATATTATTGAAAGTCCGCTTGAATTATTGGCTTTTTTAAACGATTAAAGTTTGCGCTGGTGATTAAATGCACTGGCGATTTTTTTGGCGATCGAACGGCACAAAATTAAATTTTTTTTTATTAAAATCTGCATTGCAAAACCATCAATATCTTACTTCAGAAAGGCTTATAGTTAGTAACTGCTAACTTAGGAAAAAAGCCTACAAAAAGTGGGATTATAAATTCTCTGTCAATACCTTGCTTTCAGATTAAAACCTCATTATCTTGTGCTGATTATTAAATTTGTAACTATATCTTGTGGTCACTTTTAAATTAAATGACGTAAGATATACGCTCTAACCCAATTAACAGGATAATCAACCCGCATGACTGATCAGCTGTTTGTAACTAAGCGAAATGGTTCAAAAGAGGCTCTAAACCTAGACAAACTACATAAGGTAGTCACCTGGGCGGCACAAGGATTGAATAACGTCTCAGTTTCTCAAGTTGAAATGAAATCTCATATTCAATTTTATGATGGTATCAAAACTGAAGATATTCATGAGACTATTATTCGCTCAGCCGCTGATTTAATCTCGGAAGAGACGCCCGATTATCAGTATTTAGCTGCCCGATTGTCTATTTTTCATCTGCGCAAAAAAGCTTACGGTCAGTTTGAACCACCCCATTTATACGAACATGTTGTAAACTTATGCGAAGCAGGCAAATACGATACTCATTTATTAGCTGATTACAGCCGCGAAGAGTTCGCTCAAATGAACGATTTTATTGAGCATGGGCGCGACTTAAACTTTTCATACGCAGCGGTCAAACAACTTGAAGGCAAATACTTGGTGCAAAACCGAGTCACTGGTGATATTTACGAAAGCCCACAATTTTTATATGTTCTTGTTGCAGCGTGTTTATTCGCTAAATATCCTAAAGATCAGCGTATGGATTATGTCCAACGTTTTTATGATGCGGTTTCTAAATTTAAGATCTCATTGCCAACGCCCATTATGTCGGGTGTTAGAACACCCACCCGTCAGTTCAGCTCATGTGTACTAATTGAGTGTGGTGATAGTTTAGATTCGATCAATGCAACTTCAAGCGCCATTGTTAAATATGTTAGCCAACGTGCCGGTATCGGTGTAAACGCGGGTAACATACGAGCGTTAGGCAGCCCTATTAGAGGCGGTGAAGCCTTTCATACTGGCTGCATTCCATTTTACAAACATTTTCAAACTGCCGTTAAGAGCTGCTCACAAGGCGGTGTGCGCGGTGGTGCTGCGACATTATTTTTCCCACTTTGGCACTTGGAAGTTGAGTCTTTAGTCGTACTTAAAAACAACCGTGGGGTAGATGATAACCGAGTTCGTCATTTAGATTATGGGGTTCAATTTAACCGCTTAATGTATCAACGCCTGATTAAAAACCAAAACATCACTTTATTTAGTCCAAGCGATGTGCCTGGTTTATATGATGCGTTTTTTAATGACCAAAGCGAATTTGAAGCTTTATATGTTAAATACGAAGCGGATAGCTCTATTCGTAAAAAATCTATCAAAGCAACTGAACTATTTGGTTTATTTGCCCAAGAGCGCGCCAGTACGGGGCGTATCTATTTGCAAAACGTTGACCACTGCAATACTCATAGTCCATTTGACGCCAAAGTGGCGCCAATTAAACAAAGCAACTTGTGTTTAGAAATTGCCTTACCCACTAAACCATTACTTGACATTAATGACGAAGATGCTGAGATTGCACTCTGTACGCTCTCTGCCTTTAATTTAGGTGCCATTAAAGAACTCAGTGAGCTAGAAGAGTTATCTGAGTTAGCTGTGCGTGCGCTTGATTGTTTGCTTGATTATCAAGACTACCCAGTCCCCGCTGCACGGAACTCTAGTTTGAATCGCCGTACTTTAGGCATAGGTGTAATTAACTTTGCTTATTATTTAGCAAAAAATGGGGTTCGTTATTCAGATGGCAGCGCCAACAGCTTAACGCATAAAACGTTTGAAGCCATTCAATATTATTTATTAAAAGCGTCATGCGAATTGGCACAGGAAAAAGGCCCTTGTCCTAAATTTTCCGAAACCACCTACGCACAGGGTATTTTACCCATCGACACCTATAAAAAAGATGTTGATAAAATTTGTGACCAAGCACTTGAGCTCGATTGGGAAGCGCTACGCGCCTCGATTAAAGCACACGGGTTACGTAACTCCACGTTATCAGCATTAATGCCATCAGAAACTTCGTCACAAATTTCTAATGCAACCAACGGGATCGAACCACCACGTGGTTTTGTCAGCGTAAAAGCCAGTAAAGATGGTATTCTACGTCAGGTTGTGCCTGAATATGAGCGCCTAAAAGATCAATATGAACTGCTTTGGAGCATACCAAATAACCAAGGTTATTTGGAACTAGTCGCGATTATGCAAAAGTTTGTTGACCAAGCTATTTCGGCCAATACCAACTACGACCCAGCAAAATTCCCTAGTGGTAAAGTGCCTATGCAGCAGTTATTAAAAGATCTGCTTTTAGCCTATAAATTGGGTGTTAAAACGCTTTATTATCACAACACCCGAGATGGTGCAGAAGATCCACAAAAAGAGAAAAAACAAGTTATCGCTGAAGAAGATGATTGTGCAGGCGGCGCTTGTAAAATATAGATCATTTTGTGAGTTTTCTGGGTATAATACTAGGCCGTTTAATCAACGGCCTTTTTGTCTTCAACTGGATATCTGTCGAGCCTTATGAGTTACACTACTTTTAATAAAAATAATACTGATTATCTAAGCGAGCCGATGTTTTTTGGCAGCATGGTCAATGTCGCCCGTTACGATAAACAAAAACATCCAATTTTTGAACGTCTGATAGAAAAACAATTAAGCTTTTTTTGGCGACCGGAAGAGGTGGATGTTAGCCGCGATCGCGCAGATTTCCAAAAGCTATCAGAGCATGAAAAACATGTTTTTTTAAGCAACTTAAAATATCAAACACTGTTAGACAGTATTCAAGGCCGCTCGCCAAATGTTGCCCTGTTGCCAATTGTTAGTTTACCTGAGTTAGAAACTTGGATTGAAACCTGGGCCTTTAGTGAGACTATTCATAGTCGTTCGTATACACATATTATCCGAAACATAGTGAACGAGCCAAGCCTAGTGTTTGATGACATAGTCGTGAACGAACATATATTAGAGCGCGCCAAAGATATATCGCATTATTACGATAAACTAATCCATGCATGCCAGTTATATCATACGTCAGGTGAAGGCACGTACGAGCATAATGGCGAGCCGTTAAAAGTTACCTTACGAGAGATGAAAAAGTTAACTTATTTGTGTTTGGCAGCCGTCAATGTTTTAGAAGCGATTCGCTTTTATGTGAGTTTTGCTTGTAGTTTTGCATTTGCAGAACGCGAATTAATGGAAGGCAACGCAAAAATCATCAAATTAATTGCTCGGGATGAAGCCCTCCACCTTACGGGTACTCAGCATATGCTAAATATTATGGCAGATGGTCAAGACGATCCTGAAATGGCTGAGATTGCGATAGAGTGTCGTGAGCAAGTAATAGAAATATTCCGCTCGGCTGCTGAACAAGAAAAAGAATGGGCGCAATATCTATTTAAAGACGGCTCTATGATTGGCTTAAATGTTGATATTTTATGCCAGTATGTGGAATATATTACCAATACTCGAATGGAAGCGATAGGTTTACCAGCCATCTTTAAACAAACACAAAACCCTATCCCTTGGATCAACGCCTGGCTTGTCAGTGACAATGTTCAAGTGGCCCCTCAAGAAGCCGAAATCAGCTCCTATTTGGTGGGTCAAATTGACAGTGAACTGAACACAGATGATTTTGATGATTTTGAGCTATAAGCAGCTCAATGAAAAAAGATGCATTAATCCAATGCCTGATCCAGTACACTGAATATCAGGCATCCGGCTGCAACACCCTACTTGAATATTTAGAAAGCCGTCAGTACCAAGTTCACTACCATTGTCGAGACGGCTATTGCGGTGCGTGCCGCACAGAGCTGATCAGCGGCCAAGTTGAGTATCCAAAAGAACCTTTGGCTTTTGTGCGTCGCGGCGAAATTCTACCTTGCTGCTGTCGCCCGACCGCCGATTTAACCATTAAAGCAGAACCCAAAAAGTAATTTAGGAATTTTTATGTGGTTTAAAAACGCACTCATGTACAGATTTACGCAAACCCCTGAGTTTTCCCCTGAGTCTTTAGAACAACAACTGCAAGAATTTAGTTTTAAACCCTGTGCTAATACCGAAGTACAATCAATCGGTTGGGCACCTGCACTTTCGCCCAAAACTGAAGCGTTAGTTCATGCATCCGGCCAGGCTTATTTAATTAATTTAAAAAAACAGGAAAAAGTTTTACCGGCGGCCGTGGTTAAAGAACTGCTAGACGAAAAAATTGAACTGATTCAAGAGCAAGAAGACCGTAAGGTAAAAGGCAAAGAAAAACAAACGATGAAAGAAGAGCTGATTCATACTTTGTTGCCACAAGCGTTTAGCAAATCGAGCTTTTTACGCGCTCTAATCGTGCCGCAAGCCGGTTGGATTTTTGTAGAGAGCGCCAGCCATAACAAAGCAGAAGAGTTATTAGCCCATTTACGCAAAACACTGAGCAGCTTACCTGTAGTGCCCCCTGAATCTGAAGTCGGCATTCCGGTTATTTTAACTGATTGGATGCGTGGCCAGCACCCGACAGATTTTGTATTAGGGGCAGAAGTTGAGTTAAAAGACTTTGCCGACGACGAGGGCGTTTTGCGTTGCAAAAACCTGGCATTAGATTCAGATGACTTGCAGAACCACCTAGACAATGGAAAAATGGTGACCCGATTAGCCGTTGAATGGAAAGAAACTTTATCTTGTTTAATTGGTGAAGATGCGAGCATTAAACGCATCCAATTTAGTGATGTCATAAAGGAACAAAACGAAGACATAACAGACGAGGATAAATTGGCACGCCTGGATGCAGATTTTACCTTAATGGCTGGGGAATTAACGGCTTTTGCAGAACGCTTAAGCGAAGTTTTACAATTTACAGCGGCAGAAGAATAAACTCTGTTTCTTGGTAATTAAAGTACGACAAAATCACTTGTTGGTAACAGCTATACGCCCATAAGTCTTAACTTTATCTGTCAGATTCGATTAACAAAACTCAATCAAATCTGGCAGCCCGCAACGTGCCAAAATGACACCCACCTTAATTATTGCTCGTAATGTAAAAGTCATGGCAAGCCAACAAGCGAAAGCTTTTTATAAACAATATGGATTTCAGACTTTTCAAGATGCTGAAAATAAAATGTTTATCATCGTTGCCGATGTTCATAGAAGTTTTGGGTAAGCTCCGAAGGTAAAGCGATTGAGCAAAAATTAACGCCCAATTAAAGTGCGAAGCCCCAACACCTAAGCCAGAGGTTCACACCGTAAACACATAACTCACTGAAATCATTGATGCATTGGGGCGAGTCACTTTGAATTGCTTGTTAACCTGCTTCAGCAATTTGCCACTTTTCTTCCTGCTCTTTCAGGTGTAGATCTTTCATTTGGTAATCAATTTCTGCATCGGATAGGATGTTTAACATGAGTCCAATTTGGCTATCGCTACCATTTGACTCTGCATATAATGCACGCAATGTAACATCTGCCGTTCTTGGAATTGCTGTTTGACCTTTTTCCCAACGAGCTACTGTTTGTGTATCGACGCCAAGTAAATGACCCAATGATTTTTGAGACATATTTAACTCTATTCTCAAAAACTTAAATTCTTCACTTGTGATCGCTCGAACTTGCGAAATGATATTTTGACCAATTAACGTATGTAAATCGTACAAGTTGTCGATACTTACATATTCTTCGCCGTCGATTTCCTCAACATTAAATCCATTCGTTAAGTAAATATACGACAAACCGCAATCTTTATAATGATACATATTTACCGCCTTACTTTAGAATGACTGTCACAATAAAAGCTGATGGATCAAAGTCATGCCTTTTTAAGGAAACTACAGCTTCTATCACTTCACCTGCTGCAATACCTTGAAGATTACATTTCCAATCACCATTTGGAGTTTGATGTGGTAATTCTGTCATACGGCTATGTTTGTTTTGAAGAACCTGAAATAGCTGCATCCTTGCAATTCCTCGCTCTAACTGTAGTGGTCAAGTTAAATTGGCCACAGTTTTATAGTTTATCGCTAAGTCATTGATGAGCTTTTTGCCTGACAAAGCTGTTAGTGGAAACTCATGGATGGGTTCTGGTCTTTTATCTGACATAAATCACCTATCAATTTGATAGCTTCATTATAGTGAGGAGTGGCGAAAGGATCAACGCCTGAATAAGAGGCGTATTAAGCTTGGCTATAATTGCGAAGAATGAGCGCCTGCCAAGCATTAATACGTCCAATTCTTTATTCTCTTGTTATACGTCGACTACGCTAATTGTAAGTTATATGGAGATACATGTAAGGTGCTTTGGGCTTGCCTCATTTGCCAAAGATCAAATGCATTCTGAAGCCTTAACCAATGATCGGCAGAGGGCTTTCCAAAAACAAGCTCCAATCTAACCGCCATCTCTGGAGTAATTGAGCCTTTTGCATTTAAAACTTTTGAAAGCGTTTTACGACTTACGTCTAAATGTTTCGCTACATCAGTTATCGTGACTCCCATAGGTTCAATTACTAACTCTTTAAGAATCTCGCCAGGGTGTGCTGGATTATGCATAGACATTAGTGATAATCCTCATAATTTACTATTTCAACATCCCGTCCGGTAAAGCGATAGGTGATTCGCCAATTACCACTTACTCGAACAGACCATATATCTTTTCTATCGCCTTTAAGTTTATGCATAAATAAGCCCGGTAAGTCCATATCGTCAGGAACTTCAGCTTGATCCAAATTAGTCAAAATCAAACGAGTTTTCTTTTCATGCTTTTTCTGTATTCCGGCAGTATTACCGGTTGCATAAAACTTTTCTAGGCCTTTATGAATGAAACTTTTGATCATACAAAGAGTGTAACCCCAAAGGTGACAAAAAGCTAGTGGATTTTTAAGACCAACGCCGTAATATGGGGCAGCCGAAACAGAGCGAAGCGGCGAGTAGGCTGTCCCAGCCCGCGCTTTTTGCGGGCGACATGATTACTTTGTTAGGCATTTTCATCATAGCGCATACCTGGCATATTTGGTGGACGAGCTTTGAAACCAAGGTGGTTATAAAAAGGCTCTGTACCATTGGCTGCAAATAGATGTACGGAAAAAACACCCACTTCTTTGCACTGCTGTGTAATGTTGGAAACAAGAGTGCTGCCAATTTTCATGTGCCTGAATTCTGGAAGAACCATTACATCATAAATAGCAGCGTACATAACCTTGTCAGATACCGCCCGAGCAAAACCAACGAGCTTTCCATTAGAATATGCTGAAACGGCAAATGTACTATTTGAGATTGCTTTCTCAATAGTCGCTGAATCAGTCTTGTAAGACTCATTCCATCCGGTACTTAGAAATAACGGCCAATAATCATCGATACTTGGAATTTTATTTTTGTACTCGATCATCGTTTTGATGCCTAACGCTTTAGTATTCATGCACACGTAGTTTGTGTGAATGAATCACTTGTTGAACGGGCAAACTCCACTCTTTTTGGTTTAGTTTGATTTATGCTATAGGAATTTGCTTTTTCAAGCAGAGCTGGCATGGCTGGTGATTTCCTTGTTGTTTGCATTTTATCAATCCATTTTTAGCGCGTTTGTTCGCTTAATAAGCGTTAATTTAAGCCAATTTGTCTATCTATTGCAACTTTATTTTTGTTTGCCGCAGCAAGGCTTATCTCGAATCAACGAGCTAATTAAATATAGTAATGTTATTGCCTTAAAAGTTTCAGCCCGTTAATGCTGGCTCTATTAACTTTCGCCTTGGCAATAAAATACTAATCAGTTTAAGTTCGCCTAATTTGCATTCAGTGCATAACCAACGAGATGCTTTCTCTTCATTGGGCTTTTCTGTACTCGGCTTGTGGCTTTTACACTGCGCTTTTATCCACTTGACTTTGCGCCTGCGACACGCATTGGCTAAAAAACCATAGTGGCGTATTCGCATTAAGCCTTTAGGCAGTATGTGTTGCAAATACCGCCGGATAAACTCGTCTGTTTTAAGTGTCATTACCTTCTGTTGGTGGCTATCTCGGTAATCTTTATATTTAAAGCTGACCGAGCTTTGTGTGTGATTAATTAATCTTGACTCCGATATCACGCCTTTTCGGGTGTACCTCGCCAGATAATTCAATAATTTCTGGCTATGGATTAAGCAAGGTTTGGCGTACACACACCATGTTTTCGGAATACTCAGACCTTCTAAATTCACGGCTTGGGTCTTTAACTCAGCTAACATTTTACCTTTAAAAACAGTAGATAAAGCTTTCACCGGATAAAGGTAGTTTTTGTTGAGCGTTTGCCATTGTTGCTTCGAATTTAAATGACCTGCGGGGATTAAGCAATGCAAATGAATATGCTGGCTTAAGTTTTGTCCCCATGTGTGTAACACACAGGTCATGCCCAATTGACCGTGTTGTCGGTTGTTGGCAAATTTAGTTAAGGTTTGCCACACCGCACAAAAAGAGCACATGCTGTAGCCAGAAAAATTAAAAGTATAGTGACAACCAGCCCTAGGTCTTGTGCCAGCCGAATGCTCACTATGTTAAAGCAACTGATGGCTATGCCAAGTAGACCGAACCAAATATTGGGTATTGAAGTCCATTTATGCCTTTTTGAAAAGAAAGCCAGACAGACCAGTACGCAAACACTTGAAAGAAAAGCAATGGGTAAAATACTGATTTTAAGAATGAGGCCAAGAGTTCCAGCGCAGCCAAACTTTGGATCACAGTTGTCACCGACAAACACATAGATGACAGCGACAAGCATAGCGGGAATTAGTGCGCCACAGAAAAAGAAGGTTGTCTTATTAAAAAGTGATTTCATGTCGATTAAAAACATAACGCCGTGCTCTGGGGTAAATCGGAGCGCAGCGTAGATTTATCCCTAGCAGCACCTTGTTAGGCATTAGTTCAGCCTTTCTCCTGGCAATTCAAAATTATCCTTTTTAAGAAGTTCAGCCTGTGCAATTTTTTGCTCAGACTCTTCTTTGCTGATTATTTCCTGCTCTAAGAGCCATTTAAATTTTCTTATTTCATTCTCAAGGTCGTTTTCTGGGTTTACTTCTCCATACCACTGTAAAAGCTGAGATTTTCTTCTTGTATTAAGTTCATCAATTATCTGATCGTGATTTTTTTCTTGGATTACAAAGATATTCCCCTGCTCAGCACGAAAGACAGTGTACTTAACTTTAGAGAAATAAGCCCAGACAACGCATACCAAACCAACGAGTATCCAGAAACCTTTACCTGATAAGGACGCCTCTGAATAAATTGCATAGCCAAGCTGGAATACTCCCAGTGCTATCCACAGATAGCCTACATTTCTGAGCCAATCATTTTGTTCTATTTGAATAGATGATTTTTGTGGAAAATCCGCGTAGTTAAAGTCTGCATCTCCGGAACCAGACTTATCCTCATAAGCAAAATTAAAGTAATCATCGTGTAACGTGAAAGTATGCTTATTAGCTTTTTTCTTCTGTACGAATTCCATCTTATTTCTCTGTAGATTTGATATTGCTTATTGCCTAACGCCCGCCTAACAGGCGCAAAATGCTTGGCTAAAATTAGGAACGAAGTGACGCAAGCCAAGCTTTTTGCGTCCTTGTTGAGGCGTTTGTTATGTTTCTAATACTCTTCGCCTTCATCGCCAACAACTTTAGCACCAAGTAATTGCGCTAACTGTTTAGCTTTTTTGATTTGAGCTTTACCGCTACCCAAAGTGATGCTGCCATCAGCATAAGTAAAATAATATTTTCTGCGTAAAATTGGACTCGTCCAAATGCAACCATTTGGAGTTTGAATTTTAATGGTTTCACCCGTCTCCGGATTGATTGCTTTAGCAACGTGCTGCACAGTTAATGACGAATCGCTTTCGCATATCGCCAACCATTCACTTACAGAAATTTGGTCATCACGCTCAATGTGCAAACTATAAGAAGCCATAGTATTCCAGCTTATTGATAATAAAATTCCAACTAAATTTTTACGCATGGTTTCCGAGAAACATAACAGCTTAATCATTAGAAGAGCGTATAGAACTTTTTAACATTGAGTCTATAAATGCCATTCCAATAAGCTTTAAATTAATCATTTCATAAACTTAAGCATTAACTCGTCAAAAAGCAATAAGAACTTTCAGGAAAGAAACCGAGCCAACTTGCATAACGAGCCAAATATAGGGTCGTTATGCAAACTCATTGTAATAAAAAAACAAAAAAATCACATTGTTAGAACATTTCATTTGCATGAAACCGATGCTTTGTTAAAAAACAAAGCGAGAACTAATTTGAGTTTTTGGCATACCTCCATTATAACTGTATAAATAAACAGCCATTTTATTTGGAGGATTTATTGGTGGCTAAATCTTAATTTATCGAGCCAATTAGAACTGAACTCAGAACCAAGCATTATAGCTATGCAACCGAAAAATCTTATTTGCATTGGGTTCGTACCTTTATTCGCTTTAACGGTTTTAAACACTCAAGAAGCCATGTTAATTATTTCTAATCTGTCGGGTAAATATCAAATCATAGCGAGTCTATTGTTTGGTGCTGGCTTAAGAATAAATGAGGCACTAAGATTGCGAATTAAAGACATTGATTTTTATAATAAAAGTATTTTTGGCTTTTGTGGTAAAGGCAATAAAGATCGCTATACATTGATTTGTCGCCATCATATTCACGAAACTGCATTTCGAAAGCAACACAGACAAGCAGTTAAAAAATCAGCCATACATAAACGAGTGACGGCTCATACTTTTAGATATACCTTTGCAACTAGCTACTGCGCTCTGGCACTGACATTAGAACGGTTTAAGAACCGCTAGGGCACAATGATGTAAAAACCACTGAGGTTTACACACATGTTATTGGTTTTAAGTGCTCAACTCATTTTGGGGCATAAGCGAGTTATAACTGAATGTCCACTATTGGCACAGAGCACGCATTCGTCATAACTCATTTTTGTCCAAACAGGTGTATGAGCTGGTACACTTTTACGCCAATTAACTTAAAAATACCGACACTGTGTTCGTGTATTCTTCTTTAAACTGGTCAGATTCCATAAAATCAACAGAGGGTAAAACGCCTTTTACTAGATAATCCGCGTAAGCGTCCATTTTATCACCGGGGTAATCTAATAAGTCGTTGTATAAAGCAGCGACTCGAATAAAGTCTATATAACTGATCTCAGCACGATCAAACCTATCATCCGACCATCGCTCTGCAACTTCGGTATATTCGATGCCAAAATCCCATGCACGCATGATAGAACCGCCAACGCGCCCAGATAACATTTTAATGGCATGATCTAAAAACCTATCTTCGGCAAATACTTCTTGATGGTTTTCAGCTTCTTTAATAATCGGCAAAACGCCAATATTATGGATAACACCTGCTAGTGTTAGAACGTCTATGTTTAAATCGGTATTTTTTGTGCGGTTTTGATAATGTTTAAAAACAACCATAGCGGCAGCTGTAACATGTACTGTGTTATTCCAATTACGCTGCATCTTTTTTTGCACAAGTTTGTTTTTAGAAACAAACAACTGTTCCATCACTAAAGAAACAGAAATATTTTTAATTTGCCGTAAACCAATTCGAGTCACCGCTTGATATAAGGTGGTAACTCGAACGGCGCGCCCCATTAACGCGCCATTAGCAATTTTTATCATCCGAGTCGCTAGTGCCGGATCTTGCGAAATGACGTCAGCAAGCTGATGTAAATTAACATCTTCTTGCTCAGCTGTGTTTCTTATCCTAATCGCCAGTTCTGGTAACGTGGGTAATACCAAAGAGTCGTTTTTAATTTTTTCAGCGACTATCGTTAATAATGCATTTTCAGCAGACATCTTGTATCCTTTAACTAGATCGTCAATTTATTTACTACTTTAGCGCGCTTTAAAAATTTAACAAGCTTATAGACGATCTTTTGGATCGCCTATATGAGCTTCACCCCGTTGTTTTGCCAACTGAATTTGGCGCTCACGCTCCTCAAATCGGGCTTTGTCTTCTGCACTTGTTTTATCAAAACAATGGGCACAGCTGACACCTTTTTTATAATGTGGTGATTGTTTTTCTTGCTCAGTAATTGGCATACGGCACGCATAACATTGGTCGTATTGGCCCTGTTGTAAATCGTGATCGACGGTGACCCTTTGATCAAATACAAAACATTCGCCTCTCCACAAACTTTCTTCTTTTGGCACTTCTTCGAGATACTTTAAAATACCACCTTTTAAATGGTAAACCTCTTCAAATCCTTGTTCTTTAAGGTAAGCCGTCGATTTTTCACAGCGGATACCGCCAGTGCAAAACATGGCTACTTTTTTATGTTGGTTTTTATCTAGGTGATTTTCTACGTACTCAGGAAACTCTCTAAATGATTTGGTTTTGGGATCAACTGCGTGCTCAAAGGTACCTATTGCCACCTCATAATCGTTTCGGGTATCCACTAATAAAACATCTGGATCTGAAATTAAATCATTCCAGTCTTTTGGCTCGACATAGGTGCCAACCACTTCGCGCGGATCTATGCCTTCAATCCCCATAGTGACAATTTCTTTTTTTAATTTTACCTTAGTGCGATAAAAAGTCTGCTCATCCGCTTCTGATTCTTTGTGCTCAATATCTGCTAATCTTGGATCTTGTTTTAACCAGTTTAATACCGCATCAATGCCTTCTCTCGGGCCAGATACTGTGCCGTTAATGCCCTCATTAGCAAGCAATAAAGTACCTTTTACTTGGTTATCTAACATACAGTTAAGCAAAGGCTCGCGTAAGTTTTCAAAATCTTCTAACCGAACAAACTTATATAAAGCAGCCACTATGTATTTCATTCTTTCACCTTTTGTTTTTCACTCAATCGTAAGTTGAGCACAATTTTGGGGCGCAAATTATAACACTATTTTTTTGTTTTGCCTTTAAACACCATAATTATCCCTATGATCAAGATCAATAAAGCAAATAAAAACTGACTATCAATAGGCTCACTTAACCATAACCAACCACCGAACGCAGCCAGGGCTGGTACAGATAATTGACTTGAAATTATTTCAGCACCGCCAAGACGGGGTAAAATCAAGTACCAGGCAGCATAAGCCAAAGCAGAAAAAATAGCGCCCGATAGGATGGCGTACAGGCCACCTAATAAAGTTAAAGAATCGCTAAAGAGTATTAGCAGTGGTAAACTTAACAAACCGCAAAGCATAAAGCTTAGCCCGGTTTCGGTCAGTGGGTCCTTGCAGGTACGGCCTAAAAAGGTAAATAATGCCCAAGCTGAACCTGCGGTTGTCATTAAAATAATGCTTTGCCAATCCGCCGCTAGTGATTCATTTTGTTGCGGCCAGCAGAGGATCACCATACTCATGGCTGCTAAAATTAAACCAGTAAACTCTAATTTACCAAACCGCTCTCCGGCCAAATAACTAAAGCTCATCAAGGTGAGTTGCACTGAGCCGAACAATAAAAGCGCGCCCATTCCCGAAGCTAATTGCAGATACGCCAGTGAAAAACAAAGCGCGTAAACAAATAGGGCTGCTGCGCATAACAGCGGTCGGCCGAGAGATTTTTTAATCGATTGGATTAACTGCCGACGAAGCATAAAAATTAACATAAAAGTCATCGCCCCTGCTAACAAGCGGATCAAACTAAATGAGACTGCATCAATCTCTGTGGTTTCTAATGCAAATCGAGTCACAACAGAATTAGCTGCAAAAGCGAATGTTACGAACAATAGGCTTAGATATAACGGCATTCAGTTTCCTTAACGCGGCAGACGAGGTAAAATATCAGACTAACTTTAACAGATATTCAAACTCAGTGCGTTATTCTCAACCAAAACATCAAATAAAAGATATTATAAACATTTTTAACCAGAGCTTTGCCAGCAGTTATAATACGCGCTTAATCTCAGGGGACGACGAGCCTATTTATTTACCTGCCTGCGCTCAAGTGCCCTATCACAGAATCATTTTTGCGCACGGTTATTATGCCAGTGCGTTGCATGAAATTGCCCATTGGTGTGTTGCAGGACCTGAACGACGACTCAAAGAAGATTATGGATACTGGTATGCGGCTGATGGGAGAAATGAATCCCAGCAAGCAAAATTTGAGCAGGTTGAGGTAAAACCGCAAGCGTTAGAGTGGATTTTATCCAGCGCCGCAGATTTTAAATTTAATGTCAGTTGCGATAATTTAAATGGCTGTTTTGAACCGGATCGTCAAGCGTTTAAAAACAAAGTATTGGTTCAGGTAAAACAAACCATCAAAGCGGGTTTATCAAGCAGGATGCAAACATTGGTTAACGAACTCAGTGAGTTTTATCAAGTACCCTCACCTCTATGTTTAACTCGCTTTTACTAATACCAATACAGCAATAAAAAAGGGGCTTAAAGCAGCCCCTTTTGCACAAATGGCGAATATATTATAAAGAGTTTGCCACTTCGCGGTAGGCATCTTGGAAAACCTTAATACCTTCGTTTAAATTGTCATCATCAATCGTTAACGCAACGAATAACTTGTTTACATGACCTTCAGCGCCACAGGTTTCACAAATTAACCCTTTTTCAAACGCAGCTGCAGACACTTTTTCGGCAAATCCATCTACTTTAGTTTCTATGCCTAAAACAAGACCACGGCCACGCACGTCAGTTGGTAAATCTGGAAACTCTTTTTGCAGCTCATATAAAGCATCAAATAAAACCTTTGATTTACGCTCAACTTCTTTTGTTAAGCTGTCATCAGCCCAATACTTGTCGATAAGCTCTTTTGCTGCAACAAATGCCAGTGAGTTACCACGGAATGTCCCCGTATGTTCACCAGGTGACCATGCATCAACTTCTGGGTCTATCAATAAAACGGCCATCGGGTTACCGCCGCCGATAGATTTTGACAAACACACCATATCTGGTTTGATGCCAGCTTCTTCAAAACTGAAAAATTTACCCGTTCGGCCATTACCCACTTGTATATCATCTATAATTAAAAGAATATCGTATTCTTTTAATAACTTAGATAGCTTTTGTAACCACTCTTTAGAGGCAACGTTAATGCCCCCTTCACCCTGCACTGTTTCAATGATCACAGCCGCTGGCAATTCTAAACCCGAGCCTTTGTCTTCTAGATACCGGCGAAAAACTTCAATGGTATCTATATCGCCTAAAAAGCCATCAAACGGCATAAATGAAACAGCACCACGTGCACCATATGATTCATCACGATAAGCTTCGTTACCAGTGGCCGATAAAGCCCCCATAGTGTGACCATGGTATGCATTGGTAAATGCAACTATGTTACCACGCCCTTTAACCTGGCGTGCTAGCTTCATTGCTGCTTCGGTACAGTTTGTTCCCGTTGGGCCGGTAAACTGGAGTTTATAGTCGTACCCACGTGGTTCTAAAATGTTTTTAACAAAAGATTCGATAAAAGCTTGTTTGGCAACGGTTGCTTTATCCAAGCCGTGCGCAATACGTCTATCTTGTAAATATTTAATCTGTGCTTCTACCGCTACGTCCGGGTTGTGGCCATAGTTTAAAGTGCCGGCACCGGCAAAAAAGTCGATATAACGTTTGCCATCTTTATCAAATAATTCTGCACCGACCGCTTTATCAAAAATGGTTGGAAACGAGCGAATGTAACCACGTACTTCTGACTCATGTTTCTCAAAAATTTCCATTGTTTCTCCTGTTTTAGTAAATCTTTACCATCTGCTTATACTTACCATACACGAGTTTGGATCAAATTTTTAGAGCTGTAACTATCAAGTGCTGTTTTAATAGCCATTTATCTGTTTTATAATCGTAAAAATAGTAATAAATGCTGATGATAACTTTGTTATTTATATCATTAACTTAGTTAGCATTATTAAGTGCACTAAAGATTATTAAAAAAAAGACCCTCTAACCGTTCATTATTTAATCAATCCAAGTCGATAGTCACACCATCTAAAGCACCTAAACTACCTTGCTGATTCGATCTCAGTTTTATTTTTAAACGTAAATCGTTTGGTGAGTCTGCATGATGCAATGCATCTGTGAAAGTAATTTGACCTTTTTCGTACAATTTAAATAAAGCGGTGTCAAAAGTTTGCATGCCAAGTTCAGTCGACTTTTCCATCACTTCTTTGATCCCGCCCAATTCGTTGCGAGCTATCAGATCAGATATCAATGGTGAATTTAATAGTATTTCTATGGCCGCCACCCGACCTTTGCCGTCACGGGTGGGTACTAATTGCTGAGCCACAACGGCTTTTAGATTTAACGATAAATCAAATAAAAGTTTGTCTTTTAAACCTTTAGGTGCCAAGTGCAAAATACGATCGATTGCTTGATTAGCATTATTAGCATGCAAAGTTGCAACACATAAATGACCAGTTTCGGCAAACGACAAAGCATACTCCATAATTTCAGCTGAGCGGATCTCACCAACCATGATGACGTCAGGGGCTTGTCGCAACGAGCTTTTTAATGCCGCATCAAATGATTCGGTATCGACCCCAACCTCACGTTGGGTCACAATCGACTTTTGATGCTCATGAACAAATTCAATTGGATCCTCAATTGTTAAAATATGCCCTCGACTATTTCGGTTACGATACCCTAACAGTGCAGCTAATGCCGTTGATTTACCTGTCCCTGTCGCGCCAACATAAAGCACCAAACCGCGCTTAGCCATAATCACTTCTTTTAATACATTTGGCAGACCCAATTTATCTACATCTGGGATCTCAGTATTAATTTTTCGGATCACCATGCCGGCGTGTTCACGTTGCACAAACGCATTACAGCGAAAGCGTCCCACGCCTTCAACAGCCAGCGCATAATTACACTCTTTAGTCGCTAAAAATTCAGATTTTTGCGCCTCTGTCATGCTTTCTAATACGATATCCTGGCAATCTTTCGACGTTAATTCTTCGCCATCTAGCGCCCGTACTTCACCGTTCACTTTAACACAAGGCGGTCGGCCTAACGTTATAAAAAGATCTGACGCACCGACGTCGGCCATTTGCCGCAAAAAGGTTTCAAGTCGCATTGAGTCAGCTCCTTAAAATTGATTTTTATTCGTCGCTTTAGCCGCAGCATCTTGACGGCTAATTAAACCCCGGCTAACCAAATCCAATAAACATTGGTCCATTGTCTGCATACCAAAACCCATACCTGTTTGCATGGCAGAGTACATTTGCGCCACTTTATCTTCCCGGATCAAATTTCGAATCGCTGGTGTACCCACCATAATCTCATGTGCTGCCACTCGACCACCACCCGATTTTTTAAGTAATGTTTGTGAGATGACTGCCTGCAATGATTCCGATAACATAGAGCGAACCATAGGTTTTTCAGCGGCAGGAAAAACGTCAACAATACGGTCAATCGTTTTGGGTGCTGAAGTTGTGTGTAAGGTGCCAAAAACTAAATGACCTGTTTCGGCAGCCGTCATTGCTAATCGAATCGTTTCTAAATCCCTCATTTCACCTACCAAGATAACATCCGGGTCTTCACGCAGTGCCGATCTCAATGCATTATTAAATGATTTAGTATCTCGGTGAACTTCCCGTTGGTTAATCAAACTTTGTTTGTTTTCGTGAACAAATTCAATAGGATCTTCGATGGTTAAAATATGGTGGTGTTTATGCTGATTAATGTAATCCACCATAGCCGCCAAAGTCGTTGATTTACCCGAACCTGTTGGGCCTGTCACCAATACCAGCCCTCTCGGCTTGTCAGCTAAATCTCGGAAGATATCTGGCGCATTGATGTCTTCAAGCGATAACACTGTACTAGGTATAGTACGGAATACGGCAGCAGGACCACGATTTTGCACAAACGCATTGACCCTAAAGCGGGCTAAATTAGGCACTTCAAACGAAAAGTCTGATTCCCAATGTTCTTCATAGTCTTTGCGCTGTCGGTCGTTCATAATATCGTAAATGAGCGCATGGACCTGCTTTTGGTCCAGTGGTGGGATATTCAGCTTGCGTACTTCCCCATCAACACGGATCATAGGGGGGACACCAGCGGACAAATGCAAATCAGATGCTTTATGATCAACACTAAAAGAAAGTAATTCAGTAATATCCATTGTTTTACCTCATTTTTTCCAGTTGGATAATGCTTATACCTTAGCAGAAAGCTGTAAAACCGCTATGGTTTTGTTTATCATAGTGAATTATTCAATTAGCCTCAGTGTGTAAATGACTGCAATAGAACAGAATTTAGCTAAAATTTGTCAGCAAATTGCGCGTTTGAACCAAACAAGCGGACAGCACACCCAGCTGTTAGCGGTGAGCAAGACTAAACCAGTTAAAGCCATTCAAGATGCTTATAACGCAGGGCAGCGTTTATTTGGTGAAAATTATGTACAAGAAGGGATTGATAAAATCAAAACCCTAAGCAATTTAACAGACATCGAATGGCACTTTATTGGGCCTTTGCAATCAAATAAAACGCGTTTAGTTGCTGAGCATTTTGCTTGGGTGCAATCAGTTGACCGCTTTAAAATTGCGAAACGCCTGAGTGAACAAAGACCAAGCCAGCTTGGCCCTTTAAACATATGTTTACAGGTTAATATATCTGGTGAGGAAACTAAATCTGGTATCACTCCGGACCAGGTATTGCCACTTGCAGAGCAGGTCGCTCAACTTGAACATTTGACCTTACGCGGTTTAATGGCCATCCCAATGAAAACTCAAAATGTCGAAACCACGCAGAGGTATTTTGCCCAATTGGCCGAGTTATACCGTATACTAGGGCAAAAATATTCATCCGTTGATACCTTATCTATGGGCATGTCGAACGACATGCAAACTGCAATTGAACAAGGCAGTACTATGGTTAGGGTGGGCACAGCAATTTTTGGCGAACGTATTTAAAAAACGACTTAAGGACGCTTATGCAATTACGTAAAATCGCATTTATCGGCGCGGGTAATATGAGCCGCAGCATTATTTCTGGTTTAGTTCAATCAGGTTACCCAGCAGATCACTTAATTGCCAGTAATCGTAGCAACGACAAACTGACTGCGCTAGAAAATGATTTTAGAATCTCGACCACGCAAAACAATGATAAAGCGATTGCCTGGGCAGATGTTGTTGTACTTGCTGTCAAACCACAAATGATGGCAGAAATGATAGCTTCGCTAACGAGTAATCCTGAAATTTTGCAAAAAAAATTATATATCTCTATTGCAGCTGGTATTCCAATTGAGCGTTTTAATCAAATGTTCGGTTTTACTGTTAACTTGGTCAGAACCATGCCGAATACTCCCTCGTTATTAGGCTTGGGTTTAACCGGATTATATGCACCTGAAAATGTCTCAGCTGATGACAAAAGCTTTGCTAATGATCTGATGAAAGCCGTTGGCAAAACGGTCACGCTTGCTGACGAAGATGGCATTGATGCGATTATTGGCGTTGCCGGTAGTGCACCAGCCTACTTCTTTTTGTTTATGGAATGTTTAGCAGAGCAGGCCGAAAAACAAGGTTTTTCGGCTCAGCAAGCACGAGAAATAGTAGCCCAAGTGGCGCTCGGCGCGGCTACTATGGTCAACAATAGTGATATACCTATCGCCACTTTACGTCAGCAAGTCACTTCTAAAGGCGGTACGACGGCAAAAGCATTAGACTCTTTCAACCAGGACAAGCTCTCCGACGTAACTGAACGGGCGGTTCAAGCGGCCATTAATCGTGCAAAAGAAATGGCAAACTTATTTTAATTTTTAAGGATCTATATGAACTCTATTATCTTTTTGGTCGAAATTTTATTTGGCCTGCTACTTATGGCTGTTGTATTAAGGTTTTGGTTACAGGCCGCACGCGCTGACTTTTATAACCCCATTAGTCAGGTGATAGTTAAAGTGACCAATCCTTTGTTGAAACCGATGCAGAGCATTTTGCCGGCCGGTCAACGCTGGAATATTGCCGCATTAGTACTTGCATTTTTAGTGGCTGCAGCTAAGTTTTTAGTGATGTTTGCCATTGTGGGACAAGCGATAAACCCTGCCGCTATTGCCATTTGGGCAGTCATCTCTGTGGTTAAAGAATTTTTAAACTTGGCATTTTGGATTCTAATTATCCGAGCCATTTTAAGTTGGTTCAGTCAGGGTTATAACCCTTCTGAGCAAATTTTAGCTCAGCTTACCGAGCCTTTTTTAGCGCCGATCCGTCGTTTAATTCCCCCTATGGGCGGCCTCGACTTATCAGTATTGATAGCCATTATCGCTATTCAATTTATAAATATTTTATTAGCCGATATGTTCGGCCCTTTATAAACCGGGAGGCTTTATGCGCCCTATATTTGTTTTATTTTGTTTGACTTGGTTGTGGTCTATACCCAATGTGTATGCATCAGACGATCCCAATATGACAATCATTGGTGATTGGCAGGTCCACCACATCGCATTTCCATCGACTTTTATTCAACCTGAGGTTGCAAAAGCCACTGGTTTTGACAGACGCAATAATTATAATTTAATCAACATTAGTGTCGTGGATAAAACCAGCAAACAACCGCTGGCTTTGAAAGTAACTGGTTACGCGCAAAATCTCATTGGTCATCGAAAAAACCTAACGTTTAAAAAGATTGATGAGGGTGATGCTATTTATTATCTGGCCGAGATCCGCCACGCGAATGAAGAAACTTATCGCTTTTTTATTCAGTTATCAGAGCCAACTTCTGGCCGTTCTGAAACGCTGGAATTTATGCAAAAAATGTGGGTGGACTAAGCGCCCTTTACCCCATCAAAGCGTATAAAACAGCCAGTGACTTTTCTGGCTGTTCAATTTATCATAAAACTTTTGCGCACTTTTATTACTAATCGCAGTTACCCATTGCAAACGTGCCGCGCCTTGATCTTTTGCATAGGCTCGGCAATGAAAAATTAACCGTTTGGCATAACCATTATTGCGATGACTGGGTATAGTGTAAAGGTCATTTAAAATGGCAACTCGACCAGGAATAGTTGATGCAAAACTAAAATATACGGTCGCAAAGGCAACCGGCTTATCCTCCACTAAATACATAAACTGACATCCGGTGGCTTTGTTTTTACCAAACTGAAGAAAAAACTCACGATTTTTCTCTTCAGTCACACCTTTAATGCCATAAAATTTTTGATATTGATGGATAAGGGGCAATAATAAATCAAGATTGTTCTGATCGACCGCTACAACCAAACTAGACTCCTTTCGTATTTACCATGGATTGAGCACATTGAGTAGCTCAATGTTACCCGATCATATAGGTAAATCCAATTGCAAAACAGTCTCTTGATGATCACACAAACCGACTTGTAGTCCCAATAAGCGAACACTACGCCCGGCTGCTCGGTTCAAAGCCTGAGTTAATAAAATAATAAAACGTTCGCTATCTATATGACTCGCACGACAATCTTTAGTGGTTTGTTTAAAATCACTAAATTTAACCTTTACCGTAAGCCTGTTAATGTTCTGCTTTGATGAGTATTTATCACGTTTATGGTGTGCAGATAGGCGATTATTTAGCTCCGGTAGTAACCGGGTTAACAAGATCTGCTTAAGCTGCTCACTCCCCTGTGTGCTGATATTTATATCTTTGCCAAACGTCGTTTCTACACCCACAGATTTACGAATTCGGCTAGGCTCAACTGCTCGATTATCTATTCCTTGGCAGCGCTGCCACAATAGGATTCCAAAACGGCCAAACTTTTCCTGCATCCAATCCGCAGATAAGTTTTGAATATCCCCCCCTAGCTGCAGACCATACGCCGCTAACTTTTCAGCGGTAACTTTCCCCACGCCATGGATTTTTTTAAGGGGTAAATTTTTAATAAATCTAATTGCATCTTTCGGATGCACAGTAAATTGCCCATTTGGTTTATTAATATCTGACGCAATTTTGGCTAAAAATTTATTTTCTGCAATGCCGGCAGAAGCCGTCAAGCCAGTTTGTTGAAAAATTTTTTGGCGGATTTTTTCAGCGGTTAAAGTCGCAGATCCTTGCACCAGCTCACTAGCGGTTACATCCAAATAGGCTTCATCCAACGACAAAGGCTCAACTAAATCAGTGAACTGAAAAAAGATACTTTTAATTTGTCGACTGATATTTTTATATAACGCCATTTGCCCAGGCAATAAAATGAGCTCAGGGCACTTTTTTTTAGCAATTGCAGTCGGCATCGCCGAATGTATGCCGTACTGCCTTGCAACATAGTTGCAAGTAGAGATCACCCCGCGGCGCGAGCTGTCACCACCAACAGCAACCGGAAGATGCTGTAACTCAGGTTTATCCCTTAACTCAACTGAGACAAAAAAGGCATCCATGTCGACATGTATGATTTTTTTCTGCAACAACTAAAAAAGCCCGAAAAACTGTATATAAAAACAGTATATCAGGCTCTTTGTCAACCACCAAGTTGGAAGGTTTAAATGATGCGATTTTCTTGTAACATTTGTTCGCGTTTTATTTTGGCTTTGCGTTTATCGCACGGGTCATCACAATCACACACCTTGTCGATACCCACGCTACCTAGTCCACCACAACTTCCGGAGATACTTTTACGCTGCACTAAATAACCAACTGACATTGCCAGCACTATAACTAAAAACGCGGCAAAAACTAATAAAAATGTGGTCATATCTTCACCTCATATAGGGTTTAAATGAATCTGTGTATTTTACCACAAATCCGTCGTCAGCTTTAATCACTAAATAAACCGGCAATTTATGGGCGTTTGCAAACGCAAACGCAGCCTCAGGCCCCATAACATTCAGTGCAGTTGCTAAGCCATCTGCACGCATGCAAGACGCATCTAACACAGTCACAGAGACCAATGAATGACTAATGGGTTTTGCCGTTTTAGGATCAATTGTATGTGAGTATCTGACTCCATTTTCTTCAAAATAGTTTCGATAATCTCCTGAGGTAGCAATCGCCATATCGCCTAGCTCCAAAACCTGCTGCACAGCATGTTGACCAGAAACAGGCTTTTCAACGGCAATTCGCCATGCTTGTTTATCGGCTTTATGGCCTTTTTGTCGCATTTCGCCGCCAATTTCAACCAAATAGTTAACAATGCCTTTTTGCTCTAACAGTTCGGCCACCTTATCGACCCCAAATCCTTTGGCTATTGCAGAAAGATCAACATATAAGTCAGCGGTCGATTTAATTATTTGTGTACCTTTAACAGACAGTTTGTCTAAACCTGTACGCGAGCGCGTTTGTTCGATTAGGTCATCACTCGGAATGGTATCTGGTTTTTTATCCGGACCAAATCCCCATAAATTGACTAAAGGGCCAACCGTGACGTCTAACGCACCTTTAGTTAAGGTGCCAAGTTTAATGGCACTATCAATCACATAGGCGGTGTCTTTGGAGACTGTAAAAGGTTGTAAACTATCAGATTGATTAAATTGGCTAAGCTCTGATTCAGGTAAATAAGTCGACATCTGCTCATTGACCCGTTGCAAAGCTGCATCAATACTCGCTTTTAACTCGTCTTGCTGGATGACTGTGGGTGCATAAAAATATTTTACCGAATAAGTCGTACCCATGGTTCGGCCATGGATCTCGCCTTGATTGGTCAGTTCACTCTGCTGGCTGCAGGAAACAAAAAAGGCCAGCCCTACCAGGGCTAGCCATAACTTAAATTGTTTTACCATGTCAGCAGAACCGATTAGCCGCCAAAGTCATCAAGCAGGATGTTTTCATCTTCAACACCCAAATCTTTTAACAGGCCAATAACCGCTGCGTTCATAACTGGTGGACCACACATGTAGTATTCACAGTCTTCTGGTGCTTCATGATTTTTTAAGTAGTTTTCATAAAGAACGTTGTGAATAAAACCAGTATCACCTTCCCAGTTATCTTCTGGTTGTGGATCGCTCAATGCAACATGCCATTCAAAGTTCTCATTTTCTTCGGCAAGCATGTCAAAATCTTCAACGTAGAACATTTCACGTTTTGAACGCGCACCGTACCAGAATGATATTTTACGATTAGTTTTAATACGACGTAACTGATCAAAAATATGCGAGCGCATCGGTGCCATACCTGCACCACCACCGATAAAGACCATTTCTGCATCTGTATCTTTTGCAAAAAATTCACCAAATGGACCAGAGATGGTTACTTTATCACCTTCTTTTAGGCTCCAAATGTACGATGACATTTTACCGCAAGGTAAACTAAGGTTATTAGGTGGCGGCGTAGCAATACGCACGTTCAACATAATAATGCCTTTTTCTTCCGGATAGTTCGCCATTGAATAAGCTCGAATTGTTTCTTCGTCAACTTTTGATTCAAGTTTAAAGAAGCCAAAACGTTCCCAGTCTGGACGATACTCTTCTGGAATGTCAAAGTCAGCATACTTAACATGGTGCGCAGGTGCTTCGATCTGAATATAACCACCGGCTCGGAATGGAACATCTTCGCCGTCCGGAATTGCCAGTTTAAGCTCTTTGATAAAAGTGGCTTTGTTGTCGTTAGAAACAACTGTACATTCCCACTTTTTAATACCAAAAATCTCTTCATCCAGCTCGATTTTCATATCGTTTTTAATTGCTACCTGGCAAGATAAACGACAACCTTCACGTGCTTCACCTTTTGTGATGTGATCTTTTTCAGTTGGTAGAATATCACCACCGCCCTCTTTTACGTTCACACGACATTGACCACATGAACCACCACCACCACACGCTGATGATACGAAGATGCCAGCATCTGCTAACGCACCTAATAATTTTGATCCCGGAGTTGCTGTTATGGCTTTGTCCGGATCGTCATTGATCAAAATAGTGACTTCACCACTACTGACCAGTTTAGATTTGGCAAACAAGATCACAGCCACAAGTGCAAGCACTAGGACGGTAAACATGCCAACGCCTAAATAAATATCTTGTAAATCCACGGTTTATTCCTCTATTTTGCTCTGGCTTACAGCGAAACGCCAGAGAATGACATAAAGCCTAAACCAATCAGGCCCACGGTGATAAAGGTAATACCCAAACCTTTTAAGCCATCTGGTATATCTGAGTATTTCATCTTTTCACGAACGGCCGCTAATGCTGTGATGGCTAACGCCCAACCCACACCACTACCTAAACCGAATACAACGCTCTCACTAAAGTTGTAGTTTTTCTCAACCATGAAAGCAACCCCACCAAAAATGGCGCAGTTTACTGTGATCAATGGTAAGAAAATCCCCAAAGCGTTGTATAAAGGTGGGAAATACTTGTCTAACGACATTTCAAGAATTTGTACTAAAGCAGCAATAACACCGATAAAAGTCAAAAACTTAAGGAAGCTTAAGTCAGCATCAGGGAAACCGGCCCAAGCCAATGCACCTGGTGCCAAGAGGTTAGCGTACACAACTTGGTTAACAGGCACCGAAATACCTAATACCACGATTACCGCAACACCTAAACCAAAGGCTGTTGTGACCTTTTTTGATACCGCCAAAAAGGTACACATACCGAGGAAAAATGCGAGCGCTAAGTTTTCAATAAAAACCGCGCGGATAAATAAACTAATATAATGTTCCATTTTACCCTCTTATTTCTCAACCTGTTCTTTACGGAAAGTACGTAAAACCCAGATAAACAAACCAATGATAAAAAATGCACTTGGTGGCATTAATAACAGACCCATTGGCTGGTACCAACCGCCGTTTGCAACTAATGGTAAAATTTCGATGCCAAATAAGCTACCTGAACCAAATAACTCACGGATAACACCCACAGTCAACAGCACAACGCTATAACCTAAACCATTTCCGATGCCGTCTAAAAAGCTCATAAACGGTGGGCTTTTCATAGCATAAGCTTCAGCACGGCCCATAACGATACAGTTGGTAATAATCAAACCAACAAATACCGAAAGCTGTTTAGCGATATCATACGCAAAGGCTTTTAATAACTGGTCAACTAAAATTACCAAAGAGGCAATAATCGTCATTTGCACGATAATACGTACACTAGAAGGTATATGATTTCGAATAATCGAAATAAATAAACTAGAAAAAGCAGTTACAAACGTCAGGGCAATACACATTACCACTGTCGTTTCCATTTTACTGGTAACCGCCAGTGCAGAACAGATACCCAAAATCTGTAATGCAATTGGGTTGTTTGCAAAAATAGGTCCAAATAGAACCTTTTGAGCTTCGCTCTTAGCCATTGATTATGCTCCTTGACGCTGTTTTAACAGGTAAGATTTAAAACCACGCTCACCCATCCAGAAGTCAAACGTATACTGAACACCGTTACTGGTCAGGGTTGCACCCGATAAACCATCGACTTTATGATCTGAATCTTTTGGTGCTTCGCCTTTTACAATCTCAATTTTCATTTCACCTTGGTCGTTGTAAATTTCTTTACCAACCCAAAGTGCTTTCCATTTTGGATTTTCAATTTCAGCACCTAAGCCAGGGGTTTCACCTTGCTCATAGTAGTTCAAATTCATGATGGTGTTTGCATCAGGTTCTAATGCTACAAAAGCATACATAGTTGACCACAAACCATAACCGTGAACCGGTAAAACATAACTTTTAAAGTTACCCTGCTCGTCTTTTGCTAAATAAACCACGGCTTTATTAGCTCGGCGTTTAATGCTGGCAACATCTTCTTTGCCATTTAAATCAATTGACTGCTCTGGGTCTTTAGAGGCGGCTCTTTGATCGTAGCTATTCGCATCAATATCTTCAACATATTCACCAGTTTCTAAATCAACCACTTTTGCGGTGATCTGTTCTTTATAAATACGTTGAATATCATTTGCACTTGCATCAGCAGGCAACATACGTGCTGCTAACAAGATATTTTTTTGTTTATCTAATTTTTTATTCGCTTCTTGCTGTGGGCGTAAAGCGACAGCAGAACCTGCTACGATAATTGCGCAAACCAGACATAATGAAATAACGACGGTTAGCGTTTTACCGATTGAATCATTTCCTTTAGACATTACGTGCTAACCTCCGCTTGATGTTTGCTTGCACAACAAAGTGGTCGAATAACGGCGCAAATACGTTGGCAAATAAAATTGCCAGCATCATGCCTTCTGGGTATGCTGGGTTAACCACACGGATCATGACCACCATAAAACCAATTAAAATACCATAGGCAAATTTGCCTTGGTTGGTAAATGAAGCTGATACCGGGTCAGTTGCCATAAACATCATTGCAAATGCAAAACCACCAACAACTAAGTGCCAATACCAAGGCATGGCAAATAATGGATTAGTCTCACTACCAATCAGGTTAAACATAGTGGCAAATATAACCATGCCAACGAATGTACCTAATACAATGCGCCATGAGGCAATACGAAAATACATTAACGCAAAACCGCCGATTAAGATCATCAGGGTTGATACTTCACCCATAGAACCCGCGATGTTACCGTAAAATGCATCCCACCACTGCGCTGTGATGCCATAATCTAAGGCACCTTGAGCGGCTTGGCTTAACATGGTTGCGCCAGAATAACCGTCGGCTGCAATCCAAACCGTATCGCCTGAGATTTGTGCTGGATAAGCAAAGAATAAAAACGCACGACCCGCCAATGCCGGGTTTAAGAAGTTACGTCCAGTACCACCAAACACTTCTTTACCAATCACAACGCCAAAGGTAATACCTAAAGCGACTTGCCATAACGGAATTGTTGCAGGCAGGATTAACGCAAACAGAACTGAAGTAACAAAAAAACCTTCATTTACTTCGTGTTTACGGACTGATGCAAATAAAACTTCCCAGAAACCACCAACAACGAAGGTGACCGCATAAATAGGTAAAAAGAACATAGCGCCATAGAGCATTTTGCTGCCCCAACCGCTTGCGTCTGTTGCAATTTCGCCACCTAACGCCGTAAAGATCGCTGTTCTCCAACCTTCTGGCATAGATGCGCCCGCTAAAATAGCGTTTTCGGCTTGTACACCAATGTTGTACATACCGTAGAACATGGCCGGGAACGTCATCATCCAAACCAAGATCATGATACGTTTTAAGTCGATACTGTCACGAACGTGTGTTGTACCTTTAGTGACCATACCCGGTGTATAAAAAATAGTGGCTGCTGCTTCGTACAGCGCATACCATTTTTCGTATTTACCACCTTTTTCAAATTGTGGTTCTATATCTTCTAAAAAAGCTTTTAAGCCCATCTTAGCCCTCCTTCTCGATTTGCGTTAAACGATCACGCAAAATCGAACCATAGTCGTATTTGCCCGGACATACGAAAGTACACAGAGCCAAATCTTCTTCATCAAGCTCAAGGCATCCCAACGATTGTGCCGACTCAACGTCACCTGCAATCAAATCACGTAATAACAAAGTTGGCAAAATATCTAATGGCATGACACGCTCATAGTTTCCGATTGGAACCATAGCTCGGCTTGAACCACGAGTGGTGGTGGTAAAGTTAAATAACTTTTTCGGAGATAAATGCGACAAATAAGCTCGCGTAATAGAGAACATATTGGCACCTGGTGCTATCCAGCCAAATAATTCTTTTTCACGCCCCTCTGGCAATACAGAAACCTGGGTTGAATAACGCCCTAAATAGGCATGTACACCCATAGCTTTACGACCGCTTAATACAGAACCAGAAATTACCCGCTGCTCACCTTCGGTTAATTCGCCTTTAGTCAATTGATCTAAAGAAGCACCTAACACAGTACGCACTAAACGAGGGTTTTTAACAGATGGACCTGCCAATGAAATCACACGCTCAGTTGGCAAATCACCCGTGGTGAATAATTGGCCAAATGCAATCACATCTTGGTAGTTAATATGCCAAACCGTTTTAGACATGCTCACAGGATCTAAATGATGAATGTGAGTGCCAACTAAACCAGCAGGGTGGCCGCCTTTAAATTCATGTACTTCAGCTTGTGAAATCGATGGGATTTCGGCCCCTGCTGCTTTACATAAAAATAATTTAGGCGCTAAACGAGATAACAAGGTTAAACCGTTTTTAAATGCTTCTTCCTGACCTTTAATGATTAAAGCAGGATCAGCAGCCAATGGATTAGTATCAATCGCTGTGACAAAAATTGACGACGGTGTACTGTCAATTGCTGGCGTTTTACTAAATGGACGGGTACGCAAAGCAGACCACATGCCAGACTCAACTAAATTATCAACAACTTGTTGACGTTCTAGTGAAGCCAGCTGCGACGCTTCGTATTTTGCAAACTCTATGCTCTCGTCACCTTGCAGTTCGATCACAACAGATTGTAAAACACGTTTAGCACCCCTGTTAATTTCTTTTACTATCCCAGCGGCTGGTGCGGTAAATTTGACACCCGGGTTCTTTTTATCTTGAAAAAGAACCTGACCTTTTTTGACCACGTCGTCGACACGAACGTGCATCGTAGGGCGCATGCCATTGTACTCTTCACCAAGGATAGCAACTTTTGTAACGGCTTGGCCGTCTGATATTGCTTGTTGTGGAGCTCCCGCGACAGGAACATCCAGACCTTTCTTGATAGTTATCATACTCATTGCACTTGTGTTTAAGGATTAAAACGAATTACAGAATTTGGTTCGCTTTATAGCGCTTTTTGTGGTTAAAAAAACCGCAAAAAGGTGTTGTCCGCTACAGAAATTTATATTTATGAATTAAACCCGCGGATTTTAACATTGTTTTGGTAAATCTATCCACGAAAAATAGGGAAATGATTAATTTTAACTGAACTTTTTTAATAAAGCGCCCCAATTGAGGCGCGTATGACATATTATGCCTCAAAATCCACAACTGGATTTACATCCTCTTCATAGTCAACTTCGTCAAAACCAAAACCGAACAACTTTAAAAACTCTTCGTTGTATGACTTATAGTCAGTCAATTCAAAAATATTATCTGAAGTCACTTGCGGCCATAAAGCTTCAACTTTTGCCTGAGTTTCTTTGTTTAACTCTGGCAGATCCATACGATAGCGACCTGATTCGTCGATAATCGGCTGCTCTGAATATAAACCCTGGCTAAATAAACGATACGCTTGTTCAATACAGCCTTCGTGCGTGCCTTCTTCTTTCATCACTTTGTATAATAATGAAATATATAAAGGCATAATAGGGATCGCTGAACTTGCTTGAGTCACCAACGCTTTTAACACGCCAATCGATGCTTCGCCATTTATATCGCTTAACTGTTCAGTTAATTGGCGGCTGGTTTGATATAAATGTTCTTTTGCTTGTCCTATAGTCGCATCACCATATATTGGCCAGGTAAGTTTGTCACCTAGATAGGTGTAAGCCACTGTTTTAACACCGTCAGCTAACACATCAGCTGCTTTTAACGCCTCAATCCAGAATTGCCAATCTTCGCCACCCATTACGGCAACTGTATTGTCAATTTCTTCTTGCGAGGCTGGCTCTACTGTGACGTCTTCAATTTTTAATTTGTCGGTATTTAAGTTTTTAGCCGTATATGCTTTATCGATCGGTTTTAGGGTCGATGAGATCACTTCACCCGTTTTAGGATGTTTACGGCGAGGTGACGCTAAACTATAAACCACTAAGTCGATTTTACCCATTTCTGCTTTGATGATCTGAATCGCTTTTTCTTTCATCTCATCTGAAAAAGCATCACCATTTAGGTTTTTAGACCATAAACCCGCTTTTTCAGCTGCCGCTTGAAATGCGGCCGTGTTATACCAACCTGCTGAACCCGTGCGTTTTTCAGTGCCTGGTTTTTCAAAAAAGATACCCAGGGTTGCAGCGCCAGAACCAAAAGCTGCTGTAATACGTGAAGCTAAACCATAACCGGTTGATGAGCCAATGACTAATACATTTTTGGGCCCATTTTTAACAGCGCCCTGCTCAAGCACATGGTCAATTTGACGTTGAACGTTTGCAGCACAGCCATTCGGATGCGCGTTAGTACAAATAAAGCCTCTGACTTTGGGTTTAATAACCATATAAGTTGTATTCCTAGTTATTTGTTAAATTATTCGTTAGCGGGCTGGATTTCCCAGTCCATTGCACGGCGATTATTATAATAATCAAATTCGGTGAGATCATGGTAATCACGAACTTTTAATAAAAAGTCACGATATGATTTAAAGATCTTTTGTGTTTGTTCATCTTCAGCTAATAAACGGGCAATCACTTTTTTATTTGCGGTTTGCATCGCAGCGATCACGTCATCAGGAAACTTTTTAATGTTCACCCCTTTGTTTATTAAGCTATGCAAAGATTGCTTATTTTCTGCTGTATATAATGCCAACATGCGGGCGTTTGCGGCTTCAAATGCCACTTCAACCATTTTTTGTAAATGCTCAGGTAATTGTTTAAACGCTTTTTCATTAACGATAAATTCTACTGCAGCACCTGGTTCCTGCCAGCCCGTCATATAATAATAAGGTGCAGTTTTGTGTAAGCCAAACGCTTCATCATTGTAAGGCCCAACCCAGTCGGCAGCATCAATCGCTCCACTTTGCATTGAACTAAAAACTTCACCACCGGGCAATTGCACAGGTACAACACCAAGCTCAGACATAACCTCAGCGCCCATGCCTGGAATACGCATTTTTAAACCCTGTAAATCATTTAATGAATTAATTTCTTTTTTAAACCAGCCTGCCATTTGCACGCCAGTATTGCCGCCCGGATAGGCTAATAAACCAAAAGGTTTATATATTTCGTGCCACAACTCAATGCCGCCGCCATAATAAAACCAAGCATTTGTTTCTTGAGCGTTCATCCCAAACGGTAAACTAGTAAAAAATTGCGCAGCTGGTATTTTACCTTTCCAATAATACGAAGCGCTGTGTCCCATTTCGGCAGCACCGCCTTTTACCGCATCAAACACCTGCATTGCTGGTACGAGCTCTCCGGCCGCATACACTTTAATTTTTAACTGTCCGCCAGACATGGTTTCAATATTTTCAGCAAGTTCATTTGCAATCGTGCCTAATCCTGGAAAGTTTTTTGGCCAAGTCGTCACCATTTTCCAGGTATAGATCTTTTTCATCTGATTTGGGACATCTTCAACAGACTCTTCACCACAGCCGGTTAAAACCAACAGCGGCAGCCATATTGCTAAACCTGTTTTAAATAATAAATTTTTAAACACTCTGTTTTACCTATTAATTATTATATATCTGTTCTGGTAACCAAGTTGCTAATGCAGGGAACAGCGCCAAAATCACCAGCATTAAAAGTTGAATCCCTATAAAAGGCAGTACCCCTTGATACAACTGACTGCTTTGCAACTGCTTACCCGCCACACCCCGCAAATAAAAGAGTGCAAATCCAAATGGCGGGGTTAAAAAAGATGTTTGCAAGTTTATAGCAATCATAATACCAAGCCAAATCGGATCGAGTCCCATCATCAATAAAACGGGCGCTACAATTGGTACTACGACAAAAGTAATTTCGATGAAGTCTAAAATAAAGCCTAATAAAAACAAGACCAACATCACTAATAATGTGGCGCCAACGACCCCTCCAGGCATTTGTTCAAATAAACCATGAATCAGTTCCTCGCCGCCTAAACCGCGAAAAACCAATGAAAACACTGACGCACCAAGCAAAATCATAAAGATCATGCTGGTTATTTTAACGGTTTCTAAATTAACCTGTTTTAATTCATGCAAACTCAAACGACCTTTTGCAGCAGCCAATATTAACGCCCCAGTTGCGCCAATTCCTGCGGCTTCAGTGGGTGTTGCAAAACCGGCCAAAATACTTCCCAAAACCAATAATATTAACAACAATGGCGGCACTATTACTTTGATCAGGCTAAATTTATTGTTTGACTCAGCGATGTCTTTCGCGGCCGGCATCCAATCAGGCTTGAGCCTGGCCAATATTAAAACATATAACAAATAGCCCAAAATCAATAATCCACCCGGTATCAAAGCACCGACAAAAAGATCCCCCACAGACACTGTATCTGGTGCAAAAATGCCTTGGTTAAGCTGAGCCTGCGCATAAGCGTTTGACATCACATCACCCAACAAAACTAACGCGATAGAGGGTGGAATAATTTGCCCTAAAGTTCCAACTGCACAAATAGAGCCACTTGCAAGTGCTGGGTGATATTTTTGTTTTAACATTGCAGGCAGCGAAATCAATCCCATGGTAACAACAGTCGCCCCAACAATGCCCGTGCTCGCAGCTAATAAAGCCCCAACCAAAATAACTGCTACCGCTAACCCACCATTTACTCGTGCAAATAACTGTGAAATTGAGATCAGAAGTTCTTCTGCGAGCTTAGATTTTTGCAAAGTGACGCCCATAAATACAAACAAGGGCACCGCCAATAAACTTTGGTTTGTCATGACACCAAAGATGCGGCTAGGAATAGCATGCAAAAATGCCCATTCAAATATGCCCGCCCAATAACTAACAAAAGCAAATAATAAAGCGGTACCCGCCAATGAGAAGGCGACTGGAAAGCCTGTTAATAAAACTAAACAGACGACAGCAAACATGACTAACGATAACCACTCCATTAGTGTGCCTCCGCTAAAAATATCTGCCGATAGGCTTTTATTAGTTGGCTTATGCTTTGCAAACTGAGTAACACCGCAAACAGCGGAATTAAAGACTTAAGAATAAAGACTAAAGGCAAACCACCAGCTTCTGCCGATTTTTCCATAATCGCCCAACTATCCATAGCAAATGGCCAGGAAAAATAAATGACGCTAAATAACAATGGTAAAAGTAAAAATACTGTCCCCAACAAATTAATCCAAGCTTGTTTTTTGCGGCTTAATTTCGAGTAAATCACATCCACCCGTACATGTCCGTTTTCGCTCAAAGTATAAGCACTGCCTAATAAAAACAGAACAGCATGTGCATAAATGACTAATTCTTGCAGCGATATCAGTCCAGTATCAAATACATAACGCATGAACACTATCGCGGTGATCGCCAGCACCATAAAGGTCGCTAACCAAGCAACCAAATTCGCAATCTGGCGGTTTAGGGTATCTATGAAATGACTCAATCTTTATATCCGCTAATTATTTTTGCTCGTTTTTGCTACCACCGAGGCAAGCCGGTGATTTGGGTACAACCCCCTCAGCTTTGGCCCATTCGTCAGCGGTGTAAGCATTAATTGATAACGCATGCACAGGACCTGAAAGCTCGTCAGCAAGGCAATTATTGATGGCACGATGCCGTGCGATTAATTTTAACGACTCAAAAGCATCAGCCACTATCACGACTTTAAAGTGAGAATCTTCACGAGCCGTCCCATGCATACGGCTCTCGTTAATCACATCTAACACGTGTGGGCTGAAAGTGTTTTTTAACTTTTGATATATGGTTTGCTCTGTTGACATACTATTGCTCCTTTAAATCGATTGCATCAATCTATAAGTTAAATTAATACGACTTGTTGTGACGCGTTTGCGTACCGGTAAACAATGTTGCCAAAATGCTTGTGTGTCACCGGCCATCACCAAACAGCTTCCATTAGCCAGTTCTATGTCTTGCTGCTGTTTGCTTAATTTGTGCTGTAACCTAAAGGTTCTTTTAGCACCAAAACTAAAAGAAACGATCACCGGACGTTTGCCCAGTTCTCGCTCATCATCACTGTGCCAACCCATGCTATCTCGACCATCTCGATATAAATTTGCCAGCACAGAGTTAAACCTTGTTTGACAAATATCGCTCGCCAGTTCCGCCAATTGAGCTAATCCTTGTGGCCAGACTTGAGCGGTAAACAATTGTCCAGAATAACCGTATTGCAATGGTTCATCAGCATACAAAGCCTGCAATCTTGGGATCTTGTGTTTTTTTCCATAAACTGTCAATTCGGCTTGTTGCCAATTTAACGTATCTCGCAACCATACAAACCACTGTTGTGCGACCGGCTGAGAGAACAAATTATCAAAATAGGTTAACTCACTATTTGCAAGCTCAAACACCTTTTTATTAACTGAACCCATGGTTATAAATAGACGGAGGATCCTGCTGGTAAAATTTAAAAGCATGTTATCATATTTAATTGGTTTAAGTTAAACCCGATGCAAGATATACCTGTTGGGTTGGAGGAATTTTTGCAAAACAATCATCAATTGAATACTGACAAACAAAATTTGCAGCTTTGGCGCTATCCAAAACAAACGTCTGATTCGCCACTGCAAGCTTGGGATAATGGCGACATTTTATTAGCTGAAAGTGCATTGAAACACCAAATAGAGCAAAATCCCGTTATTTTAAACGACAACTTTGGTGCTATCAGTCTTTTGCTCAATGCAAAAAACCCGATCCTTTACAGCGACTCTTATATTAGCGGGCTTGCGACTTTGCAAAATGCCGAGGACAATCAACTGAAGAGCCCGCCGCTCTGCCATCAGTTAAATGATTTGCCAACATCTAATCATTATTTATTAAAAATCCCAAAAAACTTAGATTTTTTAGAAGCTCAATTGCACCAAATTAACCAGCTGCTGCCGCCAAATGGCAAAGTTTTAGCAACGGCTCGGGTTGATCAAATGACAAGTGGCGTTAAAAAATTGCTAAACAGATATTTTTACCAGGTTGATATCGGCCTAGCGGTTAAAAAATTCCGCCTAATTGAGCTAAGCGAACCTACTCAAGCGCCCTATTCCAGTTATCGTTATTTTGCAACCAGTTATAGCCCGTCTAACTGTGAATTAGCGAGCGCTCCGAATGTATTTTCGCGCAAGCAGTTAGATCAAGGCGCGGCGTTTTTGGTTCAACATTTACCAGATTGTACTGGGTTAAAGGTCATAGATCTGGCCTGCGGCAACGGGGTGTTGAGCTGTGAAACACTCGTTAAATTTAAACCTAAACAGTTGCTTCTGGTTGACGAGTCCTACATGGCAATCGAATCTGCAAAAAAAAATACTGAACTTTTTGCTCAGCATAGCCGTTTGTGTTATGAGATCGATGATTGTTTGAGTAAGCAAGCCGATGCCAGTGCAGATTTAATTTTATGTAATCCACCTTTTCATCAAATTCAAACGATTACGACACATATCGCAACCCAAATGTTTGTTGATGCCGCCCGTGTTTTACGCAAAGACGGTCGACTTTTGGTCGTTGCTAACCGGCATCTGCCTTATGTAAAAATTTTGCAAAAACATTTTGCTTCGGTAGACTGTCTCGCTCAAAATAGAAAATTTATGATTTATCTTGCGGTTAAAGGATCTGAATAATGCAAAAATTATTTTCTCGCTTGTTGTTAATCTGTTTATTTTTACATTTACCTGTCATTGCCAAAGTAGATATTCAAAAAAGTAATTTATTTCCAAGAGTTAAAATGGAAACCAGTATGGGCGATGTAATTATTGAATTAAACCGCCGTAAAGCCCCTATTACCGTCGATAATTTTTTGACTTATGCTGTCAATGGTGAATACAACAATACTATTTTTCATCGCGTAGTGCCTGCTTTTGTTGTGCAAGGCGGTGGTTATGACAAAAACTTCAATGAAAAAGAAAAAGGCGAAGGTATTTTTAACGAAAGTGGCAATGGCTTAACGAATGATTATATGACGATTGCTATGGCACGCATGAGTGATCCTCACTCAGCGGTGAGACAGTTCTTTTTTAACATGGCCGATAATAAAAATTTAAATCCTGGACGCGACTGGGGTTATACCGTTTTTGGTTACGTAGAATCCGGTCAAGATGTTTTAGAAAAAATCGCAGCAGTGAAAACAGACTTTAATGAAACCTTAAACGCCACCGATGTACCGGTTGAACCTGTGCTGTTAAAATCTGTCACTTTATTGCCGAGACCTTAAATTACTGTCTATACTGAAAAGAGTTAATATAAGCGAGCAAAATAGCGTGCGAATCGACGAATTTATCCAGCTAAAATCCAAACAGCTAGCTTTTTACGTAAACGCTTTTGTACAGCGTAAAATAGGCCATGCTGAGCTGGATTTATTTATCTGGGACTTATTAGAAGAATGGGCGCAAGTCACTGTTTATCGAAATGAACCCTATTCAGATAAAGAACGAGTGTTTTGGCATTTAGTTCACCAAATCTGCTTTTGGTCAAAAGAAGCGCTCGAAACTGATAATTTGCTTTCTAGCGAGTTGAAAATATGTGCAAACTTCATTAATGATACAGGCTGTTTTCCGATGGACTGCATAGGTATCCGCCCTTAATAACATCGTCTTAATTTTGTTGATTTTGAATGGAAAAAATACTCTCTACCTATACAGATGCCAGAGTCATACGGTTATTCTTTTTGGGTTTTTCATCTGGACTGCCCCTCTTACTGGTGTTTTCTACCTTATCATTTTGGTTACGCGAAGCTGGCATAGACCGCAGTAGCATTGGTATGCTGAGCTGGGTTGCGCTCGCATATGCCGTTAAATGGTTATGGTCTCCTTTAGTTGATAAATACAAAATACCATTTACTGCAAGTTTTGGCCGCCGTCGGAGTTGGATGTTATTTTCGCAACTGAGTATTTCTGCCGCTTTATTTATTATCTCGTTAGCTAATCCGGCTGAGTCTTTAACTTTATTCGTTATCGCAGCCCTTTACATTGCGGTAAGCTCCGCAACCCAAGATATAGTGATTGATGCATACCGTATTGACAGTGCCCCAACCCATTTACAAGCCGCCATGGCTGCCACTTATATGGCCGGTTATCGAATTGCAATGTTAACTTCAGGGGCTGGTAGTATTGTACTCGCTGCATGGTTGGCACCTGACGAAGGGTTCAGTAATTTAGCGTGGCAGCAAACCTACTTTATTATGTCGGTATGTATGTTGCCTGGTATTTTAACAACTTTGTTTAGCCCTGAGCCCAGTGGCTGCATGCCAACCGAGCAAAAAAATAAACCTCTGTTGGCTTTTATTAATGCATTTAAACAACCAGTATTAGACTTTTTTAACCGTTATGGTCGCACCGCTATCTTATTATTAGCAGTGATTAGTTTATACCGAATGGCTGATGTCGTCATGGGCGTTATGGCGAACCCTTTTTATATTGATATGGGTTATAACAAAGTAGAAATTGCATCAGTTTCTAAAGTGTATGGCGTATTAATGACAATTGTTGGTGCATTTTTGGGTGGATTTTTATTAGCTAAAACCAGTTTATATTTAGCATTATTTAGTGGAGCCTTGTTAGCTGCGCTAACCAATGTGCTATTTGCTTTGTTAGCTAACCTAGAAGCCGAAATTATTTATTTAACGTTAGTGATTTCATTGGATAACTTAAGCGCTGGCATAGCCACCGCCGCATTTATCGCATTTTTAAGTGCGCTGACCAATAAAGCGTTTTCAGCGACCCAATATGCGATATTTAGCTCATGCATGTTGTTACTGCCTAAGTTTGCAGCTGGCTTTTCGGGTTTTGTTGTTGATTCATACAACTATGTTGTATTTTTTAGTTTAACTGCAATCTTAGGTATTCCAGCACTGGTATTGATTGTAATACTTGGTAAAACAAACTTTTTCAAACGATTGGAAGTTCAACAATGATCAAACTTTTTGCTTTATTACCTTTGCTTACATTTGGTTTGTATTGGCTTTATTTACGACACAATGATTGGACGGTGAAACAGGGCAAAAAAGGATTCATAGTCATCTTTTTCACTAATCTAGTAGTCCTAGGCTTTTTCACCCTAATGTATTTTTTAACTCGGGTCGATTAATCCATTGATCTTAATTTGGTATGAGTACGTAACCTAGTTACGACTAAGAAGATTGTTCAATAACAACCTGAGGGCCTTTTTCTGCTGTTGCTGTGTTAATCACAGCGGAAACGGCCATAATAAGAACTGCGACAGCAACCGTAGTAAGGCTGATACCTGAAGACTTTTTCATTATTTCACCCAAATGTAATATTAATTTATTATTATTAGACTCTAATTTATTTAGTTAAGTGCACTAGATCACAAAACGTTTTGCATACTAAATTAAATAAAATTCAACAACAAGTCTAATTCACTAAAAAACAAGAATTTTTTTAGATTGCAAACCTAAGACCAACTAATCCCGAATTTGTTTCATAAAATAAACATAAAAAGCCATTTTTTTATAAAAATTTGAAAAGGCATACCTATAGTCGATAAAAGTATATAAACCTATTTGCTGCCCGCGGCAAACTTTCCTACACTGGGATCACAGACAAGGTTCTCGTCATAGTCAAACTGCGGAGAGGTCATATGCCACAAACGCTCCAAGCGATGATAGATACAGCCACTCAAATACGCCGCCAAATTCACCAGCAACCTGAGCTGGGCTGGCATGAAACTTCTACCGCCAATATTATCCGTACACAATTAAAATCGCTCGATATTGAATGGAAAACTTGTACTAAAACCGGAACAATTGCTGATATTCGCTGTGCAAATAATAATGCCAAAACCATTGCGCTAAGAGCCGATATAGACGCCTTACCGCTTCAAGAGCAAAACGAATTTGCCTGGCGCTCAAAAACCGACGGTTGTATGCATGCCTGTGGCCATGATGGCCACACGGCCACCCTGTTGGCTGCAGCTGCATGGATCAAAACCCATCAAAACAAGTTAAATTGTAACATACGGCTCATTTTCCAGCCCGCTGAAGAGGGGGGGCATGGCGCTAAACACATGATTGAAGCTGGCGCTTTAGAGGGCGTGGATGAGATTTATGGTTGGCACAATTGGCCGCCACTGCCATTTGGCCAGATGCTTTGCCCTGATGATATCGTCATGTGCGGCAATGGAACTTTTAAAATCACTTTATCTGGTCAGGGTGGTCATGCCAGTCAGCCAGAACTTTGCACCGATGCCCTACTCGCAGCCAGCGCGTTACACCTTAATTTGCAACAGATCCCAGGTCGAAAAACCGCTGCGCAAAATGCAGTTGTAGTCAGCGTAACCCAAATTACTTCTGACTCACAAGGTCCTACTATTATTGGCAATACAGCAACCATTGAAGGCAGTATAAGGATCCCTGATAAAAATACCCGTGCTCAAGTACAAAACCTGATTAAACAAATTAGCGAGCAAACTGCGCTTTTATATCAAGTGGATTGTAAAGTGGAACTATTCCCTCGTTACGAAGCTACCATTAACCATCCACAGCAAGCTGCCAATACACGCTCCGCGTGGCAACAAATTGGTGCGCAATGCACGTTAGCCGATAATCGCATTGCTCCTATTATGGCATCCGAAGATTTTAGTTATTATTTGCAACAAATCCCTGGGTCGTTTGCGCTCATTGGCGCCGCGCCAGACAAAAAAACATCACCTCCCTGTCATAGCACAGATTATGATTTTAACGACAACTTGATCCCTTTGGTATGTAAGTTGTTCGCCCGTATCAGCGGGGTCCCAGTACCCTGACTTGCAAAAAAGAAGTACCTGTCACACCTAAAATAATCCTCAAGGAGCAATGCATGACTATATTTGACCAGCGAGAATCAGACATCCGTGCGTACTGCCGACTGTACCCTGTTGTGTTTAAAAGTGCCGAAAATGCCCGCCAAACCGATGCAGATGGTCAAGAGTATATTGACTTTTTTGTTGGTGCCGGCGTATTAAATTACGGCCACAACAATCCACAGATGAAACAAGCTATTATTCAATACCTGCAGGATAATGGGGTGATACATAGTCTTGATTTGCATACCACGGCAAAACAATCTTTCCTTGAAGATTTTACAAAAATCATTTTAGAACCGCGGAACATGCCACATAAAATCCAGTTTATGGGACCCACAGGGACCAATGCGGTTGAAGCTGCACTTAAACTGGCCCGCAGAGTGACAGGCCGGCAACAAATTGTAGCCTTTGGCCATGGGTTTCATGGCATGACCTTAGGGGCTTTGGCTTGCACAGCCAACAGCTATTTTAGAGGCGCTGCTGGCGTTCCACTTGAACATGTAAAACACCTAAAGTTTGGTGATAGTGAAAATCTAGCGGATGATATAGCCGCACTTGAACAACTTAAAAAAATTTACCAGGATAGTTCAAGTGGCGTAACCCCACCCGCCGCTTTTTTAGTTGAAACCATTCAAGCCGAAGGCGGTGTAAATGTTGCCCATCCGCAATGGTTAGAAGCGCTTGATAAATTAGCGAAAGAATTTGGCTCATTGCTCATTGTTGATGACATCCAGGTCGGCTGTGGCCGTACCGGTAGCTTTTTTAGCTTTGACGAAATGGACATAGACCCTGATATCATTTGTTTAGCAAAAGGCATTGGGGGTTATGGCACCCCTATGGCGATGAATTTGGTCAAACCTGAACATGATAAACACTGGTCTCCGGGTGAACATACAGGTACCTTCCGCGGGCAAAACTTAAGTTTTGTTGCTGGCCGCGAAGCGCTTACATATTATCAAAACGATACCTTAATGCAGCAAGTTAAAACCTACGGCAGTCAAATAAAAACCGCAGCTGAAAAGCTCTGCGCTGCCCATCCTACGTTTGCCCTGCGCGGGACTGGCATGATCTATGGTATCGATGTGGGTGATGGTGAAACCGCAAAACAAATCGTTGTTGAATCATTTAACAATGGTTTGTTGGTCTCGGCGTGCGGGACTGGCGGCCGCGTCGTAAAACTCATCCCACCATTAACCATTGAGCAAGCAGATTTGGATGAAGGTTTACAAATATTAAGTGAGGCAGTAAGCACAGTGATGGGAGTTGGCGCATGAAACAAAGAGATGATATGACATTTCCTTTTGAGGAATATCAAAACCGGATTAATGCGCTTCGCACTCGTATAGCTGAGCGTCATCTGGATGCTGTAGTGATCACAGATCCAGAAAACATTATGTACTTAACCGACTACCAGACCACTGGCTATTCGTTTTTTCAAGCGCTGGTGGTGCCGCTAGAATTTGAGCCTTTTATGATCACAAGAGCGATGGAAGAGTCTAATGTGATCGCCCGAACCTGGGTTGAATTAACCCGCCCCTATCCAGATACAGGGGATGCAGTACAAATGTTGGTCGATGCTTTGCGAGAATTTAAATTAAGCGATAAACGCATCGGTTACGAGCGCAACAGCTACTTTTTTCCAGCCTATCAGCAAGATGTGATTCACACCAGTTTACGCGAAGGCAAGCTGCTAGACTGTTTTGGCATAGTTGAAGAAGGCCGCATCTGCAAATCACCGGCCGAAATTGAAATCATGAAAAAAGCCGCAGTGGCGACTGAATCTGGCATGATAGCTGGTATAGATGCCTGTCACGCCGGCGCAACCGAAAACGAAATTGCGGCTGCCATCAGCTCAGCCATGTTTAAAGCAGGCGGTGAGCCGCCCGCTGTAATGCCATACGTGACCTCTGGCCCACGAACCATGATAGGACATGCCACTTGGGAAGGCCGCACAGTGAAACCGGGTGAACATGTTTTTTTGGAAGTGGGTGGCTGTTATCGCCGCTATCATACCGCCATGATGCGCACCGTGATGCTTAGTGAAATGAGCGACTCAATGTATAAAGCACAAGAGCTGATGAAACAAGCGCTCACCTGCATGCACGAGTACATACAGCCGGGCATGACAGTATCGGATGTGGACAATTTAATCCGTAATATCATCTCCAGTAATGATGTTGGTGCCCGATTGATCACCCGCTCAGGTTATTCAATCGGCATTGCGTTTCCGCCAAGTTGGGACGAAGGTTATATTTGTAGCTTAAAACAAGGTGAATCAACTGTTTTACGCGAAGGCATGACCTTTCATGTGATCCCTTGGATGTGGGGAGTTGATGGAGATAAAACCTGCGGTATCTCAGATACCATTCATATAACTGAAGATGGCGCTGATTCATTTTTCACATTGGATAAAGATTTTGTTTGTAAACCAGAAAAACGCCAACGACTAGAATCAGTTGATGATGTACCGAAAAAACCGGCAAAAACCGGTAAATCTAAAAAGGAGGCGAGTTAATGATTGCTACCATTAATCCACTCAATGGCCAACTACTGAAAGAATACCAAATTCTGGATGATGTTCAATTAAACCAAACATTGCACGAGTCTAAAAATGCTTATCTGGATTGGCGTGAACAAAGCTTTGACACTCGCGCAGATTTATTAAATAAAGTCGCCGATGAACTGATCAAACTAAAACCTGAGTTGACTGAATGCATGGCAAAAGAAATGGGCAAACCGGTTCGAGAAGGCGGCCCTGAAGTTGAAAAAGGGGCGCTCTGTGCACGCCACTATGCAGCCAACGCTGAGCAATATCTCGCAAGCACATCAATAGAATCAGATGCTAGCGAAAGCTATGTCTGTTATCAGCCACTTGGCCCTGTACTTGGCATTTTGCCGTGGAATGCACCAACCTGGTTAGCGTTTAGATTTTTAGCACCCGCGTTAATGGCTGGCAATAGCTGCCTATTGAAAGGAGACCCTTTAGTCTGTGGCACGACAGAGCTCATTATGCAAGCCTTCAAAAATGCCGGTGCGCCTGAACACCTAGTCAGCAATTTGCGCTTGCCAAATAAATCGGTTGCCGGTGTGATCCAAGATCCGCGGGTGGTGGCTGTTTCTTTTACCGGATCTAGTGCGACTGGAGCTAAGGTCGCTGCAACGGCCAGTTCAGTTATAAAACCTTGTGTGCTTGAACTTGGGGGGTCGGATCCTTGTGTGGTGTTAGCAGATGCCGATCTTGAACAAGCCGCCAACATTGCCTGTTTATCTCGGATCATTAATGCGGGACAATCTTGTATTGCAGCAAAACGAGTAATTGTTGAAGACAGTGTGTATGATAATTTTTGCACCATGTTAGCCGCCAAATTAAAAGCGCTAAAAGTCGGCGATCCGTTAGATGAAAATACAAATGTCGGACCACTGGCTCGCAAAGACATTCAACAAAACCTGCACCGACAAGTGCAAGAAAGTATCCGACAGGGTGCCCATTGTATGTTAGGTGGTGAATTGCCGGATGGTCCAGGCTGGTTTTATCCTGTAACCCTGTTAACTGATGTTAGTGAGAATATGACAGTCTATCAGGAAGAAACATTTGGCCCTGTTATGTCGGTTAGCCGGGCTGAAAATGCCGCCCAAGCACTTGACATGGCGAACAATACTCATTACGGGCTAGGTGCTGCGATTTGGACAGGCAGTCAGGAGATGGCCGCGCATTTTGTCACTTATTTGGAAGCCGGACAAGTGGCCGTGAATGGCATTGTAAAAACCGATCCCAGATTACCGAGTGGTGGTATAAAATGCTCTGGTTTTGGCCGGGAATTAGGCCCCCACGGCATTAAAGAGTTTGTAAACTGCAAACAAGTTTGGATCGCATAACATTATTTAAATCACTGAGGATAGCCAATTGTTAGATCAAGATATTGCGCAAATTCAAAAATATTACGATATGGTAGTGGAATATTTGATCACCTATAGTTTTCAACTATTGGCTGCTTTGGTGATTTTTTTAATTTTTTTATGGTTAGCCAGCCGTTTTGGTTTATTCATAAAAGGTTTATTAACCCGCCGCCGAGTTGATATTACGCTCAGTCAGTTTTTAGGCAATATTGCTAAACTGGTGATTTTGGCTGTTGGTATTATTATCGCCTTAGGCAAAGTGGGTATAAGTATCACTCCTTTTGTTGCGGCTATTGGGGCTGCTTCATTGGGAGTCGGTTTAGCGCTGCAAGGGATGCTATCTAACTATAGTGCAGGTTTAGTGATTATTTTAACCCGCCCTTTTACCGTAGGGAATACAATCACAGTCCAAGATATTACTGGCGTAGTGCAAGAAGTTCGATTAGCTAATACGATTTTGATAAACGAAGAAGAAGAAGTGATCACAGTACCGAATAAGTACCTGATCGGCGATATCATGTTTAACTCGTATGAAAATAAACTTGCAGAATTAGAAGTTGGCATTGCATACAGCGCCGATGCGAATAAAACCATTGAATTAATCAAACACATTTTAGAAAAAGATAAAGAGGTAGACAGTGATCGACCCGCGCAAGTCGGCATTGCCGGATTTGCCGATAGCAGTGTGCTCATTGGTGTAAGATATTGGGCACCGACCCGATCTTATTATCAAATTCAATATCGCATCAATGGATTAATTTATGCAGCGCTACAACAAAATGACATTCAGATCCCCTTTCCGCAGCGTGAAGTTAAAATTTTATCAAAAGACGAAATTTAATAGCGTTTTTAAGGGTCTATAGACATAAGACATAATCACGGGTATCTAAATGAAAATACGGCACTCAAATCGCAGTCAATTTAAAGACAGTCAAATCACCGACGAATCTGTTTATCACAACCGACGAAGTTTTATTAAACAATTGGCGGTCGCAGGTGGTGTTACCTTGGCTAGCCAACCCGCTCAAGCCAGTTTTTTAGATTGGTTTACTGATGGCAAAAATGAGACGTCCAACAATACAAAGTCTCGCCAATTGGCTGAGCTAAACTATCAAAAAGACAGCAGCGAGCTCAAACGAACCCCTTACGATAAAGTCACCCAATTTAATAACTTTTACGAGTTTGGTACCAGTAAAACAGAGCCCGCAGAACATGCCTCTGCGTTACAAGTTAACCCTTGGGACCTTAAAATATCTGGTTTAGTGGATAAACCGTATCAGCTAGGTTATGAAGACCTTTTTAGCCAATTTGATTTATATGAACGAGTCTATCGTTTACGCTGTGTCGAAGCTTGGTCTATGGTTGTTCCATGGATAGGCATACCACTTGCAAAAGTATTAGAACGTGCACAGGTGCAAAATCGCGCCAAATACGTCAGCTTTAAAACCCTTTACCGCCCCAGTGAAATGCGTGGTCAAAGCAGTCGTTTTATCGGCGGCAACATAGACTACCCCTATCGTGAAGGTCTAACAATAGCCGAAGCCATGCATCCACTCACCATTTTAGCCGTAGGTTTATATGGCAAAGAGTTGCCAAATCAAAATGGTGCACCCGTACGTTTAATTGTGCCTTGGAAGTACGGCTTTAAGAGTATTAAATCGATTGTTTCAATCGAACTAACCAACCATCAACCTATTACTACTTGGAACCAATTAGCGCCAGATGAATATGGTTTTTACGCTAATGTAAATCCGAATGTTGACCATCCTAGATGGAGTCAAGCCAGCGAGCGCGTGATCACCACCGGCGGCCTATTTGAGCAAACCCGGGTGCCCACTCAAATGTTTAACGGGTATGGCGAGCAAGTGGCCAATTTATATAAAAATATCAATCTAAAAACAAACTATTAATTAATGAATATTGTTGTCGTTAAAACACTGATTCACAGTGTTTGCCTTGCTTGGTTAGGCATAGAGTATTATCAGGCCATTACCGATTCAGGCATTGCAGATCCGGTTGAACAAGTTATCCACTTTACTGGTAAAGGGGCGCTAAATTTAGTTATTTTTACACTAATGTTAACCCCTTTAGCACGCTTTTTTAAAACCAACAAGCCGATTTTAGTCAGACGGTTAATGGGTTTATATGCTTTTTTTTACGCAGCCCTACACCTTTTAAGTTTTTTTGCATTTGAGCTAGCATTTAATTTTAATTTGCTCATGCAAGAACTCGTTGAACGCCCGTACATTTGGGTCGGTGCAGGCGCTTTCATTATCTTGTTCGCTCTGGCGGTTACATCATTCCACAAAGCTAAAAAGCTGCTAAAAAAACGCTGGCAAAGTGTGCATAACTTAATCTATTTAGGTGTTTTACTCGCTTGGTTACACTTTTTTTGGTCGCGAAAAGCAGATTTATTAGAGCCAGGTATGTATCTGGCAGTGATTTTACTGCTGCTCGCGTTACGATGGAAAAAGATTGCCCGAATATTTACATTAAAAAACACTAAATAAGTTGCTATCTTGGCAACTTATTTAAATTTACTGCGATTTAGTTGTTTTTTACTTTGAATAAAATACATACCTATCAAGGCCAATGACAATAAAACAAACATGCTAGGCTCTGGAACTGGTACAGGATGAGTCGATGTTGATGGCCCAGCCACCGTAGCGGTAAAGTTTTCCCAATCAGGCACGTAAAAGTGACTTTGACTGGTTTTATTCCAACTTAACGAATCTGCCACTAACTGCCCGTCTATGTCGTTGGCCAACCAGTTAACCTTTGCGTCGGTCGCATATATCGAGCCTTCCCAGGTTGACACATTGGGGTTAAAAGTCAGATCGTATCCACCAACAAAGTTCCAGATCACATTTTCAAATTGTGACGACTGAAAGCTATTGTTTTTGGCGTTTATAGTTAAGTCGCTATTTAAGTTGTAGTTGATAACAACATAAGTGTCATCCGTCATGCCTTGAAATAAAAGATTTGCGTTATTATTTTGCAAAAAGCTGCCGTTAATATCATTTAAGTTAATAACATTTAGCGCCCCGCTGGTTAATTTAAACGTAGGTTCATTATTTTTTGTGGTGGTGTCAATGGTCACACCATAGTCAGTTAAGTTTGCCCACTGCTGAGACTGACTGACAAACAAATCATAAAAATTCGTATGATTTTGGGCTGCTGCAACTGCCTGACTGCTTCCTTTAGCTTTAAAACCAGTTGCATCACCAATATAATAATCTTGGTTAAAAAGTTCTGCGCCATTATTTTTACTGTTACGACCTAAAGTAAAAGAGCCGTCCACATATAAAACAGGCCCGGTAGAAGCTCTATCTTGACCATAAGATGCATTATCACCAGAGATCAAATCACCGCCAACATAAGCGCCACCATGCACATGCACTCCGTTTTTTAAACTCGCGTTGTTATTAACCACCAAACTGAAATTTTCTGGCGATAAAACAAGCGCCGCCTGGGCTGAAAAACTAAAACAGCAAGCCAGCAAAAAACCACTCAAATATTTCATATTTACACCTTAAAAAATATAAATGGTTTGAGTTAACTGTCCGCGACGTAAAATACCAAGCAACCACTTATAAACTTAGCATTGGACACAAAGGAGAGGAAAAAGCGACCGCCCTACCGAATGTGAAGAATAATTTTTAAACAAAATTTATGCAATAAAAATGATTAAAGTTTGTCTGTCTAAACCCGATATAAAGATAACTTTGAGTATTGAGTCGCTAATTTGGTAAGCGCTTAGGGAGCATTAATATGACAAAAAAACTTTTAATCACATTATTAACCATATTAACGAGCATCCAACTGAGCGGCTGTAACAATGCCTCTGCTTTTGTACAAAATGGCCCCACCACCGAAACGAAAACGGCACCTATATCAGAGCAAGTTAGACAAGTCGCCTATCAAAGTTTTCATAACAGATTTGTACATGGTACCTGGCGTTTTAATGGTATTAAAATAATTAAAAACGAAATTAACGTTTACATTCAGATACCTGAGCAATTAGATATGTCAAAGTCTCAGCAAGAGGCCTATATTAAAAGTCGTTTATGTCCAGACCAAAATGATCCTTTACATAAGTTGGCTGAACCACCACAAGTCTGGGTACACATTTACACATTTAACAAGATCCATGGTAGTTACGCCAAATGTGATATGGGTTAAAAACTCGGTTTTAGTTATCGCACAGGTAAGGTAAAATCCCTTTATTTGATAAACAATAAAGGACAGCGAAAACTATGGCGCAATATGTTTACACCATGAATCAGGTGAGCAAAATCGTCCCGCCTAAAAAAGAAATTCTGAAAAACATCAATTTATGTTTTTTTCCAGGTGCAAAAATTGGCGTATTAGGTCTAAACGGCGCAGGTAAATCAACCCTACTTCGCATTATGGCTGGTTTAGATACTGAAATTGAAGGTGAAGCAAGACCGCAACCTGGCATAAAGATTGGTTATTTACCCCAAGAGCCACAATTAGATCCGAGTAAAAACGTCCGTGAAAATATTGAAGAAGCCATTTCTGACGTAAAAAATGCAATGGCAGAATTGGATCAAGTATATGCCGCATACGCTGAACCAGATGCAGACTTTGACGAATTAGCAAAAAAACAGGCTCAGCTTGAAAATATTATTCAAAGCCAAGACGGTCATAATATTGAAAATGCATTAGAGCGTGCAGCGGATGCGCTAAGACTACCGCCTTGGGATGCAGATGTTACTAAACTCTCTGGTGGTGAACGTCGTCGGGTTGCTCTATGCCGTTTGTTGTTAGAAAAACCAGATATGTTGCTGCTTGATGAACCGACCAACCATTTAGATGCAGAATCTGTTGCATGGTTAGAAAGGTTTTTACATGATTATGAAGGCACTGTGGTAGCCATTACCCACGACAGATACTTTTTAGACAATGTTGCTGGCTGGATTTTGGAACTTGACCGTGGCCAAGGTATTCCATGGGAAGGTAATTATTCTTCTTGGTTAGAGCAAAAAGATGCACGTTTAGAGCAAGAAGAAAGAGCCGAAAATGCCCGCAAACGCAGTATTAAACAAGAACTTGAATGGGTTAAAAACTCACCTAAAGCACGTCAGGCAAAAAGCAAAGCGCGGATGGCTAGATTTGAAGAGCTGAACAAACAGGAGTTTCAAAAACGTAACGAAACAAACGAGCTCTATATTCCGCCCGGTGACCGGTTAGGTGATAAGGTTATTGAAGTAGAAAACTTAACTAAATCCTACGATGGCCGCGTTTTAATTGATAACTTAAGCTTTAGTATGCCCAAAGGTGCGATAGTTGGCATCATTGGTCCAAATGGTGCAGGTAAATCAACCTTATTTAGAATGTTATCAGGTCAGGAGCAGCCAGACGCTGGCCAAATTGTATTAGGCGAAACGGTGAAACTTTCGAGCGTTGATCAGTTCCGCGATGATATGAATGACAATAACACTGTATGGCAAGAGATTTCCGACGACCAAGATATTATCAGCATTGGCAGCTTTGAAATTAACAGCCGGGCGTATGTCAGCCGATTCAATTTTAAAGGCAGCGATCAACAAAAGCGCATAGGTGAATTATCTGGTGGCGAGCGCAACCGTGTTCACCTAGCTAAACTATTAAAAGCGGGTGGTAATGTATTATTACTCGATGAACCAACCAATGACTTAGACGTTGAAACTTTACGTGCATTAGAAAACGCCCTGCTCGACTTTCCGGGTTGCGCCATGGTGATCTCGCACGACCGTTGGTTCCTTGACCGCATAGCGACTCATATTCTTGACTATCGAGATGAGGGTCAGGTTAATTTTTATGAGGGAAATTACACTGAATACGAAGCTTGGTTAAAAGAAACTTTAGGCGAAGAAGCTGTATTGAACCCACATAGAATTAAATATAAAAAATTGTCCTAATTCAAACAAAAGTCGCCAACTTATGTTGGCGACTTGTCACATCAACGTAAAATTTCATAACTCTTAACGCATATATAAAACTGTTCAGACGCAACGTTTCGGTTTAAAGTAGCTGATAAAATTAATGACAAATCAGGACTTTCAGATATGCACATTCGTAAACTTTCGTTTTTTGTTGTCAGTGCTTTGTTAACTGGCTGTGCAACCGCTGAATCAGATCAGCACTCAGAACAAAAACTACGTGCCCTAATCATCGACGGGCAAAATAACCATGTTGTTTGGCCTAAATCTACTATGATGATGAAACAATATTTAGAAGAGACGGATAAATTTGACGTGGATGTTTACCGTGCCAAATACGTCTGGAAGTTTGCTCGTTGGGGTAAGTCCTATCCATTAAATGATGGTAAAAGTTATACTCCTGTTGAATCACCAAAAGCAGATCCGGACTTTGCACCCGAGTTCGCAAAATATGATGTAGTTATCTCAAATTTTGGTTGGAAAGCCGCAGGATGGCCAGAAACAACAAAACGCGCATTTGAACACTATATGGAAAACGGCGGTGGTTTTGTAACCGTACATGCGGCTAACAACTCATATCCTGAATGGCCAGCCTACAATAAAATGATAGGTTTAGGTGGCTGGGGCGGCCGCAACCATAATAGTGGCCCTTGGGTTTATTACAAAAATGATGAACTCGTCCGTGATACCAGTAAAGGCGCGGGGGGTGGCCATGGTAAACAACACGAGTTTGTGATCAGGCACCGAGTAACAGACCACCCAATCACAAAAGGATTACCAACAGAATGGATGCATAGTAAAGATGAGCTTTATAATCGACTCCGTGGTCCAGCCGAAAATATGACAGTCTTAGCAACTGCTTATGATGACAAAAAGCACAACGGATATGGTCGCCATGAACCAGTACTAATGACAATAAACTATGGCGAAGGGCGGATCTTTCACACAACATTAGGCCACGATCAGGCCGCTTTTTCAGGGGTTGGTTTTATTACAACTTTTACCCGCGGGGCAGAATGGGCTGCTTCAGGCAAAGTTACAATAGAAAAACCTGAAGATTTTCCCACTGCGACAGAAAGCCGCAGTCGAGCATTTAACTAATCGCTTATTTTGACCTCAGGGATGAGGTTTAAGCGCAAATGAGGTTAATTAAAAAATTGTCTACCCGACTATAGATTTTTAGTCAAGGTTTTGTAAAATAGCGGTAAACAAAACTGTTAACAATGGACAATTTATGAAAAATCAAATCAGCCGACGTGATGCACTTAAGTTTGTTGCGGCCGGTGTTGCGGCCAGTACGATTGTCGGCTGTGCCAACTCTAGCAGTGCCCAAAATGGTCGGCAAAACCGAGCGAATTTATCTCCGCGCCAATCGCTACAAGATAACTGGCACAAAACCCATAACCGTGTTTTTTTAGGTGGGCAGTACTGGGCGAACCCGATGGAAGACTGGCGAATAAAAGATGGTGCCGCTGAATGTATTTATGGCGGCGGCAACCGCACAGTTCACTGTCTCACCCATCAACTCAGTGAGCCTGAAAAAGGCTTTGAAATGTCTGTGCTTATCGAACAGAAAAAAACGGGATTAAATGACGGGGGGGCTGGTTTTAGATTAGGTGCTCGCAGCGAATTAAATGAATACCGCAGCAATGCGTTTGTCCAAACCGGCCTGGATATGGGTATTTATAAAAAGCAGCTCGTACTGGCAGATAAAGCCATTCAACTTAAAACAACTCACTCTGCCTATTTATTAAAACTAACCGCACAACCACAAGCCGGCGCTGTGACGCTAGTCTTAGAGGCGTTTGATGAATCTGGAATACACTTACTTGCTAGCCTATCAACCCTAGTAGCCGCCGCTGAAGTAATAGGCAATGTTGCCATAACCAGCAACTTCAAAGTGCCGGCAAAAGAACATAGAAACCTTAAAAACAGCGAATTAGGTGCCATTTATCGATTTAAACATTGGCAGCTTTCTGGTGATGGTTTTGACGTAAAACCCGAACAAACATTCGGGCCAATTTTGTGGACCATGTATACGCTCAACAATAGCCGCAACGAAGCCGGTTATATTTTAAAATTATCGGCTATTTTAGCGCCTATGGGCGATAAAGATAATCAGTTGGTAAAGTTACAGGTTAAAAAATCAGGTCAATGGCAGACCCTATCGGAGCAAACCATAGATAGAGATCCTTCACTTGTCACCTTTAAAAGCGAAAATTGGGATGAAAAACAAAATACAGAATTTAGGGTGTTATACCAAGAGTCCCATAGTGACCAGACCCAGAGCAACCATTATTATCATGGCATCATTAAAGCAAATCCGGTTGACAGAACCTTGCGCATGGCCGCATTAACCTGTCAAAATGATTATGGTTTCCCATATGCCCCTGTGGCAGAAAACGTGGTAAAAATGGATCCGGATTTAGTCTTTTTTTCAGGCGATCAAATATACGAAAATCACGGTGGTTATGGTCTGATCAGAGAACCCGTTGACTTAGGTTTATTAAATTATTTACGTAAATACTATCAATTTGGCTGGGCGTTTAAAGAGGCCATGCGCAACGCCCCTACGGTTTGTTTACCAGACGACCATGACGTTTTACAAGGTAATTTATGGGGTATGGGCGGGGCCCCCATGCAAAATATTGAAAAAGATCCTACCGCGAGTATTTTAGGTGGTTACATTGAGTCTGTTCGGATAGTGAATGCGGTACATAAAACCTGTGTTGGTCACCATCCTGATCCCTTTGATCCGACCCCAACACCAAGTGGGATTAGCAGCTATTACACTGATATGGTATATGGCGATGTCGGTTTTGCGATCCTAGCCGACAGACAATGGAAAAGTGGTCCCGAAGCGCTGGATATTCATGTCGGTGTCACCGGACAAGGCGAAGATCCACTCTACATTAATCCAGATTTTGATCGCGCTGATCTTGAACTACTGGGAAAACGGCAAGAAGAATTTTTAGCTCAATGGGGGCGTGATTGGCGTGGGCATAATTTAAAAGCCGTTTTAAGTCAAACCGTCTTTGCTGGCATTGCAACCCACCAACCAAGACCAGACAGATATCTTAAATATGATTTTGATGGCAGCGGTTGGCCTGCCACTGCTCGAAACAGGGCCATTGATATTATGCGTGAATCCAGTGCTTTGCATATTTGTGGTGATACCCATTTGGGCACCCTCTCGCAATACGGTGTTAAACAGCAAAGAGACAGTAATTGGGCATTCTGCACGCCGGCCATTTCAGCTGGTTGGCCTCGCTGGTGGTTACCTGATGTTGCAGGTTTACCACACACGAACCGGCCAGCGCATGGTTTAGCACAAACAGGTGAGTATTTAGATAGTTTTGGCAACAAAATCTACGTATACGCTGCAGCCAATCCAGAAGTCGGTAAAAGTAATAACCGTTATGTAAAAGCGCATGAAAAAGGCAGCGGTTTTGGCTTTATTGAGTTTGATACCAAAAACTTAACCTATACGTTAAGTGCTTACCGCTTTTTAGTAGATGTGAAGGATGGCCGATCCGATAATCAGTTTCCTGGCTGGCCTGTCACCATACATAAAGACGAAAACCGTGGCAAAAACCGCTTGAGTTAGCATCACAGGCTGATCATGGCTTTTTTACTATGATCAGCGCTTTTCCGCTTGCTGCAAAATCCTATCAAGGTGGTTTGCAAATTTTTGTTTGTCGGCTTGATTAAGCGGTGGCGGCCCTGAGGTCTGAATGCCAGACGCACGCATCGTATCCATAAAATCACGAATATTTAAACGAGACTTGATATTTTCTTTAGTAAATAGTTCACCGCGGCTGCTCAGAGCCTGGGCCCCTTTTGTAATCACTTCATCAGCCAGTGGAATATCACTGGTAATGACTAAATCTCCTTGCTGGCACCTTTTTACTATTTCATTATCGGCGACATCAAAGCCCGCACTTACTTGCAAGGATTTAATAAAAGGAGACGCGGGTACCCTGATATATTGATTAGCCACAAAGGTTGTTAACACTTGAGTGCGACGTGCTGCTCTGAATAAAGTTTCTTTTATTGTTACCGGACAAGCGTCCGCATCAACCCATATATTCAAATAATGCCTCTGATATAAATATTTAATCCCAGTGCCAAAAACTAGGTTAGTTTGGATAGACAGATTAAAACGGCTCCGTCCCAATTAATAGTTAAAATTATACAAGCAGATGAGCAAATCTTCTGCTATGATTAAAAAAATAATTTAATGCCTAGAATTTTAGGCGTTAATGCCCTTAGCCAACTTAGATAAGGGTTTAATTGCCTGATAAAAATATGGATATAAAAATATGGAACGTTTTTTATTTATAATTGAACTTTATTTAACTCGTATACGTACCTGTGAATTGATTTTATAAACGATATTCGGTTTAAGGAAAAACGATGACCGCAAACCCTTTGATGCATGACAAGATAGACTTGTTATATAAACGCTCGTTTTCGGGTTTGTTAACCAGCGGAATTGCTGCTTTTGTTCTTGCTTTATATTTATCCCCCCCGTCTGATAAACAAATTAAAATAACCTGGCTCGTTTTATTCAGCAGCGTTTTGATGTATCGTTTTATTAGTGCCACCGCATGGGTTCGAAAAACAAAAACTGGTCACGTTGGTGGCCTGAAAGATTTATATCAATTTAGACTCGGGGTAATACTTTCTGGTGTTTTTTGGGCGCTCTATTGTGTTTATTTTTATCCCATTTCGACCGAGTTTCAGGTCACAGCCTCTGTAATGATAGTTTCGGCATTTGCCGGCGGTTCAACCGTGTTACTATCTGGAGATCGCTTTTCAGCATTTATATATCCATTTTCGGTCTTAGTGCCCTACTCTTGCATCTTATTGTTTATGCCACTTGTGCCTGAGCATCAAACGTTGGGCATTCTTGGTTTATGTTTTGCCGCAACATTAAAGTTAGTCGGCTATCAAACGGTTAAACATACCACTAAATCGATTAAACTGTTCCATGAACATGACCACTTACTTGCCCATATGAATACAGAGGTCGCTAAACGGATCGAGCAAGTTAAACACCTTAGTCAAATTGACCCTTTAACTGGCATGTTAAACAGGCAAGCGTTTTTAAGCAAATGTCGTCAACGTGTAGACACCCACAACCCACAAAGTTTTTATCTTTTTTTTATTGATTTAGATAAATTTAAACCAATAAACGACAGCCATGGCCACCATGTTGGTGATCAGTTATTGAATATGATTGCACAGCGCCTCATGAATCTGAATGTTGATAACGCTGTTTTTTGCCGTTGGGGGGGAGATGAGTTTTTAATCATGGTGCCAAAACAAAAAAACGAAGACATCACCACAATAGTGGCAAAAATAAACCACGTCATTGAAGAAGATTTTGTTATTGATAATCACCGATTAACGGCTGCTTGTTCCATTGGTGTTACTTGTTATCCAGAGCATAGCCAAAATATTGATGAACTTATCACTTTGGCAGATTTTTCGATGTACCACAATAAAGTCCAAGATCAAACATCACATATTGTTTTTAACCAAAGTTTAGGCTTAAAATTTAAACGCAATTCAACTTTATGTAATGGCTTAAAACAAGCTTTATATAATAAACAACTTTATATTGATTATCAGCCAATTGCAGATAGCCAAACCGGCCAATTTAAAGTGTGTGAGGTTTTATTACGTTGGCAGTATCAGGACGAATTAATCTCCCCGAATGAATTTATCCCGATTGCAGAAAAAAATGGTTTAATCAATAAACTGGGCGACTGGGTATTAGAAGAAAGCTTAAAATTAGAAAAAGTGTTATTAAATATCGACCCAGATATGGTTACCTCTGTGAACATATCATTAAACCAACTGATGGTGCCAAACTTTTGTCAAAAAGTACTCAACCTTTGTCAACAATATGATGTTCCGCCATCGAATATGCAGCTTGAATTTTCTGAAACTGCCGTCACTAATAAGCGTTTTGACGCGTTGCTCGTACTTAAAAACTTACAAGAAGCCGGAATCAAAATAGCCATAGATGATTTTGGAAAGTCCTCCTCATCACTCGCTTTTTTGCATGAGTTCACCCCAGATATGGTGAAAATAGACCGTCACTTTATAAAAGACTTAGATACCAAGTCTATGCATATTTTAGAAGCCATTATTTTATTGTCGTCAAGAATGAACTTTAAAGTGATCGCCGAAGGTGTCGAACGCGACTCACAAAAAAATAGGCTGACGGACCTAGGTGTCCATTATCTGCAAGGCTATTTAGTTTCTGAGGCCTTGCCAGCTAAAAAGCTTCATGAAGCAAGTCAATTTCCACCCACAGAGCAAGCAAAAAATTTAAGCATGACCGGCTCTTAGTAAATAAAACACTAGCTTCATTTGCCAACACTTATTCCCCAACGTTTTGCCAAAAGCAATCACCTCGCCATGCAGTCCTACGCATAGAGGCATTTTCCCTTTTATTTTCAGGTTATTGTGAGCGGATATCTGGTTAATTTGTGCAGTATCTTACTTTTTTGCCCTAGATGCACTTGCAACACAAACAACTTAAATTATTTTGAAGGATCATTTAATTTCTTAACAGACAAAATACAAGGGGTTTCGGTTAATATTCTTCCATCGTCGAGCTCTACTGGATGTACTTTTTGATACTTTTCCAAGGGCCTGGTGAAGTATGAATTTCCCATGGGCCAGGGAAGCCAAATGAATTTGTAACTGGGCTAATATTATTTGATGAATTTAAATAATCCAATGACCAAGGACCGGCAACCCCAGCTCCATTTCTAACAGGATCTAACGTCATGGAAGGAAAATCGCCTCCATCTGCTAAATTAACCTCTATGTAGCTAGAATCACCACCACCTAGTTCACGGAATTTTCGCTGAGTTTCTTCATACGCTACATTTTTTTGATGTTCATATGTTGAGGCTTGCTTACTATACAAATCATCGGCTAACGCTGCATTTCTGGATACTGCATTTTCTCGATAAGTCGCAGCTTTCTGCTCTCTAGCTACTTGCTTAGCTTCTTCTTTTGCATTGAATTCATCAGTTCGCTGTTGAGATTTTTCAGTCGTCTTTTGACTATTATCTTTTTCAAAGCCAGCAATCTGCTTTTCCAACATTTCTTCAGATAACTTCGACAGATTATCTTCGATTGCTGATAAATCAGGCGAGAACCCTTTACTTAATTTTTCTTGTTGAGCTAACAATTCAGCCTTGGATGGCCCTTTCATCCCCTCAACAATGCTATTACCCAACGCATTGCCAAAAGCATAACCGATTGATTTATAGAACTTCAATCAGTGGGCAGCCTAGAAATCTAACATCAATGGGCTTTACCATGTAACTGCTTAAACACCTCTATGAAGTATGAACGGCAAAAATATACCTGCAAAAAGAACTAGCATCCCAATTACAGCGGGTATGACCAAATATTTTTGGTCATATTTATCTAGATTTTTTCCGTTTATTTCAGGGTACATCTGCGGATATTTCAAATAACGCTTGTTTCTTACACTATAAAAGTAATACGCAATCATGGTCGCGATTGCGCTTAAAAAGACATTCGGAACACCGAATATGTTTCCCCCCATAAATATGTCAGCCAAAGGAATATCCATAACGACCCCTATTAAACTAAATGACCCATTAAAAAAAAGAAGACCATGCACCCCCATGCCTATCAAAGTAATGTGTGCAAGCAGAGTTGAAGATGTATACTTATTCTCATTTTTTTTTATGCGCAAATATCCAACATAAAACATTAAGTCTAATAATCGAATCATTATTTACCTATCTATTGTCCCTAAACGGGGCTCGTACGGTTTTAACGTTTCGCTATCCCATGGGTTTATCCAACTATCGCCACCAAAATTGCTCGCAGCAAAATAACCGATAGATACTACAGCCCCGATAGGGCCGCCAAATACACCGATATAAGTCATGGCGATATCGGTGGCCAATTTGGCACCGTTATACCCTAAAGTGGTCCCACTAACACTACCCGTTGAACGTACTTCATTGGTGATCTTTGCATGTGTGTCATAAATTGAAAATCCAACACCGACTCCACCCAAAGCTCGCCCACCCCATACTCCGGCGGTATGCAATGCACTACGCCCTTGGTTCTAACTTACCAACATTCGACTATTTGTCGCTTCACTGTAAGGAACCAAATCAGGGCTTGCGATTGAAAATGGCCTATTCCAAGCATTACTAGCGTTGTTTGCCCAATATGTTTTAATTTGCCAAGAATTAGATGCACTGCTCAAACTAAAAGTATTCGGATTAAGACCAAACTTATTTGAGAAACTAAAACTAGGAATGTGTTCAGCAAATGCCAGATACGGAGAAGCCTTAGTCATCAATTCATTATATGGAGTCATCCACCCTGTTCCAATTAGATTTAATTGAGCAGGGGCTTGATATGAAGAAACATAGCCACTTTTCCACGGACCAAGTGAAGTATGAATTTCCCATGGGCCAGGGAAGCCAGGTGAATTTGTAACCGGGCTCGCATTATTTGATGAGTTTAAATAACCCAAGGCCCAGCAACCCCAGATCCATTTCTAACAGGATCTAACGTCATGGAAGTAAAATCGCCTCCATCCGCTAAATTAACCTCTATGTAGCTAGAATCACCACCACCTAGTTCACGGAATTTTCGCTGAGTTTCTTCATACGCTATCAGCTAAAGCTGCATTTGCTAGTTACAGCACTTTCTCGATAAGTCGCTGCTTTCTCTTGTCTCGCGACCAGCTTAGCTTCTTCTTTTGCATCAAATGCCTCTCGTTGCTGTTGAGACTTTTCTTCTAATTTTTGATTGGCTGTTGCCTCAAAGTCAGCTGAAGTTTTAGTCGATATTTCGTTAACAGTTTGATTCAATTTATCGTTCACTGATTTCTCAAGTTTCGATAAATCAAATTTTGGTTCAGGTGCTTTCGGCGTTCCCTTCATCCCCTCAACAATGCTATTCCCCAACGCATTGCCAAAGGCATGCCAGCTACCTAGACGCTGGTTTCTTTCTCTTTCGGCGTACACTCTCATTACTTTTCAGATTTGTTTGAACTTCAATGTCTTTATCGGGATAATAAATGGCAACAGGTTTCGGCTTTAATCTTCCAGGGGCTGTTCCATTTGATAAATCTACAAAATAAATTGGTAAAGCTTTATCAGCGCCTTCGATACCTCGCTTATACAATTTCAGATAAAGATCGGTATACCCCCTTAAACGCTGATCAATGGTAAATTTATAACCATCTTTAAAATGAACCTTATATTTAGGTACAGGCATACCATATTGAGAAACAGGCAAGGGAGGGATGTCAACTTTTACTATGTCACCCCACCGATAATTCTTGCCATTTGACAGTCGAACACTGTCATCATCAGTCTCAAGCAAAATTTTGCCACCTTCATACCAAAACTTAGTTCTTTCTAATACAAAAGCAAGAATACCAATAAACCCTATAAAAACCTCTGGGTAACCGATTTTTACATAGACAACAATCATAAACAAAAACAAGGCAATGATCATGACCGTAAACGGTAGGTCAGTAAAAAAACATTGCCACCAAGTTAATCGGTGTAGTCTATATTGGTCTACACTTTTTGCTGTGTATTCAATCTTTGGTTTAACGGACATGGCGCCTACCAATAACCTGAAAATGTGTTGTTCGAATAGTTACCACATAGGTTACTTGCCCAGTCATCGGCTGATGCACCTAGATTTTTCGGTACCCAATTCGAATTAGAAAACAGCTTACTCGCGCCATGGCCAGCTATACCACCAAAAAAACCAGCTAAACATATATCGCCAACGTTATAACGGTTTTCTTCATGTTTTATCGAGTCCCAACTTTGGTCATAAAATTCAGTAAAGCCGCTCCCCATTAGCCCATCAAGGGCTGGATTTGTAGCTCTACCACCGATCATCCCTCCCAAAAATCCAGTTGTGAAAGATTTGAACGGATTTGCGCCATCTAAACCTCGGTTATAGAGCACATCTGCAGCTAGATTAGTCGCTCCATTTATGCTGCCTGATTGCATCACTGTACCACTACAAACGTCATTAAAGTCGATACCATGCTTTTGGATGTGTATTGCGTTCTTATTCTCATCCCATTCAAACTGCATTGTTACAACCTGTACATACATTTGTATTTACAATTCTAGTGGCTTTTTCAGTTTGTCACGCGCGATAATTTAGCTTTTGTCAAGTAGTGACAGTTCACAATTAATCGCATATGAAGGTGAATTGTACGTACGGCCAGGAATTATTGATTTACCGCTGATAATTGTAAAACGATATGCTTCACCTTCAGCCGCAGTTACCCTGAGATAAACGTCAGGGGTAATTATAAGCTTGTAACGCTCAGTGTTTTTCCCCTTAGGTTTTAAATGTGCAATATTCTTTTTTTCTTTTAAACAATCATAAAAATGGCCTAACTGACCACTCGAAGATTTTCCATCACCTTCTAACGTATAATGAGTATTTCGATTTAAACTGACAAATACCTCATTTGTAAGGTCATCACGAGAAGAAGGCATTAACATACTTAGTATGAGTACTAGTGTGATTATACAGGCTACTACCAGTGTTGATTTTAACGTAGGCAAAGTGGTTGTATCTACCATAATGTTCTAACATCCTGGATAGCTTCTTGTATATTAAACACCTCTGTATGCCGTCCCGTACCACCAACCACGAAGCCAGCATAATTTGGTAAAGTATTTGCCAAGCTTGGAGTTGACTTCGTAAGCGATACCTGCAATCCCTTCAAATTGCCACGATCAGTGTTAATCAAGCCAACACTGACATCTCCAAGTGCAAAACTTCCACCATAAATATTATAACCGCCATTGAGCGCCCTTGAGGGATCTGAGGTAGGGTAAATCGATAACTCTAAACCAGCGTTCGCTTCTGGCATCGGTATTCCTAATTTAGTTTGAGCCTCTGCGGCATAATATTCGCCGTAAATTAAATTAGCTTCACCAAAGTCTATAGATATATATTTACCTGTTGCAACGTTAGCGCCTGCACCTGCCGACTCCCCCAGTGTTGCCCCAAATGCAATGGTAACCTCTCCTTTGTTATAAACTTCAACAAACACATCTTTAACTTGCTGGACTACCTGCGCTCTAGCTTTCCCATCTTGCCACATCGCGCTTTGCACTTTGCTATATTCGGCCCAATCATATTCAGCCGCAAAATCGCCACTGATAGCGGAGGTTTGACGACCTTTCACATAAGCAGCTTCACCACGGTTTATTCCATTTTGATAAGACTGCTCTAGTTGGTTTTCCATTTCAGTTCGGTATTGAGCGTATTGTTTATCGTACGCTTTGAAATCAGCATCAATACGCTGCCTTTCAGTAACAGTTTTGTCTCGTTGCACCGCGGCTTTCTCTTGTCTCGCTACCTGCTTAGCTTCCTCTTTTGCATTGAATTCATCAGTTCGCTGTTGAGATTTTTCAGTTGTCTTTTGACTATTATCTTTTTCAAAGCCAGCAATCTGCTTTTCCCACATTTCTTCAGGCAACTTCGACAGATTATCTTCGATTGCTGATAAATCAGGCGAGAACCCTTTACTTAATTTTTCTTGTTGAGCTAACAATTCAGCCTTGGATGGCCCTTTCATCCCCTCAACAATGCTATTACCCAACGCATTGCCAAAGGCATCCGATGCATAACGTCAGTTAATTTATTCAGCTATGCATCGTACTGGTGGCCGCTACTCTAGGTCGTTCAAAAAAGCTTCAAAATCGTCTTCTTCTTTTTCGCTAATCTTGGGCTGTGGCACATTGCCGTCATATATTTCGTATCTAACTCGTTGGAAGTAACTTTCTCTGACAAAAATATAAGGATCTGAGCTGTCCTCTAATAGTTGTTCTTGGTCTAATAAGCGGATCCTGCCTTCAACACTTTTAACTGACCAACGAAGCAAATTTGCTGGCCATGACAAAGCAGCAAGCGGAAAATAAGCCGAGTCGACCAGGTCGCCCGTAGTGTCTCGAGTATCCGACGGCCCAACCAACATTAAATATGGCCCTGTCGAAACGCCCCAAGTGCCTAATACTTCGCCAAATTCTTCATGTTTTTCTTCTAAACCAAGGTGAGATGCAACATCGATCAGCCCTAATAACCCCAAAGTTGAGTTAATCAAAAAGCGGCCTCCACTTACGGCTGCGTCTGTACCTTTGGCTTGCAACAGGTTATTGATCAGTGCCGACGGTTCATCCAGGTTATTGGCCATATTTAATAAACCCGAACGAAGGAAATTAGGCATATAATCTCGGTATCCAATAGCAACCGGTTTTATAAAATAAGGATCGAGAAAGTCATATTGAATATCCCAGCTAATTCGGTTGATGGGTTCAAGCGGGTCGTAAACTTCATTGCCATCATTGAGCTGGTTGCTTTCTACTTGCGCCTGCGCATCATTTTTACTCGCACAGGCTGATAACAATAAACTTAAGGTTAGCGTAAACGCAGCAACTAAGGTGTTTTGTTTCATAAATTGTCCTATGGGTACCAGGCTAACCTATCGACTTGAATACCCTGTTTTTTAACTTGTTTAGTAAAATAATCAACATCTTCAAAGCCATTTTTTCCGCGAAAATGGTAAGGGATAACTATATCAGGGTGCATTTCAATGACCGCATCGGCAGCCTGTTTTGCAGTCATTGTATATGGCAAGTTCATGCAGATAAGTGCTATATCTATATCTTTTAATGCACGCATTTCTGGCGTATCTTCGGTATCACCAGAAATATAAATTCGTTGGCCAGCCCAGTCAATTAAATAACCGTTGCCACGCCCTTTTGGATGATATTTAAGACGTGACTCTGTGATATTGTACATTGGGATAGCTGTGATCTTGAGCCGCCGCATGCGTTTGCTTTCGCCGTTATTAATCACCTGCCCTTCGCCTAGTTTATCAACCACGGCTTGCGGCGCTAAAATTTGTGTTTTAGGCGCTGCCAAACTTTTTATCAGTTCAGGTTTAAAATGATCACCATGAATGTCGGTAATCAAAATCAGATCTGGATCTGAATATACTTGATACAAACTTTTATCACCCGTCGGGTCGACAAAAATGACTTGTTTTTTGTTTTCCATCACAAAGCTGGCATGCTCTATAGGCACTATTTTTATCGCACCATGTTTTACCCCGTTCGCTTGCACCACTAAGCTGATACAAAAAAATACCAGTGCACTGCAATAAAAAGCTAATTTTTTCATTTTAAATCCCTTCAGTTTGCGTATAAAAATAACTATAACTCTAGCTTAATATCTTTACTTTGCGCTAAGTCAATGAGGTCACTTTTTATTTCTTTTTGCATTTGCTCGGCCTGCATGACATCCTCTGTTTGTGTTAAGCGCGCCGTTACCACAACTTGTTCAAGTAAAGACAATTTTAATGATGGCATCATAGCATCCGCATCGGACAAACTAACGGTCATTGGAAACTCAATTTGCGCTAAACTAATGCGTTTAACTGCCGCAGGTGGTCCAGCATTTCCAGAGCGAGCAAACAACCATAAATAGTTAAAATCAGCAAGTTGCTGCTGTGTTTCTCGACTTAAACTTAAGTTTATTTGTAACTGACCTTGCTGAGCCTGTGTTGTTGGTTCTTCCTGCTCGTTCACCGCTGCTGTTTTTTGTTGCATTTCATTTAAGGTTTGTACTATCGCACTACGTCGATCATCATCATTAGGCAAATATTTCAGCGCACGCTGCCAAAAGTTTTGCGCCATTTGTACTTCATCAAGCTGCATTGCGATAAAACCAGACATAGTTAAGGCCTCTGCATCTTGATTATTTGTTTGCAAAATGCTTGCATACACCTGTGCCGCGCGCCTTAAATGACTTTCTTCACCTCTAGTAATTAACGCCTGCGCATAACTCATGTTGGTCGCATAATTATCAGGTTTTAACTGCCGCGATTTTTCAAACGCTGCAATAGCTTCATCTAAATAACCCAATGAATAGGCGATACGGCCTAATAAAAACCAACCTGTGCTATCTTCTGGTGACTGACTTAGCTGTCCGCGTAAACCCAGATAAAATGCTTCTAATTCTTCTCTGTTGGCCGGGCTTTGCCCGCTGACAATCTTTTTACCAACTTCACTGACGGTTTGTTGGGCATTAAACCATTGCTGCATTTGCTCGGGTTTTTGCTGCCAGTGATATATTATAAAACTCACCACTAAAGTCACTGGTGGCAATAACCAGATCCATTTGCGCGAAACAATTTTTTGATTTAATTGACTGTCATAACTAAGCTCGTACGCTAACTGCTCAGTAAGCTCTTGTTTTAACGAAGCATATTCACTGGGCGAAAGTTTTTCTTGCTCTAAATCATTATCTAGCTCAGTTAACTTATCGCTATACAGTATTTTTATTCGGTTTTTATCTGCATATAAAGATTGCTGTTTTTTAAGCCATGGATAAATAACGGCCAAACAGGCTAATAAAGTAATAACAGTGAGCGCCAGGTATAAATGAATCACTTGTTTTTTCTCTCAGCTTCTATTTCGGCGAGCAAAGCCGCCGCTTTTTGTTTATCTTGTTCACTTATTGAATGTGCCGCTATATTGGGTTTGCGACTGTTCAAGATGATCCAGCCTGCGAGCAGGACTATAAATAAAATGGGCACTAACCATAACCAAATAGTGAGTGAATTTATCGGTGGATCATAGTGCACAAAGTTGCCATATCTTTGCACCATAAAGTCGACCACCTCTTTTTTGCTTTTGCCCTCTTGCACTAGCTGATAAGTTTTGTTTTTTAAATCTATTGCAACCAAAGCATTAGAGTCGGCAATATTCTGGTTCTGGCACTTAGGGCAACGTAGCTCTTGCAACAATTGATTAAAGTCTTGCTCTTTTTGCACATCATCAAACGGGTAATTTTGCTCGGCAGCAGTTAACGTTAAGCTAACTAAACTAAGCATAATTAAGATCAAGTATTTCATAATTATTTACCCTGATATTGAGCCACTAATGGAGCAAAATCCCGCTGCCAAACTCGCTCATCAATGGCTCCACGCCGATGAGCAATGATCTGCCCCTCTGGGTCTATTAAAAAGCTCTCTGGCGCCCCTGTAACCCCCAAATCTAATGATAAATCTCTGTCTTTATCATAAATATTAAACACAAAAGGGTTACCTAAATTTGCCAGCATTTGTTTAACGTCTGCTTGCGTTTGCTGCAAATTAATGCCAGAAAACTCAGCTTCAGCGGCATTGTCATAATAGACCCCTACAATTTTAATACCCTGTTGGCGTAATTTTGTCATATAGGGTAATTCTACCCGACAGGTCACACACCAAGTGCCCCAAACATTAATTAACGTGACCTCGCCTAACAGATCCTCGCGGTGATATGTTTTTTCGGGTTGCATTAAATCCGGCAGACTAAATTCGGGCATAGGTCGCTGTAAGTTGGCATTTTTCACATCGGTCGGATCGCTAAACAATCCCATATAAAAAAATACACTGGCCGCTAAAAATGCGGCAACTGGAATAAAAAGTTTAAGATGTTTCATTGTTGAGTTACCTAGTTTAGTGACCTATATTTGGCCTTTGCTGGCACTTAATACTCGACGATATCTTTTATCTGCTATGCATAGTGCAGACCCCATCACCATTAAAATACCGCCTAACCATAACCAACGGACAAAAGGTTTAACATGCACTTTAACCGCCCAAGCGCCATTTTCTAAATTTTCACCCAGTGAAACATATAAATCACGCCATAGGCCAGCATCAATACCGGCTTCAGTCATAACATTTGATTGCACCTTGTAATAGCGTTTTTCGGCATGCAGTTGATATTCTGAATTACCTCGTGTGACCAGAAAGCTGCCTTTATAAGCCGTATAATTAGGTCCGGTAACTTGTTTAACATCGATAAATTTAAAGTTATATTCGTTTAAACTCACACTCTCGCCCGGCATTAATCTAACGTCTTCTTCTTTGCTGGCAAATTGTGTGACAGCCACACCAATCACTAAAGCTGCAAATCCCCAGTGCGCCATTGTCATGCCCCAATGAGACAAGGGTAACTTGGTTTTTTGCCGGCTGATGACCAGCTCATAGGCGGTCATGGCAAAAATCCACGCAGCTAAACACACGCCCAGCAAGTGAATAAAACTATTGATGTTAAAAGTTAAATAAACAGTCAATGATATGAGCGCAGTAATCAGAATAGCGGGCGCTAAACTGCCTTTTAAGCGAGATAATTTGTCTTGTTTCCAGCGTACCAAAGGTGCTATGGAGAGGACAATAGCAAAGGGGATCACCCAATAAGATGCAATGCGATCAAAAAACGGTGCGCCAATTGAAATTGAACCTAAACCAATTTCTTTGTGGACCAACGGCAGCAAAGTACCAAGCAATACCACCAATAAGGCGGCCACTAAAAAAATATTATTTACAAATAATAATACTTCACGTGAAAATAGTTTGTACCTGTGCGAGCTCACAACATTTGAGGCTCTCACGGCATATAGGGTTAAGGCACCGCCAATCACAATTAACAGGTAAATTAAAATAAATAAACCCCGTGTTGGGTCGCTGGCAAAGGCGTGCACCGAGACCAAAATACCGGAGCGTACTAAAAAGGTGCCTAACAAACTTAACGAAAACGCACTAATGGCCAATAAAACCGTCCAGCTTTTAAATGCGTTTCGTTTTTCGGTCACCGCTAACGAGTGAATTAATGCAGTGCCCGCTAACCAAGGCATAAACGAGGCATTTTCAACCGGGTCCCAAAACCACCAGCCGCCCCAGCCAAGTTCGTAATAAGCCCACCAGCTACCTAAGGTAATACCAGCCGTTAAAAAGCCCCAAGCCGCGAGCGTCCACGGACGTGACCAACGCGCCCAAGTTGAATCTAATTTACCCGCTAACAAAGCAGCAATGGCAAAGGCAAACGCCACCGAGAAACCCACATAGCCCATATATAACATCGGTGGATGAATAATAAGACCAATGTCTTGCAGTAACGGATTTAAATCTCGGCCATCTACTGGAAATGAAGGAAAGGTGCGTTCAAACGGGTTTGAGGTAAAAATAACAAATGCTAAAAACCCAATTGCAATAATTCCCATCACGCTGAGCACTCGGGCAACATCGACTTCATCCATACGACGGCTAAAAATAGCCACCGCCAAGGTCCACAAGGCCAATATCCAAACCCATAACAATAAAGAACCTTCGTGCGCTCCCCAAACTGCAGATAAACGATAATACCAAGGCAAAGCGCTATTAGAGTTCATCGCAACATAATAAACGCTAAAGTCGTTAAAATAAAAAGCCCAGGCTAAGCAAAACAGCGAGATAGAAAGCAGTGCAAATATGCCCCAAACCAACGGTTTAGCAAGGTGAATAAAAGCGGCAATATTTTTTTGCGCACCGATTAGCGGAACTGTGCCTAATAAAGTGGCAAACACTAAGCTAATTAATAAAGTAAAGTGTCCAATTTCTGGGATCATGGCTGACCACCCTGCAATGCCGGATTTTCAGAAGGTTTAACATGTTTTATACCTTTCATCGCTTCGGCTAATTCTGGCGGCATATATTCTTCATCATGTTTTGCTAATACTTCAAACGCTTCGACCGTATTCGAATCAATTAAATGGCCGTTTGCGACAATGCCCTGACCTTCTCTAAATAAATCGGGCAAAATGCCTTCATAACTAATGGTCACTTCTGGCCCTGTATCCGTCACTTTAAATTCGACCAATAAGGTATCTGGATCACGCTTAACGCTGCCCTCTACCACCATGCCGCCAATTCTAAGCCGCTGACCAATACTAGGTTTGATGCCAGTTTCGTTTTTGCCGTTAATAATTTCAGACGGTGTATAAAATAAATCAATGTTTTCGCTCAGAGCATATAAAACTAATGAGACGGTTAACGCTAATCCCGCAAACAAAGCCATAATAGTGTAAAAGCGTTTTTGTCGACGTGTGATCACAGGTGCATCTCCGATTGTGGTTTATTTTGGCGATAGCGCGCCACCGTCTGTTGGCGTTTAATATTAGCCACCACCTTTTTGCGCGCCCAGCGGCTATAAATCACCAGTGCTACAACCGACAATATGGCTAACCCGTACGACATCCAAACGTAAAATGCATAACCATCCATTGCTAAAAATTCAGCAAAATTATTAAATTGACCCATGACTTAATCTTTATCTTATTGAATAATCTTTGTAACCCACTTTCGGTGGCTTTCCGATGCCAGCAACTCAGTTGCAAAGCGATAACATGTCAGTGCGATAAACAGCAACAGACAAGAAAATATGTTAATCAGCAGTGGCCATAACATTTCTTTAGCAATTGACGGCTTATCAAATTTAGTAATGCTGGCCCCTTGATGCAAAGAGTTCCACCACTCTACCGAATAATGAATAATCGGCACGTTAATCATACCGATAATGGCTAAAATACAAGCGGCTTTAGCGCCAGCTCTTTTATCGTCAAAACTATAAAAAAGCGCAAATACGCCTAAGTACAAAAATAATAAAATCAACTCTGAGGTCAGTCTGGCATCCCATACCCACCAAGTCCCCCACATAGGTTTGCCCCAAAACGAGCCGGTGAATAGTGCAATGGCGGTAAACACAGCACCTATCGGAGCCATTGCCAGCACACTTAACTCAAAACTACGCATTTGCCAGACTAAAGCACAAATACCGGCAATACCCATCGACATATAAATGCCCATCGACCAAATAGCGGCAGGCACATGAATATACATAATTCTAAACGAATCACTTTGTTGGTAGTCTGAGGGGGCAAACATTAACCCCCATAAAGAGCCGGTAAACAATCCAATTAAAGCCAGCGGCCATAACCACAGATAAAGGCGGTTAGCTAGCGCATAGGCGCGTTCAGGTTTTGCGTAAGGATGTAGCCATTTAAACATCTGTTACCCTAAATTTATTTTTATAGCCTGTGCCGCGGCAACAGGCGCTATAGTCAAACAAAACACCGCCAGAGCGGCTAATAATAACATCGGCGATAAATACGGCAGCGATTGCTGGGCCGCTTCTATCACAGCAGAGCCGAATATTAACGCAGGAATTAACATGGGCAATAATAGCAGTGCAAGTACGCCACTGCCTTTGCGACTTGCGACCAACAAAGCGCTTGCCACTGAGCCTAACGCTGCGACCAATAAACTACCTAAAAACAAGGTTTGTGCGAGTACCCACCAAATATCAAACGGCAACGACATAAAAGGCACCAGCAACACGCTACAAATCACTAAAGGCAAACAATATAACAACCAAAAACTCAAGATCCTGGTTAGTATAAAAAAGCTTGGTGATACCGCCGCTAAAAATACTTGCTCAAGCCAGCCATTTTCATAATCTTCTGAAAACATCCGTGGCAGTGCTATCAGCAGCGATAAAATCAAATTAATCCAACCGACCGCCGGGGCAAGGCGTGCCAATAAACCGCTTTCAGGTCCAACCGTAACGGGAAATAAAATCAAAATTAAAACAAAAAATAGTAGCGGTAAAACAAACTCGTGTTTTTGCCGGACAGCGAGCTGTAAATCTCGTTTTATAAACTGAATATAATAGTTGACCAGATTCGCCATTAAAAACGGTACTCCAACTCTAACCGCCGATCGACCAGATCGTCTGGCAATATTTGGTGGCTGGTTACAATAATGCTACCACCTGAATCTGTATGGCGTTTAAACAACTGCTGTAATACGGCTATACCAGAGACATCTATCGAGGTAAAAGGTTCATCTAACAGCCATAATTTTGCTTGGCTCACCCACATACGTAATAGCGCTACCCGTCTTTTTTGTCCCGCAGACAGGTAGCGGGTGGGAATATCAGCTAACGGCAATAAACCCACTTTGTTTAACAAAGTTTCTTCATCACCCGCCAATTGACTTAGGCTGAGCCAATAGCGAAGGTTTAAACGCGCACTTAGCCATTCATTGATGGCAGTTTTGTGGCCAATAAATAAAATTTTGTCACCACTGTCTTTTATATCTTGCCCGAATAAGCGGATTTGCCCTTCCTGGGGCTGATGCAATCCGGCCAAACACCGCATTAAACTTGATTTTCCGGCACCATTTGCGCCAGTTAAATACATCAACTGACCTGACTCTAACTCAAAGGTCAGGCCGTCAAATAAAATTCGTTCATTTCTAATGCAAACAAGGCCTTTGGCCGATAACACAATAGGATACCAATTTTAATATAATATTTGGCGGTGGATGTTATCATAATCTGGCGCTTGACCACAGTAAAAGGGCATAAAATTCACGTTATTAAAACATGATGGATAAAGCTGATAAAACCACAGGTCGAGGTCAAACTGATGTTAACCTCACCCCAAAAACCACTCACCAATCGTTTGTCAATGAAACCGTAAATGGACAATTGCAAATCATTGATAAGCAGTCGGCTGTGCTGCATTTACCGCAAAACAAACATCTAACCGTTAACTTACCCGCGAATCAGTTACAAGGCTTGCTGCAAACTGGACAGTCGGTAAATCCAGTGCAAGTTAAACTCGCCGCAGGTTATTTAACCTTAAGCACAGCGGCCAAACAAATTATAGAACAATGGGTACCCAGAACCATACTCCAACAAGTGCTCCCACTGGCCATTAGCCTTGGTGAAAAAACAACACCCTATGGCCTTATTGTTCGTAGTCAAGCTAATGCTCAAGGCGCTCATGTGAATATCGCCGACATCGAGTACCCTTTGCCCAAACCCCTTGCACAACAGAACCTCAATCAAAGTCAAAACTGGCTGTTAATTACTAAAGTTTCAAATCATCCGAGCCGCTGGCAGGTGCAAGATCTACAAGGGGTTCATAAAACCGATTTCAGTCAATTGGCAACCGTTAAAGTCACTAACCAATTAATGCAACTATCAGGTACCCAGTTAGACAGCAAAAAAGATCTGCAATTGGCTAACTTGCCCGACGACATTTACCAAGTAAAAATATCTGATAAAAAAATCAATTTAATATCACTCAGCCGGACAGATACCGCACCGATAGAAATTGCTCAATATAAATTATCAAGCAAGGGACAGGCACTATTTGAAAAACTTCTTAACCCGTTCGCTAAAGGTATTTATTTACTCAAACCCGTGCAGTTACAACAAACGCCACAAGGCTCGCAACTATCTTTTAGCTTAGCCGAAACACAACATCAGCTCACCTTATCCAATACTCAAGCCGCCAAAATAACGGCTGCGCCTATGGTGGTTAGTTTGCACTTAAATGGTGATCAAAATCAGATTATTACGGCCAACCAAGATAAAATTCCGTTTTTATTACCCGAAAAAAAAATCATTCAGCAGTTTTTGCAGACGCTCAGCAAAAGTGCGCTAATTGAGCAAATAAAAATATTAACCGCATTGGCCAATGCTTCTACTGAGCGGAATAAAAAAACACTCGATCAAATAACTAACCAGCTTAAAATACTGTCCCGCGTTGACCATGACGGCGTTCAGGTAAAATATCAACTGGAGCCCGATAGCTCTTTATCAATACGCGTCAAATACCAACCGCTGCTTAAACTCCCCTTGAATGCAGACTTAATAAGTCAATTAAAAACAATGGGTTGGACAATTTCGGGAGCAACAGCTCAAGCGGCTAGTCAAACTAAGGTGTCTGAGTCTGCGCGCATGCAGCAAAGTTTACATAATAATGAGTTAACAGAGCCGCAAGCCATCCGCATACAGTTACAAGCGTTATTAAAATCTGCGCCCACTAATGCAAACTTGCCAGAACTAATGAAGCAGTTATTTAATAGCGCAGTCTCTCCTCTGACAAGCCGAGAAACAGCCCCGCTGAAACTAAAATTTGCACTGCCATCAATCACCCAGGCGGATCATTTGGCGGAGCAAATTTTAAACCAAATCACGTATCAGCAATTAACAGTAAAAGCCGGTGATAGCGGTGCAAAGGATAACTTAGCTGCCCAGTTGGTGACTGTATTTCAACGCTTGTTCAAACAACAAAATTCAAACGAGCAGCACAAGCTCCTGCAAAATTCGATAAAAGCGTTAAAGCACCAACAACAAAATTTTGTTAAATCAGCACTCAACCAAACAAACGGCCACTCACAGGTCTCTGTCAGTCTGCCACTGCTGCATCCAGAACTACCAGCGCAGCTAGATTTAACGATAGAAACCGATGAACAAGCCCAGGCTGAGCCAAACAAGTCGCTTAAAACACTTCGCCTTAGTTTACGCTTTAGTTTTTCAGATGGCGAAAAACTACTAATTAAATGTGTCCTCGTCGATGCTGCTTTACGTATCCATATATATAGTGAAACTGAACATTTGCAGCAATTATGCAAGCAATACGAAACGGATCTCAGGCGCCGCTTAGCTGGCCACTTCACCCTTGACGGGATAGATTTCAGTATGTCAAAAATAAGCGACGAACCCAGTACCCAAGCATTTCAAATTAGGTATTACAAATAATGAAACCGCCAATCAAAAAAGCTGTCTCTATTTATTACCCAGCACCGGATGCGCCCAAAATAGCTGCTAAGGGTTATCAACAGAATGCCGATGATATTATAAACACAGCCCGTGAACAGGGTTTATTAGTTCATGAAGACAGTCAATTAGCCGATTATCTTTGCACGCTTGATATCGGTAGCCAGATTGACCCCGACGCTTACTTGATTATTGCTGAGTTAATCGCTTGGTCATATATTATGCGTGGGTTAAAACCAGATAGCTGGACTAACCATCATAATAAGGTAGATGATAAGGTTTAACTGATTAGATCAAGCGCTGGGACCGTTAACGGATGATGCAAACAATAACCGGCTTCAATATAATCAGTTTCAGTGGCCACTCTAATTTGCTCATGCTCAACAAATATACTCCATTGCAAATGATGGGTCAGTTGATGACTCAAACGCTCAATCAAAGTTGGGTCTATCTCAACGAGTTGCAACATAGGGTGTTTATTAATTTGTTTAAGTAATTTTGCCCCCTTATCTGGCTGGCAATAAAACAACCAAACATGCTCTGATTTAGCTTCTGCTTTTTCTAACCTATCCAATTGAAGGCTATCGACTTGGATCCAGTGTTTATACTGAAATGCGTTGCGACGAACATATAAATCTGGCTCTTGGCCGATACAAACCGAACGGCTCAAGGTTATTTGATGGTCTTGAAAAATTGCCCAAGCTAATAATCTCTGCACTAGATGACCGTCACTTTCAGTCTGGTGTGAGGCAATCTGACCGCTGCGCTGGACAAAAGTATCTGAGTCTAAGTGAGTTACATGAAAATCGACTTTAAACAGCCGTGATGCGTCGGCCATAATATTTACCTCGCACTAGGGATTTAATTAATAGTACGAGGTAAATTGGCTTTTGGCCGCATTTAAAATAAAATTTATTTATTTTCTACTTTCGCCCAACTGTCTCTAAGTGTCACAGTTCGATTAAAAACCAGCTTATCACTGGGTTTGATGTCACGGACAAAATAGCCAGTGCGCTCAAACTGGACAGGTTTATCAGTCTCTGCGTGCGCTAATGACGCTTCAACAAAACAATTGTTGAGTATCTGCAAGCTATTTTCGTTTAAGGCTGCCGAAAAATCCTCTTCCGCCGCTGGATTTGGCACCTTAAATAGGCGGTCATATAGTCGGACTTCAGCCGGTTTTGCTGTCTTAGCATCGACCCAATGAATAACCCCTTTAACTGAACGTCCGTCAGCCGGATTTTTACCTAAAGTATCAGCATCGTATTGACAATAGACTGTGGTCACATTGCCATCTGCGTCTTTTTCACAGCGTAAAGCTTTAACCACATAAGCACCGCGTAAACGGACTTCTTTATCTAATACTAAACGTTTAAACTTTTTATTGGCTGATTCGCGAAAGTCTTCTCGTTCAATATACAACTCTTTAGAAAAAGTGACTTCTCGAGTGCCAAAAGCTTCATTTTGGGGATGATTTACCACTTTTAGCGTTTCACTTTGATCGCTTGGGTAGTTTTCGATAACCAACTTTATTGGATCCAGCACTGCCATTGCTCGCGGTGCGTTTTCATTTAAATCATCTCGGATGCAAGCTTCTAACATGGCCATTTCGACCATATTGTCCATTTTAGTCACCCCTATCCGCTGACAAAATTCTCGGATGGATGCAGGCGTGTATCCACGACGGCGTAAACCAGCAATGGTCGGCATGCGAGGATCGTCCCAACCATCAACATGATTGTTTTCTACCAGAGCAATCAATTTACGCTTGCTGAGTACTGTGTACTCTAAATTTAAACGTGAAAACTCATATTGATGAGGTCGGCTGGTAATTGAAATGTTATCTAGTACCCAGTCGTACAATCGGCGGTTATCCTGGAACTCAAGAGTACATAATGAGTGGGTAACGTTTTCGATCGCATCCGAGATGCAATGAGTAAAATCATACATAGGATAGATGCACCATTTGTCACCCGTTTGATGGTGATCGGCAAACTTGATACGGTATAACACCGGATCTCGCATACACATGAATGGTGAGCTCATATCAATTTTAGCTCGCAGAGAACATTCACCCTCTTTAAACTCGCCGAGGCGCATCTTTTCAAACAAAGCCAAGTTTTCAGCAATCGGGGTATCGCGATAAGGGCTATTTTTGCCAGGCTCGGTTAATGTTCCACGATAAGCCCGCATTTCTTCATTATTTAAAAAACACACATAAGCCTTACCCGCTTCAATCAGCTCTACTGCATAGGCATGCAATTGATCAAAATAATTAGACGAATAACAGGGTTCACCTTGCCATTCAAAACCCAACCATTTCACGTCATTCTCGATCGCACGAACATAATCCAAATTTTCTTTTTCTGGATTGGTATCATCAAACCTCAGATTACAATGCCCCTGATAGTCATCAGCTAAACCAAAATTTAAACAAATAGATTTGGCATGGCCGATATGTAAATATCCATTAGGCTCAGGTGGAAAACGGGTTTGCACCTGTTGGTGTTTACCGGCGGCCAAGTCTTGATCGATAATGGTGCGAATAAAATTGCTCGGTCGAGCAGTTGAGTCGGCCATATTTTAAGAATTCCTCTCAAGGTAATGTTTTTGCGTCATTGTACCGTAATTTTTTTACAAAGTAATAAAATTGCGTTTTATGGTTGATTAACCCTGCTGTTTTGCGCATAGTTAACTTATCTCTCTAACCCTTATGAGTTAGGCATTCAATAAATACCATGTTTTTCATAAGTATCAGAGCAAAGCTCATCATTATAACCTGTCTTGTCTGCTTTGCCAGCATAGCAACAACAGCGGTTTTGTTTTCTGATCACTATCAGTCTTTAAATGAGCTGTGGGAGCAAAAAGCAGAACCTCTGTTCTGGTTATTTATTCTTTTTGCTGCTTGTGGCTACTGTGCTCAATATTTTATATTTAAACGCCTGCGAGTGCTCGCTGACACCGCGCATGATTTAAACCAAGCCGAACCAAGCAACAAAAACCAAGTCGTTATCGTTAAAGACGAAATCAGTCAGCTTGCAGCCAATATGCAAAATTTGCGTAATACGATAAAAAAACAAGAAGAAAACAACCAACGCTATACGCAGCAATTAATAGACAATCAGAACTCGCTAGAGAGGATCGCCAACTTTGACCGCTTAACAGGCCTGCCCAACCGGTTAAAATTTAGCGAGATTGTCAACAGCCAACGTCAAGCCGTGGGTCTTAAATACGCCAATATTGCCGTTTTAATGTTAGACATGGATAACTTTAAAATTGTCAACGATGCTGTTGGTCACGAGCTCGGCAATGACCTTATTATTGAAGTGAGCCGCCGATTAGCGTCCCTGTTAACCAAAGACCAAATTATTGCTCGTATCGGTGGTGATGAGTTCGCCATCGTGATACCCGAAACTTACCATAAAATAAAAGCACCGGCGCTATGTCGGCAAATATTTAAAGCGTTATCATTTCCGATAAAAATCAAAAATTGGCCGGTTCAACTCAGCGCCAGTATTGGTGTTGCCTATCACTCTGAGATCACCACCAACGAAGAAGATTTGATCACACAAGCCGATATCGCTTTATATCGCGCCAAAATTAAAGGGCGCAATCAGTACATTGAATACGTGCAAGAAATGGATGTTATGCAAAAACGCCGTTTAACCATCGCCAGCTCATTTGAACAGGCCATTCAAGCCAATGAACTCAATTTGCTTTACCAACCTAAATTGGATAAAGGTGGCACTGTAATTGGTTTTGAAGCTTTATTACGTTGGTATTCACCCCAACTTGGTGATGTTTCCCCGGCTGAATTTATTCCAATTGCCGAGCAATTAGGCAAAATTAATCAATTAACCAAGTGGGTTATCAAACGCGGGATTTCTGATATTGAGTACATTCAAAAATCCTATTGGCGTAAACTGCAGTTTGCATTTAATTTATCCACATTAGATATCTTCAGCGAGTCCACTTTAAGAGCAATTAGACACCTATTTAAATCATCAGATCTTGACCTGAATCTGATTGAATTTGAAATTACCGAATCGGCATATATGCACAATTTTAGAGAAGCTCGAAGAGCCGTTGATGAAATCCGAAAAATGGGTTGCAAGATTGCACTTGATGACTTTGGCACTGGGTATTCTTCCATGAGTTATTTAACTCAGATTCGTGCCGATACTTTAAAAATTGATAAGTTTTTCATTAACAATCTATTTAATAATGAAAACGATCAAAAAATCACGCAAGCCATTATTCAACTCGCTCATAGTTTAAACATGCAAGTCGTTGCAGAAGGCGTTGAAAACGCCAGTCAAAGTGAGTTTTTATTTAACTCAGGCTGTGATTATTTACAAGGTTATTATTACTCACCAGCGGTGTCAGCCGACCAGATTATTAAAACTATTAACCGTCTTGAGCGGCGAGATACAGTAGTACCATTATCGAGTGCATAAGTTGAATACATACCGTTTGCCACAGCTAAAGTGCATCAAACGGCATGCAAATTCTAAGGTTATTTTGACCACCAATGTTTTACCTGATAGGCCATCATATAATTGACAGGCACTAACAACAGGGTGACAAAAGTTGCAAAAATAATCCCAAATCCAAGTGATACGGCCATAGGTATTAAAAATTGCGCTTGAGTAGACTTTTCAAACAAGAGCGGCATTAACCCAATAAAAGTCGTCAACGAGGTCAATATAACCGGTCTAAAACGTGCTGCGCCAGCAGTCACCACGGCTTGATAAACCGCCATACCTTGTTGGCGTTTTTTACCAATGTAGTCGGTTAAAACCAACGAGTCGTTCACGACGACCCCCAATAGTGCCAATCCCCCCATGATGCTCATTTGGGTCAGCGGCATTGCCATAATCCAATGGCCAACCACAGCACCAATCGCGCCAAAAGGGATCACAGACATCACCACTAACGGAATCGAATACGAAGCTAATGGAATGGCAAGCAAAGCGTAAATAGCAAAAAACACCCCAAGCACACCCCATGCCATAGAGCCGAATGACTCCTCTTGTTCACGAGCTTCCCCTTCGAGTTCATAGTTAACGCCAGGATACTGAGCCGTTAATTCGCTTAAATAGTCGCGTAAGTCGGCATTTATCACTGTCATATTGGCATTATTTTTATCAACATCAGCTAAGACGCTTATCACTCTGTTTCCATCAATGCGGTAAATGGAAGTCGGACTTTTACCTGATCTAAACTCAACAATTTGACTCAATGGAACTGACTTTCCACTGCTCGTGGTGATCAACATATTGCTGAGGTGGTCAATAGAGTCACGTTCATCTCGCGGAAAGCGCACCATGACTCGAACGTCGTCGCGGCCACGCTGGATCCTCTGTGCTTGTACACCAAAAAAGGCTTGCCTAACTTGGCTAATCACCTGCTGGCGGCTAATACCCAGCAAATGCGCTTGTGGTTTCAACTCAATTTGAATCTCGTCTTTACCATCTGCCAAAGAGTCACGAATATCAAATATTTCAGGATAAGTCGCCAGCCTTTGTTTTACCTTTTCGGCCACTTGATTTAGCTGCTGAAAATCATTGCCCGAGAGTTGCACATCAACCGGATCACCGGCACGGCCTATTTCGGCTCTAAACGTAAGCTCTTCAGCACCTGGGATCTCACCGATCATTTGCCGCCACTCTTTTGATAAATCTAAACCATTAACGTCGGTCGCGCGGCTTTCCGGTGGTGTGATCTCAAACCTTACCCGCCCCCACGCTGAGTTGCCACCACGGCCACCAGATTGAGACAAAATGTGCAAAATAATGCTTTCACCTGTTTCTGGATCCTGGTGTTTTTGCTGCAACTCGATGGCTTTGTCAGTAATGGTTTTTATATGGCTATCTGTGACTTCAAACGGCGTACCATTGGGCATGGTTAATTCAACTGTTACGGTTTCGCTGGGTACGCGCGGAAAAAAGATAAATTTGCTGTAGCCCGTCATCAAAGAAGCGACTATGATAGAAACTCCACCAATAAACAACAACAAGGTATTGAGTTTATTGCGCAAACATTTTTCCAAAAATGGTTGATAATATTTTAATATCGCGCCTTCAAACCCGTCAGCAAACCTTTGCTGGAAACGAGCGAAACCACCGGCATTTTGGTGCTGCCCCTTTGCTTTTAAGTATTTTAAATGAGCCGGCAATACGAACTTAGATTCAATCAATGAAAATAATAAAACAGGGATCACAACCGCAGGAATTTGCGCAAAAAGCTGACCTCGTTGACCGCCAATAAACAATAGTGGTACAAAAGCCGCAACTGTCGTCAGCACGCCAAATGTCACGGGCGTTGCCACCTCTTTGGTCCCATTGATGGCAGCTTGTAAGCCGGTTTCAGAGGTTTGCAGATGCCGATACACATTTTCCCCTGTCACTATCGCATCATCTACCACGATACCAAGCACCACAATAAAACCAAACAAACTGATGATATTAATCGTCACCCCTAAAAAAGGCATTAAAGCAAAAGCACCTAAAAAACTAACCGGAACGCCAATAAATACCCAAAATGCAACGGATGGACGTAAAAATAGACCTAACAAGATAAGGACCAGAATACTGCCTTGGATTGCATTGCTAACTAATGTAGAAATACGTTTACGAACAATTTCTGAGTCATCATCCCAATAACTTAGCTGTATACCTGACGGTAATTTTTGTTGCTCTTGTTCAATATAGTTTTTAACCAAATTTGCAACTTCAATCGCGCTCTGTGTACCCACTCGGTAGACTCGGATAAAAGCGGCTAATTCACCGTCAAATCTTGATCTAAGCGCTGTTTCTTCAAATCCGTCGTTAACATTAGCAATATCCCCCAGAGTTAGAATACTTCCGGATTCGCTGGTTTTAAGCACGATCTGTTCAAACTCGTCTTGTCGATAAGCTTGGCCTTTTGAGCGTATCAATACGTCTCCACCTTCGGTGCGAACATTACCAGCTGATAAATCTAAAGAACTATTTTGAATTGCGCTGGCGACTTGTTCTAAACTCAGATCGAATTCACGTAACTTATCCTGCGACACTTCAATTGCAATTTCATAGTCCCTCACACCTGACACTTCAACCTGAGTCACACCGTCGATGCGTAATAAATCGTCTCGAACTTTTTCAGCTTGTTGACGAATTTCAGTTTCACTCACATCACCCGAAATGGTGACATCTATGACATTACGTTTACGAATTTGTAGTGCAATAATCGGCCGTTCTGCTTCCCCTGGAAAGGTATTAATAGAATCCACCCGACTTTTAACATCATTTAATAACTCGCGAGGCTCATACCCCGGCTCTACTTCGACTTGGATAGTTGAGCCCCCTTCACTTGAGCGGCTATAAATATGACGCACTCCTTCCAGGTCAAATAGTGCCTCTTCTACCCGACTGGCAACCGATAATTCAGCATCTTCTGGGGTTGAGCCACGCAGTGTCACACTCACATCTATCATGTCGGTTTCAAAGCTTGGGAATATCTCAAGCGGGATGCGACTTGAGATGCTAAAAATACCCGCTGCGACTATGGTAATTAATAATAAGTTGGCAGCTACGTGATTGCGCGTAAACCAAGCTATCATGCCGCACCACCCTGTTTGTCAGCGTTCGCCAGAGGCTTTTTTTGACCCCGCGGGTGTTTTTCTTCAGCTGACTCTCCTTTAATTTTAACTGGCGTGCCGCTGATCACCTGACCTAAAGGCGTGGTAACAATTTGGTCGCCCGCTTTTAAACCCTCAGCTACGATAGTTGTGTCTTGGTTTTGCCATAAAATCGAGATATTTTGTCGCTGGAGAACACCGTCTTTATACAAATACACATATTTGCCCTGATAGATGGTTTTGTTACTAATGGTGATCGCATCTTTAATGGTTTTCCCATTAATTTCAGCCGTTACATATTGGCCTATTTTTAATGGTAAACGACCATGTGCTTTTTCCCCAAACGGGTCATTAATACGGGCGATTAAATGCAATTGACGGGTTTGTTCATCAATCGCACTAGCAGTGCGTACAATATGTCCTTGCCAGCGCTCGGCTCTGCCGGAGAGACTAGAGATGATGGTTGCCGTCAGCTTATTTTGCTGCTGAGTTTGCATATAAGATTCAGGTAAATCTAATAACGGAATTTCGCTATTCTTAACTGGTAACTCTATCTCAAGTGCGTCTGTTGCATAGACCTCACCAACTATAGTATTACTACTAACTAATTGCCCTATATCTACATTTTTACTCAATACTCGACCTTGATACGGTGCTTTAATTTCGGTACGTTGCAAATTCACTTTTGCCAATTCATAACTCGCTTTGGCTGATTCATATTGTGCTTTGGCCGCTGCTAGCTGAGGCTCCCGCAATACCAATGCATTGGGTTTATCTTTGTTTCCAAGTCGTTGCCAGTCACCTTTTGCTTGTTCTGCTAATGCTTTTTCTTCAATCAGTCCCTGCTCAGCTTCAATCATCTGCGCATAAGCAACCTGCAATTGTGCTTTATAATCAGTATCTTCTAATTTAACCAAAACTTCGTTTGCGGCAAAAAATCCACCGCTGCGCATTGATTCGGCAACATAAACAACACGACCAGAAACTTGCGCGCTTAACTCACTTTGACGGAGTGCATTTATTCGGCCATACGAGGCTATCTTGACGACATAATCAGCTGGCTTAATCGTTTCTACTTCTACCGAAATACGAGCGACTTGAGGCGGTTTTCCTCTAAATGCTTGTGGTTTGTTAAAAAACATAAACCAAATAATAAAACAAACAATGGCAATTAATAGGATGCTAACTATGTGTTTTTTATTGACGTTCAAGCTGGACTCCTTAACTCTGGCGATGTGATACCTTGCTGACCACCGAGCGACTGAATAAGATAAATATACGCACTAATGTATTGTCGGTTGAGCTCAATATAGGATGCTTGAGCCGAATATAAGCGCCGCTGAGCTTCTAAATACGCAGTGTAATTTGAAATACCCGACAAATATTGATTAAAAGAGAGTTTTTCGGCATTTTCTGCATTTTGCAAAGAAAGCTTTGCAAAGGCTAATCGGGCCGCTAATGTGTCAATATCAGCTAAGAGGTTTTCAACTTCTAAACAGGCCTGGTAAACAGTTTTTACATAAGCATATTCGGCTTGTTTAAGGCTACTTTTAGCAATTGATTCAGCTGCTTTTAAACTGCCAGCATCAAAAATAGGCTGGCTAATCGACGCGGCAATTGACCAAGCAAAACCACCGGTTAATAAATCTGCTAACCTTGTTTCTGAATCTGTCACTGACGCTGATAAAAAAAAGCTTGGAAACCGATTTTTATGCGCAATCGCTAACTCAGCACTCTTTGATAAAATATTTAACCATGCCTGCTGAACATCGGGTCTTTCGGTAACCCACTCGACCGGAATTTTTTTGGGCACCTGCACCTCTGGCATTTTAAGAACTGCATCACCGACCACTTCATGGTTAGGATATTCACCCGTTAATAAATTCAACTGGCGATGCAGGTCTTGCAATTGATTCTGCTGTGCCAGCAGGCTGGATTGTTCACTGGCAAGCGTATTTCGAGTTAAATACACGTCAACCGCTGCACTGACCCCTGTCTGATAACCGTTTTCGATCGTAGATAAGTTGTTTTGCACATTGCTTACGCGTTTTTGATACAAATCAACTAATGCCTGTGCCGCGGCTTTCTGATACCAGAGATCGGCAATCTGCGCATCCAAGTGTAAGCTGACATCAGCCAATGCTAGTTCACTTTGTTTTAAGCTCAGCTGGGCAATTTTTTCCGCGTCACTGATTTTACCCCAAATGTCGATATCGTAACTTGCCGTCAAACCAAGCGAAAAACTGTTTTCAGGCGCTGCCTGGCTAGCCGTATTTCCGCTTCGGCCTGCCCCAGCAGAAAGATCTAATTCGGGCCATAGGGCTGCACCTGCACGTTTAAGCTGGGCGTTGGCTTTTTCAAGATCTAATTGAGCTTGGTTTATATCTTGGTTATTTTGCTGGGCGTGCTCGAGTAAATTCAACAATGGTATAGGCAAATCCATTTTTAGCTTTAATCTCTCGCCAGTTAAAGCTTGTTCGTTTTGTTTAAACTCAGCGTACCAGTGTTCAGGTAAATTCTCTGGTTGCTCGAATTTAGCAAGGTTCGGTGTTTGACAGCCACCCAACAGAAACGAAATCAGTATCCATTTTGTTGTAATTTGAACGTTTTGCATATTGGAAATTGTTATCAAGTTTAGCGGTTATTAAACATTAAATACTGTTTTAAATTAAGGCCCTTTACTAAAAATTTACGATTAATTTTAATTTAATCACCTTGCGCCAATAATCCCCATTATGGTGCAAACTTATTCTAAATCTCTTGCAATTGCACGTTTGCCGAGCATGACAATTATGTTAAAGTACCGCTCTTGGTAAGACCAATTTACAACACAAAAAGCTCGGAGTATTAATTAAGATGCCATTAACCCTACCCGCCTCCAGCCGGTCTAAAACATTGTTTTTCTGGCTATGCGCTTTTTTAACCTTCTTATCTCCTTCTGTTTTTGCGGCGACCGCAGAGCATCAATTGGATTTAACGCAACATTATGTTGGCTATTTATCAGTTGCCTTATTTGTTGTGGCTTATAGTCTAGTGATCGCAGAAGACTATTTACATATGCGAAAATCTAAACCTGTTTTGGTTGCAGCCGGTTTAATTTGGTTTTTGCTTGGGTATATTTATACTCAACATGGTATGTCAGAGCTTGCGAAAGAGGTATTTGAGCATAACTTATTAGAATATGCTGAGCTACTTCTCTTCTTGCTTGTTGCCATGACTTATATTAACGCGATGGAAGAGCGCAAAGTATTTGATGCCATCCGTGTTTGGATGATATCTAAAGGCCTGAGTTTACGATCTCTATTTTGGTTAACTGGGATCATGGCCTTTTTAATCTCTTCTTTTGCCAACAACCTCACGACTGCTATGCTGATGTGTGCCATCGTTTTAAAAGTGGCCAAAGGCAATAAAGTTTTTATCAATATTGCGTGTATTAACATAGTCGTTGCATCAAATGCTGGCGGTGCTTTCAGTCCGTTTGGTGACATTACCACCTTAATGGTGTGGCAAGCAGGCTTAGTAAAATTTAGTGAATTTTTTGTTCTGTTTTTACCTTCAGTAGTTAACTTTGCCGTTCCAGCCGTTTTAATGAGTTTATTTATCAGCACTGAACCCAGTCAGGTCGTACGTGAAGAATTCACGATGAAACGAGGTGCAAAACGCATTGTCGCTTTATTTATTTTAACCATAATTACTTCTGTTATCGCGCATAGCTGGTTTGGTATGCCGCCAGTATTAGGCATGATGACAGGTTTGGGCTATTTAAAATTCTTTGGTTATTATTTGCGTCGCTCATTACCCAGATCGCTTGAGAAAAAACGCTCGGAGGCCGAAAAACGGAAAGATGAAAAAGAACTTCGTCGTTTAGGTCAGGTGGTCCCTTTTGATGTATTTACCAAAATTGCTCAAGCGGAGTGGGATACCTTGCTGTTTTTCTTCGGTGTGGTTATGTGCGTTGGTGGGTTAGGTTTTATCGGTTATCTCACCTTGATTTCTGAGGCCATGTATTCAAATTGGGATCCAACCTATGCCAATATCGCAGCAGGTGTGATGTCAGCGATAGTAGATAACATCCCTGTCATGTTTGCGGTTATCAGCATGAACCCGGCAATGGATATTAACCAATGGCTACTGGTGACTATGACTGCCGGTGTCGGTGGTAGTTTATTATCTGTCGGCTCGGCAGCTGGGGTCGCTTTGATGGGGCAATCAAAAGGCAATTATTCGTTTTTTGGCCACTTAAAATGGAGCTGGGCGATTGCGCTTGGTTATATCGCTTCAATTTTATGTCATTTATGGCTTAATGGTACCTAATCCCTAGATCAATTATTTCAACATCAAAAAGGCAGCTTTGCGCTGCCTTTTTTATTGCTCCGCGAGTATTGTGGGTTTTCTCATCTGTAAATAACTGCAAAACCACATAAACAAACCACCAGCAAACAAAGCAGCAGCAACATAGCCCGTTTGATTGAAGCCTGCACCAGCACTTAGCGCCATCCCACCTACCCAAGGACCAATTGCGTTGGCAGTATTAAACGAGCATTGCACTAGTGCCCCTATCATAGAGTGGGCCTGAGGCGCTACATCCATTAACATAGATTGAATTACTGCGGCTATGCCAACACTGCCACCAAGTAAAAAGACAGTAATATATAATAACCAAATGTTGTATGCGCTGTAGACATATATCACAGCAAAAATGATCGAACAGGCGAGTGCCCCTCCGGTTGTATAAATAGGATGACGATCAGCCAGCTGACCACATATCCAATTCCCGACTGTCATCCCGACACCAAACATCACCATGGCCACAGAGATACTCTCAGCAGAGGTCTGAGTGACATTTAAGATAGTATCGGCTAAATAAGTATAGATACAAAAAACCCCACCAAATCCGACAATCACTATCGCTAAAATGGTCCAAACCAACTTATTTCCCAGCACATTAATCTGATCGCTAAATTTATCAACGTTTTCGATCGCGCGCGCCGGAACAAAAAGATAAATGAGTAGGCTAGTCAACACAGACAGCACTGACGCCGCTGCCATAATTGTCTGCCAACCGAGATATTGGCCAACCAAAGTTGCACTTGGTACCCCCACAATAGTGGCTATCGTTAAACCAAAAAAGATCTTTGCCATATTGCTAGCACGTTTATGCTTAGGTGCTAACTCAGCAGCCAGCAACAAACCAGTGCCAAAATATGCGCCATGCGGCAAACCGCTGATAAATCGATAAATGCTCAACTCAGTAATAGAACCCGCTAACGCACTTAAACCATTGCCAATACACATTAATAGGGTAAATATGATGAGTGCATTACGACGTTTTATTTTATTAGTCATTAACATTAACAAGGGGGCACCAACAACAACCCCAAGCGCGTATGCACTGATCACTTGCCCTGCTATTGCTGGTGTGACTTGATAACTTTGCGCGATTAACGGCAATAAGGGCATACTTGAAAATTCAGTCAATCCTAAAATAAAAGTACCGATCGCAATCATAAAAATCGCGAAATTTGTGCTAGCAACAGGGGTATTCAATTGCCTCATAACCGTATCTACCTCAATAAAACACATTTTTAATTGGGGCATATTTTACGTTATCGTATTTAGTCAGGTTAACTAAGGGAGAGTATAGCATTACAAAAAGCCGCTTTTGCATCATTATCAAATGTTTGATTTTCTGTTAGCGATTTTGCATAAATTCATATAAAACCACTATACTCATAGAGATTGACGGCGTTTGAAGGTATCAATCCTTGTTTTTAATAAAACAAAAGGTTAATTATGAACCCTCAACGCTCGCTTAAATGTCGGTTATTAGAAATATTAGCTTGGTTTATAACCTTACTTGGCCTGCTAACTTTAGTTACCCCGCTACCTGGCACTGTTATCCTGTTAGCAACCGGTCTATCTTTGTTAATCTACGCCAGCCCCAAAATGCGCCTTTGTATTCAATGGGCTCGCAGCCGCTTGCCTTGGGTACACCGCTCGTTTAATTGGTTACAAAATAAAATTGGCAACAAAATTAAAGTGCTTGGTGAAACGCTAGCCAAAACCCAACCCTTACCCGACACCACGGACAAATCACTTAGCCATAGCGAGTATGTCCGCTTTCATCTTAAACACGAACAAAGGGAAAACAAAGCAAATGACAAACAATGAGCCTGTTACACTTTATGCTTATGTGACTAGCCCTTACGCGATGAAGGTTCACAGCTTTTTATTGTATAAACAGATCCCGTTTCAGGTATATTACGTGAACCCAACCCACCCAGAGCGTGAATTACCATTTGGTCGCAGCATTCCCGTGCTTAAAATAGGGCAAAAAGCACGCAACGACTCGACGCCAATTGGATTATGGCTTGATCAATGTATCTCAGAGCGGCCACTCATGCCAGCACAAGTCGCTGTTAAAAATCGGGTTTTAACGATTGACCAGTGGGTTAGCGAGCACTTGATCCCATCAATATTTTTTAGTGTATACCCTAAGTTTTTTCAGCCTAGCAGCTTGCGGCAATGTTGGCCGGCCGCTATGCAATTAGGTCGTTGTGTCGCGCAAACAACTCACCATGGTTTTCCAGCTGGCCTTAGATACCTGTGGCCACTATTGTTAAACCGTGCGGCTTTTATTCGTCGGTTAATAGAGCCTCTAGCGGCAAAAAAAACAGCGTCAGAGCACAGGAAGTCAGTCTTATTAACGCTAGAAAACAAACTACAAAGTAAATCATTTTTAGCTGATACAGAGCATCCCACACTGGCTGATTTATCTGCATGGTCACAAATCGTAGGGCCCTACCAACTAAATTTGTATCATATGGATGATTTTTTAAACTTTTCCAATATCAGGTTATGGGTAAAAAGAGTGGCCGCCTATTTACCAGCAGATACAAACAAACCGCCACTGGTGCCGGCAATTCTAAACCCAAGAGAACTGCATTTTTGATATCACTATATTGACTCTATTAAGCCATCTATTCACCGGACAGTGTAATAGATGGCGTTAAGATACTCTTTAGTTTAAATACAAGATTGCATTTGTTTTTGGGGAGGGGAAAGTTTTGACACTGCCATCAACTTTAATGACTTGAATACTGGCAACTTCACGCCCTGCTGGCACAGCAAAAAACACATTCGGGCTAGAATCGGTCCCCATGCCTTGACCTGAAGTTACTTGTTTTGTAATCACCTCACCATCGGCAAACGTTGCTTTTATTTCGGCACCAAGATAGTCAGCTCGGTCTGGTACTAATACTTTGATAGCATCCACTTGACTCTGATTAATAAACCCTCGAACTTTGCCAGCCATATTCAACCAAAATACATCCGGCCGATTATCATTGTTTATATCAGCGATAAGTGCCGATTGACCGTAATTTAGATTATTCAGTCCTAATTCATCCATATGATAAAAACCATTTTGTTCATTTCCGGTTAACCGAATAAAAGCTTTGCCAGGTAATTTATTTACTTTATGACCAGGCCACTTAATATAGTTTTGTGCGACCAGTAAATCTAACTCTCCATCCAGATTAACATCTTCAAAAACGCCGCCCCACGCAAAACCATATCCATCAAGTTTGTATTTTTTAGTAGCATCACTAAATCGCATATCCCCATCATTTTGTAATAACAGCCATTCAAGTTTGATGACCTGTTGCTCTGTCAGATCACCTCGTACTAAAGACTCTGGTATTGACGAACCAATATTAGAGATATACAAATCTTGATCGCCATCCTTGTCGATATCTCCTATACCTAATCCCATCCAATACCCTAAACCACTTTCATAAGTCGTTTTAGTGAACCTTAAAGCGCCTTGATTTTTAAAAATTTCTACGGTGCCAGTATTATTTGCAACCACTAAATCTTGTAAACGATCACCATCTAAATCCACAAAACCGGACACAAACGTATTTTGGCTGCCTTGGGTGCCTGTTTGAACCGTGACGTCCTTAAAACGGCCATCACCTAAATTTAATAACATTAAGTTGGGTTTTGCATGGTCAGGATCGTTAAACGTTGCAGTGACAAAGTTGGCCGCATCAACAAAGTTACTCACGTACAAATCAGGCAAGCCATCTTTATTAATGTCTGCTGTTGCTATCGCATTCGCAAAACTATTTTTGGGCATAACTACATTGATTTTTTGAGCAACAAAACGACCGTTTTTATTATGATACAACCAAGGACCATCTTGCTGAGCGGTCACTAAGTCAGTCGCCCCATCATTGTCTATATCAATGGCTAGCGCACCAAACACTGCTTCTGTGGTTTTTAAATTCACTTGCTCAGCTATGTTAACCATAGCACCTTGTTTAAATTGGAATAATGCGCTGTTTTGCCCTTTTGAACCAGAAACAAAAATTTCCATCGCACCATCACTATCAACATCAATCGCAGCACCACCTAAAAAAGGAAAACGCCCCTCCGCTGGCTGATGAGTAAAATTCATTTGAATTTCTTTAAATGGTTGCACTTGGGGCGGGTTGCTCGCGACTCTAATCCGTTCTTCAGCGTCTAAAAAACCAGAAAAATAAAGCACAACTAGACTAATAACAACCAATATACTGCCAACAATAATGACTTTTTTCATGATTGGATCCTGTACGAAAAATAATTAATAAAGAGATTGACTCAGTTCGGCAAGTACAGCATTGCCTTGTTGAACACCCGGACGTTGCCGGATTTGATTTAACCAACCTTGTAAAAATGGATAATTTTGAACATGTTGCGGGTGACTTTGGGTAAATCCTTTCATTGCCGAGGATGCCCATGGATAACACATAATATCGGCAATAGAATACTCCTTGCCGGCAAGATAAGGCTGCTCTTTTAGGGTACACTCCATTACCGCAAGCAAACGAAAACTTTCGCAGAGAAAGTGCTTTTCGCTATACGCTTGTTTATCTTTCAGCGACTTAAAATGATTGTATTGGCCCAACATAGGGCCTAATCCCCCCGCTTGCCAAAACAACCAACTAAGGATTTCTTGTTTTTGTGATTGTTGAAAAAATTGCCCCGATTTTTCAGCTAAATAAATTAACCCTGCGCCAGATTCAAATACACGTTGACCCGTTTCATGATCAAAAAGTGCTGGGATACGACCATTAGGATTAATTTTTAAAAATTCAGGCTGTTTTTGTTCGCTTTTACGGATATTAATAGGTTTTAGCTGGTACGCTAAACCTGTTTCAGCGAACATAATAGAAAGTTTACGGCCGTTTGGGGTATTCCATGTGTAAAAATCTATCATAAATCTGCTCCGGAGCACGCATTGAAAAACGCAATGCTGGCCGTGCTCCTGACGCCAGTTTTAGAAATAAGTCATAAGCCATTGCGTATTACCCAGTTGAATCAGGAAAAACAGCTTAATTCCTATACACAGTGTGGCTGATATTTTTAAAACTGCCAGATTTATATCAAAGTTTATTAAACCAGTATCTCGGCTTGATCGCCTTTACTCTCTAACCAAGCTTTACGATCTGAGCTGCGCTTTTTGGCCAGCAACATATCCATTAACTCTTGTGTCGACTCATTTTCATCAATCGTTAAGCGGACCAAACGCCTTGTATTAGGGTCCATAGTGGTTTCTCGTAGCTGCAAAGGATTCATTTCCCCTAAGCCTTTAAAACGCTGCACATTAATTTTACCGCGTTTCTTTTCAGCTTCAATGCGATCCAAAATCCCATTTTTTTCATCCTCGTCTAACGCATAAAAAACTTCTTTACCAACATCAATTCGGTACAGCGGTGGCATAGCAACATAAACATGCCCGTTTTCAACTAGCGGTCTAAAATGACGGGTAAACAGTGCACATAACAGCGTCGCGATATGAAGCCCATCCGAGTCGGCATCAGCCAAAATACACACCTTGTTGTAACGTAAACCAGATAAATCTGGACTGTCCGGATCCAGCCCGATTGCAACTGAAATATCGTGAATTTCTTGCGATGATAAAATCTGACCAGATTCAACTTCCCAAGTATTTAAGATTTTGCCGCGCAGCGGCATAATGGCCTGAAACTCTCTATCTCTTGCTTGTTTGGCACTGCCACCAGCCGAGTCACCTTCTACTAAAAAAAGTTCTGAACGTAACGACTCTTGCGAGGTACAATCAGTCAACTTACCAGGCAGTGCAGGACCTTGGGTGATCTTTTTGCGCACCACTTTTTTAGCCGCGCGCATTCGCTTTTGTGCATTAGCGATAAAACTTTCAACTAATTGTTCGGCAATATCCGTATGTTCATTCAGCCACAAGCTAAACGCATCTTTCACGACACCTGATACAAACGCAGAACATTGCCTGGAAGACAGCCTTTCTTTAGTTTGACCGGCAAATTGAGGATCCTGCATTTTTACAGACAAAATGTAACTGCAGCGCTCCCAAACATCGTCTGGCGTTAATTTAACGCCACGAGGGATCAAATTTCTAAACTCACAAAACTCTCTGACTGCATCTAACAAACCTTGCCGCAAACCATTTACGTGAGTCCCGCCCTGAGCGGTTGGGATAAGATTGACATAACTTTCATAGAGACCTTCTCCCCCTTCAACCAACCAAGTAACGGCCCACTCAGCGCTTTCGGTTTTACTTTTAAACTCTCCGACAAAAGGCGTTTTGGGCAAACTTTCAAAACCTTCTACCGATTGCATTAAATAGTCTTGCAGGCCATCCTGATAGCACCATTTATGTGTTTCGTTTGTGACTTTGTCCTGAAATTCAATTTCAAGGCCAGGGCAAAGCACAGCTTTAGCTTTTAGCACATGTTTTAGCTTGGCTGAGCTAAATTTTGCAGAATCAAAAAATTCTGCATCGGGCCAAAAGTGCACTGAGGTGCCTGTATTTCTTTTGCCGCAAGTGCCTATTTCACTAAGATCTGAAACTTTATCGCCGTTTTCAAACGCAATTTGATAAACAACACCATTTCTTTTTACCGTCACTTCAACTCGCGTGGATAACGCATTAACAACCGAAACCCCAACACCATGCAGACCGCCTGAAAATTCATAGTTTTTATTAGAGAATTTGCCGCCTGCGTGCAGCTTAGTTAGAATCAGCTCTACCCCTGGTACCCCTTGCTCTGGGTGGATATCAACTGGCATCCCACGGCCATTGTCGGAAACTTCGAGGGATTGGTCTGGGTGCAAAATAACTTTGATTTGACTGGCATGACCGCCCATCGCCTCATCAACTGAGTTATCTATTACTTCTTGCCCTAAATGATTCGGGCGTGTGGTATCTGTATACATGCCCGGTCGACGACGGACAGGTTCTAAGCCACTTAATACTTCAATTGCCTGTGCATTATATTCTTGTGTCATACTTTAGCTCGATTTAGACAATAAAAATTGACTGATTTTAGGTAAATAATCCTGGTAATTAATAAAAGCGTGGTCACCGTCTGGGATCACTTGCATACTGCAGCCCTGATATTTTTGTTCGGCTTCACGATAATCCAATGTTTGGTCGCCAGTTTGCAATAAAACCATTAGCGTTTGCAAATTAGGTAAACAATCAAACTGTTTTAACGACTGATTATAATCCTCGGTAACGAAAAAGGTTTGTTTAGTGTAAGGGTTGGTATGCTGACCTAAATACTCATTTAATAATCGCCAAGGGTAAGCGGCTGGATTTATCAACACTGCCGGCAAATTATTCTGCCGGGCACACCAAGCCGCTAAAAAGCCTCCTAGAGAACTGCCGATAAATCCTATCAGCTGATTTTTATGTTTGTGAAGTAGTGCTTCTAGTTGTGCTCTGATCGCATTGGGCTCATTTGCTAGCTGCGGAATAATTAACTTAATATCAGGATAATGGGTGTAAAACCACTGTTTAGTTAGCTCAGCCTTCATCGACTGTGGTGAGCTTAAAAAACCATGTAAATATATAATCTTTTTTGTTGTCATATTATAACCAGCGCACGCTTGTTTGTATTCTGCCATCAGCCTGACACTTGATCACTTGATAACCAAAATCTGGCAGATAGTTTTTATCTCCTTGGTGATCAAATTGCACTGAACTGGCAGGGCAGGCAAACCAAGCAATACCATCGGTTAAACCTTGTTGATAGGCATGTACATGGCCATGAAAAAGCCCTTTAAAATTTTCTATTTTGGCGATTGCCTGGCGCAGCTCTAAAGCGTTGTTTAACGGGTAATTATCGATAAAGCTTTTAAACTCAGCGATATGATGATGCACAAAGAGCGCCAGGTGAGCACTATGATCAGCCTGTTCTAACCGTTTATTTAAAACTGTGCAATCCACGCTTCCAGCACCTCGCCCCTCTTCAAGGTAACTGTCTAACAATAAAAACTGCCAACCTGAAGCACTGAAGTGATCACTATCAACAAACAATTCAGAACGTTTCAACGCAGCGATTTCAGCAGGCAAATCATGATTACCAGGCAATAAAAATTTTTTTTGTGGTAATTTTGCGTTAGCGACTATATTGGCAAAAAGCTGATAACTTTCAGCAGTTTCTTGCTGCACTATATCACCGGTAAAAACAATAAAATCCGGCGTATTTGGCAAGTTTTTTATGTCAGCCAATACTTTTTGCAAACGTTCAGCCGGATTAATTTGGCAAAATAAGGCCTCTGGTTCCGCCATCAAATGACAATCAGTTACTTGAGCAATAGTCACAGACATTAACTAAATACCTGATCTGGTAAGGCCATACCGTGCTCGTGGCAATAACTTAACCAATCGTATAAAAATTGGTTTATTTGCATTTTTTCGTCTGGTTGATGCATATGCGGATTAGGATAAATATAACTCGGTTGAATACGGGTCATATTTTGACTGGCAATCACTTCAGCCATTTTTGCGTCATGATACACTCGAATGCGCACTTTGGGTTGCATGATATCCGGCATGCTATTAGATAATTGGCGCATTTCAATCTCATTCGTGAAACGACTACTATGCTGAACACGAATTTGAAAAACCGCTTGTGGGCCAGTTTCAAAGGCTTCAATATGATCTAATCGCCAATTACTAACTAAACCGCTAAGCAAAAAATAATTTTGCTCACATACTCGGTTCATTAATGCGATATCTGGAATGTATTTTTTTGCGACTTTATTCACTCTTCTCTCGCCATTGTTGACGTACTTTAACAAAGTTTAACTTCAGCCACTGCAGTGCAATCAGTGGTGAGGCGTTTTCAATAAGTCCTTCATCCAACCATTGCATAACCATTTGACTGTCAAAAGCATGTACCCTGATATCTTCGTGCTCTTCCGGCAAACCGCATATTTCAGAGGCCTCATCGGCATTGACCCGGCCGATAAAAACATGGATTCGCTCACTGGTACCGCCACAACTCGTTAAATAGCTTTGCACAGGTATCATAGCCTGCAATTGCATGCCAGTTTCTTCTAATGTTTCTCGCTCCGCCACTGCCTGGATGCTTTCGCCGGGTTCAATCATGCCGCCAACAAATTCAAAAGACCAAGGATGGTTTGCATTTTCGATACAACCAATGCGAATTTGTTCCAACATTATTATTTTATCAGCGACTGGGTCAAACGGTAATACCACCACTGCATCTCCGCGCTGGAATAATTCGCGCTGAACTTCCTGTGACCAACCGCCAGCAAACAAGCGATGTTTAAAAGTAATCAAAGAAATTTTAAAAAATCGTGAAAATAACTCTTTTTTCGCCGTTATTTGCAAATCTTTTTGACTAAAACTGTAAGGTAGTTTTGATTTTTTTATTGGCATGGTTATCCTATCGCACAGAGTTTTGCATATCATGAGTATACCATGTGGTTATACTCGGGTGATTGTCTTTTTAAAATAAGGATACAGCTTTAATGAAAAGCCCAGTTAAAAGTTTAGCACTTATTGTGGCTGGACTATGTTTCAGCACCCAGCTCAAAGCCGCCGATTTAGTTCAAGTTTACCAACTGGCAAAAGAGCAAGACCCACTCATAAAACAAGCTGAGGCGGAATTTAGAGCCGCTGAGCAGTTAGACGATTTATCTCGGTCCGCCCTATTACCGCAAATCAATGGCAGCTTGAGTTATTCAGATGACAATTTGCAAAACCAACAGCAAACCGCTGCAACTATAGGTTTGGTGCAAAGCATTTACCAGCATGACAATTGGTTAAACTTGAGTAAAGCTGACAAACAAATTGCACAAAGTCGTTATGTGCTGCAATTAAACCAATATGATTTAATAAACAGAGTTGTAAATGCCTATTTAGATCTCTTGTTGGCACAAGACAATTTAACCTTTGTGCAGGCTGAAAAAGAAGCCATTCAGCGAGAGCTTGAACGAACCAGAGAACAGCTCAAAGTGGGTATTGCAGCCGTCACTAACCTGCATGAAGCCCAAGCTCAGTTTGACGCTTCGGTAGCCGAAGAAATAAGCGCCGAGAACGAAATCGAATTAGCACGTGAGAACCTTCGTGAAATTACCGGCCAATATTATATCGAAATAGATCCATTAAAAACCGATGATTTTACGCCGCCCAAAATAGATCCTCAGGCAGTCACCGACTGGCTCAAGTTAGCCGAAACCAGTAATCCCCAAATCCAACAACAAAAATTAGCAATGCAAATTGCCAAAACTGAGATAGACATTGCTGAAGCAGGTCATTTACCAAACGCTAATTTTTCTGCCAATTATTCATGGGCGGATACCGAAGGGCAAGTGGTTAACTCACAAACTGGTGCCATGCAAACTTTAAATACCCAGCGTGATGGTTTGGCTTGGACAGTCTCTGTCGATATTCCTATTTATACCGGTGGTCGGGTCACAGCTGCCAGTAAACAAGCAGCTGCACAATATGTTATTTCGGCGCAGGGTTTGCAGCAAATTCACCGCGGCGTGATTAAAAATGTGCGCAGTGCTTATAACAATGTTAAAGCGGCAAACGCACGTATTGATGCGCTCAAACAATCGGTCATTTCTGCCGAAAGCGCACTGGATGCAACACAAGCTGGCTTTAGAGTGGGCACCCGCACCATCGTCGATGTCCTCAATAGCACACAGGTGTTATATAGTGCCCGCAGCAGTTTAGCAGCCGCCCGTTATGACTATATTCGGGCGATTGTTGCACTAAAAAGTGCCTCTGGCCGGCTAACCGACGATGATATATTAGCCATTAATAGTTTAACCGACCAATAAATCACAAAATTATCCAGTTATCGGGTGCTTTTTAGCGCCCGAATACGTTGATCTAGTGGTGGGTGGCTCGCTAACAAGTTCATTAGTTTGCCCTTGCCATTGATGCCAAACGCCATCATACTGCCTTCTAATCGGCTTTCTTGGCTTTGTTTGAGCTTTTCTAACGCACTGATCATAGAAGGCTGTCCCGCTAATTTTGCACCGCCCGCATCCGCTCTAAATTCGCGCCGGCGTGAAAACCATGCCACTATCATACTGGCTAATATGCCTAATAAAATTTCTAATATAAAAACAGTGACAAAATAACCTACGCCGCCTAAACCAGAATTTTGATCATTCCCACGCGAGGCATTATTAATAATACCAGCGATCACTCGGGCTAAAAATATAACAAACGTATTTACAACACCTTGAATCAAAGTCAAGGTCACCATATCGCCGTTAGCAATATGGCTAACTTCATGGCCGAGTACAGCTTCAACCTGCTGCTGATTCATATTATTTAACAGCCCGGTACTCACTGCCACCAAGGCTTCATTTTTATTCGCACCCGTCGCAAAAGCATTCATTTCGGGCGAATCAAAAATAGCCACTTCTGGCATCCCAATACCTGCCGCTTTTGCCTGTCTGGCCACTGTATCTAACAGCCATTGTTCGGTTCCAGTGGTGGCCCTTTCGATAACTCTAGCACCGGTTGAGCGTTTTGCGATCCATTTAGACATTAACAAGCTAATAAAAGCGCCACCAAAACCAAAAATGGCTGCAAATACCAACAAACCTGACATGTTCTGGGTCGATAAACCAAACAGATTAAAAATAATGCTCATGGATATACCTAAGGTCACCATGATGGCTAAATTGGTTAACAAAAATAATATGATTCGTTGCATTGAGTTGCTCCTAGATAGAAACCGACAAAGACATAATATGTCTAATTTAGGGAAATACAATAGTTAAAAATTAAATTTTTTTACTTTGATTTTTAGTCAGCTAAGCGTCATTAGATAGTAAACAAAGTTTCATTAATAAACCTTAATCTAGAGACTGTCATTTTAACTTTGCTTAACTGAAACCGACCAGGCTTTTAATTTAAAAATACCCCCCCTGAGGAGGAAAGAATAATGAACACCCGACAGTTTCTAATACTTTTAACGGCTTTTATATTATCGGCGTGCAATCTTAGTATTGAGGTTGACAACACTCAAAACCCACAGCCGTCTAACCCTGAACATAGTTTATTAACTGAACCCTTTTTACAAAAACCAAGCTCTGACTCTGTCAACGTGGTTTGGTTTACCAACTTCAAAGGCAAACAACATCAACTTATTTATGCAGGATCACAGGTGGTTGATGCGACAACCACTAAACTTACACGTATGATGGAAGATGCTGACTCACGGCAATTAGGAAAAGAATACAAAAACGCCACGTTTCGAACGGTTTACCGCCACGAGGCAGTCGCGAGTGATTTAACGGCTGGTCAACGGGAAACTTATTTTGTTCGTAGCATAGATCAAGCGGGCCAAACATTTGCCAGCGGGAGTTATTCACTTACACCTGCCCCCGCTTCCGGCAGCAGCCTAAAAATATTATTAACCTCAGACCTGCAATCGAAGAAAAACGTCGTTGCTAATTACCAAAAAGTTGTTGAAACCATTGGCCACCCCGATGCTGTTTTATTTGCCGGTGACTTTGTTAATATACCTGATCGCGCTTCTGAATGGTTTGACCAAGCCAAAAACGACGCGCCTGCCTTTTTTCCAGCTTTACAAGGCCGTTACCAACAGTATATGCCTGAATCAGAGTATACGGGCGGCGCGATTCTTCAGTATGCACCTTTATTTGGCACCATTGGTAACCATGAAGTCATGGGCCGCTTTCAGCCATCTGAAGATTATAAAATTAATGCAGCCTTTAATGACCCTCAGCCTAAATGGTATGCTGAAATTGCCTATCAGAATCTTAAAGAGCAAATCAACCCAACAAATGATCCCTTGGTTAAAAAAACCTGGATTCAGGATCAATCGCACAACCAAATGAGTTTTTTAGATATTTTTAGCTTTCCCGATGACGGTCCAGCAGGTGAGTCTTATTATGCAACTCAGTTTGGCGATGTTTTTATCATTTCAATGAATGTTTCCAGAATTTGGCGCGCTTGGTCAGTCAGTGGCAATAATAAAAGCAAGTTTGTAGAACAGCTAAGCCAATTGAAAAACCCAGAACAATGGGGGTTTGGTGAGTTTTTATTTGAGCGTTTTGATAAAGGATCAACTCAATATAACTGGCTCGTCGAAACACTTAACTCAGACGCGTTTCAAAACTCAAAATACAAGGTTTTAATGGCTCACCAAAGTGTTTTTGGTTTAGGCGACAATAGTGTGCCTGTGTTAACTAACCCTATTATGCAATTAGTAGAAACAAGTGCCCAGGGTGAAGAAACTATTACTGAATTATCCATGCCGATAAGTCAGCAACAATGGCAAGAACAAGTGGTAGCTAAGTTAGATAAGCTGTCTGAAATCCGCTACCAATACCCACTCAACAAAGATATCTGGTTAAACGATATTGAACCTCTGCTCATTGAAAAGGGTGTTGATTTAGTGCATGTCGGCCACTCACACGTATGGAACCGAGCTAAAGTAGATTCATTAAATTATCTAGAAACTTCGAATGTGGGTAACTCATATGGCGCATACTTTGATGATACCAGTGGGGTCTATCAAAAAAATGTTCGCAGTAGTTATGCTGATTTTTGGCAAGCACTCGAACAAAACAATCCTCATTGGTTAAAATCAGATTATCCAGCCAGTGGCGACCCACACGAGCGCGCAATGCAATACCCAAGCCTGTTTAGCCCTATGGATGCTGAAAACAATGACTATCCAAATTTACCTTTTGTGGCGTCTAACCAGTTAACCGTATTTTCTATTTTAGATACAGCCTCTGGCACCGTTAAAAGCTATGTATTTGATGTTGCGGATAGCGATTCAGAGGTAAAACTTTTTGACGAATTTAAGTTAAATTAAAACCGACACCCATCCACTAAAATGGCTTGCAAACAAACTGCAAGCCATTATTTTTTATTCGGCAGAAGACATAACAAATAAGGCATTCCCATCGGCATCATAAGCCAACATTTGACCCGCTTGTTCTTTAAATTCTACGCTATTTTCAAGTGCTTTTAAAAACTTAGTTTCTTGTTCCATCACTGGCCCAACACAGGCACGTTTAGTGCTTGCCAACTGGCCAACATCGAGCTTACCGTCGGTGAAACGATAGCTTCCTGTATATTGATTACATCCACTATTGCCAAAAACCCGTTCATCTTCAGCAAACTCTAAGGTAATTTTACTTTCTTTTAGCAAAGAGTCGCCTAAAAGGCTATCCAATTGCCAAGCACCTTGTGGTGGTTCATTGCTACAAGCCATTAAAAAGCTGGCTGATAAACCTATCCATGTAAATCGAAAAGTTTTTAACATAGTTTAGTTCCATAAGAAGTTTATTATTGGTGAGCGTATCAAAACGCTGCTTCTATACAAGTGCCGGTAACAATTCCTTACGTTAGTCTGAGTTTAAGGCGATAGGTTCAATAATTGTTTTCTGATCGATTGATATTCAGCTTCAGGCCCTATCCAAATCGACAAAAATTGGGGGCCAAAATCCGGGTCATCAACTTGTCCTATGCGTTTACCGTTGTGGTAAAAAACACTCTGACCTTGAGGGTTTAAATGGCAAACTAACGTATCACCTTTATCGATGTCCGGCCACATGTTTTCCAGTTGCGCTAACCAAACGTTATTGAGTGGATGTAGGAGCGACATCCGTTGCCACTGTGAAGCGGTTTCTTTGACTAAAGCGCGTTTCGAAAAATCACGCAAGTAGGTGAGTTTAAGTGCTTGTTCGTTTTGACTGCGAAAATACCAAGCGTCATAAATATCCCAAAATAACACTGATAGGCGCGCATTTCCTAACGCTGGCTGAGTTTTCCAAAACGGCTGCTCTGCCGCAGCCTGAAAGGTACCAAGAGACGCACTCAACAAAAATACACTAACCAAAAAAGTCAGTTTGTTCATTCTACAGTTGCTCTATACAAAGGTTTATCTGCCACAAAATGAACAGTGGAGATCACACGTTCGCGAAAACCGCCTTCGCAATAAGCTAAATAAAATAACCACATGCGAATAAATCTTTGTTCGAAACCTAATTTGCGGACGGCTTCAATTTGGCTGACAAAAGCCGTTCGCCAATCGGCCAGAGTGTCGGCATAGTGTAAACCTATATCAGTCACCTCAGAGACCAACATGTCGGTATGCCCAGCTGTCTGTGCCATCATCACCTGCAAAGAAGGCAAAGCACCACCAGGAAAAATATACTTTTGAATAAAATCAACATTATTTAAATAATAATCGTATCTTTGATCTTTTATCGTAATGGCTTGCAACAACATGCGGCCATCATCTTTGAGCAAACTCGAACATTTAGAAAAATAATCACTGTAGTATTCAGCACCAACGGCTTCAATCATCTCAATGCTCACCAATCTATCGTACTGACCGGTGAGATCCCTATAATCTTGTTTGAGTACACTAACCTGCTGTGTTAATCCGGCTTTTTTGACCTGCGCGCAAGCATATTCATACTGCCGCTGAGATAAAGTGGTCGTGGTCACCTTACAGCCATAATGCTTAGCCGCATAAATAGCCATTGCTCCCCACCCTGTACCAATTTCAATTAAATGATGTTCGGCTTTCAAATCCAGCTTTTGACAAATTAACGCTAGTTTATATTGTGATGCCTCTGCTAAACTAGCGTCTTGAGTGGGGTAAACCGCAGCTGAATACATCAATGAAGGATCCAAAAACAGCTGATAAAAATCATTGCCCAGATCATAATGCGCTGAAATATTTCTTTTAGCGTTTATTTTAGTATTTCGATTAAACCAGTGGCCGATACGGCGCAACGGGCCTGAAAACCGTGCGAGACCTGAATCAATTTGGTCGCAAAGTGCCTGATTTTTAGCAAACAACTGAACCGCTTTTGTTAAGTCTGGCGATGACCAAAGCCCTTCCATGTAGGCCTCACCAGCACCGAGACTGCCGCCCAAAATGATACGTGAATAAAAGCTGATATCATTGATGATGATTTCCGCATGAAGATCCTGAGACTCATCACCAAAATAGAACACCTCACCCGCTTCTTTAACTTTTAAAAAACCAGACGGCAACTCAACCAACCTGTCTAAAATTTGACTTCGGCAATATTTTTGCCAGAGACTGGCTTGCGAAAGTCGACTGCCTATTTGCGCTTCGGCCATTTTATTTTTCACTCTTTTTATACGCTTTGTGATACCCGTAAAACGGGTTGCCTTTTACCCATGTCTTACATGCCTGCCAGTAAATGGCACACAAGATAGATACGCTCATGACAGGGAATCTGATCAAGAGTGAGAGGTAATTTTTTTGATTCAAAGGCTTTTTTGTTAACTGCATTCCGGCGGCAAAATATTTTTTGTGCTGGGCATAATTTGCAACTTCAATACTCAAATGTTCGCAAGGCGAGTTAAACTGCCACTGATACATAGTTTTTTGATGATTGAACGGAGACACCTGAAATGTTTTGGTGTGAGCGAAACGGCCATTCGTATTTTTTAATAAATAAAAATGTTTTTCATTCCAGGGTGTATTACTGACTTCTGCTAATAGATAAGCAAGTTCGCCATTGCGGCTGAAGATATAATACAAATTTAACGGGCTGAAATAGCAGCCTAAATAGCGTAGATGTCCCAAATAATATATTTTTTCATCACCCTGTAATTCGCCGCCTAAAGATTTGGTTTTTGCCATGACCGCTTTTTTAACATCTTTTTCGTCATTAAAATGGTCGGTTAATTTAAATCGTCCCCAGCTTATCCCTTTGGATGAAAACCCAAATAACTGACGATTGAGTAATTCAAACTCATCCAGATCTAACCAGAGCATAAAAAATTTATAAAAAAATTGATGAGGTTTAGGTGACCAGCGCCTGTGCCAAGTTTTTCCATAGTAGATTGCACTGTTAAAATTAGACTGGCTCATAGCGGCTCGATTCCCATCGCCCGCACAATATCCAGCGCACTTGTTAATCCGTCTTCATGAAAACCATTGTACCAGTAGGCACCAGCATACCAAGTGTTGTTAAGCCCGTTAATTTGGTTACGTTTTTGCTGCGCAAGAATACTCTCGTTACTATAAACAGGATGCGCGTACTCAAATTTTGCCAAGATTGATTCAGTTTTAATCTGAGCTGTTTGGTTTAACGTCACACAAAAGGTGTGTTCGCTTTTGATATTCTGCAAAATATTCATGTTATAAGTCAACGTAGGAAAATCTGGATCTGCTGCAGTCAGTGCATAATTCCAAGCTGCCCAAGCCCGTTTTCGCTGCGGCAACAAAGCTGTATCCGTATGTAATATCACCTGATTTTTCTGATACGGCAAGGCTGACAAAATCGCTTGTTCCGACACACTCGGATCCGCTAACAAAGACAATGCTTGGTCAGAATGACAAGCGAAAATTACTTGGTCATAACTTTGTTGATGATCAGAAAATTGAAGAACCACCTGATTTTGCTCTCTTTTTACCGATAATATGTGACTGTTTAAACGTACATTTTTTTCTATCGCTGGGCGCATCGCATCGATATATCTTTGTGAGCCACCTTTAATCACTTTCCACTGCGGCCGCTCGGAAATATTTAACAAACCGTGATTATTAAAAAAGCGCATAAAAAAATGCAGTGGGAAAGCCTGCATGGCCGTTAATCCCGAAGACCATATGGCCGCGCCCATCGCTAAAATATAGTTACGTGCAAAATAGTCTGAAAAACGGTATTTTTTTAGAAAATCCCCCAGAGACAAATTTAGATCAGGATCTTGGTTCGCTAATAAGCTTTTACCCGTTTTATTAAATCGGGTAATTTCATATAAAAAATGATAAAACTTGGGGCTGGCTAATTGTCGTCTTTGTGCAAATAGAGTATTTAAATTATGCCCGTTATATTCCAATCCGGTTTCACTATTTTTAACACTGAAGCTCATTTCAGTATCTTCAGCTGTGACACCTAAATGATCAATAAATCGATTAAAATTAGGATAAGTCCAATCATTAAAAACAATAAACCCTGTGTCTATCGCATACTGTTTTCCGGCAAACTCAAATTCGTGCGTTGCTGTATGCCCCCCTAACCTGGTGTCCTTCTCAAACAGTGTGACTTGATGTTGTTTATTTAGTGCCCAGCATGCAAACAGCCCAGAGATACCTGAACCGATAATCGCTATTTTCATAATGTGTGCTCAATAAAAAACCAGCTACTTTTTGGCTAGCTTGCGGGAAAGGAAGTGCTGCAGTTGGATCGGCAGACAATGAATTATTTTTAATGGCCATGCTAGGCGTCTTGGGAACGCGATATGCATTTTACGTTTATCTAAACCATTTTTTATACGGACTGCGGCTTGCTCTGCCGAAATCTGCCCTGGCATTGCAAAGCTATTTTGACGCGTCAGCGGCGTATCTACAAAGCCGGGTTCGATTAAACAAACATCAATTTGGTCGCCATAATCTACTCTCAGGGAATCGGTAATATAAGCCACCGCTGCTTTGCTGCCAGCATACCCTTCGGCGAGTGTAAATGGCATTTGACTCGCTAGGCTGCCGACAACCGCCAAACAAGCTTTTTTTTCTGACTGTTGACGGCAAAGCTGGGGTAATAAAGCTTCTATGCAATTAAGTGTCGTGGTTAAGTTAACATGTATATTTTTTTCTATTGTGTCAGCAGAAAATTTATTTTCTTCCAAATAGATGCAGCCACCTGCTGCCAAAATTACTAGATTGAGCGTCACGTCTAACTGCTGCAACCTTTTAGTTAACCTATCTATTTCATTTTTATTCGCTAAATCACAGGCAATGGTATCTATGCCCTTTTGATCTAGCTCGAATAATTTATCGGGATTGCGGCCCACCGCAATGACATTAAAACCTTGGCGATGGTATAAATAGGCTAATGCTTGACCTATACCAGACGTTGCACCCGTTATCAGAACGGTTTGATTTATCATGTTAATACTTTGCCGCTTTGTTTTTAACATATCTTGAAATACGTCTAACAACCGGCAATTGATCAAACAAAAACTGGCTTAAATCGAAATAATCTCTGTGAAAAACGACTTTGTCACCCTCAAAAATAAGTTTGCTGATGCCATCAACAGCTATTTGTTTTCCATTATTTAAACTTTTGTGCTTGATCCTCATGGTCCATTCAATTACCGCAGTATCTTGGATTTCGACTACCGATCCTTGGCTAAATTCGCTACTAATCGTATTTTTATACATATAAGCGAAATACCGTCTGAGCTGATCACGCCCTTGAATATGATGGAGTGGATCAATAAACTCTATGTGGTCTGAATAAATCAAATTGAGTTGTTCCAGTGTTTCGTAACTTAATGATTGATAAACAGAAAAAAAATAATTCACTCGATGACTCTGAACCATAGTGGCCTCATTTTAATGTTTTGTTGAGCGCGTCTTTATATATTTTTAAGGTTTTTTCACGGGCCTCTTTGTGAACCACTATCTCAGCCGGATAGGTTTTGCCGGCAAATTCTGATTTATAAGAGGCGGGTTGGTGGATGTATTTATCAGGTACTTCTGCCAGTTCTGGACAAAACCGGCGAATAAAGCGGCCTCTCGGGTCGAACCGCTCGCTTTGCGTGGTCGGATTAAAAATTCTAAAATAGGGTGCTGCGTCATACCCTGATGAAGCGCTCCATTGCCAACCACCGTTATTTGCAGCAAAATCAGCATCTACTAAGTTTTGTAAAAAATAAGCTTCGCCCCAACGCCAGTCAATTTGCAAATCCTTTACTAAAAAGCTAGCAGCTATCATTCTTAATCTATTATGCATCCACCCCGTCTCATTCAACTGACGCATGGCGGCATCTACTATAGGATAGCCTGTTTGGCCGTCACACCAAGCCTTAAAGTCCGCAGAGTTATAACGCCATTTAATATTGTTATATTCCGCTTTGACTGCTTGGCCCATACTAATAGTGTCATTCAGCGCAACCCAGTGGCGATAAAATTCTCGCCACACTAACTCACTTAGCCAAACCGCGGGCCCTGAATCAGGCTGCCATACCCTATCTCCTTGCTCTAATAACAATCGATTCAGGACTTGTCGTGGTGATAATATGCCAAGACTGAAAGCGGCTGACAAACGGCTAGTTTGTTCCAGTGCTGGAAAATCCCTCTGTTTTTGATAATCTGCAACTTGTTCACGGCAAAAACATGCAGCCTGCTGTAAAACAGCTTCTTGTTCTGCTGACCAGTTTGCAAGCTGCTGTGCGTACTTTTTAGCGGGATCACTAAATTCATTTAATGGGTAGCTTGCCGCTACCGCTTCGGCTTGCTGGCAAGCCGCATGACTTTGGGGTTTAGGTTTAGCATAACATTGAGGCCAATTTTGATTCAGTTGCTTAAGCCACTGTTTTTTAAATGGCGTAAACACTTGATACATGTCACCATCTGCTTTAACCACTTCATCAGGTGCAAAAATAACCGAGTCATGGTGCTCGTGCGGAACCACCTGATACCTATGAGCTAGAACTTTAATCTGCTCGTCTCTGCGGCGTTCATTCAACTCATAATCACAACTATAATGCAAATGCTCGAATTGAGTGTTTGACAGCCACTTTTCGAGTGCTTTGTTTGCAGCGCTAAAGGTTTGTTCTTCACTAATTATGAGCGGTATTTTAAGTTGTTTTAATTCGAGTTTTAAAGCTTGTAAACGCCGCCAGATGAAGCCCAATTTATAATTGCCTAACTCATGTTGCCGCCATTGTTTGCTGCAAGCCTGAAAAAGAGCAATCACAGGCTGTCCGCTTGCTAGTGCCTTGTCCAGACCAGCATGATCATAGGTTCGTAAATCGTTTCTATAAATGACTAAGTGCATTAACCGTTTAACCCCATATCTAACGGATAAGGGTTAAAATACGTTTGTTGCTCTAAATAATTGTTTGGATAATTTTTTAAAAAGTGTTTAATTAAAGTCAATGGGGCGAGTAAAGGCACTAAGCCTCGTTTATATTGTATAATTAACGCGGTCAGTTCTGCTTTATCATCAGTGCTCAACTGCTTTTTAAAATACCCTTGAATATGCTGCATCACATTGCAATGACGTTTACGAGTAGCAATATTTTTCATCGCTAGCATTAACGTACTAAAATATTCTGTTTTTAGCTCATCAAGTGGTGCTTTAGAATGGTTGGCAACCACTTTACCTAAACTTTTATAAGCTTGATAACTATGTGCCATAATCTGATACTTTCGTCGTGAGTGAAAGTCAATAAGGTCTTTAATTTCATCTGAGCCCGCCACATTCTCTTGCCAGTCTTTGTGCGTATATACACGCTCGATAAAATTCTCTCTTAATGGTAAATCATTCAACCGGCCGTCTTCTTCCACCGGTAAATTTGGATGTTGTTCCATTAGGGTTTGGGTAAAAATACCCACCCCATTTTTATGCTGTTGGTGACCATCAACATCAAAAACTTTTAGTCTTTCCATGCCACAACTGGGGGATTTAGAGGTGACAATAAAACCGTTTAAATGCGCCATATGTTGACATTTATGAAGACTAAACTGACGCATTGTTTCGGTGTAGTCATTCAGACCCGTTTTACTATCACGTAAATAGGTTTGACCGTTTTCTTCCACTAAACGGATCGTCGGCCGGGGAACCGGCAGGCCGATGCCTACCTCCGGGCAAATTCTGTGGTAATTGGCATACTGATTAAGAACTTTATTGGCAAATATAAGATTTTTGTGCCCGCCATCAAAACGAACATTGTCACCTAACAAACAAGCACTAATGCCTATGTCGACTTTATTAAAATTATTATTCATAGCAACCTCTTGGTATCTCCTGCTTTAACGAATTAAAAGTTAGCACAGATCAAATCCAAAAAGGTTATTTTTAGGTGATGGTCAAAAACAAAATCTTTAAAAAGAAGGGATCACCAATATTGAATATAGTTTTTTACATCTGGACGAGATTTTTCTGGTACTTCGCCAATGGCACTACCTAAGTATAAAAAACCAACAATATGTTCATTTTCAGACAGTTTTAGCTGTTGCTTAACGTGGGCGTTATAACTGTACGCACCTGATCGCCAAATCCCTTGAAATCCTTGCGCAACCGCAGCCATTTGCATTGCATGGGCTGCGCAGCCCGCGGTTAACCTCTGTTCACTTTCTGGAATTTTATGGTCTGGGGTCAAACTCACAACAACCGCAATCACTAAAGGTGCCCGTTGAGGCATCTGTTTAGCTTTTTCTATTTGCTCACAATCCGCCTGTTCTGCTTCAGCCGCTTCGGCAAAAATTTCGCCAAGATCGGTTAACGCTTTATCTTTAAAAACAATAAACCTGTATGGGGTTAAAGCGCCATGATCAGGCACTGCGACTGCCGCTTTAAAAATATTATCTAATGCTTCGCCAGTAGGCGCAGGTTCGGCTAATTTATTGTATGACGTTCGATTTAATAAAAGTTGTAATGCCTGCATGCTAACTTCCTTTTTTATACATAAAAACTGTCTTCTGCTGATTTTTCATAGGGTACCTTAAATTGCTCGCGGCAATAAAAAATATCACTGACCAAATAATAAATTGTCGCATGTAAGATAGGTATGAATACCAGCAAACCAAGAAACATTGGAATACTGGCCAACATAGCAGCAAACAAGGTGACTAAGGTAAATATCAATAAACCAGGTAAATTTGCCAAGCCGCCTTGAATTGCAAGTTTAAAAGCTGGCCAACATTTAAGGTCATAAAGCATGATAATGCCAGCGGTTAGCACCACTAACACAAAAAACGGCAAATACACCAGCCCAGCCACTTGCATAAAATACAGCCACTGCTGAGTATCAGCCAACGCAGATAAATCAATCCCAGTAATTGAGCCGGTTATCAAAACACAAATGATAGAAAATGCAAAGTTTATAACAAACAGCTGCAAAAGCGGTCCCAACCTATGTTTAAAACCAGCAAATAATAATTCAGCTTTAAAATCTTGTTCGCGATCGCTATGATGCGCTATCGCAAACACACCCGGCAATAATAGACTTAACACTATTTCACCAATAAAAGGAATTAGGGTTGCAAGGAGCGCCATCACCCAAGCAGCAATACTTATGCTGATCCAATTAAATTTGTCTGCTTTGAATAAGTTAAAACCCGCTTTATACCAATCAAACACTCTTTTAGGTGATTGTTTGCGGATAATAACTTGTTTATTTTGTTTATCTAAATTTACCGGCTGCATGACATCCTGCTTAATGTATTGGCTGAGTATTTCGGTTGATATTTTCTAATTGTAACTGAATAATTTGTGCACTCGGATCGCTTGGGCATTTTTGCACAAAAAATTTATAGTCTTCAACCGCAAACGCGTCGCAGTCTAATTGCTGCAATAAAAAACCACGATCGCGTCGTTCGTAAGGGTTATCAGGTTCTTGGGCAACTAATAAATCTGTAATTGCCAATGCTTTTGCATAGTCTTCAGCATCAATGCAGGCAGCTTTGTATAAGGATAATAAAAGGAGTACGATTGAATTTGCTTGCGGTACTTCGATTTTTTTATCTTTGCGCACTTTCCCTAAATAGGCTTCAACCTGGGCCCACTCTAGGCTTTGTCCTTGGCTTGCTTCAATAAAAACGTATTGGTTTTCGCCCATATCAATTCGCAGCAAAAGCTTTTGACCTGCAATAACAGGATCAGCAGCTAACCCAATTGAACGTAAACAATCGCTTAAAATCACTGTCATAACAGGGGCTGTACCAGTATGACTTGTTACGGCTTGAAGCAAATCAAAAGCCGCAAGTGTTTTATCACGTGGCGGCAAACTAAATAGTTGCTCAGTATAAAAGTATTCAAGAACCTGTTGAATTTTATCTACGTCTTTAATTTTGCCTGCGCAAATAGATTGCACGCCTTTTTTTAGCGATTCAAAAGCCGAAGTTGCTTGCGACAGTTCATGGCCTGAGTACAACTTTTGCGCCAAAGTTAAATAAGTATCAATGATATAAACTGGTGTTTTCAATGTTTTTCATCCAAACTAGCTTGCTCATTAGCCATATATGGGTGAACTTTATTTTTTCAATTGCCCGACTGTCACTCTTGCTTGCCCGGCCAGGTCTCGGTGGCTTGCGATATCAGTATAACCAGCTTCTTGCAAAATCTGTTGAACCTGATCACTTTGTGAATAACCATGTTCAAACAACAAATACCCTTTGCATTTTAAATAAGACCGGGCTTCGCGGGCTATTTGAATAAAATCGGCTAACCCGTGCTCATGGGCCACTAATGCTGATTTGGGTTCAAATCTTACATCCCCCTGTGATAAATGCGGATCGTCTGCGTCAATATAAGGGGGATTGCTAACGATGAAATGGTATGTCTGGCTCGCCAGCGGCTTGAACCAACTCCCTTGATAAATATTTATTGGCAGCTTAAGGGCTTTTGAATTTTCTCGGGCCAACTCTGCAGCTTCGGCATTAAACTCAACTGCATCAATTTCCCAGTCCGGTAATTCCGATTTTAACGCTAAAGCTATCGCGCCTGTCCCTGTGCCCAAATCTAATAAAACACCATTTTTTTGTGGTGTTTGGCTAATCAAGGCTAACGTACATGCGACCAAAGTTTCAGTATCAGGACGAGGGATAAGGGTACTAGCATTAACTTTTAAGTTGAGCCCCCAAAATTCACGATACCCTAAAATATGCGCAATCGGCTCACCTTGTAGACGCCTTTTAAGTAAGCTTTGATAAGCTGCTTCCTGTTGCAAGCTTAACGGTTTATCTGGCCATGTTAATAAATAACTCCGGTCCGCTTTTTGCAAAACCGCTAATAACAAAAGCTGTGCATCTAAAATGGCCGAGTCGGATTGAATTTGCCGACTCGCCAGCCGCCAAGCTTGCTCAATTTGCATTAATTATCCTGTGCCAGGGCCGCTAGTTGATCGGCTTGGTGTTCTTGTACTAGTGGATCAATCACTACGTCTAAATCACCTTCCATCACTTCATTTAAGCGATACAAAGTTAGATTAATACGGTGATCGGTGATCCGGCTTTGCGGGTAATTATAAGTGCGAATACGCTCTGAACGGTCACCACTGCCTATGATACTTCTTCTGGTATCCGCTTCTTGACTACGGCGTTTTTCGTCTTCGGCCGCTTGTAACCGAGCGACCAAAACTGACATAGCTTTGGCTTTATTTTTATGCTGTGAGCGCTCATCCTGACATTCAACCACAACACCAGTGGGTAAGTGAGTAATGCGAACCGCCGAATCCGTTTTATTTACGTGCTGACCACCAGCCCCAGAAGCACGGTAAGTATCAATTCTAAGTTCGGCTGGGTTAATTTCGATCGCTTCCGATTCTGGGATTTCGGGTAAAATGGCAACTGTACATGCTGACGTATGGATGCGCCCTTGTGACTCAGTCTCAGGCACTCGCTGCACGCGGTGACCACCCGACTCAAACTTAAGCTGGCCATACGCACCGTCTCCTGTGATGCGCGCAACCACTTCTTTGTAACCGCCTTGTTCACTTTCATTTGCATTAACCAACTCAATGCGCCAACCGCGGCGCTCGCAATAGCGTGAATACATACGGAAAAGATCACCGGCAAAAATCCCAGCTTCATCGCCGCCAGCACCCGCTCGGATCTCAACAAAACAGTTGCGCTCGTCGTTGGGATCACGCGGCAATAATAAAATCTGCAATTCGTCTTTTATGCGCTCAAGGCCTTCTTTAATCGACTTGATCTCTTCTTGTGCCATTTCTTTCATTTCGGCGTCATCTTCTGACAGCATTTCTTCAGCGGCCGCCATATCTGCTTGCATCTGCTGGTAGTTTTGAAAGCTCTTTACAACTTCTTCTAACTGACTGTACTCTTTTGACAAGGCTCGGAATTTATCCTGGTTTGAGATCACTTCACTATCACCCAGTAAAGCCTGCACTTCTTCGTAGCGCTCTACAAGCGCTTCAAGTTTTCGTAAAATGGATTCTTTCATAATGTCCTGTTTAGTCTGACTCTATGCCAAAATGCTCGGCAAGAAATTCTATATTCGTTTGATCTTGATTTCGGGCCGCTTGTCGCAACGCCATTGTTGGCGGATGGACTAGCTGATTGGTTAATTTATTTGCAAGCTCGGTTATAACTTTTTCTGGGTCAACCCCGCGGGCCAGTTGACGCAATGCTTTCGCTTCTAAACCGGCACGTATCTCGTCAGCTTGATGACGGTAGTTTTTAACATAGTCGAGCGCTGCACGGGAGCTTAACCAAGCTCTAAATTGCTCAGCTTCTTGTGCGATAATTAACTCTGCTTGTGCGGCCGCTTGTTCACGCTTTTGCTGATTTTTTTGTACTATCGATTGCAGATCATCAACCGTATATAAGTATACGTTATCAACGTCGTTTACCCGTGTTTCTATGTCTCTGGGCACTGCAAGGTCTACCATAAACATAGGACGGTTTCGACGCTTTTCCATTGCATTTTCAACCATACCTTTACCAATCAGGGGCAAAGTACTGGCGGTTGAACTGACCACAATGTCAACGTCTTCCATTAACTCTGGGATTGCTGATAAAGTGGCTGTTTCGGCGTTAAAACTTTCCGCGAGCAATTTCGCCCGCTGCAAGCTACGATTGGCCACTATCATTTGAGTCACACCTGCTTCGCTTAGGTGGCGTGCAACCAATTCCGTGGTTTCACCCGCCCCCACCAGTAATACTTTAACTTTCTGTAAGTCGGCAAAAATATGTTTACTTAAACTCACCGCAGCAAATGCAACCGAAACCGCCGACTCACCAATACCAGTTTCTGTGCGAACACGTTTAGCGACCGAAAAACTATGCTCAAATAAACGCGACAAACTGGTGCCCAAAGCTTCCAACTGGCGGGCCTGTGCAAACGATTGTTTAAGTTGCCCTAAAATCTGCGGTTCACCTAATACCATAGAGTCAAGCCCGCAAGCCACTCGCATCAAATGCTCAGTGGTATCGGATTGATAAAAATATAAACAATCCTCTAATTCGTTTGTTTCCATACCATGAAACTCAGTCAGCCAGTCGATGGCGTTAGCTTTGTCGAGGGCTTCGGCGTTAAGATAAATTTCAGTTCTGTTGCAGGTAGAAACGATAACAACTTCCAACGCGCCAAATCTAGCGCCCAAAGAGTCCGCTGCTTCTGCAATTCTGTCTGATGAAAACGCTATTTTCTCCCGTACGCTAACCGGAGCTGTTTTATAGCTAATGCCGAAAGAAAATAAAGCCATTGATTATGTTGAGTTTGCCTGTAGATTCAGTTTAAGATAATTTGTTAATTTTACGAGATGGACGGTCAGATTGAAAGCTTTTCACATACCCATTCGCACTTTAATCTTATTGATCGCTGTTTTTCTGAGCGCCTGTAGTAGTTTGCCCGATTCATCTAATGACACCCAAATCACAGATATCAGACAAATCAATCAGTTTCACCTAACTGGAAAAATAGCTTTTATTAACCCACAAAAACGCCACTCTGCAAACTTATATTGGCGACAAGTGCAAAATAACTATGATATCCGTTTAACCACGTTATTAGGCATTTCGCTGGCTAAAATAGAGGGTGGACGCCAACAAATTAAAATTCAAGCCGACGGTGAAACTTATCAATCAAATGCGCCCAATCGTTTAGTTGAAAATGTCATCGGCTGGCCGATTCCGGTTGATCAACTCGCCAACTGGGTGCTCGGACGCCATCAAGGTGTTGTTATGAGTGTTGATCAAGATAAACGTGCAAAAAAAGTTTTGGTTCGCATTAATGCAGATGAAGAATGGATGCTGACCTATCATGATTATAAAAAAATTGGCAACATTGAACTCCCCGGTAGAATTGAATGTGAACGCTATCAAAATCGGCTTATTTTAAAAATAAATCAATGGAGCGAACTAAGCCAATGAAATCTCAGTACGTGTGTCTGTCCCCTGCCAAAATCAACTGGTTTTTGCACATCACCAAAAAAAGAGCTGATGGTTATCATGATTTAAGCACTTTGTTTCAGTTTGTCAGCCTCGCCGATGAATTGATTTTTAATCCCGAACAATCTGGCAAAATTAATTTAACCGGTGATCTTAGCGGCACCAGTGTCAATGACAACCTGGTTTACCGAGCCGCAAAATTAATTAAACCTTTCGCCCAAAATACCCATGCAGGTGTTTCTATAAATATCAAAAAAGTGATCCCACAGGGCGCTGGTTTAGGGGGGGGATCATCAAATGCAGCAAGCGTTTTGTTAATGTTGAACCAAATCTGGCAAGCACATTTGTCGATAGATAAACTGGCCGAGCTTGGACAAACATTAGGTGCCGATGTGCCTGTTTTTGTTCGTGGGGAAACTGCATTCGCAACAGGAACTGGCGACATATTAACACCTGCAAATATAACCAGCCAATGGCTGGTATTAGCGATTGATAAAAAATGCCATATCAGTACCGCAAAAATGTTTGCCGCGGAAAATCTAAATCGCAGTAGCACTATTGTGCATCCAGATCAGTATTCGTTCGCAAATAGCCACAATGATTTTGAGCCGATTGCACGGACTTTGTATCCATCGGTTGCCAAAACCTTAGACTGGTTGGTAGAATACGCGCCAGCTAGACTGACTGGCACAGGTGCATGCTGTTTTGCTGTTTGTGAGAGCCAACAACACGCGCAAAAAATAGCCGATAGTACGCCACAAGGATTAACCTCTTATGTTGTGCAAACCTTGCCATCGTCACCTGTCCATAAACAAATTATGGAAGAATTTTCGTCATTAACTGAACCTGACTACAGTTAATAATTATGTATAACTTAGTAAAATCACCTGAGGTCCATCACTGTGCCTGACATGAAAATCTTCACCGGAAATGCTACTCCAGAATTGGCGCAACGCATTGCCAACCGTTTATATACCCGTTTAGGATCCTCTGTTTGTGGCCGTTTTAGTGATGGTGAAATCAGCGTCCAAATTAATGAAAACGTGCGGGGTGCTGACGTTTTTATTATTCAATCAACGTGCGCGCCAACCAATGACAATCTAATGGAATTGATTGTGATGATAGATGCCTTACGCCGTGCATCTGCAGGTCGTATCACTGCGGTTATCCCTTATTTTGGTTATGCGCGCCAAGACCGACGCGTCCGCTCTGCCCGAGTACCTATCACAGCTAAAGTCGTTGCAGACTTCTTATCAAACGTTGGTGTGGACCGCGTTTTGACTGTTGATTTACACGCTGAACAGATTCAGGGCTTTTTTGACGTACCTGTAGATAACGTATTTGGCAGCCCAATTTTAATTGAACATATGCGTGAGCAAAAATTTGATAACCCTGTTGTTGTATCTCCAGATATCGGCGGTGTTGTCAGAGCTCGAGCAATTGCCAAACAGTTCGATGACTGTGATTTAGCGATTATCGATAAACGACGACCTCGTGCGAACGTTGCTCAAGTTATGCACCTGATTGGTGAAGTTGAAAACCGTGACTGTATCATTGTCGATGATATGATAGATACGGGTGGTACCTTGTGTAAAGCAGCGGCAGCATTAAAAGAAAAAGGCGCACGCCAAGTTTTTGCTTACGCGACTCACCCTGTATTTTCGGGCAATGCAGTTGAAAACATCAGTCAATCTCAAATCGATAAATTAATTGTGACCGACAGTATCCCTCTATCGACTGAAATGCGCGCGGTGGATAAAGTTGAACAGTTGACCCTAAGCTCTATGCTAGCGGAAGCAATTCGCCGCGTCAGCAATGAAGAGTCTATTTCTGCAATGTTTGAAAGCTAAAACGAATCAACACAAGCAGATAAGGCTGCTGCCTTATCTGCTTATTGTATTTAGAAACCAAACTTTAGACCAATACTGGCCACTTCAACCTCATCAATTTCTTCGTACTTTAATTCAACCGCTGATGCCGACGTAAACTGCATGCCGATACCCGCGCCTAAACCTGCTTCCCAATCGTCATCGTCCTGACCATCCCATTCTATCGTATTGCCGGCAAAATCATATTCGTACTCGGCTTGAGAATAAGAAGGGGCAACAAATGCGTAAAATCCTGAGTCAGTTTCAAATTGAGCCCGTAAAGCAACTGCTTTATACATGTCTAACTCAACTTCTGTGTCTGTATCTCCAATCACCAGATTGTCGTTACCAACCCCTGTTCCTAAACGAACTTCCGGCATAATAGAAAAACCGTTTTGAATTGGCATCTTGTAACCCAAACTCGCGGTAACCGCGTCAACGCTTACATCCGAGTCTTCAACGTCATTAGAAAAATAAGTATAATCTATCCCACCGACCCAAGCGGCGCTCGCAGAAAATGAACTTAACGCTAATACTAAAGAAGCCATCGTTTTATTAAGCATATAATATCCTTACCTTGGTTAATCAAAGAGTTAAACAATGAATTTAAACCAGTTTTTTGCTGGTTTCGATATTTTCAACGTGCACCAAAATGAATCAGATCAATTTTTTTTGCATGGAAAAGTAAAAAGTTAACAAGGTCACATTTTTAAACGACGACCAGACTCAGCTAATCGTTGCAAAATATTTAAGACCTGCTATTTTGTAAGCTACTAGTAGTAGTTAAGTAGACTTATGCAAATAACGCTTTTTACCGATTATTCTTTGCGAACTTTGATTTTTTTAGCGGAGAAGCCAACAGGTTTTAAAATTTCTCTTGGCCAACTAGCAGAATTTTTTAATATGAATCTGCATCATTTGCAAAAAGTCAGTCAAAAATTGGTGCAACTCGGATATCTTGATTCTGTTCGCGGGAAACAGGGCGGAATAAGTTTATTGATCGATCCTCACGCACTCACTATTGGTGAGGTCGTGCGCAATATGGAACCCTCGTTAGAACCGGTGGATTGTGACAATAACGGCTGTCCAATTACCACTTCGTGTCAATTGCGCAGCCTATTTTATGATGCTGCTCAAGCATTTTTAACGAAACTTGATCAAAAAACGTTGGCGCAGGTCGCTTACAAAGGACCTGGCAATGTAAGTGATCTTTTAACGTTAGACGTCGTATAGTTAAACAAATTAAACAGATTATTATAGTTTGAGCTTTTATTAATTTGTGATAACTTACTAACAAGAGTGTAACCTAAATGACATATCCCCATCATGCGAATGTCATTATATAGTGTTTTAATCTCTAGGATTTAATTTAAACAAAAGGAGTCTCTAATGAAAAGAAGACGTATTAATACAAATTCAGGTCGTCGTAAACTGATGCTGAAAAAAATTCACAATAAAGTAATTTCTCGTCGCAAATCTTATGCGAATATTCAAATGGAGGAAGCTGTTGTATAGTTTCCTCAGCCTCCCCTCTTTAACCCTCTCCGAACATGCCACTGAGTCAACTGTTAAACCTCATATAATATATTACTGAATATCCGATTTGTTGGTCTTCATTTTAACATGATGTTTGCGGCTGTTTCAGCGTCGAGCACTTTTTGCTGCTGCTTTTTAGCTTTAATTTGTTGACGTCTATAGGCAAAAAAATCGGACAACTTTTGGCCGCATTGCTCAGCCAAAATGCCTCGCGTAAACGCAATTTTATGGTTCATCGACGAGTGTTGCAACAGGTTCAAAGCAGAGCCACAAGCGCCTGTTTTTAGATCGCTTGCACCGACCACCAGCCGCTGGATACGACTATGCACCAACATGCCACTGCACATAGCGCAGGGCTCCAAAGTAACATATAAAGTACAACCCAATAAGCGATAGTTTTTTAGCATCTGACCGGCTCGCCGGATCGCCAAAACTTCTGCATGAGCGGACGGGTCATGTAAACTAATCGTCTGGTTAAAGGCTTGACTGACTAATTCATTGTCTTTAACCACTACAGCCCCTACTGGAACTTCGCCTGCGTCCCAAGCCATTTGGGCGCAATCTAATGCTTGTTGCATCCAGTATTCGTCTATCAAGTTCTGCTCTGTCATACAGGTAACGCCGCCTCAACCAATAACTGAACTGATTTTTGCCCTCTAAACTCATTAATGTCCAGCGTAAAAGCAACATGCGCTTGCTCAGCACTGCTATGCCAAATGTCCGGATTATAATTAAACCAAATGGCATCAAATAAGTCACCCGATGGGTGTTGCAACACCAGCTTTAGATGTTTATCTTGCAAAACTCTGTCCTGAACCACCTTAAATGTGTCATCAAAAACAGGTTTTTCAAATGCTTGACCCCAAGGCATCGCACTTTTTAATATTTGAGCTAATTCTAACGTATAGTCGGCTGCTTTAAGTGGGCCATCTGACCAACAAACATCATCGAATACGCTGGCATCTGCTACTTGGTCAACAGTTTTTTCAAATGCATTTTTAAAGTGTTCAAAATCTGCTTCGCTAATCGTCAAACCAGCCGCCATGGCGTGGCCACCAAATTTATGAATTAAACCCGGCTTTTCGGTATTAATACGCTCTAATAAGTCGCGTATATGGATGCCTTTAATGGAACGACAAGAACCTTTAATCAACCCATTGTCATCAGCAGCGAATACAGCAACCGGCCTGTGGTATCTTTCTTTTAAACGCCCGGCCAAAATACCAATTACGCCTTGATGCCAGTCGTTTTGGTACATAGCGATAGCACTGGGCAAACGAGTCAATTGAATGTTTTGTAAACTTTTCAACGCTTCTTGCTGCATGCTGCTTTCAATGGCTTTGCGTTCATGGTTTAAATTATCAAGTGAGGCCGCCAACCGAAATGCTTGTTGATAATCGTTGCTTAATAAACAATGAATGCCAACTGAGATATCATCTAACCGGCCCGCCGCATTTAACCTAGGTGCAACAGCAAAACCAAAGTCTGCTGATACCAGTTGACGCGGATCTCTTTTACTCACATCCAAAAGTGCCCGAATCCCTGGCCTGACATAACCACTGCGGATGCGATTGATGCCTTGCTGGACCAATATCCGATTAATATCATCTAATGGCACAACATCAGCCACTGTGCCTAACGCAACTAAATCTAACAAGCTGGCTAAATTAGGCTCTTGCAGGCCACGCTCGGTAAAATAATTTCGCTGACGTAAATAACTACGTAATGCCATCATCAAATAAAAAGCAACCCCAACTCCGGCAATGCATTTGCTTGGGAACTGACAATCTTTCCTATTGGGATTCACGATAGCATCTGCTTCAGGTAAACAGTCACCGGGCAAATGGTGATCAGTAATAATGACCTGCATGCCCAGCTCTTTTGCCCGCTGCACGCCAGAATGACAAGAAATACCGTTATCTACAGTGACAATCAATTGGGCCCCTTGTTGATGGGCAATGTCCACCAAAGGCACGGATAAACCGTAACCAAACTCAAATCGGTTGGGTACTAAAAAGTCGAGTGCTTGCGAGCCCATTTGCTGCAAGGCTTCAAGGCAAAGTGCAGTACTGGTGGCACCGTCGGCATCAAAATCGCCAACAATCAAAATTTTTTTTTGGCTCAGCAATGCTTGGTATAAACAGTCACAGGCTTTATCTAAATCAGCAAGTTTGGGAGGACTCAAACGTTTTAGGGTAAGCTCTGTTTCTTCATCTTGTAAACCCCGATGCGCTAATACTCTTTGCAAAATCGGATGAAATGCAGGGCTGGACACTCTTTGTCCAGCCAGTTGACGTCTTACTATACGCATTTTAGCCTTGTAATATTTTTAACATATCAGCGGGTGGCCGATAACCCGGCACCAGCTGACCATCTTGCAATAATACCGCGGGTGTGCCACTGACCCCAACTTGTTGACCAAACTCGTATTGATCTTTGACTGGGTTTTTACATTGTTTTTGTTTTACGTCGCCATGTAACTTAGCATCGGTTAACGCTTGTTGCTCGTCGTCCGCACACCAAACGCTGACCATATCACTAAAAGATTTACTATTAATACCATTACGTGGAAACGCTAAATAATTAACCGTAATGCCAAGCGCATTGTATTCTTCGATTTGTTTATGCATTTTTCGGCAATAACCACAGGTAATGTCAGTAAATACATTAATCTGATATTTTTCATCTTTCGCTTTATAACTAATCATTTGGCCAGAAAAATCTTTTAACCCTTGCTTGCGCACATCGGTTAAAATATTTTCCGAATAATTGGCCATGCCTTTATCCATATCATACATCTGACCATGAATAAAAAAGCTGCCATCATTGCTCACATAAAACAAACCACGATTGGTTAACACCGCTGACAAGCCTGAAACCGGTGATGGCAATATTTTTTCAACCGCCAAACCCACTCGCTCTTCAACGGCTTGTTTAATTTTTTCGTTTGAGTCTGCGGCAGACACAATAAAAGCGCTGCTTAATAAACTGGCGGCCAGTGCGGTTTTACGCCAAAAATTTTTAATCATAATTCATCCACTATTAATTCTACGTTTACGACCTTAATAAGACCTTGTTAATACTTAAAAAGTTACAACTTTATTTGGTTTTATTCAGTGCCAATAAAACCACCTGTCTGATGCGACCATAATTGAGCATAAATCCCGCCTTTGTCGAGCAATTCTTGATGAGTCCCCTGCTCAGCAATTTTTCCTTGATCTAAAACAATTAGACGGTCCATCGCTGCGATCGTAGATAATCTGTGTGCAATTGCAATGACAGTTTTACCTTCCATTAACTGATACAGGCTGGTTTGAATCGCTGCTTCAACTTCTGAATCTAATGCTGAAGTCGCTTCATCAAGCACTAGTATTGGCGCATCTTTTAATAACACCCGCGCTATCGCAATGCGCTGGCGTTGTCCACCACTCAGTTTAACGCCACGCTCACCAACTTGAGCATCATAACCAACACGCCCTTTTAAATCGGATAAGGTTTCAATAAATTGGTGTGCTTCAGCTTGTTTGGCCGCTGTTATAAGCTCAGCTTCGCTGGCGTTATTCCGCCCATATAAAATATTTTCTCGCACCGAACGATGCAGCAAAGATGTATCTTGGGTGACCATGCCGATTTGTGCACGCAAACTTTCTTGCTGAACTTGACTGATATCTTGCCCATCAATTTTAATGCTGCCAGCTTGAATATCAAAAAAGCGCAATAACAAATTAACCAGGGTTGATTTGCCGGCTCCAGATCGACCAACAATGCCAACCTTTTCGCCAGCTTTAATGTTCAAATTTAGCCGATTAAAAACGTCAATATCACCATACCTAAAAGACACTTGATTAAACTCAATCGCACCTTTTTCAATTTTAAGAGGCGAGGCCTGTGGTTTATCTTGGACGTCGCGTGTTTGACTCAAAGTATGCATGCCGTCAGTGGCTGTCCCTATGTTTTCAAATAGCGAACTCACTTCCCACATGATCCACTGAGACATACCATTTAGGCGCAGCGACAAACTCACAGCCACCGCAATTGCACCAACACTAATTAAACTTAAATTCCACAACCAAATCGACATAGCACCAATGACAAATAACAACAAATAATTGCTAATCTGCACCAATGAAATCATCCCGGTTGCCAATCGCATTTGACGATACACTGTGGTTAAAAAACCTTGCATGCCAGCGCGAGCATAGTCAGCTTCTTGTTTAGTATGGGCAAACAATTTAACTGTGTTGATATTGGTATAACTATCAACAATACGCCCTGTCATGTCTGCTCTTGCATCCGCTTGTTGCATCGAAGCCTGTTTTAATTTAGGGATAAAAAACAATTGAATGCCGATATAAAGAACTAACCAAACTAAAATAGGGAGCACTAACCGCCAATCAGCTTGCGCTATCAAAACCAACATGCTGACAAAGTAGATAATAATGTATACAAATACATCTAAAAGTTTCATGACACTTTCTCGAACTGCCAACGCAGTCTGCATCACTTTAGTTGAAATACGGCCGGCAAAATCATTTTGAAAAAAACCGACACTTTGCCCCAACATATATTTATGTGATAGCCAACGTATCCTCATCGGGTAGTTCCCCAGCAAGGTTTGATGCACAATCACAGCGTGAAAAAATATTACCAAAGGGGCAATGACAAGCACCAACAAAGCCACCCCAATCAGCTCGTTTTGAAACTGGTTAAAAAAGGTTTCTGGGGTGTTTTGGGTCAGCTTGTCAACCAAATCACCTAAATAAGCCATCAAATAGGCTTCGATAATGGCCAACCCCGCGGTCAAAGTGGCCATTAAGAACAAGTATTTTTCACAGCCTTTGGTGTAGTGCCGGCAAAAAGCAAACAAGGTTTTTGGTGGCGTAGAAGCAGTTTCTTCAGGGAAAGCAGCAACTAGACCTTCAAAAAATTTAAACATAGGGTTATTTTTCCTGCAGGGCGACTGCTGAAAAATCCACGCCTTGCCAACCGGTTTGCATAAAGTTACGGATATTTTGATGATCACTGCCGTTTGGGTTCTGAAGTACATCTTGACGGTAATAATCGCCGAATAAATGGAGTGTTTGAGCTTCGTTTAATTGATGTAATTTGGCAAACGATAGAATTTTACAAGACCCTTGGTTTTGCTCTGCTGTATTTTCTAAATCGCCATTTTTAAATGCCTGTGGAGTAAATACATACTCACTTTCGATCACTTCAATCACTTGTTTAAACTGAATGCTAGCTGGATTTTGTTTAATTTGTTTCAGTAAGGCTGGTAACAACGACATATCACACTCAAAAGATAACTTAAAAAGCTGATTATAGCCTGAAAAAGGGCTTAAGATCATGTGAAATTGTCAGGTATCTGGCGCAAAGTTTAGCTTTTACGCCAGCTACCTAAGATCGTTATTTTAAGCGGCGGTTGAACATTAAAATGATAAAAAAGAGTATAAAAGCAAAACTACTACTGCCAGATCTGATGCTGTATTGCTCTGTATCTGATTGATCTGTATTTTGCTCGTTTTCAGCCTTGTCATTTTCTACGACTGTAATTGCGACTGTTTTATCAAGCTTAGTATGACCGTAATCCAGTACTAACAAAAAAGTTAACGTTTGCGCGTCCATTGGGGCCTTAAAATAAAGCGCCGATAGCTCAGGTTTAAAGCTCACCTGACTGCCACCAATTTGTTGCCAGTGATACTTAATCTGTGTACCTACAGGGTGTTGTTTAGGTCTAGCGTCCAAGTTGACGTACTCACCTGCATTTACTCTGATCTCATGGTTAAAAACAATATCGGGCAGTTGATTGTCAGTTTCTGAATCACATTCGTGGGCGTATACAAGATTTGCAAATTCTGGATAATCAATAAAAGGGTTACGATTGCCTTGGTATTCGTAAATGACCTTGTTGCGATTTTGCTCAAAACTATCCACAACATCTTGATTATGCCAAGCCAATAAGGTGCAAAGTCGACCCACTTTTGTATCAGACAGTTGACTAAGATCGTCTATTAATTGCAAATCGGGTGTTAAATCCGAACTATCCCCTTGGTAGCGCGTATCCATGTAAAACAGGATACGAGCAATATCTCCTTTGACCTCATCTCTGGGGGCAAAAGTTTGCGCGTCTAGATTAATTGAGTTTGTACTCGCTTCGTCTAATGGCACGCCGCCAAGCGCAAAATCAAAATGAGCGCGCGCTGCGTTAACACTGACGTCTGCCGGTTTTAAATGATGCAGATCAGTAAAAGCATAAGCTTCGTCCGTGGTTAACCCTCTACTTCTTGGCCAAATATGTTCGCGATTCCAAGCGTCCTGATCGCTAGACTGAGCCCCACTGGCATTATTGGCTTTTGGCACTGACCAGCCTGTATAAACCTCAATAATATTGTTACTGTTGACTGGGTCCTGGTCCGATTCGGTTAACACCGTCCAGACTTGTGCATAGGTCAGCTTTTTATGTGAACGGCTAATAATCTGATTTAACGTCTGTTTTAGTCCAGCCTTGTCAGCAGAGAGCGCATCGGCATAATAATCACTCATCACTAATTGGCTATTATCGAGAATTTTGTCTACCTCTGGGCAGTTTAAACACACAGCTGGCTGTGATGAATCGCCGCTGCCATTACCTTCCCCAGATTCGCCGCCGTTATCCGTGTTACCGCTATCTGACGAGCATGCCCCTTCTCCGGGACATCCCAAACCATCGAAGGTATTCTGAGCAAACGTTTTCCACTGTAAGGGACTGTTTGGAAATACAGCTTGTGCGTTTTCATCGCCGCTAGAAATAGAATCCAACCGGCGAATGGTTTTATCGCGGGTTGAAAAGTCAGCGTCGTTTATGCTCTGCCATGCTGAACCTGGATCTACCCCGAATTGACCAATTCGATCAACGATAGTGCCATCTTTAACTAATGTTAACGCATCGTCACCATTAAAAAAGGTTACGCTGGATGAGATGCTGAAATCACTAGTGCCCTGAAATTCTGCATCAGCACTTGAATTATAAATGACTAAACTGGCCCCTGCAGGTAAAACAAACCCGGTCAAGTCCAAGCTGTTAGTATTTTCGGTTGTACCGTTTGAATGTAAACGCACCTGGTATTTTTGCGCGCCTAAATCAACTTGGCTACTGCCTAAATTAGAAATTTCGATTGCTTTATTATGTCCACTGCCTTCAACGTATTCGGTAAATATAACCTCTGCTTGTGCCACCGAACCAAAACCGGCTGCTATCAAACAACTGAATAATAATTTTTTAAGTTTCATCCTGTATCCCAACCTTGTTATTCATCAGCCAGATACTGCAATGAGATGATGAATAACAAGTGACATCTGAACGAAATTTTTGCGACACCTTTATTTTGCGCGGACAAACTTTTTAAGCATTGCAGGCAATATACAAATATCTGTTAAAAGCGCTAATATCATCGCAAAGCCAGTGAGTACGCCAAATAAGACGCTGGGGACGAAGTCGGAAAAAAACAAAGAAAAAAAACCGAGCACAATAACAAGTGTTGTGTAAAAGAGCGCATAACCAACCGTCTGGTTGGTACTTTTAATGAGATCATTGCTCCCTTGCTTCATTTCATGTTGATATCTGTGAATATAATGAATGGTGTCATCTACCGATATCCCCATTGCAATAGCCCCTATGGTTAATGTCATTAAATCCAACGGGATCTCCATGAACCCCATAAAACCTAAAATAGCGCCAGTGGTTATTAAATTTGGCACCAGCGCAATTAAAGCAATTCGAAACGACCGGAAAATAAGGTATAACACCACCAGCATAACAAGGTAAACTAACCCTAGGGTATTGATTTGAGAATCTATTAAACGAGAAAGAATATCCTGATATAAAATAAACAAATTAGTCAGTTGATAATCTTCAGCCGCAATGCCAGCATCAGCCAACTTTTGTTTTATATCGGCAACCAACTGCTCGCGATTCAATCCTTCGGTTGAATCTTTTACCCGACTACTGATCCGTATTTGTTGATCATCAATCGAAAAATAGGCATTAAATATCTGGTTTTTAAGGTCGTCATCTAACGTATTGTAGAGTGCTGTAATTTCATATTCGGTCGCCGGCTTACCACGCACCACTTGGGCAATTCGTAAAAAATCAGCAATTGAAGTAACGCTACCTATGGCTGGATCTGATGCCATAATATCATGGAGCTTTTGTACCTGCTGGGCGTTTGCAGCTGAAATGATTAAGTCGGGTTTTGCCTGCTGCTCAGGCAAATCATAAATTAAATCAAACGGAGTAGAACCACCAAATTCCTGATCGATATAAGTGAGTTCCTGATAGACCTCGGTTGATTCGTCAAAATAATTTAAAAAACTGTTTTCTGCCGTTAATTTAAGCGCGCCGATCATACTTACCGCTAATATACCAACCCCGAGCAGAATAAAACTTTTACTAAAACGATTACTGGCGTTTGCTAAGCCAGTTAAAAACGCATGAATTAAGCTATGTCGAACGATTTTTTGTTTGTCATTAAAAACTAAACTACATATTGCCGGAAAAAAAACTAAACTAATCAACAATGATACAGACATGGCAATCACCATCATATAACCAAAACTGATCACAGGTTGAATACCACTAAAGATTAAAGAAGCAAACCCTATCATGGTGGTTAATGCAGCATAAAAACATGGTTTAGCTTTATCTCGCAAAGTTTGCTGCATTAATTGTGCATGATTAATATCTTTTGCCTGTTCAGAGTTTTCCTGATATTGAACCAATATATGAATAATTACCGCCAATGTTAAAATAATTTGCAAGGCAATCACATTGGCTGAAATAACCGTTACTTTAAGACCTAAAATAGCCAATAAACCTAAGGTACAAATCACCGCCACAGCACAAGAGAGCATAGGTAGCAACGCAAAACGTATACTGCGAAACAGAACTAATAAAACTAACGTTACAACAATGACAATGGCACTACCAAATATCACCAAATCACTAGAGATAATTTTTAATAATTGGTGTCCCAGCAAATTAGCCCCACCAAGGTAAAACTCACCTTTGTCTTGATATGGGGTTAGTATTTCACGAATTTGGCGGATCTCTTCGCTACGCGTTTGATCAACTTGTTGGCTAATCTGCTTTCGCTGCTCAGTCAGCTCATCAAGTTCGTTTTGCTGATCTGCGGACAGCTCCCCTGTTAGCATTTTTTTTTGAATAGAGACAATTTTTTTGTCTAGTTTGCTAATTTCTGGATTGTTTTTAAAAACGATTTGCATCGACAGTGCATCATGCGCTGGATTAACTAATAAACCTTCGTATAAAGGGTGTTTTTGCAAAGTTAACCGCATGGTATTTGCATTGTATCTGGCATTTTGCCAGCTCAAATCATCGGCATTAAAGCTATCGGATAAACTAATATCGCCGGCAGCAAACAAGGGGACATTGGTAATGTTAGTGACACTCTTCACCCGCCCCAGTTGTTTAAATTTATTTGAGATCTCTACTAACAGGTTTAATACTTCAGCGCTATAAATATCCTCTGCTTTAGGTTTAAAAGCCACTAAAATAAATTCTTCCGGCGCATACTTCTGATTTGCTTGTTGGGTGCGAATATAATGTTTATTATCTTTGACCAATAAAGTATCAGCCGATGCATCCATCTCAAAATTTTGGCTTTGGTACCCTAAATAAACACTACCAAAGAAAAAAACCAATACGATAAATAACGCCATTTTTGGCTGAGTGATTTGCATTTTTATTCCTCTTGCTGATTATTTTTTTCAGCCTCTTGACGACGTTTAGCTGCTTGATCTCGCTGGATCTGCTGTAAATAAAAGTTGCGTACAAACGTATAAGGATCTTTTTTCTGCTCAGTTAAATCTGGGTACTTTTTAAGATATTCTTTGTTATCATCAAAACCCTCCCAAATAAGTAATATTCGACCTGCCGTTTCTTCATCTGTGTTATTGAGTGGGTGTAAAAAAAAGTCTGAACCAAACGCAAGTGTATCTCGCACATCACTGGGACCGATAAAAGGCAAAACAATATAAGCACCATAGTCCATGCCATAAAAGGCCAGCGTATCGGCTAAATCGACTTCGTTGGGAGCAAGACCAAACCAGCTGTCAGCAGTATCAAACAAGCCTAATAACCCCAATGTTGTATTTATGCCAAAGCGGGCCAAGCTAATACCAGAGTCTTTAATTTTACCTTGGGCAATATTATTTAAAAACGAAATGGGTTCGCGTAAATTATCAAAAAAATTTTCTACACTGTCATCAATTGTTTGAGGCACCACATAGGTATAACCTTCCGCAAGTGGTATTAAAAAATATCGGTATACATAATCATTAAAAACAAAGATCGGACGGTTAATGCTTTCAAGCGGATCATAATAGTCTTCGTAAGCGACGACGGCTGGCTGGTCTAAAGGTTTTTCGTAAGGCCCGAGTTGCTCTTGTGGTGACTTTGTTGAAGATTGTGTTTGTGAGGCTGAATTATTTTGCGAGTGACTAGATAATGTTTGCTCATCGGGCACAGATGAACAGCCAGAGGCTAGTGCAACAAACAAAGTGAGTATAATTGTTATTTGTTTCATGACTGCTTTCCTTATCCATTTGACTGCTGTTTACGTCTTAAATATAGCCTAAGATCAATCAAATAAGCGGACACAGTTAACAAACTAACAAGGCAAAAATAGAAGGGCACCAAAACATTTTGTCACCCTTCTATGGCCGCTTTAAGCGGCTGATTTTTCTTGCGCTTTACGGTTTTGTTTTTTGGTATATACAAACAAACCTGTGAAAGCAATAATTAAAATAAGTGGGAAAATCGTTAAGTTGGCTAATGTAATTTGACCAGCAAAAATATCCGCCGCTGGGCCGGTTAAGTTTTGCTCCGCCGCTTGCGCACGACCAGCATCAATCCAACTACCGATAACCGGATTCCATAACCCAGTTGCAAACATACCTACGCCACCGATAAGCGACATCCCTAATGCACCGGTTCTTGGTTGATATTCAGCAATAAAACCTATCATAGTGGGCCAAAAATAAGTCACACCAATTGCAAACAATAGCGCTGCAAAATAAATCATACCGCCACTGGCGATACTCATTAAATAAATACCAATGCTTGACAGTATTGCAGACATTAATAAGATGCCGGCTGGGTGTAAACTATGTACCAGGGGTCCAGCAAAATAACGCCCGACAGCCATAACACCTGTGATCATTGCCATGATAACCATAGGCGCAACACCGCTGGCACCTAAAATACGCTCGATCCACTGTTGTGTGCCAAGTTCAGTTGTTGCCGTTAATGACATGCAAATTAACATAAAAATAAACAACGGTGAGGCTAATGCTTTGACATTATGAGCAGTTGAGTTATCTACATGATCTGAGGGTGGAAAGGTTTGAGTAAACATCATATAACCATAAATCAAGGTAGGTAATAACATCACGGCAATTTGCATTTGCCAGCCCATATCAAAACTTGTCATACCTTGAGAGACCAGTGCACCAATCACAATGCCGCCCGGGAACCAAACGTGAAAACGGTTTAACATAGTCGTTTTATTGGTATGATAGATGTTAGCGATCAGTGGGTTGCAACCTGCTTCAACGGAACCATTGGCAAAACCAACCAAAAAGCTAGAAATTAATAATAACCAAAAACCATCAGCTGCAATGGTCAAAATTAACCCTAATAAATGGCCAACAAATGCAATCATTAGCAGCTTTTTAGCTCCGATCCAGTTATACAATAAACCGCCAAACATGGTGGCTACAGGAAAGCCAAAAAACGCCATCGCATTGATCCAGCCCAGCTCGGTATCTGTTAAGCCAAAGCTATCCCCTAATTGGCCTAATACACCAGCCCGAATAGCAAAGGTCATAGCCGTCACTACCAGCGCAATGCAACTGGCGGTAAATAGACGTGAACCTTGAGTTTGTGTCATTTTGTGGCTCCTAGTCCTAAAATGCTGCGGTTAAGATCGGTATCGGCTGCAACAGAAGCAAAATCGTCAAAGGCTTTTTCTGCTCGTTCGATAAGGTGAGCTTGAATAAATGGTGCCCCTTCACGTGCGCCCTGCTCTGGGTGTTTTAAACAACACTCCCACTCAAGCACCGCCCAACCGGTGAAACCATATTGAGTTAACTTGCTGAAGATAGCGCTAAAATTAATTTGCCCATCTCCTAAAGACCGGAATCGCCCCGGACGATCGACCCAATCGGCGTATCCCCCGTAAACACCGGCGCGGCCAGTCGCGTTAAACTCGGCATCTTTTACGTGAAAAGCTTTAATGCGCTCATGATAAATATCAATAAAGGCTAAATAATCAAGCTGCTGTAAAATGAAGTGGCTTGGATCGTATAAAATATTCGCTCTAGGGTGATTGTTGGTGGCTGCTAAAAAGCGCTCAAATGTAATGCCATCATGTAAATCTTCGCCAGGGTGTAATTCATAACAAACGTCTACACCAGCATCATCAAAAGCATCTAAAATGGGTAACCATATCTCAGCCAGTGCTTTAAAACCTTCATCAACTAAACCAGCTGGACGTTGTGGCCAAGGGTAAACCGTTTGCCACAATAAAGCGCCACTAAAAGTTGCATGTGCAGTTAAACCTAAATTTTGACTTGCTTTGGCCGCATACAATAGCTGTTGTTTAGCCCAAGCTTGCCGTTGCTCCGGTTTGCCGTGTAATTCTGGCGGTGCAAAACCATCAAACATGGTATCATAACAAGGGTGAACGGCCACCAACTGCCCTTGTAAGTGAGTCGATAGCTCACTAATGGTTAAACCTGCATCGGCGACAATTTTCTGCACTTGTTCACAATAGCTTTTACTTTCTGCCGCTTGTTTAAGGTCGAATAAACGCGCATCCCAAGTGGGTATTTGAATGGCCTTATAGCCCATATTTGCCGCCCATTTGCAAATTGACGGTAAACTATTAAATGGTGCTTCGTCGCCGGCAAATTGAGCTAAAAATATGCCTGGCCCTTTTATTTGACTCATAGACATTCCTCTTTGTTGTGCTTATAAATTCTTATTGGGTTTTAAAATCGTGCCATTTTAAATCAGACTGACTACTATTAACGGCCTGCTCGATAAATGCCATCCCTCGGACAGCTTCTTTAATGCCCGGCATATCCGCTGCCACTTCATCGGGCTGAGTACCGGCTTCGAGAGCGCGTATTTGACCGACAAAGTTGCGATACAAATTCGCAAAAGCTTCTAGATAACCTTCGGGGTGACCAGCAGGCGTTCTTAAGTTGGCCAAGGTTATATCTGCCAACTGCCCCCAACCGGCCCGATGTATTTGGGCAGCATGCTCATTACTGCGTTGGATCAGCGTATTAGGTTCTTGCTGCGCCCACTCTAACCCACCTTTTTCACCATAAACTCGAATACGTAGGTTATTTTCTTCGCCAACAGAAATTTGGCTAGCCATTAATACACCCCGAGCGCCATTTTCAAATCTTAATAAAACAGTCCCATCATCATCTAACTCACGGCCTTCAACGATAGAATTTAAATCTGCACATATCTGGCTGATCTGATCGCCACAAACATACTCCGCTAAATTGGCAGCATGAACTCCAATATCACCCATGCAACAACTGATGCCCGCCTGTTCAGGATCTAAACGCCACAATGCCTGTTTGTTATCTTCCGCTGGTGGTTCAGCTAACCAGCCCTGCGGATATTCCACAACCACTTTGCGAACTCGACCTATTTCACCGGTCGCTACACGATATTTAGCTTCTTTTACCATAGGGTAAGCCGTGTAGGTGTGGGTTAGTCCATATAAACAACCACTAGATTCTACTATGTCTCTTAATTCTAGGGCTTGCTGATAAGTGAACGTAGCAGGTTTGTCTGAAATCACATGAAATCCATGTTGCAGTGCCATTTTAGCGACCGGAAAGTGCAAATGGTTCGGCGTGACTATTGCCACAAATTGCATTCTTTTGTCTTTGGGCAATTTAGCTTCTTCGGCAAATAGTTTTTCGTAACTATCGTAACAGCGCGCTGGGTCTAAAAATAAAGCCTCTCCCGAACGTTTGCTGCGTTCTGCATCGCGGCTAAATGCACCACAGACTAATTCGATCTGACCATCTAAATTAGCTGCTAACCTGTGCACGACACCAATAAAAGCCCCTTGGCCACCACCGACCATGCCCATTTTTACTTTTTTCATCTAAACTAGCCTCTGTTGGTTAACCTTATGTTAAGCATATTAGTTTAGACTGTTGACTTGTAGTTATAAAAAAATCGGTGTTTAATAGGACAAATTCGGCGCGTAAGAATAATTAAATCGTTTTACCTATGAAAAAAAAGATCACCAGCAGCGAAGCAGAGACGTTTTTAAAGGTCTGTGGCAGCCAACAATTAATCCATATGTTTGATATCTTACCTGACATTTTATTCTGGATAAAAAACCAACATAGCCAAATTATGTACGCAAACCAGTCATTTTGTGAGCACATCGGCGTTTCAACCCCAGAGCAAGCCATTGGCGTAACAGATTTTGATTTTGCCCCACCGCATTTAGCTCGGCAATTTGTTCAGGATGACCAAAGAGTAATGGCTGGCAACAATGTGGATGATAGACTAGAAATGAACATTACCAGTCAGGGGACACTGAGCTGGTTTACCACTTCTAAAAGACCTTTATATAACGACCAGGGTGGTATTATCGGCTCGTACGGAACTTCTCGCCACTTAGAAAAAACGTCGCTGGCTTTTACTGGCATGCAGGCATTAAAAACACCCGTTGAATACATTCGAAGTCATTTCATGAAAGATATCTGTGTGGTTGAATTGGCCGCAATAGCCCATTTATCAGTCAGTGCACTAGAGCGCCGTTTTAAAAAGTATTTACATAAAACACCAAAACAGTTCATCAACGAAATCAGATTGGAGCATGCAAGAAAATTACTCGTTGAAACCACTTTGCCCGTCGCTCTGGTAGCAAATGAAAGCGGTTTTAGTGATCCGAGTTATTTTACCCGGCAGTTTTCACGTTTATTTGGCGTTAAACCCTCTGAATTCAGGCGCAGCTATCAAGCATAAACCTGAGCGTTTTAAAACGACTAAGCTGTCTTTAAATACATACTCATTGGCTCAATCGCAACAGTTGGCAGAGCCAGTCAACTGCATACTTTCGGAAAAATATTCTTGATTATTGAGCGCTGTCGTTTTAATCACTTCATAAACCCAAGCCGGTAAACTTGGGTTTAACCGATAATAAACCCATTTACCGCGACGTTCGTCTGTCAGCAGCTCACATTTTCTTAACTCAGCCAAATGACGAGACACCTTAGGTTGGCTTAGCTGTAGTCCTTGCGTTAAATCGCATACACACATGGAGTCGGTTTGACATAACAAAAGAACAATTTTCAGCCGAGTATCATCGGCCAAACATTTAAATAACGGCAGTGGAAGCACCTAACCTCTCCATATTTTAATACTCTATCTCTATCAATTTACTGCTGGCTCAGGGTAATATAACCAGATTCTTTATTAAACTACCCCAGAAACTCGATGTCAGCAAGCTTGCACGAATATCATTGGATTACTATTCAAGAAGCCTCCAGTATTACCGGCGCTTCGTTGGCTATTATTCAAGATACCGTCCATAAATACAGCCACAATCCGAACAAATTAAAAACTCAGTATATCGATGGCGATCTATACGTTGATAAAAACCAAATCATTAATTTATTTCCAGCTTCTGCCAATGTTATTGAGAAAGAACGGGTGCCAGCCACTTTGTTTAAATGGTTTGATGAATTAAGACGCACCTATGAAGCCAGTATCAACGCAATGTTTAATAGAGTAGAAACACTCAAACAAGCGCATACTGACGAATTAAAACAACAATACGACGCCCAACTTAAACATCTACAGTCGCATATTAAAAAGCTCGAACAAGACGCTCAATTTTATCAGCAACAGCTTAGTGAGCAGCAACAAACCATTAAACAGTTAAATGAGCGCTATGATACTGTGATGCACGCTCTGGCCAGCCAGCACAGAGCACCATTGCCGAGTAAGGATATTACCCCAGTTGCAGATAAAATTGAATCCATGCAGGTACCAACCGCCGACAAAACAGACAAACCCAAAATTCAAGCAGCCAATACTCAACTGGCGCAAGATATTCAAAAGGCGTTAAATCACGCGTTAAAATCACGTGAGCAACAAGATTATATCTCTGCGGCTGATTATTTTGAACAAGCCGCTCTGCTTGGCTGCACGCAAGCCATGGGCGCGTTAGGGCGCGCCTATTTTATTGCTGAAGGGGTTGCCAAAGATATTGAAAAAGGATTAGCTTGGCTACTGCTTGCGGCCGAACATGGTTTTGTACCCGCGCAGCAGAAACTCCCGCCATTGCAAAACAAATATCCACAAGCTTATCAGGATGCGTTAGAGCAAGTCGAAATCATTAAAATCCAAATAGAGATTCAACAAAGCGATTATTACTAAAGGTTTAAATTATGACTCCGGAAGAAAAACAAACCCTGTTTGACGAATTTTTTACCTTGCCAATGCAGGTCACCATAAACTTGCAACCACTTTCCGCTGATCAAGAAGAACCCGATGTCGAGGCATTATCAGAAGAGATCCCCTACCCTTTTAAACTCGCGAGTCAATTTAAACAAATGGAACAAGGCTTTTCGGCTAGCCAACAAAAAGTCCAGAATTTAAACGAGGATGTTTTTGCCTATCTAAATATGCAAAACCGAAAAATAGATTTAGTGCTCTCGTTTTTATTGATGCAAGAAAATAACAATCAAGCTCGGTATCTGACCGAAACATTTGGCGCCGGCGGTTTAACCCTAATCACAGATAAAAATTGGTCGCTTGAACAAATTTTTCAGCTTAAAATATTCATCCCTGAAGAAGCCAGTGCAGTATACTGTTACGCACGTATTGTTGATAAACAAAGCGCAGCATCCGGGTTTATTTACAAACTGGTTTATAGCCAGATTTTAGAGGCCGACCGCGAGGTTCTCGTGCGGGCGGCACTGCATGAACAAAGCAAACAATTAAGAGCACTCGCCAAAAAGCGTGCGGAAAAAAACAACACTCATGAATGAACAAAAAAAATTTTTACCTGAATGGTATCCACAAGATGCCATTATGCTCACTTGGCCACACAAAAATAGTGATTGGGCCGATAATTTAACCTCAGTAGAAAAAGTTTATTTTGAATTAGTTAAAACAATTGCTGAGGTGGAAAAAGTTGTCATTATTTTTCAAGACGCAAAACATCAAAATCACATTATTGAACAACTGACTCCCATTCCCCAACTAGACAAACAAATAATCTGGGTGCAAGCGGCTGCCAATGATACCTGGGCACGCGATCACGGCCCTATCTGTGTGCAAGACCCCGAGCAAAACATCATTGCATATAATTTTATTTTTAACGGCTGGGGCAATAAATTTGATGCTGAGTTAGATAATCAAATAAACCAAAACTTGTTTTTGCAACTCAAAACTAAACATCACAACATACCTCTAGTTTTAGAAGGTGGTAGTATAGAAACAGACGGTGATGGCACCTTATTAACCACTAAAGCCTGCTTGTTAAACCCAAACCGCAACCCTGAAATCACAGCTGATGAGCTCGAACAACAATTAAAAAGCTTATTTTCTGTTGAGCAGATTTTATGGCTTGCTAATGGTGAACTTGCTGGCGACGATACAGATGCCCACATAGATACGCTAGCCAGATTTGCACCCGGTCACACTATCATCTATCAAGGATGCCAAGATCCTCACGACCATCATTATTCTGCGTTGCAAAAAATGGCGCATCAATTAACAGACTTTCGTGATATCCATCAACAGCCATACCAGCTATTTGAGTTGCCATGGCCATCCGCACAATATAATAACGAGCAACAAAGGTTACCGGCAACATACGCTAACTTTCTGTTTATTAATCAAAAAGTTTTATTACCCGTATACGGCGTTGAGCAGGATCAGGCGGCCATTGAGGTGATGCAAAACGCATTGCCTAATCATCAAATTGTAGCGATAAACTGTCGCCCAATCATTGAACAATTTGGCAGTTTACATTGTCTGACAATGCAGTTGCCACAAGGATTTTTATCTTCAGAGGTCTAATATGAGCGTTATCAAAACAGCATTATTACAACATGCAAACACCGTAGATTGTGAGCATAACTTCAATAAAACACTTGCTGGAATACGCACCGCGGCCGAAAAGGGCTGTCAGTTGATTGTTTTACAAGAATTGCATAAATCCCTCTATTTTTGCCAAAGTGAGGATGTAAATCAATTTGATCTCGCTGAACCCATTCCCGGGCCATCAACTGAGCAACTATCCCAGCTTGCTGCTGAACTCGGTATTGTGATTGTTAGTTCGCTCTTTGAAAAACGTGCTACCGGCCTATATCACAATACAGCCGTGGTCCTAGACACTGATGGCAGTATTGCCGGCAAATATCGTAAAATGCATATCCCTGATGATCCTGGGTTTTACGAAAAATTTTATTTTACGCCAGGCGATCTTGGTTTTATCCCAATCAAAACCAGCTTAGGGACATTAGGCGTACTTGTATGCTGGGATCAATGGTTTCCAGAAGCCGCTCGTTTAATGGCGATGGCTGGTGCCGAGCTGTTAATTTATCCAACGGCAATTGGTTGGGATCCTAATGATGATGACGCCGAACAAGAACGACAACTAGATGCCTGGGTGATCAGTCAAAGAGCACATGCCGTCGCAAACGGTATTCCGGTTATATCTTGTAACCGAGTCGGTTTTGAAGCTTCACCGGATGAAGAAGGTGCGGGCATACGCTTTTGGGGGAATAGTTTTGTCGCCGGCCCACAGGGTGAGATACTGGCCCATGCGGGCGACAGCGAAGAAGAAATCTTAATCGCTGAAATAGATTTGGCACGCAGTGAATCTGTCCGCCGGATCTGGCCTTACCTGCGAGACCGACGGATAGACAGTTATCAAGATTTAACTCGTTTATACCGAGATTAAAACTGGTATTGAACGCCTAGATTGACGGTCGTGCCAAGTCCTTTGACATTATAACCACCGTAAGTATAAGCTTGCGCACGACTTGGGTAATAATCAGCATTAAATAAATTTTCAATGCCGACAAAGGTTTGCCAAGCAGCTGTTAGTTGATATTTTGCGTTGACATTTACCAGGTCATAAGCACTAACGGGACCCTGATCGCCGACATAATTACCATCCTCATCTGGCGCAAAACGTTTGCGGCTATCAACATATACATAGTTAATATTAACTGACGTATCTTGATACGGGGTCCAGTTTAAATGAAGCGTCGTTTTGGCAGGAGAGATATATTTACCACCAAGATACAGGTTATTTTCTGTATCTTTACCTTCGCTAATACTATAAGTTGAAACGAGTCTAAGCTGTTCGTTAATTTGCCAGTTAAATAATGCCTCAAAGCCCCAAATTTTCTGTGGCGCACGAACTGGCATATAAACCCCTGTTGTTTCATCAAAACTATTGGTTGTTCCAAGTTCTGAAGTACTTTTAAATATCGCGGTCTCAACTCGAATGTTCTGATTTATTTGCGACGTAAAACCAATTTCATAATTGTCGATAATTGAAGCTTCAGTGCGTATATCAGCAATATCAAACACAGTTGCAGTTCTTAATAAGCGACCTATATCAGAGATATCAGCGCCTTGCGAATAACTGACAAATGGCTGAAAGTATGGCAAGTATGTTATTTTAACGGCTGCATTATAAGTTGTCGCTTGGTAGTTCAACTCATCTCCTTTTACCGAAAAAACCTCTGAGCACTGATCTTCCGAACGACATAATTTAAGGGTGCTATAATCATCTACTTGTAAATCGATATTTTCGTTTCTCACACCCGCTTTGATAATAATATTGTCATCATATAGCCATTTAGTTTGCACAAAACCAGCAACATTTTCCATGTCCATTTCAGGTACCCATATACGGCCATCCACTAGCGGTTGTGAGGTTACGTCATTTAAAAAGTCGACCCCATAAATCAAGTGAGCTTGCCAATGCTCGTTTAAACTTATATTTGTATTAAAAGTGCCTCGTAGACCTTTTTTTTCAGATTTGATAATGGACTGACCACCGTTATAACCCTCATCCGGGTTAGCTAACACAGGCGAAAAGAAAAACACATTATTAATATCTTGCTGATAATAATCTAACGTCATTTGAGTATTCGCAAAAACATCATAATCCGTATATTTGACGGTGAAGTTGGTATTACCATCAGGACCCTGCGGCTCACCACGCTTTTGAAGGTCTTCACTGGCATGGATCGCGTAACTTTTTTGACCGGTATTTAGATCACCAAACACATCAGCCAAATCTGTTTCTTGCTGTGAGCTGTAATAATTAAAACTCATCTGCAATTGTTTATCAGCATCAAACTGATAGCCCAGCTTAGTGAAGTAGTTTTGTGTGACAGTATCAGATAGACCATATTGCAAACCCAGAATATCGCCTTCTGCATCACGTTGAACACCATTTTCTTCGTAACTGGCCGCGAATAAATAGCTGAACTTACCCTCTCGGCCGTTTAGCATAGCTTCGGTGCGAACACCAGCAGACTCAGCCACCTTGACCGCGCTAAATCGACTCGACAAACTGACCTCGCCTTCTACCCCTGATCGCGCAGCACGTTTGGTTATATAGTTGATAATACCACCGGCCGCGCCATTACCATAAATTGAAGTGGCCCCTTTGATGATTTCAATTCTTTCTATCACACTTGGGTCTAACGTTTTAACCCCTAGCGAGCCGTTGCGTAATGGCGTGGATTGAGGCACACCGTCTATCATCACTAACGGACTACGACCCCGTAACGTTTGCCCTGTGTTACTAGAGCTGCCTGTATCTGGCGCCATACCAGGCACAAACATTGACAACATGCTTTGTAATTCGGGCGTTACCTTAAGATATTCTGCAACCTGCTCTGGACCAATCACAGTAATAGACGCAGGGACTTCATCAATACTTTCAATCACACGACTGCCAGAAACTACAATATTTTCCATCGGCGCTTCATTGGCCATGGTAGATGCGCTAAATGCGCTGAAAAGACTCGCAGAAATCGCGGTATAAATAAACGAATGCATATTTTTCATTATCTTTCTCCTAAAATCGCCGCTATCCTAATGAGAGCCAACAATTAAATCAAATGAAAATGATTATTAAGTTTATTTACACAATTTGTGTCTTTTGAGCCAAAAATAACAGCCCGTATAAATAAACAAAATTGGGCTTAGGGCAATCATCAACCATACAACCTCTAATAAGGGTCCCGCAAAACCACCAATATGAAATTTATACCTAAAGTTCCAAACTTGCGTCGCAAAAGAGGCCTGACTCATATCCTGCAACTGCAATACTTCGGCCGAATAAGGATTTAACCACACATAACTATAAGCGTAAGTTTCTCCGGGCATTCTAATTCGATAACGAACCACAGCATTGTCATCAGTTGAAAAATAAATCCGTCTTAATTCAGCTTCTGGCAATGCAGCCAGCGCCTTTTTATAGACTTTTTGCTGATCAATTGGCAAAGATTGAGGTTCGAGTTTAGGGGTTGTTAAGCGCGATTCAATTTGGCCTGGACTCAGCACATTGACTAACCAGCTGGTCGGCGTGGACCAATTAAATGCGATGCCAGAAAATGCGATTAATACGAGCGGTAGTGCTAAAAAAACACCAAACGTTTGATGCAACTGATAATAAAACATTCTTCTTTGCGCTGAGGGTTTTATTTTTAATCGTTTTAACCGATTTTTAGGTTTTACCCACAAATAAAAACCCAATAAAACCTCAATGATCAAAAATAGTGAAATAACAGATACCCAGTTTCGCAGTGGCGTATTGCCCTCTTCATCCATCCACCATAACCAGCGGTGCAATGCCATGCTAAAACCATATAGAGTTTGATAATAATCGTATTCGTATAACACCTCTCCAGTATAAGGATTTACATTCACATAGCGACCGCTGGTCAGTCTTGCCGCCCAAGCATGATCTGGCGTTTTCTCAACGGTGATAAAAGCAAGCTTGTCTTGAGTCGTGTGCTCTACATGGCTCACTAACCGATTCATATCGACAGTGCCTTGACTGGATTCAAGCAGCCAATGTTCAGGCCAAATTAAACGCTGAATATCTTGTGCGTATATTAATAGTGCGCCAGACAAACTAGTGATTAATAAAAAAATGGCTGCGATACAAGCCAGTGTTAAATGAAAACGTCGCCAGAAATGTTTAAACACAGGAAAAACTCGTAAATTAATAAATACAAATGAAACTAATTCCTATTATCTCAGCTAACTTAAATAAAAAAAACCTTAACCGGGAAATAACTATGCCATGTTTCCATAATATAACCTGAGTTTATTGAACCTAGCGTAATATCAATATATGATAATAAAAATAATTATTATTTAAACAATTGGAGTTATGCATGAAACCCTCTCTCATTTTACCTTGCTTAGCAAGCGTCCCTTTTTTGCTGCAGGCCGAGCAAACTGACACCGAAATAGAACGCATAGCCGTTACCGCAACCCGAGCTGAAGTCCCTGTTTCTAGTGTCCCTGCAACCGTTTCTGTCATTTCTGCTGAACAAATAAAATCGCAACTTTCATTCACCCAAGATATCTCTAAAATTATCGGTAATCTAATACCGGCGTTCTCGCCTAGCCGAGAAAAAATGTCCAATGCTGGCGAAAAACTACGGGGTCGCGATCCCTTATATATGATTGATGGTGTGCCCCAATCGAACCCACTGCGAAATGGACTGCGCGCTGGTCGCACTATTGATCCAGCGATGATTGAAAGAATTGAAGTCATTCATGGCTCTAATGCTATTCAAGGCATGGGTGCCAGTGGCGGGATCATTAATATTATTACCAAATCTGCCGGTGAACAGACTCACAGTGTTTCTGCCGGTTTTAGTACCGGCATGGGCAGTGATACCAGCAGCTATAGAGCAAGTTATCTTTATCGACAAGGCGAGCAAGATGCTGGTTTGGTAGCTGGGATCAGCTATCAGGATAATGGGGTTTACCGCGATGGCAACGGTGATCTTGTCGGTGTTGATACCACGCAAGGTGATACAATGGACGCTCAGTCCATTGATTTGTTTTTTAAATATGCATTAAAACTTGATGCCGATAAAACACTCAAGCTTATGGTTAACCATTATAATATCCAAGGTAATGGCAATTACACCATGATTAATGGTGATGTAGAAAAAAATATACCAGCAACCAGCCAAAAAGGCGACTGGCCAGGCGATTCGCCGCGCAACAAAGTGACCACAGCCTCAGCCGATTATCAAGACGCAGAATTTTTTGGCGGTCAATTAAGCTGGCAGTTATTTTACCAAAACTTCGCAGCCTTATATGGGGCAACTGATTCAACCACTTTCCAAGACCCTCAATTTGGTGATGAGACTATTTTTGATCAATCACAAAACCGCTCAACCAAATTAGGTAGCCGTATCACTTGGTTCAAATCTAACATAAATAACAGCCAATTAGATTTGATTACCGGGATCGATGCGATGTCGGATGAAACCTATCAAGAACTTGCTATAACAGACCGCATGTGGGTGCCAAAAACCCGTTTTGACAATATTGCGCCTTTTGCTCAACTAAGATACCAAGGCTTACAAGACTTCACTTTCAGTTATGGTGCACGGTATGAGTACGGCAAACTCAATGTTGACGACTTTACCACCTTGTATCGTTACAACAGCGCCTTTGTTCAAGGCGGTGAACCTAGCTTTAACGAGCTGTTACATAACTTGGGTGTTGTTTGGCAAGCCAATAAAGCGCTGCGTTTGTATAGCAGTTATAGCGAGGGTTTTAGTATGCCTGATGTTGGGCGTGTGTTACGGGGAATTGATGAGTCTGGCTTAGCGGTCGAAGACTTTTTAGACTTGCAACCTGTTATTTCAGACAATACCGAAATCGGAATTGAATACAGTGCAGCTCAGTGGCAAGTTCGTGCCAGTTACTTTGAGTCTGATTCCGATCTAGGGTCTCGTTTATCACTGAACCAAGATGGTATCTACCTAGTTAGACGTGAAAAAACCGAAATTTCCGGTTTCGAAGCTGATCTACAATGGTATTTAAACAATGAAACAACCTTAGGTGCAGCTTATTCTAATCCTAAAGGCCGCTACGATAGTGATGGCGATGAAAAAGTTGATAGTGACTTATCGGGCAGCAATATAGCACCCGAACGAATCAATCTATACTGGCAACAGTCGTGGAGCGACCGAATTAACGCACGTTTGCAGGTAAACAGATTTTTAGACACAGAATTTGATGCCAGTGCCGACTTTGATGGCTATACAACGTTAGATTTAGCGGTCAACTTGGCGACCAATCAATACGGTCAGTTTTCTATTGGTATCGATAACCTAACAGATAACCAGTATATTTCTTATTATGGTCAGACCACAGCCAATCCAGTGCGCTACTTTGCGGGCCGCGGCCGCCATATCAACGTTAATTGGCAGCATAATTTTTAACGAATGCACCATCATCAGTTGTGCACCACAGCCAGCTGATGATTGCCTATCGAAACATTAATTGATGTTTACTCTGATAGTAGAGCTGTTTCAGCTGTTGTTTTTGCCCTTCACTGAAGTCAGCTTTACTTGTGAGAGATAAAACTAAGTCTATTAATTGCTCCAAGGTGCGTTGCGCATCACTTTGTTCAACTTTAACAGCCAGTTGTTGGATGCACGTTAATATATGCAAACTGACCGCATAATGATTCGCCCCAGCCTGAATGATTTGCTCGTATGATGCTAATAAAATATCACTATAACTGAGCACTGGTCGCACTACACATAACCGCTTTGGCTGCTGCGCCGTTAATTGAGTCGACATCGGCTGCTTATTCGCTAACAAACACATGGCAGCCGTCAGCCTGTCTAAACAAGTCATCGCCGTGTATGGGTCGTTAATGCCTGGGGATAAAGCTCTTAAGGCTATCTCAACCAGTTGTCTGACCGCAAACTCGCCGTCTTGCTCAGATGTCCTTTGACCACCGGTAATAATGGCTTTTTGCGCTTGTTTTATAACTCGTTTAGGCAAGTGTTCTAACGGCTTGCCGCAGCCGAAATAAAAAATATCTTGCCCTTGCGAAACAAAATCACCCGGTTTAGGCACCACCTCTATGATGGTCCCCGTATCCAACGCCAACTTGATTAATGCTTGGTAATCTATCGCCTGGACATAACCTGACTTAGGCTGATCAATGGCATACATAGCTTGGCAGGGTCGATAAAAGACAGTTTCCGCCTTTTCTCCTTTTTCCGGAAAAAACTGGTGAATGTTTTTATTTAACTCATGATGAACTGATTCTATTACCCGGTCGGCCTGAATATTAGTAGCAATATGATGAATAAAATAGACAAGTACCCCAACATTAAATAGCGCAAAAATAATCGCTAATGTAACCGACAGATTCGGCACAAAGGCATAGTCGGCCGATTCATAGATCCGGCTTAACACTAACAAGCAATAAACGTAAGTGGACAGAAAACATCCTAGGACTAACTGGTTTCCTCTATCCTGCATAAAGTTTCGAAGTAACCTTGGGCCAAATTGTGACGACGCTAACGTCAGCGAAACGATAGTGATAGAAAAAGCTATCCCAGTGACCGTGATCATAGCACCAGCGATGGTGGATAAAACACTTCTGGCCCCATCAACACCATAACTTAACAACGCTGGTAAACCATGGTTTATCGATTGAAAAAAAGCATTATTTCTTTCCGCCACAGGTAAAAAGATAGCCGTTAATAAAGCCGCTAAAACCAACAAGCTAGGTAAAAACCAAAAGCTGCTTTTTAACGCATACCAAAGGTTTAATAAGCGAATAGACATAATGAATCCTTTTTAATCTTTTTTAGTGTCAGATAATTGCCCGAAACACAACTTTATACGAACCGAATGTAAAACAAGTGTAAACAAAAGTGTAAAAAAGCAAATTCCATTCGATAATAGTTTATAAATAATTTATCTTCAGGATAATTAAAATGACCAATAAAATGAAACGTCTGAGCCAAATCGTTAGTTTTTCCTTGTGTATCTCAGGGATTAATATGCTACACGCCAATATTTTTAAAGGGGATAAGTTTTATGCTGAAAAAAATTATCCGATGGCATTAGAAGAGTATAAAAAATCGGCAGAAATCGGCAGCCCGCCTGCGTACTATCAGCTTGGCACCATGTATTATAAAGGACAAGGTGTTAAAAAAAATAATATTAATGCCCTTATTTGGTTTTCATTGGCGGCCGAATACCAGTTTAACGATTCAGAATCTGCACTCAGCCAAATGTTAGCAGCGCTACCAGAAGAACAAAGGCTTTATGTTGAGCAACTGGTCGCAGCCTTTCAAAAGCGCTTCGGCAAACAAGTTATTCAATCCAAATATTACCCTGAATTAATCACTGCAAATTTAGCGTCTAAAATTACTTTTGGTGGCCAAGGAGAGCTAGCCACTCAATACGAAACCTTAAATGAAATCTTTGCCATGCAAACTGATATTGAGATTGAGACGGACAGTTTTGATTTTGGCGGTTCTAGCGGTTTTGGCGAAGCAGACTTTAACGACGGCTTTAGTGATACAGGAGATACCAATAGCCCAGATCCCCTAGATAATTTATTTAATCGACCTTATTTACTCATTGCAGACTATGATGTTGCCCCCGATGGCTCAGTACGTAATATAGTGCCAGTGCAAAGCATTGGATTTACGCGGCGAGCTGAAGAAGAATTACAAACGTTGACACTCCCTAAACCGAACTTTAACGGCCAGTTTGTAAACTTTGTTAATCGCACAGGCATGGGTTTTGCCAATTATGATAAGTTTCAAATGGCTGATGAGATGCCCGCATTTTACGACCGTATGCGGCGCATTGCGCGCAAAACTAAAAACAGTGACAAAGCTGAAGATATTTATAAATATGCTATGGTGTTAAAGCTTTTTCCTTGGATCCGCCAAGAAGAAGGCGAAGCAATGAAAAAACTAGAACAAGCGGCTAACCTTGAACACCCGCGTGCTCAATACGAATATGGCTTGACCTTGTATCGTGAACAAAACAATGTAGCAAAAGGTATTCATTGGATATCCTCCGCGGCAAAATATGGCCTCGATACCGCAGAATACCGTTTAGGACATATTTTACATACCAGCCCGTATGTTGTGAATGATGAAAAAAAGGCGCTTTTTTGGTATCAATTGGCGGCTGAAAAAAATCATCAGCCAGCTATGTTAAAATCCGCTGAACTTAAACTACTTGCCAATGACCCATCGCTGCACGACCAAAAAGGCGCCATTGATCTATTAGCCGCCGTTGCAAACGATCAAAACTATAATCCAAGCTATCACTATCTTTATGCTGTCTCGCGCATTAAAGGTGAGTATCGGAACTTTAGAGAAGTCGTTCAACATATGCGCCGTGCAATTGATTTAGGCGAAGATTTAAACTGGGATGTCTCAGCTTGGGAAAAACAGTTAGACAGTTGGACAACAGGCCGCGTCACTATCAGCCAAGAGTCATCTTAACTGCTGACTAAGCCACCACAGCAGCAAAATCGCAGCCGCTAATCCAAACACAGCTTTCCAGCGGTATTTTGCAATCAGGCGTTCAGCCTGATTGCCTGCTAAATAAACCACTAAAGCTAATCCAAAATATCTTAACGACCTTGCGATTAAAGTCGCCAAAATAAACATTGCCAGCGAATACTGAGTCGCACCAGCAGCCAACATAGCAATTTGGAAAGGGATAGGAATAATACCCACCATAAGTACAAACCAAAACCCTTGGTTTTGCATTTTTTGTTTAATAGTTTCAAATGTTTGTTGATCGCTAAACAAACTAATTAATTGCTCACCAAAACTATCAAATAGAAAATATCCGGCGAAATATCCGGTCAGAGCACCAAGAATACATCCTAGGGTCGCTAACAAGGCGAGCAACCACAATTTATCTCGTTTTGCCTGCATAAGCGGCACTAAAATGGCTTCAAGTGGGATAGGAACAATAAGAGATTCTAAAAAAGATGAGAGCGTCAAAGCTTGGTACATATGTTTAGATTCAATAAATTGACGCGTTTTATGTTTAAGCGTTTTAGTCAGTTCCATTTGGCTATCCAATAACAAGTACAATTATTATTACAGCATCAAAAGGAACTGAGATCAGTTATTCTGGCGTTGGTTCTTGACCTTGAGCAAGTTTTAGCCGAGTCCATAAATTCATATTAATCACGATGGCGGCTATTTCAAAAATTTCATCCTGTTCAAAAAAGTTCAATGCCTGCTCATGGATCTTTTGAAAATCAGCATGCCGGCCATCACTTAATATGTCTGAGTAAAATAAAGCGGCCTGTTCAGCACGGCTAAACAACTGGCTGTTTTGATACGCATTAATATGGTGTATTTTCACCTCATTAATCCCGGCCTCGATGGCCGCTTTACTGTGCAAAATTTGACAGTAAGCGCACTGATTATAATGCGAAACTCTAAGTCTAATTAACTGAGCAAGCTGTTTATCTAGTTTTAAATCTGCGGTATAGCCATACGCTTTGGCTAGCTGCATCGCAATGTGATTAAATGGAGTGTCACTTGGGTCAAAGCGTTTATTAATAAACTGGTAGGTATTCAAACTCTGGCTCCTTAAATTTGCTTAAAATTTAACAGCAGGTTTGAGTAAAGCGCACAAAGCTAAATAACGCCAACCGATTTTAGATTCAATCAGAGAGTTCATAAAAAATAGATTTAAATGTTGGTTTTTTTGTAACAGTGAGGTTTAAACTAAGCGCTTGATAACTGAAAGATGAATTTATAGAGATATGGCGGAGTGGACGGGACTCGAACCCGCGACCCCCGGCGTGACAGGCCGGTATTCTAACCAACTGAACTACCACTCCGCAGTAGTATAATATACGATAAACAGAGTAAAATGGCGGAGTGGACGGGACTCGAACCCGCGACCCCCGGCGTGACAGGCCGGTATTCTAACCAACTGAACTACCACTCCGCAGTGGTATTACTAATTTTTAATCTGTAAATCTATTAATTATCTGATAGTGGCGGAGTGGACGGGACTCGAACCCGCGACCCCCGGCGTGACAGGCCGGTATTCTAACCAACTGAACTACCACTCCGCAGTGGTATAAACAAGTCTGTATAAAGCAAACTGAGTGCTGATTTTTAAAATCATACAGCAGTGACAGCTAATACAAATGTTCTACTTATTTATCAGATATTTAATTTGCCCTTTCGAGTTGTTCCCCGTCAGAAGCGGGCGCAATAATAAGGACTGAGTGCCAATGAGTCAACTAATTTTTTAAAAAAAATTAAATTAAATTTCTTCTGGCATACGCAAGTCTACTATCTCATCAGTTTCTGTATGTTTTTCATTCGATTTGGCTTTTTTACGCATTTTAAAGATCTTTTTGGCTCGAGACCAGACTGAAGAAAAAGACAGTCCCTTTTTAACAACCAACCAAAAAGCTAATAAACAAAGGCTCAAAACCAACAAATTTCCCAAAATAACAAATGTTAATAAACTAGAGTTGGAAAGACGACTATCTTGCGGCTCAAGAATTTCATCTGTCGCTATGCCATTTATTTCATCAGCATTCTCTATTTTTTCCGCCTCCACAATCACAGGTTCAGGCGCTTCAATTACAAATGCTTGTTCAGGGACATCCAAAATTAAATCGCGACCGTCAGTGGTTTTTCCAAATGCATCTAGTTTTATGCGGTAATTCCCTTGCTGATAATTGTATAACTGCATTTCATGCTGATTTGTTTGTGGTTCTGAGATGGCAAAAGACTCGGAATCACCGTTTGGATAATAGACAGTGCCATTGAATACAAAAGTAGAAAAGTCGATTAACTCGGAATCAGCCGTTATATTCAACGTATGCTGTTGGTTATTTTCTTCGGCGGGTATAAATTCCAGTTTAAATGGTAGTGGATGAATCATCACGGGCGGCAACGAAAACTCGCGATTAAATAATGCCAAGTCGACAAATAATTCAGGTCGCCATTCGCCCGGTGTCAGCGCCAGTTTAAAAGTGCCGGTAAAGACCCCATCCTTACGGTGTTGATCATACCCTAACCCATCATCTTCAAAACTGGCCACTCTAACAGGTTGCGATGAAAAATTATCATACTCATCATTGTGGGTGCTCACCATAGTCACTGACATTCGCACCACATCACTAAAACCTTGATAAGGGATCTCTTTTCCAGCATTGTTGATTTTGGCAGTTAACGATAAGTTTTCGCCAACAAACAAATCATGCGGTATTTTTTCGGCGGTCAAATGGACGTCTGACATCACCATAATTTCGCTTTTATCCGTTAATGAAGCGACCACCTGCCATGGGCCCGGCATGGGTTTTTGTAAACGAACCATGTCGTAATGAGTATCATAAAACCAATCGCCCTGCTCTGGCGGCATGGTGGCTGCGTACAACTTACTGCCATCAGGCTTAATTAAAATGCTAGGTGCTGTCGTACCATCGCGAAATAAAACCAATACAAGTTCATCTACGTACTCATCGATGCGGAAACGGTTCTCGACTAATTTAATACGCGACAAATGCTCTGGTTTTTGAATAATGTCTAATTTGCTAAAATCTAACTTTTTATCGTCGATGACAGTTAAGTTAACAGTATCCTCTTCTGCCGCATTGAGTGCAAAAATGCTGAGCGCCAATAACCCACTGCAAGCTCCGATAAATTTAGTCAAATCGACACCTCTTGATTTAATCTTGTTGACTATCAGCCCGCCACAAACATTGACCCGCTGCTTTTTCCACTATATCTAACCTTCTTTCATGCTCTAACAGTTCTTCGGCAGAGGCACGTAAAACCTTTAGCGGTTTTCGCTGTTGATCTAAGCGAATAATGTCGCTCACTTGCCCTTCTTGGCCACCGTCAGATGATAAATTCAGATCAGTTTGCCCCCCTGTCATCATCAAATACACATCGGCGAGTATCTCAGCATCTAATAAAGCGCCATGTAGTTCTCGATGCGAATTATCGACTCCAAAACGGTCACAAAGGACATCTAGATTATTTCGTTTACCTGGAAACATTTCCCTTGCAAGCTGCAAAGAGTCGGTAATGGTGCAGATAGAAGCTGTTTTTAGGTCTTTACCCAACAACTCAAATTCGTAGTCCATAAACCCAACATCAAAAGGTGCATTATGGATGACTAATTCGGCACCACGAATAAACTCAATAAATTCGTCTGCAATTTCAGCAAATTCAGGTTTATCCGCCAACTGTTCATTCGTAATGCCATGCACTTGAATCGCTTCTTCTTCTATTTCTCTGTCGGGACGAATATAAACATGATAGTGACGTCCAGTCAGTCGTCTATTAACCACCTCGACACAGCCAATTTCAATGATCCTATGATTTAGGTAAACCGGACCACCAGCCTGGTTCATACCTGTCGTTTCTGTATCTAAAACAATTTGTCTGCTCATCGTTTACCTGTTGACTGATTAGAATTTTGGATATTTTACCGTAAAACGGCTTATCACTGTACATCTGTGCCGGCTAACGTACAATTTAATAAAAAATTATTTGGATACTCATGAAACAAGTCGAAATATTTACCGATGGTTCTTGCCTTGGCAACCCTGGCCCTGGTGGCTATGGCGCTGTCTTAAAATACAAAGGGGTACAAAAAACTTTAAACCAAGGCTACCGGCTAACAACCAATAATCGCATGGAATTACTAGCGGCTATCGTTGCATTAGAAACCCTTAAACAAGCTTGCCAGGTTGAACTCACAACCGATAGTCAATATGTCAAAAATGGCATAAATCAATGGTTATCAAACTGGAAAAAGAGAAACTGGAAAACTGCCGATAAAAAACCGGTCAAAAATGTTGATTTGTGGCAACGTTTAGACAAAGCCTGTCAACCTCATAAAATTAATTGGCATTGGGTAAAAGGCCATAGTGGACACCCTGAAAACGAGCTTTGTGACCAATTAGCAAGAACGGCTGCAACCAGTCAAACATTGATAGAAGATACTGGTTATCAGGCGAGTTAACGGCGGCAGACTGTTTTACCTGACCGGGCACCACCGCCAATACTCACATTACCAATAGGTGCAAGCGCTGGTTTTACTTTCCATTTAGGTTTTATGGGTGTTAATGGCAGCTCGCGTTTTCTGGCGACTAATAAATAAACAGAACCAAAACGGGTTAGATACTGATGGGTAAAAGACGGCATCCAGCGATTTTTACATCCGGCTGGCTGACGCCCAGGCAGATTATAAATAAACCTATGATCTTGCACCACTTCGCAACCTAATAGAGACAACCAGTCACCAATTCTAGCCGGTGGGAAAAACCTGGCTTGTCGAATTGGATCGGCTTTATTGCCCGGCCATAATTTATATAAACCCGCGATACTGAACGGGTTAAAACCGCTAATAAATAGATATCCATCGGCCATTAATACCCGATGCGCTTCGCGCAATACTTGATGTGGATCATGTGTATAATCCAAAGTATGGGCTAATAATATTGCATCAGCCGATTGGCTTTTAAAAGGTAAATGATGGATATCTGTTATAACCCCCTGACGAGCCCCTTCTGCAGCCACGTTAACCTGATGTTTAATGGTGCAGGCCTGGGTGTCTATTTCACTACTTAATTGACCCACTTTTAAAAAATGGTAACCAAACACTTTTGGCAACCATTGATTTAAATGTCGCTCAATTTGTTTACGAATAAAACCACCTTGTGGAATTTCGTGCCAACTGGCCGGTGCGCCCATCAAAATGTCTTGCAAAGCGGGTTTCATTCGTTCAGGATTTCCTCATGTTTTTTCACAATGACTATTGCTATCTTATGCTATCCATTAATCCAATACCAATTCTCAACGATAACTATATCTGGCACGTAACAAATGGTCATGCTCACCTTGTCGTAGACCCAGGTGATGCTAATGCAGTAAGAAACGCTTTGGCCGGTGCCAAGTTAGATTATATCTTAATCACTCACCATCACTGGGATCATACGCAAGGTGTAGAGCAATTAAAACAAAGCTACCCAGAAGTACAAATCTATGGTCCAGCCAATAGCCCCTTTAAAGTTATAGACCATGCACTTAATGATGGTGAGCAAATTCATTTATCGGCACTGGATCTCAAGCTAACGATTATTGCCGTTCCAGGTCACACGTTAGACCACATTGCCTACGTTAGTGACCACTGGGTATTTTGTGGTGACACCTTATTTTCAATCGGTTGTGGTCGTATGTTTGAAGGTGATGCGTACACTTATCAACATAGTTTAGAAACACTCGCGACACTACCAGGGTCATTATTATTATTTCCCACCCACGAATATACCCTAGCTAATTTAGAGTTTGCACGTTCAATTTTACCAGATGATGAAAATTTAATGATATGGCAACAAGAGGTCAGTCAACTGCGCAAACAAAATAAAGCCAGCTTACCAGTCAAATTGAAAGATGAAATTACGCGCAACCCATTTTTACGGGTTGCTGACCCACAATTCCAAAAAATGCTAGCACAATTGAGCCAACAAAAAATAGATAATAAAGTTGACGCATTCGCCGTTTTGAGAGCTTTAAAAGACAAATTTTAAGCAAAAAATTGCTTTACTGAGCATGAATCAGTAACATTCTGTCGCTTAATTCAGACAGGGTAAATTATGATTCGACGCTATTTTCCAATTTTTGTTCTAACCGCATTGGCTGGATGTCAAAGCACATCAGAAACCATGGTCAGTGAGACAACAGAGGATCGTTTGAACAGTGCCAATGATCAGTTTATTGCCGCAGAATTTAGTAGTCTTGAATTGATCCCAGATACCACGATTGCTGAAGCAGAAAGTGAATCAGCCACTGGCAATAAAATTTACGGTAATTTGTGGAAGCGTATTCAAAGCCAACTGACGATGGATATTCCCGAAAATCGCCGTTTAACGATTCAGCGAAACTGGTTTATCAAACATCCGAGTTATCTCAAACGAGTTGCCAAGCGTGCAGAGCCATTTTTATACTTCATTGTAGAAGAAATAGAAAAACGTGAAATGCCAATGGAATTAGCGCTGTTGCCAATTGTTGAAAGCGCGTTTAATCCGATGGCTTATTCGCCTTATCACGCAGCCGGATTATGGCAGTTTGTGCCTGGTACAGCTGATTATTATGGATTAAAACGGAATTGGTGGTATGACGGCCGGCGCGATGTCATTGAATCAACACGCGCCGCTCTGGATTATCTAGAAAAACTACATCAACAATTTGATGGTAACTGGCTTCATGCGTTAGCCGCTTATAATTCAGGTGAAGGTCGTGTTGCTCGTGCCATTAAGCGCAACTTTAACAGTGGTGAAAACATTGATTATTGGTCACTTGATCTACCACGCGAAACAGATGCTTATGTGCCAAAACTGTTAGCCTTGGCTGATTTAATCAAAAATCCAACAAAATACGGAGCAGAGTTGCCTGTTATCGCAAACGCGCAAACGGTTGAGGTTGTAGATGTTGAAAACCAAATCGATTTATCCATCGCTGCACAGATGGCCTCAATTGACTTAGCCGCATTAAAATCCCTCAACCCTGGGTACGCGCGCTGGTCGACTTCACCGGAAGGTCCGCACACGTTATTGTTACCATTAAAAAATGCTGAAACATTACGCGCAGCCTTAGCTGACGCTCAACCCAACGATCTAATTAAATGGTTTGAATATAAAGTTAAAGCAGGTGATAGCCTAGGCCTGATTGCGCAAAAATACAACACCAGTCTGCATACGTTAAAAACGACCAACAAAATTAAAGGAAATTTAATTCGAGTCGGAGATCGTTTATTAATCCCAACAGGTGCAGCGCAAACTAACCAGCTGGCACAATCAAACGAGCCAAGTGCCGAGCAGGCCAACGAGTTGATTCAGACAGAAATTAACTATGAGGTAAAATCGGGGGATACCTTGTGGGATATCAGCCGCGCGTTTAATGTCACCAGCCGACAAATTCAACAATGGAATCATTTAACGGAAAAGCAAAACATTCATCCGGGGCAAAAGCTGGTAATTAAACGCCAGCCTAATACTCAGGTGGTGGCAACAAACAAAATAAAAAAAGTAAATTATAAAGTTCGCAGAGGTGACTCTTTAGCTCGTATCGCCGATAAATTTAATGTAACCATCTCGGATATTGAAAATTGGAACAAAATCAGCCGTAAAAAGTTTTTGCAGCCGGGTCAAACACTCGCACTGCATGTAGACATCAACAATATTTAACTCAAACACTCATCGCCCCCAGCTTAACCAACGCAGGGGGCTTTAAAAAACATTATCTAAATAATACAGCCTCGCGTTTAAACCAATAAATGCAAAACATTAACATGCACAATGCTAAACCCAACTGACTCAACCAGATAGTACTTAACATTAAATAATCCGCTTGCCCTTTCAAAATCTCTTTAATTGACAAAGCAACATTGCTGATCGGCACTATCGCCCATCCCCAATTCAGCTGTATACCAGGTAACATAGCCGCAATTAATGGCGCAAAAATTAAAAAGCTCAGGGGCGCCATAAAGTTTTGTGCTTCTTTATAGTTTTTTGCATAAACTGCTATCGTCAAAACAAGGGCAGAGACAAATAATGCAACAGGAATGAGCATAACGGCAGACACAAACAAGCTTAAAATCCCAAAAGTTTCTCCTAATTGAACAATCGCTTGCACTGCAAAACCTTGGGCAAAAATAAATCCCCATAATAACAAACTGAGCAAGGTCACCAAAACACAGGCCATAGAGGCCGTAAATACGGTCAAAAATTTCCCTAAGACTAACTGACTAGCAGCAACAGGTGCGATAATCAAAGACTCTAAAGTCCCCCGCTCTTTTTCTCCGGCTGCTAAGTCAATTGCCGGATAGATGGCACCCATTAAACATAAAGGCAGTAAAATATAAGGAATAAAACCTCCCAGCAGGCTGCCCATTGTTTCACGCTTGGGTGCTAGGTTATTTTGCTCTAAAACAACCGGTTTTAAAATCGCCGCCTGTTGCTCGTCATTTAATCCCAAACCTTGCAATCTAGCTGTGGTGATCTGCTGTTGAATCTCTCGCAATATACTATTTACACGACGAAGCGGTGCATTGAGTCCGTCGGCATTGTAATAATACATTTTCCAATGGACTTGTTGCTGGGTATCTTCCGCTATTTGCCCGCTATCACCTAAGCTTAACCAAAAATCTATTTGCCCGTCTTGCAGCGCCCGCTTCAGCTCTGCTTGATCATTCGTTATTAAATCACGCTTAAGATTAAAATGCTCAGATGCTTGCAATTTGAGAACTAAAGGGTTGTCATACGCAGCTTGATCAACGTAAAAATTCAATATTCGAGTATTAGAATCCTGAATGCTTTTAGTGGCAAAAAATGCCAGCGCACCAAAAATAGCTGGAAAAATAACGAGCGGCAGTAATACCATAAACATCAGCGTTTTTTTCTCTCGCAATAACTCAAGCAGTTCCTTTTTATAAATTGCCACTATCATGTTAATCTCCAATCATGGCCAACACTGCGTGTGCTAAGCTTGTTTGTCCGGTCTGCGAAAGTAAAACGGCTTCACTGTCATTAAAAACCACTTGCCCTTGCCGTAAAATACAAATCCGTTGGCATAGCTGATTGACTTCAGCCATATCATGAGTAGAAAAAATAATGCCTTTGCCCGCCGCTCGTTGCTCAGCAATAAAGTTTAAAATTAGTCCTCTCGCTTTTATATCAAGCCCGGTGGTCGGTTCATCTAAAATCAAAAATTGAGGATCGTGCAACAGAGCTCGCGCAATCGATACCCTTTGTTTCATTCCGGTGGAATAGTCACCAAAACGCCGCTTTAAAAAGTTTTGCATGGCTAATTGTTCGCTCAGATGAGCAATACGTTCGCTCTGCTGCTTTGCATCTAAACCGTACAATTTAGCAAAATAACGCAAATTTTCTTCACCGCTTAAACGTTCATACAAACCTGTGGTGCCAGATAAAAAACCTATTTGTCGACGATACGCCATCAAATTTTTTTGAGCATCTGCCTGATTGCATTGAATACGACCTTTTTGTGCTTTAAGGGCAGTTGAGAGCACGCGAAGTAAACTGGTTTTACCCGCGCCATTCGCGCCTAACAAAGCCACAACTTCGCCTGCTTGACAAGTCAGACTAACGCCATCTAATACTTTAAAACGACGCCCGCAAATACGTGGATCCTGCCGCTTGAACTGTTGCATTTGTTTTGCATTTTTTAATACAAATGATTTTTCAATGCCACGTACAGATAACATATTCATTCCTTGCATAATTTGGATAAACACTATGGTAAACTGTCCCAGTCTGCTCACACAAGCTTAACTAAAATGAATCAATATATCATTCTACTCGGCGACCTCATAAGCCGCCCTAAATACGCGTTTAATCAGATTGAACAACAAACCTTATCTGCTTGGTTTCCATTTTTTATTGTTAACCTTAGTCTACTGATTTTTTGGAGCCTATATTTTTCTATGATAGATACCCAATGGCTTATCAATATGACCTTATCAGAATCCTTGCCGCAAGCCAGTGAACAGGAGCGGCAAGCATTAGCGCGAGAAATGACGCCAGAAGTGATAAAATATTCAAGTGTGTTTGGTAGCCAGTTAATGCTTATGTTGCAAGGCTTGTTAGCAGCGGCTTATCTAAATATCGCGACCAAACTAGATACAGAAAATACAGACAGTTTTAAAAACTGGTACGGATTTTATTGGTGGTTACAGATACCTGTAATTTTTCAACTCGGGCTGGCGATTATCGTTTTACTGTTTAGCGAAGATGGTCAAGCCTCGTTGTACCAATTGCAAATCACCTCGCTCAACCAACTCCTTAACTTGGCGCCTGGGCAGCCCTTGTATTCATTTGCAGCCAGTTTTGATTTTTTCAGCCTGTGGACTTTTGTTCTGTTATTTTATGGTTTATCAATTAAAACTCAGCTAAAAACGGCAACCATCGGCTACATATGTTTTATCCCTGTGCTCATGATGATCGCGTTTAGCCTGTTATTTTAATCAATTTCATTGCTGCAAATAAAGGTTTGTGACGGGTCAACTAGCAGTTGATCTGCCATCCCCTGACGACCCAACAGCATTAAATAATTCATTTCTGAACGGTCTGTAAGCGTAATTAAAATCGGCCAACTACGTGGTCCCATCACTAAGGTTGTGGTGATCACATACCTTTGTTCTCGGGCACCGTTTGAGCTCTTAACCCAACGTACGTCTTTAAGAGGCGCTTTACTGCGCACCACTTCTTCAACATGATAAAGGTCCGGATGAATATCGAACTCAATCCAAGGTTTGCCCCGGTAGGTAATAGTTTGCACATTGTCCACGTGCAAAGACGATGTTTGAGCCCCTGTATCAACCCGTACTTTAATATCTGAAATACCTAAATCTGGCAAACTGCAGACTTCCAATGCCCCAACTAACATTTTATCGGTTTGCATCTCTGTTATTTTCCTCTGTGGTCACAATGGTATCCGTCTGGGTCGGATTAAGCGGCTCTATCATAACAGCTTTCTGAAATACTAAACTATTTGGATAAGTGGCGATTCTACCCGATGGATTTTTTAAGATCACATGAAATAAAGTGATTTCGGATATTTTTCCGCTCACGCTGTTTTCACCATCAACAATAGTCACTGTATCGCCAACCCGGTATGGAAAAAAGAAATAAACCATCACACTGGCTGTAACATTACTTAGTATTGACCACTGAGCAAAAAACGCCACCCCAATTACCGCAAACGCAGAGGAAAAGAAAATAGCCAAATGACTATAATCAATGCCCAATACTATGCTAATCAGCATAAATGTCACGACAGCCAAAGCGAGCGTGATCACCATTTTGACATAATGAATGCGCTTTTCGTCAATTTGTTTTTCTTGGCCAATACGCTCTACCAATGCACGGCTGGTATTTTTTAAAAACCAAAAACCCACTAGTGCCAACAGTGAAAACAAAAAACTACTCATAATACATCCTAAATATTGTTGCTTGGCAAATATGTATCGGCCAACATTTCCACCTCGTCACCCACATCATTAATTTTAGAAAAAGCCGCGATATGATACATAGCTTCCCCTTCATGAACCAAAGGAATATTTGATTTGCCAATTACAATGCCAGCAAAAGGTGCATGCAAAGGCACAACTTCATTACCCATTGGGTTGCCTATCTCAGCAATCAACTGGTTTTTTTCAACCATATCACCTAAACCGACCCGCTCCCTGACAATACCACTGCTAACCGCTCTCACCCAACGGCTGCTTTTAGCTATATAGGGTTCAAGCGCTTTTCGCCGGCTTGATTTACGTATCATGCCAAGTGCTGCCATGACATTTAAAATACCGGCAACACCTGCGCGAATTGACAGTTCATCAAACCTTAATGCTTCCCCTGCTTCGTATAATAAAACTCGGCACCCCATATGGCCGGCAGATTCACGTAACGAACCATCTCTAATATCTGCATTTAACAATACCGGAACACCAAACGACTTGGCCAATTCCATGGTTTTTTCATCGGCTAAATCGGCTCTGATTTGCGGTAAATTTGAGCGGTGAATCGCCCCTGTATGCAAATCAATACCATAATCACAGTGACAAACAATCTGTTGAAGAAATAAATGCGCTAGCCGCCCAGCTAGACTTCCTTTTGCAGAACCGGGAAACGAACGGTTGAGGTCCCGTCGATCAGGTAAGTAGCGGCTTTGATTGAGTACCCCCAATACATTTAAAATAGGTACCACTATCAAAGTACCTTTTAACGCATTAATGCTGCGACTTTTTAACAGCCGACGGGCAATTTCTATGCCATTTAGCTCGTCGCCATGAATAGCAGCACTAATAAATACACAAGGCCCTGGTCGTCGCCCACGGATGACTTTAACTTCAACAAAGGCCTCTAAGTCAGTGTATAACCGGGCGGCAGGAATATCGATTGTTTTTTGCTCGCCGGGTTTAACACTTACCCCAGCAATTACTATGTCTTTCATCAGCCTTTACCTTTGGTACGGGTCGCATTTGGCCGGGCGTTTTTTTCTAAGTGCTGAATAACCAGATCTGCAACATCTTTGCCTGTGGCTGTTTCTATGCCTTCTAGACCGGGTGACGAGTTAACCTCCATGACAACTGGGCCTCGGCTAGAGCGTAAAATATCTACCCCACACAGTCTTAGCCCCATGACCTTGGCGGCATTAATAGCCGTCGCCCGTTCTTCTTTGCTTAGTCGAACAATTTCAGCTGTGCCGCCACGGTGTAAGTTTGAGCGAAACTCACCGGCAGCCGCTTGTCGCTTCATTGCAGCAACAACTTTGTCGCCAATAACTAAACAGCGTATGTCGGCTCCCCCGGCTTCTTTAATAAACTCTTGCACCAAAATATTGGCTTTTAATCCCATAAAAGCTTCAATAATACTTTCCGCTGCTTTTTCGGTGTCGGCTAAAACAACCCCAATACCTTGGGTTCCTTCAAGCAGTTTGATAACCACAGGTGCGCCACCAACATTTTCAATTAAATCAGAAATATTGTCGGGATGTTTTGCAAAACCAGTTTTAGGCAAACCTATGCCTTTGCGCGATAATAATTGCAAAGATCTTAATTTATCTCGTGAGCGACTGATCGCAACCGATTCGTTAATCGAAAACGTGCCCATCATTTCAAATTGACGAACAACTGCCGTACCGTAAAAAGTAATGGACGCACCAATACGCGGAATAATAGCATCGTATGCGGGAAGTTGACGTCCCTCGTATCGTACTGACGGGTTGTTACTTGTAATATCCATATAACAATGCAGCGTATCTATCACGTCAATTTGATGGCCACGGGCGAGTGCAGCTTCTTTTAAACGCCGAGTTGAATATAAATTTTCATTTCTGGATAAGATGGCAATTTTCATGCTTGAAGCCTTAAGAAGTTGACCGTTAAAAACGGCGCTATATTTACACTAAATAAAAAAACTACAAGTAGTTTATATAGAACAAAAAAGCATAAAAACAAAGCAGGTTAATAATATTTTTCCACAGTATTTTTTATGATCCGAATCGCGCTTTGGATCACACTCTCCTCTTGACAATATGATAAACGCAGACATTGTTGTTTATGCGCGTAATCATCTTTAATCGCAAAAAAGAAAGGCGCACCGTCCATCACTAAAACGCCTTGCTGTTTCAATATTTGATAAAGTTCCGAACTGGTTATTTTTAATTTTGGCAACCATAACCAAATAAAAAAGGCCCCTTGAGCCAGATGAATTCGGTAGTCTAAATGACTGAATTCGGCTTTGATTAGAGCAATGATAAAATCTCGCTTTTTACGGTAATAGGGTTGCACTATTTGTTGGCACACAATATCCAAAGCCTGGTGCTCAAGTAATTCATTGAGCAATACCATACCAGTGCTGGCGGTGGCTAGATTCATCACAGTGGTTGCTTGCACAAAATCTTTAATCAATTTTGTATTGCCAAGAATGATACCCGTGCGGCAGGCAGGTAATCCCAACTTCGATAAACTGAACACATAAACTGCATTTTTAAGCCATGGTAACTTCTGAGGTTCATAAACAATGCCCGGAAAAGGCGAGCCATAAGCACAATCGATAATCAAAGGTATTTGATGTGCTTCAGCAAGGGCATCTAATCTGGCCAACTCTTGATGACTGACTAAATTACCACTTGGATTCGCTGGTGACGAAATACAAAGCGCTGCGATATTATTGCTAATCACTAGTTTGTCAAAATCGATATGATATTTAAACTCATGCTCACCTATAAGCTCTATTTTAGGGGTCACCGCCGTAAAATACTCATCCCCCAAGGCTTGATCAGCATATCCCAAATATTCAGGCGCCATCGGAAATAACAATTGCCGCTTTTGTTCATCACATTGACCTGCGAGCATATTGATTAGCGCAAAAAATATCGACTGGCTGCCATTGGCTAACGCTAAATTATCTTCCGATACCGGCCAGCCTAACTGTTTAAAATAAACGGCCAGTTGTCTTCTGACTGCTAAATCACCTTGGGGGGATTGGTAAACACCCAACAATTTATGCAGTTTTTCCGGTGACTGAAGCACATTGCTTAAATAGCTATGCATTTTAGCTTTAAATTCGGGAATGTCGGCTGGATTGCCCCCTCCCAAAAATAATATATCCGGGTTTTCATTTAACGCATCACCCAGATCTTGCATCAAATCAACAATCCCAGATGACTGGCAAAGTTGTTGTCCTAAGTTTGAATAGACTTTACGCACCTTTTTATTAACGCCTCTTTAAATTACATGTTATTATTGTTTGCCTGTTAACAAAGTAATATGACATTCATCCCCGCGCCGGATAACACTTCAGATGCCTATCGTTCAACCATAGCCAAAGCTGTGGCTGGCCAGCTTTTTCTGTTGAGTCGGCAAATGTCATTAGATTTATATAACCCATCAAGGTTATCAGGAGTTTAGAGTGAAAGCGAAAGTTGCCATAATAATGGGCTCAAAAAGTGACTGGAGCACCATGAAAAATGCTGCAGATATTCTCGATAAATTAGAAGTGAGCTACGAGGTAGAAGTAGTATCTGCCCACCGCACCCCAGATAAGCTGATCAGTTTTTCTGCTACGGCCGTAGATAATGGATATCAAGTGATTATTGCCGGTGCTGGTGGCGCGGCACACTTGCCTGGCATGGTTGCATCAAAAACACGTTTACCCGTGTTGGGTGTACCCGTGCAAAGTAAAGCGTTAAACGGTATGGACAGCTTGTTATCGATTGCGCAAATGCCAAAGGGTGTCGCAGTTGGGACCCTTGCAATAGGTGAAGCGGGCGCTTTTAATGCTGGGTTATATGCTGCTCAGATTTTAGCAAATCAAGATGCAGCATTAGCTGACCGCATCGAAGCATTCCGCAGTGAACAAACCGAAACCGTATTAAATAATCCGGATCCAAGAGAAGAAAGCTAATGAGTCATTATTTTGATCAAACAGTCTGGGTATTAGGCGCTGGTCAATTGGGTGCCATGTTACAACATGCGGCTGTGCCACTGGGGATCAATGTCAAACCTGTCGACATAGATGCTGCACAGACCCCAACATTAGGTCATGCCGATGTGGTCACAGCCGAACGCGAGCAATGGCCAGAGACACAAGTGACTAAAGTCCTATCTGAACATAACAATTTTACCAATAAAGATTTTTTTGCGACGATTGCCGACCGCTATAAACAAAAAAGCTTATTAGACAAACTTGAATTAGCGACTGCGCCTTGGCAGTTAGTTGAGACAGAAACATCAGCGGCGCAACTACATGAGAATTTAGGTGACAAAGTTTTATTAAAACGCCGCACAGGTGGTTATGACGGTCGTGGACAATACTGGTTAAAAGCCGAAGATGCGATTCAGGTTCCTGCTGGTTGGCATCAAGAATCCATCGCCGAACAGGCGATAGACTTTGACGAAGAAGTGTCATTAATCGGGGTTCGCGATAAATCAGGCAACTGTTTTTTCTACCCATTAACACTCAATTTGCACCAAGATGGTATTTTAACTGCATCCGTCAGCCCATTGATCCGCTTGGAGCAGTATCAGCCAGCCGCTGAGCAGATGTTGACAAAATTGATGGAAGCCGTTGATTATGTTGGTGTGATGGCGATGGAATGTTTCCGAGTGGGTGGTAAATTATTGATTAACGAAATCGCACCTCGTGTTCATAACTCAGGCCACTGGACTCAAGCTGGCAGTAATATCAGCCAATTTGAAAGCCATATTCGCTGTGTCGCTGGTTTACCCATGATTCAGCCAAGCGTGCGCAACAATAACTTTATGATCAACTTAATCGGTTGTGATTTGGATGCGCGTTGGTTAGCAGTTGAAGGTTCTGAGCTATATTGGTATCAAAAAGAAGTGCGTCCAGGTCGTAAAGTTGGCCATATTAACTTTAGTAAAGTCGCTCAACCTGACATTAAAGTCGCATTAGAACAAATAGAAGGTTTGTTACCTGAACGCTACCAGAATACGATTAGCTGGTTGCGACAACAATTATTGGATTAATTTTAACTGCAAGGATGCAATGCTCCCCCTTTTTTCCTAAACTGATCATCTAAGGCACGATCTGTGCATATTAATCATTAAATTAATAAAACGACAATCATGCAACGGAGCATATTATGTACGAAACTGATGCCAACGGAGAACTCATCTTACGAACCCAAGCCATGCCAGCAGATACCAATGCAAACGGTGATATTTTTGGCGGCTGGATAATGTCACAAATGGATATTGCCGGTGGTATGATGGCTAAAGCCATAGCTAAAAGCAGGACGGTAACCGTCGCCGTTGATTCAATCCGCTTTATCGCACCAGTTCATGTTGGCGACATTTTTAGTTGTTACGGTGAGGTGGTCAAAATAGGCAATACCTCAATGAAGCTAAAATTAGAGGTTTGGGTGGAACCCGTTTTACGCCGAAACTTACCGTCTAAAGAAAGCTTTTTAGTTTGTGAAGGCATATTTACCTATGTTGCAATTGATGATGTCGGTCAGAAACATAAGGTCATTCGCGATCAATAAAACAACGCTAACAGACAGGGAACTTTTTACTGACGTTCCTGTCTGATTATTTTACGTTTTAAGGGGATTATTATGCTGGAGAAAAAAGAGCTAATCGCAGAACCCTTAGCAGATGAAGCCGTCGCCGAATTATTAGTACTGTTGGAGCGATTATTAATCGAAGATCCAGATCGGGCGCTTGCCACTCAAGCCAATTTAACCGCTAACGATTTAGCAGCTGGTTAGACAAAATGACTCATCTCAACGTAAAAGCTTACCAGAAATCACAATTTGACGGTTTAAATGACCATCAACGACTACTCTATCTTATCAACCAGTCAATATTAGCCTGCCAGCAACAAGCTACTGGCCAGTTAAATAAATCTTTATTATTGCTTAACCTCAGTATCGATGAAACGCAATGGCCCGAACTCGCCAGTGCTTTAAATAAATTCTACCAGCACGCTTTTTACCTCGCTGAGCAACAAGATTTTACTGAATTACAGCCTCTGCTAGTCAAGTTTTTTAACCTTTGGCAACGGACGAACCATCAAGTTTGATCTATATCAAAGCGGCGCTACTTGCATGGTAAGTAGTTGCCAAATGTTGATCTATCGCAAATATTATCCTAGTGGCTTTGGCTAGAGTAGCACTCTATCTATCAGTTGGAGCTATCTATGAGTCCTTTAAAAATGTTATTACAAGATCCCATTGTATTAGGCGCTTTATTCGGTGTTTTTATTGTGCTTGGTTTGTGTGGATTTTACACTTGGCTAATTTTTAGCAAGATCAAAGAGTCATCAGCAAAATAACATAAACAGGCGACAAATCTGGTCCAAATGTGCTAAATTTGCCGATTATTAGCAGACAAAAGGTTAGCACATTGGAATACGATTTTTTCCTCTCAGCAGAAGGTCAATACGAAGCCAGTTTTTCACTCGAACAAGAGGCTTTTACCCAATGGTTTAATCAGGAATTAGGCACTGATAAAAATAAAATCATTGACCTGCTCAATATTATTACCCAAATTAGAAAAAAAGATCTACAACATCACCAGATCCAAGGTCAGTTTCATTTAATGACCTTAAATCGTGATGAAGTCACCTTGCAAGACCAGGGTTTGCCCGTTGATGCTAAACTGTATGCCAAACCGACTCATTCAGCCGACCAAGACGATCTGCCCGACTACACAGAAAACGACGGTGAGCTTGAACAAAATGATGATCAGAACCGTCTAAGCGAAGAAGCGTTAATATGCGGCTGTGGATTAGATGATTTTGAATATGCATTAAACGCTTGGCTCAAATTTATCTCAGAATAATAAGGTAAAACTGAATGAAGGTGCCTGGTATTAGTCATGTTAAAGCGCGTATGGATAAACGCATACGAGAATCTGCTATACAGGCAGCCCAAAGTCGTATTATTTTGGCTGGCCGCAAAGCAACCGATTTAACAGAAGATGAATTAGAAATTTTGGTTAAAGAAGAAGAAGATAGAATCCGTGGTCAAATCAAAGAAAAAGGCCTTTTTGCAGTCGCCGCTGCACTTGGTTTAGGTTGGTGGCTGTAAATGCTTAATCCGTTGATTCGATTAACATTTCTAGCCACCATTTGGAAAAAATATCAGGTTAATATTAAACAACTGCTATTAACCCTAGTATTATTGATTTTAGTGCATTTAATTTATCTTGATGCGACAGAATACCTACGCACAACCGAATCTAATACTTATTTGTTATCCGCATTAATCATAAAATGGTTGTTGAACTTCTTAATAGTGGCTATTTGCTGGCTGCGGATTAAACAGCACTACAAAACTAAACAGCAAGGCTCATTACCAAAAGCGCAAGTCAAAACAAAAACAAGCGCTGATAACAACTCAGCTATTGATCCATTTGCCCGTATCCGAGAAAAAAAGACCCTGCGCTCGCGTGGAGATATTTTGATAGATAACAAACCGAAACAAAAATGATAATAGAAAGTCGTTTTAAACCTGCCTGGTGGATGACTAATAGACACTTGCAAACGGGCTGGCAAAAAATACATAGACGCAAACTCATCTGCCCGACCATTCAGCAAAGATTAGAATTGGCCGATGGCGATTTTATTGACATTCATTGGTCTGAAAAGCCGAAAAAACATTATAGCTCACCTTTGGTAATAGTTTTGCACGGTTTAGAAGGCTCAGTGCGTAGCACCTATGCACGAGGCATGATGAATGCAGTGCGCCAGCAGGGCTGGATTGGTGTATTAATGCATTTTAGATCTTGTGGTGGCATCGCCAACAGGCTTGCACGTGCCTATCATTCAGGCGATACCGAAGATCTTAATTTTTTAATAACCTATTTAAGACAAAAATACCCTAATGCACCTTGTTATGCGGTTGGCTTTTCACTCGGTGCGAATGTACTGGTCAAGTTTAATGGCGAGCAAGCGAAAGATAACCCGCTCAGTGCCAGTGTCGCTATATGCCCCCCCCTGGACCTAGCTGCCAGTTGTTTGCATATCCAACGCGGTTTTGCCAAAGTATACCAAAAATACCTCCTAGATATGATGTTAGACAATTTAGCCCGCAAAATGCAATCGGTTGATCTTTCCCTTTATTTAGGTAAAAAACCGGAAAAATTCAACAAAATCAGAACCATTTGGCAATTTGACCAAACCATTACCGCGCCGCTTCACGGCTACCGCAGTGCACAAGACTATTACCAGAAATGCAGTGGACGCCAATTTTTAAAGCAGGTACAAAAACCTCTTTTAGTCATTCATGCTGCTGATGACCCTTTTTTATCACCCGACAGTGTGCCTCAAGCACACGAATTATCATCGCATGTTACCTTTGAACTTAGTCAGAAAGGCGGTCATGTTGGATTTATCAGTGGTCCATCACCCAGGCAGGTTGAATACTGGTTAGAAACACGTACGCTTGAATATTTTAGGCAAATATTAGCAGCCAATAAGCCGTTAACAGACTAATTTGATCGTCCCCGCTGACATCAAAATAAGGTATAATTAATAAAACTTTTTAGATAAGCAAAAGATTATGAGCATTAAAGTAATAAAACACCCATTGGTACAACATAAATTAGGCTTAATGAGAGCACATGGCATAAGCACAAAAAGCTTTCGCGAATTAGCATCCGAAGTGGGTGCTTTATTAACCTATGAAGCGACCAAAGCCCTGCCGATGGAATCAGTAGAGATCACCGCATGGGATGAATCTAAATTACAAGTTGAGCATATCAAAGGAAAAAAGATCACCGTTGTGCCTATTTTACGTGCCGGTTTAGGTATGATGGATGGCGTCACCCAACTCATTCCAGCCGCCAAAGTCAGTGTTGTTGGTTTGCAACGAAACGAAGAAACATTAGAACCTGTGCCCTACTTTGAAAAACTGGTCGGTAACATAGATGAGCGAATTAGTTTAGTGATCGATCCTATGTTAGCAACTGGCGGTTCTATGATTGCCACCATAGACATGTTGAAAAAAGCAGGCTGTACCGACATTAAAGTGATTGTTTTGGTTGCAGCCCCGGAAGGGGTTGAAAAAACTTTAAATGCACATCCGGATATCGAAATATTTACCGCTGCATTAGATAGCCATTTAGACGAGAATGGATATATTGTGCCAGGATTAGGAGATGCTGGTGATAAAATTTTTGGTACCGTCTAATGAGCCAGCAAAAAGAATTATTTAAAAATATTTTAACCGGCAGCCAAATGCTTTTTGTTGCATTTGGCGCCTTGGTATTAGTTCCGCTGTTAACAGGGTTAGATGCCAATGTTGCTTTATTTACCGCTGGTGCTGGTACCTTGGTTTTTCAATGGATCACTAAAGGTCAAGTTCCCGTATTTCTAGCATCTTCTTTTGCCTTTATTGCCCCTATTATCGCTAGTAAAGAGTTATACGGAACCGCTGCGACCATGGGCGGCTTATTGTGTGCAGGGCTCGCTTATATACTGCTCAGCCAGCTTGTACGCTTAAAAGGCGTGGAAGTTTTACATAAAATTTTACCCCCTGTCGTCGTCGGCCCTGTCATTATGGTCATAGGTTTGGCGTTAGCCCCCGTGGCTGTCAACATGGCATTAGGCAAAAGTGGTGATGGTTCGATCCAGCTGGTTGCTGAAAATACTGCCATTTTGCTGTCTATGTCTGCATTAATTGCGACTGTGGTCGTGGCCATCTGGGCCCGTGGTTTAATGCGTTTATTACCTGTATTATGTGGCATTATTACTGGTTATTTGGTGGCTTTGTTGGCTGGGGTCATTGATTTTACTGCGGTTTATAACGCCCCTGTGATAGCTGCACCGGCTTTTATCTGGCCTGAATTTAAGTGGCAAGCCATCCTATTTATTTTGCCCGTTGCCATTGCGCCAGCTATTGAACATATTGGCGACATGATGGCCATTAGCCAAGTCGCCGGCAAAGACTTTTTGAAAAAACCAGGTTTACATCGAACATTAATGGGTGACGGAGTCGCAACCTCTTTAGCCTCAGCTTTGGGTGGCCCACCAAATACCACTTATTCAGAAGTGACAGGCGCTGTTATGTTAACCCGTAATTTTAATCCTAAGGTTATGTTCTGGGCAGCAATTTTTGCCGTTTTGATGGCATTTATTGGGAAGATTGGTGCGATATTGCAAAGTATTCCGTCTCCTGTGATGGGCGGAATTATGATGTTATTATTTGGCTCTATTGCCGTAGTAGGATTAAATACGTTAGCGCGTGCCAACATCAACCTGACCGCACCGCGTAATTTAACCATTGTTGCATTAATTTTAGTATTTGGTATTGGCGGTATGCAATTAGGGGGCAGTGCCTTTAGCCTGCAAGGCGTTAGTTTATGTGCCATTATCGGGATTATTTTAAACGCTGTGTTACCAGCCACAAAAACTACCGCTCACGAAGCGGCTAAATAACCCATCAATTTATTAATTTACCTAAGCAACACCCCCTGTTGCTTAGGTAAAAACTTGGTCTATCCCTTTATTTAAGCTTTAGTATCAACACCACCACCGGCAGCAACCATTACCATTGCCGGACGTAACAATCGTCCATTTAAGGTATACCCTTTTTGAAGACAATTGATGATTTTATTCGGCTCTACCTCTGGATCTGGGATCATTGACATTGCCTGGTGTAATTCAGGGTTTAGTGCATCGCCTTTTTCTGGGGAAACAATTTCCATACCGAATTTGGCAATAGTACTTTCAAAGCTCTTTAAGGTGAGTTCTATGCCTTCGATCAAGGGCTTTAATTGCTCATTGTCACTATCAGCCGCTTGCAATGCTCGTTCAAGGTTATCTGCAACTGGTAATAATTCTGACGAGAATTTTTCCAATGCAAATTTATGCGCCTTTTCAACATCTAAAGTGGCTCGGCGGCGAACATTTTCTACTTCTGCTTTAGCCCGAATGACTGAATCTTTTTGTTCTTCAACAGTTCGTTCAGCCGCTGCCAGTTGGCTCTGTAAGGTTTCAATCAACTGATCTTTTTCGTTTTCTGCTTGCTCGGCTTGTTCGGCCTGCTCAGCTGAAGTTTCCAGTTCACCTTCTGCAACTACTTCTGGCTCTGTTTGTTGGGTTTCTTCATTCTGAACATCTTGCTGTTCTTTAGTCATATTTGGGTTACTCCAAGATTCACGTAATATTGCCTCCATGCAATATAAGGCTTAATTACTATGATTCAAGTCTGATTCTGGCGAAAAGCTGTATTATTCAACTTCACATTTTTTCATTATTTGTTAATCTGCCCATAAAGAAATTAATAGACTCACAGCAAGGCTCGTATCAGCATGATTTTTAAAAAAATTGGATTGGTTGGCAAACCTAACCATGCAGACACTCTGACCACTGTCTCTGGCCTTATTGAGTTTCTAACAACAGCTGGCTGCGAAGTGTATGTAGAGCAGAAAGTTGCACGCAATTTATCAAACGATAAGATCAACGAACTAAGTTTGGTTGAACTCGGCGAAGCATGCGATTTAGCCATAGTCGTCGGTGGCGATGGCAATATGTTAGGTGCGGCGCGAGTCCTGTCTCGTTATGATACCAAAGTCATTGGAATTAACCGGGGAAACTTGGGCTTTTTGACCGATATTCACCCAGATGCATGTGAGACTGTGTTAAAACACGTGTTAAATGGCTCCTACACAACTGAAAAAAGGTTTTTACTCGAGGTTCAAGTTCATCGACATGGCGAACTTAAAAGCGTCAACAGCGCCGTGAATGAGGCAGTTTTACACTCTGACAAAGTCGCCCATATGATTGAGTTTGAGGTTTATATAAACGACAAATTTGTATTTAGCCAACGTGCTGATGGCTTAATTATGTCAACCCCAACTGGCTCCACTGCATATTCGTTGTCTGGTGGTGGCCCAATCCTGACTCCTAATCTGAATGCGATTAGTTTATTACCCATGTTTCCACATTCACTTTCAAACCGACCTATAGTGGTTGATGCAGATGCTAAAGTCAGATTGGCAATGCCATCCCGATCACAAGCTCAATTGGGTGTCACATGTGATGGCCATGTAACCCTGCCAGTATTACCAGGTGATGAGTTACGCATTCATAAACACCCTGACCAATTAAAGCTGATCCACCCCAAAGATTATAACTATTTTAACGTTTTACGCCGTAAATTAAATTGGGGCAGCAAGCTATATTAAGATCTTAAAGTGGCTTAAAGCCGCTTTAAGATCACTTTAAGTCGGTTAAATAACTGGCTTTGCTCAGCGAGCATAGGACCTGCACTAAGCCAATTTATTAATAAGTGTTCGCTGGTTAACTCGTCCCCTTGATTTAATTTATCTGACAACATTGCCACTTGCAGTGCCATTCGACGATCTTTGTCTGCTGCTGGACTATCAGTTTGAGTTAAGATCTCAAGTTTGATAGTTGCATCATGGCGACTGCGCATATCTGTCTTTGCTGGTTGCTGCATCGCACTAATGGCTTTATGCCAGCGCGGATTTATCTCGGTTAACGGTAACTCATCTGACGGCTCTCTCAATAACTGCTCCAACACCGCGACCAAGTGTTCATATTCAGCAGCTTTGCGAGCCTCCGACAATGATTTTTTAGCCGCTAAAATTTGTCCTTCTATTTCGCTTTGCTGACGCTGAATTTTGCGCTTTTGTGCAGGTGTTAAATCAGCTAAATCAAGTGCCTTCACCGCTTTCATGGACACATCTAGTGTTTTTTCGTCCTGTGCATCCGACAAGCTTTGAGTTAAAGCCTCTAGCTCGTTTTGACGCATTTCGTAAACACTATTTTGCTGCGCTTGTTGGCTTTCAAATTCAGTTTGTAATTGATTAAAAACCTGATCATTAATCTGACGGAATTTTTGCCATAATTGATTGTCTTCGCGCGGACCTGCAAAACCAATTTGTTTCCATGCTTTTTGAAGGTCTTTTAAGCGGGCCGATGCTTGCTCCAAATCCCCTTCACGAACCGCTTCTGCTTGCTCGATAAGTGCTTGTTTAGCTGCACTATTTTGTTTATAAAAATCATTCAATATCTGTTTTAATGGTTTTAGACGAGCAAAATATTGCTCACTGACCGCCAAATAATCTTTGCGCTCGACTGGACCTGCTGATTTCCATGCCTGTTGTACTTGAGTTAGAGATTTTCGTAACTGCTTATAATCTTGTTGTTGATTAAAAGCCGCCTCGATATTGGTTAACTGACTAATTAATTTTTCACGTTCAATTAGGTTTTTTTGGCGCTGTGCATCCAGTTCTGCAAATTTTTCGCGGCAAGGGGCAAATGCCAACTCAGCAGCTTCATCAAATGCTTGATTTAAATGTTGGTTTTCATCGCCGTCAACATTACCTAATAAACGCCAAGTTTGACGCATTTGTTTAATTTTTCGTGCTCTTGCAAGAACATCTTCATCGGTTTCAGCGGCCACCGATTGCATTTCGGCAAGCAATTCACGTTTACGCGGCAAACCTATATAAGCTTTCCAGTCTGTTAGCTCTTCGATTTGCTCGTTCATACGCTGATAATCTCGCTCAACCTTTTGTTGGCTTAACTCACTCAGGTCGGAAAAACCAGCGCTGATCTTTTTAAACAAACCGAACGCCATATTAAAATGCCCTTCACGTATCAAGCGTTCTAATTCTCGCATTTGACCACGTATTTGTCGTAATTGACTGTTCTGCTGCTGTTCAATTTGTTTAAGCGCCTGCTGCCATTGCTGAATTAAGATGCCGCTGCTTTGTTCCAATGCAAGTGGCAATTTAAATATTAATCCATGTTGTAGACTTCGCCACTTCTTAGACCAATTTGCATAAAACTCAGCCGCTTGTGGATAGGCTTCGGAATTGTCAGGTATAGGTTGTTCGTTCAACTGAGCGATGAGTCTTGTTGCTTGGCTGATTTGCTCTGCGTATTCGGGTAAACGTTCTGATTTGGCTTTTAATTGATTCAACTGATTGAATAATTTTTCAATTTGACTGCCACCGCTATGATCTAACTGCAATTTAGTGATGCTTGCACTTATTTTTTTATTTATTGCATCAGTATCTTGTATGTTTTCTCCGTGATGCTCACCGTTTATCGCCTCGGCTAAAGTCGTTTCTATCTGTTTAATGTCAGAGCTCACCTCAGCAATCAACTGCTGCTTAGCTTGAGCAGCTTGCTGCTCGGCGAGTTGCGCTTCATAAGTTTTTTTTAATTGAGCAAGTTTAGCTTCTACTTTAGGGTAAATTTGCTGATATTTTTGCTCATAAATCGTTTGTTGTTCGGCCGGTAAAATCGCAAATGCTTGAACTAACTGCTGCCATTGTGTGGTTAAGGCTTCAACTTCACCTTTAACGTTTAAATAATCTGTTTTATCCCGAAGTGATAATAACTTACTCAGTACTAACGTTGTTTCTTGCTGTAATTTAGTCACTTGTTCAGCGGCTTGTCTGGCCTCATCTAAACGAGCTTGCGCTAACTGAACAACAGCTGATGATTGGGCCTTTTGTACTATTTTTTCTAATTGTTTTTGTTCACAATCAAGCTTTTTAAAAGCATCAACCGCTATCTTTGCATCAGTGTCGCGCATCACTATTTCTAATAAAATACTTTGCCGCGTAACCCGCTCCAACGCTTGTGATCTCAACACAGGATCTCGGCTCAAGCGCAAAACATCTTCAACCAATTGCATATCCGAACTGTGTTGCAAGCACGCGAGTTTATCATCCTGTGAGACGGACAAGGTTTCACCAACCAGTGCGGCTTTTACTTTTTCGTAAGCCACTTTTTTCAAAAATGCATCTTTTTCTGTTTGATGCGCTCGTAACCAATCAGCAAATGATGACAATTTTTCTAATGCTTGGCGACGTATATCTCGCTCTAGGTCTTGCTCTGCGATTTGTCGAATAATATTTTTGTCTTCCAGTTGAGACAAAGCTTTTTGACGCACTTTTGCGTCTGAGTGTTGCCATTTAGGGGTAAATAATTGTTTAAATATCATCACTTTTAAACCGAATAATCGTCTGTTCTGTCAGCTCTTGTTTAAATTGAGCACGGCTTTTTTGATTGAGGTTGCCATTCGCTGCCAGCGTAAAATGCTCATCGCTGTCTAGATGTTTCGCCTGCCATGCCATAACAATTTGCAAGCTATGCTCTAATTGTGCTTGCGTTAACGGTTGTCCGTCTTTCCACTTTCCGGTTTCAACCGCTTCTAACATAGATAAATAGACAGATTCAGGCATCTGTTCTACCATTTTTATTAAATTCACTTACCCGATCTCCGAAACATTAAAATCCGAATTCGACTAACTAAATACCAAAAAACCCCTATTCCAGCGATCACTTGAGCGGCAATTTTATCGTTACTCATACCATCTTCAGCGTACCAACTAGAGTAGGCTAACCCGCCAATAAATAAAATAAGCCCTAAAAACGACTGAGTAATTAACGATGAACTTTTTTTTATTCGGTTGATACGCCGTTGGGTTTCTAGTTTTTCCGGATCAGCCACCATCAGGTGCTCACAATGCGGACATTGATCCGCTTTATCGGAAATCTTTTTATCACACTTAGGACAATGGGTTAATGCCATATACTCTCTATTGTTCCTCTTTGTTATGCTTATGGTACGCGGTTTGCGTCTGTCTCATCTCTCGACTTAGACACAAGATCGCCAAAATGTTCGGTAATGTCATAAACACTATCGTTATTGCTGCCAAATTCCAAATAAAAGTAGTATCTAAAATAGCGGCTAAAAAAAAGCCCAGCACATAACAGCCACGATATAAAACGACTGAGCGGCTGCCAAATAAAAATACCATTGCCCTGTCGCCGTAATAACTCCAAGAAATCGAACTGGAAAAAGCAAATAATAATATACAGATGGCCACTACATATTCACCAAAACCAGTTAACCAACCTTGATTAAAAGCGACCGCTGTCAGTGCCGTTGAATGCAAAAGCGACAACCCTGAGACCTGAACATCACTATCGACTAACTTACCATCGATGATCTGAACTGAGCCTGAATACGGAGCGCCATTATGCGTAATTTGTACTTGTTCAGCAATTGATCGTGCGTTAATTATAGTGACTTTTTCATTTGTTAAAGCGCCGCCGTCAACGTTAAGTTGGCCACTATAAAGTCGAATATCATGGTCATTTTGCTTGTTTAACCATTTTGATAAAGCTTGCTGTTCAGACTTGTTAGGTGATTGATATTGGCCTTCAATGACGTACATATCTGCACGGTCGAATGTATTTAAATGTTTTTGCTGCCAACTCCCAGTTGCTAAAATCACTAAGCCAGTTAGCGTGCATAGAATTAAAGTATCAATAAAAGGCTCTAACAAAGCAACTGCGCCCTCTTCTATTGGTTGTTTAGTGCGCGCGCTGGCGTGAGCGATTGCGGATGACCCCGCCCCTGCTTCATTTGAAAACAGACCACGATTCACACCACGACTAAAGGCATACGCAAAGCTGGCGCCTAAAAAACCACCGGTTGCTGCTGTGCCAGTAAAAGCGCTGGCAAAAACAATCTGCAACGATGGCAAAATATTTTCATAATGACTGACAATTATCAACAGAGAAGCCATCACGTACACACCAGCCATTAAAGGAACAATTTTAGAGGTCACCTGTGCAATGCGTTTGATCCCGCCTAAAATTACAAACCCCAATAAGCTAGCCAATACCAAACCTGTGACATAATTAGGGATCGCAAACGTTGTCTCCATTGCCAAAGCAATATTGTTAATCTGTGGCATTGAACCCGTGCCAAATGAGCTAATGACAACTGCCAGAGCAAAAATCGCCGCGAGCTTAGGTGACTTAAGTCGATCACGCATATAATACATAGGTCCACCAGACACACTGCCATCAGCCAGTCGTTCGCGATATTTATGCGACAGACTAACTTCAACGTATTTTGTTGCCATGCCCAAAAAAGCTGTCACCCACATCCAGAATAAAGCCGCAGGTCCTCCTAAATAGATTGCCAGCGCAACCCCACCTATGTTGCCGGTACCAACCGTCCCAGATAAAGCAGTACTAAGCGCTTGAAAATGGCTAGTTTCACCAGGACCGCTTGAATTTTTGCTGAACAACCTACGGCAGCCGAGCCGAAACAATTTAAACTGTGGAAACGAAAGATAAATGGTGAAAAAGAGCCCGGTGGCTAACAATAGATACGGAAAATACCAGGCACTGCCTAAATATTGATCCAATAATAGTAAAAACTGGTTAATTTCCTGCATATGCGCTCTACCTATTTTTAGGTTTATATTTGCAAATTTTTTTTTATTGCTAGACTATAAATAGTTTGAGTATTTCAGCTGCACTGGTTGAGTATTCATTTTTCTTGCCTGGGGTCAGTCAGTGTCTGAGCATAACATAAAATTACAACAATTAATGACATCAAGATTTAAACTCATTATTTTTATGGTCATCTGCTTATTAACTGTAAGCAGTCCTCTATCTGCCCTTGACAAAGTGTCACTGCAACTACGCTGGTCACATCAGTTCCAATTTGCCGGTTATTATATGGCACTGCACAAAGGTTATTATCAGGCAGCAAAAATAGACGTTAGTTTGATCGAAGGAGGTGCTAACAGCCAAGCCCCTTTAGAGTCAATTTTACAAGGCGATGCGGATTTTGCAGTCAGCAGTTCAGCCGTGGTGATTTACCACATGCAAAAAAAACCTGTTGTTGCACTTGCAGCTATTATGCAGACCTCACCAGTTACATGGATCACATTAAGCGAACGAAAATTGTCAACGCCACACGACCTAATTGGCCGCAATTTACCCATTTTACCGCCACCTGAAAGTGCTGCTTTAATGGCAATTTTTAACCGCGAAGGTATTCAACTTTCAGATATTAACTTTCAGCCTACGCGAGCCACATTAAAAGATTTAATCTCTGGCAAAGTTGATGCTATCAATGGATACATCTCTAATGAACCCTATCGGCTTAAAAACATGGGCTATGAGGTGACCCTGATAGAACCTAAAGATTATGGCGTAAATTTTTATAGTGATGTATTAATTACTCGGCATTCACTCGCCCGCAGTAATCCTAAACTGGTCAAACGTTTTAAACAAGCTTCGTTAAAAGGGTGGCAGTATGCATTGCAAAATATCGATGAAAGTATTCGCCTAATTCAGCAATATTATGCCCCTGAAAAAACCTATCAAGAACTTAAATATGAAGCTCAAACGTTAAAAGCGCTAATTATGCCCGACTTGGTTGAGCTGGGTCATATGAATCCTGGCCGCTGGCAAACAATAGCTGAAAACTATCGGGCACTGGGTATGGCCAAAGGGCAACTCGACCTAAATGGTTTTTTATTCGATGAGCCCAGTCGGTTTGATAATTGGGTGATTCACGTGGGTATTATTTCCGCGGCACTCATTATCATGTTAAGTGTCATTGCGTCTCGGTTTATCTATTTATCAACCAGCTTACGACGGGAAATTAAACGACGTGAATTTGTAGAAAAGCGTTTAATTTCCGTTAACAACGAATTAAAAGCGCAATCGTCGACCGATCCACTGACGCAAATTTACAATCGTCGGGCATTTTTTGAAAAAGCACAAACTTTATTGCACTTTTCCGAACGGAAAGGTTTTAAAACCAGTTTATTTATGTTGGATATTGATCATTTTAAACGCATCAATGATAGGTTTGGCCATCAGGCCGGTGATCAGATTTTAATACAATTCTGCGTCCTGATTAAAAATGAAGTCATCAGAGATCATGATGTGTTTGCCCGCTTAGGAGGTGAAGAATTTTGTATCTTAATGTTAGACTGCTCTCTCAGCGGCGCTGAGCAGTTTGCACAGCGGTTAATTGAGAAGCTATCAACCACTCAACTTAAAGTCGAAGGTAAAGGTTATATCACCATTTCGGCGAGTATCGGCATTAGTGATACCGACTATGGTTTAGAACAAGCGCTCAAACAAGCCGATATCGCTTTGTATCAGGCAAAAGACGCAGGGCGAGCCACTTACACTATCTATGACGCAAATCAGTCTTAAATGTAATTATTAATTTATCTAATGGCGTTAATTCGCTATAGTATCGCCATTCGGCAGCCGTCCAATTATATATAGAGCATGGATAAAATAGATTTAAATCTCATTAGAAAACAAATTACCGAGTTAGACGAAACCTTATTAAAATTACTTGCTCAACGCCGTCAATTAAGTTTGCAGGTCGTCAAAAGTAAAATACAGGATTTAAAACCGGTTCGCGATCACTACCGCGAGAGTTTATTGTTAGAAAATTTAGTCGAAAAAGGTCGCAAACTGGACTTATCAGGTGATTACATTCACCGTGTCTACCGCAATATCATCGAAGACTCAGTCGAACTACAACAAGATTTTTTACTTAAGCTCGATAATCCTAAGTTGAAAAACGGCCAATATAAAATTGCGTATTTAGGCAGCCCGGGGTCATATAGTTACAACGCTGTCGATAAATATTTAACCTCTATCAACGGTGAGTTAATCGATGTTGGTTGCAAAACCTTCGATGAAATTTTTGCCGCGGTCGAAAATAAACAAGCAGAAATAGGCTTATTGCCAATTGAAAATACTTCATCAGGCAGTATTAACGAAGTTTATGATTTATTGCAAACAACGCGCCTAAAGATCATAGACGAAGTGTATATTCCAGTTCGCCACAGCCTATTAGGTAAACCAGGTAGCAAGATTGAAGACATACACACTATATATGCGCACCACCAACCTATTGCCCAATGCAGTGAATTTTTAGCCAGCTTACCAGGCGTCAAGCTTAAAAATATGGATAGTACGTCAAGTGCGCTCGCTTATGTTAGTCAATTAGAGGATCCCAACGTGGCTGTTTTGGGCAGTATAGAAGCAGGTAAAGTTCATCAGCTCACGCCATTGCAAAATAATATTGCGAACCAAAAAATAAACCAAACGCGTTTTATTGTCGTAGCTAAAGAGGGCATTCAGGTACCCTTAGGTTGTGCAGCTAAAACGTCGCTTGTTATTTCTGTCGGTCAGCGCCCTGGTGCACTTGTTGATGCGCTGGCGATTTTAAAAGATCACCAAATAAATATGTGTAAAATCGAGTCTCGACCCATCCAAGGCAAACCTTGGGAAGAGATGTTTTATATTGATGTCACGGAAAACCTGCGTAAAGAAAAATTACAAAATGCTTTACAGGTATTAAAAGCTAATGTTCATCATTATAGTGAATTGGGCTGCTATGTAAGACGTTCAATTCCAGAAGAAGCATAACGGCTAACAGGAGAACACCAGCCGATGAAAACTAAACTTTTAACCGGTTGGCTCGTTTTAAGCTGGTTATCGCTATCCGCGTGTAGCCAGCCAGAAAATACTCATGAAAAAATTATCCGCAGTATTGCTTGGCAACAAGTAGATACCAGCCCTAAACAGCAAATCCGTCGTGTCCCCGGCACCCTCAAGGCTGTAGACAGTGCCCCATTAAGTTTTCAAGTGGGTGGCAAAATAGAAGATATTGATGTCGAAGTGGGTGATACGGTCAAACCCGGTCAAACGCTTGCCGAGCTTGAGCTCAGCCCCTATGAATTAGCGCTGCAAGCTGCAGAGGGTGAGCTAAATAAAGCATTAGCCAGCTACCGCGAAGCACAAGCTGAATATAAGCGATTTCAGCAGTTGTTAGACAAACAGCTGGTTTCTGAATCCCAATACGACAATGCCAAAGCACAAGCAGAAAGTGCTGAATCCAGCGTTTCTGTCGCCCGAACCCAATTAAAAATTGCCCGCAAAGATTTAACCGATGCAACATTAAAGGCCCCCTACGCAGGCCGAATAACAGAACGTTCAGCAGAGCCTTCTCAACAAGTTCAAAGCGGGCAGAATATTTTAAAAATAGAAAGCTTACATGGATTAGAAATTTCTATTCTGGTTCCGGAAACATTGGTAGGCCAGATAGAATATGGTCAAGTGTTTAACTTTAATGCATCCGCCTATCCAGATAAAAAACTGCAGGCAAGAGTCACAGAAATATCCAGTACGGCCAGTCAAGCTAACGCTTTTCCAGTGACCCTAACTTTGTTAGAGCAATTTGAGCCACTAAAAGCCGGTATGTCAGTGGAAGTAGAATTAGTTTATAACCTGACAGACATCACTCAGTCTTCTCGTGGCGAAACGGTTTTAATTCCGGTGAGTAGTATTTTAACCGGCAAAAATAATACCGCTTGGGTTTATATTTATCAAAAAGATAGTCACACACTACGTAAGCAGCAAGTCTCTGTAACAGAAGTTATCGGTAATTACGCGCTCATTGAAAACGGACTCACCCCAGGTGAAATTATTGCAACGGCTGGCGTCTCGTTTTTACAGCACGGCCAACAAGTTCGTCTAATGGAACAAAAAATACAAATTTATAATTAGTAGCTGACATTATGAATATTGCTCTGCAGGCCCACAGGTACCGTAAACCGGTATTAATGATCATCATGATTTTATTGTTGTTCGGACTTTTCAGTTATTACAACTTACCGGCAAGAGAAGACCCTGAAATAACAATACGTGAAGCGATTGTATCGACGGCTTATCCCGGCATGTCAGCTGAACGTGTCGAAAATTTGATCACAAAAAAAATTGAAGAAGAAATACGCCAGATACCACAACTCGAGAGAGTAAGGTCGACCTCGTCTACCGGATTATCATTAATTCATGTTGAAATTGCCGATCGCTATTTTGAGTTAGAAAATATTTGGCAAGATTTACGTAACAAGGTCTCTGCCGCGCGCGCCAAACTACCTGAGGGCACAGGCCCAAGTTTTGTTAATGACGATTTTGGTGATGTGGCAATTATCACCTTAGCATTAACCTCTGATGGTTTTTCAATGGCACAGATGAAAGACATTTCAGAGCACATCAGAGATTCTTTATATGGTGTTGAAGGGACCAACAAAATTGAATTGTTGGGTATTCAACAAGAGCGCATATATATTGAAGTCGCCAATGCCAAGCTGGCTCAACTCGGCATCGCCCCACAGCAGATCGCAGCAGTGTTGCAAAACCAAAATATTATCCGCCCAGGTGGCCGCATTGAAACCGAACACAGGTCCTACACAGTAGAGCCAACCGGTAATTACGACTCTATCGAAACGATAGAAAATACCCTAATCAATATCCCTGGTTTATCACAACCCTTATTGTTAAAAGACATCGCGACAGTCAGCCGTGGCTATATAGACCCGCCAGAAAAAATTGCGTATTACAACGGCGAACGAGCAATCGTATTTGCCATCTCTATGTTAAGTGGCTATAACGTCTTAGAGTATAGTCCGCGCATGAAACGCAAAATTGAAGCTGTGCAAGAGAGCCTTCCAATTGGTTATCAATTAAATATTGCGACCTATCAGGCGGATCAGGTTAACGCAACCGTCGATGGTGTTTCGATCAACGTTTTGCAAACGCTCAGCATCGTTTTGATTGTAGTAATGATTTTTCTGGGCATGCGAACTGGCCTTATCGTGGGCAGTTTAGTTCCAAGTGTGATGCTGATCACCCTAGCCATTATGAACTTTTATGGTTTAAGTTTAGAACGCATGAGTTTAGCCACTTTAATCATTGCGTTAGGCCTTTTAGTCGACAATGCAATTGTTATTGCTGAGGATTTTAAAAGTCGACTCGAACAAGGCATGGATCGAATGCAAGCGCTAAAAACAGGGCCATCTGAGCTCGCGATCCCGTTATTAAGCTCCTCGTTCACGACTATTTTATTTTTTTTACCGCTGATGTTGGCGCAGCACGTCGCTGGAGAGTATACCCGCTCCATTTCTTTGGTCATTTTAATTAGCTTACTCACGAGCTGGGTTTTAGCACTGACTTTGACTCCGATTTTGTGTTTTTATTTTTTAAAAGCGGATAACTCAGGCAACGCTGATTCAGCGCTTAATAAATTACAAAGTTTCTATCCCAATATTTTAAAATTTAGCTTACGACATAAAAAAACGACTTTGGCTGTCTCATTTATTGCACTGTTAATCTCTGTCGGTGCTATGAGCTTAGTTAAACAGCAATTTTTTCCTGATTCAGATCGCACCCAAGTCCTCGTTTATTTTGACTTAGAGCCTAGCGCAACCGGTAACGTGACTCAGCGCTCGTTAGAATCTGTTTTTGCATGGTTAGAGGGCAACCCAGACTTTGCTTCGGTTGAGTCATATGCAGCCTATGTGGGCTTTGGTGGGCCTAGGTTTGTACTTTCTTTAACACCGATTGACCCAGCCGCCCATAAAGGTTTTATGGTATTAAACGTAGACAAATTGGCGAACATGGATTCTGTTATCCAAGCGCTTCAGGTTGGCTTAAACGGGCAGTTTCCGCAACTTAGGGCACGCGTAAAACGCATGTTTTTAGGCCCATCGGACGCTTCAGAGATCAAAATTCAAGTCAAAGGCCCTGACTCAGAAGTGATATATCAAAAAGCGCAGGAAATAAAACAACTATTAGGCAGTGTTGAAAATACCATTGATATCCGTGATGATTGGGAAAGCCGAGTCACTGCCATTCAAGTAGAAGTTGACCAGCAACGTGCGAGGCGAGCTGGAGTGACGTCAAATGATATTGCCCAGACGTTAGCCGCCTATTTTAGTGGCGCACAGGTTACTGAGTTTCGGCAGCAAGATACCATTATCCCAGTGATTTACCGCGCGACTGAAGCTGAGCGTACGAATATAGACAGGTTACGTACAACCAGTGTTTATGCATCAAAACAAAACACTTATGTTCCTCTGATGCAAATAGCAGACTTTTCGAGCGAAAGTCACTTTTCACAAATTCATCGAGAAAACTTATTCAAAACCGTTTCGATTGAAGCACGTAATTTAAGTATCACGGCGGAAGATCTGAAATCAGTCATTGATGAAGAACTGCAATCTTTAGCAGCCGACTTGCCGGCCAACCACTGGGTTGAATATGATGGTGTGATAGAAGAGTCTGCCGAAGCCCAACAAGCACTTGCTGCAAATATGCCTTTGGTATTGGCGGGTGTACTCGTATTATTGGTCATCCAATTTAATTCATTCCGTCGTCCGTTAATTATAGTGATCACGATACCACTTGCTTTTATTGGCGCTGTTGTGGGTTTATTAGTGATGCAAGCTCCTTTTGGTTTTATGGTCTCGCTGGGATTATATAGTTTAGCGGGTATTATTATTAATAATGCAATCGTATTAATAGACCGAATAGATATCTTACGTAAACAAGGAGAGGACATACATAGCGCTGTTTATAATGCCTGTTTAAGCCGTTTACGACCAGTCTGTATGACCACTGTCACAACAGTCTTAGGACTACTGCCGCTAATCATCGCACACGACCCACTATTTTATGGCTTAGCGAGCGTTTTAGCGTTTGGCTTGGGCATAGGCACCTTGCTCACCCTCTGCGTAGTGCCTGCCGTTTATTTACTACTTTTTAAAGCCGATACAAATCAAGGTGCAAGCGCGTAAGTGACTTGCACTGTCGCGGTCAACTGACTTTGTCCAGGTTGGCTGACCCCGCCATCTGCCATCATCATTTTAGCTTCAACTGGATAATGATTGCGCCCGCCTTGTTCAATAATTTCTATGACAGATCCCAACTCCCTGCCACTGCTTTTAGCTAAACGAAGTGCCTTCTGTTGGGCTTGCTGCACAGCTTTTTCAAGTGCTGTCAAATATAGATTCTGGCTGTTAGAAACGTGACTACGAATATCACCGACTCGAGTGACCCCAAGTTTTAACGATTTATCAATCACGCGGTCAAAAATCGCCCAATCTCGAATTTCTAACTCTATCGTCCGGCTAACCCGAAAACCTGATTGAACTCTCTCCTTTTCTATCTGTTTATAAACTGGATAGATATTGATTTGGTAGCTGCTAATATCCTGCTCTGCAACACCCGCTTGGGATAACATATCAAGCAAATTCTGACTTGCTTCATCTACTTTTTGTTTTGCGGCTGAAACTTCCTCATCTTCCTGTTCAATATACAAATTAACGCTTATTCTGTCGGCCACTGCATAAGCTGCCGCTGATGCTTGCACTATGATACGCTCGGCTGATTGAGCGGTATGTTGCTCAGCCTGCAGCGGTACAGACGACAGCCAGAACAAACTGGCTACTAATGCGATCTTTTTCATTCTCTATCCTTAATTGACATAAACTCTGTTCATTAGAGGCAGAAGTCTGGTATGGGTTCCATTACGGACGAAACTCAGGTTTTAATCGAACGTATAGCGTTCTTTGGACCTCTGCAACTATTTGCCCTTTTTTATCACAGACTCTGAGCACAAACTTAGGGAAGTACTTTTCACCATTCGCAGTATGGGTTTTAATCGTTTGAATATCAGTGTCTGTTAATCTGGCTTCAACTGATAAACAACTATAACCAGGCGCGATGAAATTTACATCGGCAAATTTGTCCCAAACATAGTATTTCTCTCCGAGTGCCCCTATCAATAATATACTGTAGAGCGGATCTGTCATGCTCATGATACTGCCGCCAAACTGACTCCTATTAACATTTAAGTTGATTCGCCAATGTTTTAGCTCGGCTTTTAAATATCGATAATCTTTTTGCAGTTGAATAATGCGGATACCCGCAAATAAAAAAGGTGGCCAAATATTCATTCCAAAACGAATTAAGCCCGGTTTTTTAAATAGTTTTTGCATATCTGCCATTTTAAGTTTTAAATTAGGGCTATCATCATTATAATCTAGCCAAATTTATTAAGTATGCGAAATTATGTCTGAGCAAAATACTGAATTAAAAAAAGCAGGTCTTAAAGTGACACTGCCGAGAATAAAAATTCTCGAAATCCTTCAGCAACCAGAGAATCAGCATATCAGTGCTGAAGATCTTTACAAACTTTTATTAGATTTAGGTGAAGAGATAGGTTTAGCCACTGTATATCGAGTGTTAAACCAATTTGACGATGCGGGTATTGTCAACCGCCATCACTTTGAAGGTGGGAAATCTGTTTTTGAACTAAGTCAGAAAAAACATCATGATCACCTAGTTTGTTTAAAGTGTGGCAAAGTCGTTGAGTTTATTGACGATGTTATCGAAGATCGCCAAGAATCTGTTGCCAAAGAACATGGCATGCGACTGACCAACCACAGTTTATATTTATATGGTTATTGTCAGGACGATAGCGAGTGTGGCAATAACGACTAAGCTTGAATAGCTTTTTTGCTTTGAGTTTTCCGCAACGGATAATTCAAACAAACATAATGAAGTGAAAAAGCAGGTTTTGCCCGCTTTTTTACTCTAACCCGAGTTTGGCTAAATCTTCTTTTACCAATTCCAACGGAAGTGGTATGTAACCATCTTTCTGCACAATGAACTGACCTTGATAAGATAATACCATTTTAATAAATTCGGCCACTAATGGATCTAGCGCTTGGCCTGGCTTTTTGTTTACATATAAATATAAAAAGCGTGCTAACGGGTAACGACCATTAATCGCATTATCCATAGTGGCAGCAATATAATCATCCCCCGACTGAGCCAGAGGCAATACACGGACGCCCGAAGTTCGGTAACCTATTCCTGAATAACCAATTGAATTGAGTGATGTTGATACCGACTGTACCACTGAGGCAGAACCAGGTTGTTCATTCACATTATTTCTAAAGTCACCACGACATAGCGCTGATAATTTAAAATACCCGTAGGTGCCGCTCACCGAATTACGGCCAAATATCTGAATGTCTCTTTTTTCCCAATCTCCACTCAAGCCAAGCTCCCCCCAGTGGCGGGCTGAACGATTCGCACCACATTTTAGCGTAGACGAAAAAATAGCATCGACTTGTTTTATCGTAAGCCCTTTAATCGGGTTGTCTTTATTAACAAATACGGATAATGCATCAATTGCGACGCGGATCGCAATCGGACGATAGCCAAAACGATGGTAAAAAGCTTGTAACTCTTTATCTTTCATTTTTCGGCTCATCGGCCCAAGTTGTGCTGTGCCTTCGGTAAGTGCCGGCGGGGCTGTTGATGAGCCGGCCGTTTGCAATTGCATTACCACGTTGGGGTGATCTTGATTAAACCGCTCTGCCCAAAAGGCCATCAGATTGGCCAAACTATCAGATCCGACGGAAGATAGCTTGCCCGAAACTAGCCTGTCAGCTTGGTATTGAGGTAAACGTGTATCTAATTCATAAGCCTTTACCGGCCACAATAGTATTTGCAGTGCCAAGATACCTAAAAAAGCGAAACGGCTCGTCATTTAAATCCCACTTACGGTTTTGAAATCCGCTATGGTATTACAGATACATGACAAAAGCATGACAGGTCATTAAAATTAATGCGCCAGATGACAAGTTTAACGATATAAAAACTGCAACTTAACCTTTCGGTTTAAGCATGGCTTCGATTTGTTCAGTACTGCTATGCCGAACATCTTTACCTTTAATCAAATAGATAACATGTTCACTAATATTTTGGCAACGGTCTCCAATTCGCTCTAATGAGCGAGTCGACCAAACCACATCCATAATCCTTGGGATAGCACGGGGGTCTTCCATCATGTGGGTCATCAGCTGGCGGGTAATGGCTTCGTACGCCACATCAATTTTTTTATCTTGTTTATAAACTTCATAAGCCGCCAAACTATCCATTCGAGCTAGGGAATCCAGCGCACCTTTAAACATTTTCAGCACTTGTTGACCCATATGATCCAGATCAACTAAAAATCTCTGTTCAGAGTTATTGAATTGCTCTAAAGCAGCTTTAACTAAACGACAGGTTTCATCACCAATGCGCTCTAAATCGGCAATAATTTTAACTATCGCCAAAACAATACGTAAATCAATCGCCGCCGGTTGACGTTTAGCAATCAAGCGAGCACATTCTTGATCTATCATAATCTCATAGGCATTAATTTTATAATCTTCCTGAATGACCTTATGAGCGAGCTTTTCGTCTTCATTGCTAATTGCCTGTAACGCTTGGTTTAATTGTTTTTCAACAATCCCTCCCATATCCAGCACATGGGAAACCATACTTTCGAGTTCGCGCCCAAACTGTCCAGAAATATGATTATCAATTTTAAGATCCATAATGCCTCAATTTAAACAAATATAATCTACACGATTAGCCATAACGTCCAGTAATATAATCTTCGGTTTTTTTCTTGCTTGGCGTGGTAAACAGTTGGTTGGTATCTGTATACTCTATCAGCTCACCCATGAACATAAAAGCTGTGTAATCAGAAACGCGTGCTGCTTGCTGCATATTATGGGTGACTATGACCACTGTATAAGTAGATTTTAGTTCATTTATTAATTCTTCGATAGTTAAAGTGCTTATCGGATCTAACGCTGAGGTCGGTTCGTCTAATAATAAAACGCTCGGTTCTACCGCAATGGCGCGTGCTATGACTAATCTCTGTTGTTGGCCACCAGATAAATTGAGCGCGCTTTCATCTAATCTGTCTTTTACCTCATCCCATAAAGCCGCTTTGCGCAACGCATCTTCGGCGGCACTGTCTAAACGCCGTTTATTATTGACCCCTCTGACCCGCAAGCCATAAATGACGTTTTCAAAAATACTCTTGGGAAATGGGTTTGGACTTTGAAACACCATGCCGATCATACGCCTAAGCGTTGCCACATCTACATTTGGCTGCATTATATTTTGACCAGCAAACAAAATCTCACCTTGCGTGCGACAATCTGGCAACAAATCATTCATGCGATTAATACTTCGTAACAAGGTTGATTTACCGCATCCTGACGGCCCTATGAGGGCGGTCACCTTATTTTTAGGAATTTTCATATTAATATCGAATAAGGCTTGCTGTTGACCGTAAAATAAACAATAGTTGTTGATGGCAAGTTCGGTTTCTGTATCGCTCAATTCATCTGGTGCAGTTAGATAACTGGCGCTTTGCATACTAGGAGAAAATGAAATCACTAAACCTCACCTTAATTAACGCTTAGTATAATGATATTTATAATTTAGGCGGTTACGTAAAGACACCGCAGCTAAATTTAAAAATACCACAATCAATATTAATAAAAAGGCCGTCGCAAACACCATTGGCCGGACCGCTTCTATTTGGCTACTTTGAAAGCCCAAGTCATAAATATGAAAACCTAAATGCATAAACTGGCGATCTAAATGCAGGTAAGGGAACACATTGTCTAGCGGCAATGTAGGGGCCATTTTAACGACCCCAACTAACATCAGAGGTGCAACTTCCCCCGCTGCCCGCGCAACAGCCAGGATAAGCCCAGTCATTATTGCCGGACTCGCCATTGGCAAAATCACACGCCAGATAGTTTCTGAGCGGTTTGCCCCCAGTGCGTAACTGCCTTCACGTATTGATACCGGAATACGGCTTAAACCTTCTTCTGTCGTGACTATTACAATGGGTAAGGTCAAAATAGCCAAAGTTAAAGCGGACCATAAAATTCCGGGTGAGCCAAACGTTGGTGATGGCAGTTGCTCGGAGAAAAATATCTCATCTATACCCGTTCCGACAAAATATACAAAAAAGCCCAAACCAAACACGCCATAAACAATTGATGGCACCCCTGCAAGGTTGATAACGGCTATTCTTATTATTCGAGTGAGCCAATTATTGCCGGCATACTCATGTAAATAAATTGCAGCGATCACGCCCATTGGCGCTACCAATAACGACATTAAAAGAACCATTAACACAGTGCCGAAAATAGCTGGAAATACCCCACCACGCGTATTAGCCTCACGCGGATAATCGCTAACAAAGTCAATGAAACGCTGCACAAAAAACTTGCTTTTTTGCCAAAAATTCATCTGGTTTGGCCAATAAAGTGTCGCTAATTCTTGAGCTTTAATTTCTACTTGTTGGCCATATATGTTTGTTACCAACAAATTCTTTTGCTGCATTTTTTGCTGCAAGGCGCTGATCTCGGCTTCAACGTCTGCAAGTGAATCGCGTATTGACGGCAAATCCGGACCCGCTTGGTCGACTTGATCCAATAAACGGCTCAGTTTGCCCCGCCTGAGCTCTGCGACTCTGTCTTGCAACTGATTAATTTGTTCAAGCTTGGCCAGAAGTTTAGCCTGAGACGTCTGATAAGCATAAACAAAAAGTGGACTCGCATTTAACCGCTCTACAACCATAATATCTTTATCCAAGCGCATGCTTTTTATTTCGTTAAGTTCAATCCAAAGATATTTAGAACGCGCTAAGTTCGATGTGGTATGCCGTAATAAAATGCGCTGTGCGGCAGATTCTCGGTCATTTAAGGCTTGATAGCTGTCTTCCTGCGCCAATATTTGACCGACATATTGACTCTGCCCTGCAATTGGCTGCTGTAAAACAATCGTCTGAACGGGTGACGGTAAAAAATAACTTAAACCTCGAGCAGAAATCATGCCCACCAAAATAAAAACAGTCAGTAGACAAATACTGACCGCTGCTGCTGTTAACCACACGCCTGGCACCATTTTTTGGAGTGATTTATTTACAACCAATTGATGCTTCATAGGCGACTGTACCTCTGCCGTAAATGATGACGCACCAGGTCGGCCAACGTATTAAAGAAAAATGAAAAGACCAGCAATACTAGCGCAGATAAAAATAAAATGCGGTAATGACTACTATCTGAATCGGCTTCAGGCAACTCGATCGCTATGTTAGCCGCTAAAGTACGCATTCCTTCCAAAATAGACCAATCCATAATTGGGGTATTACCAGTTGCCATCAGTACTATCATAGTTTCACCCACAGCTCTGCTAAACCCTAACATCATAGCCGAAAAAATTCCCGGACTTGCAATCAATAAAACAACACGACACATGGTCTGCCAACGGGTTGCCCCTAAGGCTAACGAGGCTTCGGTAAAGCGTTTAGGTACTGCATAAATAGCATCTTCGGCAATGGTGAACACCGTAGGGATCACGGCAAAACCCATTGCAATAGCAACCACAAGTGCATTTCTCTGCTCATAATCCCAACCTAATTCAGTATTGATAAATAGCCGTACATTGCCGTTAAACAGCCAAACGTTAAACTGCTCCGCTGTAGCAAATACTAAACAAGAAAATACCATCAATACTGGCATAAGCAGCAGCACTGGGCTAATTAGTTGAATCTTGGTAGGTAAAAGATGTTTTATTTTAAACCAAACGGCCGCAGCGGATAACACCACCAAAGGGGCTAAAAAAAACAAGAGTATTAAGCTAAACAAATAAGATTCTATCAAGGGGGCTAACCACAAACCGGCCATAAAACCTAAGATCACTGTTGGCAAGGCTTCCATGGTTTCAATGACAGGTTTTACTTTTGCCCGCATGGTGCTCGACATAAAAAAAGCGGTATAAATTGCGGCCGCTATCGCTAGCGGAATAGAAAACAACATACCATAGAGGGCCGATTTAACAGTACCAAGGGTCAGCGGCATTAAACTAAACTTGGCTTCAAACTCATCTGAGTATGCGCCTGACTGCCAAACATAATCAGGCTCGGGGTAATTTTCATACCAGATCTTTTGCCATAATGAAGTAAAATTGACTTCCGGATGAGGGTTGTCGATTTGATATACAAATACCCGTTCTGAACTGCTTAAAACCAGCTTACGACCGGTAAAGCTAAAGTCGGCTTCACTGATCTCTGTTTTACTAGGTATATCAGTGAGGTGAACTTCGGCCAGCAGATTTTCACTGGTGCTATGGAAGAGCTTGAGTGTGGGTGTTTGCAACGCTGAAAAAACGGCAAACACACGGCGAAAATGCTCGGTAAAGATAAGGCTATTTTGCAAACTGTCAAACGCTCGTACCTGCACATAAGCCCGTCCGTTTGCATTGTTCGCCTCAAACCATTGCTCAACTTTACCTGGATATTGCAATAATAAAGAGCTTGCGCCTGGCAGCAGCAGACTGGCTTTTGGCTCCGCCGTTAGTGGCGCACTCGCAATTAGCTTGATGTTTGCTAAATCTAAACTGTCAAAAACCAAAATTTGTTTTAATGTGACTACAAAAATCCGTGCTGCGTGGGAACCTACGTGAATCGCTTGTATCTCAGCTTGTTTGGGTATCACTAAGTTTTGCTCTAGTTTGTCCCAATTATCCTGTTCTGACAATAAATGTTGTTTTAAGCGATATGCTACGGTTTTAATAGTGTTTTTATGTTGCCATGCGAACAAAACTTGATCTTTTGCTTCATTCACCGTGAAAGATATGTGATCTAAAGCCTCCGACTCAGTCGTTAATTGCTCAAAAGATGCCAGCTCTTTCAGCTCTATTTGATGACTATCTGGTGTTATCACTTGATATATAGTCAACTGCTGCTCAGCCGTTAACGCAGCAATTAGATTTTTGTTATTTTCTGCAACAATTAAGCGACTATCAGACGCAAATTGCTCAATTTTGTTTTCAGCAACTAAGCGACCACTCGCTACCTCATAAGCTTTTAACTCGCCACTTTTATTTAATAACCAAATATGATTTTCCTGCTGATAAAAGCCACTGCTGATAATTTGGCCAAGATCATTGCTTATACTTGTTTTAAACTCTACTTCAACGGGCTCAAAAACCGGTTTAACGACATAAAAAAGATAACAAAATAAAACCAACAGCGTCAGCAACACAGAAACCCCACCTAAGGTCACTATGATATATAAAAGTTTATCTTTTATTTGCCGCCAGTTTAAAGCGGAACTATTAAGGTGTTTATTTTGCATAGAAAGTAGATGCGAACACTAACGAAGAACAAGCATAGCTGTCAGTGTATATTAAATGTTAAAAAACGCCACTCTCGAGCAGCGTTTTTGATGGTTATCTCAGTACTTTGACAATCACACTACTATAGCTTGCAAGATATAGAAAGAAATGACTGCTAATAAAGCTCCTGCCGGCAGAGTGACGACCCAAGATATGATAATGTTTCGGATCACTCCCATATTTAATGCAGCAACCCCGCGTGCAAGTCCTACCCCTAATACGGCACCTACCAAAGTTTGGGTGGTTGAAATAGGTAAACCTGTACCTGAAGCTATGACCACAGTTGACGCCGCGGCAAGTTCTGCCGCAAAACCTCGGCTTGGTGTTAAGTGTGTTATACCTTGGCCTATGGTTGCCATAACTCTATGACCAAATAACGCTAAACCACAAACGATACCAAAAGCACCTAACGGTAAAATCCACCAAGCTAACACGGCTTTGGAACCAATTTCGCCACCACTTTCAACCACGCTCACTACCGCAGCTAGCGGGCCGATAGCGTTGGCAACATCGTTTGAGCCATGTGCAAAAGCCATACAACAAGCGGTCACTATCATCAGTAAAGCAAAAATCTTTTCGACGCTCGAAAATTGGTTTTCTTTCGGTTGATCGTCTGAAATTTTTAAACGGCTGATTAATATATAACCTATGATGGCAACAACAATAGAAATCGCGATGGCTAACATAAATTCCTGCGCGGTTGACAGAGACGCAGATAAATCGGCAAATACGTGTTTTAAACCTTTTTTGATGGTTACAAGAGAAAGAACAAATCCAGCAAATGCCATATAAAAAGGGACATAGCGTTTAGCATATTTAATCGGGTTGTCGGTATCAAAGATCAGCTTTTGAGCACTCATAAATATTAAATATGCCAAAACGCCTGAAATCAATGGTGTTACAATCCAGCTTCCAACGATACCACCAACCTGTCCCCAGTGCACAGCTTCGGTACCAGCGCTAACAACTGAAAAACCTATGATAGCGCCAATAATCGAGTGGGTCGTTGAGACCGGCCAGCCAAAATATGATGCAACTGCTAACCAAATTCCGGCCGCCAGCAAAGAAGAAATCATACCAAGTACAAATAACTCAGGAATTGCTTCAAATGGGCCAGCATCTATGATGCCTTTTCTTATTGTGGAGGTCACTTCGCCACCGGCTAAATAAGCGCCGGCAAATTCAAAAATCATTGCAATAATAATTGCTTGTTTAATTGTTAGAGCTTTTGAACCAACGGATGTTCCCATTGCATTAGCAACATCGTTTGCACCTATACCCCAAGCCATCACAAAACCGACAACGCCGGCCAGGATGATTAACATTAACCCATACGTATCTAAAATATCCATTGCAACCCTTTATTATTTTGCCAGCAATAGTTCTAAGCGACTTGCAACTGCACCGGCAGAGTCCGCTAAGTCACCAATCCAGTCAACTATGTGATATATAAAAATGACATCAACCGGATTCAAACTAGATTCAATTTCAAAAACTTCTTTGCGCACTTGTATTTGCAAACGATCTGTATCAGCTTCTATTTCGTCTACTTCATGAATGAGCCGTTCAACTAAGTCAACTTCGCGGCCTCGAAAGCCTGTTTCTAACAACTCATCTAATTCATTTATTGCAGTTCTTGACAGCTTAACCGCATCTAAACTACGACTTAAAAACGCTTTAAATGTTGTTTGTGCTGACTCAGGTATGACAAGCTTACGGCCTATGATTCGGCCAGCAATATCTTGTGCTATGTTCGCAATTTTATCTTGTTTAACGAGCAGATTTAGGAGGTCTGAACGATCAACGGGTAAAAACAGTCCTTTCGGTAAGTGACTTCTGAGATCTTGTTTAATACTGTCGGCTTTGCGCTCTAGCTCGCTAATTTCTTTCTGAACCTTTTCGGCTGCTTCCCAATCACCATTAAAGCAGGCTGTAAAAAAATCTTCGAGTTTTAAACTGGTATCAGCTGCAACAACGATATGAGCCTCTAAAGCTTTAAATGGTGAGCGGGCAAATAATCCTAAAAACGTGTTTGTTGACATTAGTTGTTCCTCAGCGAATATAAAATCCTTATATTTTCGCAGCTTTTGTCTCTAACAGCCATTTATTTAGTAAATTTAACCAAATAAATGCAATGCAAATTAATGCCGCCAAGTTATCAAATTTAAATGTCAGTTTTGTTACAACAGTCATTTTGTAGAGCGTTTTTTTAATTAAATTTTTAGCCGCTAGGAATTCAGCTGATATATATTGTGCGTCATTGTTTTGTCACTTAAAAAATGTAATATATAAGCTTTTAAATAGAGCAAGGGAAACGGATTTACAACGCTATTAAGGCACCCGTCTAGGCAAACAAAAACCTCAACTGAAGAAATATGTTTGCCACAAAACTGAAATATTCAGTGTATTTAATAGATGTTTAAAATCAATTCGACGAATATATTATGGCAAAAGAACAATTATTTTTTGAAAAAGAACTCAGTTGGCTTTCGTTTAATGAGCGTGTTTTACAAGAAGCAGCAGATAGCTCTGTTCCTGTTGTAGAAAGAGTAAGATTTTTAGGTATTTTTTCAAATAACCTAGATGAATTTTTCCGCGTCCGAGTTGCCGATGTTCGTCGTAAAGCTCTTATCGAAAAGGAGCATGGTGAAACCCCAGTATCAGCTAAATTATTGGTTAAAATGCAAGATAAGGTTTTACAATTGCAGAGCCAATTTGACGCCATTTATAAAGATGTAACTCGCCAATTATCTAAACATAAGATCTATTTTGTCGAGCCTGATAAATTATCTGCTTTTCATATTGAGTGGTTGGAGCAATATTTTAAAGACAATGTATTAAAACATATTCGCCCTATCATCCCATCGTCAACTCGGCACCTGATTGATCTTTTAAACGACAATACAACCTATCTTGCCGTTCAAATATCGAATAACAATCAGCGCCAATATATCATCATAGATGTACCTACTGATGAGGTTTCTCGGTTTGTACTTTTGCCTGCAGAAAAAAGCAAAGTTAAAAAAGAAGTGATTTTGTTAGATGACATTATCACGCTAAACCTAAAAACCATCTTCCGAGGATTTTTTGAATTTGAAGACATCTGTGCATACTCATTTAAATTAACCCGAGATGCAGAATATTATATTGAAGATGAGATCGATCAAAGTTTAGTCGAACAAATGTCTGAAAGCTTAAAACAAAGATTTAGTTCAGATCCAACTCGAGTTGTCTACGATAGGGAAATGCCGCCAGAAATGCTGCAATTTTTGAAAAAACAATTGCATATTTCTGACACCAATGAAGGTCTATTGCCAGGCGGTCGTTATCGTAACTTTAAAGATTTTATTGGTTATCCAAACTTTGGGCGCAAGTACTTAGAAAATTCGTCATTGCCAGCCCTAACTAATCAGCAGTTTGCAAACCATGACAGTGCATTTGATGCAATCAGTGAAAAAGATATTTTATTATATTACCCGTATCACACCTTTGACCATTTTACTGAATTAGTTCGCCAAGCGGCATTTGACCCTGCTGTTACACATATACGCCTAAATATCTATCGTGTTGCTAAAAACTCTCGCATTATCCACTCATTAATGGACGCAGTTAAAAATGGCAAAAAAGTGTCTGTTGTGGTTGAGCTAAAAGCCCGCTTTGACGAAGAAAACAATATTGAATGGTCTCGCATCATGACAGACGCAGGGATCAAGGTTCAGTTTGGTATTCCAACACTCAAAATTCACTCTAAACTTTGTTTAATCCATCGTTTGGAAGGGAACGAAACGGTTCGGTATGCACATCTAGGAACAGGGAACTTCCACGAAAAAACAGCGAAAATTTATACAGACTTTAGTTTGTTCACGCGGCATGAAGAAATTACTCGGGAAGTAGAAAACGTATTTGATTTTATTCAACACAGTTATAAAAGATTTAAGTTCTATCATTTAATGGTTTCGCCAATAAATACACGCTTAGGCATCACCCAGATGATAGATCAAGAAATAAGCAATGCACGGCTTGGTAAAAAAGCTGAGATTTCAGTTAAAGTCAATAATTTGGTGGATGAACCTATTATTTTAAAGCTTTACGAAGCGAGCCAGGCTGGGGTCAAGATCCGCATGATTATCCGAGGTATGTGTGCACTCGTCCCAGGGGTTAAAGGGCTCAGTGAAAATATCGAAATAATCAGCATAGTCGACCGCTTCTTAGAACACCCTAGGGTGATGATTTTTGAAAATAATGGTGATAAAAAAGTATATATTTCATCAGCCGATTGGATGACCCGAAATATAGAACACCGAATAGAAGTGAGTTGCCCTATTTACGAAGAAACCTTAAAACAACGTATCATTGATATTTTTGAGCTACAATTTAAAGATACAACTAAAGCGCGACTTATCGACGCTGAGCAAACAAATCAATATGTTTCTCGCGGCAACCGTAAAAAATTACGCTCACAAGTTGAAATTTACAACTATTTAAAAAACGTTGAAAAAACTTATAAAAGCCCAGACAATAAATAGCTGGACCACCAAAAACGGAAACACATGTCTTTACAAGAAACTCAACAATGGCCGTCCGCGGAGACGGTCGCTGCACTCGACATAGGCTCCAATAGTTTTCATCTAATTGTTGCTCGAATTGTCGATGGATCTTTGCAAACTTTGCATAAAATTAAACATAGGGTCAGACTTGCAGAGGGGCTTAGTGAAGATAACCTGCTTGACGAAGCAGCGATGAGTCGTGGCCTAGAAACCCTAACTCAAATGGCTCAAACGCTTCAAGGTTTGCCACAAAGTTCAGTCAGAGTGGTTGCAACCTACACCCTACGCAAAGCCACCAATGCGAATGAGTTTTTGACACGGGCTTGGGAAGTGTTCCCTTATCCTATTGAGATCATTCCAGGTACCGAAGAAGCACGACTAATTTATCAAGGTGTCGCTCACACGGTCGCCGGAGATGACAACCGCCTTGTGATAGATATTGGTGGGGGGAGCACTGAGTTTATTATTGGCAAGCATTTTACCCCGCTTAGAGTTAACTCTCGCTCAATGGGCTGCGTAAGTTATACCCAGCAGTTTTTTGCCAAAGGAAAAATTACTGAACGTTGTTTCCAACGGGCCATCATTGCTGCAGAACAAGAATTAGAGCCGATTTCTGACGATTACAAAACAACCGGATGGCAAACTGTCCATGGAACGTCTGGCACAATTAAAGCCATTCGAGAAGCCATCCGCCAAAACGGCTGGAGCCAGGATCAGATCACAGCTAAGCACTTAGAAAAACTAAAACAAACGCTTATTAGTTATGGGCATGTGGATAAAATAGATATTCCGGGTGTTAGTGAGCATAGGCGACCAGTTTTAGCGGGTGGTTTAGCGGTATTGATCGCAGCGTTTGATAGCCTGGATATTAAAGCTATGGTGTATGAAGACGCTGCGCTTCGAGAAGGCGTTTTATACGAAATGGAAGATAGATTTCAACATCATGATATTCGCCAGCGCACTGTTGAAAGTTTACGTAGTAGGTATGCGATCGATCTAAAACAAGCAAACCGAGTGGGTGTTTCCGCCGCTTTTATTTACACCCAAGTCAAAAATGAATGGGGGTTTGACAGTGACGAATATAAACATTTGTTAGCTTGGGCAGCTTGTTTACACGAAATTGGTTTACACATTCATTCTACCGCGTACCACAAACACTCGGCTTATATTTTGCAATTTACCGATATGCCCGGTTTTAATACTGAGCAGCAATTATTGATCGCAAACTTGTGCCGTTTTCACCGTAAAAAACTCAAACTTAATGAATTAAGCAACTTCAACCTGTTTAAACAGAATCAAGTTGTGCGTTTGATTCGGGTCCTGAGAATCGCCTCGGTTTTAAACTTGCGCCGAATCGAAAATTATCTTCCAGGTTATGCGGTTAACGTATCAAAAGAAGACATTAAAATAGAGTTTCCAGATGGGTTTTTAGATCAACAACCCCTGCTAATGGCCGATCTAGAATTAGAATCCCAGATGCAAAGTGAAGCAGGTTTTAATTTTAATTTTTGCTGACCTCTTCAAAAACAACCATATCAGCCGGGAACGAAAATGAGAACCGGCTACCTTCACCTACCACACTACTTATTTCTAACTCACTTTTATGATGTGCTAAAACGTGTTTTACGATAGATAACCCTAACCCAGACCCCCCGGTAGCACGTGAGCGGGCTTTGTCTACTCTGTAAAATCGCTCAGTTAACCGATTTAAATGTTTTTCTTCAATACCATCTCCGTTATCTGATACTTTAAAACATGCCGTGCCTTTGTCTTTGCAGTAACACCATATAACGTCAATCTCTCCGCCAGCAGGCGTGTAACGAATTGCATTTTTGATCAAGTTAGTAAAAGCGCTACGAAGTTCTTCTTCAACACCAAAAATTTTTACTTGTGGGTGAATATCAAAGCGGATTTTATGACCTTTATCAGCATTTAACTGATTGGCTTCTTTTTCAATCAGGCTCATTAAATTAGGTACATCAACGACATGTTCAAAAATATTTTCTTCGTTCGCTTCGATACGGGATAAAACTAACAATTGATTCACCAGACTAAACATTCGAATGGTTTGATCTGACATCATATCTACAGCTTTTGTGCCCGGCAGTGCTTGCGCCATATCGGGATCTTGCATCATTTCCAAATAGCCCTGCAGAACTGTTAGCGGCGTACGTAGCTCGTGAGAAACATTTGCAATAAAGTCTTTACGCATCTGATTCAGGCGCTGCATCTGAGTCACATCACGTCCCAAAATCAAAATTTGACCCAGCGCGTAAGGCACCATACGGACCTCTATAATGCTATCACGCCGAGTCGGTGAAGGGATCAACACCGGCTCTTCTGGCAAAGTCTGGCTTTGAGCATGCAAATTAAAATGTTGAATAAACTCGGGATAACGCAACAGATGTGTAATCAAAACCCCATTATCGTCTGGCCACCGCAAACCAAACAACTGGCGGGCCAAGCGGTTACACCAGATAATTTGCCCTGAGCTTTCAACCACCACGGCAGCGTCGGGCAAGGCTTCGGCACCATCTCTAAACCGCTTTAACACTTGGCCTAGCTCTTTACGTCTTTGCCGGTTCTTTTTTTGCAACCGATAAATACCATCAAAAATCTCTGACCAAAGACCATTGCTTGACGGTGGATAAAGATTTTTTTTACTGCTTAGCCAGTCACTTAACTGTATTAAGTTATAGCTATACCAAAGCACCAATACCAATAGCACCAAACCAATACAGAGATACATTTGATCAATGATTAGACCCAATAAAGCCGCAAACCCTAATAAAAGGAGTAAGCGGTAAAAAACTCGGTAAAAATGTTTGGCTAACGGCATTGTTTATACTTTAGACGAAAAACGATAACCTGCGCCGCGCACAGTCTGGATCATTTTATCATGGCCATGTAGTGAGATAGCTTTACGCAAACGGCGGATATGTACATCTACCGTTCTATCTTCAACATATACGTTAGTTCCCCAGACATGATCTAATAATTGTTCTCGGCTGTAGACACGCTCTGGATGTGACATAAAAAAGTGCAACAACTTAAACTCTGTCGGCCCCATATCTAAACCATCTTCATTAGCAGACACGCGGTGAGAAACTGGATCTAAGTGTAATCCTTGGATCTTTATTGTTTCTTCTACACTGGTTGGCGCTGCACGTCGCATGACAGCTTTAATTCGCGCCAGCAATTCTTTTGGTGAAAAAGGTTTAGTCATATAATCGTCAGCACCGACTTCTAAACCTCGAATTTTATCTTCTTCTTCACCACGAGCGGTCAGCATTATAATTGGAATATTGCGGGTAAATTCATTTTGTTTTAGCTGCTTGGCTAATTGAATGCCACTACCACCAGGTAACATCCAGTCCAACAAAATTAAATCAGGGTAAGGTTCTGTGATTTTCTCAAGCGCTTCGCTAAAGGTTTCAGCTTCCAGTGTGTAATACCCTTTTTGTTCTAACGCAAATACCAACATATCTCGGATTGGCATTTCGTCTTCAACAACCAGAATTCGACTCGACATGATTTATCTCATTTAATTTATAAAACAATTATTTTGATTATCTGGCAATAGTTTGACATTTTTATTAAATACAAACGATAAAATCTAGTGGTTTTTTGAAAAAACAAAAAACACCCTAAAAAATACCATTTAAATTCAATTATTTATAAATTTAGGAGAGAAAATTTTATATGACACTTGGAATATAAATTTCATCAAAGTGTCATATAAACTGCATGTTTTATTTACGCTTATAATGTTTCATCATGCGTTTACGGTTACGCACTTGGCTTAGCGTTAGTTTGTTTTTGCGTCCTGCAAAGGGGTTGTTCCCTTCTTTAAACTCAATTTTGACAGGTGTTCCCATCAACTCCAGACTCCGGCGGAAATAATTCATCATATACCGCTTATAGGCATCAGGCAGATCATGAACTTGGTTGCCGTGAATAACTATGACAGGAGGGTTATGACCCCCTGCATGGGCATATTTTAATTTAACACGCCGGCCACGTACCAGAGGTGGTTGGTGCTCTTCTTGGGCGCTCTCCATAATTCGAGTTAACATGGAGGTTGTCAAACGACGCGTAGCGGATTGATAAGCTTCAATCACAGACTCAAACAAATGCCCAACCCCTGTACCATGTAGTGCAGAGATAAAGTGTAAGCGGGCAAAGTCTATAAAACCTAATCGGCGATCAATTTCAGATTTAATACGGTCTTTTACATCTGTATCCAATCCGTCCCATTTATTCACGGCCAGCACGATTGAACGCCCCGAGTTTAGGGTAAAACCTAATAAGCTGAGGTCTTGCTCACTTAAACCTTCACGCGCATCTATCACCAATAATACAACATTTGCGTCTTCGATCGCTTTAAGTGTTTTAATCACAGAAAACTTTTCAACGGTTTCGTGAATACTCTTGCGTCGCCTAACACCGGCTGTATCAATCAAAGTATAAGCCTGACCATCACGTTCCATCGGAATATAAATACTGTCTCGTGTAGTCCCTGGCATGTCAAAAACAATAACCCTTTCTTCGCCCAGAATCCGGTTGGTCAGCGTTGATTTACCAACATTAGGTTTACCCACAATGGCCAATTTTATCGGTTTGTCGTCATCATCGTCTTCAATTTGTGGTTCATCTTGTTCATCAAAATCGGCTGATTCGTCATCCGGTTCAGGCACATAAGCTTCTGGGAACTCGTCAATAATAGGTGCAAAGGTTTTTTCAATTAAACCTGTGATACCACGGCCATGAGCAGCGGCTATTTGGTGTACGTCACCAAGGGCCAACGCATAAAACTCAGCGGTTGCTGAATCTGCATCTATGCCATCTGTTTTATTTGCAACCAAGTACACTCGTTTGTTTATTTTACGTAAGTGCATCGCTAACATTTGGTCAGCAGCGGTCACCCCTGCCCTAGCATCCACCATAAACATGACGATATCAGCTTCGTCTATCGCGGCCATAGATTGACCGGCCATTTCTGCGTCAATGCCTTGCTCATCTCCCGTAATGCCGCCGGTATCAATCACAATAAATTGATAGGCACCATAACTGCCTTGGCCATATTGACGATCGCGAGTTAAACCGGGAAAGTTTGCCACTAAGGCGTCACGACTATGCGTAAATCGATTAAACAGCGTTGATTTTCCAACATTTGGACGTCCAACAAGGGCAATAACAGGGATCATGGTTTAACTCCACAGAAAAACGGGCATTTGCAAGGGATGCGGATTATATACGTTAGCGGGTACTGGATGCAATTTATAGTGGCTGAGTATGCAGATAAAAGCCACATTCATCAACTTCTAATACACTTGACTGATGATACCAATCACCTAAAACGATTCTGACACCACGTTGCGGTTCTAAATCATGTAAATGAATCCCAGGTCTATGAGTGTGACCATGGATCATAAGTTGAACGCTCACATCCTGCATTAACTTTTTCACAGCAGGCGGATTCACATCTAACAGATGCATATTGTTTTGATCAGCTTGTTTATTTTTGCTTTTTGCACGGCCAGCGCCAAAAATTTTATGCCGTGTATTTTTACTTAATAAACGGGTAAATACCCACTGCAACCACTTTAAACGTACCTTTTTTCGATACTTTTGGTAAGGCTCATCTTGGGTACACAGACTGTCACCATGCAATATGACAGCTGCTTGGCCGAACAATTCAATCACAGTATGCTCATCTAATAACTGCACACCTGTTTCTTTGGCAAACCTTTTACCAAGTAAAAAGTCGCGGTTACCGTGAATAAAATAAACAGGACATAAACTTTGCTGGATATGCTTTAACGCGGATTTGATAGGCTTTAACCATGTCGCGTTTTCATCATCGCCGACCCAGTACTCAAAAAAATCGCCTAAAATATAAATGGCACTGCTGTCATCCGGTAATTGATGGCAAAATTGCAAAAACGCCCGTGTCATATCCGGGCGCTCGGCACTCAAATGTAAGTCCGAAATAAAATATACTCGCATAGCGACCTATTCTACTTCAGTCTCTTCAATTTTAATGGCTTCTAAAGGGACATCCGAATGCATACCGTGATTGCCCGTTTTTACCGATTTAATTTTTTCAACAACGTCCATGCCTTCAATCACTTCGCCAAACACACAATAACCCCAACCGTCCATAGTTTCGCTGCGGAAATCTAAAAACGTATTATCTTTAACATTGATAAAAAACTGGCTGCTTGCTGAATGCGGATCCATCGTACGTGCCATGGCCAGAGTCCCTACTTTATTACTCAAACCATTGTTTGCTTCGTTTTTGATGGGTTCATGTCCTGATTTCTGTTCCATGTCTTCAGTCATGCCACCGCCTTGCACCATAAAATTATCAATAACACGGTGAAAAATAGTGCCATTGTAAAAACCTTCTTTGGCGTAACGCAAAAAGTTTGCTGCTGTCGCTGGCGCTTGTTCTTCAAACAAACGAATCTTAATATTACCTAAAGTCGTTTTAAAAATTATCATACGAGTGAATGCTCTTAATTAAAAACAGGTGGCTATTGTACTCACGCAAACCGCTCAGGGGAAATAAAAATCTAACTTTTGTCGAACGCAGTGTTAGAATAGCGGCCAAATTTTACTACAACCCTGATTGGATAATGTGAATAATGTTACAGATATATAATACGTTAAGTCGACAAAAAGAAACCTTTAACCCAATTGAAGCGGGTAAAATCAGTCTTTATGTTTGTGGTGTCACCGTATACGATCTGTGTCATATAGGCCACGCCCGCACCTATTTAGCATTTGATAATATGGTGCGTTATTTACGCTTTTCTGGCTATCAAGTGCATTATGTACGCAACATTACGGATGTGGATGATAAAATCATCAAGCGTGCATTAGCCAATAACGAAAGCTGTGAGCAACTAACCGAACGTACGATTTCGGATATGTATCAGGATTTTGATGCGTTAAACTTATTGCGTCCAGATACCGAGCCAAAAGTCACCGAGCATATGGATGCAGTGATAGAAATGATCCAAAGCCTACTGGATAAACACCACGCCTATATTGCAAGCAATGGCGACGTTATGTTTAGTGTGGCTAGTTTTCCTCAATATGGACAATTAAGTGGTCAAGACATCAGTCAACTTCAAGCGGGTGCGCGGGTAGATTTAGACACTGCAAAAGATAACCCGTTAGACTTTGTTCTGTGGAAAATGGCTAAAGCCGATGAACCTAGCTGGTCATCACCTTGGGGCAATGGTCGTCCGGGCTGGCACATTGAATGCTCGGCGATGAATAACCGAATTTTAGGTGCACACTTTGATATTCATGGCGGTGGTTCAGATTTATCATTTCCACATCATGAAAACGAAATTGCACAGTCCTGCTGCGCACTAGAAACACCTTATGTAAATTATTGGATGCATACAGGTATGGTGCAGGTCAATCAGGAAAAGATGTCTAAGTCGTTAAACAACTTCTTCACCATACGCGAAGTTTTGCAAGCCTACCCTGCCGAAACTGTGCGTTATTTTTTACTGTCAGGCCACTACCGAAGCCAGTTAAATTATTCGCAAGAAAACCTACAACAAGCACAAGCTTCATTAGAACGTTTATACACAGCTATCCGAGGTGTCAAAGCAGAGCGAACAACCTTAGATAAAGCTAATCCTTTTGTGAATAAATTCTGTGCGGCAATGGATGATGATTTTAATACCCCAGTCGCACTGTCTGTGTTATTTGATTTGGCACGAGAAATTAATGCAGCCAAACAATCTGACACCGCACAGGCTAGCCAACTAACCAGTATATTATTAGGTTTAGCTGATTTATTGGGCATTTTGCAATCACCAGCAGATGAATTTTTACAGGGCGGTCAGAACTCAGATGAAGTCGCACAAATTGAAGCTTTGATTAAACAAAGAAACGATGCACGCGCAGCCAAAGACTGGGCCACCGCCGACGCCGCCCGGGATGCATTAACTGCAATGGGCATTGTATTAGAAGACGGCGCTGGCGGCACTCAGTGGCGTAAAAAGTAAGCAATCAAATCAACTTTGTTGATTTTTTAAGCGGTGTCATATCCGGATCAGATAAATACTCTGGTCTGGGTTTAATACCGCCAAACGGCTCTTGTACTTTGTTTTTTACACTATTATAAACAAACATGGCAATTGAACGTGGCCAAGGTGATAAATTATCCGGTGAACCATGTAAAATATTGCATTCATGCAAAACTAGCGTGCCCGGCGGGCCATAGATCCCTTGAATGCCTTTATCGTCTAACATAGCTTCCAGGCTCTCTGGCTTAGGTACTCCAGCTTTTTGTTGCCGTAATGAAGTTTTATGATTATCCTGCGCGGTTGTGCCTTCGCAAGAGACGAATTTTTTGTGTGAGCCAGGCACAACATACAAGGGACCATTGTAGGGGGTATTTTCAGTTAACATGATCCAAGCCGTAACGGCCCGCATTCTCGGCATCCCGTCTTCAACATGCCAAGTCTCAAAATCTGAATGCCAAGCAAAGGATTTACCTTTAAAAGCCGGTTTAATGTTTAGCCGTGATTGCATGACATAAGCCTGCGAAGCCAATATTTGTTCAACAGGGGTTAAAATACGCGCATCTCGACTAACGTCAGCTAAAAATTCACTGTGTCTGTGCAACGCAAACAAACTGCGTAATTCACCACTATCGGGCTCTAAAACACGCTCATCACGACCAGCCAATTTCTTTTTTAAAACTTGAGCTTCATTTTTGATAGAGTCGACCAAAGACGGTAAATAATTTGGTAAAACCAGAAATCCGTCTTCATCAAATTGTTTTAGCTGGGATGGACTTAGGGACCAAGGGCTTTCTGATTGCTGATCGCCATATACTACGGGATCTTTGCGATTAATAATTTTTTCTTGCTGCCCAACTCTGGATGGATATAGATCCTGAGCCGTGTGCATATAAACCTCCTATCAGTTTGTCTGTTTCGTACTAATTTCCACCTTGATTAATCTTTGTTTAGCACATCTAAAATGATCTGCTCTCTTTGTATGTGACGTGAGCATTTTTAGTTCACTTTTGTGACGGAGAAATTTTATCGATTTGCTCACTAATTTCAACTCGCTCAATAGATTTGAAGCGTTCACTGATTTTTCCTGCTGATGTATGGATTTTTTGCACATCGGTCGCGGCTTGATTAATGTGTTTAGCCAACTGGTCAAATCGCCCTTGAAAACGAACAAAATCTTCACCAAGCGCTAATAAATGCTTTTGAATCAGATGCATCTGACCTCGGGTTGCTTCATCTTTTAAGACTGCACGGGCTGTGGTCAATACCGCCATTAACGTACTTGGGCTCGTGATCCAGACTTTTTGCTGCCAAGCATATTCGACTAAATCACTATGATAGGCATGTATTTCGGCAAAAATAGCTTCGGCTGGTAAAAACATAATGGCACTGTCCGCAGTTTCAGGTGGCTGTATATACCGCTGTGCAATATCATTTATGTGTTTTTTAATATCTATTTTGAACTGGCGTTGATAGACACGTTTGTATTGCTCATTGTTTTCATTCTGAGTCATTTTGCGAAAACTTTCTAACGGAAACTTAGCATCGATCGCTATGTGCCCAGTCGGTTTTGGTAAATATAAAATACAGTCTGCGATGCGACCATTTTTAAGTGTTTTTTGTAGTGCATATTGATCGGGCGCCAATACGTTATCAATTAATGCATTCAGTTGCACTTCGCCAAAAGCGCCTCGACTACGCTTGTCGGTCAGCACATTTTGCAAACTTACAACATTACCAGACAATTCGCTGATTTTTTTCTGCGCCTCGTCGATCAACGCCAGACGCTGTAAAATATCTGAAAAAGTTTTTACTGTATTTTCAAACCCTTCACTCAGTTTTTCATTCATTCGCTGCGACATTTTATCAAGCCGTTGTTCGGTTATATTTGCCAGCCTTTGTAGCTGTTCATTCATCTGTTGGCTTTGTTTATCAACCGCTTTAACCAATTCATTTCGATGCTCTGAATGTTGTCGGTTAAGAGTTTCTACTAAATGTAAGCGGGCTTCAGATGCGTTATGTTCATTCTGCTGAAGCTGATTAATCAACTGGTTGGCCATTTGGTTTTGCCTATGTTCAAGCGCCGCAAAAGACTCATGCTGCTGATTCATAATCGAAATCCGCAAATCATTCAGCGCCTCGTTTACATCAAGATTACGTTCATTGTGAACTATTAGGTGTTTATTTATCTGTGCTATCTGACGCACTAAAAATAACAGGGATGCGAATACAATCAACAAACCACTGCATACTATCATTTGAAACTCTGTCATAGTATTTTGTAGAACACTGTAAAAATTTACAGGTAAGCTAACATAGAAGCGGGGGCTGAGGCAATGCGCCGCCGGCTGGCAGCGCAAAAAAGTGTTTAATCGGTAAGCTTTTGATCAAGCTCTTCTATCTTGGCTCGCCAAATGGCAGGACCTGTTTTGTGCACATTGTTCCCGCTTGAGTCAACCGCTACAGTGACTGGCATGTCTTCCACTTCAAATTCGTAAATAGCTTCCATACCGAGATCTTCAAAAGCCACCACTTTTGATTTTTTAATTGCTTTTGCAACCAAATAAGCTGCACCGCCCACTGCCATTAAATAAACCGCCTTATGCTGTTTAATAGATTCAACGGCTGCTGGCCCCCGTTCGGCTTTACCTATCATACCCATCAAACCACATTCAGATAACATCATATCGGTAAATTTATCCATCCTTGTCGCTGTCGTCGGACCGGCCGGCCCCACCACTTCATCACCAACCGCATCAACTGGGCCGACGTAATAAATAAAACGATTTTTAAAATCAACACCATTAGGCAATGCTTCACCACGAGCTAGATAATCTTGAATACGTTTATGTGCCGCATCACGGCCGGTCAATATTTTACCGGACAATAAAACAGTATCACCGGCTTGCCAGCTTTCAACGTCTTTTTGAGTCACTTGGTTCACATTGACTCGACGTACATTGTCACCAAGTTCCCAGGTCACTTGGGGCCATTCTTCTAATTTGGGTGGATTAAATTCGGCCGGCCCGCTACCGTCTAAATAAAAATGTGCATGGCGAGTTGCAGCGCAATTTGGGATCATTGCAATTGGTTTTGAAGCTGCGTGAGTGGGTACGGATTTTATTTTTATATCAACAACGGTTGTTAAACCGCCTAATCCCTGCGCCCCTATACCTAACTGGTTAACTTTTTCATACAGCTCAATACGTAGTTTTTCTTCGGTAGTTTCTGGTCCACGTTCGATTAATTCCTGAATATCAACTGGATCCATCAGACTTTCTTTTGCCAACACAGCGGCTTTTTCGGCTGTGCCTCCTATCCCTATACCTAACATGCCAGGCGGGCACCAACCTGCGCCCATAGTCGGCAGAGTTTTTAGTACCCAATCAACAATAGAGTCACTGGGGTTGAGCATAACCACTTTAGATTTATTCTCAGATCCACCCCCTTTTGCCGCTATCATGACTTCAACTTTGTCACCGGCGACCATATCAATGTGGACCACTGATGGAGTGTTGTCTTTGGTATTTTTTCGACTGCCAGCCGGATCAGCGACTATCGAGGCACGTAGTGGATTGTCTGGGTTTAAATAGGCTCTACGGGTCCCTTCATCAACCATTTGTTGAACGGTTAAATCATGTTTATCCCATTGTACTTGCATGCCGATTTTAACAAAGCAGGTGACTATACCTGTGTCTTGACAAACAGGGCGATGACCTTCAGCTGCCATACGAGAGTTAATCAAAATCTGCGCCATAGCGTCTTTTGCAGCTGGATTAATCTCTTTGTGGTAAGCTTGCTCAACAGCTTTAATATAATCAAGTGGATGATAATAGGATATAAACTGTAACGCATCAGCGATACTGTCGATAAAATCTTGTTGGCGGATGGTGCTCATATTTTTTCCTCTGTGGTGTCACTTGTCTTTTTATTTTCAATCTAGGTTATGATACTCTTCATTCCCACTTCAGGCCAATTGTGCGACCTAATTTACGAATGTCATACGATACAAAAGCAAACCCATTTATAACAGAACTTAATCTGGCTGCCGAGCTCGATGCCGCGGCGGTATTTGAACCCGTTGCAAATGATAAAGGTGCCATTTTTTTAGATTCCGCGAATGCTGATCACGAAAACAGCCGTTACGATATTCTTTTGTGCGAACCTTTAGCACAAATTAAATACCATCAAGGAACGACTCAAACCCGTTTATTAAACGGCGCTTACATTAGTGAGTCGCAAGACGATCCTTTTAAAATTGCACGCCGTTTACATCGTGATCTCATGCCTGAAACGCTCATCGATAGTGAGTTGCCATTTATTGGCGGCACCGTCGGTTATTTTGCTTATGATTTAGGCCGCAGTATAGAGTCAATTGAATCTATTGCACAATGCGACTTAACCGCAGATGATCTTCATTTAGGCATCTACGATTGGGCTATCATCAAAGATAATAAACAACACCGTTGGTACGCGCTTGATTATCAACCCGAGTTAGAACGTATTGATAAATGGTTAACTAAGTATCGCCAAAACACATCAAACAACTCAAATTCATTTGCTTTATTGAGCGAATGGCGATCCAATATGACTGAAACGGAATACCAGCAAAAATTTAACCAGGTATTCGAGTATTTAAAAGCAGGTGATTGTTATCAAGTTAACCTAGCCCAGCGTTTTTGTGCACAGTACAGCGGCGACCCTTGGGTGGCTTATAAGAAGTTACGCAAAGCAAACAAAGCGCCCTTTTCTGCCTATTTAAAAACTCAGACGAACAGTATTTTATCTATCTCACCAGAGCGTTTTTTACAACTGGATTCAGGTCGGGTAGAAAGCAAACCCATCAAAGGTACGTTGCCGCGTGGCCAATCACTTAAACTTGATAGTGTGCAAAAACAAAAGCTACAAAAATCGCCAAAAGACAGAGCCGAAAACCTAATGATAGTTGACTTACTGCGAAATGATATCAGCCGCGTTTGTCAGCCAGGCACAGTGCGAGTGCCGAAACTATTCGAAGTTGAGAGCTTTCCGTCGGTTCACCATTTAGTGAGCACTATAACAGGCGAAATTAACGAAGATAAAAATGCTTTTGATCTGTTAAAAGCCTGTTTTCCTGGCGGCAGCATCACAGGCGCACCTAAAGTTCGCGCCATGCAGATCATCGAAGAGCTAGAACCGCACCGACGTCATATTTATTGCGGCGCTATCGGTTATATCGACTGGCGCGACAAAATGGATATGAATATCGCCATTCGCACGCTCATCACAGAAAACGACAACATATACTGTTGGGCCGGCGGTGGTTTAGTCTACGACTCTAAATGTGCCAGCGAATATCGCGAAACCTATGATAAACTCAATCACATATTGCCCATTTTAAGCCGAGGTTAATCAGTTGTCTGATTGTTTGGGCGCTAAAATCTCTCGCTTGGTATTGCAAAATTGCTCACATGAGCGTTTACAACCGCCTTATGCTGCCAACATGGCCGCTGTAATGCTTGTTTTATTTAAACAGTCAGAGCACATTCTCTTATGTAAACGCCAACCTTGGTTGCGTCGCCATCCAGGGCAAATATGTTTGCCCGGTGGCATGCATGAACCCAAAGACAGCGACCTGCTCTCAACCGCCATTCGCGAAACACAAGAAGAAACTTGTTTAGCGCTGGATCGCAAACAAATCATCGCAGATCTGCCGGTATCAGCTACACTAAAACAAACATACATTCAGCCGTTTATCGCAGTGGTGGATAAACCAAAGGGGTTAATCGCAATGGAAGATGAAGTCGCTGAACTGGTTTATTTACCTTTGTCTGTGTGCTTAGATGAACAGCGTTGGCAGTTCAGCTTGATTAATGTGTCAGGAAGATCAGTAAAACTGCCTTTTTTGATCTGGCAACGGCACTGCATCTGGGGGGCAACAGCAAGAATTCTTTTTCAGCTGTGTGAACGACTGAATAAAACCTAAAAAATAATTCTCTCTCAATAACCCAAAAGGCTAACCTGTATGTGCCATTCGACACCACAGATCCCCAAAAAATCAGATTCGATAACCTAATTCGCTATTTAACGGGTAAAGTTAAACTTTTAAACATTTGATCAACTTCGTCAGCGCTTTTTAGTGAAATTGCTTTATCCACCACGTCTCGAGTTAGATGAGGTGCAAACCTTTCTATAAAATCATACATATAATGACGCAAAAAACTGCCTTTTCGAAAACCTATCTTAGTGGTACTTGGGCGAAATAGATGAGAAGCATCAATCGCAACTAAATCTGTATCATTTTGTTTATCCACCGCCATAGTCGCCATTACTCCGACCCCAACGCCCATACGGACGTAGGTTTTAATTACATCTGCGTCGGTTGCGGTAAAAACAATTTTGGGTTCCAGCCCAGCTTTGCTAAAAGCATGATCTAATTCAGAACGTCCGGTAAAACCAAACACATAAGTCACAATCGGGTGTTCTGCTACATCCTCTAAGGTTATATGCTTTTTTGCTGCGAGCGGGTGATCACGCCCAACCACAACGCTGCGGTTCCAATGGTAACAAGGTAACATAACCAGATCGTTATATAGATGTAGTGCTTCGGTCGCGATGGCAAAATCCGCGTCACCTTTAGCGGCTGCGTCACTAATTTGCGACGGTGTCCCTTGATGCATGTGCAAAGACACTTTTGGGTATCTTTGCATGAACCCCTTAATAACGTCTGGCAGCGCATAACGCGCTTGCGTGTGTGTGGTCGCAATATTCAGTTTGCCTTGATCAGGCTGAGTGTGTTCACGCGAGACAGATTTAATACTTTCAACTTTAGATAAAATTTCGCGCGAAATATGCACAATTTCACGCCCAGCAGAGGTCACATGGGTTAGGTGTTTACCACTACGGCCAAAAATCTGCACACCCAGCTCATCTTCCAACATTCGAACCTGTTTGCTAATACCGGGTTGAGAGGTATATAAACTTTCAGCGGTTGCTGAAACATTCAAATCATGGTTAACAACCTCAACGATATAGCGTAACTGCTGGAGCTTCATACCTTATTGTTCCGTTTTGATATTCAATTAAAGAATATACTATCAAATTTTTATTCTATCGCTTAAATTTATTGCAGAAAAGTTTTCGATTGAGGACTGAGTTAAAAAATGGAGTCATTAATGTTTGACGAACCGCTTAAAATTGCCAATGAATTAAACTTTGCAGATGTGCTGGCACTTTCTATTCATGATATAAAAAATTCTCTAAGCTTTATGCAAGAGTCAATTATGCAGCTTGAAAGCATCAAAACCAAGCTCCCCACCGAACAACAAACTGCGTTAAATCAACTGCACTATGAAAGCAACAGAGTTAATACAAACTTATTGCAACTTCTTACCGTGTATAAAGCACAAAAGGCACAATTGGCCGTGAATTTTAATGTCCACTTTTTAGCTGACCTGTTTGCCGATTTAGTGGCTAGTCAGCAAGCATATTTTCAGCAAAAAAACCTAACAGTACAAGTCAAGGTTGAAGAAACGCTCAATTGGGCGTTTGATGAACAGCTGATCGCCAGCTTATTAAACGATATATTGGCCAATGCAAGCCGCTATGCCAACTCCTGCATAAGCTTATCTGCATGGCAAGAAAGAGATTATTTGTATATACAAATTGCTGATGATGGTGATGGTTACCCGAATAGTTTGTTAGCTGATATTGATAACCAAAAGACTTTTGATTTGAGCACGGGCCGTACTGGGCTCGGCCTTTATTTTGCTCGCTTAATTGCAAGCGTGCACAATAAGGAGCACCGATCAGCCGAGATAAAGTTACAAAACTGTAAAAACGGGCAAGGTGGTTTGTTTTTACTGAAACTGCCGTAAAATTTACAGTCGACTCGCTTATAATTATTCGGTAGTATCTCTAGAGGGCAGAAAAAATAATAAACAAAGTCGATAGACTTAACTGGATTGATGCATGATTTTTACCATTGTAATTGCGCTAGTTGTCACTTTAATCATTGTGGCTGTTGTCATGAACGCAATACAACAGCATAAAGAAAAAGTAGAATCCGAGCGGCGTAACGAAATAGCCAAACAAAAAACCATCATTGAAGAAACTGAAAATTTATTATTAAATTTGGGCACTATTCCTGCGAGCCCAAATTTAGTACTGGTATTGCAGCAGCGCATTTTATCTGCCGTGCAAACATTACACTCTTTAGTGCCTGATTCGTTAGAGTACAAACAAAGAGTTGCTGACGCGCAAGCGCGCATTCAAACTTTAGATGCTCAACCAGAAACCTTAAACAATGATGACTTTACGCTTCCTGATGATGAAAGAGCTATCATAACGTTGCTGCAAAACATTAAAAAATTACGTGCAGCCATTCGTGCTGAACACAGTAAAGGCAAAGTAGATACGCACTTATTTGTTAGCGAAGATAAACGGCTAGATCAGTTACAACTTAAAATTAATATTGAAAGCATGATGCGCCGCGGCCAGACTGCCCGTCACAGCAAAATGTTAGGGTCAGCGAGACAGTTGTATGAAAAAGCATTAAGCACTTTGCAAAATCAATTAGTGAATAGTGACTACGTCAGCAGGAAGCGACAAGAAATTGAATCTATTTTAGAACAAATTAATCAAGAACTGAAAAACTCTAACGATCAAGACAGGCTTAAACGCGCTGAAAAAGAAAAAGACGACTTAGATGTATTATTTCAACCCAAAAAGAAATGGTAAGTTTACCCAAACGACTCGCCCGAGCGGGCGAGGTTTTAAATTAATACATTAATCGCTTTTATTCAATTTCGTTCAAAGGCCACTTAACGATATAATCTTCAAAAAAATCAAGATCGACTTGATCATCGGGCAATACTTTGCCACGCACTGACATACCTGCCGCGTGCATTGCTGATTTTTTACCCTTGTTTAGCAGTGGATGCCATGACGGCAAAGGTTTACCTTCATATAAACGTCGGTAACTGCATGACGGCGGCATATAGAATATTTGCGCGAGGTTTTCTGGTCGCAACTCAACACAATCAGGGACAAGTTGCCTGCGTTTAGCATACACAGTGCACTCGCACTTTTTATCATTTAAGTATCGGCAAACCACATTAGTAAATTCCAACGACTCACCATCGTTTATCACTTCAGTGCTTTGCATCTCGTCGACCTCATCATCTGCAATAAATTTATGCAAACAGCATTTACCACAGCCGTCACAAATTTGCTCCCATTCGCTGCGCGTCATTTCTTGTAGACTTTTGCGCTGCCAAAAAGGGTTTTGAACTTCTTTCATGGATACCTCAAGCGCAGCACACTTAGCACTGCGATCATCTTATTATTTATCGAATGGGCGGATAGCTAATACGGTCAGCTAAATAGCCGACGGTCGTGACAAAATAATACGAGCGGTTCCAGTGCATCAGCACTTTATAGTTATCATATGCTAGGTAAACTCGGCCCTTAGGTCCGTCAGGTATCAACATTGCGGCCTTGATATCAACAGACGGTAAATCACGACCATCCATACGACGCACACCCAAAGCTTGCCAATCAGCTAAACTACGTTCAGTTTCGCGCCATTTTTTTAACCAGGCTGAACGACCATTGGTTTTTTGCGGCACCGCATTCGAAAAGTCAAAATCAGCAGGCACTTTAACTTGACGCCCCCAAGTTAAATTGTCATTCCAGCCTTCTTGTTTTAGATAATTGGCTGCACTGGCAAATACATCGGCCTGATTTTGCCAAATGTCTTTGATGCCATCGCCATCGTAATCTACCGCATATGCGTTAAAAGAGCTTGGAATAAATTGCGCCTGCCCCATAGCACCAGCCCAGCTTCCTTTCAGCTTTTCTAACGGTGCTTCACCGTTTTTAACAATATCTAATGCATACCAGAGCTGCTTTTTAAAAAACGCACCTCGACGTCCGTCATAACTTAAGGTGACGAGCGAAGGCACTAACGGTAAATTCCCCTGGATACGACCAAAATTACTTTCTAAGCCCCATAAAGCAACAATGAACCTTGCCTGTACACCGTATTCAGCGGCAATCTTTTCTAATAACTCTTTATGTTCTTTATATTTGGCTCGTGCTTGTTGAACTTTCCATTCTGGCACCCTTTTGGGCAAATAGGTTTCTAATGTTTCCACAAATTCAGGTTGATTGCGGTCGGCTTCAACCACTTTTTCTTTAAATTCTATCCCAGTAAAAGCTTGTTCGATTAATGCCTGATCATAACCACGGTCAAGTGCTTCTTGTTTTAAATCTTGAACATAGGATTCAAATTTTTGTTTTTCGGTTTGCGCCCAACTGACAATGGGCAAAGCCAGAACGACCCCAACCAACAAACTTTTTTTAACGATAGAAATCATTTTTTCCCCTTTTGCGTTGTCAATTCATTTAACATGCTTTCGGTTGGCGGCGGTAACTGCAAATAATATCCTTGCGCCAGTAAATCAGCACGCACTTTTTCAATATCAGCAATGCCTAACGAAGACCTTTTGTCTAGATTAAACATTAAAACAAAAATAGGTTGACCAAAACTGTTCATTAAAGGTTCAGGGACTTGACTAAAATCATCTCTTTTTAACACATAAAGATAGGTATCTTCTTTTTTTGGACTTTTATAAACGGCGGCTAACACAGTACTCTCATCCTATAATTTATTAATCTTGTGATCTTGCCCTAAAACTGGCTTAGGTTAAAGTGATAAATACTTGCGTTCAACATAGCCAGACTATACCATGAAGCGAATTTTATCAGCTTACATTTAGCCTGCCAGAAGACTGGCAGATATTTATATAAAAAATATGTCTGACTCACCGATCGAATTTAAAGGTAGCGCATTCACGCTCTCCGTACTTTATATGAAGTCCTCTGATCTAGAGGCCGTTAAGCAACAGCTTGCGATTAAAATAAAACAGGCGCCACAGTTTTTTAATATGGCGCCATTAGTTATCAATGTCGCCAGACTGAACGACCCTGCATTTGATTTTGCCGCCTTAAAAGCAATGTTAACCTCCCTACAGCTAATTCCTGTTGGTATTAGTGGGGCCAGTGACGAGCAGAAAGGTCCGGCAAAAGCTGCTGGTTTTGCTTGTTTAAGTGAATCTAAAACGGCAAATACAGTGCCCGAGCAGGAACATACTCAAATAAGATACGAACGAGTTGAAGTGCCAGTCGAAGTTGAAGTACCAGTGCAAAAGCCAAGTCAGGTCTTACGACAAAACCTGCGTTCTGGGCAACAGTTTTATGCCCGTGATTCAGATTTAGTCATCATTGGTACTGTCAGTAACGGCGCTGAAGTCATTGCCGATGGCAGTATTCATATTTATGGCAGTTTACGTGGCCGCGCTATTGCTGGCGCAAAAGGTGACGATAGTGCAAAAATATTTGCGCAAAAAATCGAAGCTGAATTAGTCAGTATTAACGGCCACTATTGGACCAGTGAGCAAATTGATAAATCATTTTACAAAAGTCCCGGCTGTATAGCGCTTGACGGGGATAAATTAACGCTTACAAAATTGGAAGTTTAAACGGGAGTCTTTTAAATGGCACGAATTATAGTGGTAACCTCAGGTAAAGGTGGCGTAGGAAAAACAACCAGTAGTGCTGCTATTGGTACTGGCTTAGCATTAAAAGGTCATAAAACCGTGATCGTAGACTTTGATGTAGGTTTACGAAACTTAGATCTCATTATGGGTGTTGAGCGCCGAGTGGTATATGATTTTGTCAATGTCATCAATGGTGAATCAAATCTAAACCAGACGCTGATAAAAGACAAACGTGTTGAAGGCTTATACATTTTACCTGCATCACAAACCCGAGATAAAGAAGCGCTGACAAAAGAAGGCGTTCAGAAGGTACTTGATGAGCTTTCTGAGACTTTTGATTATATTATTTGTGATTCGCCAGCAGGGATAGAACAAGGCGCTTTAATGGCGTTGTATTTCGCTGACGAAGCCATAGTTGTGACCAACCCAGAAGTCTCATCCGTACGAGACTCTGACCGTATTTTAGGCATTTTAGCTTCACGCTCTAAGCGTGCCGAAGAAGGTTTAGAGCCCGTTAAAGAGCATCTTTTATTAACCCGCTATAACCCTGAACGTGTTGAACGCGGTGACATGTTAAGTGTTGAAGATGTGTGCGAAATATTGGCAATCAAGATGATTGGTGTGATCCCTGAATCTCAGGCTGTATTAAGAGCGTCAAATGTTGGTGAACCCGTCATTCTGGATGAAAACAGTGATGCAGGCCAAGCCTATTTAGATACGATTGAGCGCTTAATGGGTAACGAAGTTGAATATAGGTTTTTGTCAGGAGAGAAAAAAGGCCTCTTTAAACGTTTATTTGGAGGATAGGCTATGTCTTTAATGGATTATTTTAAACCCAAAAAAACTAATGCAGCGTCGCAAGCCAAAGAACGCTTACAAATTATAGTTGCACAACGTAGACGTGCCGATAGCCAAAGTGAAAACCTAAGTGCGCTTGAAAAAGACATTTTAGAGGTTATCCGTAAGTATTATATGAATGTAGAAGAATCTGCGATTCAATTGCACTTAGAACAGAAAGAAGAAGATATCTCAGTGCTTGAGTTAAATGTGACTCTACCCGATGATAAAGAATCAAAATAACAGCCAATAAATGGCCGCAATCCTCTCTGCGGCCATTTTTCCAGGTTATTGCTTAATTTGGAGCCAAATCAAAGATGCTAAGCCCTGAAGCGCAAAAAGTTAAACAAGCTTTGCTCGCTGAAAAGCTAGAAACCCCGATGCTAGATAACTCGCTAGCCGCTACTGAAAAAAAAGACAAAATTGCCAAAGCGATGCAAGATATTATGCAAGTGTTGGGGTTAAATCTAAGCGACGATAGTTTAGCCGAAACACCCGCTCGTATCGCTAAGATGTATGTTGATGAAATTTTTTCTGGACTGGATTACCATAACTTTCCAAAAATCACCTGCATTCAAAATAGTATGGCGATGGATGAGATGATCACGGTAGATAAAATCTCTTTTACCAGCACCTGCGAACATCATTTTGTCACCATTGATGGGTTAGCTAAAATTGCCTATATTCCGGCTGATAAAGTCATAGGTTTATCAAAAATTAATCGCATTATGCGCTTTTTTGCCCGCCGTCCTCAAGTGCAAGAAAGGCTCACTCAGCAAGTACTGATTGCATTGCAAACCTTGTTAGAAACACAAGATGTTGCTGTGAGCATCAAAGCGACTCATTATTGTGTAAAAGCGCGTGGGGTTATGGACTTATCATCTGAAACCAAAACCACGGCGTTAGGCGGTGTTTTTAAGTCTAGTTTAAATACTCGGCAAGAGTTTTTAGCCACCTGACGACACTCGCCAACGTTAAAACTTATCGTGCAGCGGGCAATGCTGAATTAACACGGCTTCCTTTTTGGCATAACTGAGTTCCGCTCGACTATCCATAACAACAGGGTCATTTGGTGATAACTTAAGTGCTTGTATCAACATTTTTTCGGCCTGATCAAAACAATAAGCTTTAGCTAACGCATGGGCATAATTGTTTAAATACGCAACTTCTTGCTGTCCGGCACGAAACCCTTTTTCGTACCAGGTTAATGCTTTATCCGGCTCTGTTTTTAAATAATCATTGGCCAATAAAAAATAACCTAACCAAGCATCTGGCCAAGTTTGGGTTGCGCTTTGCAAAGCTTGTCGACCAGCCCCCTGCTGACCGGTGGCAATTAAATCTTGCGCGGCACTGACAAACTTGAAAGGATCGAGCATTTTATCGCTCTGCTCAGGCGGCAGAGCCACCAACATCCAATAATCTGCTCTCTGCCATGTTCTCTCGAATGTGGCGATGGATAAACGGTAATTTTGTTCTTCACCACTGTGTAAAATGATCTCCCCCGTTTTTAAGTCGTAACCTATCACCAGTGCATAATGCCAGTTTGGGAAGTTTTCCAAACCATTATTTTGCAGCACAATAACAGGTTTGTCTTGGTTCACCAGCTTGATTAAACGTTTTAACGTACCACGCTCATTGTATGCCAACATGCCTAACTGGCGCACAGTTGCATTCATCTCGGTTTGCAAACTGCCGGCTAGCTCGGGCACAAACGTATTTTGCGCTAATTGGCTCGGTGATACTGAATGACCATAAAAATTGGCAACCTCAGCTAAAGTAGTCGGGCCGCAATAATAAGCCTCTTGTTTGAAAAATGGTACGCCATCGATTTGATAACGAGTTGCCACTGATGGATTGTTTTGCTGCAATAATTGCTGAGTTTGCGGTGGTGTTTGACATGCCACCAGGCCAACTAGCGTAAACGCCAGCCAACCTGATCTGAACCATTTTAATATTTTCAAAGCTAAACTCTAATATTAATTACAGTGGTCGGATAAAAGGATATACATCGGTAATACCCATGACATCTAAAACAGCGACAACAACCATCACAGTAAATATGGTGCCAATAATACCGCTACCGGCGGGCATTTCGTGAATATGTTGGTTTAATTGATGAAGCTCAGCCTCCGTCATGGCACCAATACGTGCTTGGGCAACTTGCGGGTCAACGCCCAGCTCAATCAGTTTTTGTTTAACTTCAGCCTGACCAAGATAGGATAAAACCTGAGACTTTTGAACCTGCTGCGCATGATTTTGCAACACCACCGAAGATTCGTACACACCAGCCGTTGCTTGACTTGCTCCAAATACAAACAAACAACTGGCCACCCCTGCTTTAATGATATTTTTCATACAACCACCCTTTTTTTGAGTTATTAAAAAGTACCTGTTTTTATAGGCTATCTTGTTGCACTATAAAGATCCAGACAAATAATTTAACAATTTTTTATACTTGTTTAAGCTGAGCCACGATCACTGCCGGGACCCCTGTGCTGATTTACGTGTGTGCTTAATCATAAATTTTGATTAAAGCGTTGGATGCTACTTTGTTTAACTAGCGCATATAAAACTGGCAATAAAATCAAGGTTAATACCAGAGCGCTTACCATACCGCCAACCATAGGCGCTGCAATCCGGCTAATCACTTCTGAGCCAGTACCTGAGGTAAATAACAAAGGCAAGAGTCCAGCAATAATAGTAGCAACTGTCATCATCACTGGCCTTACCCTCAAAGAGGCGCCAGCCACGATGACGTGTAAATATTGTCTATCCGTTATCGGCTGTTTTTTTGCATATGCATTCAATTTTAGTTCATCCAGTGCTTGGTTAAGATACACAAGCACTAAAACGCCGATCTCTACGGCCACCCCTGCCAGAGCAATAAACCCCACGGCAACCGCCACCGAAAAGTTAAAATCAGCTATATAAACTAACCATAATCCACCGATAGTTGCCACCGGCAGAGTCATTAAAATCAATAGCACTTCGATAAACGTTTTAAAATTTAAATAGAGCAAAATTACAATAACAGCCAGGGTAAGCGGCAATACATACATGAGTTTATCCGCTGCCCTGGCCATGTATTCATATTGTCCGGCCCAAGTTAACGAATAGCCGGCAGGAAGCTTAAGGTGCTCAGCCAAATATTGCTGTGCGTCGGCGACGTAACTGCCAATGTCTACTTGCTTAATATCAATAAATACGACACCATTCAAACGTGCATTTTCGCTTTTAATACCAGCAGGCCCAGATGTCACCTGGAGCTCTGTGATATCACCCAAGCTAATATGGGCTCCGGTTGGCGTAATAATAGGCAGCCGAGCGAGGGTCTCAGGCGAGTTCCGGAAGTCTTGCAGATAGCGTATATTGACCGCATAACGCGCCTGCCCTTCAACCGTCTCGGTAATATTTTGCCCCCCTATAGCCGTGCGAACAAGCTGCTGAACATCGTCAACATTCATTCCATATCGGCTTGCTTTATCACGTAAAATGTCAATCGTAAGATAACGACCACCAGCCACCCGTTCAGCATACACACTGGTAGTGCCGGGTACATTCGATAAGAGTGTTTCTATCTTTAAACCTATTTTTTCAATTTCTGATAACTCGGGACCAGAAATTTTTATACCAATAGGGCTTTTAATGCCAGTTGCCAACATATCAATTCGGGTTTTAATCGGCATGACCCATGCGTTGCTCACGCCAGGAAACTGAACCAACTGCTCAAAGGTTTGTTGTAGGCGTTCACTCGTCATCCCCTCACGCCACAGCGATTTAGGTTTTAGCTGAATAAAGGTTTCTATCATGGTCAGCGGCGCAGGGTCCGTTGCTGATTCGGCACGTCCAACTTTACCAAACACGTTTTGAACTTCCGGTACAGTTCGAATCAATTTATCTGTTTGCTGTAGTAATTCTCGCGCTTTACCTATAGAAATACTCGGATAGGTCGTTGGCATATACATAAGATCGCCTTCATCCAATGGTGGCATAAACTCACTTCCTATTTTATCCAGCGGCCAAAATCCTAACAGGGAAACCAGTAAACAGGCAGATATGCTTGTTTTAGGAAACTCGAGTACCTTCTTTAAAACAGGTTTGTACAAGGCGATTAAAATTAGGTTTAACCGATTTTTGTCCGCGGCGGGGATTGGGCCACGAATACAATATCCCATTAATACCGGCACCAATGTAATGGCAAGTGCAGCAGTCGCTGCCATAGCATAAGTTTTGGTATAAGCAAGTGGGGTAAATAAGCGCCCTTCTTGCGCTTCTAAAATAAATACAGGTAAAAAAGAGACTGTCATAATCAACAAACTAAAAAAGAGTGCTGGACCCACTTCACTGGCGGCTTTTGCCACGATTTTCCAGCGTACATTAGGCGCGATTTTAAAATCTTCTGACGGGTTATTTTGAGCATACTTATGCAAATGTTTATGCACATTTTCTATCATGACAATCGCACCGTCTGTCATTGCCCCGATGGCAATCGCCAACCCACCTAAAGACATAATATTGGCATTTAGGTTTTGCCAATACATAATGATAAAAGCAATTAAAATACCCATTGGCAAACTGATCACTGCAACCAAAGAAGAGCGCAGGTGAAACAAAAAAACAAAACAGACTAAAGCGACAATGGCCAGCTCTGCGAACAATTTTTGCCAAAGGTTATCGAGCGATTCTTTAATGAGTTTAGATCTATCATAAACAGGAATGATCTCCACACCTGCAGGCAAAGATAAAGCCAATGAATTAATTTTTTGTTTAATGCGCTGAATTGTGGCTTGCGCGTTTTCGCCAAATCGCATGACCACTATGCCACCGACCGTTTCGCCTTGACCATTGAGCTCGGCAATCCCCCGACGCATTTGTGGCCCCAAAGTTACATGAGCAATATCTGCAATTGTCAGCGCACTACCCTGCTCATTTACACCGAGCGGAATATTATTAATATCTTGCAACGATTGAATATAGCCATTTGAAGTCACCATATATTCCGCTTCGGCCATCTCAATGACAGAAGCGCCCAAACTCTGGTTGCCCCGCTTGAGAGCTTCTGTCACATGGTTAAGTGGCATATTAAATGCTCGAAGTTTGTGTGGATCAACTTGAACTTGATATTGTTTTTTTAAGCCACCCACAGTGGCTATTTCTGAAACACCCGGCACAGTTTGCAGTTCGTATTTTAAAAACCAATCTTGGATACTGGTCAACTGGCTTAAATCATGTTGCCCGCTTTTATCTTGCAACGCATAGATAAATACCCAGCCAACCCCAGTCGCATCTGGCCCAAGCTGAGGTTTAGCTTGTGGGGGTAAACTGGCAGAGGCTTGGTTGAGATATTCGATAACCCGACTCCTAGCCCAATACAGGTCAGTATCATCATCAAATATGACATAAACATATGAATCACCAAAAAATGAATACCCTCGAACGGTTTGCGCGCCAGGTACAGACATCATGGCCGAAGTTAACGGAAAGGTCACCTGATCCTGTACCACCTGAGGGGCTTGACCTGGATAACTGGTTTTAATAATCACCTGTACATCCGATAAATCAGGAATTGCATCAACCGGTGTGTTTTTTACAGCATAAATCCCGACCAACAAACTGATTAACGTTAATAACAAAACCAAAATTCGATTGGCAACAGACCAGTGAATAATTTTGCCAATCATTTTGTTTCTCCTTGGCGTTGCATCTGAGTTATAACTAAGTCATCTTTCACGATAAAAGTAAAACGTACCTCATCGCCCACCTGAAACTCATCAATCGCGATTTGATCAGCGGCGATAAAATCCATTGTTGCCGCTGCCCTGTGCCATTTTTTTATCGCCTCTCGGCTAATATTAAAGACTCGCGTTTTTTTATCGACTTGATTAATGCGGCCCAAAACAGTCGCGCTTGGATAGTTTGATGTTTGTTCGGTCTGAAGCCGGCTGTCATGAACTGAATGAGCCAAATTAGAGTCTACTGATATACGTTGAAACGCTAAGTCTTTACTGGACTCAGAATCCAATAAAAATTGCGCTGAAGTGACCACAAGGTCATTCACCGCAAGACCAGATAAAATTTCAGTATACGTTGGATTAATCTGCCCTAGCGTAACAGCAACCGATTTAAACTGACCGTTTCCAAGCGCCAATACCACTCTATCCTGCATCCCAGTTCTGATCACTGCTTCAGTTGGCACTAATAATTTTTTTTCGTTCGCTTGTGTTTTAATGCGAACGCGTGCAAACATATTAGGTTTTAACTGCAGGTTTTTATTAGCAAACTTGGCTCTAATCCTAAGAGTGCGATTTTTTAAGTTTAAATCAGGGTATATGTAATCGATTTTTCCTAACCACTTTTGATTTGGAAAATAGTCTAACTTCATCTCAATAGGCAAACCTGTTTGAATGAGTGCAGCATCGCGGGCAAAAACTTCAGCCTCTAACCAAACCTGTTCAAGGTTGGCAATACTAAGCAAAGTATTACCGGGCTCTACGTAAAAACCTTCTCGAATATTTAATTGATTAACCACCCCGGCTTGCGGGGCATAAAAAGTGATCTCCTGTTTTATCTGTTTGCTCTTTTTTAAGTTTTGAATCACAGAGTCGGGTAATTTTAAAGCAGTCAATCTGTTTTCAGCCGCTTGGATTAACGCAGAATTTTCACGTTTTAGCGCTATCAAAAGCTCTTCTTGCGCGTTCACTAATTGCGGAGAATACAAGGTATAGACGGCTTGCCCTTTTTTAACCGGATCGCCAACAGCCTGTACATATAGCTTTTCGATCCAGCCACTGACTCTAGGATGCATATGAACTAAATTATCTTGATCACTTTGTAAAAAACCTATTGTATTTATCTCGCTATCCATAAGCGCCCATTTAACCGAGGCGGTTCGAACACCTAGGTTATTCACAACATGCGGCGCAATATTAATAATACCCTGCTCTGCTTTATTGTGTTCAGGCTCGTTTTTGTACACTGGGATCAAATCCATGCCCATAGGTGATTTGCCGGGTTTATCGCGACGGTAATTGTCATCCATAGGCGCCACCCAATATAATGGCTCTTGTGTTTTATGATTTTCTACGACTGATTTTTCGGACGACTTTTCAGTTACAAATGAACCAACTAAACCAGCGCCAATGAGACCACCTAAGGTGACCCACAAGAGTATCGCTATTTTATTTGGCATGGTTTAATCTCCTTGCTTGTGACCATTCCCGCTCAGCTTTAGCGCTGGCTTGAGTTGACAAATAATTAATGCGGGTGATTGTTTTTAGCTTTTCTACATTGATTTTAAGCGCGCTGATACGGGCGTCTAACAAGCTAATTCTGGCCTTTACGACTTGACTAAAATCACCATCATCATGGGTATATGACGCCAAAGATGCCTCAACTTGCTGCTTTGTTTGGGGCAATAATTGCTCTGAATATAAAAAACGCCTTGCCGTCAACTGTGCCAGCCGGCTTAATTCCACTTTCAGTTGGCTAAACATTTGTTTAAGTGTTAACAGTTTTTGGCTTTTTACCACTTCAGCTTCAGCGACTGCGGCTATCACTTGTTGATCTTGTTTGTGCTCAGTAAATAACGGAAGGTCAAAAGTGACCGCTACCGAAAACAAATCCGATCGGCGTCCACCTTCGGGTCTGTCTGCTCGATAACCATAACTGGCACTAACACCCCATTGAGGTTTATAACTTTGTCTGGCTAACTTGATACCTTGCCGCCGAGTTTGATAATGGATATCAATTGCCATCACCGCAGGATGTTTAAGCAGCATTGGCATTATTTGCTGAGCTGATACCGCCTGTTTTGAAATACCAGCGCTGGTTAAACTTATTTCCGGTAACTGCGCCAAGTTAAGCTCATACTGCTGACCACTTACCTTAGTATCGTTTATCGACTCGGAAGAAACATCCAACCATTGGTGTAATGCCGATATCCCTTCATTGAGGTTCTGCTTGTGGGTAAGCAAACGATCTTCCAGTTGCAAAATTTCAAGCTGAGCATGAATAACATCTTGCTGCTGAGTTTGCCCAAGCGCATGACTGTAACTAGCAGATGCAACTTCGGCCAACTGTTCAAATAACGTCCTGTCTTGCTCAATTAAATAAATGCTTTGTCGAGATAAATACGCATCCAACCAAAGCAGCGTCAGTGCTTTTTTGAGTTCTGCGATACGATCTTCTCGCAATAACTGATATTGTTTTGCCGCTGTTTTTAATTGAGCTTGTTTAATTGCCAAGCTATCACCGCGGGCAAATTGCTGCGAAACCGAAAGTTTGACCTGTGTCATATCTTGTTGATTTACATGCCAGCTATCTAGCGGCAAATTGGCATAACCGAGTGCCAACTTAGGATCTGCTTGGCTTCCGGACGCAATACTTTTTGCTCGCATCGCCCGTTCGGTGAACTGGTTGGCCGTTAACCATGGATCCTCTTGCTGCGCACGTTCGATCGCGTCAGCTAAAGATAAAAGCTCACTTGCCTTTGCGCTAAACGCAACGAATAGTAAAATTGTAAAAATATATAAATGGCCACGCACTAAACTAGCGCCAACCATTAAAGGTGTTTTTAATTGATATATCATTTTTGCCCCCAGCCATTGCTGGATATGAGCTTCAGAGCGCATTCACTGAAGCGGTTTATTAAAACACTAAAGTTAAGTGCACAAAATTTAAATACACTGATCCTAGGTTAGGCAAAAATGGGTGGGCGATAGAGACCGTCGGCGATCGTGTTTGGCTGCGCTGTCGTTGAGCGAACCTTTGCTAAAACATATCCTCGTTGATTAACTGGCGAGAACTGACTATCTATTATGAGTTTTACCGAGTTGGCATTTGCAGAGCAAAAACAATCCAGGTCACAGCAGTCTTGCGACATATGGTTGTCATGCGAGCGAACAGCTGACCGCTCATTAAGCGAACTACGGCTAAAAATAGATTGATGGGTATTTACTTTATTGGCCGCCGGCTCGTGATGCATTTTATGATCCATCATCGGCTGATGCATTGCCGTGTTTTGAGCGCTCGTCATCATTTCACAAGGCAATTGAGTATCTGCCCAAGTTTGCCCAACAAACGTCAGCAAAACCAAGCTTACAAAAATGTCTTTAAAAAATGATTTAACCATACAATCCGCTCAATTAAGTTCGGGAAAATAATAATATAATGTGGGGTGTAAGTAAAATGCGCTGACGGAATCAGATTACATTAAGCAAGCACGTCTTTGAGAAATATTAAAAACCACTATCCACTATATAATAGCAATAGACCCAGTGCTATTTACAAACAAGGGGACTAGAATCGGGATAAACTCAATATAACCCCTCAGAAAAAAGGCTAAAACTGTAAAAATGGACGCATCTCAATTTAATATTATTCATTTAGGACTCCCTAAAACAGGCTCAACGTCTTTACAAAATTATTGGTAACTTACCAAATTCAAATCAATCGGTTTCAGATAAAGAAGCTATTATTTTCTAAAATACTTACAAGCTTCGAAAACCATTCGCAAATTGGTACATTAACGATCAAAAATATTAAACACGACTTATTAAGAGTATTAAGATCTGAACTGCAGCACAAAGGAAAGGTTTCGAATTTCGTTAACCGATTAGAACTGCAACAAGATTTGCACTTATCTTTGGATAAAGATATGCAAATGGCCATTAAAAACAATTTTTACGATTTTTTAGCGAGCAAACAAATTTCGCTAGAAGAGTTATAAAAAACCTGCACATGATTTTAAGGCGCATTCGATAATAATCTTATTGAACTAAAAAGTCCGCAATTACGCGGACTTAGATATGATTTAGTGCCTGTTAATGCCAGACCTTTTTTTAAAGGAGGATTATTCCCACTCAATCGTCGCTGGTGGTTTGCCAGATATATCGTAAACCACGCGTGAGATGCCATCAATTTCGTTGATAATACGATTTGAGACATGACCCAAAAAGTCATAGGGTAAATGTGCCCAAATGGCGGTCATGAAATCAATGGTTTCAACGGCGCGCAGCGATACAACCCAATCGTATTTACGGGCATCCCCCATTACACCAACCGAGCGTACTGGTAAAAATACAGTAAAAGCTTGGCTTACTTTATTGTACAAGTCAGCATTGCGTAACTCTTCAATAAAAATAGCATCCGCGCGGCGTAATAAATCACAATATTCTTTTTTGATTTCACCGAGCACTCGCACTCCTAAACCAGGTCCTGGGAATGGGTGGCGATACAGCATATCGTATGGTAAACCTAACTCAAGGCCCACTTTGCGTACTTCATCTTTAAAGAGTTCACGCAGTGGCTCAACCAGTTGCAGCTCCATGTCATCTGGTAAACCACCCACATTGTGGTGCGATTTAATCACATGGGCTTTACCGGTTTTAGAACCGGCCGATTCAATCACATCTGGGTAAATAGTGCCTTGCGCAAGCCATTTTGCTGTGGTGAGTTTTTTTGATTCTTCATCAAAAATTTCAACAAAAACACGGCCAATGATTTTGCGTTTTTTTTCTGGATCGGCTTCATCCGCTAACGCATCTAAAAAGCGATCTTCAGCATCAATATGAATAATGTTCAAACCAAAATGGTCACCAAACATTTCTAAGACTTGCTGGCCTTCGTTTAAACGCAATAAACCATTATCGACAAAAACACAGGTCAGTTTGTCGCCAATCGCACGGTGTAAAAGCATCGCTGTCACTGATGAGTCAACCCCACCCGACAGACCTAAAATCACTTCGTCATCACCCACTTGCTGTTTAATACGAGCCACTGCATCTTCAATAATAGACGCAGGTGTCCATAATTTTTCACAACCACAAATATCAACTACAAAACGTTCTAATAAACGCTGACCTTGTTTGGTATGAGTTACTTCTGGGTGAAATTGAACACCATAAAATTGTTTTTCTGGGTTAGCCATGGCCGCGTGCGGACAACTTTTTGTGGTCGCAACCGTTTCAAAACCGCTTGGCAAAGCCACAACTTTATCGCCATGACTCATCCAAACGTCTAATTGTGCTAAACCGTTTTCAGCCACCTGGTCTTCAATATTGGCTAATAATTGACCCGGTTTAACCAGCTCAACTTGAGCATAACCAAATTCACGGTGATCAGACCCCTGTACCTGACCACCCAGCTGTTGAGCCATGGTTTGCATGCCGTAACAAATACCAAATACAGGCACCCCAGCATTAAAAACATATTCAGGTGCACGCGGTGTATCAGCCGCGGTGACTGTTTCTGGACCACCCGATAATATGATGCCAGTTGGGTTAAATTCACGAATTTGACTTTCGCTTACGTCCCATGCCCAAAGTTCACAATAAACACCAATTTCACGAACACGTCGTGCAATTAGCTGAGTGTACTGCGAGCCAAAGTCTAAAATTAAAATTCGGCTCTGATGAATATTTTTTGTCATGAATAAACTTTTCCTAACGCTTTTTAGCCTAAGCGGTAATTAGGCGCTTCTTTAGTAATTTGCACGTCATGGACGTGAGATTCACCCATACCGGCTGAGGTAATGCGAACAAATTCGGCTTTGGTATTTAATGTTTTAATATCACCACAGCCAGTTAATCCCATAGCTGAGCGTAAACCACCCATTTGCTGGTGAATAATAGTCGCTAATGGACCTTTATAAGCGATTCTGCCTTCAATACCTTCTGGTACTAATTTGTCTGCTTCGTTTGATTTTTGAAAATAACGGTCACTTGAACCTTCTTTTTGGCTCATCGCACCCAAAGAACCCATACCGCGGTATGATTTATAATAACGACCTTGGAATAACTCAACTTCGCCCGGAGATTCTTCGGTACCGGCGAACATTGAACCAACCATGACACAGGAAGCACCCGCGACTAAAGCTTTTGCGATGTCACCAGAAAAACGAATACCACCATCCGCGATGACAGGTATGCCTCGTTCCGCCATGGCTTCAGCAGCATCGGCAACGGCAGTAATTTGTGGTACACCACAACCTGTCACGATGCGAGTGGTACAAATAGAACCTGGACCTATGCCAACTTTAACCGCATCAACACCTGCGTCAGCCAGTGCAATAGCACCCGCCGCAGTAGCAACGTTACCAGCAATCAGTTGTACATCAGGAAAGTTATCACGTACCCATTTTACCCGATCGATAACACCTTGCGAGTGACCATGTGAGGTATCAACTAAGATAACGTCTGCACCCGCTTCAATTAATGCGGCGACACGCTCATCAGTCCCAGCACCTACACCAACCGCAGCGCCCACTCGTAAGCGACCTAGTTCATCTTTACAAGCATTGGGTTTATTTTCAGCTTTATAATAATCTTTAACCGTGATCATGCCTGCCAGTTTAAAGTTATCATCAACGACTAACACTTTTTCAATGCGGTGCTGATGCATTAGGTCACGAATAACTTCTGACTTTTCGCCTTCTTTAATAGTCACTAAGTTTTCTTTTGGGGTCATTACATCAGCAACTTTTAAGTTTAAATTGCTTTCGAACCGAATATCACGCGCAGTACAAATACCAATTAAGTTATTTTGCTCGTCGATGACTGGAAAACCAGAAAACTTCACCTGCTCTGACAAGTTAATCACATCTTGGATACTCATGTCAGCGGTGACCGTAATAGGATCAGAAACAATGCCAGATTCGTATTTTTTTACTTGACGAACTTGCGCTGCTTGCTCTTCAATGGTCATATTTTTATGGATAAAACCCATACCGCCTTCTTGCGCTAACGCAATCGCTAAACGGGCGTCAGTGACTGTATCCATAGCAGCCGAAACCATAGGAATATTTAAGGTAATTTTTTTTGTTAGTTGGGTCTTTAAATTTGCCGTGTGTGGCAAAACGTTTGAGTGTCCAGGAACTAAAAGGACATCATCATATGTTAGAGCTTCTTTTGCGATTCTTAGCATTGCAACTTCTCACCAAAGGTTAGTGGTTATCAACAGTTGCGGCAGAATTTTAACGGCTTTAAGGCGACAGGTAAACTGAATTTTTTATGAAAGCGTATTAAATTTGCTTTACGCCCTAAAATCCTCTTAATATAGGTGTTTTTCAGTGCCTAAATTTGCCGTTAAAATGCAATCAGAACAACAAATATACAGCGTCAGCCGTTTAAATGCCCAAATTAAACAGGTGTTAGAAAATCAATTTTCTTCAATTTGGTTAGAGGGTGAAGTTTCTAACCTGATGAAAGCGGCGTCAGGTCATTGGTATTTTTCGTTAAAAGACAAAAACGCACAAATAAAATGCGCCATGTTTAAAGGTGCCAATCGTCGAGTTGCGCTGGCAATAGATAATGGTATGCAGGTACTGGTTAGGGCCAACGCCAGTTTATATGCGCCACGTGGCGACTGCCAGTTAATTGTTGAAAGCATGCAAGCAGCTGGATTAGGCCAATTACAACAAGCATATGAAGCGTTAAAAGATAAACTACAGCAAGCGGGTTTATTTGCTCAGGAACGCAAAAAAGCATTGCCTGAAAATATTCAGCGAGTTGCCTTGGTTACGTCAAGCAAAGGTGCAGCAATACAAGATATTTTAAGTATTTTAAAAAGACGGGCACAACATATTCAAATTGATGTGTATCCCAGCTTGGTGCAAGGGTCTGAGGCAACAGCAGATTTGGTCAATAAATTACAGCTAGCAGACCAAAACCCCGCAGTTGACGTGATTATTTTAGGCCGCGGAGGCGGCTCATTAGAAGATCTTTGGTGTTTTAACGAAGAAGCTTTAGCCCTGCAAATAGCTCAGTGTCAACATCCGGTTATTAGCGCTGTCGGTCATGAAAGTGATATTACTATCAGCGATTTAGTCGCTGATATCAGGGCTGCCACGCCATCAGCTGGTGCCGAAATCGTCAGCCAAAATTCACTTAACTGGCGTGCGGTACTCCCTTATCTAGGTGATCGTTTAAACCAGGCCATTCAATTTAGACAACAACACTATGCCAGCCAGTTAAAAGAAATCAATTATCGTCTAACCAGCCAAAGCCCGCTGCAAAAAGTTCGTCAGCAAGCACAAAGGGTGGACGAGATACATTTTTTACTGCAGCAAAAAATGCAGCAAAAAATAACTCGCATAACAGCGAAGCAGCACGCTTTAAATAACCGTATTTTAAATCAAAATCCTCAAGTCAAAATTGAAAAAACACGTGCTCGCATTATGATGTTCGAAGATATTTTAACTCATAACATTCAAGAACGTATTGCTCAGCAACAGCATCAACTAAAACTGCACGCCAGTAACTTGCATGCGTATTCGCCACTTAATACGTTAAGCCGGGGTTATTCGTTAACTTTTGACGAGGCAGGCAAAGTCGTTCAGCAAGCCGATGAGTTAAAACCAGGTCAAGAGATCACCACTCGATTTGCCAATAGCCAAGTCGTTAGTGAAGTAAAAAATGTTAGCGTCAACTCAAGTCGCTCAAGTGACGCTTGAGCTTAACTGAACGAGCACATAAAATGCTGCCCGATTATCTATTTTTATAAGGTTTAGTTTTCTTTTGATTAAAGCCCCGCAATTTAGATTTGCCTTTTTTCACCCAAAGTACTGGTTTACTTGGCTTGGCATTATTATTTTATATCTGATTAGTTGGTTACCCTATCGATTGCAATTGGGGTTAGGACGCCTGATAGGAAGGCTCTTATACCTGATAGCAAAACGACGTCGGCAGATAGCTAAACGCAATCTAGAATTATGTTTTCCCAAGATGCCAGATGACGAGCAAAAACAACTGTTAATAAAAAACTTTGAATCTACTGGCATTGCTTTATTTGAATCTAGCATGGGTTGGTGGTGGCCAAGTTGGCGATTAAAGAAGTTTTGTCATTACGAAGGCTTAGAACACATAGAAGCGGCCAAAGCTAAAGGACAGGGGGTCTTAATGGTGACTATACATATGATGTGTTTGGAGGTTGGTTGCCGAGTATTTGCACAAAAATACCCAAGTGTGGCGTTTTATCGACCGCACAATAATGACTTGATGGAATATTTTCAGTATCATGGCCGAGCTAGGGACAATAAGTACCTGATTGGCGCCAAAAATGTAAAAGGTTTGTTTTCAGCGTTAGCTGATAATGAGCTTTGTTTTTATTTACCGGATCAGGATTATGGCCGTCGCCGCAGCGTGTTTGTGCCCTTTTTTGCACAACCCGAAGCCTGTACAACAACTGGAACTACGTTATTTGCAGGTCAGTCTAATTGCAGTGTTTTGTTAGTTGTACCGCAACGCTTGGCTAAAGGCCGCGGTTATAAAATTACAGTCTCCCCTATTTTAGAAGATTACCCAAGTGGAGATGATAAAGCAGATGCAGCGCGCTTAAACCGGCTGATAGAAGAAGCCGTAATACAAGCGCCAGAGCAATATTTATGGTTACACAGGCGCTTTAAAACTCGGCCTGATCGAAAAGCACCATCTTTATACGATTAGCCGAAAAAATTCGTTTATCCTTATCGCTTAACGAGGTTAATGCAATGTTGTTTTGGATAAAAAATCTGTCTGCGCTGGCTCTCGTGGTTGGCGCATCGGCTGCATTGTTGTATCACTATCATGGTGTGGTTGAATCCAGAGCAGATCAAGGCTTGCCTGTTTCTGATAAATTTTCGGGCCTAAGCCAGTATTATCAAAAATATCGTTTTAGCCATAACCAGTATGCAGATACAGATGCAAAAAAATACATCTTGGATAACCCTTTACCTGATGTCACATTGACCGATTATCTGCGTTCTCAGGATTTAGGTAAAAGAACTGTCAGTGGGGCTTGGGTAGGGCCAGTGCAAAATCATAGATTTGTTGAAGGCGATCACCTTAAAATAAGAATGCAGGAAATCGCCGCTAGTCACAATATGAAGTTAGTCTGGTGGTTAAAAAAAGATTATATCGTTAAGGAATCTTTTCGAATTAATAATACGTCGGTCGGTGCACTTTATGAAATCGCAACGGCAATCGACGGCGATTTTCAGCGCGAAGTAAAAACATTCTTTTGCCCAATGCACCGCAGCTTAGTGATCACAGATAAAGTTGAGCATTATTTGAGAGACCATTGCGCGCAAGGCCGTAATTATCAAAAAATATTAAACTAACCCGGGGTAAATGCGAAATGTTTTTTGTCTGTCACAGACAATGTACCACCAGCTAACTCTTCTTTCGTAGTATAGTTCAATTCACCAAGATAAAAATGCACGTTGTTATATAATGCTTTACGCACTTTTACATAACACCCCTCACCCGCATGATCTATTTTTTCTCTTAACGCTTCAGCTGCCCTGCGAGCTGTTTTTAAGTCTTTGTCATGTTTTTTATAACACGCTATGGTTTTTTTGATTAACGTTGAGCGTTCTTGAGATTCTGGCAGCGTTTTTAAATGTTTCCACGTGGCTTCAACTTCGCCCAAGATAGCCCTTTTTTGCTTTTTGAGCTCCACCAGTTTTTCTAAATCAGCTTGATAATTTTCAATTTGTTTTGCAAGCCGAATGTGAATCGACTTTGCCGCTGGTGCGCCTATAGTAGAACACGCAACAAACCCATCCACTTCAAATAGTCCACCAATAATTTTTCCAAGCGGCATTTTTGCGTCACCGCCTTGAATGGATCTGGCGTATACCCGAGCATGAGATAAGTGGGCTGCAAAGTTTACTTGGCCACCCGCTGTAATACTGGCATATTGCACATATTTTGCCGAAACGTTTCCCTGCACAACCAGATTACAATTAAATTTAGCATCACGGTTAATTTGTTCACTTTCAGTTTTACGACCGACAATGCCTTGCATCACAACCAGATCGCCCGCTACGTGCACGTCTGCATTGTCAATGAAACCAGTCACTGTAACATTCCCTTTGGCAATCAATCTCATGCCTTCGGTAACATCACCGTGCACGATAACACCACCATTAAATTCAACGTGGCCGGTAGACACGTCAACCGATCCTATTTCCATTACATCATCAACACGAGCGCCTTTTTTTAATAAAAAAGGCATTCCATCACGTGCTGCAATTAATAAATTCTGATCGGTTTCTGATAACACTGTGCCTTTGCCAGTTTCAAATTCAATTAACTTTCCTGGAACAGCCGCAACGGCTTCACCAATCACATTAAAACCCGCTCGGCCTTTTTTCGGTGGATGACGGCGAACTAAAGGATCTCCGCTAGAAACAGATATCTGTTTACCTAAATCCCGCATGTCAACTTTACCTTGTTCATTTTCTTGCGGTTGCAGAGCGCGTTCATCAGCCGTTGGAAATAAACATTCAAACCAAGCATCTCTGCCATTCATGGCTGCCTGCCCTTTAGCAACTTCAGCTTTGAACAATTCACCTGGTTCAGCATCTTTTGCATCCGCCAACAAATTTTCTATCGCCGCTTTATCAACCCCCATCATGATCTGTTTTGACTGCAAAAACTTTATCACAGCATTAACAGCTGGCAGGTTTCCACCATAAGGGGCGGTTAGTTCGAGCACTGCAGACATTTTACTGTCAGATAGATGTACAGATAAATTTGCATCTCGTCGCTCGGCAATAGGGTGCTCCACCGGTTTATCAAAAGTTCGCTGGGCAATTTTTTCATTCACCAGATCAGCAAACAAGCTCACCTGATCATCGAGCAAATAAAGGTTTGCATAATCTGAGTTTTGCACATGCGTTTTGATTTGACTGGCCTTAATCGGCAGACTCGTTGCGATCGGCTGATATTTAGCTATCAGCTTAGTTCCTTTTTCATAAAGGCTTATTTCCAATTGAGCCATGTTAGTTACCACTTTTCTACTATAACAGAGGCTTGATTGACATTAACTATAACTGATAGACGCTCATTCGCAATTTTTTTTAACATTTTTGTTCGCCTCAAACTGTATTTGTTTAAGTAGTTTAACAAATTCATCTGCCGGCCTGTCTAAACCTGAATCTGGCAGTAAAAAATGATAACCACTTACCTTACATAAAGCGTCCATCCGATGTGCAAACATAGCTCTAAGTCCTTTAATTTGTTTTCCTTGCTGCGTTGTATAGGGCGCTGTATTTAAGCTGATTTCACTAAGTGACTCACAGTCAGGGCATTCATCTCGTAGATATTTATGTAAAATCGCTCGTTGCTCTAACATTAAATGGGAAATTAGCCGTAAACTAATTTTAGTCAACAAAACCTCTTTGTCGACTAATCGAAACCCAATATATGAAAGCTCGGTATGATCAAACCCCTGACGGATTGTAGGAATACCAATACGCTGAACATTTTGCCAATCTATATATAAAAATCCCCGTAAATGCTGGTAATACAGGCCATCATTATTAAGCATAAAGCTATATTCGGGCTCTTGTAATTTAAACACCCCGAGTATTAACATAATAAAAGCACAAGCCATTAAAAAAATGAGTGGTAAACGCGCCTGTTGCGCTAGTTCCATATATAAAATAATGGCTGTCACTAGCGCCAAGCCACCGGCGAGGCTTAATGTATAACCATGCTTTTGGGTATCTGAACGAATATAGATGGCTTGTTCGACTGGCATGCTAAACTCCAGGCAAATAAATATAGAGAACGTAATATAACATGACGGCAAACCAAATAATGATCAGCCGCCATTTTCGACAGCGCTGACAATCGGGCCATAACCATGTCAACCATTTTGAACGTTTCATGAAAAATACAACTTATAGGGGTAATTAAAAGGTTCAGATCAGAATTGCTTTAAATGATATTAGGCTTTAAATTTAACACAATTCAAACAATGTTGAAATCGCTTATAGACGAGCTTGCCCGAAGTTTTAAAAGGTTCAAAATAAAGCGCGCTGAGTTTTAACGCTTGTTTGTTTTCTTTATGATTTAAGCCAAAAGCAAATCGGCCTGGTTTATTTTTTGCTGCGATTGATAGCGTCCCCGATAACCAATCCCATACCGCTAAACAGGTCCCTAAATTAACGGGTTGGGGTGTTCGGTTGCGCTGATGGTGAAGCTGATGTTGAGCTGGACATATGACTATATACTGCAGCCAGGTTGGCCAGCGCAGCCAGACATGAGAGTGGCGCAAATTACTGGCAGCTAGGTTAAAAGCAAAAATAAATGCATTTACGCCCATGATATCGATAAGCGAAATATTTGTCCCCCACAAGGCCATACTTAAACCTAAAGCAATGCCTTGCACCAAGGTCATCCGGCTGGCGTACAATAAGGTTTCTATCGGGTGGCTACGAAAAATTGTCATAGGAGTTAATACAGTTGCACTGTGGTGTACTTTATGAAAGCACCAGAGCAGTGGCATTTTGTGCAAGCAAAAGTGTAATAAAAAACGGCTTAAATCATCTAAAATAAAAAATATCAACGTAAAACCTAACGCACTATGGCTTGCATACCCCCCCATTTGTGCTGGGCCATTAAAACCTTTGATAACATCATAAATAAATATCGCGATAGGAACACTAGAAAATAACAAGGGGGCAATAACCGCAAAGCGAATAAACCGATTAATGATAAAAAGCCAATAATCACAGCGTGCGCTGGCATGCCACCAAATCCGTCTATGAAACAAATAGCTAATTGAGCCTGAAATGATTAGAGCGGCCAGTCCGGCGGCCAGCAAGTACGCCCAAAAAAGGCGATTGCTGGCTTCTAAAAGCTGCGCAGATATTTGCAGAATATCTGCTTGCAACCAATTAAAAATAAGCTCAAACACAAGTTAATACCGGTATTTATAGCCCACTACCCATTGTCTGGGTTTGCCTGGCCGAGCACCATTGGGACGTCGGCTGACTATCTCTCTTTCGGCTGTGACATTATCGAGCTTTAAATACAAGCTCTGCTGACTATTTAATTCATAACTGCCCGATAAATCCAATTGCCAAGACGCCGCAATAGTTTGTCCTGACAGAGTTTCACCAGTACCTGCCGTTTCGTTCATTTCGCTGATATAACGGCTTTGCATAGCCACTTGCCAGTGGTTAGCTCGTAAACCTAAATTAATGGTAAGGCTGTGTTCAGGCTGATATGGCATACGATCACCTGCGCTGACTTGTCCCCACTGCGGATAGTCAGACACAAAACTTTGTTTAAATTCTGAGCGAACATAGCTATAACTCACTGACCAAGGCAGGTCCAAACCTCCGGTTAAAGGATGCAAGCCTGAAAATTGACTTTCTAACCCATAAATATCAACATTTCCGCCGTTAAAGTCTGCATCAAGCGGACAATTTGATGACTGCGAAAAAGAACAGCTCTCTTTTAAGTTTTGATAGTCGTTATAAAACAGCACCAATTCTGCATTCATAGGTTGGCCAAATCGACGATACCCTAACTCATAATTCAGGCTTTTTTCTGCATCAATCGCCGCATCATTTTGCTGTGGGCTGCTAGGTACATAACCTTGATGAACACCGGCAAAAATACCTTGTTTGGATGAAAGTTGATAAAACAGGTTCATACTTGGCAACCAGATTTCAGTCTCTTTTTTCAACCAATCATTGTCATTTTTTCGGTTTTGATACAAAGAGTCGATTTGCTCACGGCGGATCCCCGCAGTGACTGTTAACTGATCAAATTTAACTGAGTCTTGTATATAGAAAGACCAAGCATCTGCTTGCTCACGGTTGACTGCGGCATCCACAGGATCTGATAAGCCATCTAAACGACCACCGGCTGTCATAGTTGCCATTTGGGTATAATGATCGCGCTCAATATAATCTTCATGGTAGCGTAAACCAAACGAAATTTGATGGGCCAGATCAGCAAGATTCAAGTGTATTTTTGCATCTGTTTGCAGGCCACGCGACTGATAGCTTCGATCATTCGTTCCTAGCTCTATTTCGCCTTCTGCTTGCCCTGTCAGTAACTGATAATACGCTTGCATTTGCGGATCATCTGGATTGCTTAATACGCTTAACAAATCTGGACTATTGTTACCCAGTCCACTTACTTTGCGCCAAGCGCGGGCAAAGTCATGCTGATAAAGACGGGTGATCACATTAAAAGACGCGTATTCAATATAATGGTTAATTTGATAACTTTGGTGGTCCCAGTCCATTCGATCTAATTGAGTAGCGGCATAACGGCGATCAGGATCCTCTATAAAATCCGCATCTGTTAAGCCTAAATAGGTTTCATGTGAAGTTTCATCAGCATAGGCTAATTTTAACTCTATAAAATGCGCAAGCGCCGAGCCCACCAATTGATAGCTGAGTTTGCCCATCAGATCGGTTTTATCAAACCCTGTCTCTGCGTTGCTATTATCAATCGATTTAAAACCATCTGCGCCTGTATACAAACCTTCAAGTAAATAGCCAAATTTATCGACTTGTTGGCCGTGGTATAAATGGGCTTTTTGATAACCATCGCCACCATAAGCTAGATCAAGCCCAAGATCATAAGCGGTTGGGATCGGTCGTGTAACTAAGTTTAATGCGCCAGCAACTGTATTGGGACCATATTTGATTGCCGACGGACCTTTAAATACCTCAACCGAAGTCATTCGACTGACCATAGGAAAGTAGTAAGCGGACGGGGCTGAATAAGGCGCGGGGGCAATTAATACACCATCTTCCAATAACGATATTTTACGGCTACGTTCAGGCGTCGCACCTCGAAATCCAATATTGGGCCGCAAACCATAACCATCTTCTTCGCGAATGTTAACGCCAGGCACAGTTGCTAATACACGGCTAATATCATCAAACTCGAACAATTCTAAACTCTGTTCAGAAATGAACGCTGTTGCGCCACCCGCGGTTCGTAAAACATCTTGATTGCCGAGAATTTGCATATGTTCCATGTATTGCTCATTGGCTAATACCAAGCTTGGCAATAACGCAAAAAACACACTGCGGCGGATGAATGTTAGTTTAATCATTTATGTTCACCCCACTCTAATCATTATCGCCAGCCGATGTATCCGGTAAATCGACGGATAAGCTGGTAATAAAGTGCGTTTTTAACTGATCGGTGAGGGTTTTAATCGCGTTATGAACAGATTGTAGCTCTGTAAACGCGCTACCTTGCTGATTTAAAACCTCAGCCATATCTTGTTCAATTTTTGTCAAAGATTCACTCGCGTTTGACAATGCGAGTAACATGGTACTTGCCGTTTGTTTATCTCCGACCGCTTGTAAATAATCATCAAAGCCGGGTGCTTTATGTTCTTCGGTGTCATCACCGCCGGTAAAAAATAATTCAAGCCCTTGCAAATTGGCTTGCATATTTTTAATAGCCAGCTTGGCATTAGGCGATTCAACCTCAGCTGGGCAAGGCGCGTTTCCACACTGATTTGAAAAATAACCTAATGGCACACCCAGTTTATTGTCTTTTAAAAACTCAGCATAAAATAAAGCTTGTCCCAACTGGTTTATGGCTTCACGCGGGTCACCCTCGACCAGCGTTTGACGATAATTATTGTCACCTTGGTACCAGCGTTCCTTAAATGTTTGAAAGCTATTTTTTAAATCGTCTAAAACCACTTGGGCAAATTCGCAACGAGTCGTGTCTTGTTCAGCTTGTGACAGCTGTCTCCATTGCGTCAGAACCGTGTTATCGATCGCGCAAATTGAGCCTATTTTTTCATTAAATAATAAGGTTTCCAACGCATCTAAACCGCGCCGGCTATTGGCTCTATTTGCCAACTCATAGGGTTGCCCGTTCACCATTCCTTGGGTGAAAAAAGCTAAGTCCAATTCCACTCCACAAGCCGAAACAGAGTCCGGCCACGAATATATTTGATTTCGCAACTCAGCGTCATTTGCTAATAAAGGTTGCATTTGCATCGCTTCGAGGTTTTGCCAACTAAACATTAACGTTTGATACGCGCTTTTGACATTCGCGAAAGCGGCATCGTCACTACGGGTCTCTGTTATAGTCTCGCAATAAGGAGCTAAATGAGTTTGCATTAGCTGAATATTGTCATCAACACTTTGATGCGTTGGTCTAAGCACCTTGTCGACTAAGTGCTGAATAAGCTCTTGTTCGGTAAAGTCTGCTGTTAAACCAAATTCTGGACCTGCTTGGCTTTGGGTAGATTCACCGCAGGCCGAAAGGCCTGCCAGTGCACCCATCAGTATAAAGGGACTGATGATTTTTAGTTTCATAAAATTTCCGCTGCGTAAATTACCAGTTTGCAACTACTTCACTATCAAAACCGTAAGCGGCTTGTAAAATATCGCGTGCTGAAATTAACGCCTCAAGATAAGCTGTTTGCTCAACCTGTACTGTAACTGGCTGGTTGCCCACTAAAGTATTCACTTGGGCAAAATCAGTGTCTGATAATGGGCTACGAGGGTTAAATTGAAGGCCCAATAAAAAGCCTTTTAATTCAGACCAGTGTTTAGCGGTATCTGCCAAGCTAAACTCAGCAGTGCCGATTTTACTCACATCAGCATGAGTGTCGTTAATATAATGAATCACAGTCGCAGCTATGGCTTTTTCCCAAGCTAATACCGCTTGGTCACGATAACCTTGCAACGCTTCTAATTGTGCGCTCGTTAACTCTGTGCCAGCATATTGGTTAATCAAAGCACGGCCTTTTATAAAAGCGGTCATTGCTTCAGCAGTGAAGTCAGTTTCACCATTGCTGCCCACATCTCTTTTAGCTGCATTAACAGACTGCCCAAAGTTATATTCGCTGGTTAAATCAATTAGGTTATCTTGGTTAGCATCTTGAGCAGCACTGCTGGCAAGTGTTGCATCGTCATAAGCTAAATAATCGCGGGCAGCACCAAAATACCCAAAACCTTCATCCCACTGGTGTTCAAGCGAAGTATAAGCTGCGTCACCTTGCACATTAGACGATAACAGGCCTTTGCCTTCTGTATCGTCATCTAAATAATCATCTGTTCCTTGCGAATAAGCGACAGACATCAATAAAAACTTTTGAATCAACTGCTTAAGATCGATACCTGTCGGGGTAACATAAGGAGTATCAACCGAGCTATTGGTATAAAACTCGACCATTGCGTTGCTGGCTAATTTTTTAAATAAAGCTAAAACCAGACCTTCTGGTGTATTATCAAAGCCTGTCATAAAGGTGGCATCAAAACCAACAAAAGCAATGCCTTCGTTCCAGTTTTTATGCTGACCGGTTGCATCATTTCCGGCAATTTTATCTTGTAAATTTTTGCCGCTTGAAATCGCGTTAATATCTGCTTGCTCGGGGTTATCAATAAAGCTGATGTCGGCATCTAACACAGCGGCCACATCGACACCTGTTGGCGCATTGTCCGGATTGTAATAATAGGCATGTAACTTAGCCAGAATTTCAGCTTCGTTAGTCACAACTTGGTTATTGAGATCTTGCGCCAGTTGCGAATCAATATAGTTGTTTAATTCAGCAATTAATACATGGCGAGCAATCTGCCCGGTGTAACTCACACTTGACTCGCTGCTATCAAACTTACTCGCAAAAGCATACACTTCTAACTCGTCTGTCACTTGAACTGTAACTGTCTCAGTGGTTTGAGCCGTGCCATCTGACACAGTAATTGGTAGACTAATACTCGTTTCACTCTCAAAGTCTAACTGAATATCTTGTTTTAATGACAGTTGATTGCCATCAATTTTGAATCTGTCATCAGCACCGGCAGCCAAAACAAAAGTCAGACTATCACCGTCGGCATCGGTCGCTGATAATTGGCCGATATCAACACCCGCTTGATTTTCGCTAACAGCTGACGCGGATAACTGAATGCTGTGTGGCGCGCTATTTTCTATTTCTGCATTGTCATCTGATGATGAACCACCACACGCGGCCAATGAAAGTGCCACAGCACTGAATAATAGAGTATGTTTTGCGTTCATGTCCTATCCTGATCGTTGTTCTTTAATTAAATTGTATTCAGATTTAAAGTTAGCTGAATAATCAGACCAAGATGATAGACCTAACGCGAATCATTATCAATTGCAAAATTAGTTTTTTTTAATTTAGTAATAAGAAAAATTTAACGCTTCACACTGAGCTTGGTAAAAGTTTGTTGTGTGTTTGCATATAGTTGTGCTGCTAGTTCATGTTTATCTTTTGATTTTAATTTAACCAAATGAGCAAATATTTCTGTTAAATAAGCAGGTTGGTTTAACTGACCCTGGCGGCCACAAATCGGCATATCAGGTGCGTCTGTTTCCAATAGCAAGTGCTCGCTATCAATTTTTGCTATGACTTCTCGCGTTTTTTGCGCGCGCGTATAAGTGATAGTCCCACCAACGCCTAACTTAAAACCAAGTTCTACCAGTTGCTCTGCTTGCTGCAAACTGCCGGCAAATGCATGTAACACCCCGCCATACTGAAAATCTATTTGTTTTATATATTTACACAAAACATCTATGCTTTTTCTATGGTGCAAGATAACTGGCAACTGATAAGTTTTAGCGAGTTTTAATTGCGATACAAACAAATCAAGCTGTCGATTTTTACTAGTTAAACAGGGCGCACACTGAGGGGAAAAATCTAACCCTATTTCGCCAACGGCGATAATGTTTGGGTTACGAATTAACTCTGATTCGAGTTCACTTAAGTCACTTGGCGCATGTTCGCTGAGAAAATATGGGTGCAAACCAAAAGCAAGTTCAACTTGTTGAGGATATAATTTTTTCAAATTTTTTAGCTGAAAAAAACTTTTTCTGGTGGTTGCTGGTACGATAAATCTATCCACACCAGCTTGCTTAGCTTGCGCTAGAACGCTCACTAGGTCAGTTTTTTTCGCTAATAAATCTAAATGACAGTGAGAATCAAAAAATTTCATTTAAACCCTTGAAAGCTTTTTAAGGTGGCCATAAATACGTGATAGACGCCGAGAACGGGTCTAACCAAGTACCAGCCCGCAAGGGTGGTACGAATAAACTTTAACATATTGCTTAATAGCGAGGATATGCTTATGAAAACTTTCGATTTTACCCCTTTATATCGTTCATTTATCGGTTTTGATCATCTTGCTGATTTAATGGATAGTGCCGCCCGCACCGACAAATCAGCTGGGTATCCACCCTATAATATAGAAACAACCGGTGATGACAAATATCGCATCACGCTTGCCGTGGCAGGTTTTGGTGAAGATGAACTAGAAATAAAACTGGAAAATAATACGCTTGTCGTGACTGGCCAAAAAGCGGATCAAACTGTAGACGAAAATACAGCAGATGCCTCAAAAAGATTTTTGTACAAAGGTATCTCTGAGCGCAATTTTGAACGCAAATTCCAGTTAAGCGATCATATAAAAGTATCAGGCGCAAATATGGATAAAGGTCTTTTATATATAGATCTATACCGACAAGTACCAGAAGCATTAAAACCCAAAAACATTCCGATTAATGCTGCGGCTGGGCAAAACGAATTGCTGGAAAATAAATAACAAAATAAAAGGCTGCTTTTTAAGCAGCCTTTTTTATTGCCAAAGGATCTTTTTTATACTGATTACGTAAAAGTAAAAAACTCATAAAAACGACACTCAAATGGACATTTTTTTATCTTGTTTTAGCACTTTTATCGTTTTAATTACACTATTACCTTTTTCTCGCCATTCCCATTGGCTGGTGAGAGGCTGGGACTTTCCGCGTGCTCAAATCTCTGTATTAGCGAGTCTGTTATTAGTCCTTCAATTATACTTTTATTCATTTACAAAAATAACTGACTGGATTGCCTTTTTATCTGTGCTGGTAGCGCTGGGCTGGCAGATCAGTTGGATCTTACCCTATACGCCACTGTGGAAAACTCAGGTAAAAAGTGCCTTACCCGATAATAAGGGTACATCCATTAAAATTCTAACGAGCAATGTATTAAAACCCAATTCTAACACACACTTATTAGAGGCTCACATCGAAGCCGAAGACCCAGATATTATTGTTACCTTAGAGTCAGATGATATTTGGCAAAAAAGTTTAGAAAAATTTGCGAATAAATATCCATATGCTGTCAAATGTCCGCTGGACAATCTTTATGGCATGCACGTTTATTCTAAGTTAGAGTTCTCTGAAGAGCAGTTGTGTTATCTGGTCGAAGATGGAGTGCCTTCGGTTCATGCTATGGTCAAACTAGGCTCAGGGGATTTGATACGAGCTTATTTTATTCACCCTGCCCCGCCAAGTCCGAGTGAAAATACGTATTCAAAAGAACGTGATGCTGAATTAATTATAGTTGCCAAAGATATTGCCAAAAAATACCAGCCGACGATTGTTGCAGGTGATCTAAACGATGTTTCTTGGTCACCAACAACCCGATTATTTAGAAAAATAAGTGGCCTCGCTGACCCGAGGATCGGCCGCGGTATGTTCAATACCTTTCATGCAAAATATTGGTTTTTGCGCTGGCCATTAGATCATTTATTTCACAGTAAAGAGTTTAAGCTCAAACAGATGCGCAGATTAGCTTCAATCGGTTCAGATCATTTTCCAGTTTTGACTGAGCTGGTTTATTTACCAGACGGCAAAAACAAACAAAAAGACTTAACACCAGATGAAAATGATAAAAAATTTGCTAAAGACATAGGTCGCAGTGAAGATGTATCGGATAAGGATGTGCCAGATTTTGAAATAAAAACAAAATAAAACCCAAGCAGCAGGAAGGCTGCTTGGATTTGATAAAAACTATTTAAAGGCTACGCTTACGAAAACGCTCAATTAGCGCATTGGTTGATGCGTCACCATCCAGCTCAATTGAAGTATCTTCTAATTTAGCTAACACATCATTCCCCAACACTTTACCTAACTCAACACCCCATTGGTCAAATGAGTTAATGCCCCAGATAATACCTTGCACAAACACTTTATGTTCGTATAACGCAATTAGCTGACCTAAAGTTTCGGGCGTTAACTTGTCCATCAATAAGGTATTACTTGGTTTGTTACCAGCAAATACTTTTTGCGGAACCACTTTTTCTATCGCTTCATCAGATAAACCTTTATCTGCTAATTCGGCTTTAACTTGCTCAGCCGTTTTACCCTGCATTAATGCTTGCGTTTGACCAAAACAGTTTGAAGCTAACATAGCATGGTGATTAGACATTTCATGCTGTGAGGTTAATGGCAAAATAAAGTCAGCAGGAATTAATACCTGGCCTTGGTGAATCAACTGGTGGAAAGCATGCTGACCATTAGTACCTTCACCACCCCAGATCACAGGACCTGTAGCATAATCTAGATAATCACCTTGAGGTGTTGCTGACTTACCGTTTGATTCCATATCCAGTTGCTGAACATAAGCAGGGAAACCTCGTAAGTAGTGATCGTATGGCAATAATACATGGCTTTGTGCACCAAAGAAGTTAATATACCAAACTCCTAAAGTGGCCATTAACACTGGCAAGTTGTCTTCTAATGGTGCCGATTTAAAGTGCTCATCCATCGCATAAGCACCTTTTAATAAAGCTTCAAAGTTGTCAAAACCAAGTGACAAAGCGATAGGTAAACCAATAGCAGACCATAATGAATAACGACCACCGACCCAGTCCCACATAGGGAAAATATTATTTTCGTCCATGCCGAACTCAACAGCCGCTTTAATATTTGAAGACACACACATGAAGTGTTTTGCAATATCTTCAAAACGACCGCCGTTATTTAAAAACCACTCTTTTGCTGTGAGTGTATTTTTTAACGTCTCTTGAGTGCCAAAAGATTTAGACGACATTAAAATTAATGTGCTTTCTACTGGTAAGGTCGCTAAAACATCATGAATGTGTGCACCATCAACATTGGCAACAAAGTGTACTTTTAGGCCATCAACCTGATAAGGTTTAAGTGCTTCGGTCATAATCTTAGGACCTAAAAACGAACCACCAATACCAATAGCCAATACGTCAGTAAATGGTTTGCCAGTATAGCCAGTGCGAGTGCCATTATGAACTTCTTCAACGAAGGTTTTCATTTTTGCCAAAGTTTCACGTACTTCTGGCATGACATCCTGACCGTCTACAATCACTTCATTGTCAGCCTGGTTACGCAATGCGGTGTGCAATACGGCACGATCTTCTGAAGTATTAATACGGGCACCAGCAAACATGCCGTCGCGTTTTTCTTCAACGTTTGCTTCTCGCGCTAAGTCTAACAATAACTTTTTGGTTTTTTCGGTGATGCGGTTTTTAGAATAATCTAATTCAAGGCCGCAAGCCGTTGCTGAAAATTTGCTAAATCTCTCAGGATCTTGCGCAAATAAATCACGCATATGGAGGTCTTTAACATCATCAAAATGCGCTTTAAGTGCGCTTACACTTTTAAGTTCGGTAAATAGAGCCATGGTTTTATCTCTGTCACAAAAGGAAGGTAAAAAAAATAAGGCGGTCTGATGCCGCCTTATTTTATATCAATGCCGGCTTATAACTTTGCGCGCAGCATGTCTTCTAATTTGTTTTGGTCTTTAGCGAAGTTACGGATACCTTCAGCCAATTTTTCAACTGCCATTGCATCTTCGTTAAACTCCCAACGGAACTCATCTTCGGTCAAGCGTGCTGGACGCTCTTTGATTTCACCATTGAAAGATAATTTGGCTTCTAATTCGCCTTCTGAGTTTTCTAACTCTTCCAACAATGCAGGGCCAATTGTTAAACGATCGCAGCCAGCTAATTCGATAATTTCATCTGTGTTACGGAAACTTGCGCCCATAACAACAGTGTCATAACCGTGTTCTTTATAATAATTGTAGATGCTAGTAACAGAAACAACACCTGGATCTTCAGCAGGTGCATAGCTGTCTTTACCTTCGGCTTTTTTGTACCAATCAAGAATACGGCCAACAAATGGCGAAATTAAATAAACACCGGCTTCGGCGCACGCACGTGCCTGGGCAAAGCTAAATAAAAGAGTTAGATTACAGTTAATGCCTTCTTGCTCTAAAATTTCGGCTGCTTGAATGCCTTCCCAAGTCGAGGCTAATTTAATTAATACACGGTCGTTAGAGATGCCAGCTTCGTTATATAACTTAATCAATTTACGAGCTTTAGCTAGTGAACCTTCTTTATCAAAAGATAAACGTGCATCAACCTCAGTAGAAATACGACCAGGAACACTTTTTAAAATCTCAAGCCCAATATTGACTGCTAATTTGTCGCCTGCATCGATAATTTGCTGATCTACATCACTTGACTGCTCTTTAGCCCATGCGATCGCATCGTCAATATAAGGGCCGTATTCCGGAATTTGAGCTGCTTTTAATAACAGACTTGGATTCGTGGTTGCATCTTGTGGTTTATATTTTTTAATGGCTTCAATTTCGCCAGTATCAGCTACAACGGTCGTTAATTTGCGTAAGCTTTCCAACTTAGTAGTCATGTATTGCTATCCTATTAATTTGAGTTACAAATAATTCATTCAATATTGCGCGCTATTATAGCGCGGAACGGGCAAAGGTGCATGCCCGAGAAGTTTACAGATTTCAATCAGAAAATGAGGGTATAATCTTAAAATTCAAGCTTATGCGACGTATTTTAACAGCATACTCGCTCGCTTTAAATGAATCTTAAATTAATTTGCCAAAGATAAAACGTTTACCCTAACTAAAAATCAGCTCATTAAATGACGCCCGCCATCTAGATTGAGCTCTCGCCCAGTCATGTAGCGACTATTTAGAACATAGGCCATTGCATTCACCATCTCAATTTCACCAGGTTCGTTGCCCAACAAGGATTTTTTTAGTGTGCGATCCTTATACAACTGACTATCTTGCGGATTGAATAATATCAATGATGGTGCGATTGAGTTTACTTTGATTTTAGGCGCAAAACGTTTAGAAAAAGATAAACTCAAATTAGCTAAAGCGGCTTTACTGGCACAATAAGCAATATGTTTATCGCTACCACGATTCACCGTGTAATCGGTAATATGAATGATATCGGAAAACCCTGTTTCTGATTCATCCGCCCCTGCTTTTAATAAAGCTTCGCAGCAATAATTAATTTGATAGGGAGCCGCCACATGGACCTGATGCATGGCAGTTAATAAATCGTCGCTAAAACCATAAGTATGTTCACTTTGCCAAATACTTGCGTTATGTATTAACGCACGCAAACTCGACACATTGTCCTGTATCCAAGTACAAAACGCTCGAATGCCTTGTGCTGTTGAAAAATCAGCTTTCACACAAACAATACCGTCGGCTTGTAACTGTTGAATCATTGGCCTGTGCGTACGATAACTGATGATTACCAGATGGCCTAATTTTTTAAAGTGCCGCGCCGCAGCTAAACCAATTCGCTGCGCCGCACCCGTGATTAAAATGGCATTTTTATACACTGAATAAACTCTCAATTAAGCATTTAAAAGATTTATTTTTTTAGCTTTTTTTGACGTTTAACCTGCTGTTTTTTACGAACGAGTTTACGCGTTTTATTTTTAGGCTTTTTGAGTGGAATTTTAGCTTCTTTGTTTTTTGGTGCGAGCCCTTCAACTACTCGGCGAGGCAGTTTTTCTCCAACAAAGCGCTCAATTTTAGCTGTCACTAACATATCATGGGCTTCAACTAAACTGATGGCTGTACCTTTTTTGCCAGCACGCCCTGTGCGGCCAATTCTGTGTAAATACACATCTGCAGTGCGAGGCATATCAAAATTTATAACATGGCTTACATCAGCAACATCTAAACCACGCGCGGCGACATCGGTCGCTACTAATACTTTTTTATATCCACTGATAAAAGCTTTAATGGCTTTTTGCCGTTTGTCTTGCGGCATTTCACCTTGTAACCAACAGCACTCAATGCCTAAGCTGGTGAGTTGGCCACTGAGCTCATTAACACGCTCACGTGTTTTAACAAATACCACAGTTTTAGTGACATCGTCTTGATTTAACCAATGCATCAATAAAGACATCTTATGTGATTTATCATCGGCAAGATGGATCCACTGATGTATTTTTGCTTTTTCACGTCGAGGCGATTGGGCGTTTAACTCCACTGGATCTTTTAATACGGTGCGCGCAAAACGCGTCACACCAGCACTGGCTAAAGTCGCGGAAAATAATAACGTTTGTTTACGGTTAAAAGCTTCATCGCTGATGCGCTCCATCATAGCGCCAAACCCCATGTCTAACATACGGTCAGCTTCATCTAATACTAACCACTCAATGTCTCGACAATCAAAGGTTTCGTTATCAATATATTCTAATAATCGGCCGGGCGTTGCCACTAAGATGTCAACTGAGCCATTTGATATTTCTTTATGTTTACCATAGTTGATACCGCCAGTGATAATGGCTGTGCTCAATTCAGTAAATTCAGCAATTTTTTTCACAACTTTGTAAGTTTGCTCAGCCAGTTCTCGGGTCGGAGATAACACAAGAATACGCACCCCATTGCTGGCTTTATGACGAGGGAAATCTAACAGGTGTTGCACCGCAGGCAATACAAACGCCGCTGTTTTACCTGTGCCCGTTGCGGCGCTCGCTAAAATATCTTTCCCCTCCAACGCTGGCGGGATTGCTAACGACTGAATAACGGTTGGTTTTTCGTAACCCAGTGCATCAACCGCTTCTAAAATAACCTGATCCAACTCTAACTCTGCAAAATTCACTGCACTTTCCGCTACTGTTTAATTTGGCGTTCATTTTAACCCTATATTGAGTGAAGTAAACTTTGCTAAAAATTAATTTTTATAAAATTTGCCTCTCGCGCAACAATTTTGCCAATAGTTTGGTAGACTGGCCGATGCGCAAAATTCACAAATAACAGGCGATCGTTTTTAATGAGTGTACAAGACGCAGAACTGGCAGAACAGTTTGGAGAAAATACCTATCAAAAAGGACTGGACCTTTACCTTGCTGATCAGGTGAAAAAATTAAAATCTATTGATTCATTAGATACAGTCACAGCGGTAGTAGAAGCACGCAATCAACAATATCGGGTAGCGATCGACAAGAGCGATTTTTCTAGCTTATGTACCTGCACCAATAGCGGCAAATGTGAACATGCAGTGGCGACTTTGATAGCGGCAGAAGCAAAAAATCTAATTGATAGAACCCCTGTCTCGGCGTTTGCGCAATGGCAAAAATCAGCCGATGATCTCACTCAAAAGCTGAGCCAAAAGTCTAATCAACTTGCCGTGTCGACAGCCAGCTCAATGCGTTTTGTACTGCAACCTGTCGTTGAGCCGGTGAGTGGTTTTACTCAAATGCAAATCCAGTTAATTGCTGATCCCGGTGCTTCCGGTATGCAAAAAACCTTGAGCCGCACAATTCAACAGCGGCTGAATGCACAAACTCAGCTCCCGAGCCGTAGCCAACGTTTGTTAACCAGACAACTCGATTCAAAAGTCCTGTCAGACTTAGCCAATAGCGGTTTATGCTTTTGGCATGCTGAAAACAAAAAAGCACTCTCACTCGGTGAAAGTGTAACCCTTAACATTGATTGGCAGGCGCAGAAAGAGCGCTTCAAACTGCAACTTTCGTTGAAGTCGCTTCGACGCTGGTTTTTAATTGCCACTGAACATCCATGGTATATTGATAGCGAAACCCTTACTATGGGGCCTATTGCAAGCGAACTAAGTGGCCGTGATATTTGCCAGCTACTACATTTACCCGCCTTAGATCAAAAAGATCTGCTCGAATTTGCTAGCTGGCAACAAACTCATTTAAGCGAATTGACGCTGGATTTACCATTAGAAAAATCAATTGTTCGTATCCAAGACAAATTAACACCCGTGCTGCGTATAGGTTTGAATACCCAAGGTTATGTGGCTCGCCTTAGGCTTAAATATCAAAACCACGAAATTCCAATGAGTTTGGTCAATGAGCCTTTTGTGCAACTGGAAAAATCCGATCACATAGTGCAGATTCAAAGAGATCCTGCAGCCGAGCGCAAAGCCTTTTATTTATTAGACTCTTATGGGTTTGCACATACTAAAAGCGGCCAATTAAGTAAAGACTTTGAATTTTTTTACAATACCGAAATTGGCGTTCGTTATGATCAATTTTGGGTCAATATATTTGATGAAATTTTACCATTATTAAACTCTATGGGCTGGCAAGTAGAGTTTGAACAGGGGGTGAAACCTATTCAGGTGGTTAACGATCCTGAATTTGATATTAAAATTGATGAAACACAAGATTGGTTCAAAATTTCAGTGTCATTAACCATAGACAACGAAGAAATCGACCTGATCCCAATTTTAGTAAATTGGCTTAAACAAACCGAAAACTGGCGCTCGTTAAAAGGGCGTGTAAAGCTTGCGTTAAGCCGTCATCAATATATACGTGTTAAACTCGAAAAACTCTTCCCTATCCTCAATTTATTAGAAGAATCCGGTAACCGTCAGGCTCGCTTTAGCACCCGCCAAGCTCATGTGTTAAACCAAATACCAGATATTAACGAGTGTATTGGTGGCCAGCATGTTAAACGTTTGGCAACCCTATTAAAAAACTTTGATGGCATTGAAGAAATTGAATTACCTAACTCACTGAATGCAAAGCTGCGCCCTTACCAGCAGCAAGGCGTCAACTGGCTAAATTTTTTGGTTTGTTACAAATTCGGTGGCATTCTGGCCGACGATATGGGGCTAGGGAAAACCCTGCAAGCCCTGTCTTTATTAGACTTCTTACGCGCCAATGGCCAACTGCATAAAACCGCTTTGATTATTTGTCCAACCAGTTTAGTTGGTAATTGGATAAGTGAAGCTCAAAAATTTGCACCCGCTCTCAAAATAGCGCCCGCACAGGGCACCCAGCGGCAAGATATTTTAGATACCATGGCCGAATATGATGTGATTGTCAGCACCTACCCTTTGGTCAATCGGGATTTTGCTTTTTTATACGAGCAAGACTTTAGTTTAATTATTTTAGACGAAGCCCAAAACATTAAAAACCCGCGGGCTCAAATGACGCAAAATATCAAGCAGCTAACGGCCGATCATAAAATTTGTCTGTCTGGTACCCCGATTGAAAACCATTTGGGGGAGTTGTGGTCTTTATTTGATTTTTTAATGCCAGGTTTTTTAGGCAATCAGCATAAATTCAGTCGCGAATACCGCAAACCAATAGAAAACCAGCAAGACAAAGAAGCACAGACCCGTTTGCTGCATAAGATAACACCATTTGTTTTGCGTCGTCGTAAAGAAGAAGTCGCCAAAGAGTTACCCCAAAAGACCGAAATCATTAAACGCATCGAATTAGATGAAACCCAGCGTACCTTGTACGAAGCCATTCGTTCGAGTATGGAAGACAAAGTACGCAGCATTTTGCAATTAAAAGGATTAGCTAAAAGCCAACTTGAGTGTTTAGACGCTTTATTAAAGCTACGGCAAATCTGCTGTGCACCTGAGTTGCTTAACTTTACAGTCTCTGAAGAAGCAAAACACTCAGCTAAACTCGAATACCTCATGGATATAGTGCCTGAAATGATTGAAGAAGGCCGACGAATTCTGATCTTTTCACAATTTTCTAAAATGCTGGGGGTTATCGAAAGACGATTTAAAAAAATCAATCTGCCCTATGCCAAACTGACTGGGGAAACCCGTGATCGGCAAAGTCAAATAGACAGTTTTCAAAACTGTGAAGTCCCTGTATTTTTAATCTCACTTAAAGCCGGTGGCACAGGTTTAAATTTAACGGCCGCTGATACGGTTATTCATTACGACCCATGGTGGAACCCAGCTGCAGAGGCGCAAGCAAGTGACCGCGCTTACCGTATTGGCCAAACCAAACCCGTATTTGTCTATAAACTGATTTGCCAAAATACCATCGAAGAAAAAGTACTGCATATGCAACAAAATAAAAAGGACTTAAACGAAAACTTATTTAATAAAGACAAACAAGACGGTTTAAGTGATATGTCTGCCGACGATTTATTAGAATTGTTTAAAACGGCTTAATAACTCAAGGCTCAGCGGTTGCTTGTGTTTAATATAAGCAGCCGCTAAACGCCGACTGAAGGAAGTGAAACAATACTTTATCACTCATTTGATAATATTCTCTAACGGCTCTGATAGCTTAGAATTTTTAAAATGTCTGGCAGCCGATAAACTGCCACTGATATTTAAATGGCCCACGTCGTAGGTGTAAGGTAAATTCTCATCATTGTAATCCTTATGTTCACGACCGCCATAAAGGATGTCACGGCTAATATAATACACATTTTTATATTGCCGCATTAAATACTCTTGGTAAATAAGCTGGTTAACGGCCTGCGCCTTATCATCATCTCGTATTGCATCTCGCGTTAACGCAGGGAGTACTTTCTGCTTAAAAAAGTGTTTAACCACATTCTCTTTATAATGAATAGGCTGTTCAAAAAGATAAACAGCTTCGGCATTTTTTGCTGCAAAATCTAATGCTTCAAATAAGGAGGTTAAACCATCGTCTTTGTATTCACTCACTAAGTGATCCCAGCGACCCGCTAAAAAAACAACTGGGTACTGCTTTTGTGCAACCTCAAGCATATTTATTTCTCTGATCTTTTTACAGTATTCAGGGTTAGGCCCAAGCATTTTATCTAACTTTAACGAGGGGGTGCAGTGCGAGGTCGTTCGTGATACCGCCGAGTGATCGCCAATAATATGCTCAATAAAGGGGTCTAAAGCGCCTGCATAAGAGTCACCCCATAACAAAGCGATAGGTTTTTGATCTTTGTTACCTAATTTACAATTTAAGTACTCATCAGCTTTATGCATATTGGCTAAGTCCATGTGGCAATATTTGGGATAGGCTAATTTATCGTAGTAATTTGCCACCTCCTTGTTATCGTTCATACCCTCCATATAAAAGACAAAATAGGCACAGCCGGCTACAAGCACAGAAAAGTATAAAAGTTTAGATTTAAGGTATTGTTTTGATGTTGAAAAATCATTATTAAATCGAATTGATTCAATGTATCGGTAGCTTAAATAACCAAGTAAAACAGAAGCCGCTGTAGTAATAAAAAGATATTTAATGTCTGCAAAAAAATAGTAGTTCGCAACTACCACTGGCCAGTGCCATAAATAAATAGAATAAGACCATCGACCTAACGCTTGTGAAATTGCATTATTAGTCACAATGCTATCATTTTGCTGTGCTTGCAATAACAAAAACGCACCGAGTGTCGGAATTAACGCTAAATACCCCGGCCAAGCGACCCCTTCTGAGATAAACAAATACGCGGCTATGATTACCGCTAAACCTATGCAATGGTAAAGTTTTTTTTGCCTTTGGCTTAGGTTAAACGGGTAGAGAAATGCTAAGCCGCCTAACGTCATCTCCCAAGCCCGGGTTGGCAACAGATAATAAGAAGCATTGAGCCAATAATGGCTAAGCAAAGCGCTCAATGCAAATCCCAATACGGTAAAAGCAAATAAGACTCTTTTGAGCGTTTTCAGCGAACTAAATTGATTCAGCGCGACCAAGAGCAATGGGTATAGGAGGTAAAACTGCCACTCAACCGATAACGACCAAGTATGTAATAGCCATTTTTCGTGCGAGGTAGCGTCAAAATAACCCGACTCCCCCCAATAAGTCATATTAGAAAAAAAACCTAAGCTGCTGTAGACATGTTTGCCAAGCGTTTTGTAGTCTATTGGGATTAGAAAAAACCAGCCTAATACAACCAACACCAAACATAAAAATGCCAACGCGGGAATGATCCTATTTGCCCTAGCAAAATAAAACTTGAGAATCGAAAAGCGACCTTTTTCAAGCCCTTTTATAATGATCCCCGTCATTAAAAAACCAGAAATCACAAAAAACACATCTACGCCAGCAAAGCCACCAGGCATCCAACTAATATCCAAGTGAAACAGTACAACTGCAACAACGGCGATCGCTCTTAATCCAGTTATATCCTTTATATACTGCATAAGCCACACCAATGTTTAAATTATTTGACTCATACAGGGTAGAAGATATTTGCCAGAATGCAACGCAAAAAAACGACTGTTAAGGTGGCCTAATAGGTCTTTATCAGTCTTGGATAAGCTGATTAAACAAGTCGCCGCGAGCTTGATAGTTTTTAAATTGATCAAAACTGGGGGCAGCCGGTGACAATAATACACACTCACCCGCTTTTACTTGCGTTTTTAAATACTGCATAGCATTGCTTAAGTTTTGTCGATAGCACCAATTAAAATTGACTGGCATTTTAGCGAGCTGCTCGCTGATCCGCTGACCTGTAGTGCCGATTAACGACAACGACTGAATATTAAACTCGGCTAATTGGGTGAGCAATAAATGATAATCTAAACCGCGTTCATCGCCGCCTAAAATGAGATGAATCTTTTTATCTTGATAACTTTGCAGGGCACAATAACAGGAGTCTGGTGTTGTTGATATGCTATCGTTTACATAAAGAACGCCATTATCGGCTAATCGCTCCTGCATTCTGTGTGGTAATGCGGCAAAATCCTGCATCTGATTTAACAAGGGTCGCCAATCAACTTTTAGTTCAACTAAAAGTGTTAAACACGCCGCTAGGTTAAGTAAGTTGTGCTCGCCTTTTAACGCAAAATTATGCCTTAATCGCTCATTTTTAAAATACAAATGACCATCTGTTACATGAAAACCCATAACCGAATTAAACTCACTGCGCTTAACCTTAAGAGGACTGGCCAACTGCTGCAAACGTTTTGAGTCTGCACGTAATATACAATGTTCAATACGCTGGTTTAATAAAGGTTGCAGTTTGTCTAAATAATATTGCTCTTCACTGCCATGCCAAGGAATATGCTCAGGATATAGATTTAATACGATAAAACAATCAACCTGAGCTTGTAAGTCCGCTAATTGATAGGAAGATAGCTCAAAAATAGTATAGTCAGGCGCTGCGGCTGTTGCCAAAATTGGTACACCTATATTACCGGCTATAGTGGATTGCAGTTGCGCTTTTGCCATTAAATAATTTAATAAACTGGCCGTGGTACTCTTTCCTTTGGTCCCTGTCACTATAATGGTTTTTGCATCTGGATTATCCGCATACCATAGGTTAATAGCAGAGCTCAGCTTGCTGCCTTTTTTTAACGCTTGTTGCAATTCTGGCCGATATAAAGAAATGCCTGGGCTCTTAACAATTAAATTAAATTCTCCGTCAGCTAAGCGAGCCAAACCTTGGTCGCCATAAAGATAGTTAAATTGAAGAGTTAACGAATCCGGCGCTTGGCAAAGCGAGCTTTGATGTTCATCCGTTAATACAAAAAATTCACTCTTAGGGTATTTTTTCTGCAAATAAGCTAAATTGCTTTGCCCTTCGACCCCATATCCCCAAATTAATATCTTATCCATTTAATGCCTCCAAGTAGGCGTCAGGAATATAATGGTCGTGTAATTGAGTTAAGTGTTTCACAGCAAGCTCTAATTGCGGCTCGCCATAATGCTCAATGACTTCAGGCAATAGCGCTTTAACCACTGAACTTTGTGCAAAGTTTGGCTTATGTCCAAGTAAATACAAACAGGCAGCAGACTCTAATTTTTCACCGACACATTCCCAGGGTTTATGTTCACTTAGTCCAACCAAACTGGTAAAAGAGTCTAGGTTGCCAATATCAGATAAGGGGTTACCGGCAAAAATAGCCTGCAGGCGTTCGCTTGAAAGCGGTTGTGCCGCAAACATTAAATAAACAAAATGACACTTAGGGCAAGACAAACACCAGCGTGTTTTGGACTTTTCATGGTACAGCTTAAATGCTCTATTACAGGAGGTAAAGACGTCATCATAATGCTGTTGGCGAATAAACTGACTGACAATATTAAATTCGCTATAGGGTCGTAACAACGAAAAATAATCTATGTCATCGCTTAAATGCGACACCGAAAACGCTTTAAAATCCTGTTCAAACTCTAACGATTTACTATATTGGTGGTTCACTGCTCTACCGTTAAAGATTAAAGTGGCTTCGTTTGCAGAAGATTCGTTTGACGTGATCACCGCAGTAAAGCCAAACAAATAAGCCACTAACATAGCAGTAAAACTAATGATCGCAGTAATAGGTACATGACCGTTTAAAGCACCGGCTTCATTTAATTTAAATAACTCTGGATCTAACTGACGGCGAACAAAAATATAAGGTAAACCGGAGGTTTTAATGCAATCGATAATAGGCTGCGCTGGGTTAACGGCAAATAAGGTTTGTTTGATGCCTGCGGCTTTTAGTTTTTCGATAGAAACGAGCGAATCTTTGCCGCCACCGATCAAAACCAATGCATTTTGTTCATTTTGACTGCTGGCATCCTGTAGCGATCGGGTTTTAGCATTTTCCGACACGCCTTGCCCCACCGGAAATTGGCAAGCTTGCGTTAAGTCGAGCTGGTTACGATAAGCAAATTCGGCTAAACCATTGACATAAAGTTTATTAAAAAACTCACTTTCGGCACGCTCTAAATCTTTAATTGGCGTTTTAATTTGACTGAAGGGCGCTAATTTAAAATAACTGACCCCAGCGGCCAAACTTAAATAAGTTAATCGCTTATGCCCTTCGTCATTTGACAGAGCGGCTGCAACGTCAGTCGCTCTGCCTTCAATTTGGTAATGCTCTTTAAATAGGGTTTCGCCTAATTGGTAATTTAATGTAAACCCCTGTGCGCTAAGGTCTGCCGGTAAAAAACTAAATGTTTGCTGATGACTCAAGCTAAATACTCCATGCAACGAATAGCACTATTGTAACAAGAGTTGTGAAAAAATTTATGGTCAAATATCGCAAACTGATGGTTTTTTCCTGTCGCTAAATCGCGACTACACTAATCTGCCCGATTTGGCAAAGATAACGCTCTTTTGTACCATCTTCCGACCAACGAATATCAGACAGTTTGTAAGCAACCTGCTTTCCTTGCTGACGAAATGCACGGATTTGCTCGTTAAATTGACGATGAAAATGAGTAAAGCTTTTGTTTTGTGCTGACGGTAATTTAAACGAACAAACCTTGGCGGCTCGTTTAGCCAATTTAGACTGCTCACCGACCAGCTTAAATTGATTAATGCGGCCATTGCGCACTGAAAAAGTCGCAATTAATTGATCAAGTTGAAAAGATTCAACCGCAGCTAAATCTAAACCAACAATGGATTTGCCAACCGCTTTACGATAGTCGTAATATGCGTGCAAGCAGCGGTTTTGCCGTGTTTGGCTGGCATTTTCAGGCACCCGGCAGGCACCAACACACCTTTGGGCTTGCGCCACCGCTTGCTGCTCAGGAAAACATTCCATTAGCCGTTCACGCGGGGTATTGGCCACCCTATCTTTGGCATAACTCAAAACGTTAAAGTTTAAAACAATCAATAAACTTAACAGAATCCACTTTCCCCTTAACAGCATACTCCCTCCGACATATTAACATCCGTTTTTGTTTAAAAAATTATTCACCCCTGATTTAGTATATTTTTTGACCACCAAAAGTCTAGTTAAATTTATTTAACTAACACTGTGATCAAAAAAGGAGATCAAAAAAAGGGACCTTGAGGTCCCTTTTTAAAACTAATTAAACAAGCTAAGCTTATGGGCTGACTAGAGCTAACAGAATACCAGCGGCAACCGCTGAACCTAGTACACCGGCTACGTTAGGCCCCATAGCATGCATTAATAAGAAGTTATGAGGATTTGCCTCTAAACCAACCTTATTCACCACTCGGGCGGCCATTGGCACTGCAGAAACACCAGCTGCGCCAATCAGTGGGTTAATTTTACCACCGCTCAGTTTACACATAAGTTTGGCCATTAATACACCACAGGCAGTACCAATACCAAAGGCAACAGCACCTAATGCTAAGATACCTAAAGTTTCAACGGTTAAAAACGCTTCTGCAGAGAGTTTAGAACCCACCGCTAGACCAAGCGCAATTGTCACTATGTTGATCAGCTCGTTTTGAGCCGTTTTGCTCAAACGGTCTACCACGCCACATTCGCGCATTAAGTTACCTAAACAAAACATACCAACAAGCGGTGTTGCTTCAGGTAACAATAATAAGCTAATAACCAGCACCATCAGCGGGAAGATAATTTTTTCTCGTTGACTAACAGGTCTTAACTGTTCCATCACGATTTTACGTTCTTCTTTATTGGTCAGCGCTTTCATAATTGGCGGCTGGATAATTGGAACCAGAGCCATATATGAATAAGCTGCGACCGCAATTGCACCTAATAAGTCTGGCGCCAAGCGCGAAGCTAAAAATATAGCGGTAGGGCCATCAGCGCCACCGATAATCGCAATAGCTGACGCATCGGCTAAAGTAAACTCAAATCCAGGGATCAAGTTTAATAAAATTGCACCAAATAAAGTGGCAAAAATACCGGTTTGCGCCGCTGCCCCTAATAACAACATTTTGGGGTTCGCAATCAGCGCACCAAAATCTGTCATCGCACCAACACCCATAAAGATTAATAGTGGGAATACGCCGGTATCAATGCCGATATGGTAAACATAATATAAAAGCCCACCCGGATCGCTAAAACCGGCTACCGGGATGTTGGTTAAGACCGCACCAAACCCTATGGGTAATAACAATAATGGCTCAAACTTTTTTGCAATAGCTAAGTACAATAGGCCAAAACCGACCGCAATCATTATCAGTTGTTGATAGTGAAAATTTGCGATACCTGTGGAGGCCCAGAGTGTCATTAATCCTTCCATAACGCTCCCTTAAGCCAGGCTGATCATAGGATCGCCAGATTGCACTGAGTCACCTGTTTTAACGTGAACACTCACCACTTCGCCGTCTTTCGCTGCGCGAATTTCAGTTTCCATTTTCATGGCTTCCATGATGATAACAACATCACCTGCGGCCACTTGGTCACCTGGGTTTACGTTAATTTTAAAAATATTACCCGATAAAGGCGCATTTAGAGTTTCTGCACCTGATACCGACGTTGATTGTGGTACAGTTTCATCGCTGCCACCTGTCATACCTTTGATATCGGTAATTTCGCCACTCGGTGCCACTTCAACCTGATAAACTTTGCCATCCACTCGTACACTGTAAGCAGCAGGGCCGGCTTGCGTCACGCTGGCGGCTGGCTGAGCTTTATTATCTGCTTGTGCGTCTTCTGCTTTTGGTGCAGGTTCAAACGCATCTGGGTTATTGCGGTTTTCTAAAAACTTAAGACCAATTTGTGGGAATAATGCGTAAGTTAACACGTCATCAATTTTTTCATCGGCTAGTTTGATAGATTTTTCGCTTGCCGCTGTGTCTAACTCGGCGGTTAATTTTTCTAATTCAGCTTCGATATTATCCGCTGGACGGCAGGTAATTGGCTGACCACCTTCTAATACACGATCTTGCAAGTCTTTATTCACTGGCGCTGCAGTTTGACCATATTCGCCTTTTAACACACCTGCGGTTTCTTTGGTGATCGACTTATATCGTTCGCCGGTCAAAACATTGAGGACCGCCTGAGTACCAACAATTTGTGAAGTTGGTGTAACTAAAGGGATATACCCTAAATCCTCACGCACACGCGGGATTTCTTTTAGCACTTCATCTAAACGGTCGGCTGCACCTTGCTCTTTTAATTGGTTTTCCATGTTGGTTAACATGCCACCAGGTACCTGAGCGGTTAAAATACGAGCATCCACACCTTTTAAAGCCCCTTCAAACTTCGCGTATTTTTTGCGGACGTCGCGGAAATAAGAAGCTACTTCTTCCATTTCATCGAGTTTGATGCCAGTATCTCGCTCGGTGCCTTCTACAATAGAAACTAAAGTTTCAGTCGCTGAGTGACCATAAGTCATACTCATAGACGAGACCGCGCTATCTAACATGTCAATGCCGGCATCAATGGCTTTCATATAGGTTGCTGTACTTAAACCTGTTGTTGCGTGACATTGCATGGCAATTGGTACATCAACCGCTTCTTTTAATTTAGTCACCAGCTCTTCAACTACGTAAGGTTTTAATAAACCCGCCATGTCTTTAATGCAAATTGAGTGAACACCCATGTCTTCAAGCTTACGAGCCATCTCGATCCACATATCCATGGTATGCACAGGGCTCACTGTGTAAGATAAAGTACCTTGTGCATGAGCACCAACTTGGATCGCTGCTTTAACCGCTGTTTGTAAATTGCGAACATCATTCATTGCATCAAAAATACGGAATACATCAACCCCGTTTTTATGAGCACGTTCAACAAATTTTTCAACTACATCGTCCGCATAGTGGCGATATCCCAACAAGTTTTGACCACGCAATAACATTTGTTGACGGGTATTTGGCATAGCCTTTTTTAATTCGCGGATACGATCCCATGGATCTTCCCCAAGGTAACGGATACAAGAATCAAACGTTGCACCACCCCAGCTTTCAACTGACCAGTAGCCAAGTTGATCTAGTTTTTCTGCAATCGGCAACATATCGTCTAAACGAAAACGAGTTGCTAACAATGATTGATGGGCGTCTCTTAATACCAACTCCGTTATCGCAAGTGGTTTAGCCATATGATATCTCCTGAGTATTATTTATTATCTTGACGATACTGGTGAACCGCAGCGCTAATTGCCGCTACGACTTTTTTATCTTGAGCAGATTTTCCAGTATTTCTGTTGATGTTCGGGGTCGCGACAGGTGCGGCTGGCGTTGGCGCATTTTTACCAACCAGACTAGACATCAATTTGATTAAAAAGATGAGGATAGTCAAAAATATAAATACCACACCCATGCCAATGAGTAACAGATTGGCTGCTTCGAATAATAAAGCACCTAAGTTGTTTTCCATATACCGTCTCTTTTATTACTAATGGCTGATTTCAGCCAAGGGTTCTAAATAAACTGTCTATTGGTTTCAGATCCGTCTGATGCTAATCATAGCAGAGAATTACACGAAAAAGCATCATAGCTGATGATAAAGCTTTTCTGCCACCTATCGCGTATCCGGGAGTAAAAAAAGAAAGATTTGATGTAATAAAAAGAGGGAAAAATGGCGCGCGTGGAAGGATTCGAACCTCCGACCATCTGGTTCGTAGCCAGGTACTCTATCCAGCTGAGCTACACGCGCGCTGCGTAAAACAAGAAGAAAATGGCGCGCGTGGAAGGATTCGAACCTCCGACCATCTGGTTCGTAGCCAGGTACTCTATCCAGCTGAGCTACACGCGCACTATTACGAAAATGGCGGTGAGAGAGGGATTCGAACCCTCGATAGGGCTACAAACCCTATACTCCCTTAGCAGGGGAGCGCCTTCAGCCTCTCGGCCATCTCACCGTTTTCGTGGGGCGCATATTAATGATTCTGAGAATCTTGTCAAACCTTTTTTAGAAAAAAGACAAACTTTTTGGTTGTTTACTTATTTTTTAATCGATATACGTGCATTGTTTAACCAAACACTCTCTTTTGATTATTTTTCATGCAGGTTAAAACCCTTTTTTGCATATAGCTTAGGTTCAATAAATGAAAGTTTCATAACAATCAGGTAAAAAGCTTTTCGACTGGCTGATTTTTAATAAATGTTTGGCGAACATTTAATTCTTTGTCTAATAACACCCAATCAGCTTGCCGACCTATTTTTATCTGACCCAGATAATCACTTTGTTTAAGCCAGGCTGCCGGAGTCCGGCTTAACATAATTAACGCATCCGCAAACGGAATGCCAAATTGATTGACGGCATTATTTAAAGCTTGAGCCATAGATAAGTGTGAACCAGCAAGCTGGCCCGTATAAGTGGTGAGTTTGTCTTCCTGCCGTGTTATGGTTTCTGAAAATAGCTCAAAGCTATTTTGATGGCTACCCACAAGCGCCATCGCATCTGTAACCAAAGCTAACTTAGCAGAACCTTTTAATTTCCATGCTAACCGCGCAGACTGACGATGCACATGATGATTATCTAAAATAATACCGCAATAGGCTGCTTCTGCCTCTAACGCAGCGCCCACCATGCCGGGTTCACGACTGGTTAACGGCGACATCGCATTAAACAAGTGGGTAAACCCCGTTGCACCAGCAGCCAATGCTGCATTCACCTGCTCTGCGGTGGCATTGCTATGACCCAGCGAAACCACCCAACCCAGCTCAGTGAGCTTGAGAATATCCCTAGGACAGATATTTTCTGGCGCAACGGTAATTTTTTTTATACCCAAATCAGTTCGTTCAAATAATTGCCATTCAGCCGTCGATATCGGCCGTATCAGGTTGGCCGGATGCACGCCTTTTTTAGCGACCGATAAATGCGGGCCTTCAAAGTGGATGCCTAAAATGCCGGGAAATTGTTTTTTGCGTGCGTAAGCAACTGCATCTGCAGCCGCTTGCATAACGCTAATGTCGTCGGTAATCAAAGTGGCTAGCAGCGCAGTTGTGCCGTACCGACTATGAGCTTTTATCATTTGCAGCAAGCTTTCTGGTTGTGGCGCATTGTTAAAGAGTACGCCTCCCCCACCATTCACTTGCACATCAATAAACCCTGGTACCAATACGCCATCGAGTTCAATGATAGGACCTAGGTGGTTGGCACCTTGTGTCTGTATATCAATAATGACCCCGTCTTTAACACTAATAAATGGCTGTAGATAAAAAGCCTCACCATCAAACATCTTTTCTGGACGATAAGTAGTGATTGTCATAAAGACTCCGAAATTGAATCAGTATTGCTTTCATCCCGTTGCAGATTGACAACGAGTTTGTCCATGATGTTTTTAAATTGGTGTAAGTCTTCATCTGGTATATCTTTTGTCATACAATCGAGTACCTTATCTTGGGCTGCGCTGACCTGCTCAATCAAGCTCAGTCCAGCTTGGGTTAATCGCACTATTTGGCTGCGTTTGTCGGCTGGGTTTTGGCATTTATCAACAAACCCTAACTTTATGAGGTCTTTAATCAATCGCGCCACCTGAGCTTTATCTCGATTTAACTTGTGCACAATATCGTTGGCGGTACAGACATCTGAATCCGCATTTAAAACATTTAACACCCGCACATGCATACCATTTAACCCTAAAGCTTGCGCGTTAATTGATTGCCGAATACGGGTTTTATACGCATGAACTAAATTAAAAACAGTTTCGTGCAACCAATCGGCTGACTGTGATTGCTTCTTAGTTGACATAGTCTACCATTTGCTCGTATCTTTAATTGGTAGATTTTATCAACTAATATTTTTAAAGGCTAGCAATAATATGATTTCTCCCAAAAAAGCAAATTTAATAGCAGCTAAAGTGCTGCACTGTGAGTGTTTTTCACCTCATATCCAGCGCATCACGATCAGCGCTGATGCATTCGCCAATTGGCCGGCTGACACTGAGGGGCGGTACTTTAAGTTGTTTATTACTCATCAAGGAAAAAAACCGAATTTATTTAGTCCAAAGCGCTCTTATACTGTACATAGCTTTGATGCGGTAAACAAAACATTGGTTTTTGATGCCGTGGTCAATCGCCACAACGGACCTGCAACTCAGTTAATTGGACAGCTCCAAGGCGGTGAAACTTTATATATTGCCGGGCCGGGTAAAAAGAAGTTAGATAACTTTAGTGCTGAGCATTATTTATTCATCGGTGATATCACTTCCATAAATGCCATTCGAGCCTATTTAAACTTACTACCCGCAAACACACCAGCGCAAGTCTATCTGATGGTGCCAACAGAGGCAGATGCAATGGCTTATCAAAATGATGCTCTGCAAGCTCACAATAACCATCAAATCATTCACTGGATCATAAATCCGCAGCAAACCGAGTGTAATCAAATATTATTGCAATCACTGGCGCAAATCCCCCAGTTACCACAAAAAACTAAAGCTTTTATTGCCACTGAAGCTGGCTGTTTGCGTTTAGTTAAAAATTACCTGCAACAGGACGTGAATCTATCACGGCGTAATTTGTACGCCAGTGCCTATTGGAAGCTGGGCACCAATGCTGACAAATTAACTGAATTAAAGCAGCAGGGTTAGGTAACATACAGTTGGCGAACTATCTTAGCCGCTCATGGTCACATGGGGTAAACCAAAAGGAGTTTAAGATGCAGTTTAATCGTTATCTAATGTGTATATTATGTTTACTGCTGACTTTTACAGCCAGCGCACAAAAAAAATACGGTCCAGAATTAACCGGGTTTGAATACCCCTACCCAGTGAAATTTTTTAAGTTTAATTCGCAGCAACAAGCGGTAAAAATGGCCTATTTGGATGTTGCAGCAAAAGATCCCAATGGCCAAACCATTGTTTTATTGCATGGTAAAAACTTTTGCGCCGCGACTTGGCAAACCAGTATACAGCAACTCAGCCAAGCCGGTTATCGAGTCATAGCCCCTGATCAAATTGGGTTTTGTAAATCATCTAAACTAAAACAATATCAGTTTAGTTTGCATCAACTGGCAGCTAATACCCATCAATTATTGACGCATTTAAATATTAAAAAAGCCAGCATTATGGGGCATAGCATGGGGGGGATGTTAGCCACCCGGTATGCACTTATGTATCCAGAGCACACTAATCAGCTCATTTTAGTCAATCCTATTGGTTTAGAAGACTGGCAGGCTAAAGGAGTGCCATATGCAACGGTTTCCCAAAACTATCATGCTGAGCTTAAAAAAACCCGAGCGGGCATAAAAAGCTATCAGCAAAACACTTATTATGTCGGCCAATGGAAGCCTGAATATGATCAATGGGTTGATATGTTAGCCGGCATGTATGCTGGGCCTGGGCAAAAAATAATCGCGTGGAATCAAGCACTCACCTCAGATATGGTCTTTACCCAACCTGTGGTGCATGAATTTAAACAGCTACAAGTCCCTACTTTATTATTAATTGGTGAATTAGATAACACCGCAATTGGTAAAAATCGTGCATCTGATGCCGTTAAAAAAACCTTAGGCGATTATTCAGTGTTGGGGGAACAAGCAGCCAGTCACATTCCGAATGCAAAATTAATCGAATTTTCAGATCTTGGCCACTCTCCTCATATACAGCAACCTCAGCGTTTTCATCGCGAGTTATTAAAACACCTATTATAACTTTGCTGACCCGGCTGGATCGCAGCCGGGCAAGCCAGCTAACGGTTTAAACGATTTTCAATCAGTTTATCAACCACACTGGGGTCGGCCAAAGTACTAGTATCACCCAATGCCTGAAAATCATTTTCGGCAATTTTACGTAAGATACGACGCATAATTTTACCAGAGCGTGTTTTTGGCAAACCCGGTGCCCATTGAATTTTATCTGGGGTGGCAATAGGACTGAGCTCTTGACGTACCCAAGCCACCAGATCTTTGCTCAGTTCATCATTTAGTTCAGTGCCTGCCATTGGGATCACATAGGCATAAATACCCTGCCCCTTTAAATCATGCGGAAAACCCACTACAGCCGCTTCAGCAACTTTAGGGTGAGCAACCAATGCACTTTCTATTTCGGCTGTCCCTAAACGATGGCCAGAAACATTCAACACATCATCAACCCGACCCGTGATCCAATAATAACCATCTTCGTCTCGACGTGCGCCATCACCGCTAAAATAATAACCTGGGTAAGTCGAAAAATAAGTTTGTATAAATCTTTCATGATCGCCATAAATGGTTCGTGCTTGGCCAGGCCATGAATCTTTTATCACTAAGTTACCTTCCGCTTGACCATTGAGCTCACAGCCTTTTTCATCCACCAACGCGGGTTTTATGCCAAAAAATGGCCGAGTTGCCGAACCAGGTTTAAGAGCGGTAGCCCCTGGAAGTGGGGTGATCATTATTCCGCCTGTTTCAGTTTGCCACCAAGTATCAACAATCGGGCATTTGCTATTACCGATATTTTCATAATACCACTGCCAGGCTTGAGGGTTAATTGGCTCACCCACACTACCTAATAACCGTAAACTTTTCCGATGATTATTTTTGTAAGCTAAATCACCATTCGCCATTAAAGCTCGAATGGCTGTTGGTGCAGTATATAAAATACTCACATTATGCTTATCGACAATATCGCCCATGCGGCCACAATCAGGGTAAGTAGGTACACCTTCAAAAATCACCTGAGTGACGCCGTTTGCAAGTGGGCCATACACTATATAAGAATGTCCAGTGATCCAGCCTACATCAGCTGCGCACCAATAAATGTCGCCTGGCTGATAATCAAAAATATACTCATGAGTCATAGATGCATAAACTAAATATCCCCCAGTGGTATGCAAAAGACCTTTTGGCTGACCAGTTGAACCTGAAGTATATAAAATAAACAAGGGGTCTTCGGCATTCATCACTTCGCAAGGGCATTCATTTGATTGCTCGGCCACTAGCTTGTCGGCACAAACATCAATTGATTCGTTCCAGCTGATGTCTGCTCCTGTATTTTTAAATACCAAACAATGTTCCACTGTGCTGACGTCTTGCCGAGCAAGCGCCTCATCCACTTTATCTTTTAATGTAACAACTTTAGCACCACGTTTGGCTTCATCGGATGTGATCACAACTTTTGCTTGGCAATTAACAATACGATCAGCAATTGCATTGGGTGAAAAACCAGCAAATATCACAGTATGCACAGCACCGATACGGGCGCAAGCCAGCATGGCATAAACAGCTTCGCAAATCATCGGCATATAAATGGCAACACAATCGCCTTTTTTAATGCCAAGAGATTTTAAGCCATTCGCAATTTTTGCCACTTCATCATGCATTTGCTGATAAGTCACACGCTTATCAATCTCAGGGCTATTCCCTTCCCAAATAAGGGCCACTTGATCGGCTTTATCAGCTAAATGTCGATCAATACAATTATAACAAGCGTTTAACTGGCCATCGCTAAACCAACTAATAGCTACCTGAGCTTTATTAAATTCAGTTTTTTTAACGCTGGTATAAGGTTTGATCCAATCTAATCGTTTACCCTGCTCAGCCCAAAAAGCTTCAGGATCGTCGACTGAAGCTTGGTACATAGCTAGGTATTGTTCGTTATTAATTAAACTTTGTTCAGCTTGAGCGGCACTGACTGGATATTTATTTTGATTCATTTTTTCTCCCTTTGTTAGTCACTTCTTTAAATATAGTCATACAGTTATAACAATAGTTCAACGATTTATTTTCGTTTAATGTAATTGATCCCAAAAGGTGCAAACTCTGCTATTCTACGCACCGCATTTGAGCAAACTCTGTTCACTTGTGCTTAAAATAACAACAAAATAGTGCCAGCCATAAAATTGACTGCCGTAAATAAATTTTATTTTTAACCCCATAGGAAACATAAAATGCGAGTATTTTTAATCCTACTAAGTTTACTGCCGATGTCGGCGGTTGCCGATACCATAGATACAGGTGATACTGCCTGGATACTAACCGCCTCTGCTTTAGTATTATTTATGACCCTGCCAGGTTTAGCCTTTTTTTACGCCGGTTTAGTGCGTAGTAAAAATGTTCTTTCGGTGCTGATGCAGTGTTTTGCAATTGCGTGCATTGCTTCTATTATCTGGCTAGCATTTGGCTATAGTTTAGCCTTTGGTGAAGGCAATGCTTTTATTGGTGATTTTTCTAAAGCTTTTTTAAATGGTATAGACAAAACCACAGCTTCGGGTAGCATCCCTGAAGTCCTCTTTTTTGTCTTTCAAATGACTTTTGCCATTATTACCCCAGCATTAATTGTTGGTGGTTTTGCTGAGCGTATGAAGTTTTCTTCGGTATTAATTTTTACCACCAGCTGGCTAATATTAGTCTATTTACCTATTTGCCACTGGGTGTGGGGTGGCGGCTGGCTAGCCGATATGGGCTTATTAGATTTTGCCGGAGGTACAGTCGTCCACATTACCGCAGGGGTTGGCGCTTTAGTGGCAGCTATGGTCATTAAAAACCGCCATGGTTTTGGTAGCGTTAACCTGATACCACATAACCTGACTATGACAGTAGCCGGCGCTGGTATGTTATGGGTCGGTTGGTATGGCTTTAATGGCGGCAGTGCATTAACAGCCAGTGGAGATGCCGCAATGGCAATTTTAGTAACCCATATTTCAGCCGCTACAGGTTCTTTAACTTGGGCTGCGTTAGAGTGGAAAAAGTTTGGTAAACCGTCAGTACTAGGGATTGTCACTGGTATGGTTGCGGGTTTAGGTACGATCACACCGGCATCTGGTTTTGTGGGTCCAGCAGCTGCATTAATAATTGGTTTATTAGCAGGTATCGTTTGTTTTTACGCCACCAATGCCATTAAACACAAATGGAAAATTGATGATTCCTTAGATGTGTTTCCAGTTCACGGTGTCGGTGGTATTTTGGGTACCTTCCTCGCAGGCATTTTCTGCTCGCCTGATTTAGGGATCTTCAGCGGTTACGGTTTTGGTGGCGATAACCAATCAATTGGTGATCAACTGACTGTTCAGGTAATTGGGATTTTAGCTACCTTTGCATATACCGCAGTGGTCAGCTTTATTTTACTTAAGCTCACTAGTGGTTTAACACAAGGTTTACGCGTAGAACACGAGCAAGAAAACCAAGGTTTAGACATTGTCAGCCACGAAGAAAGAGGCTACAACCTTTAAAAAATACTACTGAATCTTTTATCCAGCCCGCTGCCGAAACCAGCGGGCTTTTTTTTGCTTCTACTCTGGTTATTAATGTATTTGAGGCTCAAAATCTACTTGCAAAATGAGTAAAAAAATAAAATACTGTATACATGAACAGTATAAATAACCTAATTAAATCATCCAAGATCTGGTATGCACGCCAGCACCAGATCCATCAACCTAAACGGACCACTGGTTTTGCCCGGCTTGATCATGCTCTCATGGGTGGATGGCCGCAGAGTGGACTGATTGAACTTGGCTATGAAGGCTCAGGCAGTGGCGAATTAGCTCTCGTTTTGCCTTCGCTTACCCAGCAAACAGTGGCCGCTGAAAAAATGATTTTTATGGTTAACCCCCCTTTTTTACTGAATCCTTGGCAGCTAAATGAACAGGGTCTTAATCTAAATCAACTTTATATTTGCAACGAGCCCGAACATGCCCTGTGGTTGACAGAGCAAGCCCTCAGCCATGCTTTGTGTGAAGCGGTTTTATTATGGCATGGCCATTTAAACCGCCAGCAGTGCCGACGCTTAAAACTAGCATCGGAAAAAGGCAACAGCCGTTGCTTCTGGCTGCATGATAGCCAACTCGATGCAAAACAAAAAAACAGCGAGGCTAATGTTAAATTAAAACTAAAATTAGCTCCGCCACACTTGCTGGTCACAGTGACCAAAATAACCGGAGCCATGGCAGGCACTTCTTTACAGTTAGATATTTTTGAACAATTAGCAGGTCACCGCAGATGATTTGGTTAGCGTTATATTTTCCAAAACTTCAATTAGATGCTTATTTGCTGCAGCAATCTGAGCCGCTAAACCACCCTGTAATTATTGTTGATAAACAAAGTTATCAAGTCGTGCAAAGCTGCAGTTTGGCTCAGCAAAAAGGCGTGCTGCCCGGCTGTCACTTTGCGCAGGCTTGTTTATTGCTCAGTGACGCTAAACTCTTGTTATATCGACCTGAGATTGCTCGTAAACAACTTCAAACGATGGCACAAACACTGTACCAAGTCTGCGCCGATATTGTTGTGGGAGGTTGTGATCGATTGCTTCTGCGCTGTGATCGTATGCTGCAATATTATCAAACAGAAACCTCCTTACTCACAGCGATTCAAGATTGTTTGCAGTCTTTTAATTATCAATATCAAAGTGCCAGCGCCACAAGCCAGTTGGCAGCGTGTTTATTAGCTCAGCATGCGCCCGCTCGTCATTTGTGCCTGCAGACACAAAAAAGTAGCCAAACACTGGCAAAACTGAGTATTAACTGTTTGCCCGTGACCGCAAAACAATTAAAAAACTTGCACCGAATGGGATTTAAAAACATTGCCGATTTGCAGCGTTTGCCCAGTTATCAGGTCGGTCGTCATTTAGGCTCTGAGTTGCATCAACTGATCGCCGAACTTCAAGCAGATCAGCAGCTGGCGACCTATTACCAGCCAAGTGAACATTTTACTGCTGAGTTAGAGCTTATGTATGAAGTTGGCCAAGCCGAAGCTTTGTTATTTCCGCTGCGTCGTTTATTTATGCAATTACAAAATTATTTAACTCGTCGTGCAGTGATCACAGATCGTTTATCTGTAATTTTGCATTTTAGAACAGAGCCAGCCAAAAAGATTGTTATTACCAGCCAGCAAGCAAGCGCACAAAGCGGACTTTGGTTAGAATTAGTCAAATATCAACTAGAAAAAATTCAACTAACAGCCCCAGTTCTTAATTTAACATTGAATTGTCAAACATTTATAACCGCAGCTAATAACCAAACAAATTTATTCAGTCAGCAAGACCACCACTCTAAACAGACATTATTTGCTCGTTTAAGTAGCCGCTGCCGACAAATATCAAAATATGCACTCGTTAAAGACTATCGCCTTAAACATGCTTATCGCACAATCGCTTGGCATCAAACTAGTCAACTCCCTAAAAATTATCAGATTTTTAGTCAATTACATGCCGGTCCTATCTATTTGTGTCAACACCAAGCGATAGATAAACAAAAGTTCACCTTATTAGCTGGGCCGCAACGTTTGGTCACTCATTGGTGGAGCCAAGAGGCGCAACAACAAGATTATTTTTATGCAATCAACCAGCAACAACAATATATTCGTTTAATAAAAACCCCAACCCTAAAATGGTATCAAGATGCCTTGTTTGCCTGATTATGCAGAGCTTTTTTGCCTAACAAACTATAGTTTTTTAAAAAGTGCTTCGCATCCGCATGAACTTGTTGAGCGCTGCACCGAGTTGGGTTATCAAGCGTTGGCGATCACTGATGAGTGCTCGTTGGCTGGTATTGTGAAAGCCTATAGCGCTGTGCAAAGCCAGCAGTTAAATATTAAACTCATTATTGGCGCTCATTTTCATTTTTCACTCACCACTAAGCAAAACCTGTTAATCGTTTTATTATGTCCTAATAAAGCTGCATATAGCGAATTATGCCAATTAATCACTCGTTGTCGCCGCCGCAGTAACAAAGGTGAATACCAATTATTATTAACTGATCTTGCAGAATTAAAACATTGTTTATTGCTTTGGCACATTGAGTACTGGCAAACAGAGTTAACAAACGCAGCAAAAAAATTAAAACAAATGATTAAGATACCTGTTTATTTAAGCTATCGACGTCAACTCACCTTTAAAGATAACCACCTTATACAACAGCTTGAACTGCTATGCCAAAATTATAACTGGCCGATTACGGTAGCAGGTTTTATTAAAATGCATGACAAAAAGCGTCGCCATATTCTTGATGTGTTAACCGCTGAACGCCTAAATCAGCCACTGAGAGAACTTGCAGATCAATTACTTCCTAATAGCGAGCAAAGTTTATTAGCAAGAACAACATTGGCGCGCTTATACCCTTACCAACATTTAAAAAATAGCTGCTCAATCGCCCAAAAGTGCGCCTTTTGTTTGTCTGAAGTGAGTTATCAATATCCCACTGAATTAGTCCCTAAAGGTTATACTGCAACTCGCTGGTTACGACATTTAGTGCGACAAGGAATGCAAAGTCGATTTGCCGATGGAGTTCGCTTTAAAACACTAAAAACGCTAGTCAAAGAACTCAAATTAATTGCCGAGTTAAAATACGAATATTTTTTTTTAACCCTTCACGATATTGTAAATTTTGCTCAACAAGCCAATATTTTATATCAGGGCAGAGGCTCTGCCGCGAACTCAATTGTATGTTATTGCCTTAAAATTACCGCCGTTGACCCACGCCAAATTGATGTTTTAATAGAGCGTTTTATTTCTAAAGAGCGCCGCGAACCCCCAGACATAGACGTTGATTTTGAGCATCATAGACGCGAAGAAGTTTATCAATACATTTATCAAAAGTATGGTCGTGAGCGGGCCGCTTTAGCGGCTAGTATTCATACTTTTAAATTTAAAAGCGCATTTAGAGCTGCCGCAAAAGCTTTGGCTTTACCCGCCGAACAAATTGAATTTTTATTAAAAAATATTCATCGCAAGTCTGAGTTGAGCTGGCAGCAGCAACTGGCTAAGTTGCCTTTGGATAAAAACAGCGAACATTACCAGCATTTAATCGAATTAACTGAAGGTTTGTATGGCTTTCCTAATTTTATGAGTCAACATGTGGGTGGATTTGTTATTTCTGCCGGGCCATTACATGAACTGGTACCTGTTGAAAACGCCGCCATGCCAGATAGAACTGTGATCCAATGGGATAAAGATGATCTTGAAAGTTTGGGCTTATTAAAAGTTGATATTTTAGCGCTAGGCATGCTTACAGCAATACAGCAAAGTTTTGCTTTAATTAAACAACACTACCAGCGCACCTTAGAGCTCGCAGATATTACTGCATTAGGAGATGACGCCAAAGTGTATCAAATGCTGCAGGCCGCCGACAGCATTGGGGTATTTCAAATCGAGTCTCGCGCGCAAATGAGTATGTTACCTAGGTTAAAACCCAAGTGTTATTACGACCTAGTCATTCAAATTGCAATTGTAAGGCCAGGACCGATTCAAGGTGATATGGTGCACCCTTATTTACGCCGTCGTAATGGTTTAGAAAGTGTGGATTACCCTTCACAAGCCACTCGCGAAGTATTAGCTCGTACCTTGGGCGTGCCTGTATTTCAAGAGCAGGTGATCAAATTGGCAATGGTTGCAGCCGGTTTTAGTGGTGGTGAGGCTGATGGGTTAAGGCGGGCAATGGCAAGCTGGAAAAAACATGGATTATTACAAAAATTTCGCAAAAAACTATTAACAGGCATGTTGGCACGGGGGTATCAGCAAAATTATGCCGAGCGTATTTTCAGCCAAATTTGCGGGTTTGCTGAGTACGGTTTTCCGGAATCCCATTCGGCCAGCTTTGCGGTGCTGGCTTATGTTTCTGCTTGGCTTAAGTACTATTACCCTGCCCCTTTTTATTGTGCTTTATTAAACAGTCAGCCAATGGGCTTTTACCCTCCCGCTCAATTAATAGCCGATGCCAAACGTCATGGCATAACATTTAACCCTGTTTGCATTAACCATAGTGAGCGTTTACATACGTTAGAAAAAATAAATAATGAAAACACCTTTGCAATCCGTTTGGGTTTTAACTTAGTGAGAGGTTTGAGTCAAACTGCGATCGACACTCTCCTACAAGCACGCCAGCAACAAACGTTTCACCGACTAAATCAATTACATCAATTATCATTAGCAGAAAATGATTTAGCCGCTTTAGCCAGTGCTGGTGCTTTACACCAATTAAGTGAGCATAGGTATCAAGCTCGCTGGCAGTTGATGGACAGTCAAGCTAGTTTGCCATTATTTAACCAAAGTATTGCCGAAAAAACAGAAAATGCTGGTTATTTAATAGCGCCTGACCCATTGGCTAACATGTTAGAAGATTATGCAGCAACTGGTTTGAGTCTACACCACCATCCGATTGCTTGGTTAAAACAACAAGGTTCATTATTAAATACCATTAGTGCTGAAAAATTAGCCGTCCAGAAAAATAAAAGTATCATTCAGGTTGCTGGGGTGGTTACAGCACGGCAAAGTCCGGGGACCGCCGCTGGGATCACTTTTATAACGTTAGAAGATGAAACAGGGAGTATCAATGTGATTGTCTGGAAAGCCAGCGTACAAGCGCAAATTAAAGCAGTTACTCAAGCCAAATTACTTAGGGTCACTGGCACTATAGAAATCTCTGACGGCGTAATCCATATTATTGCGGGGCGCTTGCAGGATATCAGTCATTGGCTGCAGGCGTTAGATACGCGCGCCCGCGATTTCCATTAACGCATCATTTGCGCTATAACAACAAATGCGATCACGCCCCTGCTCTTTCGCTTGATAGAGCGCTTTATCAGCTTGATGAATAAAATCTTCAACACTACTGCCTGCCGTTAATTCGGTTATTTGGGTAATGCCTATACTCACTGTATAAGTGAGTTCATGCCCCACAAAACTGACAATTTTATTTTGTTTAACTGAGTTTCGGATCTTTTGCGCTATCTGCTCAGCCTGCGCCAACGGGCAGCTCGGCAGTAACAAAATAAACTCTTCTCCCCCAAAACGTGCGGCTAAATCACTGGCCCTTAAATTATTGAGGATGGTTTGCGCACAATCAACAATCACTTCGTCGCCAGTTTGATGGCCATAGCCGTCATTGATGCGTTTAAACTTATCGATATCTAATAATAAAATGCACACTGGCTGCTGCTTTGCCAGCGAGGCTTTGATCTGAGAAGCTGCATTATCATTAAAGTAGCGGCGATTATATAAATTCGTCATCGCATCTGTTGATGCTTGCTGTTTTAATTTTTCTTGTGATTCTTTTAAACCTTCTAATATTTTTAATCGATAAGATAAAATGAAAGCCAGCATTAAAGCTTCTAAGGTGATGCCAATACCGACACCATAACAGGTGATATAATGAAAGTCTAAAATGCCCTTGTAATAGAGTACCGACAAGCCATTAAATATAACAAACAGAATATGACCGATTAAAAATAACGGCGCCAAAGGATTACCCTTTCGCCACAAACTAATACTAACACTAATGGTCACTAGCATCATTAAAGCCGCTAAACTACTTGCAATTTTCATGGCTCCAATGATGTCAAAAACGCTATAAACCAACTCTAACAGTAAAAGAGTCAACATAAACATAAGCGCTTTATGCTCTATCGCATAATTTTGTCTAGTTTCAAATATCGACATCATAAAAAGTATTAAAAATATGGGCATGCAAACCAGTGACATATGGAGTTGCATAACAGCCAATCCCACCCAGCCGAAAAAGTTTGCAAATAAACCATACGAAAGCGCTATCCAAACCGCACCTGAAATTAGATATAAGCTATAAAAAATATTTTCTCTTTGCCTAGCCGATATATAAAGTAAAAAGTTATAAATAATCAACGCCATTAGCATACCGACTAATAACGCGATATCCGTACGGCTCCCCACTAACGCAGAGAGTGAATGTTTTTGGTCAAAAATATCTAATTTAAACCATTGGTGAGAATAAGTTTGAGTTTGCAGATACAACTGAGAACAAGTATCAGGCGATAAAATAAAAGAAAATACAGCCACTTCGCCAACCAAAAACTCAAATGTCTCCGGTTGATCCATGTTTAGATAATATTGACGTATGATCTGCTCATTTTCTAATTGGAAAAACTCAATTTGCTCAGTATGGTAGGCAAACGGATGATGCAGATACAAGGTACGAGGCTGGGTCGAGGTATTACAAATTTGCATCCGATTCCAAACGCGACGATTATCAATGCCCAAAGCAATTTGATTGTCATCTGCTTGAAAGGTTTGAAACATGACTCGAGACAAAGGCATCTGTAGAGAGTTATCTACATAATATTGAGTCGGAAATTGACGCAGCTCTACCGGCTGTTCATTCACAAAAATGGGCTCTGCTTGTAGCTTGGTGACGCCTAAAATGGCAAAAAGACAAAACGCTATATACAATCCTTGTTCCAATCTGCTTATCATCTTAACTATCCTGACTACTAGTATCGTTATCAAAATAGCATAAGCTTTTTAAACCAACAATTATAAATGCAGCCAAAACATTGGTTTTGGCTGCATTAGCATCCCTGTTTTATTACGTAGAAAAGACCTCAATCAAACTTTTGCGATCGTTTACGCACCACTAGCCGCCAATAATAGTCCCGCCATTAGGGTGAATCACTTGACCTGTTATGTAACTGGCATCATTTGAAGCTAAAAAGATATATGCTGGCGCAACTTCATCCGGTTGACCCGGACGCCCCATAGGGCTGCTTTGACCAAAAGTTTCTACCTCTTCTGCACTGAAAGAAGCTGGGATCAATGGTGTCCAAATGGGTCCGGGCGCAACTGCGTTTACTCGAATTCCAGTTTCACTTAAATTACTGGCTAATGAGCGGGTAAAACCAACAATCGCCCCTTTTGTTGCGCCATAATCAATTAAACTGCTTTTACCTCTATAGGCCACCACCGACGTTGTATTTACAACCGAATCTCCTTTGGTTAAATGCGGCAAACTGGCTTGGGTTAAAAACATAGTGCCAAATACATTGGTATCAAATGTGCGGCGAATTTGGCTTTCTTCAATCTCTGTCAAGGACTGTTTAACATGCTGCTCAGCAGCATTATTGACTAAAATATTTAACCCACCCAATTCATTTCTGGTTTGCTCAACTGCATCTAAACAAAATTTTTTGCTGGCTATATCCCCTTTGATTGCTATTGCTTTTGCTCCGGCTTCTTTAACCGCAGCTAAGGTTTCGTTTGCATCATTGTCTTCATCACGGTAAATAAAGGCTACATCAGCCCCTTCTTTAGCAAAACCCATGCAGACGGCACGGCCTATGCCACTGTCGCCGCCACTCACCAAAGCCACTTTACCGGTTAGCTTACCAGCGGGCTGATAATTTTTCATAAATGATTGAGGGCGAGGGTGCATTTGAGATTCATCACCTGGTTGATGCAATTGGTGCTGAGGGGGGAATGAATTATTGCTCGACATATCAAACTCCTTAACTTAGTGAGCTGAATCTGAAAAGTGACGCTCGCTAATTGAGCGTTTTTGCTGCTCTTCTTTTTTTGCTTTACGCATAGACTTTTCCATCTTATCGGCTTTTTTATCCGACAAAACAGCTTGCGCATCAGCAAAAATGTCTTCTTCTTCCTCTTCGATATGATGTTCTAAATCAGATTTTAGTTTTAAAAACTTTTGATACCAGGCGTTTCCTGTTAATCGTTCTGAGGTCAATTCACGCATTAACAACTCAGCTTCCTGGTGCTCTTCTTCACCATGTTCCACTTCGTTTTGAGTGTCAGCAGATTTTTTTAACGGCTTATAAAATACCTTTTCTTCAGCTTTACTATGTAGAATCAAAGTTTTTTTTAAGTCATTAAAACATTCGTCTCGCTGTTGGCTTTCCTGTGGTCCAAGATCTTCAATGCTTTGCAGCAAAGCTTTAATCTTTTTATGATCATCTTTCAAATAGGTATAAATACTCATAAATACTCTCCTTTTGGGAACACTGTTAACGCTGAATTCATTTTCAAAAACCTGCGCTGAATAAGGCTGCAAAGAGCGAGCCAAACTTTAAGCAACTGTTTTTAAATGAGTATTTAAGCTATTTATCTAAATTAATGTAAAAACTACCAGTGAACTTTGTAAAATATATCTGCTGACTTCTTACCGCCGTCCTTGCACGAAGCTTCTTAATTCGTTAGCCATTACTACCAAGTTATATTTACGACTAATAATAGTGCTGCATAATAGGTAAATTTGCACTGCCTATGGTTTGTGCCTGATAACCAAGTGTCCCAGGTAAAATTCGAAAGCCAGCGATGCCTCGCTGATCTGATTGTGATATTTTTTGCTGAACCGCTTCAATAAGCTGGCTTTTTACGGCTGGCGGAATGGCACCATCGATGACCACAGCTTGCAAATCTAACAACGCCATAGAAGCAAGTGCGGCTTGCGCAATGGCGTTAGCTGCACGCATCAGCCAAGCTTTTAAAATATTTTCAAATCCAGACCAACTGCTTTCTGGGTAATAAATCAAACTTGCCTCAAAACCGGCAACTTTTAGGTCGTTTTCTAACAAGTATAATGAAGCTTCTTCAATTAATTGTTTTGCCCCCTTATCTCCGCTAACCGGCATCGACCCTAGTGCCCCCGCATTATTATTTTGGCCATAATAAATTTGTTGGTTGAGCACTAGCCCCCCCCCAATAAAAGGGCCAATATACAAATACATAAAATGTTGTAACCGCTGCGAGTTGGCAAAACAAAGTTCTGCTGAGCAGGCTGCTGTATCATCATTACACAGATACACAGGCAAGCCGATCAAAGCCTTTAATTCGGTTTCAAAATCAAACGCCTGCCAACTTGCAAGTGCCTCTTTGGACGCCCCGACAGCTTCTGGCCAGGCCCACAATTGATAAGGCGTTGCCACCCCTAAACCTAAGATCCTAGACTGACACTCTGAAGGGACTGATTGCACTATTTGCCGATAGGCATCACTAACAAATGTCATTAAGGAGTCGACTTTAGGATAATCAATATGCAAACTCACTTGGGCGTTTATCTGGCCTGCAAAATCCACTAGCGTCATTTGATAAATTTTGCGATCAACCCTCAAACCTAAACCATAAGCGCCATTTGCACAGAGACTTAAAGGCTCAATCGGCTTGCCAACTTTTCCTTTTTTTGGTGGTTGTTTTTTTATCAAACCTGCAGCCAATAAATCATTTGTGATCACAGTGACAGCTTGGGCCGATAATCCCAAACTTTTGGCAATTTGAGCTTTTGGTAACGCATCAAAACGTCTGATTAGCGACAGTATTTGACGTTCATTATGAGCTCGTAAGCCTGTTTGACTACGGCCACCATGTAAGTTTTTTGCATGCATAAATAAGGTCAATCAACTTTAGTTATTAAATAAAAATTAAAATACCCTATTAATTAACTTTCAACAACAAAACCAAAGCAAAACTCCATATTTGATAGACTTTATAACTGAAAAATTTAATTAATAAACTTTTATTACTTATTGACAATAATTAACTCAGATGGTTAAATTCCGCCCACTTAACGTAAACAAAAAGTAAAACTTATTTATATAAGGGTGCCAATATGCAATTAGTTTCAGTCGGCGAAGCGCTCATCGATATGATGTCATTACCAGTAGATGAAAAAGACGCTTGTCATTTATCTTACAAGGCCTGTGCTGGTGGCGCGCCAGCGAATGTTGCCGTTGCAGTCGCAAAGCTTGGTGGTAAAAGCGCATTAGTCAGCAAACTTGGAGACGATCAATTTGCTCGTTTTATTTGCAAAGAATTAACCCGTTATGGTGTCGAATTGAGCAGCACCCGCCTGTGTAAAAAATCTAAAACCGCCGTTGCCATGGTGTCGTTTGATGAAGACAATGAGCGTAGTTTTGACTTTTATTTAGAAAATGCAGCACATACACGTCTACGTGCAACGGATGTTGCATCTGAATTATTTTGCTCGCAGAGTTTATTTCACTTTTGCTCTGGTTCAGTAGCCATACCTGAATTAGAAGAACAAACCAATTTAATCATTCAAACGATTAGACAGACGGGCGCCCTAATTAGCTTAGACATAAACTACCGTCCAGCCTTTTGGCAGGACACCCAACAGGCTCCGAATAAAATTTTAAAACTCGCTGAACAATCTGATGTGGTTAAAGCCAGTCGCGATGAACTGATTGATTTATATGGTGCCGAACAAGTTGAGCAATTAATTAATCAATGGGCTGCCAAAGGCATCTTAGTGTTGTTAACTAATGGACCACACGCGGTTGAATATATCTATGATAAATTTAGCGGAAAACGCACAACGCCAAAAGTGACAGCACAAGATACCACAGCAGCGGGAGATTCTTTCATCGGAGGTTTTTTATATCAAGCCATCAGTCAAAGTGAGCAAGCCGACGATTTAAAAAACTGGCTGAGTGATCATAAAAATCTTGTCTCTGCCATTGACTTTGCAACTCGTTGCGGCGCTCATACTGTGACTCAGGTGGGCTCTTTCAGCGCGCTACCAAGATTACATAATATTCAGCACCCGATGGCTGTTTCCGCTTAACCCCATCTATTTATTGGCTAGCTCTATGTTAACTCCAGCTAGCCAAATCTACCCTTGCCGCACATAATATTCAATTGATTAACAATAATACGAACTGTTATCATTAGTATGTTTTTAAATTATAATATTTCAAGGCGTGCCAATATGAACACACGAGCCAATGGACTACCATTTAAGCTATCGATCATCGCTGCTACTTTATTTGCCTATCAACCTTCGCTAAATGCGGCTGAAAGCAGTGAAATTGAGCGCATTCAAGTGCAAAGTCACTCCAGCTATCGCAGTACTGCAACCAAATCATCTCTAAAAGCGATTGATGCCCCGACTAGCATATCTATTATAGATCAAGCCCTGCTAAAACTAAGACAAGCTGATTCAGTTACAAAAGCCCTTCGTTATGTTTCTGGGGTAACGACAGAAAGCCGCCCGAGCATTAGTATTTTTGACCAGTTTAATATCCGCGGTTTTGATACTTATCAGAGCTTTTATGATGGTTTACCGCTATTATCTAACAACAGTTGGAACCTATACCCACAAGTTGATGCATTTGCCACAGACTCGGTCGAAATATTAAAAGGCCCCGCATCTAGTTTATATGGATTAGTTCCACCGGGCGGTATGGTCAATCAAGTCGCTAAATATCCCAGTAAATCGCAAAATACTAAGTTAATAGCCACCACTGGCTCTCACAACTTAATTGAGTTAGGGTTAGATTCAACTGGGCAATTTGCAGACAGTGGTGAGTATAGAATAATCGCCCTAGGCCGATCACGTGACGGTCAGCAAGATACAACAGAAAACGAGCGATATTTATTTGCGCCGTCTGCGACCATCCATTTTTCTGAGCAAACCAACCTCACAATAAGCGCCTATTACCAAAACGACCCTGAAATGGTACCTTCAACGCCTTTGCATTCAATTGGTACCTTATACCAAGCACCTTACGGAGCGCTGGACGCAGATGCATATGCCGGTGATAAAAACTGGAATCATTATGAACGTGAAGTTTTTATGTGGGGTTACAAGTTTAATCATCAGTTTGATAACGGCTGGACGTTTTTACAAAAAGCTCGTTTTACCGACGCGGATGCCTTACAACAAAATATGTACAATAAGGGTCTAGCAGACGATAACGTCACCTTAATTCGTTCTGCATATTCAACCGATGAACAGATCCGCGGGCTAACCTTAGACAACCAATTAGCCGGTACCTATTCATTTGCAAATAGCCAACATGCTTGGTTATTAGGCCTTGATTACCAGACATCAGAATCCGATGTGGCGTATCGAGATACGCTAGGCCAAAACACAGCCAGTATTGATTTATCAAATCGCGATAATAATATGCTAGTGGTTAGTGAACTACCGTTGGATTTTTATCAAGAAGATCATCAAATTGATATTAAACAACTGGGTATTTATTTTCAGGATGAAATTAATTGGCAACAACTCACTTTCATTTTAAATGGTCGTTGGGACAGTTTTGAAAGCACTGATATCGCCGATAATGTGTATGCGGGCTCCGAATATGGTTCTACCACGCAGATTGAACAAAACGCGTTTTCAGGTCGTTTAGCGGCCCTTTATAGGTTTTCTAATGGCTGGCGCGCGTATGCTAATTATGCAGAGTCGTTTGAACCTCAATCAGGTAGTGACACAGAAACCGGTCTCGCATTTGAACCAACCACAGGGCAGCAAACAGAAGTTGGTGCAAAATACCAGTCTGATAACGGTCAAAATCGCTTAAACGCAGCCTATTTTGTGCTGAAAAAAGATAACTTAGTCACCACAGGGCAAGCTGTTGACCCCAATACTAATGAGACTCGCAGCATGAGCGTGCAAACAGGGCAAGTTGAAGCAAAAGGCGTTGAGTTAGAGTTTAATAGCCAGTTAAATAAAGACGTTAGCTTGTCAGGTAATTTAACTTGGTTAGATATGGAAGTAACCGCTGATTTAGATCAAAATTTAGTCGGAAAAACGCCAGTTTGGGTAGCGGATTTTATGGCGTCTTTTTGGGCCAATTATCACTTTACCGAGTCTTTCCCAGGGCTAATGTTAGGCGCTGGTTATCGTTACGTTGGTGAAACCCAAATGGACAAATACAATACAGATACTGTCTCTGACTACGGCTTGCTCGATTTGGTTGCGGCCTATCAGTTTACGCAAAATGATGTGAAGTTAACGGCCAGCGTTAGTAACTTAACCGATGAACGCTATGTCGGCGCTTGTTATGATGCCAGCAACTGCTGGATGGGCAGCGAACGCATGGTTGAAGTGGGTGTAGAATTTAATTTTTAAACGTATTTTATGCGTTCAGCGGCAGCCCTTCTGCCGCTATTTAGGCTGAAATAAATGAAAAAAACACTTTTTAAATGGCATAGCTATCTGGCGCTTGTTGCGTTAATTCCGATTTGTTTAATCTCGATCACTGGCTCACTGTTAGTATTTAAAGTCGAAATAGATCGCTTGTTAATGCCAGAAACAGTGATCCTTAAAACGACTCAGTCGCAGCGCCTCCCATATGACCAGCTTAAAACTCAATTAGAGACTCAATTACCCGATTATCACTTAGGGACTTGGGAATTATTTGACGATGGTATTGAAGCCGACCGAGTTTATTTAATTAAACGTGGCACCCAGCAGTGGTATAAAGTGCACTTTAACCCTTATACTGGCGAATTAATTGACCGACCCGTGATATATGATGATCATTACCTCACAGACTGGATTTTAAAACTTCACTACACTTTATTATTAAATGATAAAGGCTTTTTAGGCGCTCATTTTGGCACAGTGTTAGGCTTTATATTTTCGTTAATTTTATTGTTTTTGGGCATTTCGGGTTTAGTTTTACAGTGGCGTTTTATCAAAAAGTTATTCAGTGTGCGCTGGCAAGCCCACCTGAGAGTTCTGTTAAGCGATATCCATAAATTTTTTGGGGTGATCATCTCGCCTTTATTGCTAATCGTCGCTTTTACTGGTGCATATTTTAATTTTATCGAGATCTATCACGAGACCGTCGAACACGCAGATGAAGCACACGAGCCTATGTTAAGCTCGGGTTATTATTATCAACAAACATTGTCACTAGACGACCAAGCAGACACACTGCGAGAGAATATGGCCGGATTCAAAGCAACTTATTTATCTTTTCCATTTGAAGCAGGTGGCTATTTTACTTGGTATGGTGATGTGCCAGATACCAGTGTTTTAACTAGCCAATATGCCAGTTATCAGGTTTTTGATGGTCAAAGCGGTAAATTAGTGATGCAAACAGATGCCCGCCAAGCCAGTGTTGGACACCTAGTTTTGGACAGCTTTAGACGTTTACACTTTGGTAATTTTGCGGGTTTAACAAGTAAAGTGCTCTGGTGTATTACCGGTTTGATCCCCTTATTTTTGTCGATTACAGGGGTTTATATGTGGTTAATCAGAACTCGAAAAATTAATATCGAGCGAAAATAAATTATTACTAAGATGATAATAATCCCTCGCTCGTACGAGGGATTATCTGCTGGTTTAAGCTGCGTGGCGACCTTCGCAAATCTCTTCAATCAGTTTACGGTTAAAGGCGTCTAAATCGTCTGGTTTGCGGCTTGTCACTAAACCTTGGTCTACAACCACTTTTTCGTCAACCCACTTGGCGCCGGCATTTTTTAAATCAGTTTGAATGCTTGGGTAAGAGGTGACTTTACGGTCATTGACGACACCGGCTTCGGCTAATAACCAAGGTCCGTGGCAGATAGCCCCAACAGGTTTTTGCTCGTCTTCGGCAAAAAAACCACTGACGAAATTTACGGCTTTCTGATCGGTTCGCAAGGTGTCTGGATTAAACAAACCACCTGGCAACATAAGTGCATGATACTCTGACGATTTTACCTCATCTAGGGTTTTGTCTACGGCAATACTGTCACCCCAATCGGTTTCGTTCCAGCCTTTGATAGAGCCACTTTTTAAACTCACGATCTCAACTTCGGCACCCGCTTCTAACAAAGCTTTGCGCGGTTCAAAAAGTTCGCTTTGTTCAAAACCGTCGGTTGCTAAAATCGCAATTTTTTTGCCTTGAATTTTCTTTACTGTCATCATTCACTCCTGTTTGTTGATTTCAAGAAAAACTCATCTTTTGCTACGCAGACACAATTTAAAAAGATCGCCAATAAATTAATTTTTAATGATTGATCCAATCACTTGGGTAAGATTTTAATTCGTCGATAAACTCACTGCCACGGCCCGCTTTATATAACAGATAAACCTGATGTTTAGCCCGAGTCAGGGCAACGTAAAATAACCGTCTTTCTTCAGCATGATTAAAAGCTTCGGGTGCCGCCAGCACGGCATTTTGTAATGCTTGCTGCCCGTAAGTACTTGGAAACATCCCTTGTTCAACCCCCAATATCAAACTGATGTCGGCTTCTAACCCTTTGCTCGCATGCGCAGTCACCACCGTAATTTGCAAATGCTTATAATCTCCTTTGTTGACGTATAACGACTCAAGTCCAGGCGTTTTGCTTAGCGCATTACGACTGATTAACAAAAGCGAAATAGAGCGCCCCAATTGCCCTGCCTGCTGGTTAATATGAGATAATATCTGTTTTACTTCTGCCATATAATCTTGCACTGGAAACAAATGAACGGCCGCTTCATTAATCTTTTGCTGAGGGTTAACTTGTTTGTTTATTTGATTGGGGTTTTGACGAATAAAACGGCTGGATACAGCTTCAATTTTATCGTTAAAACGAAAAGTTTGATCTAAAGTTAAGCGCTCAGATGGTGCAAAGTGTTTATCAAATTCGGTAAAAAAGCTAACTTCAGCGCCGTTAAACCGATAAATGGATTGCCAGTCGTCACCAACGGCAAATAATCGGCAGTTTGCCGACGAACTTAACAATGCCTGTAAAAGGCGTATCCGACCTGCAGAAATGTCTTGAAACTCATCAACAATAATGTATTTAAAGGTATGAGAAACCTGACCATTTGCTAACAATTCAGCACTCTGTTTTATCATATCTGAAAATTCAAATGATGTGGCTTTATCAGCGGCTTCAGCTTTAACCAAATAGTCTAACCAGGTTTGCACTGCTGAGATACAATGTCCTCTTAAACCATTTTCCTGTATGATTGGCCAACAATTCACAACCTGTTTCATCAATTTTTCTTCGCTGAGTTGATAGTGTTTACAAACGGCTTGAAAAGCATTTTGATAAGCTCCGGAGGTTTGCAATAAATCTTGATGAACAGCTAACAGGCGTGGCTCAATTGATTCTTTCGTTTGTTTATATTGCTGACCATATTTTTGTTTTAATAAACTTAAACCAAATGAGTGGAAAGTTTTAACTTGGATTCGCTCAGCGATTAGGGGTAACTTTTGGTCCAATCGGCTACGCATTTCATCGGCAGCTTTTTGGCCAAATGCCAATAATAAAATGTGTTCTGGCTCAGCCAGTTTACGTGCAACTAAATAAGCAGTTTTGGCCATAATCAGAGCAGTTTTACCACTGCCAGCTCCAGCAACGACTAGAGTATGATCGTTATTATTTACACAGGCCAACTGCTGAGCAGGTGTTAACGGATGCTGGTTGAGCTTGGCAAAAAAAGGAGCGTCTCGCTGCAATAAATTCTGCACTACACGCTGATTGTGCTGCGCCCGTCCTGCTTCACTGACAGATGCCTTAGTCAGTTGGTTTGCGTATAAAAATATCTCCCTGTGCATTAATAGTTTAAAGTCATGCTCTGTGACCCCAAGCTTATTAAATTCAGCGGCCAAGGTTTTTAGCTGTTGTATGTTTTGCCATTCGTAACTTGAATAATAATACTGGGCTGATTTATGACCTAACATTTGTTGGTAAAACCATTGCCACCGATCATTATCGGCAACACTCGCAATCAAATGTTGAATTGTTTGTTGGTGAAATGCCAATAAGTCAGTGTATAAATAACCTTTGCATACATATGTTTGTCGCTCTAAGCTATTAATGTGTAAGCGTGAAAACCACCAACCTTTAGTCACATGAATTTTATTGATTTGATCAAGTGGGATTTCCCTGACCTGGTTATTTTTATCAATTAAGATAGCGTCTGAGGTCAGGGTCAAAGCGCTTCGAGTAGCCAGCAGTTGCTGCACAAACCTATATCCTTTGCGCGGTATAATTTTCATACATCAATTAAATTAAGAAGTTTGCGCAAAGATTAACGAGCCTATCGATAAGCTGCAAGCGGAAAAGATGTAAAGTGCAAAACCGTTGGGGTTTTGCACTTTTAAATTGAAGTTAGGCCAACATAATAGATTTTTGATTTACAAATTCTAAGATGCCCGCACCCCCATGCTCACGGCCGTAACCACTATCTTTAACACCACCAAATGGTAAGTTTGGGTGAGCTAAACCATACCCGTTAATGTTAACCATGCCGGTATCAAAGTGGTATTTGGCCAACTCAAGTGCTTTGGCAGTATTTTGACTAAAAATTCCACCACCTAGCCCATAGCGGCTGTCGTTCGCTACTTTAATTGCTTCTTCATCATCTTTAACTTTAATTAGCGCCGCAACAGGACCGAAGAGCTCATCATCATAAGCAGGCATACCAGCAGTTACATTTTCTAATATCGACGGAGGATAAAAATAACCCGGTTGTTCTGGTATTTCACACCCTAATACTGGCACCGCACCTTTATCGATTGAGGCTTTAACCTGATCGGCTAATTTATCCCGCAAATCTTTACGCGCCATAGGGCCAATATCTGTTTCTTTTAAATTTGGATCACCAACTTTTAATTGGCTCATAGCACCTTTTAAACCTTCTTTAAAGGTTTGATAGTTTCTCTCCGTGACAATAAAACGTTTAGCCGAAACGCAAGTTTGACCATTATTGATGACCCTTGCTTGAGTGCAGGTTTCGACCGCCAACTTAACATCTGCATCATCTAAAACTAAATAAGCGTCATTACTGCCAAGCTCTAAAACTGATTTTTTCGCTTGGCTTGCAGCAATACTGGCAACTTTTTTGCCAGTTTCATCACTCCCGGTAAAGGTCACACCTTGTATATGTCGGTGTTCAATCAATTGACTGGCTGTTTTGCCGTCAATTAACAAACTTTGCAGTGCGTATTTTGGGAACCCTGCCTCTTCGAACAGCTTTTCGATTAATTGCGCCATGCCAAAGACGTTTGCAGCATGTTTTAGCACTGTGGTATTGCCGGCAGCTATCGTCACCGCACTATAACGGATCACCTGATAGAGTGGGAAGTTCCACGGCTGTATGCCCAATATGACTCCGAGTGGACGGTATGTTATTAATGCTTCACCTTCATCCACCGAACGCTTTTCATCTTCAATTTGCTTTACCGATTGACGCGCAGTATAACGACAAATTTCGGCGCATGTTGCGACTTCCATGATCCCCTGCTCCTTAACTTTACCCATTTCATCTGTCATTAGCTGAGCGATAGAAGCTTTGCGCGCATCCAGTAATTTAGCTAAATTCTCTAAACATTGTTGACGGTCTGAAATTTTACTTAATTTCCATTGCTGAAAACAATCATGCGCTCGATCAACTGCTCGTTCTGCTTCTTCAACTGAAAGTAGCGTATATTTTTTGATATCTTCTTCGGTGAATGGATTTACAGTAGTAGCATGCTTAGACATATCGACTCCAATAAGTTGTCAGTTAAACGGGGCAATCCCACTTGACTATTATCTACTGGTCGATTGTGCGCTTGGTTCATAATAATAAAGATCATTAAAAACTGAACCATGTGTTTTTTAAGGCAGTAGAAAAAATTGAAAGCACTAAAAGAGGAGGCTTTATGTTAGGTGAAAATCATTCTTTGTTAAACGAATTTCCCGAGTATGAACATACGATTATGGACTTGATGGAGTCCAACCAAAAATTTTCTAAAGAAGCCAAAACTTATGATGCGATTGACAGAGAAATCCGCAAATTAGAACTACGTGATCAACCGATTGACGACATAGATATGAAAAAAATGAAACTGCAAAGAGCTGAACTAAAAGATTCTCTCCACCAGCAGTTGGAAAACGAAAGCAATTAACCAGTCAATCTCGGCACTTATTAAAATGACAGTGGAAGGACTTTATCCTTTCAACTGTCATTTAACATTCAGCAGATACATAGTGATTTTCTCGGGCTAAAGCGCCAGATCGATCATTTAATTTTAGTATTTAGTTTGATATTTTTTGTTTCGATTCGATCTTCAAAACCATAGCGGTTGACGTTTTATATTTCCCGCCCATTAACGCCAGAAATAGATAAGCAGGCTTTCCGTCTATAAAAAGTATTTGCGGCCGTTCCATTCGCTCAACTTTTGTTTCATTTAAATAAAACTTATTGGTGCGATAACCCAATTGAGGAGCCGACCAATTTAAACCGTCATTTGAATCTAACATGAGTCCCACATGCGGATGAATCACCCCCATATCTCTCATTATCATATAAAATTTATCATTATGATAATAAACATACGCGTCTTCTACCTGCTTACCTAAATCAGCAAAAGAGACTAGCGGATTGTTTTCATGCTTTTGGTACGGACCCGTTAGCTTTTCACTTATCGCAACACCCATTTTTCTAAGATTATCATTATATTTGTCCCAAGCTTTATAATAGAGCCAATATTCTCCGTTAGGATGTTGCAACAGTGCTGGGTTAGTCACTAAATAGCTGTCCCATGCCGCTTTATTTTGGCTAATATCCAAAATGGGATGATCTGAAACACGCTTAAAAGGTCCATAAATATTATCGGCTACCGCTAATCCAATTCGTTGTGTTGAGGCATGATGGCCATCATATTTTTCTGCATCTGTTAGGTTATTCCCTAAATAAAATAATGCATATTTGTCTCCCACTTTTTGAATCGTTGGGTTATGAATGGTATCAGCGTCCCAATGCTCACCGCCGCGTCCGCGCAAGACAGTCCCTAACACAGTATATGGACCTTCAGGATGATCAGCGACAGCATGGGCGATTTCACTATGCTTTAACCAGCCGCCATGTGTGCCCCGCCACCTTGAAAAAAACACATGAATTTTACCGTCGTCATCAAGGATCGGAGAGGCTCCCCAAATGTTCCAATTTTTTTCTTCCAGGATGCGTTTACCACCCGCTAAAGATTTAACAAAATCTGATTCAACTATCTGGTGTTGATTTAGGTCTTCAGGTAGCGGTTGATGAGCATCTAATTGAGCTGCCGCCGTCATAAAACTCAAACTGAACAAGCTTGCGATTAAAAATTTCATCCAGCATGCCCTTTTGTATCAATGTTTTTGGGAAAGTATTTATTTAAAACGGGATCTTTTGTTTTTAACATTTTTTCAAAAATGATGTCGTCAAATTGGTTAATAATACGCATTAATTCAGGCTGATTAGTATTGATTAAATTCTGGCTTTCATCCGGGTCCGCTTGCAGATCATAAAACTCATCTCGGTTATTATTTCTAAAGTCTTTAACCAATTTATAACGACCATCACTATACATGCGCATCTGTGTTTTGCTCTGATGTAAGGTGGTGTAAGCAGCATAATACTCGGTCGATAAACGCTGCTGACTATCCAATAAGGCCGGTAAAAAACTATTTCCCCTTATGATGGCATTAGCCGGTAATTGCCCTTGCGCTATCTCAACGAGTGTCGGGAACCAATCTAGATTTGAAATAGTAGACAGATTTTTACTGCCAGCTTCTACCACTCCGGGCCAAACTACTATCGTTGGTACTTTAATTGAGTTGTCATACATATTTGGCCGTTGATTCTTTTGCGCAAACTCTCTGGCCGGGACAACATCTTTTAACAGCCAATGGCCATTACCCTTGTGCCAAATCCCATTGTGGGCCATGTTATAACCATGGTCCGACGTAAATACAATCAGGGTGTTTTTAGTTAACTTAAGCGCTTTAAGCTGTTCCAATAAACGCCCTATATTACGATCAACGCTGCGCACGCTCGAAAGGTATTCTTTCATAAAACGTTTGGCTTTTTTAACATCAAGGTTTGGGTAGTCTGGATGTGGTAACTTGATATCTAACTCTTTGTAAGGGGCTGCGTCTGCTTCTGCTACCGGTAACCACTGGGTATGTGGTGCGCGGTAATGCAACGATAATGCAAACCTTTTTTGCCGGTTACGCTGGATAAAGTCTATCGCCTGATCAGTTAAAATATCTGAGGTCAAGCCTTGGTACTGACTCACTTTTCCCTGTTTCTCTAAGCTAGGATCTTTCGTTTTATTCCCGCCGGAACGAAAACCGACAAACTCATCATAGCCCTGCGCTGTAGGATGGAATTTATCTAATTCACCTAAATGCCACTTGCCAACCAGACCTGTGTGGTAACCTTGTTGCTGCAAAATTTTAGGCCATGTAGGTAAACTTGGATCAACGCCTAAGTTGGGTTCTTTTCGGGTCATTGATGGGTAATGGGTATTAATCCAGTCATCGATACCTAACTCATAACCATATCTGGAGGTTAACAAACCCGCACGAGACGGACTGCATACGGGCGTTGTAGTATACGCATTTGGAAATTGCATGCCAGTGGCTGCCAGCTTATCCATGTTTGGCGTAAAGGCTTGGGCATTGCCGGCAGCGCCCAATGCCCAAGGCGCCTGATCATCTGTGTAGATAAACAGGATGTTCGGTTGGGTAAATTGGGCTGAGTCGGTTGTACTGTCATCAGGGATAGCATAACAGCCTGTCAACAGCAATGCTGCACAAAGCAGCATAAGTTGATTGATGTTTAAATGCATAAAGTATCAAGTTATTAGAGTGTTAATAATTTGATACTTTAACAAAAAAGGCCAAGGTGACTCAAGGGTAAAAACACATATTTAAATTTAGAACACGTTAGCAACATACATAACCACGACGTAACGGAAAAACTTACCCAACCCAACTAATAAAATAAACAACCACAAATTAACTCGCATGATCCCTGCAATCAGGGTTAATACATCACCACCGAGGGGCAGCCAGGCGAATAAAAGACTCCATACACCATATTTTTGGAACCAAATTTGTGAGCGTTTAATTTGACTGTCTTTAAAATAAAACCACTTTTTATCTTTAAATTTGAGCAAATACCAACCTAAATAAAAATTTACCACAGAGCCTAACGTATTGCCTGATGTCGCTAACAACAATAATAACCACGCTGGCTCTCCCTGCCTTAACATAGAAAATAGAATCACTTCAGAATAAAACGGCAGCACTGTCGCAGCCAAAAATGATGAAGCGAATAAAATAAAATAAGAAAGCATTATCGATCCGTTTGTCGATTAGAGATGGCTTGCTCAACCAGCCATGTAAACAGTCCTCGTTGGCTGGCAATATAAAACAAGTATTCTGGATGCCATTGAACCCCTAATACAGCTTCATGGGGTGTACGGCTTTCAATGGCTTGCACAAACTCATCCGCATCGTAAGCAACGGCTTGCATACTATCGGCAACAGATTTTATTGCCTGATGATGAATTGCATTTACCTTGGTTTGTGTTAAGCCGCCTAAACAACGTGAAACTTTGGTGTCTGCCAAGATAGTCACAGGTTTAACGGGAAACAACTGGATTCCATTTTTAGTTTTTTTTCGCATTTCAGAAATATCTGTATAAAGATCACCCCCTTTAATCACATTAATTAATTGATAACCTCGACAAATACCCATCAAAGGTTTTTGTGCGGAGAGCGCATAATGAATAAACTCGCTTTCCAGTTTATCTCTTTTAATGTCATAACTTTTATGTGGGTCTGCTTTTGCCCCATATAACTTAGGATCTATATCACTGCCACCACTGATTAAAAAGGCATCGAAGGATTCAGCATCTTTTGGTTTTTTTGAGCAAACTCGAACCGCCTTACCACCTGCTAGCCAAATTCCAAAACAAATTGCTAACCAAGCCGGCGACACGTATTTATTGTCTGTTGTGACCGCAATAAGTGGTCTTTTAGTGTATTTTTTTGTCATTTAGTGTGCCGTCACAATTTGAATGAACTTTTTCCAGCGGAAACAATCCGCTGCAACTAATGCAACCGTTAACAAAGGCACCGCAATAATTGCACCTGCTGCTCCCCACAACCATCCCCAAAATATGACCGAAATAAAAACCACGATTGGATTAATTTTGAGGCGAAAACCATGCACTAAAGGGTCGATAAAAAAACCAAATATGGTCGACAGTCCCATAAATATCCCAAGGGGCATTAGACTTTCCATCAAAGTATCAAAGTGTGTTAATGATACTAGGGTCAATAAGATAGCGATTAAGCTAATGCCAACATAAGGGATAAATCTCAAAAAGGTAATTAATACAACCCAAGTCCAAGCTAAAGGGACATCCAAGTACCAAAAAATTAAACTGGCAATACAACCCAATGTCAAATTAACTAAAAATGCTGCGCCTAAATACTGTCCAACTTCGCTGCGTAAGCGCTGAAACAATCGAATATACTGTTTACGTTTATAGCGACGGCGGGACAAACAGACTAAATTTAAAACGAGCTGCTGGCCACTCGTTAATAAAAACATGGTCAGTGCGAAAATCAGCAAAACACTGGTAACCGCTTTTTGCAACGAGGCTAAAATATCAGAAGACCAATTGCTTTCTTGTTCGACAGTGATTTGTGTAGTTTGTCTCTGGTCTTTTTCGATATCCATCTTTTCAACAGCATCATTAACCTTTTTAGAGGTCTCTTGCAGCTTTGATATGGTTTGTTGGATTTCTTTATCTGAGTTAAATCTCTGCTCTAGTTTGGCAGGTGCTTTGGACATCCACTCGGCGACTGCAGGTGTTACTAACCATAGTGAACCGACAAAAACGGCAACACTCACTACCAACATGATTAAACTAGCCAACAAATTGGGTATTTTAAGCTTGGTCAGCAAACGCACCGCCGGAGACAAAACTAAACTTAAAATAAACGCAAGCGTAATAGGCAATAAAAAATCTTTTGCTAAAGCCAGTGAGGTGATCACAAGCACCACTAAAAAAAAGCGATAGCCTGGCAATTTTTGCCACAGCTTTTTATTTTCTGATTTGATTTGAGCAATAGACAAAACGAAGTTCCTTGTTTTATTAGAATTCTGGAACTTTATAACGCTAATATTCACAAAAAGATCATATCAGCGTGTCAAACGTCTTCTGGCCGAAAGCAGTTGCTTGACTCTATTTGGGTTGTCCTTGCTCAGCTAATTTAGCTTTAGCAGCTTCAACCTTTGTATAATCTAAACCGAGTTCTTCTGTTGCATCTTTTATCAACTGCGGGTTACTCATAACTGTCATCATCAGGTGTTGTAACTTTTCTTGCGGTAAACCCAATGATTGAATGGTGCTCATAGCCGCCATTGGGTTAGCGGTTAGCTGGTTGAACAAAGCGACGATCTGCTCGTCTGATATATTTTCTTCTCGCAAAATTTGTAAAATCGGATTCATATTCAGTCTCCCTAATATAAAAGCTTTTTTTATACCCTGATGCGAACTCTATGTAAACTTTTTTACTGCCCGTCCCGTTATAGCTGTGAGCGTTAAATTTTCAAAAGGAGGATATGATGGATTTAGTTCGAATTATTTTAGCAATTTTGTTACCACCACTCGGGGTATTTTTACAAGTTGGTTTAAGCGGGGCGTTCTGGCTAAATATTTTATTAACTTTATTAGGTTATATCCCTGGTATAGTGCACGCAGTATGGATTATTGCTAAACGTTAGCATCAAAAAGTAAAGCGTGCCGTTGGCACGCTTTAACCCCAATCAACACGCCTTTACCCACTTTAATCAATGAATAAGGGCGCAATCAAAAAATACTAACAATCTGAATTAGAGCTATGGTCACAACCTTTGGCATCTATGTACTTTTGTGTTGAGTATTCAGACGCTGGCAGTTTTTTCAATGACTCATTGTTTTCAGACAGCATCTCCATATAATCGATAAAACCCTGAGCGTATTCAGTGTAAGTATTGATAAAATCACCGGCGTTAAAAACAGCCCCAAAAGTGGTATAACCATCTTGGCCACTCGCAATAAAGTCATTCGTTACAACTGTATAAGTCGCACTTAAATCAATAGCTTGCCAGTTACCCGATACTCTTGGGTTAACTTCAACTTGGCTGATACGACTGCCTTTAGTCGCTGATGCATCTATGTTATAACGTAAACCTGAAGCATAAGGGTAAGCGCCAGTTGAGCCGCCATTATCTAGGGTACTAGACAGTGCATCTTCTAACACATCAACAATTTGTTGACCCGTCATCTCTAATGTCACTAAGGTATTGGAAAACGGTAACAAAGTAAAAGCATCTGCAATGGTATAGTCACCAGCAGCAACATCTACTCGAACACCCCCACCGTTTTGAATTCCAATATCTGCGGTTGGTGTAACTGTCATAAATGCTTTGGCCACTAAATTAGAAATATCACTACCCATTTGATAAGTATCTGAAACCGCACAAATATTAGAACGGGATTCCCCAGGGAAACGAACTAAACACAGATCCTCAGCAACATTTCCGATCACTGTTTGTTTAAGCACATCTACTTTTTCGTTGTAAGTTTCTAACAGTGCATTGGTATCGGCATCTTCTTCGGTAACAACGACTTCAGAGTGCGCAGTCAGCGCTTGGCTCACTATGCTTGCATCGGTTGTATCTAGGGTGCGATCTTCATCATCATTGAACTCATAAACATATTGATCACTGATTGGCAACATAGGCTGTCCAGAACATTCTGTAACTAAACCTTCTTTATCAAAACTAACCTGCAACTTACCCATAATGTGAGCATATTCCCAAGCTTGTACGATACAAACTTTATTACCCATCTTATCTGTCACTTGAGTGGGATATTCGGCAACCGGGTTAAACCCTAAGTCGGAAAAGCTTGAGTCACCTAATAAAGTGTGTGAGTCCCCTCCAACTATCACATCAACACCTGATAAATTGGCCGCTAGTGCCAAATCATTTTGATATTGATAATGCGTCATCAAGACTATTTTATTAACGCCCATTGCTTCTAATTCATCAATGTACTTTTGCGCTGTGCTTGTTTCATCTAAAAACATAGTGCCTGCATCAGGCTGTGATGAATGTTTAGTTTTACCGGCAATGTCGATGCCAATTAAACCAATTTTTTCGCCTTCACGTTCTACTATGGTGTACGGTTGAATATATTGGTCACGGATCGCAGAGGTCGTCGCAGGTGCAACATTGGCTGCAAGGACTGGGGTCTTACAATCACCTGAATTGAGTTCATCTAAAAAGTTCGCTAAACCTGAGTCACCATCGTCAAATTCATGATTACCTAACGCAAAGGCGTCAAAACAGATTTCATTCATTACCGCAGCATCAGCTTCGCCTTTAAACAAGCTATAGTACAAGGTGCCAGTAATGGCATCCCCGGAATGGAGTTTTAATACATTTTTATTTGTCGCGCTTTCGCTGTCAAACAAGCTAACCAGCATAGGAAAGCCGCCATAAGTCACAGATACTTCATCAATTGGGCTATCCGCTTGAGTTTTAGCCGTTAAATTTAAACCACTTACATCAAAATCAAAGTTATCCGAGGTAATATGAGAGTGATGGTCATTGATATGCAAAATGGTTAGATCTATGGCTTTTGCTTCATTTTGTTCGTCACCATCATTAATTTCAAGCGTGCAACCTGACAGCACGAGCGCACAAGTTGAGGCCAACAGGCCTAGTTTAAATACGGGTTTCATAACAGCTCCAATTAGTTCCATTAGTATTATTTATGAAATGATAATTATTCAATAAAACAGTTTGGTTGCAGCGAGATGAAGTTTATTTGACGGTGTTTAATTAGACTCGGATTGAATTAGGGGCTACATGAGCAGCCCCCAAATTTAGGACTTAACGATTTTGCGCCTGAATTGACGTTAACGCAATTGTATAAATGATATCTTCAACTAAGGCACCCCGGCTTAAGTCGTTCACTGGCTTTTTTAAACCTTGCAGCATAGGACCAATACTGACAACGTTTGCCGAGCGCTGGACCGCTTTGTAGGTTGTATTCCCTGTATTTAAATCAGGGAATACAAATACTGTGGCTTTACCAGCAACTGGGCTATCCGGTGCTTTTTTAGCAGCTACACTGGCAACACTGGCTGCATCATATTGCAAAGGTCCGTCAATCAACAAATCAGGGCGCTTCTCTTTAGCTATCGCAGTTGCTTGACGAACTTTATCAACATCACTACCGATACCACTGGCACCTGTGCTATAACTAATCATGGCAATACGAGGTTCAATGCCAAACGCAATTGCCGAGTCACCAGATTGAATCGCTATGTCAGCTAACTCTTCCGCACTCGGATCCGGATTTACTGCACAATCACCATAAACCAGCACTTGTTCTGGTAAACACATAAAAAAGACCGAAGATACAATTTTACTACCCGGCTGAGTTTTAATTAACTGCAGCGCAGGTCGTATGGTATTGGCTGTGGTGTTCACAGCGCCAGAGACCAAACCATCTACGTCGTCTTCAGCAAGCATCATAGTGCCCAATACCACGGTATCTTCCAACATTTCCCTGGCCGCATCCTCGGTTAACCCTTTGTGTTTACGTTTTTCCATTAACGCAGTGACATAATTTTCGCTGATAGATGACGGAGAAATAATCTCAACTGCTTCAGGGATCTCCATAGTTAAACTTTTAGCTGTGCGACGTATCGCTTCTTCTTCGCCTAATAATACACAGCGCGCAATGCCCTTTTGTGCACTAATGATCGCAGCTTGTATGGTACGAATTTCTTCACCCTCGGGCAGCACAATGCGTTTAATATTGCTGCGCGACTTTTGCACCAGCTGATGACGAAATGCTGCTGGTGATAGACGCACAGCACGTTTAACTTGTGCCCGTGAAGCAATCCAATCCATATCTATGCTCTCGGCCACTGAATCCATCACTTGCTCGATTCGAGCGATATCGTCGGTGGGTACATCCAAATTAAACTCATCAAGATGCTGTGCCGTGCGATAAGTATTGCTTTTAACTAACATCAAGGGTAAACCAGTTTCAAATGCAACCTGACATAAATTCATAATCGCAGGTTCGGGTTTATACCCCCCAGTTAATAAAATACCAGCTAAAGGCACACCGTTCATGACCGCCATACAGGCAACCAGCAAAATATCATCACGATCGCCAGGTGTTACAACTAAGGTCCCAGCTTTTAACGTATGCAGCATATTTGCAACCGTGCGAGCACATATACTAACGCCTGTAACTCGGCGATTCAGATCGGCATTTTGGTTTAAGATATCACAGTGCAAATGCTCCATTATGTCTAACGCACGGGGAGCCAACAAAGTTGGGTTGTATCGGATTTGACCTAATAAACGAAAACCATTGCGCTTAAATACTGGCAACTCAGCTAAATCCGCAACTGGATCAACTGGCGAAACTTCACCGTCATCCAATGCCATCAAAGCTTGCATTTTCCCCGCTGGGGCACCGACTTTATTTAATATACAGCCTAAAACCTTCTGGCTATCTGCCCCGCCATAAAAATTTGCCGAAAGATTAATCTGTTGATTCATCTCACTAACGCTAAGTTCATTTTTAGCCGCAACCATGATCACATCAGCATCTAGCGTATTAGCAATTCGGGTATTTAAACGCACAGTAAACGGTGCTTTAGGCTGTGGCACTAAACCTTCAATAATTAAAATATCTGCCTGTTGCGAACTTTGTTCACAAAGGTTAACCACTTCTTCCATTAATTGCTCTACGTCACCGTTAGCAAGCATGCGTTGGGCCGTTTCTAAACTGATAGGTTCTGGGGGCTCCATGCCATGAGTCGTTTTTAAAAAAGATAACGAGGGATCTTGCTGGGTACTTTCGCCGCTATGCTGAGCAATAGGTTTACAAAAAGCAACACTCAGACCCAAACGGTCAAGCGCCCTGACTAATCCTAAGCAAACCGAGGTTAAACCAGTTCCATAACCAGTGGGGGCAATAAAAAAACTATGTTTCATCTTACGCTCCTGCTTGAGTTAGCTGATGTGTTGCATTAGCAATCATCCACTCTTCTTGAGTTTCGATTATAATGGCCGTTGGACCTTCTGAATCAGGCTGGCTTATACGACCAAGCTCGTCACCATTGGCTAGGTTTAGATCTTCGTTTATGTTTAATCCTAATAGTTTAAGCTGATTAAGCACAGTTCGGCGTGCTGGTCGACAATTTTCGCCGATACCACCGGTGAAAACGAGCGCATCAAAACGCTCTAATGATGCCATGTACGAAGCTATAGTTTTAGCTAAACGGTAGCAGAATACAGAAAACGCAATTTGTGCATCTATGTTGCCCTGCTCGGATAAAGCAACCAGTGTCCGCATGTCATTACTGGTGCCTGATAACCCTAACAAACCGCTTTTGCGATTTAGAACATTTAAAATTTCATCTAATGATAAACCAAGTTGTTTATTCAAAAACTGTAAAACACCCGGATCTATATCACCACTGCGGGTGCCCATCACTAAGCCCTCAAGCGGGGTAAACCCCATTGAAGTATCAACAGATAAGCCATTTTTAACCGCACAAACACTGGAGCCATTCCCTAAATGTGCGGTAATAATGCCACTGTTGTGCAAGTCCAAATTTAACCGACGTGCCGCTTCTTTACTGACATAATCATGACTAGTACCATGAAAACCATATTTACGAATACTGTGCTGCTGATAATAATCTTTTGGCAGCGCATACATATAGGCTTGTTCTGGCATACTCTGATGAAATGCAGTGTCAAAAACCACTACTTGAGGGAGATCAGGCACCGCCTGTTGGGCCGCTTCTATCCCTAATAAATTAGCTGGGTTGTGTAATGGAGCAAGCGCCGAACATGCAGCAATTTTTTTTATGGTATCTGAATTAACTAACGCTGGCCCTTTGAAGTATTCTCCACCGTGAACCACGCGGTGGCCGATCGCTACGATAGAGTTTTTCAAATTAAACTGCTCAAGCAATTCAAACAAAGCCAATAGAATGCTTTTATGGTCAGCATTTGGTTTATTCAGTTGTTCTTTAATATCATCTTTGCGATATTGTAATTCGGCTTCAGGGGTATTTAAACGTTCGGCTAATCCAGATAAAACAGGCGTTTGAGATTCGCCGGCGTTAAAAATTTTAAATTTGAGTGACGAGCTACCTGCGTTAATCACTAATATGTTATTTGGTTCCAATGCGGTCTCCTGTAATACAAATCCAAGCTGCGTTGTTTGATAGTATAGTCAATAGACGGCTTCATTAAATCTTTTTATGCTCCTATAATGGTCATAGTTTTTGTTTATAAACCCGTTTGAAATCGAATTGTTTCAACATAAAAAATCACGGTAATAAAAATGTTAATTGTTGTTTCCCCAGCAAAAAATCTGGATTATCAAAAGTCTATTCCCACTGATAAACACAGCCAGCCTGACTTCATTGAAGACAGTAAAGTTTTGATAGACATCTGCCGCGAGCTGACGCCCGCCGATGTGGCCAGTTTAATGAAAATCAGTGATAAATTGGCTGGATTAAATGTGGCTAGATTTGCGGAATGGTCGCCTAAATTCACCCCTGAAAACGCCAAACAAGCCATGTTTGTATTCAATGGCGATGTATACACTGGGTTAGACGCAACTAGTTTAACCGCTACTCAAATCGACTACGCACAAGATCACTTACGTATTTTGTCTGGTTTGTACGGAATTCTAAAGCCATTAGATCTGATGCACGCGTATCGTTTAGAAATGGGAAGCAAACTTACCAACAGCCGCGGCAAAAATTTATATGAGTTTTGGGGTACCAAACTGACAGACAAACTGAACCATGATTTACAAGCTTGTGACAGCTCAATTTTGCTCAATCTGGCATCAAATGAATATTTTAAAGCAGTTAAAGCAAAATCAATTAACGCAGCTATTATTACGCCACAATTTAAAGATTGGAAAAACGACCAATATAAAATGATCAGCTTTTATGCCAAAAAAGCACGAGGTTTGATGGCGCGTTACGTGATAGAGAATCAAATCAAAAATGTAAACGACTTAAAAGCATTTGATCTGGATGGTTATCAATACAATGACGACTTATCAAGTGACGATAAGCCCGTATTTACCCGTAAACAAGCTGACTAAATCGGCGGCTCAGTTCGACGTGCCGCACAAAAAGCAGCTCGCTCTGAGCGAGCTGTCTTTAACAGATTGCGCGCAATTGAGAAACTACAGCATAAATGCAATTAGGATCGCACCTAACAATAAACGATAAATAACAAACGGCAACATACCTATTTTTTCAATCAAGGCTAAAAACAGATAAATACAGGTATAAGCGCTCACAAAAGACAACACTGTCCCTATCATAAGTGCATTCCAATCAACTATTTCACCTGAAGTAACCAATTTTAACGTTTGATAACCACCGGCAATTAAAATAATTGGAATCGACAGTAAAAATGAAAAACGCGCTGCATTTGTTTTATTTAATCCAAGCATTAAACCAGCGGTAATGGTGATCCCAGAGCGGGAAGTGCCTGGGATCATAGCTACAGCCTGAGCTAAACCAATAATCAGCGCTTTTTGCCATCCTAATAAATTAAGTGGTAATGTATTTTTCGCTTTTGCATCGGCCCACCATAACAGTAAACCAAAAACGATAGTGGTAGTCGCTATCACTGCGGTAGATCTTGCATACACTTCAATAATGTCTTTAAACAATAAACCAAAAGCTAATGCCGGCAGAGTTGCTATGATAACCCACCATCCTAATTTGCTATCATCTGTCTGATGTTTATCGCCAAGTGATTTAAACCAAGCGGTTAAAATTCTATGTACGTCTTTTCTAAAATAAATCAGAACGGCGGCGAGTGAGCCCACATGTACGGCAACATCGAAGGCTAAGCCCTGATCCTGCCAACCTAAAAGCTGTGAAGGTAAAATTAAATGTGCAGAGCTCGATATTGGCAAAAATTCAGTAAATCCCTGAATCAGGGCCAGAACGATAATTTCCAATGTTGTCATTTTAAATCCAGTTAAATTTAATCGGCCAAAGTTGTTGTGCCGGATTATTATATGTTTTCCAAATTAAAGCGTAACTTTTTTTTAGCACTGGGTGAAGCCGATCAGGGCAAACATCCTGTAGTGGCTGCAATACAAACGCATTCGTGAGTATCTCCGAGCGAGGCAGAACCACAGGCGTATCGATAACCTGCTGGTCGTAAAACAATAAATCTAAATCTAAAGTAATTTGACTTTTATCACTGTTTTTACGGTCTCTGCCATATTGATCTTCGACAGACTTCAATAAAAACAGAGTATCTGGCAAGCTTAAATTAATTTCCCCAGCACACACACAATTAACAAAGTTTTCCCCGCTTGTATTCACGGGTTGGCTTTCGTAAACAGGTGATATCAATAAATTATCGATGAATGGCCGTAACAAAAATATCGCTTGATTCAGGTGAAATTCGGGTGCCAGATTGCTACCTAAGCTGATCGCAATTTGCGCCATGTTTAAACCTTTTGTCCTCGTTCTATTTTTACCCCAACCACCGCATCTTCAATCGCACCCGGCTTTTTAATTTGCATACTCAACCAGGGTACCGCAAAAGATAACATAATGTTTTCACACAAACGCTCTGCTAACGTTTCAATTAGCTCGTATTGGTGATTTTGGCAATAAAAGCGAATAAACTCTGTCACTTTAGAATAATCTAGCGCCGCGGTAATATCATCTGTTTTAGCAGGCAAACTATTATTCCAAGCCATTTCAATATCAAATATCAGTGTTTGAAGAATATCGTGTTCCCACTCAAACACGCCTATTTTTGTTTTTATTTCAAAATTGTGAATAAACACAATGTCCATGATTAAATTTGCCCGTCTTTGTTATCTTAAAGTATTGGATTTTGCTATCATTGCAAAACCTTAATATTGCAGTGTACCTTTTTTTGTCCATGGAAAAAACGATTCTGGTTTGTATTCTTGCTTATCTGCTTGGTTCTATTTCAGGTGCCAGAGTCACTGCTTTGTTATATCACACAGTTAATCCAACCAGTTCAGGGTCGCAAAACCCGGGTGCGACCAATATGTACCGAATTGGTGGTTTTAAAGCCGGTTTGTTAACCTTTGTCTTGGATTTATTAAAAGGCCTAATAGCAATTTGGACCGCATTCAAATTTGAATTGTCGGCAGATCAAACTGGGTTAGTGGCTGTTGCCTGCTGTAGCGGACATATTTGGCCTATTTTTCATAAATTTAAAGGTGGAAAAGCCGTTGCTTGTGCGCTCGGATGTATTTTCCCAGTTGCCTCTGGAGTGGCTTCATCATTATTAGTAATTTGGGTGATTACTATGTTTTTATTTCATTATGCGTCACTCGCTTCTATCTGCGCCGTGCTTGCTTGTCCTGTGTTGTTATTTGCGGCCGGATCTGACTACAGCATAACCTACAGTGTTTTATCGCTGCTGATTGTCTGGCGACATCGCAATAACATCAAACGTTTACTGAATGGGCAAGAAGATAAGTTTTAATTAAGTTTAATTTTTGCGTTTTAGTGAGCTTTTTAATCGCATATTCTCGCTGGCTCGCCGTTCTCCGACATTGGCACATTTCAATATACTCAATAGATATAGGTGCCCTTCCGCGAAAATATTTTGCTTGTTTTGCACCGCCTTGATGCTCATTAAACCGCCTTTGCGGATCTGTACTGATCCCAGTGTACAAAGACGAGTCGCTGGCTTTAATAATATATACATACCAAGCGGAACTAGGGTCTAAGCTCATTAATTTTACCCTGACTGTTAATAACTACAGACAGATTTTGCGTTAAAAGACCATCAAATAGCAAATAAAATAGCGCTTTTTGCTGCTCATATTCTGCTATTTTATTTTTTTTGCAATGAGCTGAATTACAATTAAAAAAACCTTCTGTCTTTGCGAGTTGGCTGCTATTCACTATAACAAACTCCGGCTGATATTGAGCCAACCAAGCGGGTAATGCGCCACTATCAGCATCACTAACGATTAGCATCTGGTTTTTAGCTTGCCATCCGGGTAAATATTTTAATGCGTTAAATTTGCTCCAGTCCGGTTGAATCCCCATAACGGGGGTTTTGCTATGCTGATATTTTAATAACTGGCTTAAACTGACACCTTGCCCTTGAAGATAAAATGAAGGAACTGAGTTTATTTGATATTGCTCAACGAAGTGGTTATTGATAGCCAATAAATCTTGTTTAATCGCACTGTCACATGCTGGCTGCTGGCGTGTAACCATAGCTCTTAAAATTCTGTTTGAGACAGGCCTTTCACATCTAAAATACTGAGCGACACTTTGTTTACTTTTTTCTCCTAAAATGGGTGACCAGAATACAAAAATATTGTAACCAGCTAATTGCTCCAGCTGTTTTGCCGCTTTTACACAATAGGGGCAATGCGGATCTTTAAACACCAATAAATTCGGACGATCAGCCCGCCAGCCATTGAGTAAAAAGGCTTCTTCTGTTTGCTCTGATGGAATCGGCAAAGCAGTAACCGCCAATGAGGATAAGCTAAACACTAAATAAAAAGTAACGCCAAACAAAAGCGATAAAAAGTTTTTATAAAGTGTCATCAGTTTTGTCTTTCCTGCATTTGTTTTAATGCCAGTGGTAATGCAAGTTTATTGTACTCGGCCAAACTTGCTTGTAGGCTTTGTTCGATTTCGGCAACCTCCTCACCTGCATGGATTTTTTGATCTAAAACTTGCATCATTTTTTTTATCTTTGCTTGTTGAGCTTTTAATTGCTGTACGTTATCAACGGCAGCCGCGTCTGACTCTAGTGATAACCCTGCTGCATCAACTTCTGTCAGCTCGGTGTCCGTTTTTAACAAACTTGAATTTGTACGTTCAGTTTGTTTTATCTGCACTGAACTACCCTGCTGCTCTAAGCTATACACTGGCTTTTTTATAATCGTCGCTTCGGGATCTGTTTGTTTAAACCAGATCGCGGCATAAACAAGCAAAACAAACAATGCAAAGGTCACTAACCATTTTAAAGACTTTATACTCATATCATTACCTTACTCTGCAACTGTGGTGAAATTAATGTCTGAGTTACTACGCTGGTTTCCAGACAAGTCTTTTGCTTTGTAACCCAGATCTACACGATAACTGGTTACAGGCGCCAATGCCTCAAGCGGGCTTAGCGAAATTTTACCTGCATCATAAGTATAGTTCACAGGCACTTTATTGGTGCCTTGATAAAGCTCGGGATTTGACAGTTGGCTGACCACTTCGTCATAACTGAGTTCAATCACTGTATCCAAAGCAACATCCGTTGTTTGGTTTTGCGGCGAGCTCGCTATCAACCTAGGCCCAGAATTATCTTTTGCGCTGTCTGCACCGACCCTGGCTTCTAGAGTATAGTCATCCATTTGAATGCCAGCATAATCGCAAAGCCCGGTAAGTGTTATCTGATAGGTGGTATTTATCATTAGGTCCTGATTTGCCTTAATTGTTAACAGGTCACGAGCACTGTTAATGCTCACTGACTTATCAATTGATACACCATCACTGGTCAGTAATACAGACTCTGCTATCGGACAGGTGTTACTTAAACCTTCAGATATCTTGAACACCCATTCGCTATTCACAGGTAGATCTGTTTGACCATTGGTCATACTCGCATGCGTGACTGTTGGCTTAGTGACATCGGCCGTATCAAAGTCGCCTGTGGTAAAATAACGAGAGGATGATTGAGCCACCCGGTTGCCTGCTAAGTCATGTAGATAAGGCGTATAACCAATATAAAGATAATAACGAGTATTTGCTTGTAATGCTTCGTTGGGTATCACTGTTAATGTTTTCTGGTCGCTGCTTAAAGCCAAACTGGCAGTGACACGTAATCGCGTTGCATTGTTATACAAATAGACTGTGTCGCCATCTATGCTAGCAGCGCTGATTTTTTCGTTAAATCGGACCTGCAATAACGGGTTAGCTGATACATTGTTTGCATTATTCGGCATTGGCCAAAGTTCTACTGACCCTGGTTTAAAATCAGCTTGATTTGAGGTTTCAAAATTAGCTTGGTATGTTTGTATTTGTACATTGCCAGATATATCAACTGCAGACATTACCTTTAAGCTATATTCGCTATTGGCTGCTAATAGAGTATCTGTACGAATAGTCATTAATGTGCGGCCTCGTGACAGCGCCAGCGTATACGGAATGGCATCTCCGGTCGCCGATTGTAGGCTAACCCAGTCCGCTTTCAGTGCACTCAAAGGTTCATTGAAACGAATTTGAAAGACCGCATTAACAGGCACATCCACTTGCTCATCAACCACACTCGCCCCGATAACTTCAGGAGGCGTGGTATCTTGCTCACTGCCGGTCGTGAAATAGCTCGATTTGTTCGACAGACTATTTCCAGACAGGTCTCTCATCCTATATAAATACGCGTAATGTCGTACATTTTCTTGCAGGACTTCCAGTGGCGTCATTTTAATAAACTTGCCGTCAGCAGAGACCTCTAGCGTAGTAGGAACATTTAGTCTAGTTTCATTATTGTATAGGTATACATTGTTACTATTGACTCTAGTCACATCAATTGCTTCACTCAACTCCCACTCCATCACGGGTTTAAGCGATACATTGAGGCTATTATTCGAAATACTATAGTCTTGCAACTCCGGATTGATATAATCTGGACCACTATCAGTTTCAAACGTTGTTGAGGCATTTATCAAAATGTTCCCAGCAATATCTGTTAACCCTGACAGGGTTTCAGTATGTGTTTGAGAAGAGCTTAGAGGCTGGGGCTTACGGTAAAACAGCACTTTTTCAGAATCGCTAAATTCGATATCAATGTCGGTACCTAACGCAAAACTTAGCGGGTTTACTGGTTCATCAAATTGTACAGAGAATAAAGTGTTGATCCCAACCCCTTTACTACCAGAGAAGGGGCTGAAATAACTTACTTTAGGCTGCCTAGTATCTTCTGTAGCATCATCTGAGACATTGAAGTAATGACCATAATTTGTATACAAGTTATCACCGTCAGTGTCTTTAATGCTGGCGCGATAATCAATATAGTACTGTTTGCCTGCTTCAAATAACGCATCAGGCTCCACTTTAATAATTCGGCCAGAATCGTCCAAACTCGCAGTTGATGGCACTGTTACCCAACCGTCAGTAACATTACGAATGTAAACGGATTCAGACCCTAAAGTAGCCGAATCTAAGGCTTCATCAAATCGCGCTGTGATCACGGCATTTTTGGGTACCCCTAACGTACTTGCTGTTGGATAATAGGCCTGAACACGGGGACGTACACCAAAACCATCTGTTTCTGCGGTGGTAAATACACTACTATCGTACGTTGTTAATGGGTTGCCATTTAAGTCTTTTACAACATGATCTAAATGTAATTGAATGCGGCTGTTTGCGGCAAACCCCCCGTCTTTATTTGTGACTCGAATGGTTCGGCCATCGCCCATTAGACTAATATCAGCTTCGATCACCTGCCCATTTTGGACCAGTACCAAACCTTCTTTTAGACTCTCTATATCTAACGGCTCACTGGCGTAAAGCACAATCTCAGAGAGGTCAATCCAACCAGAGCTGTTATTCTTAGGCAGTTGCTGATTTATCTTAGGTCGGCTTGCATCACGAGTTAACGCAAATCCAGTTGTAAAGCTGCTGATAAAAGGTGTTACCGGGTTGCCTGATAAGTCAGTCACACCATCAGAGATCACTGCACTAACTATCGTATTATCGGGCAAGTTTGCCTGCAATGTCATGACTCTACCATCTGCTGAGTAGCTGATTGACGGTGTGATCACATTACCGTTGGCATATAATGAAATATGCTCTGTTTTTAACGTATCTATCGCCATAGGTTCACTAAAGCGAACCTGAATATCAATCAACGGACTGACGTCTGCACTTTGATCACTTGGCGTAATAGCACTCACCTGAGGCCTTTCACTATCTGCTTGAGCAGCGGTAGTAAAGTACTTATATCCTAAGGACCTATTATTACCAGCTAAATCTAAGATGTTATTTAAAAACTCAACCCTGTACTGAGTATTACCCTGCAATGATATGGCGGGCTTGAATATAATTTCATTCGCAACCACTTCATAAGCACCCGGTACGGTTAGACCATTGGCTGTGACTTTGGGGTGACTCAAAGCTGATATATTTTCGTTAAATGTCCAAGTTAATTGTGCGATATCCGGATTTACGTCCAACTCCCTGTCGGCCGGACTTAAATTTAATATCGCCGGCCCTTGAGTATCTTCAACCGCATCATCGGCGGTTTTAAACACGGCCAGTTGACCACTAATAGTATTACCAGAATAATCGCACAAACTATCGCTTTGAATGCTATATTCAGTGCCTGCGGATAAGCCGTCAACAGACGTAACAAATAAGCGAGTTCGGTCGTCAGACAATTCAACCAAGGTATCCATCGCTAGTGTTCCGGACACTAGTTTGACATTGTCCCACCAATCACAACTGTCACTAATACGTTCATTGAAAGCAATATCAACTCGCGCGTTCGTCGGGAGTTCAGACGCTGATGACTGGCTACTCACACCTATGATAGCAGGCCCGCTTGTATCCGTCTCAGTTCCGGTGTAGAAACTACGCGAGGCGGTGGGTAAGCGATTTCCAGCTAAATCAGTTAAATAAGGGCTGTATCCTATATAGATATAATATCTACGTTCAGGTTTAAGTGGCTCATCAGCCGTAAGCGTCAGCACTGTGCGGTCGTCATTTAAAGTTCGCTGAATATTGACGTTCAAATTGGTAGTGCTGTCGTGCAAACGCACAGTGGATTCATTAATCAGCGCAGCATCAACTGCTTCGCTAAAATATACTTTAAGACTCGGAGTTAGCGCAACATCTCGACTATTATGCGGGAGGCTCCATCGTAGAATTGTCCCTTCACCAAGGTCTACTTCGGTCGCAGCTGTAAAGTCAAGCACGTACGTATCGGCCATTTGATTACCCGATAGATCCGTAACCCCACTAACAGTTAAACGATAATCCGAATCTGGCTCAAGCAATTGCTGTGGTTTAATGCTAATTAAATTTTGAGCGCGAACCTCTCCAATCACAATGGGGATCTCTTGTCCGGTTGAAACCAAGCTCAATGAGGCTTGACCATCTTTCCATTCCGCTATCGTTTCGTTAAATAATAAATTAATTTTAACGTTCAGGGGTATCTCGCTATCCCCACTGGCAATCGTGGACCTTACAACGACAGGAGCCAGCACGTCCGTTTCATAGCTAGTGTAAAAATACGAGCTAAGGTTTGATGCTCGGTTACCACTCAAATCATCTAAATTACGAGCATATGCATAATACTGACGACCCGCAGATAAACTGTTAATTGGAACCAAACTAATGCGCTTGCCATCAGGGCTAATCTCTAACGTGGCCGCCACGTTTACCTTATCCAAATTATCGTATAAATAAACGCCACCGCTCGTGATTGAAACCGGATCTATGGCTTCGTCGAATAACCAGTTAAATTGAGTATTTATTGGCACATCACTCGTATTATTTGCATAGGACTGCGCAATAAGTTGCGGCTTTTGAGTGTCAACACTATTGCTAGTAGTAAATTGAGTCTGTTTTTCTAACCCCAAATTACCTGCTAAATCAGTTAGCTGAGGATAGTCAACCACCACATCTTCGCGCGGTTGCAAGGGTACCCGATTATGATAGCGTACTCGGGTGTTTCCCTCTGCGAACCTGACATCACGATAAGTATCAGCAGACAAACTAATGGGATTAACGACCTCATTAAACTGAGCTGAAAAATAGCTATTAATAGCTACATTTTTTTCATTCAACGCTGGGCTGAACTGTATAATTTCGGGCGCAATACTATCCGCGACTTTAGTTGCTGTGGTGGTAAAATAATCACCGACCGAAGATCGTAAAGTATCGCCGTCTGTGTCTTCAAGACGATTAGTGATCTCCACGTAATACCGGTTTTCTGGTAATAGGTTTGAAGTGGGCTCAATCAATAAAACTTGACCGGATGCATCTAATTGCAGCCTTGTATTAACAATTGTCCAGCCCCCAGTCACATCATATAACTTAACTGATTCACTGCCAAATGATGCGGCGCTCATCGCTTCGCTAAAGCGAACCAATATATTGACATTGATGGGCGTTGCGACGTTGTCGTTATCAGGATAAACTGCTTCCACAAACGGGCGGACGCCCAGTTGCTCAGGCTCTGGTGCCATCGTAAAGTGGCCGTTGTAACTAGTGAGTGGATTCCCCGATAGATCGGTTGCTGTGGTTAACCAATAAACCTGCACTAGCGCATTGTCAGTAAACGCTTGCTCTGGGGTTAATTTAATGACACGGCCATCACCGATCAATTCTAAATCTGCGTTCACTTGAATACCGTTTTCAACCACACGGTATGCATCTACTAAGCTTGCTTCATCAACTGCTTCACTTGTGTAAAAATAGATTTCATTCACTTCCCGCCAATTATCTGTGCCACTTTGTGGTTGTTGACTGACAATACTTGGCCGCTCATTATCGTCATCCTCGACCCCCGTCGTAAAGCTACTAATGGCTGGTTGCAGCTTATTGCCAGATAGATCTTTGATTGCTGAGGTTGCAACAATAGAAACAACAGCATTAGCAGGTAACGACGCCGAAAAAATAACTTGGCGGCCATCTACAGAGCGGTTAACCGTGCTATTGATTTCACTACCATTGACAAATAAAGCAATATTTTGTGCGGTTAAAGTAGATGTGTCGATAGGTTCATTAAAGGTTACCACAACGTCTTGCCGTGGATGAATGTCTACCGATTCATTCGCTGGCGAGACCGCTATAATCTGAGGCGCATCATTATCTTGCGTAACCTCTGTAGTAAAATATCGATTTCCCAGATAACGCGTATTGCCAGCCATATCTTCAATGTTTGATTGCAAAAGTACAGTAAAGCGAGTGTCGCCTGGTAATGGCGAATCTGGGGTAAACGTGAGTTTGTTGTTATCAACTTGGTAGCTTCCTGATATGGTTACACCTGCACCTTTTATTTCAGGCTTTACATGTTGAGCTATGTTTTCATCAAAGGTCATTATGATGGCACTATTGATAGAAACATCGGTCACATTATTTGCCGGCGAAATATCTGTCAGGCTCGGTGCTACAGTATCGGCACCCACTTCTGTACCTGTGGTAAATACATAAAGATGCTCATCAATTTGGTTGCCTGATAGGTCACATAAACCACTCACTCTTATTTGATACTCGGTATTACTGGCCAAGTTTTCAGATGCTTGCACGACAATACTATATTCATCGTTGGTAAATGATGAATTTGCCGCAACCAAGGTATCTCCTTGCATTAAACTAACACTGGATTCAAGTTGGCACGCTTTACTTAAACGGTCGTTAAAATCGATGCGTAATTGGCTGTTAACGGGTAACCCAGTTGCATTTGATGAAAAACTGGATAATACGACCTCAGGCACAGACTCATCACTCTCAATGCCGGTATAAAAATAACGTCCTTTATTTTGCGCAACAAAATTTCCGGCATAGTCTTGCAAGTAAGGTGAACGTCCGACATAAATATAAAATCGTCTGCTTTCTCTTAGTTTGGTGTCTGGTATAAAAGTTAATAAACGACCCTGTTCTGTTAACGAAAAGGTTCCGGCAACTTTTCTGTTCGTTTCTAGGTCTTGTAAATAAAAACTATCGGATTCTATACTTGTCTCGTCTATGGCTTCGTCAAAACGGACAGCGATTAATGCATTTAACGCAACATCTCGCTCATTATTTTCAATGCTCCAATCAAGTATACCACCCGTTTCTGTATCCGTTTCTGAACCTGTGTGGAATGTGAACGTCATAGGATTGGCAAATAAATTTCCACTTAAATCCTGAACGCCATCGATAACAAACTGATATTGACTATTTGCAGCTAGATTTTCTACTGGTTTTAAAATCACCCGACGATTGCCCGAAGTGATAGATTTAGTTGTTTCAACTGGCGCGCCATCACTATCAATAATTTCAAGTTTAGATAAATACACAGCGTTTAACGCTTCATCAAATCGAACCGCTAACTGACCATTAAGCGGGAAATCGGTCGCCCCGTCTTGCACGCTCACCACATCTATTTGAGGTGCTTGCCCATCTCGATCAAACGCGGTGGTAAAATCTCGCCGACTATAACTTAGTGGGTTACCGAAACTATCTTTAATAGTTGACGTTAGATAAATATAATGCCGACGTCCGACCAACATGGGGGTATCCGGAGTCAAAGTTAACGATGTATTATTATTAGTTAAACTAATTTGGGTCGCAACGCGAGTATTGCTAACGCTATCGTAGAGGTACGCGCTATCGGATGTAACTGTAACAGGGTCAACAGGCTCACTAAAAATTATACTGACACTGGCGTTTACTGGAATGTCCGTAGCACTATGCAGAGGACTTAATTGCACTACCGTTGGCCGCTCTTCATCAACACAATCGCCAGTTGTAAAGGTGCTGGTAAAATTAGGACTTACAGGGTTCCCTGCGTCATCTTTAACCGCGCCAACAGTCACTTGATATTGGGTATTGTCTTTTAACAAATCAGTCGGATTAAATACAATTTCTGTATTGCCTGTCACTAAATTGATAAATCCATTAAGTGGTTGGGCGTTATCAGCCACTTCTGTTAGTTGCACCGTGTCACTATTAACTGATTTTAAACGCACGGTTTCATTAAAAATTATCGATAGATTGACGTTTTCGCAAATATCAACTGCGTCTTGGGCCGGCGTTACCTGACTGACATTTGGCGCTGTAATATCCGGATTTAACGGGTCAGTACCGGCGTTGACCTCGTCGCCGTCGCTACGACCGTCATCGTCTGAATCAGTATCGTTGGGATCAGTGCTTAATTCAATTTCTAGCCCATCTAATAGACCATCATCATCAGTGTCTGGATTTTCAGGGTCGGTAAACCAAGTAAAAACCTCTTCGTTATCACCTAAACCGTCGCTATCACCGTCAGGTTCAACAATCAGAACCGAAACATCATCATTTACATTGTTACCAAAATCAAAGGCTTCCAATACTAAATTGAGCCGATTGATCCCGCTAGGTATGGTCACAGGGATTTCATAGGGGATTGTTGTATCTGTCGCAATCACTGTGTCATTAATTTTTAGCCGCACACCAGCAACAGCAACATCATCGGTGGCATTTGCTGTTAATAAAACACGACTATTTTCAACAACAACTTCACCATCCAGCGGCCCCAAAATATCAACGTCTGGTGCAATACCCTGAGTATCAGAAATCACTCGATACTGTGAGATGTACAGCTGATTGTAACCTGTTGAATAAACATACGCAGAGTCTACTGAGACATAACTTGCATCCCGATCACCAAACTCTCGAATATCTATAACACCTTGAAAAACTGTATTTCGTGGATCAAAAATATTAACAAAAGGCACCGCATTTACAAAAAGCACATCGCTAAAAAATGCAAACCCGTTTGTTAGTGCAAGATCGGATGGATAAAAACGAGAGGATTGATCATTTGTTAATATTAGAGGTCGATTTGGATTACTAACATCAATCACTTTATATCCACAGGTGTAACAGGCGACATAAGCATAATCCCCAGACAAAGCAACTGCTCGGATATTACCTATGTTCACGCTGCCAAGTCTCATCGGACTACCAGGATCCTGTATGTCAATCATAAGCAGGGATGAACGGTCAGCAACAGCCACACGGTCGCCACTGACATCGACCGAAAGTAAATTGCCTAAGTTATCCAAACGGGACACTATAAAAGGTAAGTTAGGTTGCTCAATATTTAAAATTTCTAAACCGCCTTCGCCACTAACAACATATAAATAGTTGTTTTGCATGGCCATGTCTACTGCATTGCCATTCGTATCAAGTTGCGTGACGAAAACCGGCTGAGTCGGTTCGCTGACATTGATCACTTGAACACCCGAACTACCTGTTGCCAGATAAACATAATCGCCAAGTACTTTTACATCACTGCTGTCACCCTCTAGGTCTAAACTAGCCACCTCTTTAGGATTCTGCTTATCACTAATATCAACCACAATAAGGCCACTGCTGCCTGCAGCAATATAAACATAATCACCTGATACCTGGTTATCTTTTACTGAGCTGCTTAGGCTTAAACTCGCCACACCATCCGGTTGAAAACTCTCAACTATAATAGGTATTTGTTTCTGTTGTTCAAAAAGTTGTACCGTCACTGTGGCTTGGCCATCGGCCCCAGCAAATAGCTTGCCGTCTTCAGCACCAAAACTGACCACAGATAGATCACTGGATTGGTAAATAGTACCATTTGTTTTTGCGGTCACGTCTAGCTGGCTACCATCCAATAAATTAGCGGTGACGCTCAACTGGGTGCTGGTTTCGCTATCAATACCGTTAAATGTCATGATGACATTGCTTGGGCGTACTTCTATACTTGTGATGGCGTTCTCGTAATCAGCCGAACTCGAATCGGTTGGTGAAGAACCTAAACTGACTTCAAGAAAATCGTTCAAACCATCATTATCAGAATCTGTTACTAACGGATTAGTAATATATCCATCTTCCCCTTCGGCGAGTTCTTCACCATCCTGGATACCATCACCATCGGTATCCGCTTTTGCGATATCAGTACCGGCAAGGTATTCATCCAAAGCACTTAAACCGTCATTGTCTTTATCCTCAAAAGCATCTGCTGGGTCATTTGGGTCTAAGCCATTGTTGGTTTCATAGTCATCGGGCAAACCATCCCCGTCTTGATCACCAGTAAAACTCACTGCCACTAGCCGAGTAACAACTTGGCCATCTTTGCTGGCCGTTATTAATGCGTTACCACTGCCAACAGAAGTCACTAAGCCATTAGAGTTAACCGCTGCTACGCTCGAATTAGAACTGATATAATTGATCCCAGTACTTGCCGCCGTAACATCATCAGTAATACCGCCCGGATATTCAGCAGTCACTTGCAACTGATAGGATTGACCAACCATATTGAGATTAATACGAGAATTAGAAAAAAAGCGAATAGAAACGGGGACAGGCTCTGGTTCAGTAAATTCGATAGACCCGACCCTCGTAATGCCATTTGTCAATAAATTAAAATAACCTGATTGTCCTGAAACGGAAGCCCCCTGCTCGTCAATACAGGTTGCTCGGGCCCGCACAGAGCCTTGATTCGATGGTACATTGGGCAAAGACCAACCACCATCTTCACTCACTTGGATAGTACGGTTTAAAATGTTAATCACGCAGTTTTCATTTAGATCGCCTTCAGCAGACTTGGCTGACACGCTCGAAAAAATAACAGCCGCAATTGTAACTGCCCGAAGAAGTTTAACCGTTTTCATATTAGGTTACCGTTAAATGAGTTTATAACCTTATCCAGTTACTTAACTCATCCCTTATACTTTTTACCCGCCCCTTGCTGCCCGGAATAATATCTGAGTCAGCAACCGCATACTTATTAGTATCTGTGATCAGGTAAAGACAATGACTGCCCATATATTGACCTTTCCCTTTAATCACTAAAACATCCTTTATCTGATTTAAAGCAATCCGTTGGGTCTTTTTCATGCCCAAACGCTGATAAAATAATTCGCAGCATCCAGATTTTTTATCAATTATTGTGTGTCGGTATTGCGGGATACACAGCACCACAATACAAACGAAGTTAAAAATCAGGTAATCGGCTAACTTCAACTGATTATCAAAAAATACTGCATAACTCCAAAAATAAAGCAGCAATAAAACAACCATTGAAAAAAAGCATATCGGAAATGACACTATTTCAATTCGATTTTGGCTTGATTGCTTTACATTCAGCGCCACTCAACTACCTCTGCAATTCTGTTTTTAACTGCTGATACACCTGACTGCTCATGTAGGCTTGGTTCAATCGCCAGCGGCCGTCTTCTAACTCAAACGGAAACAAATGATATTCGCTGTTTATGCGGCTACCTATCAACGCAAAGGGGCCCATCAGAACAAAATCTTTTAGCTCTATCACTGCTTTTTTGTTGACGGTAGCTCGCCAATAGTTATAACTACGGCGGCCTTTTTTTAAAGCAACTTTTTGCGCAAAATCTTGCTGTGTCTCAGCATTCCAATTATTCAACCACCATTGATAATCGTCTTTAATGAGCGCAGAAAAAAACTGAACTAACTGCCGATCAGGTCCTTCATTAGCGTCTCGGGCGTGCTCATAAAAATCACTGATAACCACGTCTTCATATTGTTGGCGACTATATTTAAAGTGTTGTACATGAACAAAATCTTGCATCTCGGGTGCGGCAAAAATATCAGACTGAGCAAATACCGAATGAGTCAAAAACAGACAAAATGGAAAAGCCACACACATGATTTTATTCATAAACTTCTTCCTTTTTTTCCAAACCTTTCACCCAAGGACTGATTCTAAGTAATGGGACTTGTTTTAAATCAAGGGAAACTTTCCAATTCCCATCCGCTGCTTGTTTAAAAACAACGGGTAAATAGTAAACGCCTAAATCACCATTGGGCGAAGAAACGTTATAGATGATGATCTGATAATCTTTATAAGTAACTTTGTGTACAAAGCGAATTTGACGACCGACAAATTGATTTTTCCAAGTTTTAATCCAATATGCTTCATCCAAACCTTTATTTTGAAAATAGGGAAGCGATATATTTTTTGCCGATTCGCTCCAAGTCTCTATCCACCATTGATAATCCAATGAGGAGACCGCTGACATTCGAGCAACAAATGCTTCCTCCGGTGTTTTCATCGAGGTATATTTTTTTTGTTTCAGGCGTACTTTTTCAAAGCCTTTTTTAGGACTTTGTAATTGATACTTATACAAGGTCTCAATGGTTATTGCGGCTTGCGTTGTTGCGCCGGTTGGGTACATAGGTATTACCCAATGCTGGGCTGAATACCCCCACGGACAAAACAATAAACTTGCATAAAGCAGAATTTTAACCTTCATTCGTTCATCCTCAGTCGCCGAGTGGAATATTTATATCGGTAATGGGTCCAGAGTTAACAATGACCCAAGACGCTGATGCACCTGTTTCGACCCATGAGCCTTCGGCCAAAATAATATCCGCCGAGACCGAAACACCACTGTGACCGATAGCACCCGTGATCTTTTCACAGTTGACCGCAGATTGAATGTTTACACCGGTTTTAATTTTGCCTTCGATTCTAATGGCATCACAGGGACGTTTTTTACCTTCATCACCACAGGCAACCGGAGATGAACCCGGATTTGGTACGCTACCAATAGGCCCACCACCTAAACCTAAAGTGCCGCCTATATCCCCTCCCCAGCAATTATCACCTTGGCATTCTCGCTTGGTTCTATTAACGCTGACACTACCTGCAAAAGAAGCGGTAAATTCAATGCCATATCTAACACCAATCTCACGGCCAAAAACTGAAAAGGTATAATTCCCCGACCAAGGTGGCACTGTAGGTGTCCATGAAGCGCCCCAGCGCGGAAACGTCAAAGCGCCTTGATCTTTTTGTTCAAGTGTCATTGCACCATTTTGTGCGGTACAACAAACCTCTTTTTTCGCGCGACTTAGCTCTAATGTAACTTCTGGAATTTTGGTATCCGCATTAAATAAATCTAAAGCTTGATTCACTTTTTGAATAAAGAGTTTAACTTGCGGAAAACTTACACTTACGCTGCCTAACTCGTTATCCGGTTTTTTAGTTTCTTTTCCGCCCTGACAAATAATACATTTATCATCTTCAGGAACATGACCGTCTGGCTTAGGTTCAGGCCCATTTTCGCCACAAGTGGTACATTTAGTTTCATCTGAATTATCAGTAACTTGGGTAACAACACCGTTTTCACAAGCCGGCGATTTACAATCGCCTACCTTATCATCATCAGGTACGTCAGAATCGTCATTGATCATCTCTGGGCTGCCATTTTGGCATTCAGGTGTTTTACAGTCGCCCGCCTGATCAAGACTAGCGACGCGTGGGTCACCATCTGCAGCGACACAATTACAATCACCGTCACAGTCTTTACAAATTGGACAATTATGAGCACAGCTTTGACCGCCGGGTTGCGACCCACAGTGCCAACCGGCTTTTATCACACCAACACCAGGGTTAGAAGATACTAAAGTGCCATCTTCACTCACTGTTCCTAATCCGATAGCGACAAACTCCTCTAGATCATGATCAAAAGAATACATTTCAACTTGGGCCCCCGCTTCATGAGCATCAACATTTGGCAATGTTAACTTCGCAGGCGGGTCAAACTGAGTGCCTGTCGGCTGGATAGTGACTATAAATTGGGGTTGCATACCATTGGGTGGCGCCATAGGCACAGTGGCAGCATTGACCGGCGTTACAGAGATAAAACCTTCACGACTACCATCCGGAAAGGTCACAGAATCTTTGGCAATTTCTAATTTAAAACCTGGATAGCTTGCTAGTTCTAACACCGCATCGTCAGGGCCTGCGTACACTGCATTGTCGGTATTTAACTTAACCATGTAAATGGGGGCAGACAGCGGATTATCGACCCCTGACACTGTCACTATATTGTAGCTAAGCGACGGGAATTCACCTTCTTGTTTCGCTGTTGAACCATCCGCTATTAAATGAACAGGTCCAATGGGGGCTTCGGTAATAATAAACACACCGGTTGCGCTGGTTACCGCTTCTCTGTTAGACCCATCAACCCGAATTGTAACACCTTCAATGGGTTTATCCTGATTATCTAAAACAATACCTGAAATTGTTGTTTTCCCCGCATCATCCGGCACAAATGCGCTAGCGCTAAAACCCGCCGAGATAACTTGTCCATCTGGAGCGTCTATTAGTGTCGCTGTTACTCGCTGTGCATCCAAACCTGTTAATTGCCCAAGTTTGTAAATGGCAGATGCTCGACCATCTGAGTCTGTTACCACTTCGTACACTTGCTCATTATTGGCTACGAACTGACCATCACCTACTGTGACCGCAAACTTAACTCTCGCACCCTGCACAACATTAGCCCCGCCATCAGTCACAACAACAACAAAAGCTTCGGGTAGTGCGTTACCAACCGAACCTCGCTGATTATTGCCAGAGTTAACACTTAATTTATTACCAATTTGGGTTTCTGCTGAAGCGCTAAATATGACATTTCCGGGATAACCCACAACAGCGGCAGACACTTTATGGTTACTCGCACCCGATCGCGCGCCCAACCTAAAATTCGTTTCCGCTAAGCCTTGTTTAGATGTTTCAACGACCACTGCTCGACCTTGTGACTGGGTGCCAATACCAACTTCACCAGAGCCTTGTGTTACCCTAAACACCACAGATGCGTTTTCAACAGGCTGATTCTCATCATTTAATACTTTAACCACCAATGGATCGGCTAATGCACTATTAATAACTGCTTTTTGGCCGTCACCGGATTGCACGAGCAACTGCTTACCTTGAGGGGGCTGATATTTTAAATTAATAGATTCAGTTGCAACATTACCAACCTGATCTGACGCGGTAACTTGAATTTCATTGTCTCCTTCGAGCAATTGGATATTCGCGGCAGAATAACTTCGGTTTTGTATGTTGGCAGACTGACCGTTAACTTCAACATTGGCTTGGCTCGCTTCCACGGTTCCACGAACTATGTCATTAATTAATCCAGTAATGGTTACCTTGTCTTGATAAACGATTCCGCCATCTGTATGCGAATCAATAGTAATGTAGGGCGGCGTTTTATCGAGTGAAATGGAGATACTATCGGTTTGTACCTGAGTGCCTTTTTCCACTCTAGCTTCAATAGTATTCAAACCTTCTTTAAGAGCCACTGATGCGGTAAAATTTCCACTGCTATGGCTGATTAAAACACCATTTATCGTTAATTCAGTTCCTTCTGATACTGTACCTTCAA
>NZ_AMRX01000005.1 GCF_000300815.1 Gayadomonas joobiniege G7 | reverse complement strand
TCCATATCTGTATCGACTGATTCATTGGGATCTGCCGGAAAAGCATCAAGTGCATCCGGTACACCATCTTTGTCATAATCCTGCCCTTCACCGCCAATGTTCACTAACATTGGATCCTCGATTATGATTTGTAGCATTTGATTGATTAAATTGGCATCCTGGCTAACCACAAAAGCTTCAAAATTATCAATTGCAACTGGGTCTGCAATCAGAGCTAAAGTATCTGTTTTTTCGGGCGGGATCTCGTATCCATCTTCATCAATGATAATTTTTAATAAGCTTGCTATCTTTAATTTTTTTTCAACATCAACCTTATCTAACGCTTCACTCAATTCAGCTTGCGTAGCCGGTAGTTCACCATTGTTGGCTTCGACGATTAATTGATATTCAGCAGTACTAACATTTGTTACGTTTACCGAGAAGTTCTCATCCACATTTAAAGTTTGATCGTCACCAGCTTGCGATTTCAACGTGCTAAACGAAGCCAGCAACGACACCAATTTAACCTCAGCTTGCATAGATGGATCGCCAGATGCTTCAATTAGCACCAGTTTATTAATATTTTTTTCAGTGACCTGAAGTAAAATGCTGTAAGCACCCTGCGCATCTGCTTGCCCGGTAAATGCATCACTACCAACGGTTATTTTAATTGAAGCATTTGCAATAGGTTTATCTGTCACTTGCCCGTTAAGCGTTAGCTCACTGACTGCTTGTGTCGCTATAATTTTAACAGTATGCTCTGACGTAGCAGATGCACCGTCGTCATCTGTTACGGTTAACGAAACTGTGATCTGAGTATCTTGATCAAGGTCGGCACTGACTAAAGTCAACCTGGATGTATTCTCGCCACTGAAAGTTACTTTGTCACCGGATACAAGTTTCCATTGATATTTAACAATGTGTCCGTCGGAATCATGGGCTAACGCGCTTAAAACGGAAGCTATTTGCTCATCAAACTGGCTAGGGCCATTGATAGCAACATTTGGGGGTTTATTTGGTTCGGGAGAAGGCTCTGGATCGCCGCCACCGCCACAGCTTGATAATAGAAGCATCGCAGCAATTATCATTAGAAACGCGTTAAATTTACAAAGCCAGTTGCGTACGTTCATATTCTTCACCCTGCACTCAAAGTTGGCATTTTTTGCCCGCAAAGAAAACGTTACATGGGGTAAGAACTCGCTTCTTTTTTTAAGTGAGTTAAACGTTATAAATTTAAAAAGTAGGTTTGCTCAACTCAACAACAAAAAATTAAACGGTACTGACTTCCAAGTACAATCTACGTTCCCTAAAAATAATTCTTTATTTTTTGATATTCGTAAAATTTATTATCTATATTGTATAGAAAAATAAACTCGAATTGACAAGGCTAATTTTGCTTGTTTTTTGAACAAAAATTAAATTTTCAGATATTTCATATGATTATGCCCCTAATAAATTTATGGTCTAAAGTCTTGAATCAAAAAATGACCTTTGTTTTGTTAAGTCTGTTGTTAACTGAACCATGTTTGGCATCAATCCGGTTAACAGATATGAGTTTGCAAGCAGGCGTTGACTATCGTCATGTGCAGCATTCAGGGGTTATATTCGATGTCTTAGATGCAAAATCAGCGGCTGGCTGTGCTGCTGATTTCAATAACGATGGCTGGATAGATCTCGTATTAATTGTCGGCTCGGGGCAAACAAGATTTTATGGACATAAATCTTGGTGGCAAAATCAACCCAGTTTACTTTTACTAAAAAACGAGGGTGGTCGATTTGTAAGACAAAAAACATTTAATAATTTTTCCGCAACTGTATTCGCCTGTGCAGTTGGTGATCTGGATAAAGACGGGTATAACGACTTAATTGTTGCCGGTAAAGACCAAAATTATCTATTCAACAATGAACAAAACTTCGTATTTAAAAACACATCAATACGGGCGGAAGAAGGTCGTTGGAATACTGAGGTGACCTTGGCCGACGTTAACCAAGACGGCTGGTTAGATATATATTTTAGTGGCTATTTAAAATACAAAAAAAATCAAAAAAAATTGGAAAATTCAGCTGGCTTTGTTGAACAAAATAATCAAGAATTTTCAGCTGCGGTGCGTGACGGCAGTACCAATAAACTATATTTAAATAACAAGAATTTTCAGTTTTCAGATGCATCACAGCAACTTGATTTGGACCTCGTAGCGGAAAGAACCATTAGTAGTGTCTGGTCTGATTTTGATGGTGATGGGCTGATCGAATTAGTCGATCTGAATGACGCAGAACAACCGATGCGGGTGCGTACTTTAACCAAGCGTGGCACTTTTAACAGGCAAGCAAACAATCAGTTTTTTGCCAGTGCTCAAGCGACACAATACCTTGCAGTGAATGATCTACACACTCCATCTTCTGTTTTTATCAGTCGCTCTGCGGGTTTAAATAACCTCTTTTTACTCAACCCAAATTGGGCAGATGATATTGGCTGGGAAGCTGGCTTAAATACCCATAAAACAATTCATTTAAGCCGTTGGGGCAGCAGTTTTGCTGACTTGAATAATGATGGTAATCAGGAATTGATTATCGCAACGGGCAGGGTTGATAAAGACCCTTTTGCCACTCAAATGACCATAGGTAGTGAAAATTTGTGCTGGCAGCAACAAACCAAGCAGCCTATTAAATATACACCAGTTCAGTGTTTTGATAACCAGCGCAGATCTAGCCGCAGTGTTATTAAATTAGATTTTGACAATGATGGTAGATTAGATTTATTGTTTTTAAATAACAATGATTTTCCCCGCTTACTACACAACCAATCCGATGCAGGAAACTGGCTAAGTTTAGATATACAAGATCGGTTTAGCATAAAAAAATTATGGCTGAATGATAAGCAGCTAAGTTTGCCTTATCTATATCGGCAAGCGATGTTTTCTCAACATGATGGCAGAATCCATATTGGTTTAGGCAAACAAAAAGCAGCCACTATAACGATTCAAGACGAAGCAAATAAAAAATATCAGAGCCAGCTTAACGCCAACCAGTTTTATCACTGGTCGGGAAAAGGCTGGCAGAGTCATTCACCGGCACAGCCAGTCTCCAAGTTAACAATCAGTGCAATATTAAAAATCTTACGTGCCGGCGAAGAACTCAATTGGCGAGCGTTACCCCAAAATCACCAAATGGGCTTAGCTGAACGGCTTCAATTCAGTACTCTGCTCCAAGACCAACCCGATGAAAAATATCTCTATTTATATTTAGATTGGCTAAAAAGTGCCAAAGAACCATTAAAATCTGCCGCTGCAGATGCCATAAAACAACTTGAATCAGAAAAAAGTACGCATTATTTAATACAGCTTTTGCAAGACGGTGATAATAAGACTTTTTGCCTCATCAGCGACATTTTTTATACTTGGTATGCAGAAGAAGAGGCTGTTGCAATCAGTAAATACAAAGCATTACCTTTTTTCTATCGCGCAGTAGAAGAAAAACAGCGTCCTCTAGAATGCATCACAGATCCGCTCGGTGAATCGGAACATAACAATGCGGCCAGTATACTCATTCCTAGATTAAAAGATGCATCAGAAAAAGAAAAAGCTAATCTAATAAACGCGTTAGGCAAAATAAGGCAAACAGAAGCTATCCAACCTTTGCTTGAACTAATAGAAAATACGCATTCGGTGAGTGAAATCCAACAAGCCATCATTGCACTGCAGAGACTCAATTTTAACTTGCATCAATGGGTACCCACTAAAATAAACAATAATCATCACTTATTTATTGCTTTGGCACTGCTGCAAGACGCAAAAGACCAAATTGTTATCAATAAAAAACAAAGTATTCAGTGGATATCTGATTTTCAAATAGTGCCCCTTGAGCAGCTCCCAAGCAGCTTAACCCTGTTGTACCTTCGCGCGGTAAGCCGTTTTCCTATCCAGTTGAATGCTTTACTCGAACAATCCCAAATCCCTGTATCTTTTCATCCAGTCATCGCGATGCCAATGTTAAAACATAAATTAAGCTCACGTCCTGATTATTGGCTAACACAAGCACTCTCTACTCAGTTAGAAAAAACAGATATTAATTTAATTAAAAAAGAGTATCGCGCGCAGCTCAAACAACTACCAAGTCAAGCGCCCAGTGCTTTAGCGCAAGTCAACCGACTTGCCTTTTGGCCTGAACTTAATACCCCTCAACAAAAACAATTATTCACAACTGAAATTTCGCTTACTCAAGCATCTGAGTCGGTGATTTATCAATTTATCCAACACTGCCAAAAACATCAGTTATTAAACTGGCCTGAATCAAATCCAGCGGCAATATTTTGCCGCTTTGTTGCTGAACCTCAAACAACAGATTTACCATCCAGACCTTGGTTAGAAACATTATTAAAAATAGAGGCAATACATAAACCCGCACAGCAGACAAAATATTCTATCGCCATTTTACGCGGTAACATTGATTTTGACTTTAAACTTGCTTGGGCGAGCTATTATTATCAGACTGATATCATTGCTAAAAATTGGCTTAATAATGCGCTAGTATCAGAACAACAAAGGCACCACAGACGATGGCTTATTAAGAACTACCAACATTGGATACATCAATCAAGAGAATTGTTAGTCCATTTATTCCCAGACTTGAGTATGAATAATGAATAGGCATCAAACCACTAAAACAGTATCCCACTTAAATAGTTCGCTATTAGTAACTTTTTGCATTACTGCGCTAACAGGGTATTTGAGCCATCTAAATGGAGTGCCTGTTCTGGCTCAGATTAGTCAATTAATACATCTGCCTATCGCCTTTATTTACTTTATATATTTATGTATCTATATCCATCAGCATAATAAAAAAGTTTTAGGGGTGCGGCGCGGCTGGCTGCTAATTTCTGGGATCCTGCTTGTCTGCTTGTTATTTCTACAAGCGATTTTTGGATTTATATTACTGCTTGACGGGGTTCGCGCAGACAATATATTTTTGCAAAAAGGCCACCAGTTGCTCGCTTATTTGGCGGTGCTAATTTTTGTCGCTCATATAATTTTATATAAACTGAATGACAAAAGAAGCCGCCAACCGACAAGTCGCTACCAACTAACGGGTGCAGGATATTGTCAGATAGCGGCGGTTATTTTAACTTTTTTATTAATGTATTTACTGCACACTTCATCTGCACGCCCTTACACTATTGAACCCATGGTAAAAAATTATCAGTATGATTATGGTCCCCACCCATTTCGACCTAGCCAAACTGAAACGCCAGCGCAAAGATTTATCGATATTCGAGCTCTAAATACAACTGAAAAATGTGCATTTTGTCATTCTGATATTGCCAAACAGTGGCAGGTTTCGGCCCATCGTCAAGCGGCGTCAGACAAAAGTTATGAAACCAATGTTACGCTGCTCGCTGAAAAAAAAGGCATAACAGCCACCCGTTATTGTGAAGGATGTCATGCCCCACTCGCCCTCTTACCAGGCCAACTTAGTCCGGGCGGTGAACATGCAGGCATTAGTGGTACTGTTGCGAATCAACAAGGCGTTAATTGTCAAAGCTGTCACGGCATCGACCGTTTAGTGCATAACAAAGGTGTCGCTAGTTATCATTTTAGCATTAACGAGGCATATTTATTTGAAACATCTTCAGGCGTATTGGCGAGCGGTTTAAATAAACTTGCTATTCGTTACCACCCCGAACAGCACAAATCGGATATGTCAGCTAGCCTGCATAAAACCTCCGAATACTGCGCAGCTTGCCATAGTCAGTTTATTGATAAAGATGTAAACGGTTGGGGCTGGATAAAAATGCAAGATGAATATGCAGCTTGGCTTGCTAGCCCTTATTCAGGCATGAATGATGCCAAATTTAGCCACTCAGAACAAAAACGCTGTCAAGACTGCCACATGCCATTGGTTGAAAGTAATGATCCCGCAGCTAAAAATGGATTGATCAGAGATCACAGCTTTTTGGCGGCAAATAGCATGCTGACAACGCTGAATAATGACCACCAAAGCCAAACAAAAATAAAAAAATTCATGCAAAGCAATAAAGTAAGAATCAGCATAGAGCCCCCGCATAGAAAACAAGCAACCAAAAGCCAATTGCCGTTAAAAGCTTGGTTACGGCAAGCGGCCCAACAGCCATTTTACTGGTACCGTGGCGAACAAGCCGAACTCAACCTTGTGGTCGCCAACATAGGGGTTGGTCATAACTTTCCCGGTGGTACTATAGACATAAACCAAGCTTGGGTCGCAATCCAAGTGATGGATGCGGAAGGTCATTTAGTGTATCAAAGCGGAAAAGTGGACAAAAAAGGTTATTTAGATAAACAAGCCTATCAGTATCGCTCTTTGCCTATCGACCGCCATGGTGATATCGTTTGGAAACACGATTTGTTTAATATGGTCGGGAAAGCATCAGTTAATGTGATCCCCGCAGGCGAAGCCGACGTTGTTAAATATCAATTTCCAGTGCCTTACTGGGCTAAAAGCCCATTAGGTATTAATGCGCAGGTAAATTATCGAAAATTTAATACCCAATACGCTAAATGGGCTTTACAGGACGAATACCAGCCTTTGCCTATTATTACCTTATCGCGCGCTTATTTAGCTGTTCCAATTCGCGAAAAACAAGAAGCTTATTAATTAGTCAACCTCTTAAACATTTTACGGAACTTCAAGCATATGTATATTTTAATTTTTTTAGGCAGTAGACGTCAGTCTACCCCGCCAAAACCAGCGCGTGTTGGTGAACGAGTTGCATTAGCGTGTCAGCAGTTTTTAAAACAAACCTATGCTAATATTGATGTCACTATCATAGATCCTTTAGACCACCCAGCACAGGATATTTTTAAACCACATTTTGCTTATTCAGCACCACAGCGACCCGCTCACTTGAGCAAGTTAGCCGAACAAATCGAACGAGCCGATGCATACGTTATGGTTAGCCCGGAATATAACCATTCGATGAGCCCAGCACTCGCTGACTTATTAAACCATTTTGGCGCCTCGTTATACGCATACAAACCTAGTGCTATCGTGACTTACTCAGCCGGCCAATGGGGTGGTACAAGAGCTGCTGTTAATATGCGAACATTTTTATCTGAGTTGGGTTGTTTACCCGTCTCTGCAATGCTTCATATTCCGCATGCGCCTGATGTCATTGACAGCAACGGCCATATTGCCGCGCCCAATGAAGCAAGCTGGCAAAGTTATTTTGCCAGAACCTTTAATCAGTTGTTGTGGTGGGCAGAAGCCTGTTTAAAGCAACGTGAGCAGGTCAACCCACATCAATTAATCAAAAACTTTAAAACAGCACCGAGTGAACGCAACGCGCCTAAAAAATAGCAAAAAATGCACAGTTTATCTTGATAGCGCCCTGTTGGCCGAAAGCATTTGACTGGCATTGGATAATCTAGCCACTATAAAGAGTCTGTGCCTGACCGCGGTGGCCAAGCAAGCAGCATTGAGTGAACGGTTAGCCGTCGAACACTCAAGATACTACCAACAGGGATCTTTATTATAGTTAAAGCCGCTCCAACTTAATTGGATAAGCATTGTCGGCGCGCCATTGACCAACATACAAATTATGTTTATCGTCAACACAAATACCATGACAGTGTTTAAATAAACTTAAATCGCTTTGCATACTTTGCAAATGACCATCAACATACTCAGGTTGGGCTGCCCCGATATTGGCGACAACTTGATTATTTTTATTAAAAATACTAATGAACCCTGTATTTACAGCGTTTTTGCCATCAATATGAGACCAGCAAACCGGTGCATAAAAATGATCTCCATCAAATACAGGTCCACCGACCCAAGCACCCGGCACTTCGATAGTACTTAAATAATCACCAGTTAAACTGAAACGTTTTAACGACCGCTCCGCTCGTGAGCTAACCAATAAATGCGGGTGCTCAGGGTCACGGCGATCAATATCAATGCCGTGAGTATTAAACAAATTTAAATTTGGGTTAATATTATCGTGCCCCCCCCAATGACGAATGTATCGACCATGTTTGTCGTACTGAATTAAATAATCAGATCCATATCCGTCAGTGACATAAAGATCGCCATTATCAGCAATTGCAATATCGGTCGGACGGAACGCCATACCTGGTTCGTAAATACCCATGGTTTGTGGGTGTCCAATGATATATTCAATATCACCTTGCATAGTTAATTTGGCAATAAAACCATGCTGAGCAACTACCTTATTATAGGGTGAGTCCCAAGCCTCAGTAGAAACCCCGTCCCAATGGCGATTAAGTTTCCAGCCACTGTCGACAACGTACATATAATCTACGCCAGCTTCCTTGACTATTTTTACAGCATGAGCGCCCGGAAATTCTGTCCCAAACGCATCTAACAAGTCACCATCTTGACTGTAAATTAAAAAATTGTTTTTAGGATGGTCAGTGAGTAAAACAACGCGTCCCTGCGAGTCAATTGCCAAGTCATGGCAGTTTTCAACCGGATACTTATCCTTATCCAGCACTCCCCATTTGGCATTCACACGATATTTGAAATCGCCCGAGCCAACAATACGCCCATGCAGTTCTTTTACCTCTAAACGCATAACCTCTCCTGTTAGATATTTGGCCAATTAATGATGGCATCATCATCAACTCTATCTAACGGATAATAAACTGATTCATTTTCTTCAAATGGTTGATTGCTCATCGCATTATAGGCACTGATCATTGACCATCTAGGTTCATCTGATTTGTTTTGGTTAGATTTGTGTAGCAAATTACAATGGAAGAACAACACATCCCCAGGCTCCAACTCAACATTAATTAACTCATGATATTTCATTGCTTCATTGACAAACTTCATGTCAGCGCCTTTTTGATCACCAGTTTTACTGTGATCTAAGCGACCTAAATGATGTGACCCTTTTAGCACTTGCAAGCAACCATTTTTAACTGTTGCACGGTTAATAGCAACCATACAGCTAATGGCCTTTGGGTATAACATTAGGTTATCTCGATGCCAATAACCGAAGTCTTGGTGCCACTCCCACGCGCCGCCAACAAAAGGTTCTTTCATCATCATTTTGGTGCTTGTATGATAGGCCTCTTCACCCATTAAATCTTCGCAGCTATCGATTAAGCGGCGGCTACGAGAAAACATACTATATAAATCATCACCCGTTTTTTGCCACAGGCATACTTTACTCACAGCACCAGAGCCGTCTTTTTTATGCCAAGCCCGGTCATATAGCGTTTCGTCATTAAACGCTTTTTCTTGTAGTTTATTCATTTCTTCGGCAGTAAAATAGCCACGTGCAATCACATAACCATCGCGATAAAAATCTTTTTTCTGTTCTTCGTTCAATCTAATTTTGCTCATTAGTATACCCTCTTTATTAGCTTTTTGATTTACTGTTGACAATATACACCGACATAAAAATAGATCAATGGATATTTTTATATAAATAAAATATTTCCATACGAATAATAATATAGATTGAATGCGCGACAGCATATTCAGGTTC
>NZ_AMRX01000004.1 GCF_000300815.1 Gayadomonas joobiniege G7 | reverse complement strand
GCAGGTATAAAAAAAGCCCTGAGTATTCACTCAGGGCTTCGAAGGAGAAGCCTGACGGTGTGCTACTCTCACATGGGAAACCCCACACTACCATCGCCGCTATTGTGTTTCACTTCTGAGTTCGAAATGGATCAGGTGGTTCCACAATGCTATCGCCGTCAGGCATAAACTGGTCACAATCTTGATTGTAGTTTTAAATTTGTTCGCTTTATTCTGTTTTTCGCTTTCGCTTCGAGTTTAACCCAATAAACATTTGGCGTTGTATGGTTAAGCCGCACGGGCAATTAGTATTGGTTAGCTCAATGCCTCACAGCACTTACACACCCAACCTATCAACCTTGTAGTCTACAAGGGCCCTACAGGACCTCTAGGGTCTGTGAAAACTCATCTTGGGGCTCGCTTCCCGCTTAGATGCTTTCAGCGGTTATCGATTCCGAACTTAGCTACCCGGCAATGCTCTTGGCAGAACAACCGGAACACCAGAGGTTCGTCCACTCCGGTCCTCTCGTACTAGGAGAAGCCCCCCTCAATTCTCAAACGCCCACGGCAGATAGGGACCGAACTGTCTCACGACGTTCTAAACCCAGCTCGCGTACCACTTTAAATGGCGAACAGCCATACCCTTGGGACCGACTTCAGCCCCAGGATGTGATGAGCCGACATCGAGGTGCCAAACACCGCCGTCGATATGAACTCTTGGGCGGTATCAGCCTGTTATCCCCGGAGTACCTTTTATCCGTTGAGCGATGGCCCTTCCATTCAGAACCACCGGATCACTATGACCTGCTTTCGCACCTGCTCGACGTGTCTGTCTCGCAGTTAAGCTGGCTTATGCCATTGCACTAACCGTACGATGTCCGACCGTACTTAGCCAACCTTCGTGCTCCTCCGTTACTATTTGGGAGGAGACCGCCCCAGTCAAACTACCCACCAGGCAGTGTCCCTGACCCAGATGATGGGCCGAGGTTAGAACATCAAACATACAAGGGTGGTATTTCAAGGATGGCTCCACAACATCTAGCGACGCTGATTCATAGCCTCCCACCTATCCTACACATGTAGGTTCAATGTTCACTGCCAAGCTGTAGTAAAGGTTCACGGGGTCTTTCCGTCTAGCCGCGGGTACACTGCATCTTCACAGCAAGTTCAATTTCACTGAGTCCCGGGTGGAGACAGCGTGGCCATGATTACACCATTCGTGCAGGTCGGAACTTACCCGACAAGGAATTTCGCTACCTTAGGACCGTTATAGTTACGGCCGCCGTTTACCGGGGCTTCGATCAAGAGCTTCTCCATATGGATAACCCCATCAATTAACCTTCCGGCACCGGGCAGGTGTCACACCCTATACGTCTTCTTTCGAATTAGCAGAGTGCTGTGTTTTTAATAAACAGTTCCAGCCACCTGGTTACTTCGACCACCTCTCGCTCCAGACGTTAAGCCTTTCACAATAACGTGGCGTACCTTCTCCCGAAGTTACGGTACTATTTTGCCTAGTTCCTTCACCCGGGTTCTCTCAAGCGCCTTAGTATTCTCTACCTGACCACCTGTGTCGGTTTGGGGTACGGTTTTTATTGACCTGAAGCTTAGAAGATTTTCCTGGAAGCCGGGCATCAACTGCTTCGTATCCGTAGATACTCGTCTCAGTTCTCAGTCTTAAGGGCCCGGATTTGCCTAAGCCCTCAACCTACAACTTTTCACTTGGACAACCATCGCCAAGCCAGTTTAGCCTTCTCCGTCTCTCCATCGCAGTCAATAAAAGTACGGGAATATTAACCCGTTTCCCATCGATTACGGCTTTCGCCCTCACCTTAGGGGCCGACTTACCCTGCCCTGATTAGCATGGGACAGGAAACCTTGGTCTTTCGGCGAGCGGGTTTTTCACCCGCTTTATCGTTACTCATGTCAGCATTCGCACTTCTGATATGTCCAGCATGCTTTACAACACACCTTCATCCACTTACAGAACGCTCCCCTACCACTTAATCTAAGATTAAATCCGCAGCTTCGGTTACCAATTTAGCCCCGTTACATCTTCCGCGCAGGCCGACTCGACTAGTGAGCTATTACGCTTTCTTTAAAGGGTGGCTGCTTCTAAGCCAACCTCCTAGCTGTCTAAGCCTTCCCACATCGTTTCCCACTTAATTGGTATTTGGGACCTTAGCTGGCGGTCTGGGTTGTTGCCCTCTTCACGACGGACGTTAGCACCCGCCGTGTGTCTCCCGGATAGTACTCACTGGTATTCGGAGTTTGCAAAGGGTTGGTAAGTCGGGATGACCCCCTAGCCTTAACAGTGCTCTACCCCCAGTGGTATTCGTCCGAGGCGCTACCTAAATAGCTTTCGGGGAGAACCAGCTATCTCCCGGCTTGATTAGCCTTTCACTCCGACCCACAAGTCATCTCCTAACTTTTCAACGTTAGTGAGTTCGGTCCTCCAGTTGATGTTACTCAACCTTCAACCTGCCCATGGGTAGATCGCCGGGTTTCGGGTCTATACCTTGCAACTAAGCGCCCAGTTAAGACTCGCTTTCGCTACGGCTTCCCTATTCGGTTAACCTCGCTACAAAATATAAGTCGCTGACCCATTATACAAAAGGTACGCAGTCACTCCGAAGAGCTCCCACTGCTTGTACGTACACGGTTTCAGGTTCTATTTCACTCCCCTCACAGGGGTTCTTTTCGCCTTTCCCTCACGGTACTGGTTCACTATCGGTCAATTGGGAGTATTTAGCCTTGGAGGATGGTCCCCCCATCTTCAGTCAGGATATCACGTGTCCCGACCTACTTAATATGTAAGCTTAAGTCTTTCGCATACAGGGCTGTCACCTGCTATGGCCAAACTTTCCAGAATGTTCTGCTGGACTTAATCTTATCGGCTGCACCGATTTCGCTCGCCGCTACTTTCGGTATCTCGGTTGATTTCTTTTCCTCGGGGTACTTAGATGTTTCAGTTCTCCCGGTTCGCTTCTTAATGCTATATATTCACATTAAGATACCCTAAAAGGGTGGGTTGCCCCATTCGGAAATCTATAACTCATGCGTCTTTTATCGACTCGTCATAGCTTATCGCAGATTAACACGTCCTTCATCGCCTCCAATTGCCAAGGCATCCACCGTGCACGCTTAGTCACTTAACCATACAACCCGAATGTTTATCAGGTTATACAATAAGCACCATCGTTTATTGAATACTTGGTCTTGCTTGATCAAACTCGTTTCAGTTTTAAATTGAACAAATTTAATTCTCTATTAGAGATATTTACTACAATCCAGATTGTTAAAGAGCAGGTGATTGATATCACTGCAAAATGATTAACATTCACTTTGCGCTGATATCAATAGCTTTATATTTAGTAACCCATTATTTATCTGTGTGAACACTCAGCACTTTAAATAGCATCGTTAAGGAGGTGATCCAGCCCCAGGTTCCCCTAGGGCTACCTTGTTACGACTTCACCCCAGTCATGAACCACAAAGTGGTAAGCGCCCAATGTTAAGCTACCTACTTCTTTTGCAGCCCACTCCCATGGTGTGACGGGCGGTGTGTACAAGGCCCGGGAACGTATTCACCGCAGCATTCTGATCTGCGATTACTAGCGATTCCGACTTCATGGAGTCGAGTTGCAGACTCCAATCCGGACTACGAACAGCTTTAAGGGATCCGCTTACTCTCGCAAGTTCGCTTCCCTCTGTACTGTCCATTGTAGCACGTGTGTAGCCCATCCCGTAAGGGCCATGATGACTTGACGTCGTCCCCACCTTCCTCCGGTTTATCACCGGCAGTCTCCTTAGAGTCCCCAACTAAATGCTGGCAACTAAGGATAAGGGTTGCGCTCGTTGCGGGACTTAACCCAACATTTCACAACACGAGCTGACGACAGCCATGCAGCACCTGTCTCACAGTTCCCGAAGGCACAAGCATATCTCTACGCTCTCCTGTGGATGTCAAGGGATGGTAAGGTTCTTCGCGTTGCATCGAATTAAACCACATGCTCCACCGCTTGTGCGGGCCCCCGTCAATTCATTTGAGTTTTAACCTTGCGGCCGTACTCCCCAGGCGGTCTACTTATCGCGTTAGCTGCGCTACGCACGTCTTAAAGACACACACAGCAAGTAGACATCGTTTACGGCGTGGACTACCAGGGTATCTAATCCTGTTCGCTACCCACGCTTTCGCACCTCAGTGTCAGTAATGGGCCAGGGGGCCGCCTTCGCCACCGGTATTCCTTCAGATCTCTACGCATTTCACCGCTACACCTGAAATTCTACCCCCCTCTCCCTTACTCTAGACAGACAGTTCTGGATGCACGGCCGGAGTTGAGCTCCGGTTTTTCACAACCAGCTTATCTATCCACCTACGTGCGCTTTACGCCCAGTAATTCCGATTAACGCTCGCACCCTCCGTATTACCGCGGCTGCTGGCACGGAGTTAGCCGGTGCTTCTTCTGCAGTTAACGTCACAGATGATGGGTATTAACCAACACCCTTTCCTCACTGCTGAAAGTGCTTTACAACCCGAAGGCCTTCTTCACACACGCGGCATGGCTGCATCAGGCTTGCGCCCATTGTGCAATATTCCCCACTGCTGCCTCCCGTAGGAGTCTGGACCGTGTCTCAGTTCCAGTGTGGCTGATCATCCTCTCAAACCAGCTAGAGATCGTCGCCTTGGTGAGCCATTACCTCACCAACTAGCTAATCTCACTTGGGTTCATCTCGTCGCAAGAGCCTAAGCCCTCTTTAACCCGTAGGTATTATGCGGTATTAGCCATCGTTTCCAATGGTTATCCCCCACAACGAGGCAGATCCCCAAGCATTACTCACCCGTCCGCCGCTCGACGCCGAATAGCAAGCTATTCTCGTTTCCGCTCGACTTGCATGTGTTAGGCCTGCCGCCAGCGTTCAATCTGAGCCATGATCAAACTCTTCAAAAAAAGTTTTAATCTTTGCTTCAATCGTACTGAATTGACTGTTTAGTCACTCAATCAACTGAATAATTTTTTGTCTATTCAAATGATGCGAGTGCCCACACAGATAAATAAGGTTACCAAATTTTTAAAGAACATTTTGCTTGAGCGTTTGTTTTAAACTGCTCAAGTGAGGCGCGCATTTTACGCTTCTCAAGTTGCTTGTCAAGCCTTTATTTTCAATCGTTTAAAACTTTTTAGTTTGAGCCGATTGGGCTTAACTTGCGTCGCTTTGCTTCCCGGCGTTTGTTGCCGTGTCGCTGCGTTGTGGGGGCGCATTATAGAGAGATATTAAGTGCCGTCAATGCTTTTTATTCGATTATTTTAAATTTAGGTTTGTTTGCTCAGATAACGTACAGATTGTATAAAACCTCAACTGATTTTGCTTCAATTGAGGTTTTTTATTAAAAACTACATTTGGAAAACAGATTCAATGGAGAGGCCTTGACTTGAAAGAATATCTTTTAAGCGTTTTAACGCTTCGACCTGAATCTGACGAACTCGTTCTCTCGTGAGTCCAATTTCTTTACCTACATCTTCTAACGTAGATGCTTCATATCCTAATAAACCAAAACGACGAGCCAATACTTCTTTTTGTTTTGGATTTAATTCGTTTAACCAAGCCAGGATATTCGATTTCATATCCGAGTCTTGCATATCATCTTCTGGGCCAGAATATCTCTCATCAGATAATATATCCAATAAACCTTTTTCTGAAGCACCAGCTACCGGCTTATCAACCGAACTAATACGCTCATTTAAACGCAGCATTTTTGAAACATCAGCCACAGGCTTATCTAACTTTTCAGCAATTTCTTCCGCTGTTGGTTCATGATCTAGCTGTTGGGCCAATTCTCTTGCAGTACGTAAATAAACATTAAGTTCTTTTACAACATGTATCGGTAAACGTATGGTTCGGGTCTGATTCATTAATGCACGTTCAATTGTTTGACGGATCCACCAAGTTGCATAGGTGGAAAACCGAAAACCACGCTCTGGATCAAACTTTTCAACCGCGCGAATCAAACCCAAGTTGCCTTCTTCCACTAAGTCGAGCAACGCTAATCCACGATTGTTATATCTTCGGGCAATTTTAACGACTAAACGAAGATTACTTTCAATCATACGCTTACGAGACTTTTCACAGCCTTTAAGCGCTTTTCGGGCAAAATAAACTTCTTCTTCTGCAGATAATAAGGGAGAAATACCTATTTCACTCAAATATAACTGAGTTGCATCAAGGTTTTTGGTCACTTCATTAGAGTTAACTGCATCCAGAGAATTTAGATCTTCACTCTCGTCGGAATCCAACGCTACATCTTGCAAGTCCAGATCTGAATCATCCATGTAGTCTTTGCTTTTATCGAGCACTCTTTCACTGTTGTACGCTTTAGTCTGTGCCATATTGCGAACTCCTGCTTAACTGTATATCCAGATTTGCATTTGATGCCAGGATACTGGTCGCGACAATATGAGGTTTTAACTAACGTTTAGGTAAGTACTTTTCAGGGTTTACCGTGCTCCCCTGATACCGTATCTCAAACCTCAACTTGACTCTATCAGCATCCGTGTCACCCATTTCAGCGATTTGCTGGCCTTTGGTTACCCAATCTTTTTCTTTTACCCGAATAACATCGTTGTGCGCATAGGCACTTAAGAAGTCATCTGAGTGTTTGATGATAATTAGGTTCCCATAACCACGCAATGCGCGCCCCGCGTAAACTACTTTTCCTGAATTAGCCGCAACCACTGGTGAGCCGCGTTTCCCTGCTATCTCAACGGCTTTAATACCAGATTCCGTATGTGAAAAACGAGTGATTATTTCACCACGGCTAGGCCATTGCCATCCAGTCGGGTTAAACCCAGATTGACTCGGTTTAACATTTTGTTTACCTTTGATAACATACGCCTCTGATTTATCCTCTGCAACCTTTTTTTTAGCTATTTTTGATTTTTTTTGATTTCTATCAATTTTGTGCTTAAGGGATAAAACTTGTCCGGGATAAATTTCATACGGTGGTGTTAAACGATTCAATTTTGCAAGCTCGCTAACACTGGTCCCTGCCCGATAGGCAATACTGTAAAGGGTATCGCCCTTTTCAACTTGATAACGATTTGCTTTTAAGCTGTTGGCTTTAAAATCATGTATTGTTGGACCTTGATAAACGTTTTTTACAGGTGCAGGCGTACCACGCTGGGCACAACCTATTAAGCCGAGTGAGATCACTAAAAAGCAAACACCTGTAAAAAATCGCATTATTCGCCCTTCAACTTATATGCGGCTTTTTCTAACCCTACAATTAAACCAATACCCAGCAGGAACATGAATATCACCATAACCAACCTATGGTCAGTCCCGGTTAAGTCAGTAAAAGTGAAGGGTGATATATTTTGCTGAATGAGGGGGACTTCTTCGCCATGTCGGTTAACAAAGGTTTCTAATGTTTGTTTCCATGGCCAAGTGACATTAAGAGAGCCAATTAAAAAGCCGGTTAACAGAGCTATCGTCAGGTTATGGTAAGTTTTCAGCAGCCAACTTAAAAACTTCGAAAATACCAATAATCCAGAGATAGCGCCCAATCCAAATGCCGCTAAAATCAAAAGGTCTAACTGATCAATGGCAATAATAAATAGTGGATACAAACCAACTAACAATAAAATAAAACTGCCGCTAATGCCCGGTAAGATCATTGCACAGATTGCCACAAAACCACCCAAAAACATGATCCAGGGCTCGCCTGATAACTGGGATGGTCTGGAAATTGAAATCCAATAAACGAACAGACTACCAGTCAATAAAGCTAACCATTCTTGCATCCGCCAACGTGCCGATGATTTAACTAATAAATATATAGATGCGAGAATAAGTCCACTGAAAAAGCCCCAAACCAGTAGCGGCTGGCTGTGCAATAATACCAATATGACAGCAGCAAAAGTTTTTAAGCTTATCAAGATACCGCCGAATACTGCCACTAAAAAATTACCGTTAATATGCTGCCAGAAAGCTTTAAAACCTTGTTTGAATAAAATCCCTACGGCAGCAAAACCCAGTTTATTTAACGAACCTATTAACTCGTCATAGATCCCACTAATAAAAGCAATAGTACCACCAGAAACGCCAGGTACTACATCTGCAGCCCCCATCGCCATACCTTTCAATAATAAAATAAAATATTCTAATTTGCTGCGCTGTTGCTGCTTTTCCATCTACACTGTCCTTAATTATAATAATTATTCTGTTTCGCCTTGAATTAAAGGCACAAAACGAACCGAGCTCAGATCTTCGCTAATAAATTCGTCTCCTCGACGGATGATCCTTTTTAAAATTTGTGTTGTCTGGCCAATCGGGATCACTAATGCACCACCGTCTACTAACTGCTCCAATAAAGCTTGTGGCACTTCAACAGCAGCGGCTGTTACCAATATTGCGTCAAAGGGACCTTTGCTCGGCCACCCTGCCCAACCGTCACCATGACGCAAACTAATATTGTGGATATCTAGTTTACGTAACAGACGACGCGCTTGAAATTGCAGAGAAGCAATGCGTTCGACCGAAAAAACTCGTTCAACTAGCTGTGAGATCACAGCTGTTTGATATCCACAGCCTGTGCCAATTTCAAGTAATTTATTAACCGGAATGTCTATATCAAGCACCAACTCAGACATTTTTGCAACAATTGCAGGTTGGGAAATAGTTTGTCCTTTACCTATCGGCAGAGCAGTGTTTTCGTACGCAATATGAGCTAGAGCTGGCTGTACAAAAGCATGCCTGGGTACGGCAGCAATGGCCGCCAGTACCTGTTTATTTGATATCCCATCTTGTTCTAGTTGTTGTGCAAGCTTTTCTCCGCTTCGTGCGGCTTTTAAACTCAACGCCATAGTTCTTTCTTATATCAGATTATAATGTTATTTGTTGCAGCCAAGGTTCTAATAAAGCGACACTTTTATAGGCTGTCATGTCAACGGTTAATGGAGTTACTGCGATATATTCGTTTGCCAAAGCGTAAAAATCACTGCCCTCAGCCGCATCCTTTATTTCACCAATCGGCCCATACCAATAAATTTCATGACCAAAAGGATCTGTTGCTTTTTGCATATCGCCAGCCTGATGCCGTCGGCCACAGCGAGTGGTCTGAATACCTTTGATCGAACTGACAGGTATATCTGGCACATTTACGTTTAAAATTTGATCAGCTGGTAACGGATGCTCGGAAAGTTTATCCAATAATTTTAAAACAACTTTTGTCGCGGCTGAAAAATCAGTCGGCCGATGACTGTTTTGCGACACAGCTATCGCAGGTAAGCCCATATGGCGACCTTCGGTCGCGGCCGCAACTGTGCCTGAATAAAGCACGTCATCGCCTAAGTTAGCCCCATGATTAATGCCAGACACCACAATGTCAGGTTTTTCATCCATTAGCTGATTAATTGCTAAGTGCACACAATCTGTAGGTGTGCCATAAACCATAAAAAAACCATTATCTAACCTTTGCACCCTAAGTGGATTACTTAACGTTAAACTATTACTGGCGCCACTACAATTCCTATCGGGGGCACATACGGTTACCTGATGATCTTTTTTTAGTGCTTGGTAAAGTGCTTTTAACCCTGACGAATGTACACCATCATCATTGCTTAATAGTATCTTCAATTTTTCCACCCGTATCTGTATAAATACAAATCTCACGCAACACAGAAGTTGCAAAGGCGCCAGCTGGCAATTTAAACGAGACGAGCAAACTCTGTTGAGCTGTATCTAACACCCAAGTAAACTCACTTGCATGTAGTTGCAAAGCACGTCTATCTTGTTTTAAACCTGCATCCACTAAACCTTGATACCAAGTAGCATGCTTATTAATGATCTCACTTTCTAAGGCATGTATTTGCCCATGAGTCGCCAGCTCACCTGCACCAACCATAGCGCCAGATAAAAGTATATCGCCTTGCTCGAATCGCTCTAATATTTCTTTATTGATTTCATCACTGGCAAAATAAGAATGTGAACCTGCTAGCATAAAAACGTCACCTGACACAGGTTTAAACATATCCTGAGAGATGCGTTGGTGCAATATCTGATTAAATATGTGCGAGCGGGCAGCTGATAAATAAATGCCACGTAACTTTTTGTCTCTAACAACAAGATCGCCGTTAAACATTTCTGTGACTGCTTTTAAATTTTTACCATCATGGCCGAATCTTTGTTCGCCAAAATAATTCGCGACACCTAAAACTTTTATACGGTTTAAACGCTCTGCTAGCTCAGTTTCACAAAATTCAGTTAACTTAATGTTAATCTTAAATAAGTTAAATTTGTGCGTGCCAGTTTTTAACTTTTTTCCATGGCGCTTATACCGAATAATCTTAGCGCCTTCCAATTGAATACTTGGCACCTCTTTTTTTATTGGCCAAGGTAAACAAAACCATTGTCTAGTGACCGCATGTCTGTCTTTCATCCCAGACGTTGATACCAAACGTGGCGCAATATTAAATGCTCGTGCGAGCTGTTTAGCGACAAAGTTAGTATTTTGGCCATTTTTTTCGACCCACAACCATAAATGCTCCCCTTGTCCATCTAGGTCAAAATGAATTTTTTCTTCAACGTAAAAGTCTTGATTTTGGCAGCGAATTTTGCCGATCGCTGTCGGTTGTCCGTGCAAATAAGCATTATTCATCTATTTTTTCTCCAGCAGAACAACAACATGTGCCGCTATGCCCTCTTTGCGCCCAGTATATCCAAGTTTTTCAGTTGTCGTGGCTTTCACATTAATCTGTTCAGTTGAGGCATTTAAGTCGATAGCCAAATTAGCCACCATGGTGTCGATATGAGGTGCCATCTTAGGAGTCTGCGCTACGATAGTGGCATCCAAATTGACCAGGGTATACCCTCTATTTTCAGCGAGTTGTTGAACCTGCTTTAATAATATTCGACTGTCAATATTTTTATACTCTGAGTCTGTATCAGGAAAGTGCCTGCCAATGTCACCCAACGCAAGTGCGCCCAAAATCGCATCACAGACAGCATGAATTAACACATCTCCATCGGAATGTGCAATAAACCCTTGCGGATGTTCGATTTTAACGCCACCCAATACGATGGGACCTGAACCACCAAATTTATGCACATCAAATCCATGCCCTATACGCATTTTTCTCTCTCTTTATTTAAATAAAATTCTGCCAATTGAAGATCATCTGGGGTAGTTATTTTTATATTGCTTGCTGTTCCTACCACGAGCTCTACCGGATAACGCGCCAACTCCATTGCTGCTGCTTCATCGGTAACTATCACGTTCGGATCTTTTAGCGCTGAAGTGAGTGCGCTCAATAGTTGTTTGTGAGGAAAAAACTGAGGTGTTTGTGCGTGCCACAAGTGACTACGGTCGTGGGTGGTTAGCACTTGTCCCTCGTTATTAGCTTGTTTTATGGTGTCTTTGACTTGGGTAGCTAATATCCCACCATGACCGAGCGCAAGACAATGTCTAACGAGTCGTTCAATATCAGCTTGCCCCACACAAGGCCGCGCAGCGTCATGGACCATAACCCAGTCAAAACCATCCCGACTAAGGTAAGACAGCCCAGATAACACAGATGCAGCTCTGGTTTCTCCACCTGGGACAACAACGACTTTGTCGGAACACTGCGCGATAATTTCAGCTAAATCTTCATCATTTGGGTTAGCGACTAACACTATTTTTTGGCAAATTGTTAAACGTTCAAATTTCGCTAAGGTATGCTGCAAAATGCTTTGACCAGCAATCTTGATATATTGTTTAGGTTTAGCTGAACCCATTCGGCTGCCAATGCCTGATGCCGGTATGACGGCTGCAATTTTATGCTTATTCATTTTGTTTTAGAGCTTTTTGAGGATCCGGTACAATACGATAAAAGGTTTCATTATTCTTAATTAAACCGAGTTCATTACGAGCCCTTTCTTCGATCGCTGCTAAGCCTGACTTTAGATCTTTGATTTCGGCTAACATCACCTGATTACGCAAGTTTAGTTCCTGATTTGATTCAACCAACTGTTTTATTTCGGTGTTTAGCGCTTTATTTTCTTGGTACGCGTTATCGCCCAACCACAAGCGATGTTGTAGCAGCAGAAAAACACATAACAAACACAGTTTAAATAGCTTCATAGTCGTCAGCTCAAGGGCTTAGGTTTATTTAAGTTTTTCCAATTGATATTGGTGGTTAACAAGAGCTCACGCAAACTCAAAGTTCGCGGTAAAGTCGCATCTTGTCCTATCCATTGATGGCCACAGGCGGCTGCGCTGATCAGGTCTTTATTGGCACGCAGCAAGCGTTTTTCACCTTCTGTCGGTTGTAGACATTGACCATATTCATCAAACCAGCCATGTTCATTTAACCGTACTTTATTCTCATCTAGCGCATCAATGCAATCCAGCCGAATGCTAGTTTCACCCTGAAGGGTTTTAACAACAGGGACGAGCAAGCCAATTTGGGCATTTTTTTGTAGCCATAAACGATTTTGCTCACTGTCTATTTTATCAGCTGGGCAGCGTCGTCTTTGTTTATTTGACCAAGTGCCATTTTGCGTATCCAATGTTAAAGGATTATCTAAACTCAATAAGGTTTCCGCGGCCCGTTTTATATAAAACGGCAAACTTTGCAGACGCTTTTTTAACTTTTCAGCGGATTCATCTAGCTCACCGAGCAGCTTAAGTTCACGCTCGTAAAACACATTACATAGCTGCGCATAAGCCAATAATTTTTGACGCTCTTCAGAAAAATCCTGCTGCGCAGAAAAATCAAACAATCCTAAACTCCAGATAAAAAAAAGGTGCTTTAACTGAATCCAATTAAAACACCATATTACACTGTTTTTAGAGCAAGATTAACTCACTCATAAGCAAATAAACTTATGCTTGCCCTTTAATTTCGCTACGACCTTTGTAAACAGCTTTATCTGCTAATACTTCTTCGATTCGTAATAACTGGTTATATTTAGCAATACGGTCTGAACGGCTCATCGAACCTGTTTTGATTTGTCCCGCAGCTGTCCCAACGGCTAAATCAGCAATAGTTGCATCCTCTGTTTCACCTGAACGGTGTGAGATAACGGCAGTGTAACCCGCGTCTTTTGCCAATTTAATCGCTTCTAACGTTTCAGTTAATGAACCGATTTGGTTAAATTTAATCAAGATAGAGTTACCAATTTTTTTATCGATACCTTCTTTCAAGATTTTGGTATTAGTTACAAACAAATCGTCACCAACTAACTGGACCTTATCACCTAATTTTTCAGTTAATACTTTCCAACCATCCCAATCACTTTCGTCTAAACCATCTTCGATTGATACGATTGGATATTCGCTCACAAGATCACCTAAATAATCAGCAAACTCGGCAGAGTTGAACGATTTACCATCACCTTTTAAGTTGTATTGACCGTCAGCATAAAATTCAGAGGCCGCACAATCTAACGCTAAAGTAATTTCTTCATTCATTTTGTAGCCAGCTTTTTCAACAGCTTCTACAATAACGGCTAATGCTTCTGAGTTAGATTTTAAATCAGGTGCAAAACCACCTTCATCACCTACAGCCGTGTTCAAACCCCGTGCGCTCAATACTTTTTTCAAGTTGTGGAAAACTTCAGCACCCATTTGAATGGCTTGACGGAAACTTTTAGCGCCAACTGGCTGAATCATAAACTCTTGAATGTCAACATTATTATCAGCGTGCTCACCGCCGTTGATAATGTTCATCATAGGAACTGGCATGCTAAATTGACCAGAAGTACCATTTAGGTCAGCAATATGCTCATATAAAGCTACCCCTTTTTCAGCCGCAGCAGCTTTTGCAACCGCTAAAGATACGGCTAAAATAGCATTCGCACCTAATTTATCTTTATTTTCAGTACCATCTAAATCTAACATGATTTGGTCGATAGCAGCTTGATCTAATGCGTCTTTACCGGCTAAAGCTGGGGCAATTAAATCGTTTACATTTGCAACTGCTTTTAATACACCTTTGCCCAGAAAACGGCCTTTGTCGCCATCACGCAGTTCTAGCGCTTCACGAGTCCCCGTAGAGGCACCGGAAGGAGCGGCAGCTCGACCAAATGCACCACTTTCTAAATAAACGTCAGCTTCAACTGTTGGATTACCACGTGAATCAATAATTTCACGACCAATGATTTTTGCAATAGATGCCATCTTTCTAAGTCCTCTTAGCTTATTTTTTCAGGTTTTAACGACCTGATAATTAAATTACTTTTTTTGTTTCTGTCTTTCTTGCGCTGCGCCAACAAACCCTTCAAACAAGGGATGTCCATCACGCGGGGTTGAGGTAAACTCAGGGTGGAACTGAGCAGCTACAAACCATGGGTGGTCTGGCAATTCAATGACTTCAACCAAACGACGATCCGCAGATAAACCAGAAAAAACCAATCCCGCTTTTTCTAATTGCTCAACATAGTTGTTGTTTACTTCATAACGATGACGGTGACGCTCATAAATTTCTAAGCTACCGTATACCTCTGCTGCCCGACTGCCTTCTTTTAGATGACACAGCTGGCTACCTAAGCGCATTGTACCACCTAAATCAGATTCATTGCTGCGGGTTTCTATATCACCTTCTGCATTTTGCCACTCGGTGATTAAACCAACAACCGGATGTGGTGTTTTTGAATCAAATTCAGTGCTGTTTGCATTTTCCAATTTGGCAACATTACGTGCAAATTCAATGAGTGCCATTTGCATGCCTAAACAAATACCCAAATAAGGCACACCATTTTCACGTGCGTATTGCGCCGCCAACATTTTTCCATTGGTCCCACGCTCACCAAAACCACCTGGAACTAAAATCGCGTCTAAGTGTGCAATTTTGCTTACCCCTTTAGACTCTAAGTCTTGGGAATCAACATATTCGATATTGACTGTAACCCGTTTTTTTAACCCTGCATGTTTTAACGCTTCGTTCACGGATTTGTATGCATCTGCCAACTCAACATATTTGCCTATCATACCAATAGTCACTTCACCAGTCGGATTTGACTCTTCGTATAACACCTGCTCCCATTCAACCAGATCAGCTTCAGGGCATTCAATATGAAATCGGCGAGTGATCAGTTCGTCCAAACCTTGTGATTTTAATAACGCCGGAATACGATAAATACTATCAACGTCTTTTAACGAGATAACCGCTTTTTCTTCAACATTGGTGAATAAAGATATTTTTTTACGTTCATTCGCCGGGATCGCATTTTCAGATCGACATATCAGAATATCTGGCTGAATACCGATTGAACGCAATTCTTTGACCGAATGTTGAGTTGGTTTTGTTTTAACTTCGCCCGAAGCTTTCATGTAAGGAACAAGTGTGAGGTGCATAAACATAGCTTGCTCACGACCAATTTCAGTACCCAACTGACGAATAGCTTCTAAAAACGGTTGTGATTCTATATCACCGACAGTTCCGCCAATTTCGACTAAAGCAACATCAAAGCCTTTTGCCCCTTCGATAACTCGGCGTTTTATTTCGTTTGTGATATGAGGAATAACCTGAATGGTCGCACCTAAATAATCACCACGTCTTTCGCGCGCTAAGACGTCTTTATATACGCGCCCTTGTGTAAAGTTATTGGCACAAGTCATTTTGGTACGAATAAATCTTTCGTAGTGCCCCAAATCAAGGTCGGTCTCAGCACCATCCTCTGTCACATAAACTTCACCATGTTGAATCGGACTCATAGTACCTGGATCAACATTGATGTATGGATCAAGTTTCATTATGGTGACTTTTAAACCACGTGCTTCCAGAATAGCAGCCAAAGAAGCAGCAGCAATCCCCTTACCTAGTGAGGATACAACCCCGCCAGTTACAAAAATATATCGAGTTGTCATGTGGAACCTGAAATATAGAACGAAAGAATTATAGATATTACGGACGGGACGTGAGTATACCAGAGAGCTAGATAACAAAACAAATGCAGATCGCCGATCCGGCAAAAATTATCATAGGAAATTGCAACAAAACAAACCGGTAAAAAATACCGGCTTGTTTGTTAACAATAAATTACTTCTTTTTAACCGCTTTTTTATTCGGTAAGTCAGTAATTGAACCTTCGTACACTTCAGAAGCTAAACCGACTGATTCGTGCAAAGTTGGGTGAGCGTGAATAGTCAATGCAATATCTTCGGCATCACAACCCATTTCGATCGCTAAACAGATTTCACCAAGCAATTCACCACCGTGGCTACCTACGATAGCACCGCCAAGTAACTTATGTGAATCTTTTTCAAAAATCAATTTAGTGAAACCATCATCGGCATTAGAGGCAATCGCTCGGCCAGACGCAGCCCAAGGGAATACCGCTGTTTCATAGCTAATCCCCTGCTCTTTAGCTTCTTTTTCAGTTAAGCCAGCCCAAGCAACTTCTGGATCTGTGTAAGCAATTGAAGGGATCACTTTTGGTTCAAAATAATGTTTTTTACCAGCAATCACTTCAGCAGCAACATGAGCTTCATGAACTGCTTTGTGTGCTAACATAGGTTGACCAACTAGATCCCCAATCGCAAAAATATGCGGAACATTGGTTTTCATTTGTTTATCAACATTGATAAAACCACGATCAGTCACCTCAACACCTGCTTTTTCAGCGTCAATTAAACCACCGTTAGGCGCACGACCAACAGCCACTAATACGGCATCGTATTTAACTGGCTCGCTTGGTGCTGCCTTGCCTTCAAAGCTAACATAAATACCATCCTCTTTAGCTTCAACTGCAGTCACTTTGGTTTCTAACATGATGTTATTAAATTTTTTCTCCATCGCTTTGGTGAAAGGTTTAATAATATCCTTATCCGCCGCAGGGATCATTTGATCCATAAATTCAACAACATCAATTTGGGTACCTAATGCGCTATATACACAGCCCATCTCTAGGCCTATGATACCACCACCTAATACCAGCATTTTTTCTGGTAAAAATGGCATTTCAAGTGCATCAGTCGAGTCCCAGATACGTTTATCATCATGTGGGATAAAAGGTAGTTTAACCGGTCTAGAACCAGCGGCTATGATTGCATTGTCAAATTTAACCTCAGTTACACTACCGTCATCCGCTGTTACTGCTAATGAATTGCTACCGGTAAATTTACCATAACCGTTAACAACCTTAACTTTGCGCATTTTTGCCATACCGGCAACACCGCCGCTTAATTTGTTTACGACTTTATCTTTATGCGAACGCAGTTTATCCAGATCAATCTCTGGTGTACCAAAGCTAATACCTTCGTGTTCCATATTTTGCGCGTCAACCAAATGTTTGGTCACGTGTAATAGGGCTTTTGAAGGAATACAGCCAACATTCAAACAGACGCCACCTAATGCACTGTAGCGTTCTACCAATGTAACATCCAGACCTAAATCAGCGGCTCGAAACGCTGCTGAATAACCGCCCGGACCTGAACCCAGTACAACTACCTGAGTTTTGACTTCGTTACTCATAAACATCCTCGGCTTATCATATTTTAGGCCAGCCTGAGCCAGCCTGCTCATTGTTTATGTAAAGTGCTTGTTTATAACACTAAACGGCGAATATCTGACAGGTTTGCTGCCAACTCTACAGAGAATCTTGCTCCTAATGCACCATCAATAACTCTATGGTCATATGATAAACTTAACGGGCACATTAATTTAGGTACAAATTCTTGACCATTCCATTTAGGTTTCATTTCGGCTTTAGAAACCCCAAGAATTGCCACTTCAGGCCAGTTCACGATTGGCGTGAACGCAGTTCCGCCGATGCCACCTAAACTAGAGATAGTAAAACAGCCACCTTGCATGTCGGCCGCTTTTAACTTGCCTGCACGTGCTTTTTTACTGATGTCCATTAACTCTTGAGATAAAGCTTCTAATCCTTTTTTATTGACATCTTTAATCACAGGAACGACTAATCCGTTCGGTGTGTCGACTGCGATGCCAATATTAACGTATTTTTTCAAGATTAATGATTCACCATCTGACGACAGAGATGAGTTAAATGTTGGGAATTTTTCCAACGCTTTTGCTGCGGCTTTTAATACAAACACTAACGGCGTGTGTTTAACACCGGTTTGTAATTTTTGATGGCGCGCATTTTCGCTCTTACGGAAATTTTCTAACTCGGTAATGTCCGCTTCATCAAATTGAGTAACGTGTGGGATCTGAACCCAGTTTCTATGCAGGCTAGGACCTGAAATTTTCTGGATACGAGATAATGGTTTTTCTTCCACTTCGCCAAACTTACTAAAATCAATCTTAGGCGAAGGAACTACTTTAAAGTCACCCGAAGCAGAACTCGCTTGAGCTGCACCTTCAGAGCGCGGTTTAGCTAATTCGGCTTTGACCCAGTTTTGCACGTCTTCTTTAACGATACGACCTTTACGGCCAGTACCTTTGACCTTGCTTAAATCAACACCAAATTCACGAGCAATACGTCGTACAGACGGACCGGCGTGAACTTTATTGCTAATCGGGGCAGGCTCATTGGCTACAGGCGCAGGTTTACGCTCAGCCGGCGCTGGCGTCGCTGAGGCTGGCGCTGGAGCTGCTTGCTCAGCAGGCGCCGGTGCAGACGCAGCTGCTTTGGTTTCAATCAAGGCAATTAAACTACCTTGCGAAACTTTGTCGCCGGTTGCGACTTTAAGCTCTTTTACAGTACCCGCAAAAGGTGCAGGTACATCCATAGTTGCTTTATCAGTTTCTAGCGTGATTAAACCCGCTTCTTCTTCAACTTCATCACCAACGGCCACCAACAACTCGATCACATCCACGCCGTCTGCATCACCAATATCTGGTACATGTACTTCTTTCACTTCACTTGCAGCGGCTGCAGGCGCTGGCGCGGGAGCCGGTGCTGGAGTCGAAGAAGGTGCCGGTGCAACTTGCTCAGATCCCGCGGCTTGTTCGCCGCCACCTGAAGTTTCTAATAATAAAACGAGTGAACCTTGTGACACTTTATCACCAACTTTGACTTTGAGTGACTTAACAGTACCGGCTTGTGGTGCAGGCACGTCCATAGTCGCTTTATCAGTCTCAAGTGTGATCAAACCCGCTTCTTCTTCAATTTTTTCACCTTCGCTCACCAACACTTCAATGACTTCAACATCGCTAGCATCACCAATGTCTGGTACTTCAACTTCAATGACTGAGCTATTGCCAGCTGCAGGTGCTGGACTCGGCGTAGGCGCTGGGGCTGGGGCTGGCGCAGCTTCTTCAGAAGCTTTTTGTTCAGGTTCCGCAGCCGCTTCACCTGAATCTGCTTCTAATTTTACGATTAAAGTGCCTTCTGACACTTTATCACCAACGGCAACCGTGATTTCCGCGACTTTACCAGCAAAAGGGGCTGGTACGTCCATTGAAGCTTTATCACTTTCAACAGTGATCAAAGCATCCTCTGCTTCAACTGTATCACCAACAGCAACCGCTAGTTCTATTACTTCTACTTCATCGCCGCCAATATCTGGGACTAAAACATCTTTTAGATTTGCCATATTCTTTTCCTAACTTCCCCGTTATGCATAAAGTGGGTTAATCTTTTCAGGATTAATGTCAAATTTAGCGATTGCTTCACTAACCAGCTTTTTATCAATTTCACCACGTTTGGCTAATTCGCTTAACGCAGCTAGTACAATGTAGTGAGCATTCACTTCGAAGTGTTTGCGCAGATTTTCACGACTATCTGAACGACCAAAACCATCTGTACCAAGTACTTTATAGTCTGTTGGTACATAAGCTCGGATCTGATCAGCATATAGTTTCATATAATCAGTCACTGCAATCGCCGGACCTTCGCTTTGCTCCAACACTTCTGTAACATAAGCTTTACGCGGCTCTGAGTCAGGGTGCAACATATTCCAACGCTCAACATCTTGACCGTCACGCGCTAACTCATTAAATGAAGTCACGCTGTAAATGTCTGAAGTAATGCCGTAATCATTTGCTAAGATGTCAGCTGCTTCACGCGCTCGCTCTAAAATAACACCTGAGCTCAATAAACTAACATTTGCTTTGGCTTTTTTAACTTCGGTATTGGCAAACTTATAAATACCTTTAACTATGCCCTCTTCAACCCCTTCTGGCATTGCCGGTTGAACATAGTTTTCATTCATCACAGTCAGGTAATAGAAGACATTTTCTTGTTCACCGTACATACGACGGATACCGTCTTGTACAATGACAGCAACTTCGTAGCCATATGTCGGGTCATAAGTGATACAGTTAGGCACGGTACCAAAATGTAAGTGAGAGTGACCATCTTCGTGCTGGAGACCTTCACCGTTTAGCGTTGTACGGCCTGCCGTACCACCAATTAAGAAACCACGTGCTTGTAAATCACCGGCCGCCCAAACCATGTCACCAACACGTTGGAAACCAAACATCGAATAGTAAATGTAGAATGGGATCATAGGTAAGTCGTTGACCGAGTATGAAGTGGCGGCCGACACCCATGAAGACATTGCGCCTAATTCGTTAATACCTTCTTGTAAAACTTGGCCTTTTTTATCTTCGCGATAATAAGCGACTTGGTCTTTATCTTGCGGCGTATATTTTTGCCCTTCGTGAGCATAAATTCCTACTTGACGGAAAAGACCTTCCATACCAAAAGTACGTGCTTCGTCCGGTATAATAGGCACTATATGCTTGCCAATTTTTTTGTCTTTTAATAGAGCTGTTAACACTCGGACAAAAGCCATTGTAGTTGATATTTCGCGATCTTTCGAACCGTCAGTGACCGCTTTAAAAGCATCAATCTTAGGCAGCTCAAGCTCAACCGTGGTATTAGCTAAACGCTTAGGCATATATCCGTGCAACGCTTCGCGGCGTTCACGCATGTATTTTGCTTCTGGGCTATTTTCAGGGAATTTATAATAAGGTAATTTTTCCAGATCTTCATCAGCCACTGGGACATTAAATCGGTCACGCAAGTGGCGAACCGCTTCTACGTCTAATTTTTTGACTTGGTGTGCGATGTTTTTACCTTCGCCCGCTTCACCCATACCATAACCTTTGACGGTTTTGGCTAGAATGACAGATGGACGGCCTTTGGTCTTTTTAGCTTTATCGTATGCTGCATAAACTTTAACTGGATCGTGACCACCACGGTTCAAGCGCCAAATGTCATCATCTGACATGTTTGCAACCATTTCGCGTAACTCTGGGTATTTACCAAAAAAGTGTTCACGAGTAAAAGCGCCACCTTTAGCTTTAAAGTTTTGATAGTCACCATCAACCGTTTCTTCCATTAACTGGCGTAATTTACCTGACGTGTCTTTAGCTAAAAGCGGATCCCAGTATCGACCCCAAATGACTTTAATCACTTCCCAGCCGGCACCACGGAACGTGCCTTCTAGTTCTTGGATAATTTTACCGTTACCACGAACTGGGCCATCTAAACGCTGTAAGTTACAGTTAACAACAAAAACCAAATTGTCTAATTCTTCACGTGATGCTAAACCAATTGCACCCAAAGATTCTGGCTCATCAATCTCGCCATCACCTAAATAACAATAAACCGTTTGCTCGCTGCAGTCTTTAATCCCGCGATCAGTTAGATACTTTAAAAATCTTGCCTGATAAATTGCCTGCATCGGACCAAGACCCATAGAAACGGTTGGGAATTGCCAAAAGTCTGGCATTAGTTTTGGATGCGGGTAAGAAGATAAACCATCAGCAAAAGCCTCTTGACGGAAGTTATCTAACTGAGACTCTGTCAAACGACCTTCTAAAAAAGCACGAGAGTAGATTCCTGGCGAAATATGACCTTGGAAATATACTAAGTCACCACCATCTTTTTCGTTTGGCGCACGGTAGAAGTGGTTAAATGCCACATCATATAACATGGCCGATGAGGCGAAACTCGATATATGGCCACCAAGCTCCAGATCTTTTTTTGAGCCACGTAAAACCATCATCACCGCGTTCCAGCGAATTGCTGCTCGAATACGTGCTTCTAGTTCACGATCTCCAGGCATATTAGGTTCCTGGCCCGCCGGTATGGTATTGACATAACCAGTGGTCGAGGTGAATGGCATATGGGCGCCATTACGACGAGAAGTATCGATTAGCTTTTCCAATAAATAATGAGCACGTTCAGGCCCTTCCTGTTCAAGAACAGATTCAAGGGCGTCTAACCACTCAGTTGTTTCTATCGGATCCACATCATGATTCAGGACGTCAGACATATAGTTTTCCTTTATCGTTAGGCTTAGCGGGAAAAACTCACCCGTCTCATCTAGCCAGTCTAATGTTTTAGTTCTTTTTGCACACGGCGCATCGCTCGCTGCAAGCGGTTTTCTTCTTGCCCTAATTGAAGCAAACACTCTTCAATATAAGACAAATGATGGTGCGAAGCCAGACGTGCCTGCTCGGGGTCACGCGCCAGAATCGCGTTTAACAATGAATTTCTGTGTTCATCAAGACTTTGCAATATGCTGTCTCTAACAGAAAGAATGTCAAAATTTTGTTCGATATTTTTTTTAATTAGGACAGCCATTCCCTGTACTAAGTGAACGATAACTAAATTATGCGAAGCTTGGGCTATCGCTAAATAAAAATTATAAACGGCTTCAACTTGCTCGGAAATTGTGGATTGTGCAGCTTTTCTAGTCAACTCAAAACCCGACTTTATCTGTTCAAAGTCCGCTTCAGTTCCTCGTAAAGCCGCATAATAAGCAGAAATTCCTTCTAATGCGTGGCGAAACTCTAACAGATCAAATTGGGTTTCTGGATTTGACGAAATAAGTTGAAACAAAGGATCGGTTAGCGCACTTTGCAATTGGCTATGCACATAAGTGCCACCACCCTGTTTACGATAGACTAAACCTTTAGCTTCCAGTTTTTGAATTGCTTCACGCAACGAAGGACGAGAGACATCAAACCGACGAGCCAGCTCACGCTCCGGCGGCAATTTTTGCCCCGGCAATAAGCTGCCTTCTAAAATCATTGCTTCTAGCTGTTGTAAGATTACATCGGCCAATTTTGGTTGACGGATTTTTGAATAACTCATCGCACTCTATAATAAGGGAAATTGGTATTACCAATTAGGTAGGTATACGATAGCAAATGACACCCGCTTTGTAAACGAAGGTATCGGTTATTTAGCTAAATGTTACAGTTGTCATACCAGAAGATGCAACCCCTATTCAATTCGCTAAGTAAGTCGCTGTTTGGCTTAACCTAAAATACCAATTTGGCCACCAAAGTTGTCCCTGAAGTTGCGCTATCTGCATTCCTCTGCGCGAATTATTTTTTATTCCAATACCCGTTATAGTGTTCAGTTATTGGAGCCACTTAAACAAAATGGTGGATGAGTCAATCCTATTTTACGTCTATTTAGCCTCATCTTAATTGAATACCATATGTGTTAACTAGACAGTGTCAACACATTTTTAAATTGAACTCATTAACGCTTGTGCATAAGATATCAAAATCGGTTAAATTTTTTGGTTGATTTATGTTTAAACCCAGCCTGCTAAGTAATGCTGTTTTTTTTTCTATTCTGCCCAGCATCATAATGACGGTTGGGATCTGTCTTTACACCGTATATCACAGCAACCAAAAGCAAGATGCGCTCTTAGAACGACAAGTCACTACTTTGTTAGATGCCGTCAGCTACATTAGTGAAACTGGCCTAAAAGAAAAACGCCCCAGTACACTCGCACAGCAACTAAGAAACATACATGCCCGTTCCAGCTTACCTGTATACAGGATAAAAGTGTTTAGCGCGAATGGTCGTTTGTTCGCCGCTTCTAAAGCGGATGAAAAACCGCATAGATACGAAACGCGACAGCTTATCGATAGCCAAAAAATCCTGTATGCAAATTCAGATGAAAACACCCTAATCCCAATAGGTGAAGTCATAATAACCCTAGACGTTTCTGGCGAAGTTTACGACAAGTTTACTAGCAACTTAAACGTCATTATTATGCTTATTTTGGCTGTCGTACTAACCAGCATTATTATGCTGACTTTAGTGAATAAGCTATTAAAACCGCTCAATGCGTTTGTTGGCGCCGTAAAACGTATAGGTAGCGGGGATCTTAAATATCGCCTTGATACACCAGTTGAATACGAGCTAAACGAATTAAAAGAAGGTATCAATCGGATGGCCGAACAATTATATGATAATCAGTCCCGTCTTGAATCAGAAATTGAAGAAGCCACCCGCGAATTACAACATAACTTGCTCTTAGTTGAAGAAAAAAATGCCGAATTAGATATCGCTCGCAAAGAAGCCGAAGAAGGCAGTAAAATTAAGTCAGAGTTTTTAGCCACAATGTCTCATGAAGTTAGAACTCCACTGAACGCGATTGTGGGTTTCACTAACGAATTAAAAAAAGCCAAACTGCCGCAACCCTATGCAGACTATGTCGCCATCATGCACAAATCAACCGATAGTTTAATGGCTATCGTGAATGATATTTTGGATTTTTCTAAAATAGAAGCAGGCAAAATGGAACTTGACCAATCGACCTTTCGACTCGGAGACACCATTGAAGATGTTGTTAAGTTAATGGCCCGAGATGCTTTTGCCAAAAATCTTGTTTTTTCGTATGAAGCAGATCGTATCCCTACAACGGCCATCGGCGATGAACGTCGCTTTAAACAAATCATTACCAATTTATTGTCCAACGCTATCAAATTCACACGTGAAGGTTTTGTCATTTTACGGATACATTTAGAACCCGTTTCGCAAAGTCAAAAGTATTTAATTATCGAAGTTGAAGACTCAGGCATTGGCATCGACATAGATAAACAAAAAAAGCTCTTCACGGCATTTCAGCAAGCTGATGCAAGTACGACTAGAGAATATGGTGGTACTGGGTTAGGTTTAGCTATTACTTATGGTTTGGTCCAGCAAATGAATGGCCACATGCGATTAACGAGTCAAGCAGGGCATGGTGCCTGTTTTACTATTACTTTGCCAATCACCACGTCACAGGGTGAAACTCAAAGTCCACTATCCGACATTCAAAGCGCCCTCATTTTTGATCCGCATGTAATCACCGCGGCCAGCTATCAAAAGCTATTTGAACAAAGCGCTGCAATTGTAGACGTATGTCATGATATCGAACAATGGGAAGACAAAATAAATGGTGAAACTCAATATGATCTTATCGTAATCGCAAGTGATTGTGATGAAGAATCTATAGAGCTCACACCACTGCAGGCTGGCTTTGCCAATAAAAATCAAGCTGACGCATTCATTGTTCTAGCTGTGCCTTTATACACCTCACTACCAGAACAAAGCAAAGCCAACTTAAAAGACTGGCCAGTATGTGAAAAACCTTTTACGTTAACGCGCTTAAAAACCTTATGGCAAAGAAATGCAAGACGCTCGGACAAAAAAGTCGCCCAATTAAACCCCACAACGGCCGTAGATCAAATCCAACACACTTCAGGTGATGCGCAAATAAAAATGCTCGCGGTAGATGACAACGAAACCAATTTAAAACTCTTATCCGCTATCTTACGAGATCAAAAAGTGGAGCTCACCACCGCTTCTCAAGGCAGTCAGGCGGTTAACTTATGCCAAAACAATGCTTATGACCTTATTTTAATGGATGTGCAAATGCCCAATATGGATGGCGTGGAGGCGTGTCGTTTGATTCGCCAAAGCCAGTTGAATCAACAAACACCCGTCATTGCGTTTACTGCGCATGCGTTTAAAGAAGAAAGAGAAAAATTATTACGGTCCGGCATGGATGATTATTTAGCCAAACCGATAGATATGGAAAAATTTAACCGCCTTGTGAACAAGTGGGTTACAAGTACGAGTCGTAAAAACCAGCCACAGGCGGTAAAAGCACAAAAGAATGAAACCGACACAAGGTTACAAACGATCGATTGGACTTTATGTTTACAAAAAGCCAACCACAATGAAGATATCGCAAAAGAGTTGCTGGCGATGTTGATAGACAGCTTTAAGCATGTAAAGTCAGATATAGAAAAATGCTACCAAGCACAAGATCACAGTGAATTATTAGAGGTGATACATAAATTTCATGGCTCAACCTGTTATTCGGGCGTTCCTCGCTTGCGTTCACTCACCAACAGGTTAGAATCGCAGCTGAAAAAAGGCATACTGCTTAATATTGATAAATTAGTAGAGCAATTGTTAGCTGAGATGGAAGCGGTAACCAGAGCATTTACCGAGTACAAAGCTTAACGACATTTTGCATATTCCAAAATGAAATAAAAAATTTGTATTTATTCTTTCCAGTTATCAATGATACCTCTAAAATATGCACATAAATTAATCTAGGATTGTTTGGGAATATGTCGTCGCAAAACACACAAGTCTTCAGCCCAATTACTGAAGAGCAACTCACACAGTTAAATAAAATCACCGCTTCTATGTCAGCCAACCAGTTGTCTTGGGTTAGCGGTTATTTATTTGGACTTTCACAATCTGGCCAAGCACAACCTGCAACCGCCAATGTTACCGCCTCAGCCCCTGCTGCAGCACATAAATTAACTATTTTATACGGCTCACAAACCGGTAACGCAAAAGGAGTTGCAGAACAAGCAGAAGCGGCTGCAAAAGCAGCAGGCCTTGATGTACGCTGCATTTCAATGGGCGACTATAAAAATAAAGAATTAAAATCAGAAACTCACGTTCTGATCACAAGTTGTACCCAAGGTGAAGGTGATCCACCAGATGATGCAATTGATTTCCACGAATTTTTGGTCAGCAAAAAAGCACCAAAATTAAACAATACTAAGTACTCTGTATTGTCTTTAGGTGATTCTTCGTATGAGTTTTTCTGCCAAACCGGTAAAGACTTTGATGAGCGCCTAGCTAAATTAGGCGCAACTGCAATCGAACCTAGAGTTGACTGCGACGTTGAATATGAAGCCGATGCTGCTGCTTGGATTGAACGAGCCGTTACAGCTATGAGCAAAGACATGCAGTCAGGACAAGCAGCTCAAGTCAGCGTATCTGCTGCCGCGACACCAACTGCAGTTGAATCAGCGTACAATAAAAAGAATCCGTTCCCTGCAACATTAGAAACAAACCAAAAGATCACTGGCCGCGATTCAATAAAAGATATCCGCCATTTTGAAATATCTTTAGCTGATTCAGGGTTAACCTATCAACCTGGTGATTCGTTAGGTGTTTGGTTCAAAAATGATGCCGCTATCGTTGCCGAGTTGATTGAACTATTATCGATGGATGCCAACGCAAGTATTAAAGTTGAAGAGCACACGCTAACGCTAACAGAGGCGCTAACTGAATACTTTGAACTGACATTAAGTCATCCAGGTTTTGTCGCAAAGTATGCAGAATTAACCAATAACAAGACGTTAATAGAATTAGCGGCTGATCGCCAAGCATTGCGGGAGTATATCGAACCACGTCAATTAATTGATATTGTTAGAGAACACCCAGCTGAACTGGCGGCAGAACAATTTGTTAGCTGCTTACGCCGTTTAACGCCACGACTTTATTCAATAGCTTCAAGCCAAGCTGAAGTTGATGAAGAAGTTCATTTAACAGTTGCTTTAGTTAAATATGATGCGTTTGGACAAGAACACCAAGGCGGTGCTTCTGGGTATTTAGCTGAACGGATCGAAGAAGGCGATGAAGTTAAAGTCTTTATTGAACATAGCCACTTTCGTTTACCAGAAGATAACTCGCCTGTTATCATGGTTGGTCCTGGTACCGGCGTTGCACCTTTCCGTGCATTTATTCAAGAAATTGACGCCAACGACCGCGAAAATGATACTTGGTTATTTTTTGGTAACCCGACGTTCACCGAAGACTTTTTATATCAAGTTGAATGGCAAGATTATTTAAAACGTAACGTCTTAAACCGCATTGACTTGGCCTTCTCACGGGACCAAAAAGAAAAAATCTATGTACAACATAGATTGCTTGAACAAGCTGCAGATATTTGGCAGTGGTTAGAAAAAGGTGCTTACTTTTATGTTTGTGGAGACGCAACATATATGGCCAAAGATGTTCATGAAGCATTAGTCACCATCATCGAACAGCAAGGTGGGAAAAGCCGTGAAGAGGCCGAAGCTTATGTCAGCGACATGCGTAAAAACAAACGTTATCAGAGAGATGTTTACTAATGAGTGATAAAAAATTAGCCGCTAACGAATACATTAAAATTAACAGTAACTACCTTCGTGGCACACTCGAAGAAAGCCTTGCCGATCAGACCACAGGGGCGGTTGCTGAGGATGATACTCAATTAACTAAGTTTCATGGTTTTTACATGCAGGATGACAGAGACATCCGTGCTGAACGTAAAAAGCAGAAATTAGAACCTAAACATACTTTCATGTTACGCGCTCGTATCCCTGGTGGTGTTATCACTATGCCCCAATGGTTACAAATTGATGAGATTGCAGACGAGTTGACCGATTATGCATCTATTCGTTTAACGACGCGACAAACTTTTCAATACCATGGTATTTTGAAGCGTAACTTAAAGCCCCTGATTAAAGGTTTATATCAAGTTAAGCTAGATTCTATTGCCGCTTGTGGTGACGTTAACCGTAATGTTATGTGTAATACCAACCCGGTTGAGTCAAAATTGCAGCAAGATACTTATCAATGGGCCGTCAAAATTTCTGAGCACTTGTTACCAAAAACCCGTGCTTATTATGAGCTATGGTTAGATGAAGAAAAAATCGAAACCAGCCCAGAAGACGAGCAAGAACCAGTATATGGCCGCACTTATTTACCCCGTAAGTTCAAAATTGCCGTTGCGGTTCCACCTCATAATGACGTAGATATCAGTGCAAACGATTTAAGCTTTATTGCCATCGCTGATGAAAACGGTAATTTAGCTGGATTTAACGTTGCAGTGGGTGGTGGCATGGGTTCAACCCATGGTGATGTAAACACCTATCCGCAATTAGCACGCGTTTTAGGTTTTATTAAACCAGAAGATACTAATGATTTTGCCCAGGCAGTGATGTTAACGCAACGCGATTTTGGCAACCGAGAAAATCGTAAGCGTGCACGAACCAAATATACCGTTGATACCTTAGGTGTTGATCAATTCCGAGAAGAAACCGAAAAACGAGCAGGCAAAAAATTTGAGCCGGCCCGAGATTACGAGTTTACTCAACAAGGCGACCGTTTTGGTTGGGTAGAAAGTTTAGACAACAAATGGCATTTAACCGTCTTTTTAGAAGCAGGCCGAATTGTTGATCGTGAAGGCGCCCCATTAAAAACAGGTTTACGCGAAATCGCCAAAATCCATAAAGGCGAATATCGTATGACAGCCAATCAAAATATTATGATTGCGAACGTTGCTTCTGAAGACAAAAAACAAATCGAAGATTTATGCCGACAATACGGATTATTAGGTCAAGTATTGTCGCCGATTATGCTGAATAGCATTGCGTGTGTAGCCATGCCAACTTGTGCTTTAGCAATGGCTGAGAGTGAGCGCTATCTACCTCGTTTAATTGAAAAGTTTGATGTTTTAGCCGAAAAACATGGCATTGAAGAACAAGAAATCGTGACCCGTATGACAGGCTGTCCAAATGGCTGTGGCCGACCATTTTTAGCCGAAATTGGCATGGTTGGTAAAGGTCCAGGAAAATATAACCTGTATTTAGGGGCTGACGGTAAAGGCACTCGCTTAAATCAAATGTACAAAGAAAACATTGGTGAAGACGAGATCCTAGCCGAAATCGATAAGCTTTTTGCGCATTACGCTAAAGATCGCCAGCAAAATGAAAGATTCGGTGATTTTGTCGTTCGCGAAGGCTATGTTAATGCTGTTTACGATGGTCGTGAGTTTCATGTCACAAACTGATTTTAATGAACTGCTAACAGCCCCAGCTGAAGTTCAAGCTGAAACGCTGCAAAAAGTTAACCAGACACTTGAGTCGCTATCGGCTCAAGAAAGGGTTATCTGGGCAAAAAACAATTTGCCGGACGGCCAAATTCTGTCGTCTAGCTTCGGTATTCAAGCTGCAGTCATGTTAAATTTGGTCAATAGCGAAATTGAACAAATCCCTGTGGTTTTAACGGATACTGGTTATTTATTTCCAGAAACCTATGATTTTATTGACCAACTGACAGAACGCCTAAATTTAAACCTAAAAGTATACCAAGCGCCTTGGTCATCTGCATGGCAAGAACAGCGCTGGGGCAAACTTTGGGAACAAGGCATTGAAGGTATTGAAAAATACAATCAAATTAATAAAGTTGAGCCAATGAAACGCGCATTAGAAGAACTGCAAGCAAAAGTTTGGTTCACCGGATTACGACGTGACCAAGCGAGTTCTCGTGCATCTTTACCTGTATTGCAAATTAGTAGTGGCCGTTATAAGTTTTATCCGATCATTGATTGGACCAACAAAGACGTGCACTATTACCTAAAAGAGCACAACCTTCCGTATCATCCACTATGGGACCAAGGTTATGTTTCAGTTGGGGACTGGCACACTTCACGTCCACTTGAATTAGGCATGAGCGAAGAAGAAACCCGTTTTTTTGGCCTAAAAAGAGAATGTGGTTTACACGAAGGTGGCAGCGGCATATAAAAATGCCTATGAGTCATGTTAAAACGCCCTTCGGGGCGTTTTTTGTTTAGCCGTTATGCAGGATAAAAAATGCAGCAATTTCCAATATTTTTAAATTTAAGTGGTTTCCCTTGTGCCGTGGTGGGGGGTGGCGAAGTCGCCAGTCGTAAAGTCTCGGCATTACTTAAAGCCGGAGCAGAACTGACTGTGATTGCGCCTAAATTGAGTCCTGAGTTGGCAGAGTTAGCCGATCAGAAACAATTTACCTATCGGCAATCACCGTGGGCAGCTGAGCTTATCAAGGACATGCGTTTAGTCGTTGCAGCGACCGACGATAACGCTATTAATCAACAAATTTATCACTATTGCGAGACCCATAAAATCCTCGTCAATGCTGTCGATCAACCAGATATCTGTCGCTATACCACGCCTTCTATTGTTAATCGCTCGCCATTAATTATTGCTATTTCATCGGCAGGTATGAGCCCAGTACTGGCACGGCGAATTCGCGCCATGTTAGAAACCATGCTACCGCAAAATCTTTCTGCCATTGCCGAATATGCTGGCGGCTTGCGCGATAAAATAAAAAAGGCCTTTAATTCGATTGGCGAACGCCGACAATTTTGGGAAAAGTTTTTTACCAGTGCCATAATGACTCGATATGACAGCTTAACAGAGCACCAAAAAGAACAATTAGTAGACGATATGATCACTGGCCAACAAGCCCAAGGTGAAGTCTGGTTGGTCGGGGCTGGGCCTGGCGACCCAGAACTGTTAACATTAAAAGCTGTGCAAAAAATGCAAATGGCTGACGTGATTGTGCATGATCGTTTAGTATCTTCCCAAATTCTCGATTTAGCGCGAAAAGATGCAGAATTTATTTGTGTTGGAAAACAAAAAAATAAACACTTAAAGCAGCAAACTGAAATCAATCAGCTATTGGTCGAACAAGCCGCATCAGGCAAAAAAGTGTGTCGATTAAAAGGCGGTGATCCTTTTATCTTTGGCCGCGGAGGTGAAGAATTAGAAACATTAGTCGAACAGCAAATTCCATTTGAAGTCGTGCCTGCGGTTACCGCAGCTGCCGGCTGCGCAAGTTATGCAGGCATCCCTTTAACGCACCGTGATTATGCGCGCAAAGTTGTCTTTGTAACAGGCCAGAATAGCAAAGCCGGTGAGCAACCTGATTGGCAAGCGTTAGTGCGTCCTTATCAAACCTTGGTCATTTATATGGGTTTAGCCCGTGCTGCCCTCATTGAAGACGAGTTAATCAAACATGGAATGTCACCCGATACGCCGGTCGCCATCATCGAAAACGGCACCACCGCCGAACAAAAAGTTTTTTGCTGCAAATTAAATCAGTTGGCGGACTTTGAACAACATAAAAAAGGGAGTCCTACCTTACTTATTATCGGTGAGGTAGTTAAACTTCATCCAAAATTAAATTGGTATCAAAGTAGTCACAACCAAACAACTAACGCTTTTGTTAATTATTTGCAGAACGAGCGCTAAATTCAACCGATAATAGACCACCAAATGACTCACCTAGTTGGAGTTTATATTGTTCGTTGAGCTGGCTAGGCAATAATGTCGCTAGCTCTGCGCCTGCTTGTGTAAAACGGTAATAAGTAACAATAGTTTGACTACTATGTGGGCGCAAAATGCATTGCTCACTGCCCGCTTGCAGGACCAAAGGTTTAGCAACAGATAACACACTTTCAATTTCACTAGAGTAGAGTAAGTTTAAATCAATTAAAGTGAGCAAATCAGGGTAGTTTAATTGGTATTGGCTTAAATTTAGCTTTTTACTGCTGCGGTCGCTAAAAACCTGATACCAAGGCGGCAGGCGATAACAGCCACTGATAATTCTGCCCCCTGTATGTTTGCCGTCTTTTAATGATAACGCGCAAGCGCGCTGAAAAATAAGGGCTTCTCTATGTGTCATTTGTTTTAGCGCATTTAGTGCGCGCAACGAAAAACTGCCAGGGCGCATCGTCTGCATTGCTAAAATTTTACCCCATAACGCCTGCATTGGTTGTGCGAAGATGCTTTCAGCTAAACTAAAAAATTGATACAGCCAATCTTCATCTAAGCGGTCCTGGCATTCTCTTTCATCAACATATTCTGCTGCTTGGTGTAAAATTGCTTCTATGTTTTGTTGTTTACGCGCATCTTCCAAGCGTTTTCGCCGCTGCGCTCTAGCGTCTAAAGTTAATCCTTTTTTGTCCGCAGCTTCATCCGAGACATATTTTTTTGCTAATTGCTTGATCACAGCGGCTGCTCGGTTCGACACTTGGCTGCCAGCCACCACTTTAGCCTTAACTTCAGTGGCTTTCATGCTTGCCTCTGCCGGCTCAGTTTGTTGATGGCGCTTTGCCAATAATGGGGGCACTTGAGGTGTGCTCTGCCCTATTTTGCTGACCATGTGTTTAAACTCTCATTTAATAGACCACCCAGCGGCAAAATGCTTTCACAAAGACAAATCGTCAAACACTTGTTTGAATATTGCCCGGGCTTTGCAGTTGACATATTGCACGAATATAACCAAAATAACTTAATATTCTTATTTTTTAAGGCTATTTTATCATGTTGTTACGACTCAGTCTGTTATTCAGCCCACAGCATATTCGTGCACGGTATATTGAGCGTTTATAAAAAGTACAACATACAAGATATCTCAATAAAAAGCCCGTGCCATGCACGGGTTTTTTATTGCCAACGTAAAAAATTAATGAGCTATTTAGGAGTACGGGTATGACTGATAATGTGATCATTTTTGACACGACTTTACGCGATGGCGAGCAAGCATTATCTGCAAGCTTATCAGTACGAGAAAAATTGCAAATTGCACTGGCGTTAGAGCGCTTAGGGGTGGATGTCATGGAAGCCGGCTTTCCGGTCTCGAGCCCTGGCGATTTTGAATCTGTCCGCAGCATTGCGCAACAAGTTAAAAACTCTGTCGTTTGTGGTCTGGCCAGAGCCGTTGAAAAAGACATAGATGCCTGTGCTCAATCGTTGAGCGTAGCCGAGCGTTTTCGTATCCACACCTTTATTTCTACCTCAACCATTCACGTTGAACAAAAGTTAAAACGCAACTTTGACCAAGTATTAGAAATGGGCGTGAATGCGGTTAAATATGCCCGAAAGTTCACAGATGATGTTGAATTCTCATGTGAAGATGCTGGTCGTACACCGATCGATAACTTATGCCGCATGGTCGAAGCTGCAATAAAAGCCGGGGCGACGACAGTCAACATTCCAGATACTGTCGGTTATACGATACCGAGCGAATTTGGCGGCATTATCGATAATTTATTTAACCGAGTCCCAAACATTGATCAAGCCGTCATTTCGGTTCATTGCCATAATGATTTAGGTTTGGCCGTGGCGAACTCAATCTCTGCCGTGCAAGCAGGTGCGCGTCAAATTGAATGTACCATCAATGGTATTGGTGAGCGTGCCGGCAACTGCTCGCTAGAAGAAGTCGCCATGATTTTAAACACACGCGGTGACTTATTCGCTGCAAATAGTCGTATAAATCATAAAGAAATCTATCATACATCACGACTGGTTAGTCAACTCTGTAATATGCCTGTTCAGCCCAATAAAGCCATTGTTGGAGCCAACGCCTTTAGCCACTCGTCTGGCATTCACCAGGATGGTGTTTTAAAAGCTAAAAACACCTATGAAATCATCACCCCTGAAAGCATTGGTAAAAGCACTAACGATTTAAATATGACCTCACGCAGCGGCCGCCATGTCATTAAACATAGAATGCAAACTATGGGATATAGTGAGCTCAGCTATGATTTAGACGAACTGTATGCCAGCTTTTTGAAACTCGCAGATCGCAAAGGCCAAGTATTTGATTATGACCTAGAAGCACTCTTATATTTCAATCAACAACAGCTTGATAAACAACATTATCAACTAATTTATTTAAATGCGGTCTCTGGAACCGACGAAACTGCACTTGCGGGGGTTAAATTAAAGGTTGGCGATGGTATAATTAAAGGTTCTGCAATTGGGAATGGCCCAGTGGATGCAACCTATCGCGCTTTATTAGATTTAGTCGATATGGATTTAACCGTCGTTGATTATGCAATCGCTGCTAAAACGGGCGGTGAAGATGCCCAGGCCCAAACAGATATTATTGTAAAATACAAAGGTCAGAAATTCCGCGGATTTGGTCTTTCAACCGACATCGTAGAATCATCAGCTCAAGCTTTATTAAATGTAATGAATTTAGCGCATCGAGCCGATGAGATAGAGTTGCAGAAAAAAGCCAAACAAAAATAAGTGGTAAATATTGGGAAAGTTTATAATGTCAGAAAATAATATGAAAGTCGCGGTATTAGCGGGCGATGGTATTGGTCCGGAAGTCATGGCCGAAGCCATTAAAGTACTTAAAGTAGTAGAACAAAAGTTTGCAGTGACTTTTGAATTTGACGAACAAGACGTTGGCGGTATTGCTATCGACAATCAAGGGCAAGCATTACCAGCTGCAACCGTTACGGCTTGTGAGCAAGCTGATGCCATTTTATTTGGTTCAGTCGGTGGCCCAAAGTGGGAAAACTTGCCACCACAAGAGCAGCCTGAGAGAGCCGCGTTATTGGGTCTTAGAGGCCATTTTGATTTATTTAGTAATTTACGCCCAGCGAGAATCTACCCTGGTTTAGAAGCCTTATCACCTCTGCGTGAAGATATTGCTAAAAGCGGTTTTGATACGCTCGTCGTTCGCGAACTCACTTCTGGCATTTATTTTGGTCAACCTAAAGGCCGTGCAGGTGAAGGTGAAGAGACTTATGGTTATGATACCATGCGCTATAGCAAAAAAGAGATCCGCCGCATCAGCAAAATCGCCTTTGAAGCCGCGCGTAAACGTCGCAGTAAAGTCACCTCAATTGACAAAGCAAACGTTCTACAAACCAGTGTTTTATGGCGTGAAATTGTTGAAGAAGTCGCCAAAGATTACCCAGACGTCAAGTTAGAACATATGTTTATTGATAATGCGACCATGCAGTTGATCCGTTATCCAAACCAATTTGATGTTGTATTATGCTCTAACTTATTTGGTGATATTATTTCTGACGAAAGTGCCATGATCACAGGCTCTATGGGCTTATTGCCTTCGGCTTCAATCAATGAAGCGGGTTTTGGCATGTATGAACCTGCAGGCGGCAGTGCCCCAGATATCGCAGGCCAAGGCATTGCTAACCCGATAGCACAAATATTATCTGCAGCAATGATGATCCGCTTTAGCTTTAACCGAAACGACATTGCTGACGCCATTGAAAAAGCAGTCGTGCAAACACTGAATGACGGCATTTTAACAGGTGAATTATTACCACCAGCGCGTCGAGATGAAGCAAAAACTACCGCGCAAGTCGGTGACTACATTGCACAATTAGTGGAGCGTATGTAATGGCTAAAACTTTATACGAAAAAATTTACGACGCACATATAGTGCGTGCTGAAGCAGGTGAAACACCGCTAATTTATATCGACCGTCATTTGGTTCATGAAGTAACCTCTCCGCAAGCGTTTGCAGGGTTAAGAGAAAAAAATCGCCCGGTTCACTGCCCTGAAAAAACATTCGCTACTATGGATCACAATGTATCGACTCAATCGATTGCGATTGATGCTGCTGCCCCTATGGCACGTATTCAAATGCAAACCTTGCAATCAAACTGTGAAGAGTTTGGTGTTCGTTTATATAGTGTTGGTCACTTAAAACAAGGCATAGTGCATGTGATCGGTCCTGAATTGGGTATCACCCTGCCAGGCACAACTATTGTTTGTGGTGACTCTCATACTGCTACTCATGGAGCCTTCGGCGCTTTAGCATTTGGTATTGGCACTTCAGAAGTAGAACATGTATTAGCGACACAAACGCTAAAACAAAATCGCTACAAAACAATGAAGGTTGAAGTCAACGGCCAGTTACCTTTCGGGGTTTCAGCCAAAGACATTATTTTGGCTATTATCGGTAAAATCGGCATGGATGGCGCGACCGGCCATGTCATTGAATACTGTGGTGAAGCCATTGAGGCCTTATCAATGGAAGCGCGCATGACCATTTGTAACATGAGTATCGAAGCTGGTGCTAAAGCCGGTTTGGTCGCACCCGACGAGACAACAATTGAATACGTTCGCGATCGTGAGTTTGCACCTAAAGGTGAAGATTTTGAAGCGGCGGTTGCGTATTGGAAAACATTAAAGTCTGATCCAGATGCTAAATTTGATACTGTGGTTAACTTAAAAGCTGAAGAGATCAGTCCTCAGGTCACTTGGGGCACCAACCCAGGCCAAGTGATAGGTATCGACAGTCCTGTACCTGCACCCGAAAGTTTTGGCAACCCAGTTGAACAAGCGTCAGCCGCTGCAGCATTAAAATACATGGGCATTAAAGCCGGCCAAAGATTAACTGATTTAAAAGTTGATAAAGTTTTTATTGGCTCTTGTACCAACAGCCGAATTGAAGATTTACGCGAAGCAGCGAAAGTAGCGGAAGGCCGTCGAGTACCAACAGGCATCGAAGCACTTGTGGTTCCGGGTTCTGGTCAAGTGCGCAAACAAGCTGAAGAAGAAGGTTTAGATAAGATTTTCATCGCTGCTGGTTTTGAATGGCGTTTACCTGGTTGTTCTATGTGTTTAGCCATGAACGACGATAAACTTGGTTTTGAAGAACGCTGTGCGTCCACTTCAAATCGGAACTTTGAAGGGCGTCAAGGCCGTGGCGGTCGTACTCACTTAGTCAGCCCAGCAATGGCTGCAGCAGCTGCCGTGAGTGGTCACTTTGTAGATATTCGTCAACTGATGGGAGATAAATAATGTCGGGCATAACCCAAATTAAAGGCAAAGTAGCGCCATTAGACAAATCTAATGTCGATACCGATCAAATTATTCCTAAACAGTTTTTACAGAAAGTGGATCGTACAGGTTTTGGCATTCATTTATTCCATGACTGGCGCTATCTAGACGAAGCAGGTGATCAACCTAACCCTGATTTTGAATTAAATAAACCTCAATATCAAGGTGCAAATGTGCTTTTATCACGCGATAACTTTGGCTGTGGTTCAAGTCGAGAACATGCGCCTTGGGCAATTAAAGATTATGGTTTTGATGTGGTTATTGCAAGCAGCTTTGCTGATATCTTTTATGGCAACTGCATGAATAACCAGATTTTACCGATAAAGCTGTCAGAAACTGAAATTGAAAGCTTATTTCAAGCGGTTAATAGTGATGCAGACGTTGTTTTTAACATTGATTTACCTGAGCAAATACTAACTGTCAATGGCCAAGTATATCGTTTTGATATCAATGATTTTCATAAACATTGTTTGGTCAATGGCTTAGACTCAATCGGCTGGACATTACAATTTGTAGACGACATTCAGGCATACGAAAACAAACTGCCTAAATGGCTTGCCTAACCCGCCCTCTTCTCACTAGGCGCATCCGCGCCTAGTTTTTCATATAATTTAAATTAAAGTCGTTCAATTCAGTTGTAACATTTAGCAACTACTGTTAAAACATACCTAAGCACTCTGAAGTGCGCTCATCTCAAACCCGTTGATCATTCAGGCCGACATTATGAAGAACAAACAACTATTAGAAACCCTATATGAGGACATTCACGATATTATATTGTCCCGTCAGCATCCGGTAACTGGTTTACTCCCTGCCAGTACAGCCATTACAACTCATGGCAATTATACCGACGCCTGGGTGCGTGATAACGTCTATTCTATTATGTCAGTTTGGGCCCTTTCATTAGCTTATCGCCGTCATGGTGATAACCAGCGCTACGACGAACTCGCACAAGCTACGATCAAACTCATGCGGGGGTTGTTACAGTCCATGATGCGTCAGGCGGATAAGGTTGAACGTTTTAAACACACCCAAGCATTTCAAGACGCATTACACGCTAAGTACGATACCGCAAGCGGTTTAACCGTAGTGGGTGATAATGAATGGGGTCATTTGCAGATCGATGCAACCTCAATTTTTTTGCTGATGCTGGCACAAATGGGCGCATCCGGCTTACGTATAGTCAATACATTTGATGAAGTCGACTTTGTCCAGAATCTTATTTATTACATTGCGTATGCTTACCGTATCCCGGATTACGGTATTTGGGAGCGTGGGAATAAAATTAATAATGGCAAGGTTGAAATTAACGCCTCTTCTGTCGGTATGGCAAAAGCGGCTTTACAAGCGCTTGACGGTTTTAACCTATTTGGCCGTGATGCTGATAAAAGAGCTATAGTACACTCAATACCAGACGGCATTTCCCGGGCGCGAAATACGCTATCTCGATTATTGCCGCGTGAGTCAATATCAAAAGAAGTGGACAGTGCACTGCTAAGTATTATTGGCTTTCCAGCTTTTGCCGTCGGCGATAAAAAACTGGTGCAAAAAACCCGTAATAAAATTCTTTCTGAGCTTGCTGGCGAATATGGTTGCAAACGTTTTTTATGGGACGGCCACCAGACTGTGGTTGAAGATCATTCCCGTATTCACTACGAACATAAAGAGCTAACCAACTTTAAAGACATTGAATCAGAATGGCCACTATTCTACACCTACTTATACATTCAAGCTTTTTATGATAATGACTTAACAGCAGCACGTGCTTACCGGCAAAAGCTCGAATCTTTGATGATAGAAAAAGACGGCAAAAAACTCTTACCAGAACTCTATTATTTACAAGCGGAACACCTTGATGCTGAACGAGAGCGACCCCATAGCCAGCCACGCACAGCCAACGAAAACCTGCCGCTAGTATGGGCACAAAGTTTATATTATGTTGGTTTCATGCTCGATGAAGGTCTGTTGGAACCAAATGATTTAGATAAACTCAAGCTAAGATACCGCTCATCTCGCAACAATAATACCCAAATTGCATTGGTGGTATTCGCCGAAAATGAACATATTAAACAGCTTTTGTCTCACCATGGCATTATTGCCGAAACACCGGAGGAAATCCGACCATTACGTTTATTAAATGCCAATCAGCTTGTTGATGTTTATCAGCATTTAGGCGCGAATCAGGCGCTCAATTTAACTGGCCGCCCGCGACGCCGTTTACAAAGCTTAGCGACCGCACAAAGCTATCAAATAAATCAAACGACTTATTTATGTCTGTCTGCTTCGGCTCAAACTCAAAATAACTATCGTCACTTGGATGCAGAGCTAGAGAGCGAAGTGCTCAAAAACGAAATAGAGCATATTAGCAACCACTGGATCCATAAAGAAGCGGCTGTCGTTAGCTACATGGTGACCCAAAGTTTGTCTGAAGCTGATAACATTGATGCACTTTTAAAAACATTGCAAAAACTTCAATTACGCAATGAAATGGCAAACGTTGGTTATGCTTCAGCGTCCTTGGCTCACCGTGCTTCTCGAGTCACTCACCTACAACTACCAGAGTACCAAGTACGTGAAAACAAATACCGCCGTGCAAATGACAGCCAACAAGATGTTTTTGATTTTGATTGTGAGCAATTAAAAGCTGAGTTTAAAAATGTATTAGCCGAAATAATGGTTGATGATGATAGGTGTTACAGTCACTTGATTCAGTGGACTCAACAAAACGATACTAGTTTAATCATCAGTGACGAGGCTGAAATACGCTTAATTGATTTAATTGCTGGGTTATATAAAAATGCCATAATAAATGGCCATTGGCTGACTGCCCGCTGGTGTTTTTCGGTTTTAGGTTATTCACATCCAGACTTAGCCGATGACTTATCCTTGTTGTCATCCCGCAACCTAAGTATTTTAGTTGGCCGTGATGGGATTACCGTTTTAAGTGGTAACAATAACAGCCTACAGCAAGAAGAATTAATCACTACGCTCAACATGGCGACTAAAACACCACTAGAGCGCACTTTGGTGCAAGAAATTTTACTGATTTTGAGTTATACAATACGCACTAATACTCGTTTGTTTGAAGGGCTGCGCTCAATCCACCTGCATAACTTATTAAACATGTGCTGTAATGAAAACTCTCTCTATCAATGTAATACCATTGAGATGTTAGCGGCTCTATCACCGTTCCAAGTAAAACAAGCGATTTGTAAAATCTTAAAAACCCAACACTCAGCTTATGATATTGATGTATCATTTAGCTTTTCGCGTGACGATGGCGCGACCCCGTATTTAGGTAAAACAGCTGCGGCCATGGATACTGACTGGTTATTATGGCGCTCACAACGTGGACTTATTACCCGCTTTGACGATGACTTTTTAACGGCAATCTGGCAAAGTTTAGCCCATTGCAAAGCCATAGTATTCGCTGATGTTGAAACTGCTAATCTCACTATGGATAGTGAACTGATCCGTAGTTCAATGACCCCAGGCGAAGAAAGTTTCGCCCGCTTAGTTGATGACCTTATTCAAAAAGCTCATCCTGTTTATTATAAAGCTGCTCTAGTAGAAACCTTGGCGATTTTTTATCGCTTCTGCCAAAAACACCCCTCTAAAACCGCTGACAAAATCATTGTTTTAGGTGAGGTTTTAGCCCAAGCAGCACAAATGAGAGTGGCTGAAAAAGGTCATAATGAGGCGGCGAATTCAGACTTAGAGCAACTATTAATGCTGTCTCCGACCCGCTTTGCTGAGTATATCAATAAAGCGTTGGAGTACCTCATAGAGATCTGATTTAGCTATGAAAAATAATAAAATAGTTTTAATTGATGAGTTACAACCTGGCAGTTATGTGATTGAGGTTTATAGTGAACGAGTTTCGTTAAATGTAACCTCAAGCGGTTGGGTGACAAGTAATAAAGCCATTCAAATGCTAAAAGATAAAGGGGTTGAGAAAGTCTTGGTAGACCCTAATCGTAGCCAACCGATTAAAACAAACGTCGCCGCAGAAACTGCTGAGCACAAGCCAAAAACAAATAACCGTTATCAATACAAAACAACGGATATCAAGTTAGAGATGGGACGGGCCAAACGCCTCTATCAAGGGGCTTTGTCGCTGCAAAAGCGCATTTTGAACGAAGTAAAACTAGGTCAAAATATCAACCTTTCAGCGGTCAAAAAAACCTGTTTAGAAATGATTGATTCAGTGTTTTATAATCCTAACGCCCTTCCTTGTTTGACAGCATTGCGCGAAAAAGAAAGCTATTTATTTCAGCACTCATTAAACGTATGTATTTTGGCGGCTATGTTCAGCCGGTATTTAAAAAAAACCGATGAAGAAATAGAGCTGATTGCCCAAGCCGCCTTTTTACATGATGTTGGCAAAGTTCAAATCCCGCCTGAGATCCTAGATAAACCTGGCCGTTTAAACGCAGATGAGTTTGAAATTATTAAACAACATGTTCAGTTTGGTGTTGATTTATTAAAAAAACATACAGATTTAGGAAGTGATGCATTAAATGTTATTGCCCAGCACCATGAGCAGTTATCAGGTGGTGGTTACCCAGCTGGATTGAAAGGTGAGCAAATCTGCCAAGCTGCCCGCATTGTGAGTATTGTAGATATTTATGATGCCTTAACCTCAGAGCGTGTTTATAAAAAAGGCATGACTGCCGCTCAAGCCTATAAAATCATGCTGAAAATGAGTGAAGATGCGCTCGATAAAGCACTCGTTAAGCAGTTTATCAATTGCATGGGGATCTACCCGCTCGGTTCATTGGTTTTGTTGTCAAACAAAAGACTGGCCGTGGTGGTTGAAAACAATAGCCAATGGCCGATAAAACCGAAAGTAAAAACCTTTTACCACACGGTGTCTCGACACTACACTGAGGTTAAAGAATGCGATCTGAGTAAGCTGAGCAATCTCGAAATTGAAGCGAGTGTGCAAGCAGATGAATATAATATTCCGATTAAAAAACTATATGACGAATTGTTGTTTCCAGCCTAAGCTGTCACTGGTATTGACTGTCAGCATCTGTCTGCTCAGCACCGAGTTGCAAGCATATGGTAAGCTTGGTCATCAATTGGTTGCCGAGCTAGCTGAAGAGTATTTAACCACCGCAAGTAAACAACAAATAAAACACCTGCTAGGGCGAGAATCACTTGCTCAGGCAGCAACTTATTTAGACCGAATGCGTGATCACCCTAGCCCATTTTGGCAAAAAAAAGCCGCACGATGGCACTATGTCACAGCGAATCATCATTATCTGCCGTCACAAGCGCCTAAATGGGGTGATGCCTATACCGCCTACCAAAACTACTATCAGCAATTAGCTAATCGCAAGCTCTCAACTAAAACTCGCCGATTAGCGCTCTATTTTGTTGTGCATCTGGTGGCTGACATGCATCAGCCACTACATGTCGGTAATGGACAGGACAAAGGTGGAAATACAATAGCGCTCTGGTTTCAAGGCAAACGTACAAACCTGCACAGAATATGGGACAGCCAACTTTTATACGCAAAAAAAGTTCGCCGCTCGCAATGGCTAAATGATTTAAAAATCATCATTAAAAAAAATAACTTACAAAAATGGCAGCAAACAGATCCACTGGTTTGGCTGCAAGAAAGTATTCAACTACGCAAAACCATATATCCAACTACTCGGACAATTGAACATCCTTATATAAAAAAACATTTACCAGCTGCCGAGCGTCGCCTTGCCCAAGCGGGTGTGCGGCTGGCAGCTGTACTTAACCTTATATTTAAATAAACAGTCCTACTTAATAACCAACAGAAATTCTATGTTGGATACCGATCGCCAGATAGGACTCATCAGCTTCCTCTGCAATATGTTTGTGGCTAAACCAGGTGTAAAAATCTGTACTTTTAGAAGCGGCGTACTCACCCCCAATGGTCGCAATCCAAGTATCGTCGAGACTTTGCAACTGACTCTCTATCGTAAAAGGTGAAAGGTCGTATGCATAACTTGCAAAAGCACCTTTTTGAATCTCCCCAGAGGTTTCATTTTTTTCTTGTTGCCAAGCCAAACTAAAAAAATGTTGTTTTATTCTGTGGCGAATTTGTGATCTGGTCGTTGTATAACCGGCAACATCAAAATCATGTGCAAGGCCAGCATACCAATTGGATGTTCTTAAACCTTCGTCACCATAAAAAATCCGCAAAGAGTTTTGGCTCTCGCCTTCCGGCGATTCTTCTGCCTTATAGCTGAAGTTAATAGCGACACCATGCCAACTCGGACTGAGATAAGTAATTATCTCTGAAAAACGGTTTTCGCCTTGCCACAAGCGCCCAATATCTGCTTCATAATGATTAAAAAGATCACCAGCCACCAGTGTATTACGCAACGCTGTGTAATCACGTCCGAACGTAAAACGACCAAAGTCCCCGCGTAATCCAATAAATTGAGGTCGTTCTGAAAATGTATCCTGTCCTTGATCAGCGGTAATATTTGTTCGCCATTCTAAATTATAAAAAAATGTTATCCCTTGATTTAATACATGCGAGCCCCGTAAACCAATCACTGAGTTATTGCTCTTTAGCTCGCTAAAAGTTTCTTTTTGTTTATCAGTCAGCTGCGCATCTAAATCAATTCTGGCATAAAATTGACCGCTGGTTGATTCCGCCAAAACTGATAGCGGCAAAACTAATACCGCGCACCAGAATGCAGGTTTGAATTGTAACATATGTATGACTTGATTCCTGTTAACTTAGCCTAGCTCATTGCTAGGCTAAACCGGTCGATAATTACTGCTTATTAATTTGTTCAGCGCGTCCGAAGATAGCGCGTATATCATTTAATATCACATATAAAGTTGGCAGTAATAAAAGTGTCATAATTGTAGAAAACAAAATACCAAATGCAAGCGAAACTGCCATGGGCACCACTATTTTTGCTTGTAAGCTGGTTTCAGAGACAATTGGAATTAAACCAAAAAAAGTCGTTAAAGAAGTCAATAAGATGGCTCTAAAACGACGCGCGCCCGCAGCCTGAACTGCATCCAGCAGACCTTTTCCTCGCTCTATAGTATGATTGACATAATCAACAAAAATCAATGAATCATTCACCACAACGCCAGCTAACGCAATCACACCAAACATTGACAGAACACTCATTGCAAGCCCGAGCAAATAATGACCAAGCACAGCCCCAACGATACCGAATGGAATAACAGCCATAATAATCAGTGGCTTACTATACGATTTAAGTGGGATCGCCATTAACGCAAAAATCGCAATGAGCGCAAATAAAAATCCTACTTTAAGCGAGTCTAACGCTTCTTGTTCATCTTTGGATGACCCATATAGCTCGAATTTCACGTCTGGATATTGCGCTAAAATTTTAGGGATCAGCTTAGTTTGAACTTCATTTGCCAGCGTGCCAGGTTCGGCAATCGCTTTATCCACCTTTGCTGTCACACTAACTGAGCGCTGATGATTAATCCTCTGTATAGTGGCATAACCTTCACCTAGGCTATAATCAGCGACCATAGAAAACGGCACCCGACGACCGTCTGCCGTGGTTAGCCACATATTGTCTATATCAGCAATGGAACTTCGCTGCTGCAGCGGGTAGCGCACCATTACTCGGATCTCTTCGTCATCACGCTGGATACGCTGCACTTCAACCCCATAGAATGCCGCTCTAACTTGCTGCGCTATATCTGCTAACGTCAAACCGAAACCTGTAGCAGCAGGTTTTAGCGCTAACTTTAACTCATCTTTACCACCGCTGTAACTGTCATCAATATCATATACACCGGTAAACTCTGACAGTTGGTCTTTTAATGTTTTGGCGGCCGCCGCAATTTGTTCGATATTATCGCTACGAAATAAAAACTCTAAATCCGCCCCGGCCCCCCCAGAGATAGAGCCGTTAAAACTGACAGAGCGTACCCCTGCAACCTCACCAAATTCTTCACGCCATAAATTGGCCACCTGCATTCCATTAATTTGCTCACTATATTTTTTATTTAATTCGGCCCACGCCATTCCGGTAATTTGTCCATCAATAAAAGCAATGCTGTGCGCAACAACATCCTCTTCTAAATCGGGAAAATGCTCCGCTTTCACTCGATATAAAGCCGCTTGCAATTGATCAACGGCCATTTGCGTACGCGCATCTGGCGTGCCATCTTCCATCGTCAATGTCGCTTGCACATAATCACTCGGTAAATTAGGAAAAAATACAAAACGTACTGCACCTGACGCCATCAAAGCGATTGCTAATATCAAAATGGCAATAAAACTTGCTAAGGTTGTATATCTAAAGCGAACACACCTGGCAAGAAGCGGTAAATACAAGCTATCAATAACGCTTTGCAATGCTCGATCGACGCCACGTCGAATGCGCCCTAAGATAGATTGTTTTAACTGGCTTGTCTGAGGGGGTTTATGTTTGGCGATTGAGGTTAAATGAGAGGGCAAAATCCATTTAGACTCGATTAAAGAAAAAGCTAGACACAATACAACTACCATTCCGATCGAAGACCAAATTGGTGACGAGGGGCCGGAAACAAACAACATAGGTAAAAACGCAACAATAGTGGTTAAAACCCCAAAAGTTGCTGGCATTGCAACCTGATTAGCACCCCGCACCACAATATCTCGCCCTGGCCCATGTACTTCAACTGACGCATGCACACTTTCACCAATAATAATAGCATCATCAACCACTATGCCCAGCACTAAAATAAAAGCAAACAGGCTAATCATATTGATACTGACCCCTGCAATTGGCATCATAGCGAGGGCGCCGAGAAAGCTAACAAAAAGGCCTATGATAACCCAAACGGCCAAACGTAACTGTAAAAATATAGATAGAATTAAAAACACCAATAATGCGCCCATCAGCATATTATTGAGCATTAAATCTAAACGTCCCTGCAAATAATAAGATGAGTCACCCCATATCGAGAGCCCAATTTCATCCGGCCAGCTTTGTTTTTTTTCTTCGATGTATTCGTTTACAACACGAGATATCTCTAAATCGTTTTGTGTACCAACCGATTTTACCTGAATACCTATACTGTTTTTTTGATCAAATTTTGAATACCAACGTGTTTCAACAAATGCATCTGTAATTTGAGCAATATCTCTCAACAACAACTCACTACCATCGGCTTGAGTTAAAATACTAATCTGCTCAAAATCAGCTTTGTGATAAGCTTGCCCTATCGCCCGCAATAAAATATCCCCGTTGCGGGTTTTTATAGTGCCACCCGGCAGGTCAAGCGAAAACTGACGAATACGCTCAGCCACAAAAGCCAAAGTAATATTATGTTTGCGTAGGGTTTGCTCATCTATCTCAATCGCGATTTCGTATGCCCGAGCCCCTTGCACATCAGCCGTAGTAACACCTGGTAATTGAACGATTTCATCCCGAATTTGACGAGCATAGTCTTTCATTTTTCGCTCGCTCAAATCGCCAAACACTTGAACCCATAAAACGGCTTGTTCCGGTTTAACGCGATATACTACCGGATTTTCTGTATTCTCGGGAAAACTCGGGATGGCATCGACCTGAACTTTAACTTCGTTCATCAATTCAATGACATCATACCCTTCTTGTACCTCGATCATTACGCGTCCCAATCCCTCCTGCGCGACTGACTCGAGCGATTTTATGCCTTCTATCTTTTTAACTGCTTCTTCCAGCTTCAATACCACGCCTTCTTCAACTTCTTTTGGCGCCGCCCCCAAATAAGGGACCTGAACATGCACTACATCAACTTCTATGGTCGGGAAAGACTGCTTGCGTATACTAAAGCTGGCGTATATGCCTGCAATCACTATCAGAACCATTAACAAATTAGCAGCAACTGGGTTATAAACAAACCACGCTATCAAGCCCCCTTGTTTATTCTCTTTCATTTATTCAGCTCCATCTGCCTGTGATTGCACCCTGATTTTCATGCCGGTTACAGGCGTACTTAGCGCTGAAGTGATCACCCTATCACCTGGTTTTAAACCCGAAGCTAAATAGACATAATTTTTGTCCTTGTATCGAATATCTAACGAGCGAATGTGTAATACACCGCTATTTTCAACTAACAAGGTTTCTCTGGGTGTCAATAAACTGCGTTCTATGCGTGCTGTTTTACCCACCTCAGCGACTGGGATTTGGGCTTGCACATATTGACCAAAAAATAACGGTTTGGCATGTTGGCCTTTAATATTATAAGGGTCTTGGATATCAGCAATTAAATAAATTACTTGGCTATCGCTGGTCACTATTTTTTCACTGCGCACCAATTGCGCAGACCAAAATACATGGGGTTCTTCTAAACTGGTTAACCGGATAGCGATAGGTTCAAAGTCAACTTGATTATGATCGCCTAAAATCATGCCTAGCTGTTTTGTAGTGACAGGCAAACGAACTTCTGCACTGTCGGTTGCATGCAAAGTGGCGACGGGTTTCCCTGGACTTAGATAATCGCCCAGCTGCGCGTCGCGAGAAACAATAATAGCGTTGTATGGTGCAAAAATACGCGTACGCAAAAGCTGCAATTCAGCGTCCTCTAATTGCGCCTTCGCAAATGCTAAATCAGCTTCAGCCGCTGCCAATTGTGGCTTACGCAAGGCTAAATCTGTTGGCTGGTCAGAAATATTCTGCCATTCAGCCTCAGCCACTCGGCCGCGTGCTTTTTCTTCACTTAAAGCTGCGTCGGCTGCCGAACGATTGGCTTTAGCAGACGCCAACTGGGCGCGGTAATCTGAATCATCCATGGTTAACAAACGAGTGCCTTTTGTTACCCGCATACCAACTTTAAACTGTTCACTGATATCATTCACCTGACCTGTGATTTGTGCACTTAGTTGACTGCTTTGTGTCGCTTGCACAAAACCTTGGCTGAACAGTTCAATAGGCCAATTTTGCCAACTCACACTTTCGACCTCCACCAAAGGAGGTTGATGTTCTATCGGTTTTTTAGCCGGCGTTTCTTTTGATTGAACTAACATGTAGGCCAATCCAATTGCACCTATTAAAATCAGTGGCGGGAGCAAATAATGAGCTTTGGTTTTCATTGAGCGATTCCGTATTGTTATCAGCTAACTTCGAGCATTAGATAGCGCTTTAAAGGTTATGTCCGTCGTTACACTGTGCTTCAAAAATGTGCACTCGTGATATCTTAAATGGCATTGAAAGCAAACCCAATAATTATTTGCTGCCAAGATAAGTTTAATCACAAGGTAACATTGAGCAGGCAAAATATTGAATTTAGATAATAGCTGTATAATAATTAGCCTTGCAGGTATGATCCTAGACAAGTTATAAAAAGCGCGACTAACTTTACATAAGTTAAGGTATCTACTGCGCTTTTTAAAATATTTTTACGTGTCGGGAAAGATCAGGGTTCAAACGAACAATTAAAAAAGTACACATGCGACACGGCTAAACTGACTGTTTAGCCAAATTCCAATGACACGCGGTGGTAGCTTACTGATTTTCTGGTATACAATTTGTATCAGATTGTATTCTAACCAGTGTAGGAAGATTTATTCTTTTACATAATGAAACTATAGGGACCGAGTATGAGCCTGAAAAAACAATTTTTAAAATCTAAACCCGTTTGCAAAGTGACCTTCCGATTAACCGCAGAGCAAGCTCAGCAGGCTGACGAAGTATTTTTAGTCGGCGATTTTAATGACTGGGAACAAACGGCTAACCCAATGAAAAAATTAAAAAGTGGTGACTTTAGCTTAAATTTAAATTTAGAAGCTGGGCAAAGCTATCAGTTTAAATATCTGCTCAACGGTGAAACTTGGGAAAATGACTGGGATGCTGACAACTACGCGCCTTCTCCAGTCGGATCAGGTGATAACTCTGTCGTTGATTGCAACGCTTAATTTTCGCTCATCATCATTTGTTCAGGTACTGGCGCATTGGCGCCAGCCACGACTTTTTTAAAAAAAATTCACTTCTCCTCTTTTTTATTATCTGCTATTTGTTATAACTAAATGTCACTTCTGTTTATTAATTTTTTAGTTATTCTTACACTGACATAAATATAATTAAGGAACTCTTGCAATGAACTACTTTGAAGATAACTCTTTATCTATTGGTAATACACCTTTGGTAAAACTTAAACGTGTCACGTCTGGCAATGTTTTTGCAAAAATCGAAGCTCGTAACCCAAGCTTTAGTGTTAAATGTCGGATCGGTGCAAATATGATCTGGGACGCTGAAAAAAAAGGTATCTTAGGGGATGGCAAAGAGATTGTTGAACCAACCAGTGGTAATACAGGGATCGCTTTAGCGTTTGTTGCTGCCTCTCGTGGTTATAAGTTAACGTTAACAATGCCCGCCACGATGAGCCTAGAGCGACGTAAGTTGTTAAAAGCCTTAGGTGCTAATATTGTGCTCACCGAAGGCCCAAAAGGCATGAAAGGTGCCGTGGCTAAAGCGGAAGAAATTGTTGCTCAAAACCCTGAAAAATATGTTTTATTACAACAATTTGAGAATCCTGCTAATCCTGAAATACACGAAAAAACAACAGGCCCAGAAATTTGGCAAGCCACTGATGGTAAAATCGACATCTTTGTTGCCGGTGTTGGCACTGGCGGTACGATAACTGGGGTGAGCCGTTATATTAAAAACACCCAAGGTAAAGCCATTCAATCTGTTGCAGTTGAGCCAACTGATTCTCCAGTGATCACTCAAGCAAAAGCTGGTCAAGACTTAACGCCTGGACCGCATAAAATTCAAGGTATTGGTGCAGGGTTCATCCCAGGTAACTTAGATTTAGACTTAGTCGACTCAGTTGAATGTGTCTCTAATGAAGAATCTATGGCCATGGCTCATCGCTTAATGAAAGAGGAAGGTATTTTAGCTGGTATTTCTTCAGGTGCCGCTGTCGTTGCTGCAGAACGTTTAGCAGCCAAGCCAGAAAATAAAGATAAAAATATCGTTGTGATACTGCCAAGCTCTGCTGAGCGCTATTTAAGCAGCCCATTATTTGCAGACGTTTTCAGCGAAGCTGAATTAGTTCAATAAACCAACACAGATGATCAGGGTTTTTGAGACCCTGATCATTTTTGGCCTTCAACCGCCCAATGACTTTACTTTGCCCCTTAATAGTTACACAATAACATTTATAGTTCTTATCTAGGATGTAAAATAAGGCAAACGATGAATAAGTCTACTCAATCAAAAATCAGCATTTTAGGGTTTTGCCTTTTGTTGTTAAATGCCTGTAACTGGTCAGCTAATGAGGACTTATCGCCAGAAACAGTTGCGTTAGAGTTTTTTGACAACATTTATAATCATAACGATATTGAGAAAGCAGTTAAATTGGCAACGCCTAAATATGCTCGAATTTTGCAGCACTACGGCAATACTAAACGGGTCCAGTCTGTTTTATTTAACCGCAGATACGATAAGGTTGATATCCAACTCAGCAAAGATGTTAGATTTAAAGAGGGTATTTCGCCTCAGGCTGAGCAAACCACTGTCACTGTCTTATTAGATGGCAGTTATGCCGGCAACAGGTACAAAGATCTTAAATTTGTTCTGTTAAAACGCCAACCAGAAGGCTGGCGAGTTGAAAAATTAAAAACAGATCCATACCGCTAACTTATAAGCGGTTGTTCAATAAACTTTCTAACGAACGAATATTTTTTATTAAATCGCTGCGGTCTGGGTTCTGCTGGTAAACTTGGCGTAGCAGGTCCAATGCATGCGAATAATCTTTTTGATCGATCAACAGTTGGGCTCGACCGAGTAAAGCGGCTTCTTTATAAGCAGGCATAGCTTGTGCGCGTAAATAATAAAGATCGGCTTGGTTATGATTATTTAACTGATAATATAAGTTAGCTAAACCTAACACAATTTGCCCGTTAGCTGGGTCCTCGGCTACAGCCTCACGATAAAAATCTAGACTTTGTGCCGTATCTCCGTTCGCCATTGCGAGCTTTGCCTGTATTAGTGAGATTTGTGCTTGTTGAGATTTGCCAAACTCTGCTTTTTTAGCAACTGCGGCCGATAATAATTGAGTTAACGCCTGCCACCTCTGATTAGATGAAAGCCAGTGCATGATAGAGATTAAGCTTGAAAAATGACTCTTGTTTGCATTAATCAATGCTTGTTTTCCCTCGACCAATAGAGCAACAGCTTGGTGGGCGCTACCACTTTGAATATGCAACTTAACTAACAGAGACAAATTCTCATTCGTCAATGGAGAAATCAAATTAGCCGTTTCTAAACTGCTAATGGCCACTAGTCTATCTCCGCGTTTAAGTGCTAACTGACCGCGCTGTAGCCAGAGTTTTGCGTCATTAGGGTTTTGTTTTATCATTTGTTCTAACAACCGCTGTGCTCTATTTGTTGCATGGCTATCTATCAATGCATACAACAAACCTTGTTGCCATTGCTCATTGCTCGGCTCTAACATCAATGCATTTTCGTAAGCGGCAATCGCACTGGCCGAATCATGCTGTTGTAAATTTACGTACCCCAATTGACCATAAATTTGAGCATCGGGTTGAACTAACGTTAACGTTTTCACTAAATGTTTTTGTGCTTGCGCTAAGTCCCCTTGTTTTAAATATATCAAGCTCAAATTACGATGGCTTAACACAGACGCTGGCATTATTTGTAGAACAGATAAAAATTCAGTTTTAGCTAACGAATATTGCTGTTGACCCATTAATACCTGGCCTTTTATCTCTCTCAGAGCTGGGCTCAAGTCGTCTGGTGATAACTTAGCAAATGCAGCTAGGACTTGGTCATACTGTCCGCGTTTTAATGGCTGCTGAATGTCTTCAATAAACTGCCGCTCGGTCGTTGATATTTTGCCTTGGCGTGAATAAATATAAGGATTGTCCAGCTCGAACAGCCAATTAGGCTCTGCAATTAAGATACTTACATCTGCTCGAGCGAACAAAGGGGTTAATAATAAAAACAGCAGTTGAATCGGCAAAAATTGTTTTATTTTAAAGTTATTCATTGTGAAATCCACTAGGCTTCAATTTGCACAGGCCAAATAAAACGTGCTCGGACCGCTTCGTTTTCTTTGGACGGTGCTGTAAATTTGCTTCCTCGGACAAATCTCTGAATTTCTTTGTCCAATTCATGATGAGGATTTTCTAAAATTTCAATCAGGGTAACATCGCCCTGTTCATCAATCATAACATCTAACTTAACCACAACTTTTTTAATACCTCGGCGCTTTAGGCGTTTAGGAAAATGAATTTTAATCGGTGTTAACAGTTTCGGCTGTCCATCTAGGTCGTTTAAATCAAACGCATCCCAATCAACCTCTGGCATTTTCCACTGTTGTTTTGTCAGTGTGATTTGTGGAGTCTCTGGGCTATCAATTTCAACTTCAACGTCCAGTTCTAACTCAGTCATCTCAATTACAGCGCCCTGCCCTGCAATTTGCATATTTACATCAGCTTGCTGATGCACTCGTTGACTTTGAGGCGGCGGTGGAGGTGGCGGAGTGGCAGCTAACTCAATTTGTCTCACTTGTATTTCGGCGTTTGCTGTTTGCCCAACCAGTTGGGTCAACCAAAAACTACCGATTGCCAAAATGAACAAACAAGTTCCTGCAAAAAAAGCAATCATATATTTTTGCACTGTGATAGCTCCTTAGCGATACAGTTTATGTTAAAGTTCACCGCTTTATGGGGTTAGTGTTGCAATATTAACCGCTTTGGTACCGGCCATTTTTACTTCGTCAATGGCGGCAACCAAACGTTCACTCGGCACCTGCTTATCGACTTGTAAAACTACGGGTTTTTGCTCACTGCTTTGAACTTGAGAAAGCGTATTTCGAATACCTGCTATACCGATATTTTTACCGTCATAAACCACTCTACCGTCAGCGGTTAACGCAATTAAAATAGACATTTGATCTAATTTTTGGGCTGAAATCGCTTGTGGTTTGTCGACCTCAACGCCTGTTTCTTTTACAAACACAGTTGAAACAATAAAAAATATCAACAAAATAAATACCACATCTAATAACGGTGACATATCAATGGTTTGCATCGTTTGATTTTCTAGTTTTTGCACTAAACGGCTGGCCATTAGTTATTCTCCGATTGTAATTTAGTGAAAAAACTCAATAACAGCCATCCAGGGATCGCTAATACCAGACCAAATTGAGTGGTTAATAATGCATCCGCAATACCTGCCGTCACTATTTGACTATCAACCCCTTGCGTCATCATGCCAACAAAGCTAGTTTGTAAACCTAAAATGGTGCCTAACAGCCCCATTAATGGCAACGCATTAATAAGCACTTGCGCAATCATGGGTTTATCTGAGCCTTCTAATTTTTGCAACACCGCGAGCACATAAGCAAGCCAGGCCACCAATAGCATGGCCCAACATAAGGGATTATCTAACATCAGCTGCCACATAAATCACCCCATTGATTGAGCATGTTTGGGCGCATCGTTTGCGCTTAATTGAATCGCAAAACTTTCTAATTGACTGTAGTATTTGCGTGCCCAACGCGACAAAACGGCATTCAAAATTAACGCTGGGATGGCAACCACCAGCCCAAGTTCAGTAGTAATGAGGGCTTTTGCAATCCCCCCTGAAATGACCTCTGGGTCACTCGATCCAAAAGCTGTCATCATTTTAAAAGTTTCAATCATGCCACTTACTGTACCTAATAAACCTAACAGAGGCGCGACCGCGGCGGTCACCGCTATCACATTCAACCATTTTTCTAAATGGGTTTTATCTTTCTGTAATTGAATAAATAAATGATCTTCACGTGCTTGTTGGTTAGATACAGAATTTGCTACCTCAACGAGCTTTTGTTGCATGCCTTTAATCTGGTTATACACATCTGACTTCATGTGCAATAATTGCTCTGTTTGAGCAGGTGTCAGGTCAACGAACTTAGCTAACCTGGACATTTGAATCACTTTAAATAAACCAATTAAAACGGCCAAACAGGCAAAAAATACAATGGGTACAACCCAAATACCGCCTTTTACAAGATGTTCAATGGTTGACTCGTCACTTTGTTGGCGTGTAAAGGCGCGGCCTAAACTAGCATCCACCGGCAAATGCCCCGATCCCTTAGTTTGTAGATCAATAACCGTATCAGCCAGCTCGTCTGGTAATAGAGCTTGAGCTTGAAAACCTTGCTCTGTTTGATCGGCCAAACCAACTTGTGTTTGCGGGCCGACAAACCAAGTAATGGGACCAATAGATAAGGTTTGTGCATTTACCAGCTGACCAGTGGGCAAAATAACTTTATTCGGTTGCCAGTTAGGACGTAAAAAATAACCTGCTTGTTCAGCATAGTTTTTAACGGCTGCTATCTTTTCAGCATTCTGTAAGACAGAAAGTTGTTCATAGCTGAACCCTTGCCGCTGTAAAAATCTATCTAATAGATTTTGTTGGAACTCAGCTTGTTTAACCCAATCTGTTAGCCTGTTTTCCAATTGTTGCAATGATAAGGTTTTTTCATCTGCTTGGCGGCGCGCAACTGAGGTTTGCTCGCGAAGACCAAGCACTTTCTGCTCTAACTTTCTCAGTTCGTCCGCTAACTTAGCTTTTTCCGCTGATATCTCGGCTTGTGTCACTTGCAAGCGTTTTTCAGCGTGTTCAATTTTTTGTGTAAAATCAGCTTCGATCGTCGCGTTTACAGAGGCTGTGAATACTAAGCCCCAAAATGCTCCCCAAAATTTCATCTGTTGACCTCACTTAAGTTTACTGGCACTAGTGAGAACTCTGGCTGTTGACGCTTTTCGTATACAGCAACTGCATCCAAAATCGGCTTCGCGTCCATTTGATCATCAAATTTCCAGCGCCATTGATCATCAATAACTTTGCCTATGCCTTTTACATTTCCATCAGCGGAACTAAACCAAGCAAGTGCGGCACCCAAATACAAACGTTTCACCAAAACTTCTTTATTATTTGGCGTCTTAATGATGTCTTCGCTGATCGAAATTTGCTGCTGCAGACTAGCCAATTTTGATAATTTTGCTAACACCAACTGTAATTGAGATGAAACATTTTGGGACTGAGTTGAAGAAAGCGTTTCTTTGTCCCACTGTGCTTTTAACACTGGTGGTAACAAAGGGTATAAACTATTTGTTTTAGCCAATAATCCGGCCATCGCATTTTGCAATTCCTGATGCTGTTTTTCTAGTTCATTTTGTTTAGCTAACAGGCTATTTCGTTTTAAGTCTACTTCATTTTTAGTAGTTCGACTTGCCGCCAGAAGTTTATTTAAGCTGCTTAACTCTGCGTTCAATAGTTGCATTCGCTGTTTTAAGACGGGTTTTTGTCGCTGCCAATGTACTTTCAATTCAGTTTGTTGATGTTCAAGGGCCAACCACTGTCGTGTCAGTTCGTCCAGACTTTCAGGCTCTGCAGAGAACAAAGAGCAAGATAAAAAACTAAAACAAAGGAGTATGAGTTTGTGATTTTTCATATAAGATAAAAATTTTAAAGGTCAGATCAATATGCAACACTAGACTATCAAAAAGTAAAAATAATGCAAGTGATAATCAATATCAACTGCATTTGATGTCTATACATTAAACTAATTATCTTTTGGGAAATTTAATACTGGCGGAAAACTTGAAACGAAACTAAGTTAAAAAGCTAGCAAAAAAGGACTAACGATGAATATATTAGTCCTACCTATGTTCGAGCTGGTTAGTCGCGTCGACCTAAAGCTTCATTGATTTTTTTATCAGTATTATATTGACTTAGTGCATACACAGCCCAAATTGCGGCTGGTAACCAACCGATCAAAGTGATCTGTAAAATCAGACATATAATGCCAGCAAAAGGTCGACCGATGAAAAAAAAGCTTAACCAAGGAAGCAATAATGCCAATAAAAATCTCATTGTTCTCACCTGTATTAGTTTTTATGTAAGGGGTTTAAATGAATTATGGCATAAAAAGAGGGTTAATCACGCATAAATTCGCCTAATGCGCTATTTGGACGATTGAATGAACGAGCAAGGACAGGTTACTTAAAAAACCAAGTATGAAAAAATAACTTCTAGGACTTGGGTTTTTTTCGGTTGCAATCAGATAGTATAAAAGCATATGGATGACTCTAAATCCCACATAGGCTAGGGTATAAATGCCAAGGAACAAGGGCTCCACACCCACAAAAATAGCAAGCATAAAAGTCGCTAACATAGCTGGCAGATTTTCGAGTGTGTTCATAAAAGTTCTATGAGCGCGAAAAACAAAACTATGGTGACTCAAATCCTCACTAATTTTACCTGGTATTGCACCTGGTTGACTTGCTTTCGCAATAGACGCAACCATCCATTGCACAATAGTTAAAAAAATTAGAGCAGCTAGGCTTGCCAGTGCAACTTGATATTCGGGTAAAAACACTAGTCAACCCCTCTACATTACCGTTAGTTTTAATATCTGAGAACCTAACATTTAACTATCTTCAAATTTCTGTTGTTCTAACTCTAAATGATCGATTTGCTCACGCAGTATCTGCGCTTTGTTTTTGAGCGTTTCATAAAGTTCAATATTTTGATCTAACTCCGCCCGAGTTAAGGCTTGTTGCACTAGCTCATATTCAGCGATCAATTGTTGCTCTATAGCATTCGAATTCATTTTAACGATCTCCTAAATGATAAATTTTTAACGGCTTATCCCTCTTAAAGGATCATAATCACTAGGTTTCAAAACAACTTCATTCAAACTGGTAAAAAATCTGACAGGTAAAATAAATTAGACTCTTGGTGTAAAATAAGCTAAATATCAGTTCTTTACACAATAAAAAGCAAACAAAAAATAAACATATTAAAAACAAATAAGACGCATCAAATTTAAAAAAATATTTAATATCAATAGGTTAAAAATGGAAACGTTAACCCAAAAAGTCAACATAATTTACAATTTTATTACATAACTTTCTAGCCTTACATTCGCATCATAATTAATGTATTTAAAATCATAGGGTTATAAAATATGGCACAAAATATGATTTGAACCCAATGCCAATAATGGTTTACACGTATAAGATGTAGAGGTATCAAAAATGAACACTAATAAACTGCTTAAACCTTCTGTAATATTGTCACTTCTGATTTCAACTCAAGCGCTTCAACCAGCCCATGCATTGCTCATTGAAACTTCAACTTCGGCTGAGTCAAACGCAGCCGTCAATGCACAAATATCGGCTGATGCAAATTCAGGGGTAAGTGTGGATTCGACATCTTTTGTAACGCTTACAAACGATATTGGGAATGATCCGGGTGCCGCACTAGCAAGCTCAGGCAGTACGGTCACTGGAGATCTTCAGGCGACTGCTCAAGTTGCTGGTTTAGATGTGAATGCTGAAGCAAAAGCATCACAAAGTTTCGACATCACAAATGATACAGGGCTGATGCAAGATGTAACATTCGATTTTACGGTACACCAAGGCAAGCTGGATATTTTTGCAGACATTATTGCTGAAATCGAAGGTGCGGGCTTGTTCACTGGAAGCTCTTCAATTGAAGCTGGCCTAAACGCACAAATACTATTAGACAGTGTCGTACTTTGGAGTTCGGACGTCGCTTTAAGCTATAGCCAAAGCGGATACTCAACTAACTTAGCTGGTATTAATTTAAATACAGAAACAGGGGGGAGTTTAAGTACCGGCCTATTTGGCTGGGGGGAATATAACCATAGCCTAGATCTCGGTCAATTTAATAATAACCAACAAAAATTACTCGAATATGAGGTAAGTACCTACGCCGACATTAACCTAGATCTAGATTGCACGCTCGTTGAAGTAGACGCTGGCCTGGGTGGAGGCTTGGCCACACAAACAACAACGGCAAATACACTCGTAGAAGGTCAACTGGATATTGCCGCAGGTTTGAGCATGCCCCCCTGCTTGAGCAACCTCCCAAATGCATTGGCTTTATTTGGCGACCCAGTCAACTTTACTACCCCTGTTACAGTGAGCTTTAGTAGCGCACCAACACCGGTGAACGAACCAATTGGCATTGCAATCTTGTTATCGTTATTATTACTTGCCCATCGTAAACAAAACAAAACCGCTTAATGTTGGCCAGAAAGCAAATAAAGTACCGCGAAGGATTAAAAGCCCTTCGCGGTAATAACTTAACAATCGGTAAAGGGTTTAAGCATCCGGGTCATAATCTAAATTCGGCGCCAGCCATTTTTCAGCTTCAGTTACTGTCATGCCAGTGCGCTCTGCGTAACTTTCCACCTGATCCTTTTGAATTTTCCCAACCGCAAAATATTTGCTGTCTGGATGAGCAAAATACCAACCACTCACTGACGCACCAGGCCACATGGCATAACTCTCGGTTAATTGCATACCAATTTTTTGCTCGACCTGTAAAAGCGCCCATAATCGTTGCTTTTCAGTATGTTCAGGGCATGCAGCGTAACCGGGCGCAGGGCGGATACCTTGATATTTTTCTCGTATAAGATCGTCATTTGTAAGTTTTTCATCGGCCGCATAGCCCCAATAATCTTTACGAATACGCTCATGTAGATATTCCGCAAACGCCTCAGCCAATCGGTCAGCAATTGCTTTTACCATAATGCTGTTGTAGTCATCATGCTGCGCTAAAAAAGTATCTGCCCACTCGTCTGCTCCAAAACCAGCAGTCACCGCAAATGCGCCGATATAATCGGCAACTTCTGAGTCTGCAGCCGCAATATAATCGCTTAAACAACGATTATAATTGGCCGCTTTTTTCTCACTTTGCTGACGCAAATGATGCAGGCGAGTCAGCACATGCTGACGCGAATCATCGCTATACACTAAAATATCATCATCTTCACTACCAGCCGCAAATAAGCCAAACACTCCTTTTGCGGTAATAGTGCCTTCTTGTTCAATACGATCTAACAAGTTGTTAGCATCGGCAAACAGTTTTTGCGCTTCTTCACCAACAACTTCGTGTTTTAAAATAGCAGGATATTTGCCAGATAATTGCCAAGTTAAAAAAAACGGTGTCCAGTCAATATAATCTCTTAATGTATTAATAGACACATTATTTAACTCGGTGATCCCAAGCTGCTTAGGTTTAACCGGTTGATAAGTATCAAACGAAAGTGGAAATGGGTTTTTACGAGCCTCTTCTAAGCTAACTAATTTTGTTCTAGGGCCACGGTTAGCGTGCTGTTTACGAACACGCTCGTATTCTAAAACTACTCGATCCATAAAAGCAGGTCGCAGCTCGTCACTTAATAATGCCGACGCAACCGAAACACTACGAGAGGCATTAGGAACATAAACGACTGGGTGATCATAATTTTGTTCTATCTTAACGGCTGTATGCGCTTTAGACGTGGTTGCACCACCAATAAGCAGAGGGAGTTCAAATCCACGGCGCTGCATTTCTTTAGCCACATGCACCATCTCATCTAATGATGGAGTAATTAGGCCAGATAAACCAATGATATCGCACTTTTCATCAATCGCAGTTTGCAAAATTTTGTCGGCTGGCACCATGACACCTAAATCAACAATTTCATAGTTGTTACATTGGAGAACAACCCCAACGATATTTTTACCAATATCGTGAACATCACCTTTAACCGTGGCCAGCAAAATTTTTCCGTTAGTCTGACCTTCGGCTTTTTCTGCTTCGATATAGGGCTCTAAATAAGCGACAGCCCGCTTCATCACCCGAGCCGATTTAACCACTTGAGGTAAAAACATTTTACCTTCACCGAACAAATCACCCACAACATTCATGCCGTCCATCAAGGGGCCTTCAATTACATGCAATGGACGCTCTGCCTGCTGCCTAGCCTGTTCTGTATCTTCTTCGATATAATCAGTAATGCCTTTTACAAGCGCATACTCTAGACGCTTTTTGACATCCCAGCCCCGCCACTCTTGCGCACTGATGTCTTTTTCTTTTTCACCGCTATCACGATATTTTTCAGCTATTTCTAATAAGTTTTCAGTTGCGTTGGGGGTTTTATTTAAAACAACATCTTCAACTGCATTTTTTAATTCGCTTGGGATATCATCATAAATTGCTAATTGTCCAGCGTTGACTATGCCCATAGTGAGGCCATTTTTAATCGCATAATATAAAAATACGGCATGAATGGCTTCGCGCACCGGGTTATTACCTCGAAACGAAAAGGATACATTAGAAACCCCACCTGAAATCATTGCGTGCGGCAGGTTGTCGGTAATGTCTTTACAAGCTTCAATAAAATCAACAGCATAGTTATTATGCTCTTCTATACCCGTCGCCACTGCAAAAATATTCGGGTCAAAAATAATGTCTTCTGGTGGAAAATCGAGCTGATCGACCAAAATATCGTACGAGCGCTTACAAATCTCATATTTGCGTGCCCGCGTATCAGCCTGCCCTGTCTCATCAAACGCCATAACAATGACCGCTGCACCATAATCACGAATCAACTGTGCTTGTTGAATAAAGTTTTCTTCACCTTCTTTCAAACTGATAGAGTTGACAATACCCTTACCCTGAATACATTTAAGACCGGCTTCTAAAATTTCCCATTTAGAAGAGTCGATCATAATAGGCACACGTGCAATATCTGGCTCAGAGGCAATCAGATTCAAAAACTTGACCATAGCAGCTTGTGAGTCCAACATGCCTTCATCCATGTTGATATCAATGATCTGTGCGCCATTTTCAACTTGCTGCCGAGCCACTTCTAACGCTTCATCAAACTGCTCTTCTTTAATCAATCGCTTAAATTTTGCTGAGCCAGTCACATTGGTTCGCTCACCAACATTAACAAATAATGAATCGGCATCTATCGTTAAAGGTTCTAAACCAGATAAACGGCAAGCGCGTTCGCGTGCAACTATGTCACGCGGCTTCACACCGTCGACCGCACCAGCAATCGCAGCAATATGTTCAGGTGTGGTTCCACAACAGCCACCTACAATGTTAAAAAAGCCCGATTCTGCCCACTCTTTAATGTGTATGGCCATATCTTCTGGCGACAAATCGTATTCACCAAATGCGTTCGGTAAACCCGCATTCGGATGGACTGATACTGCATAGTCAGAAACCCGCGCCATTTCTTCTACATATTGTCGTAATTCCGCTGGTCCTAACGCACAGTTCAAACCGATAGAAAGTGGTTGTAAATGCCTTAATGAGTTGTAAAAAGCTTCTGTCGTTTGGCCTGATAAGGTGCGACCTGAGGCATCAGTGATAGTCCCGGAGATCATGATTGGCAAACGTACATTTTTATTTTGAAATGCTCGTAATACTGCAAAACCTGCCGCTTTAGCATTTAGCGTATCAAAAATGGTTTCGATTAAAATTAAATCAACACCACCATCGATTAGTGCTTCAGTGGACTCTATATAAGCTTCAACTAACTGATCAAAATTAATATTGCGAAAGCCAGGATCATTTACATCTGGCGAGATAGAGGCTGTTTTACTGGTTGGACCTAAAACCCCGGCAACAAACCTTGGTTTTGCTGGGTTTTGATCAGTAAACTCATCTGCAACTTTCCGCGCCAAACGAGCAGACTCTATGTTGATCTCTTTTGCCAATGACTGCATGTCATAGTCGGCCATAGAATGAGTGGTGGCATTAAAGGTGTTGGTTTCAATAATATCAGCCCCCGCACCTAAATAGCCACGATATATTTCGGCAATTAAATCAGGTTTGGTTAGTGATAATAAATCATTGTTGCCTTTTAAATCGCTTGGCCAGTCGGCAAAGCGTTCCCCCCGATAATCCTGTTCCGTCAGCTTAGCATTTTGGATCATAGTACCCATGCCGCCATCCAAAACTAAAATTCGCTCTTTTAATAAGTTTTGGATCTGTTGGCCAACTTCACTTAACTTGCTCATTCATAAACCTTCTTAAAAATTTTGTTGCACACCTAAACCAAGGGTCCGTTTAGGCATCTGATAATTTTGCCAAATCAAACGGCGTCGCCTGATAAACATAATGATTTAACCAATTGCAATACAAAAGATTGCCATGGCTACGCCATAGGTTGATCGGTGTCTGTTCCGGATCATCTTGTGGAAAATAGTTTTCGGGTAGTGCAGGATTTAAACCTTTTTTACTATCCCGCCAATATTCTTCAGCCAGTGTATCCGCATTATATTCCGCATGTCCGGTAATAAATACACTACGCCTATCTTTACTCGCCAATAAAAAGGCTCCGCCCTCTTCACATGTTGCCAGCACATTAAGTTCTGGATGTGCCAGCATAGCGTCTAACGGCACTTCGGCATAACGCGAGTGAGGCATGTAAAAATAGTCATCAAATCCTTGCGTTAGCGGTTCTAACAAATCGAGAGTTTTATGTTTGTAGATACCTGACAGTTTTTTTTCACGAATACCACGCTGCAAACCGTATTGGTGATATAAAGCAGCGTGTGCAGCCCAACAAAGATAGACGGTTGATTGCACATGCTTTTTTGCCCAATCCATAATTTCGCACATTTTATCCCAATACTTAACTTGATGATAATCAATCAGACCTAAAGGCGCGCCAGTCACGATCAAACCGTCGTAATTTTTTTTGTTTTTAACATCATCAAATAAGTGATAAAAAGTGTTCATATGCGATGACGGGGTGTTTTTAGACACATGCATATCTATCCGTAATAAGTCGATGTTAACTTGCAACGGTGTATTCGCTAACAACCTCATCAACTGTATTTCGGTTTCGATTTTATTCGGCATCAGGTTTAAAATTGCCAATTCTAATGGTCGGATATCCTGACTCATCGCTCGACTGTCAGACATCACAAAGATGTTTTCCTGATTCAAAACTTTGATAGCAGGCAACAGATCGGGAATTTTGATAGGCATTACAATGGCTCCAAAACACTGATAAAGGGCGCAAATTGTCTCGCGATCGGCTGCTTTTGTCAATTGCTTTACGTCTAGACGTCTAAACGGCCAAATCTAGGCACTTGTTCGAGTTCTAAACCACTTTGTAATAATAAATTTTTCGCCACAAAGCACGGGTTTTCCTTGGTGCAGACTGGCACCATTGAGAGCCCCATCCAGGGTTAAATTATTCCAGATGAGCGCCCGTCCTTGCACAGGTTTTAGCGCAAGTTTTGAATGGACAAAATAAGTTTCACCACCGTCGATGACATCATTTAAATAAATCATCACAGTGAAAGTACGCTGACCCATTTGGCCGCCATGATAAATCAGTTCGTCTGCATCAAAATAATCGGTATGAGCTTTAAACTCCTCGCCTACCCGATAATGTTGCCCTTGCATGACCTCTCCATAACCTGTTGGTAGACCTAAAAAGCGACTGATTTTTTGATCTACCTTAGCGACTACGGCATCGTCTAAAATGCCCAAATCACAGGTTCGACTCGTCCTAAAAGCAGTGTCAGAGGTTTCCGAAGCCAATTGGGAGGGGTGCGAATTGCGTTTGATGAGCTCAATTAAATGCGCACAATCATTTTTCGCTAAAAACTGGTCCTGACAATATAACTGAAGATTTTGTGCGGAAAGCCGCTCGGCTAAACTTGCATCTAAAACATTTGAAACCGCTTGCAACTGTTTGTGAAGGGTGATTGTGGGTTTTTTTTGGCCTTTTGCTGAGACTAAAGCCTGTTTTATTGCGATCTCAGAAAATTGATTTTTCCTCAAAATATCAATTAGCTCAGCGAGCGCGCAACCACGCTGGAGATTCTCTTGTAACCAGTTCAACCAATCTGGCGGTAACACTTGTTTCATGCAAGGTTTCCTTAACTAAAGTGAGGCACGAATAAATAGGTTTCTTGGGGTGATGGCGTAATCACAAAAAGCGTTCACCTGAACCTGATAACCTTGCTCCACTAAAAACAATGCTCTATCCAATACCAACCAATATTCAAGCGGCCGTTGAAAAACATGCCGCACACGTTCTAACATTTGAATAAACTTATGCCGTTCTAAACCTTTTTGCAACCACAATGACTCTTGGATTGGCCGATCATAAGAGAGCCCCTGATGAGCTAAACCCCATAGTGCAAAGTCTTTAAACGCTCCGCTAAAATAACTTTTTTGCACAGACGGCAAAGATTTGTAGCTGTCATCACCCGTGATTGCTTCCCGAAGCGCCTGATAGGCCAACCGCCAGACGACTTCGGTTTTGCGTAATCGTTTAATGCGCTCTCCACTCGTCACCTGTGCCTGCACTGCCAACTTTAACTTGGCTTTAGTTACAGCTAACCCCTTGCTTTTAACAAACTCAGACACTCCAGTGTAAAGCTCATCATTGATTAAATGATAACAGCAGGGGGCAAGATAAACTTGTGGTGATTTTAAAAGTTGAACCTGACGCAGTAATTTTAAATGCAAATCACCGCAGGCATGCAAGGCCACCAGTGGATATTTGCTATTTAAAAAACTTAAATCATCTTGCAGAACATCCGTATGATAGAATTTCTGTGCAAGTTGATATTTTTGTGCCAGTGCTTCGCCCTGCTGACATAAATGAGCTTGCCATTCTAAACTTGTCACTGAAATATTATGCTGGTAGGCCAAAATACGACCAAGATGGCCTTTACCTGAACACCACTCAATGATCTTGTCAGACCCTTGCAGTTGACTAGAAAGTGCTTTTATCTGCTCGATTTTACGGCCATGGATGCCATTTTTTAACCAAAAAGGTATTTCAGGTAATATATTTGACGGTGAGTGCAGCACTGATTCTAAACTCGCCTGATATGCATCTAACCAAGATTTTAAATCTGTGAATACAGCATTTAACAAACCTTGTTGCACAATACTATCTGCTTCCGTGCTGAACTGAGCGACAATTTCATCAATTTTTTTATTACCCCAAGGTATTTGACGTTGGGCAAACGGCACAAAATTCCAGCAACTCTGATGGCGCTTCAATATCTCACTTAACGAGCGGACCGCTGGCTGTATATTCTGGCTATTCATCACTGTCTTTCAGCAATAAAATATGTGCTTGCACAAAATCAGGCAAATGCTGATTCGCGGCGTGGTAGTCACGCCAACCTTGATAAAAACCGACCATAAGATCTAATTGAAACAGGTTATTTTTAAACGCGCCGCCCTCATCTGCTAATAGTGTTAAGCGAGTAACTGTTTGTTGATCTTGTTTGTAAGTTAGCGCAATTAATTTACCCAGTCCAAGTTGCTGGACATCTCCAGCAACTGTCACTTGTGGATAGATTTGAATTTTGCGCTTCGCTGTTTTCCCGTACCCCATCACACCCGGTACTTCACGAAAATACCAATATCTTGCTTGCTGGTCCTTTTCAGCGGCATAATCATAATCTATACCGTTATTTCTATCGACATTAAAATAACGGGTGCTGTCACCTTGCTTCACGACCGCTGTCCCTTGCAACAAGATGTCATGCAAAGCTGCTTCGGTAACATAAATTAGCGGCGGAGCAAGCTTTTGTGTATCTATCACTCCGCGCATGACTTGCTGGCGGCTATATTTAAACCTTGTTAGTTTGTTTTTTTGTATCTGTGCCTGATCTTCAGTCAAGCCTACTTCGTCATACGGCAAACTATATAAAGCATGTACATATGGCTCGACTGGCTGAGCTTTTCCCGTTATCTTTTTGGCATAATATTTAGTCAATAATATTTTGTTTTCGGGAATACGATTGAGCAGGCTTTTGCGCCCTTGATTATCGGTTTTAGCAGCAATTTGACGCGCACGCTCAAGCTCAGGGTACCATGGAACCAGTTCAAAATTCTGCTCAATGAAAGCAGCGTCATGCAAACGACTTTGGCGTTTGGCCCGCACATCTTGTCGATAGGTGTGACAAATAAATTCCAGTGTCTTTTTAACCTGATCTAACGAAAATTGCCGGCTGTTGAGGCTACCACCATGAATGGCTTTTTGATCAAATTCAACACCCAGCGCGAGATACTCATTGGTATTGTCGGCCAGCTGACAGAGTTCAGAGCCTTTAAACGCTGTCATTTTTCCAAGCTGGTATGCCCACGCAGAGTTTTTCAGCCCTAAAAAAAGCGATACAATTAGCCCAAATAATACGGTTCGCATCGTCAAATGCCTCAACTAAAAACTAATGTGGCAATGCCGGTAATGATAAAAATAGCACTGGCAAAAAAATGCACCCATTGCATATTGATTTTTTGCAACAACCACTGCCCGGTATAGGCTACTGGAACGTTTGCCACTAACATGCCTAACGTAGTGCCAGCAGTAACTAACCATAAATCTTGGTATTTTGCGGCCAACAATACGGTGGCAAGCTGGGTTTTATCGCCAATTTCAGCAATGAAAAAGAGCCCACAACTGGCTATAAAAGCATTATATTTAAACCAGTTGGAGTCTTCACTTTCCTCTTTGTCCGGAATTAGCAGCCATAGTCCAAGCAAAATAAAGCTAATCGCTAAAATCAAAGATACCCAAGCTTGCGGAATAAAATCAATAATAGAGTCACCCAACCAAGCAGACAGGCCGTGGTTAAACAAAGTGGCCACTGTAATACCAGCAATTATTGCAAGCGGCCGGTGATAACGGGCGACTAAAAAAAGCGTCAGAAGCTGGGTTTTGTCGCCAATTTCGGCAACCGCTACACTTAATGTTGAAGTTAAGAAGGTGTCCACAAGTATCCTACAAATTATACAATAAATGTGCTTGCAGCCCCGAAATAAGCGTTAAATGAGGCGCACAGCAGTGAATATGAAGGGGCTGCAGTTTACCTTATGGGTGTTAGATAGGCAATTTCCACAGCAAAAATGGTTTTTAAATTAAACTTATTAATAAACTCAGTTTATACTAAAGCCAATTAACAGAACTAAATAACAACCGTAGATGTGGTGGAATAATGGGTGTGGTTACACAGTTAAAAAAATTAACGCTTCTGCTTTCGCTAAGTAGTTTGCTCGTAAGTTGTGATAATCAATCTCCCACCGCGAGCCCAGACTTTAAGTCTACAGAGATTGATTTATCACAAACAACACCTACAACGTTGGCTAAACCGTCCCTTTTTGTTGATGGTCAACCACAAACCTATCAAATAATACCTCCAACATCGGGCAAACTCGCTACAGACATGGCTGACCTGCCCAATGATTTATCACTTGTGCAAACTCAATTAACGAGCGAGCTTAACCACTTAGAAGAGCGGATGAGTGGAAATTTTTTCGTTCAATTAAATACCCAGTTTATTGACATTGTGCCAGCGCGTTTATGGTTATCTTTTGCTGAAACCGAGGTTGCCATACTAATATGTGAACCCTGCACGATAAACGACTTAAATACAACGATAACCGGTATCAACCCACTATCTTTTGGATTAAAACAAGGACCCATTACTTTAGAGTTATGGCTACAGAGTGAAGCTGACATCAATAACCAGCAAATCGCACTGTTGACCTCTGCCTCAATTAACTGGCAAACGGTTAAAATTGAGCAATTAAATTACCAGCGCAGCCAAGGCATACAGTTGGATTGGCAAGCGCCTAATAATGCTTATCAGAGATTTAACGTCTATTGGCGTCAAGCCGGCAGTGAGCTTTGGTCACAAAAATTAGCGCTTTCGGAGACCCAATTTTTATTAACCGATGAATTTGCCGATTATGAAATTAAAGTAACCGGGATCAGTAGCCACGGTGAAGATGCCTTTTCAGATCTTCTATTTATTGGCAATCACCCTCCCAGCTTACAAACCGAAACCTTTTATGGTGACGAAGATAAACTTTTAACAGGCCAGCTTGCAGGGTATGCAACCGACCCAGAGCAACAGTCGGTACACTTTAATGAACAAACTTATCAGACTGCACACAATGGACAGCTAAAAGTCTTTAAAAATGGCGATTTTGAATATCAGCCAGCCGCAAATTTTAGCGGCGAAGATCAAGTGCAAATTAGTTTACATGATACCTATCAGGCCACAGCGAACGGCAGTTTAAAATTTATGATCGCTGCGCAAAATGATGCGCCTATTGCAAGCGATGATCAGTTCAATTTTGACAAGCATTTAAACTCGGAACTGGAGTTAACTTGGGCAGAACTGCTCGCAAATGATAGTGATCCGGATCTGGAACCATTAACTATCAGCCAAATCACCGTTTTAGGCACCCCGGATTTGAAAGCCGAGCTACTGCAAAGTTCTGTTTTGATCTCAGCCGACAAGCAATTAGCTACGGGTCAATATCAGCTCGAATACCAAGTTAAAGACCCACAAGGCGCGACAGACAATGCAATTATTACAATCAACTTTGCCCAAGCAGTTCCAGAGCTAACAGCCGTTAACGATGCTTTCAGCGGCAAAGAAGATACCGCCATCAATGGCCAACTAACCGAGAATGATATCATCGACGAAAGTTTGAGCTATTCGGTGAACCTGAAGCAGGGCCCTGTACACGGCGCTTTGATATTAAACGAGGACGGCAGCTTCCAGTACACTCCAAGTGCAAATTATTTTGGTTCCGATAGTTTTAGTTATTGGCTAATGGCAGATGATTTAAAAAGTAGTGCCACGGTTCAAATTGATCTCACTGCCGTCAATGATAGCCCGCTAGCGAAACCTGATTATTATACATTCACGGCAATAACTAACCATATAACGAGCGCTCAAGGTGTATTAATCAATGACTTGGATCCGGATGGTGACGAGTTAACTGTCTCTTTAGTGAATCCAGCCAAACTCGGCACTGTTACTTTGGATGCGGATGGTGCTTTCAGCTTCACCAGAAGCTACACAGAAAAAGGAAATGATAGTTTTGACTATAAGATAACAGACAAACAAGGGCTGTCTGCCAGCACAAGAGTTTATTTAACACTCTCGGCTATCAATAGTCCACCGTACAGCGAAACCACCGAATTAACCTTTTACCAATATGGCAACATAGATCTAAGTCAAATATTCAAAGACGATACCGATACCGACTTGCAAATAGAATTATTAGACAAACCAGCCAATGGTCTATTTAAGTTAGTGAATAATACGTTTAGTTATTACGCCAATACCGGTTTTAGTGGTCGTGACAGCGCAATATTTAAAGTCACTGATAAACAGGGTGCAAGCAGTGAAATAAAACTGGAGTTTGTTATTAAAACAAGCGATGAATTTAACACTACCGTCAAACTCGAAACCCTGTTGCCAACGCCAGCCAATGACTTGTTACATAATGCGAATATGCTTTATGTTACTGATGACTTGGGGATCCGGATACTAGATGCTTTTGACAGTTTTAGAACAAAAGCGGAATATAACAGTGCGGCCCCGATGGGTAAAATGATTTTGCAAGGCAATCACCTTTTTGTGTTAGAAAAACCAGCCAGGTTGAAAGCATTTAATGTAAAACAGCAAACGCTGAACTTAATTGATGAAATTCAACTGCAAGGTGAAATCACAGATTTTGTGCTCTCTGGCAGTCACCTGTTATTAAATAACAAATATGGTGGTTTGGATTTTGTTTTATTTGACGATAAAACAAAACGTTTTTACCCGATCGTTCGCGCGTTTAATAACCAAGTGTATACCAAGTTGGCAACCAATAACCGCTATCTGGCGTTGTATTCAGAATTAGGCATACAAATCGTGGGCAGCGAAAATGTAACCAACTTAGATCAAGCCGCCATATATCCAGCCTACGGCGTTAAAGATATGCTGATTGACGAGAATAATGTTTTGCATATTTTATCTGAGTTTTCCGGTTACCAAGCTGTTGCCATAGAACCCGCTTTAGCTGGCACTGCAACAAACGCTGATTTACCTTTAGGGTTCAACTTTAAAGTTATTTATGAAGACTATTCGCTGCAAGGCGAAAAAATATACGCTCAAACTGGGCAGCTCGTCATAGTTTCGGCAAATCAACCCCAGCAGTTAATTTTTAAACCTGCATCCGATTTAGCGAACACACAAACTTTAGATATTTCAAAACAAACTAAAGGTAAGATTTCCGCAATAAGTTTGGACGCAGATCAGCTATATTTATTGTCTTCGGACTCCTTGTTAATGGCACAATATCAGGTATTAATACCTTTGCCGAGCAACGCAAGTGATTTAGCAAATGTACAGTTAACTGACCCTGTCAATTTTAGTGTGACACAAAATAGTCCATTCAATGTCCGGATCAGCTATCAAGCTCAGGTCAGCAGCCAAAAACCTACTCATGTTGAGTTTTATCAAGGTGATACTTTCATTGGCCAAGATTCAACCGCACCCTATGAGATTATTGCTTACCCTCTCGCCGACCAGGCGCTAACTGCTGAGTTAGTATCGGTAGATGGAGAAAAACATATCATCAATTTTTCCGCCAATGCATTAGATGATTCTGATGGTGACGGCGTTTCCGATTTATACGAAATTAGCCAGTTGCAGAGTTCGACCAGTAGTACAGACTCTGACGCAGATGGTTTATCCGATCGCGAAGAAGCCATTTTATTCACAGATGCAACACTTGCAGATACCGATAATGATGGCATCAGTGATTTAGACGAATATCAAGCCGGTACTGCGCCTCGCCATGGTGATACTATGGCTCCTTCAATTATTTCAAGTTGGCCCGAAAACGGCCAGCAAAAAGTCTGTGTTCAAAATAATATACAATTTAGTTTTAACGAGGAAATTGACCGCAGGTATTTGTCAAATAAAGAGTTTTATTTAATTACACAAAAAAGCGATAAACAAAGGGTAAGACTAGAGATTGAATCTTACGGCAAAAGCATATATTTTTATCCTCAAACTGTGTTAATGGACGATGCAAATTACAGATTGGAAGTGACTAATATTTACGATCTGCAGGGTAATTTAGCACCCCCTGTACAGATTCAGTTTACGACCGCCAGTGACTGTAGTTCAAGTAACCCAATAACACTGGTAGAGGAAACAAAATGACCATTAACGATTATCTCAAAAAAGCCAGCTCTGCTTGTGCCTTACCGGACACTTGTGTGCGGATACAAGAAATGATGGATGATGAAAAATCCACCATAGATGAAATATCAGAGGTTTTGGCTTACGACCCTATGGTCACAGGCCACATGCTTAAATTGGCTAACAGCGCTTTATACAACCTCTCATTTTCAGTAGATACTGTCCCTAAAGCTGTCAATGTATTAGGGATGGACGCCGTTTATAGTTTATTACTAGCCAGTAGCACCGCCGAAACTTTGCGCTCGTTGGATACTTCTGCCATCGACATTGATCGCCACTGGCGCTGCAGCATTTATGCAGGACTTATTTTTAAATATTTGGCAAAAAAAACCCGCCAAAAAAATGGCGAGGGCTTATTCGTCTGCGGATTATTGCATAATATAGGTGAGCTAGTTGTTGCTCAAGTAAGCCCTGATAAAGCGATCGCCTGCGATCAATTAGAAGAAAATGTTTTACCTTACGAGCGTCAACTTGAAGTTTTAGGTTTTACTTATGCTGACCTAACGGCCGCACTATTTAGACATTGGCAATTACCGTCGTATATGACACAACTGGTCGCAAGTCAGCACAGGCCCGGTGACAGCCAATTGCAAAAATTAATGTTTATATCATGCCGTTTATCTTTATTAAATGGCTACGCCCATTTATATACAGCAGATGAATTGGCCCCAATGCAAACGGTTCAAGAAGCCCGTATACAAGCCGACGATATAGATGATGCTAGAGATTGGGCCAGCATAGGCGCATTTAGCATTTTTAATATTGTGTGCCCACCGGAAATGGGGATTTATTAGCGCCCCATTTGCCGATGTTCTGATTCAACGAAATAAGCAAAACTTATGTTCGATAATCAGCGTTAATACGAACATACTCGTAACTTAAATCACAGCTCCAAACTGACGTTTGCACTTGGCCTCGATTTAATTCAACTCTGATCTTAATTTCGTCCTGATCCATTACGGCCTGGCCATCAGCTTCTTGGTAAGAGACAGCCCTGCCGCCATTTTCCGAGACCAATACATCGCCTAAATAAAGTTTTATTGCCTCCGTTTGTAAGTCGTCTAAACTGGAACACTCTCGTCCAGCGTAACCAATCGCCGCTAAAATACGGCCTAAATTGGGGTCAGAAGCAAAAAATGCCGTTTTTACCAGCGGGCTTTTGCTAATAGCAAAACCTACTGCTTTAGCTTCGGCTAGACTTTTTGCTCCATGAACCGAAACTTCAATAAATTTGCTAGCGCCTTCTCCATCACGCACTATGGCTTGTGCTAAAACTTGGGCGGCTGTTAGCAGTGTTTGATAAAAGCGCTCAAAACCAGCATCCGAGCGCGACTCAAAACGAACACCTGATTGGCCTGTCGCCATTATGATGAAAGAGTCATTGGTCGATGTATCCCCATCGACACTAATACAATTAAATGATCGGTCACCTATTTCTTTGGTTATTTCGTTTAATAACTCCGTTGAGAGTTCAGCATCGGTCGCTAAATAACTTAGCATGGTCGCCATATTGGGATGTATCATGCCTGAACCTTTAGATATACCTGTGATATTAACTGTTTGGCTGTCAAACTTGAGCTGAGTTGAATAAGCTTTGGCGGCAGTATCTGTTGTCATAATCCCGTATGCAGCAGCAAGCCAGTTAGCCTCATCTAACTGTTTGACTGCTTGTGGTAAACCGGCTAACAGCTTGTCCATTGGTAGATGTTCTAAAATAACACCAGTTGAAAAAGGTAATACTTGTTCAGCATCAATCTCTAATAATTCAGCGACCGCATGACAGGTTCGTATGGCGTCTTGCATGCCCTGTTCACCTGTCCCAGCGTTTGCGTTACCTGTATTTATTACTAGAGCACGCATATTTGATGTCGCGGCTAAATGCTGGCGGCATATGGTTACAGGCGCAGCACAAAAACGATTAAGTGTGAATATGCCAGCAACTTGGCTGCCAGCAGCGAGCTCCATAACAACAATATCTTTACGATTTGCTTTTTTAATGCCAGCTTCGGCCCAACCTAAGCGGACACCTTTAACCGGATGTAAGGTCAAACTTTCAATTGCAGGTAAATTAACAGGCATGTGTCTATCTCAAAAATAAAAGTTGGCAAATTTTAGCTGCTGTTTGACACCTATGTAAAATAAAATGTGATTTTTATATATTGATGCTTGACCCTGTACTTAAAAATCTGTGAAACTGAAGTCAACTAACAAAATTAACTCAATAACCATAAGTTATATCCACGAGAGAGGGAAATTATGAAATTAAAAATGTTATTTAGCGCTGCACTGATTGCTGCATTAGCTACTGCTTGTAGTGAACCAGATCCGTTACATCACGCAATGGAGGGCATGGGTGGTGCTTTTAAAGAATTGCGTAAAGCTGAAAGCATCGAAGATAAAAAGATGTTGCTGGCAGAGCTAGAGAAACATATCAATGTTGCTGCTCAGCAAAAGGTTGCCCCTGAAGATCAAGAAAACTTCGATAAAGGTATGGAAAAACTGAAAGTTGCAATCACAGCAATTAAACTACAGTTATCACAAGGTAATGTGGATAATATCAAACCTCAGTTAAAAGAGCTGGGCCAGATACGTAAAGAATATCATGAACTGTTAGGCGTTAGTAAAGATTAAGCCCTACAGTTAAACAAGCTGGTTAGCGAGCCGCTTAACCAGCTTTACCTATGGTTAATCAAACTTTATCAGCGGCTAATACTCTTGCCACTGCTTTTTCAAAGCGTTTCATACCTTCAGCAATATCCTGTGATTCCACTATCAACGAAGGCGCAAAGCGCACCACATTCGCGCCAGCAACTAAACACATTAATCCCTGCTCACCGGCTGCCATAACAAACTCTCGTGCCTGCCCTTGATATTTTTCTTTAAGCACAGCCCCTAATAACAATCCTGCACCCCTTATTTCGGAAAATACTTGGTGTTTTTGGTTGATTTCGTCCAGCGCTTGACGAAATTCTAACTCGCGCGTTTTAACACCCGCTAAAACATCTGCTTGGTTAACGATATCAAATGCCGCTTCGGCAACCGCACAAGCAAGTGGATTACCACCGTATGTAGTGCCATGACTACCAAATTTTAAATACTTCCCGACCTCGTCTGAGGTTAAAATAGCGCCGATTGGAAACCCACCACCTAACGATTTTGCCGTTGATAAAATATCAGGTGTTACCCCTAAGCCTTGGTACATATAGAGATCACCAGTACGGCCAAACCCTGTTTGCACCTCGTCAAATATTAACAAGGCTTGATGTTTTTTACATAAAGCTTGCACGCCCTCTAAAAACGCTTTTTCAGCGGGTAACACTCCACCCTCGCCTAACATGGGCTCTAAAATCACTGCACAGGTTTTATCCGAAATAAGGGCTGCTAACGAAGCTAAATCATTGTACTCTGCATGCTCAATGCCGCTTGGTTTTGGACCAAAACCATCAGAGTATGCAGGCTGACCGCCAGCGGTAACCGTAAAAAAAGTACGTCCATGAAAGGATTTTTTAAATGCAATAATTTGATCTTTATCCGCCGAAAACTTTTCAAACGCATAGCGGCGTGCAAGTTTCAGTGCGGCTTCATTCGCCTCGGCGCCTGAATTACAGAAAAAAACTTTATCGGCAAATGTTGCCTCCACCAGCTTTTTAGCTAAACGCAGTGCGGGTTCATTCGTCCATATGTTACTTACATGCCAAAGGCGCTCGCTTTGTTCTCTTAACGCTTTATTCAGCGCTGGATGACAATGACCTAAACAGTTCACAGCAATACCACCAGCAAAGTCGATATATTCGCGCCCATGCTGATCCCAAACACGTGAGCCATCGCCACGTACAGGAATCTCTGCCAATGGGGCATAATTAGGTAACATGACTTCATCAAAAGTCTCTCGATTTACTTCATATATATCAGACATAAATGCCTATCTCCTTTGCTATTAGGGAAAACCATGAGTGAGTAATATAAACCATAAGCTGCCCTCGCAAAACTGTATTTTGATCCCTGAGCTGACTCTTTCGCTAGCGCAGTTAAAACCTAGACTTGGGTTTCACTAAAAACTTGATTAAACTTGCGAATACTATTTAACAATTAGATCTGTGCATGAAATTAACTAGCATTCTTGAACCACAACCGACGTTAAAATCAGGCCAATTAAGCAATTGGCAAAATTTTCCTGGCAGCAGTTTGGCTGTTGCAATCAGCGAGTTGAGTTTAACCGCAGATGCACCTATTTTGGTGGTTGAAAAAGATACCGCTAGCGCGTTACGTTTGGCTGCAGAAATTAATAGCTTATTAAAACCTCACCAGCTAAACGCGCATTATTTTCCTGATTGGGAAACACTCCCTTACGACAACTTTTCGCCCCATCAAGATATTATTTCACAACGCCTGCAAGCTCTACATAAACTGACTCAAAAAAAAGGTATTTTTATTGTATCGGCCAATACGCTTATGATGCGCATGGCACCCGTTGATTTTATTAATCAGCACAGTTTATTGTTAAATCAAGGCGACTCAATTGCGCTGGAAAAAATGCGCGAACGCCTTGTTCAAGCCGGCTACCGCTTAGTTGATCAAGTGATGGAGCATGGTGAATTTAGTGTTCGAGGTAGTTTATTAGATTTATATCCTATGGGTAGTCAACAACCATATCGAATAGATTTATTCGATGACGAAATTGATTCAATTAGGACATTTGACCCAGATACCCAACGCAGTTCAGCACCTATCACAGCAATCAATCTATTACCAGCCCACGAATTTCCAACGGATAATGCTGGTATTGAAACCTTTCGAGTGAATTGGCGTGCTAAGTTTGAACCTAGCACAGATAAAGACTCTATATATTATCAGGTCAGTAAAAAAATTATGCCCGCAGGCATAGAATATTACCAACCGCTATTTTTTACGAAGACGTCCAGCTTATTTGATTATTTGCCAGCGAACTGCCAAATCTTGTTTAACCATCAATTGCATGATTCAGTCGAACGTTTTATTGACGATGTGCGCAAACGATACGAAAGCCGACGCTATGATAAACAGCGCCCTATCCTGCCAGTACATGATTTATTTTTACGTGTAGAAGAAGCTTTTGCAGAGTTAAAAAAATTTGCCCGCATAGAGCTTAACATAACTACTTCGAACGAAAACACCAACCACGGGGTTAAATTTGCCTGTCAAGCGATACCAGACATTGCGGTTCAAGCACAACTTTCGACCCCCTATAAAAAGCTGCAAGATTTTTTAAAATCCGCGGATTCAGTGATTTTTAGTTGCGAGTCACAAGGTCGCCGAGAAAGTGTGATTGAGCTATTAAAACAAGCCAAGATCAAAGTGACAGCCAGCCCAGATCTATTATCTTTTTTACGTAAGCCCACCAGCAAGCCAGCGATAACGGTCAGTGAACTAGAGCATAGTTTTGTATGCCGCAGCCACGACAAAACGATTGCAGTCATATGTGAAGCGGAATTATTAGGCCAACAAATTAGTCAAAGACGCAGGCGTTCGAGCAGTCGCAGTCAAAGTGCCTCAAGCGAATCCGTGATAAAGAACCTCGCGGAGTTAAAAGAGAATCAACCTGTAGTTCATATAGATCATGGTGTTGGGCGCTACATCGGATTGCAAAGCTTAGATGCCGGTGGCCTTAAAACCGAATTTGTCACCATAGCATATGCTGATTCTAAACTATATGTACCTGTTGCCTCATTGCATTTAATTTCTCGCTACTCTGGTGGTGATGCCGAACATGCACCTTTACATAAACTCAGCAGTGATAGTTGGGATAAAGCAAAACGCAAAGCTTTAGAAAAAGTTCGTGATGTGGCAGCAGACCTGTTGGATGTTTATGCGCGTCGCAGTGCAAAACCCGGTTTTAAATTTTCCTTAGATAAAAAAGACTACCAGCAATTTTGTGCCGGCTTTCCTTTTGAAGAAACTCAGGATCAAAAAGACGCCATTACCAATGTGATTGCTGATATGCAATCGGATAACGCTATGGACAGATTAGTATGTGGTGATGTGGGTTTTGGTAAAACAGAAGTCGCCATGCGGGCAGCTTTTATTGCGATTAACTCAGGCAAACAGGTGGCTGTATTGGTTCCCACCACTCTGCTTGCTCAACAACATTTTGAAAACTTTAAAGACAGGTTTGCCGATTGGCCTGTTCGAGTCGAAGTTCTGTCTCGTTTTAATAGCAGCAAGCAAGAAAACAAGGTTTTAGAAGCACTCGCGGCCGGACAAGTGGACTTAGTCATTGGCACCCACAAACTCTTATCAAAAAACATCAAATTTAACGACCTCGGTCTTCTGATTGTAGACGAAGAGCATAGATTTGGTGTTAAACAAAAAGAGCTTATTAAATCACGTCGTGCCGATGTTGATATTTTAACCCTCACAGCAACGCCGATACCGCGTACTTTAAATATGGCTATGAGCGGAATGAGAGATTTATCTATTATTGCGACGCCACCGAAAAAGCGATTGGCGGTTAAAACTTTTGTCCGTCAAAAAGATGATGAATTAATCAAAGAAGCTGTTACTCGTGAGATCATGCGGGGTGGCCAAGTTTATTTTTTACATAACTCGGTTGAAACCATAGATAAAACGGCAGCGGAAATTCAGGCGATAGTGCCAGAAGCCAATGTTATTGTTGCCCATGGACAAATGCGAGAGCGAGAACTGGAACGTGTGATGGGCGATTTTTATCATCAAAGATTTAACGTGCTTGTTTGCACCACAATTATAGAAACAGGTATTGATGTACCAAGCGCAAATACTATCATTATAGACAGGGCTGATAATTTTGGTCTGGCTCAGCTCCACCAGTTACGTGGCCGAGTTGGACGCTCCCATCACCAAGCATATGCTTATTTAATGACACCACACCCTAAACGCATGACTAAAGATGCCGTAAAACGATTAGACGCTATTGCTCAGTTAGAAGATTTAGGTGCAGGTTTTACGCTGGCTACTCACGATCTGGAGATAAGGGGGGCCGGTGAATTGTTGGGCGAAGATCAAAGTGGACAAATTAGCTCAATCGGCTTTAGTTTATATATGGAAATGCTCGAGCAAGCAGTTGAGTCATTAAAACAAGGAAAAGAACCATCTTTAGATAGTATGTTACAGAAACAAACGGATATTGAGCTGAGAGCTCCAGCCCTATTTCCAGACGATTATATATTTGATGTAAATACCCGTTTATCTCTCTACAAAAAATTAGCGAGTTGCAAAAATGAAAATGAGCTGGATGATTTTCAAGTGGAATTGATAGACCGTTTTGGTTTATTGCCAGATGCTGCAAAAAATTTAATAAAAATAGCATCACTTAAGCTAAAAGCCGCTAGACTCGGAATTAATAAAATCGAAGCTGGTCCAAAAGGTGGGTATATAGAATTTTCGCCAGCAACTAAAGTTGATCCCGCTTTTATTATCGGTTTGATTCAGAGTCAACCTAGGGTCTACAGCATGGGTGGTGCTGATAAACTAAGGTTTAACCTGTCAGTGGAAGATACCAGAGAGCGTTTCAAACTGGTAGAATCTATGATCAGCCAATTTGAACAAAAACAGTCCGCTTAGGATCATTATGAAAAAAACTTTGCAAGCTTTTGTAACTGTTATACTTTTATCTCTGTCTGCTGAGGTGATCAGCGATCAGCGCTGGTTCGAAATAGAATTGCTTATATTCAAACACACAGCCCAACAAGAAGCTCAGCAAGAGCTTTTTGCTGTCACGGCCAGCGACTTCACCAAACAAGCTTTTAATGATCTTATTACACCAGCCATTGTTTTAGATCCGGCGCAGACCCGAAAGCTCTTGCCCGCTTGCAATACAAACAGCGAATCAGAAAACGACTTTTATTGGCAATCTATTTTATTTTATAGCGACCAACCTGCGTGGAGTTATGCAACTTTTTGCCAGATGCCAGAACCAAGTATGTTTAATCCTGAACGTGAAAACTGGCTGGCATTAGAGCAATCGATTTTTATAGATAAAATACCCACCCATCCATATCAAAAAGGTTTAGTTTTAGAAAATGGTGCCTATTTACTAGATCCAGAACATTTAGAACTAAAAGATATGTATGCCAAACTACGCTGGCGAAAAGATATGCAACCCCTGTTACACATTGCGTGGCGTCAGCCGATTGGTGCCGAAAAAGCGGAGTTACCTTGGCGGATATTGGCAGGTAGAAACTACCAGCGCTTATATACACCCGCAGGCCAACCGATAAAAAATGATAATAAAATGCAAGCTTCAAGCGTTATTGATAATAATGCCGAAACACTGACTGCTGAATCAGAACATGAAAAAATGATGCAACAAGTCACACAATTAACGCAACAAATTACGCAGGGCGAAATTGATTTATCGGCGGCAATAAAAAACCAAAACTTACGTGAACGCCAAACAGATCATAAAACCAGTGAAACATCAGCAGATGTTTGGCTGCTAGATGGACTTTTTAAAATTTATCTTGAGCACTATTTATATATTCAAAGTGAATTTCAAATTCGAAAGCCTGGCCCTCATCCAGAATACTTAGCGACTCAAACACAACTCAACCAACGAGATTCAATTGCTGGTTTAACTCACGAGCAAACTTTTTTATACCCATATAAATTTAAACAAAATAGACGTATCCGTTCGACCGAGATCCATTATTTTGATCACCCTGATATGGGTATTATTTTGCAGGTTAGACGTTTTGATCCTCTGCGTGCAGAAGCTCAAGGGACAGATGAGTAAAAACTTTGACGCTGCTCTTTAGAATTGCCTCAATGGCTGTCAATAGTTCAGCGTTAATGTCCTAAATTTATGACTTATAAGATAAAAAACATCATGGCACAAAAATAGCTAGGGATACTCTATATGAGTATTTTATTGTTGGGTTGCCATGGATATCTTAAACACACATACTTTATCGTCGGATATTTTTAGCCGATTAAAAAAGCACTTTTTTTTAAAGCGCACTGAGCCTGCCGACTATCAGTACCTAAGTGATCGTCTCCATAGCACTCTTGACATTAATCAAGTACTGGCTTTTTATATTAACGAAGTCCAGTATCGTTTACCGATAACAGGAGTGCGCTTTTTGCATCCCGAGGTAACGCTTAATACAAGTAACTTTGTCGACGATGAAAAAACACTTAGCTTGCCGTTAGACAGCCAGCATTCTTCTGTTGCTCAATTAAGCTACAGTTGCTCGCAATCTTTAACTGCAAGTCAAACGGCGACTTTGTTGGCCCTTCAGAAAAAATTGTATCAACCTATATTGAACTCAGTAAAAGTATACAAGTTAGAAAAAAACAACCGCACCGACTACCTCACTGGATTAGGCAATAGAGCATTTTTTGATGAGCAGTTGACACGCATGATAGAACAGAGTCGGCGCCATCAAAGTAGCTTCGCCGTCATGCTTTTTGATTTAGACAACTTTAAATTTGCAAATGATCAATATGGGCATGCAGTTGGTGATCAGGTACTGAAAAATTTCGCAGAAATTTTAGGTCATGCGACTCGCAAGACAGATTTTTTATTTCGCTTTGGCGGGGATGAGTTTGCTATCTTAATAGACCAGGAAAATTTAAAAACCACAGAAATTATTGCTCAGCGAATCCACTCTTACATCAGGCAATCTGAGCGATTAAAAGCCGCAAATATTTCAGTGTCGATAGGCTGTGCTAAGTGGCAACAAGACACTTCAGAAGAAATATTTAGGCGCGTTGATAATGCTTTATATGCGGCAAAATTTGCTGGAAAAAACCAAATAAAAGTCGCATGACCTATTGACAGACATCGCAGTTTGCTTAATATTTTGCCACCTTTTTTCAGCTAAGAATGATTTGATGTCAAAACAAGAACAAGCCATTCAACATGTCTTGCATCATTTGTGTGAGTTACATCATGAAGGCAAAACTATTTCAATTGCTAATGTAAAACATCGCATGGAGATTGTTCCACCATTACCTGCATTAACCCGAGCGGTGAGTGCCTTTAAAGCTGAGCCAGACAAGTATTATCAAAGCTGGCTCAAACATGAAGCAAATAAATCCCAAACAGAACCCAAACAATCACCCCCAAACGCAAAAAATGAAAAAACACTTGAGCAAAGGGTCGCTAAATTAGAAACTCGCATTGGTGAGTTAGAAGCAATTATTCAGCGCTTGGCGTTAAACGATTAATAAACTCGGGCAAAGAATCAGCCAAAACGACGACAGGTTCTTTGCCCACAGGCTCAAGGACAACTTCGCCACTTGTATTTTTAACAGAAATTAAAAAATTATCATCTGATGTACTGGCAATAAAAATTGTTGCCGTCTGTTTCAGCCGCTTTTTCATCATTAGATGGCCAATGATATTTTCCTGCAAAATCTCAAAATCCTCGTCATTCCAAACTTGCAGTAAAGTGAGTTGATGTTCTTTAAACGAAGCATCTAATGACGGGGCATAACATGAAGTGTAAAATTGTTTTACTGTGTCATTTAACGTTAGTGCTAACGCTGTTTCTATATTTGACAGATCTGCATCCCGCCACACAGGCTGCCATGTGCCTTTATCTAAATCGATTAAACAAGGGCTCAACCAGTCCGGATCAATGTCTATTTGGCGTTGATTTGTTTGCCGAGCGCGGTTGAAAAATTCTTTTAAAGCGTCTTTTATTGTTTCTTGCATGTTGTAGAATAACCTTTTAAACCAAGAGAATTTAAGTGTATGACGTCAGCCAAACAATCAGATGTTCTGTTGAGCCAGTTAAAGCTAGGTCAGGCAACCGAGTATAATGACCAATATGACGCAAGTCTATTGCAGTCAGTGCCAAGAAGTTTAATGCGAGATACTCTATCACTTTCGGATGATGCATTTGTTGGCCACGACATTTGGACCGCCTTTGAACTCTCTTGGTTGACAAAAAAAGGCAAACCTCAGGTGGCAATTGCTGAATTTTATTTTGCAGTAAATTCGCCCAATTTAGTGGAGTCTAAGTCGTTTAAACTATATTTGAATAGCTTTAATCAAACCAAACTGGCTAACCAGGATGAATTACAAAAGATCATGCAGCGAGACTTGAAAAAAGCCAGTGGTGGCGAGGTCTCTGTTATTTTGTACTCATTAGCTGAGTTTGGCAAACGCCCTCTGTCCGCGTTAGCTGGCACTTGTATTGATGATTTAGACATCAATGTAAGCGAATACAATTATGCCCCCGAGCTGCTAAAACACCAAGCTGATATACATGACGACGAGCTAGTGGAAGAAACGCTAAGCTCTGATTTATTAAAATCAAACTGCTTAGTGACAGGACAACCAGATTGGGCAAGTGTGCAAATATATTACCAAGGCAAAGCGATTGATCACGCTGCGTTATTACGTTATTTAATTAGTTTTCGTGGCCATAATGAATTCCACGAACATTGTGTTGAGCGAATATACTGTGATATTAAAAGTCGCTTAAAACCGCAAAAGCTTCGGGTTTATGCTCGTTTTACCCGCCGTGGTGGGCTAGACATAAACCCAATCAGGGCCTCCCATCAAGCACTCATTAGTGAAAGATTAACAGAGCGCACGCCAAGACAATAAATTTTAAAAACTTAGTAATAAAAACAGTTAATTGGCACAATGTACGCTATTATAGATAACATCTAACATAAATTTGATGGCTGATTTTAGAGGTTGAGTGTGTCTGAGCAAGCAATAGAAGCGCTTAAAAAAAAGTTATTTGTCTCGGTGCAAGCTAGACAAAATTTGGAAAAAACATATCAAAACCAATTTAATCTGCTATCAAGGTTTATTATTCGCCTAAGTCATTTGTGTACAGGCATAGACACTGAGTTAGATAACCGATTGGCGCGCTTGCGGGCATTATTAGTTGATAATTCAGATCTTGAAAAGATCCTCCCGTTAATAAAAGAGATAGAAAACTTACTTAATCAGCAATCAGCTCGCCTGAATCAAAACTTAAAAAATACTCAAGATACCTTACTCAATGCCAGTAAACAATTACAGCAAGCTCGCAATCTGCCGGCCGAACTTCGGCGCGATCTTCGTTCCTTTATTCAGGAATTGTCAGATGCCAGCCCGTCTGTACGATATTTTGTCCCAGCTTTAGAGCGATTAGTGGCTTTATACAGTGTTGCGCTCGCTGACAATACTAAAATCAAAGACGGTGCCACACCAATGCAAAATAATGGAGATACCTGTGCACTTGTCTGTCAAGAACTTGAAACCATTTTGAGCCATCTTGATTTACCTGAAAAAACCAGCCAAAAGATAAAAAGTATTCAGCAGGATCTGATTTCACAAAATGACAGTCAGAGTCTTGTCACTAGCTGCATTGAAGTGATTCGTATAATTGTTGAAGGAATAGGTGAAGAACGCACCTCTGCTGAAAAGTTTTTATTCAATTTAAATGACGCGCTTTCTACTGTGCACACCGCCATAAGTTGCTCACTTGAAAATCACCAACGTACGTCCAACGAACGCGAGCAACTAAATAAAAAAATGCACAATAATCTAGATCAAATGAATGCAGATATAACGTCCGCTCAATCACTTTCAAATCTAAAAAGCCAAATTAATGCTCGCATCAATGAGTTGGTTAATGTACTCAATGAAAAAGAAATATTAGAGCGCTTAGAGCATAAATTTTTGGCTGATCAGCTCATTTCACTAGATTCACGAATCGAGGAATTAGAAAAAGAGAGCCAAGTTTTTCAACAAAGATTAGCTGAGCAAAAATACAAATCTTTGCAAGATGCATTGACCCAGTTGCCTAACCGGGCGTCATTAGACGCAAGGCTTGATTTAGAATATAAACGCTGGGTTCGTTACAGTCATCATTTATGCATAGCCATGTTAGATATAGATCACTTTAAGCAGGTAAACGATCAATATGGCCATTCAATCGGTGATAAAGTGCTGACTGTAATTGCAAAAACTTTGGCTAAGCTGTTAAGAGATACAGACTTTGTCGCCCGTTATGGTGGTGAAGAGTTTGTTTTAATATTTCCTGAAAGTCAGATAGCTGAGATTGAACGTAGACTGAATCACATTCGAGTAAAAATAAGCCAGATCCCATTCAAAATTAAAAACGAGCAACTGACAGTGACAGTTTCAGCTGGCATTACCCAGTTTAAAGCAGTTGATGACGTAAAAACCGCTTTTGATCGAGCTGATGCTGCGCTCTATCAAGCAAAAAAGCAGGGGCGAAATCAAGTTATTGCCAAAACCTAACCCCTTGCAAATAAAAAGGAGCCTAACATGATCGTTGAAGTTAACCCGCTTGGCAGTATGGACCTGTTATCCCAATTAGAAGTCGACAAATTAAAACAATCTTCGACCAGTCCACTTTATCGCTTGTATCGCAATTGCACGTTAGCCGTTTTAAATGTTGGCAGTCATACCGACAGTAGTGCTGAAATATATAACCAGTACCGTGACTTTGAAGTTGATGTAATCCGTCGTGAGCGTGGTGTTAAACTGCGCTTAATCAATCCGCCATGTCATGCATTAGTTGACGGTGAGCTTATTCGAGGTATTCAAGAGCTTTTATTTGATGTTTTACGCGATATTTTATTCACTGGTGTGCGACTTGAAACTCAGTGCAAAATCGACTTAGATGATCCGAGTCATATCACCAACTATGTGTTTGATATATTGCGCAACGCGGGCGCTCTCCACACCCGTAAAGATCCCAATATGATTGTTTGTTGGGGGGGGCACTCCATTCGTGAGCACGAATATCAATACACCAAGGATGTCGGTTATCAAATGGGTTTACGCGGTCTCAACATCTGCACAGGCTGTGGCCCAGGCGCGATGAAAGGTCCAATGAAAGGCGCTACGATTGGCCATTTAAAACAGCGCAGTGACGCACCACGCTATTTAGGATTAACCGAACCATCAATTATTGCAGCAGAGCCACCTAACCCGATTGTAAACGAATTAGTGATTTTGCCCGATATTGAAAAACGTTTAGAAGCCTTTTTACGAGTTGCTCATGGTGTTGTGATCTTCCCAGGTGGGCCTGGTACTGCCGAAGAACTTTTATACCTGCTAGGTATTATGCTGCATCCAGATAACCAGACTCAATGCCTGCCTATTGTTTTAACAGGCCCGAGCGAAAGTGCTCCTTACTTTGATGAATTGGATAAATTTGTCCGTGCCACCTTAGGTGATGAAGCGGCGAACTTATATAAAATTATCATTGATGAGCCGGCTGCAGTCGCTCACCACATAAAATCATATATGGGCGAAGTTAAAAATTGTCGCAGGAATACTGGCGATGCCTATCACTTTAACTGGTCACTAAAAATCCCGCATGATTTTCAAAAGCCGTTTGAGACTACTCATAAAAATATCGCTGAGCTTGATTTAAGTTTGCATCAAGAGACTCGGAGTCTAGCAGCAAATTTACGCCGAGCTTTTTCAGCTATCGTGGCTGGTAATGTTAAAGAACAAGGTATTAACGAAATTAAAAAACATGGGCCGTTCGAAATATACGGAGATGCAAGCTTGATGCAAATGATAGACAATTTGCTGAGTGCATTTGTAGAACAAGGCCGAATGAAATTACCCGGCTCTGTATACACACCTTGTTATATAATTAAAGAAAAATAAATTGTGGAATAAGCAGATGAAAACAATTTTTATTAGCGGTGCTAACCGAGGGATAGGTTTAGAATTTACCAAACAATACTTATCCGAAGGTGCCTTTGTTATCGCTTGTGCCCGAAATCCCTTGCAAGCGACCGAATTACAAGCTTTATTAACTAAGTATCCTCAGAAGCTGCAACTCATTTCGCTAGATATCAGTGACGAAATGCAAATCATTGGCTTAAAAAGTTTATTAAAAGACACGGCTATCGACATCGTTATTTGCAACGCCGGATATTATGGTCCCAAAGATGAGCGCAGTCAGTTTGCTTCATTAGACGCGGTAGAATGGCAAAAAACATTGACCATAAATTGTATTGCACAGCTAAAACTGCTAGAGATATTAACAAACAATTTGATGTTAGGAAAAGATAAAAAAATTGCTGTTTTGAGCAGTAAAATGGGCAGTTTGGATGATAATACTTCCGGTGGCTCTTATATCTACCGTTCTAGTAAAGCAGCACTAAACGCAGCCTGCAAGAGCCTAAGCATTGACCTTAAACCTGATGGTATCAAAGTGGTTATATTACATCCTGGTTGGGTTCAAACGGACATGGGTGGTCCAAATGCACTTATCACTACGAATCAGTCAGTCTCTGGGATGAAAAAAATTATTCAGAACTTGTCATTAAAAAATAGTGGTCAATTTTTAAGTTATGACAATCAACCGATAAATTGGTAAACACCACATTAATCTGTTTAAGGTGACTTAATGGCACAACAACATATAACCGTGATCCCTGGCGATGGCATAGGCCCCAGCGTAATCGAATCCGTTATACAAGTTTTAACTAAATTAAACTGTGGTTTTGAATTTGATTATGCCGATGCCGGGCAAACAGCGTTTAAAAAGACGGGCAATATTTTGCCTCAACGTACGTTAGATCTAATTGAAAAAAATCGCGTTGTTATCAAAGGTCCACTGGCTACCCCTGTTGGTTGTGGCCATACATCAATTAACGTAACGCTCCGAAAACACTTTAAACTTTATGCTAACCAGAGGCCTGCGATTTCGTTTCCAGGCACTCGCTCACGTTTTCAAAATATTGATATAGTGACCATCCGAGAAAATACTGAAGGTTTGTATTCTGGCATTAACCAATTTATTTCAGACGATGGTGAAACCGCACAAGTGACCAGTCAAATTACCCGTGCAGGCTGTGAAAAAATCGTGCGATTTGCGTTTGAATTTGCACGCAAAGAAAATCGTAAGCGGGTAACAATAGTTCATAAAGCCAATATCCTAAAATCCACTTCTGGTCTATTTTTAAAAACAGCTCAGGCAGTGGCTGCTGAATATCCAGATATTCAAAGCAACGAGCTAATTATTGATCATACCTGTATGCACCTTGTCATGCAGCCTGAAATTTTTGATGTGATTGTCACAACGAATTTATTTGGCGACATTATCTCAGATCTTTGCGCTGGTTTAGTCGGCGGATTAGGGCTTGCATCAGGTGCAAACTTAGGTAACGACTGCGCAATATTTGAAACTCTACACGGTAGCGCCCCTGACTTAACAGGTAAAGATCTCGCCAATCCAACCTCAGCCATGCTGGCCGGGGCACAAATGTTAGATTATTTGGGCTTAAAAGATAAATCAGCTCGCTTACGTAACGCCATCCGTGAAACCCTTAAAAAAGGAGATTCACTAACTCGAGATCTCGGCGGTGTATCTGGCACCAAAGACTTTACC